>NZ_JBXAJY010000003.1:0-358622 GCF_058797755.1 Allobosea sp. GW823-FHT02B03 | reverse complement strand
TTGGCGAAAACGGAAGGGGGGTGGATGGGGGGCGCTGGTGGAGGTGTCCCCCCCCGCCTCACGTCAGTTGATGACCTGCTTGGCGCGCGCCAGCACGGCCGGCGGAACGGTCACGCCCATGGCGGCGGCGGCCTTGGCGTTGATCACGAGGTTGCTGCCGCTGGCATTGGCAACCGGAATGGTGCCGGGCTTTTCGCCCTTGAGGACGCGAACGACCACCGCTCCCGTCTCAACGCCAACCTGGAAATAGTCGAAGCCGATCGAGGCGACCGAGCCCTTCTGGACCGACTCGGTGTCGCCGGTGAAGACCGGCAGCTTGTTGTCGGCGCCGACGGCGAGCACGGTGCCGAGCGCCGAGATGATGGTGTTGTCGGTCGGCAGATAGATCGCATCGACCTTGCCGACGAGGCTCTGCGCTGCGGCGGAGACATCAGCCGTGCGGCCGGCCGAGGCTTCGACGATCTGGAGGCTGCGAGCCGGCGCCAGCGCCTTGACGGCGTTGAGCAGCGCGACGCTGTTGGCCTCGCCGGGATTGAAGACGACGCCGATCTTCTTGGCCGCGGGCACCAGTTCCTTGATCAGGTCGAATTGGGCTTCGAGCGGCGAGAAGTCGGAGATGCCGGTGACGTTGCCACCGGGCGCCTTGCGGTCCTTGACGATCTGGGCTGCGACCGGGTCGGTCACGGCGGTGAAGACCACCGGAATCGTCTGTGTCGCCGTCACCATCGCCTGGGCGGAAGGGGTCGCGATCGCGACGATCACGTTCGGGTTCTCGCCGGCGAATTTCTGGGCGATCTGCGCTGCCGTCGCCGGCGAGCCCTGAGCCGATTCATAGCGGAAGGTCAGGTTGGTCCCGTCCTTGTAGCCGGCCTCCTCCAGCGCCTTCTTGACGCCGTCGCGCGCGGCATCGAGCGCCGGATGCTCGACAATGGCGGTGACCGCGACCGTCACCTTCTGCTGGGCCTGCTGCGCGAACGCGGCCGTCCCGGCCAGAAGCGCCAGGGCAAGACCGCTGCCGATCATGGTTGCGCGCAAACGCATGGTGTTCTCTCCATCGGTTGCCGGTGCCCACCGTGCTGACTTCATTCCTCGGCAGCGGGGCAGGGCCGGTTGTGATTGCCGTGCGGGCCAGTCAGAAAAACCCAATATCAGGGGCCGTGGCCTCGACTTGGGCCACTATGCGCGGCCAAAATCGCGGCGTGCAAGTGAGTTGGCCGCATGGCTCGCCGGTGCGGGCGCATATGACGAACGGCGCAGCTCACTGCCCGCGGCGGCTGCGCGCGGCGAAGCGCACGGCTTCCTCCGCGGCCTTGAACAGCGCCTTGGCCTTGTTGACACACTCGGTCTGCTCGGAGGCCGGGTTGGAATCATAGACGATGCCGGCGCCGGCCTGGACCTGCATGCGCCTGTCCTGGACGACGGCGGTGCGCAGGACGATGCAGGTGTCCATCTCGCCATTGGCGCCGAAATAGCCGATGCAGCCGGCATAGGCGCCGCGGCGGTCCTTCTCCAGCTCGTCGATGATCTCCATCGCCCGGACCTTCGGCGCGCCGGAGACGGTGCCGGCCGGGAAACCGGCGATCAGCGCCGAGAGCGCGTCATGCTGCGGGGCGAGGCGGCCCTCGACGTTCGAGACGATGTGCATCACCTGGCTGTAGCGCTCGATGAAGAACGAATCGGTGACGCGCACACTGCCGATCTCGGCGACCCGGCCGACATCGTTGCGGCCGAGGTCGAGCAGCATCAGATGCTCGGCGCGCTCCTTCGGATCGGCCAGCAGATCTTCCGCCAGGGCGGCGTCGGCGGCGGGCGTCGCGCCGCGTGGACGGGTGCCGGCGATCGGGCGGATGGTGACGTTGCCGTCGCGCATCCGGACCAGAATCTCCGGACTGGAGCAGACGATCTGGAAGTCTTCGAAGTCGAGATAGCAGAGGAACGGCGCCGGATTGATCCGGCGCAGCGCCCGGTAGAGCGCAAAGGGCGGCAGCTCGAAAGGCGCTTCGAAACGCTGCGACAGCACGACCTGGAAAATGTCGCCGGCGCGGATGTACTCCTGCGCTTTCAGCACCATCGCCTCGTACTCGGCCTCGCTGGTGTTCGAGACCGGCTCGGGATGGGAGAGCCCGGCAATGTCGACCCCGGCTTCGGCGGGCAGAGGGGATTCCAGCGCGCTGACCACCGCCTCGAGCCGCTCCTGCGCCTGCTCATGGGCGATCCGCGCCGACACCCCAGGCTGATGCCGCACCGGTGTCACCACGGTGATCTCGTCGCGCACAGAGTCAAAGACCACCATCAGCGTCGGCCGCATCAGGATCGCGTCGGGAACGCCGACGCCGGTTTCCTTCGGTTCCGCCAGGCGCTCCATCAGGCGCACCATGTCGTAGCCGAGATAGCCGAACACGCCTGCCGCCATCGGCGGCAGCCCATCCTGATCGGGGATGGCGCTTTCGGCGAGCAGCGAGCGCAGGCTCTCGAAGGCTGGGCGGGCGTCCGGAAGGAAGGCATCTCCGAGCGCCGGCCGGCACAGCGCGCTCTGGCCGTGATGGCAGCGCCAGATCAGGTCGGGCTCCAGCCCGATCATCGAGTAGCGCCCGCGCACCGCGCCGCCCTCGACCGATTCGAGCAGGAAGGCCGGCCCCTTGCCGGCATGGCGCAGCTTCATGAAGGCCGCGACGGGCGTCTCGCAGTCGCCGACGAGGCTCAGCGTCACCAGCTGGGGCTGGCCGGCGTCGTAGGCGGCGGTGAAACGTTCGAGGTCGAAGGCCGACGCCATGCTCGGAACTCTCAGTTCTGCGTGCCGCCGGTCGCGTTGCGGAAGGCGGCCTGGTTCAGCGTGACCCCGAGATCCTTCTGCAGCTTGCGGACGTACTGGGTCAGGACGTCGTCGCTCACGCTCGAGGTGAACAGGCGCACGAAGTTCTCAGCTTCTTCGGTGGTGCGCATATAGGGGGGCACCGTCGCCGCCTTGACCTGGAACAGGATGCGGCCTGCTCCATCGACCGAGGCCGAGGCGCTCTTGCCGACCGGCGTGCCGAAGATCAGCGAGACGACGTTCTGGGGCAGGGCATCGCTCTGGTCCTGGCGGCCGAGGCCGTTCGCCTCCTCGGGCTTGAGGCCGGCGGCGGTCACCACCGTTGCGAAGGCTTCCCCCGCATCTAGGCGCTGGATCAGTTCGCGCGCCTTGGCGGCGAGCTTGGTGGAGACCTCGTCGGCGCGCCACTGACGCTCGACCTCGGCCTTGACCTCGTCGAAGCTGCGATCGCGCGGCGGATCGATCTTGGTGACCTCGAACCAGACATAGCCGCCGTTATTGGGCAGGCGGATCGCCTCGTTGTCGACACCGATATCCGAGCCGAAGATCGCGGTCAGCGTGGCGCTGCCGCCGGGGAGCTGGGCGTCCTGCGTGCCGTCGGGCTTGCGCAGGCCGGAATCGACCGGTCCGAGCGGCCGGATGGTCATCCCGAACTCCTGGGCGATCTCGGAGAGCGGCCGGGCCGAGGCGCGCTGGTCCTCGATCTTGTCGTGGAGCTCGGTCATCAGGGCCGCAGCCTTGCTGGTCGCGACCTCCTTGCGGACCTCGTCTGCAACTTCCTCGAAGCTCTTGAGGCGCGCCGGCTCGATCTCGGTGACACGCAGCAGCACCGGGCCGAAGCCGCCCTGGACCGGCGCGCTGACCGCTGCCTGGGCGAGGGCGAAGGCGGCATCGCGCACCGCCGGGTCGAACAGGCCTTCGCGAGCGAAGGTGCCGAGCGCGAGGTCGGCCTCGGCGATGTTGCGGGCGGCGGCGATCGCCTCGAAGGTCTCTCCGGCGTCGATCCTTGCCTTGGCGGCCTGCGCCTCCTCCATGCTCGGGAAGGCGATCTGCTGGATCGTGCGGCGCTCGGGCGAGCCGTAGCGCTGGGTCTTGACCGTCTCGTAATGGGCCTTGGCGTCCGCCTCGGAGACCTTGGCCGGATCGGCGAGTGTATCCGCCGTCAGTGCCAACACATTGGCGCTGCGGAACTCCGGAGCCCGGAAGGACGTCTTACGCTCCTCGAAATAGCGCTTGAGCACGTCTTCGGCGGGGGCGGCGATCTCGCCAGCCGCCGTCTCGGGAATCACCGCATAGGCGACGTCGCGCCGCTCGTTGCGAAGCCGGTGGCCGAGCTCCTGGAGGGCGACCGGGGCGGAGATGCCACCGATCACCATCTCGGCGAGCTCCTGGCGCATCGTCGCCGCGCGCTGCTCGCGCACGAAGGCCTGCTCGGTCAGGCCGATCGCCCGCAGCAGCTCGTTGAAGCGGTTGCGATCGAAGGCGCCGGCGGCATTCTTCATATTCGGGTCGTTGAAGATCACGTCGCGGACCGTGTCGTCGGAGACGGCGAGGCCCATCCGGTCGCCGACCTGATCGAGCGTCGCCTCGGTGATCAGCCGCGACAGGACGCGCTGGTCGAGGCCGATCGCGCGAGCCATTTCGGGCGTGATCTGGCGCCGCTGCTGACGCGTCAGCAACTGGACCTCGTTCTGATAGGCCGTGCGCATCTGCTCGATGGTGATCTCGCGCTTGCCGATCATCGCGACGGCATTGCGGCCATAGCCCTGGAAGATGTCGCCGATGCCCCAGATCGCGAAGGAAAAGATCAGGAACCCGAACATCAAGGCAATCAGGAGCTTGCCGACCAGGCTTTGCCCCGCCTTGCGGATGCCCTGCATCATCATCTTGCTATCTTCCTGTCCTGTCGGCGACGGCGCACTTGCGCGCCGCTTATAGGAACAGAGGCCCGGCTCGGCAATCACCGGCTCTCGCATGTGATTGCGAACCGTTCGCGGCGTTGCTAGTCCCCTTGCAGGCAAATTGGAGAATGGGCGTGACGGCAAGCATCAAGCCGCTGGTGGCGGGCAACTGGAAGATGAACGGTCTCAAGGCAGATCTCGGCATCGCCGCGGAGATCGCGCGCGGCCATGACGGCGCCCTGCGGACGAAGGTCGACCTTGCCATCTGCCCGCCCGCGACGCTGCTCTATCCCATGACTGCCGCGCTGATCGGCTCGCGCATCGCCACCGGCGGCCAGGATTGCAGCCTGCGCGAAAGCGGCGCCTTCACCGGCGAGGTCTCGGCTGCGATGCTCGCCGATGCGGGCGCGCAGTACGCCATCGTCGGCCACTCCGAGCGCCGCACCCTGCATGGCGAGCGCGATGCCACGGTCAAGGCCAAGGCCCAGGCGGCCCAGGCGGCGCTGCTGGTGCCGATCGTCTGCGTCGGCGAGACCAAGGACGAGCGCGAGGCCGGCAAGGCACTCGCCGTGGTCAAGAAGCAGCTGCGCGGCTCGGTGCCCGAGGGCTCGACCGGCGCGACGCTGGTCGTCGCCTATGAGCCGGTCTGGGCGATCGGCACCGGGCTGACGCCGACCACCGCCGATGTTGCCGAGATGCATGCCGCGATCCGCGCCGATCTCGGCCGCATCCTCGGCAAGGCGGCGGCTGCCAGCGTCAGGCTGCTCTATGGCGGCTCGGTCAAGCCGTCCAACGCCGCCGAGCTGATGGGCGTGGCGGACGTCGACGGTGCCCTCGTCGGCGGCGCCAGCCTCAAGGCCGAGGATTTCCTGGGGATCGCCCGCGCCTGCGGCTGAAGCGAATCTGCTGAAATCGCCGGTGGTGCATTGCGCATGCCCATGCTATGGGCACCGCCGAAAACGCGGATCCGTGCCGGATCGCCCATCTTGGCGAACGTGCACGCCATACCCATTTCGTGAGCCATGCAGAACGTTCTCATCGTCATCCACCTGATCATCGTGATCGCGCTCGTCGGCGTCGTCCTGCTCCAGCGCTCGGAGGGCGGCGGCCTCGGCATGGGCTCGGGTGGCGGCGGTGGCGTCGGCGGCTTCATGACCGGTCGCGGCCAGGCCAACGCGCTGACGCGCGCGACGGCGATCCTGGCGGGCCTGTTCTTCATCACCTCGCTCACGCTGGCCGTGCTCGCGACCCATGGCCGGACCCAGCGTTCGATCATCGACGGCGCGCCGGCTCCGGGCGCCACGACTCCGGCCGCGCCGAGCGCGCCTTCGGCTCCCAATGCCGGCGGCGTCCTCGACCAGCTGCGGCAGATGCAGAATCCTGGCGGTTCGCAGCCGCCGACCCCGGCAGCGCCGGGACAGTGATCGGAACAGGGCAGGGGCCGGGAAACCGGCCCTTCTCTTTTGAGGGGGAAGTGCCGGGAAACCGGCCTTGCTCTTTTGTGGACAAGCATGCAGCGCAGGTCCGACCCTCGTCGGCGCGCTTAGCGAATCGCAATCTTGGCGTTAAAGGTGACCTCCCATGACGCGGTATGTTTTCATCACCGGCGGCGTGGTGTCCTCGCTCGGCAAAGGCCTGGCGTCGGCGGCTCTCGCAGCCCTTCTGCAGGCACGTGGCCATACGGTCCGCCTGCGCAAGCTCGACCCCTACCTCAATGTCGATCCGGGCACGATGAGCCCGTATCAGCATGGCGAGGTCTTCGTCACCGATGACGGAGCCGAGACCGATCTGGATCTCGGTCATTACGAGCGCTTCACCGGCCGGCCCTGCAACAAGGGCGACAACATCACCACCGGCCGCATCTACATGGACATCCTGACGCGCGAGCGCCGGGGCGACTATCTCGGCGCGACGATCCAGGTCATTCCGCACGTCACCAACGCCATCAAGGAATTCGTGCTCTCCGGCAATGAGGGCTATGATTTTGTGCTGGTCGAGATCGGCGGCACTGTCGGCGACATCGAGAGCCTGCCCTTCCTCGAGGCGATCCGCCAGACCAACCAGCAATTGCCGCGCGGCCAGTGCATCTTCCTGCATCTGACGCTGCTGCCCTATATCCCGACCGCCGGCGAGCTGAAGACCAAGCCGACGCAGCATTCGGTCGCCGAGCTGCGCTCGATCGGCATCCAGCCCGACATCCTGCTCTGCCGCACCGATCGCGAGATTCCGCGCGAGGAGCGCCGCAAGCTCGCGCTGTTCTGCAATGTGCGCGAGACGGCGGTGATCGAGGCCCGCGATGTGTCGTCGATCTACGACGTGCCGCTCTCCTATCATGCCGAGGGCCTCGACAACGAGGTGCTTGCGGCCTTCGGCATGGAAGCCGGGCCGGAGCCCGACCTCGGCAACTGGCGCCGCATCTCCGAGCGCGTGAAGAGCCCCGAGGGCGAGGTCACCATCGCCATCGTCGGCAAGTACACCGGAATGAAGGACGCCTATAAGTCCCTGATCGAGGCGCTGACCCATGGCGGCATCGCCAACCGGGTGAAGGTCAATCTCGACTGGATCGAGTCCGAGGTCTTCGAGAAGGAGGACCCGACCCCCTTCCTGGAGCATGTCCACGGCATCCTTGTGCCCGGCGGCTTCGGCCATCGCGGCGCCGAAGGCAAGATCAAGGCGGCGACCTTCGCAAGGCAGCGGAAGGTGCCCTATTTCGGCATCTGCTTCGGCATGCAGATGGCGGTGATCGAGGCGGCCCGCTCGCTGGCCGGAATCGAGGGCGCGAACTCGACCGAGTTCGGGCCGACGGATGAGCCCGTGGTCGGCCTGATGACCGAATGGATGCGGGGCAACGAGCTGGAGCAGCGCGCCGCGGGCGGTGATCTCGGCGGCACGATGCGGCTAGGTGCCTATGCCTCGCATCTGTCGGGCGATACCAAGATCGCCAAGATCTATGGCTCGACCGAGATCTCGGAGCGGCATCGCCATCGCTATGAGGTCAATATGGGCTACCGCCAGCAGCTCGAGGCGCGCGGTCTGCGCTTCAGCGGCGTTTCGCCCGACGGGCTTCTGCCGGAGACGGTCGAGTATGCAGACCATCCCTGGTTCATCGGCGTGCAGTACCATCCCGAGCTGAAGTCGCGGCCCTTCGAGCCGCATCCGCTCTTCGCCAGCTTCATCGAGGCGGCGGTGGTGCAGAGCCGCCTGTTCTGAGGAGCGGTTCGGGCATCTCCCGATACTGAGTCAGGTTACTCCGGCACCGTGACCCAACGGTGCCGGTGTTCTGCGTAGACCTGCTTGCCGGGCGCCGGGAAATCGGGATCGGCGAAGGCGCCCACGGCGACCGCGATCATGTCGGGCTTGCGCGCAGGCTCCCAGAACACCGTGCTGCCGCAGCCCGGGCAAAAATGCTGCGTCACGGCGTAGCCGCTGTCCGCCTGTCGTCGATAGGCAGCCGTCCGCCCCTCAACCCTGACATTCTCGCGCGGAAAGAACGCTGCGATCCCGTAGGTGCTGCCCGTGCGCCGTTGGCATTCGCGGCAGTGGCAGAGCGAGACGCTGACAGGATCTCCCGAGCAGATCAGGCTCAGAGCGCCGCAAGAGCAGTGCGCATCTCGTTGCTGCATCTGGGTTTCCATGGCTCGCCTCGTCTCGACCATCCATCGCCTGCGACACTCTGGCGCATCCCTGTCGCTTCCGTATAGTGAGCTCACAAGGCTTGGGCTTTCGCGGGGGGCGGCATGACGATCTCGATGACCGGTTTGCCGGCGTTCCTGCTCTATTTCTGCGTCGGCTTTGCCCTGATCGCAGGGTTCGCGGTGGCCTATCTGCGCCTCACCGCCCATGACGAGATCGCGCTGATCCGCAACGGCAACCTTTCCGCCGCGATCGCCTTCGGCGGCAATGTCGTCGGCTTCTCCGTGCCGCTGGAAAAGGCCATCGAGCAGGCCAGCAGCATTCCCGACCTGGTGATCTGGGCGGTCATCGCCATGCTGATCCAGTTCGGTGCCTATGGCTTCGCACGCATCGTGATCCCGGAGCTCTCGCGCAAGATCGAGGAGGATCGGATCCCCTCGGCCGCGATGCTGGCCGTGATCGCCATCGTCAGCGGTACCCTGGCTGCCGCCAGCATGACCGAGTGAGGAGGCCGGCATGAAGCGCTCGACCCAGATCGGCCTGGCCGCGGCGGGTGTCGTGCTCGTGGCGAGCTACTGGTCGCTCTCCGGCGGCGAGACCGACGATTCGCTGATCTACAACAACGTCGCGGAGTGCCGTGCCGCCAACCAGCTGACCGCGAGCCAGTGCGAGCAGCGCTTCAACGAGGCTTCCGCCAACCATCTGCGCGAGGCCAAGAAATTCGGCAGCACGGCCGCCTGCGAGCAGGAATATGGCAGCGGCGGCTGCCAGAGCGCGGTCTGGAACGGGGCGCAGGTCGCCATTCCCGCGCTCGCGGGCATCATGCTGGCGCGGCAGTTCATGTCCGGCGGCGGCGCGGCCCAGCCGCTGTTGCCGCCGACCAGTTCGGCCTGTCCGCCGGGAACGCGGCAGCCCGGTTCGGGACGCCCGGAATGCGAGCAGCCGGCCCGAAGCTCCTCCTCGTCATCATCGTCCAGCGGCGGCTATTATGGCGGCAGCAGCAGCCGCTCGCGGGCCTACACCACCGCCTCGGGGCAGGCGATGGTCGCCCGCAACATCTCGTCGACCGGGATGGCGAGCACCCCCAGCGTCGCCTCGCGCGGCGGCTTCGGCTCCAGCTCGCGCTCCTATTCCTCCCACTCCTCGTCCTGACCATGCGCCGGCTTTCCCTGTCTCCCCGCCCGGACTGGCAGGCCCAGGTCGAACGGCTCGGCTTCGCCTTCCATACGATCGACGGCGAAACCTATTGGGACGAGAGCGTCGCCTACGGCTTCACGCTGCGGCAGATCGAGGACGACATCGAGGCGCCGAGTGCGGCGATCGAGGAGCTCTGCTTCGGCTTCGTCGAGCGTGCCATCGCCGACGAGGAAATCATGCGCCGGCTCGCCGTGCCGGAGGCACAATGGCAGCTGATCCGCGACAGCTGGCAGCGCGGCGACCGGAACCTCTATGGCCGGCTCGACTTCGCCTATGACGGCAAGGGCCCGGCGAAGCTCCTCGAATACAATGCCGACACGCCGACCTCGTTGTTCGAGGCCGCCGTGGTGCAATGGGACTGGCTCGAACAGGCGATGGCGCAGGGCAGGCTCTCGCGCGGGTGCGACCAGTTCAACTCGCTGCACGAGCGGCTGGTCGCGGCCTTCGGCCAACTCCGCGAGCCGGCGCCCGAGCGCATGCACTTCACCTGCGTCGACGGCAGCGCCGAGGACAAGGGCACGGTCGACTACCTGATCGACTGCGCGACGCAGGCCGGGATCGATGCGCGTTTCACCTTCATCGAAGAGATCGGCCTGCTTGCCGATGGGCGCTTCTGCGATGGCGCCAGCCTGCCGATCGAGACGCTGTTCAAGCTCTATCCCTGGGAATGGCTGTTTCGCGAGCAATATGCCGGAGCGCTCGCCGGCTCGCGCTGCCGCTTCGTCGAGCCGCCCTGGAAGGCGCTGGTCTCGAGCAAGGGCCTGCTGCCCTATCTCTGGGAGATGGCGCCCGGCCACCCCAATCTGCTGCCGGCCTTCTTCGAAGGCGATCCGCGCAGTGCCGAGCTCGGCGCCAGCCATGTCCGCAAGCCGCTCTATTCGCGGGAGGGCGCCAATGTGACGCTGGTCGAGGACGGCACTGTGCGCGACAGCGACGACGGTCCCTACGGGGCCGAGGGCTTCGTGCTGCAGGCGACGGCGATGCTGCCGAACTTCGACGGGAACTATCCGGTGCTCGGGTCCTGGCTGGTCGCTTCGCAGCCCTGCGGCCTCGGCATCCGCGAGGATGCGACGCCGATCACCAAGAACACCTCGCGCTTCGTGCCGCATTTCATCGAGGGCTAGGATCGGGAGCGTCCGGCGCGAGCGATGCGCTATCATGGCGCGAATCGTCCGCCCTGCCTTTGCGAGCCCAGCCAACCATGAACCAGTCTTTGCCTTCGCGCGGCCTCGACCATCTCGTGATCGGCGTGGCCGATCTCGACGCGGCGGGCGACTTCTACACTCGCCTGGGTTTCCGGGTCGGCGCGCGCAATCGCCATCCCTGGGGAACCGAGAACCGCATCGTCCAGTTTCCCGGCGCCTTCCTCGAACTGATCACGGTCGGCGACGGCACGGCGATTCCGCCCCATGGCCAGCGCCTGTTCTCCTTCGGCGCCTTCGTCCGCGACGCCCTGGCGCGAGGAGAGGGCATGTCGATGCTCGTGCTCGAAAGCCAGGATTCCCGCGCCGACGCAGAGCGCTTCAGGCAGGCGGGAATCGGCGATTTCGAGCCCTTCTTCTTCGAGCGGCAGGCAAAGCGTCCCGACGGCTCGCAGGTTCGCGTCGCCTTCAGCCTGGCCTTCACCGAGAATCCGGCGGCGCGCGAATGTGCCTTCTTCGTCTGCCAGCAGCATGAGCCGCAGAACTTCTGGAACCCGGTCTTCCAGCAGCACGACAACGGCGCGAGCGGGCTTGCGGCGACCTTCATGGTCGCAGCTGAGCCGCTGGCGCAGCGCGACTTCCTCTCGGGCTTTTCCGGGGCGGCGGCGATTGCGACGGCAGATGGCGGCCTGCGTTTCGATCTGCCGCGCGGCCGCATCGAGGTGCTCACGCCCAGAGCTGCCGAGTTGGCATTCGGCGCTGTCGAATCCGCGGCGGGAATGCCGCATTTTGCCGGTTTCGCCGTCACGGTGCCGGAGCTGGCCGCGATCGAAGAGAGGCTGGCGCGCCAGGGCGTCGAGCACCGCCGCTCAGAGCGCCGGATCATCGTTCCGGCCGCCGGCGCGCGCGGCTGCGCGATCGTGTTCGAGCAGGGCTGAGGAACGAACCCGGTCGTTACCGGGCCGGCGCCTCGGCGCCGGCATGGGCCGGGCCCTCGGGCAGATTGGCGAGCAGGCCGAGCAGGGCCCGGTCGTGTAGCACGACCATGCGCTCCTTCGGCTTCAGCCAGATCATCGCGTCGGAGACGGTTTCGGCGTCGATCAGCTTGGCCTGGGCGACCGCACGCTCGGGCTCGATCTCGCCGCGGCGTCGCGGCTGGACCTGCGGCAGCATGCTCTCATGGGCCGAGCGCAGGACCTGGTCGGCGTGCAGCGCCAGCAGGCCGTCGGCATCGTCATGGCCGGCCTCGGCGAATTCAGCCTGCAGCGCATTCGCTCGCGTCGCGATCGGCGGCGGAGCGCCTTCCTCCGGCGTGACCAAGAGATTGTGCCGCTTCAGCCAGAGGCCGAGCGCAAGCTGGCCGGAGGCCCAGGACAGCGGGATCGCCAGCACGAGGCCGACGATCGTCGGCGACATCCAGGCGAACAGCGAGGTCGCGATCATGAAGGCCGAGAGGCCGGCGACCAGGCCGAGCATGGTATGCGTGCGGTGCCGCCGGACGATATCCTTGAACGGGATCGAGCCGTCGTCGCGGCGCTGCGGATTCCAGCCGGTGTCACGCCCGAGCAGGATCTGGAAGACCGACCCGGACTGGATCACCATCATGATCGGCGCGAAGATCGCCGAGAACAGCACTTCGAGCAGGGCCGAGAGGGTGAGGCGGATGCCGCCGCCGCAGGCACGCCGCAGCTTGCCGTCGAACAGCGTCAGCAAGAGCCCGAAGAGCTTGGGCGCCAGCAGGATCGCCATCGTCAGCGCGAAGAGGTTCAGCGCGCGCTCGGGGTCGAAACGCGGCCATACCGGGAAGAGCGTGAATTCCTGGGTGAAGTACTCGGGACGCGCGTAGTTGACCTGCAGCACGATCAGGATGCCGACCACCAGCTGCATCAGCCAGAAGGGCGAGGCGAGATAGGCCATCATGCCCGTGGCGAAATGCTGCCGGGTCGCCAGCAGCAGCCCCTTGGCGCCGATGATGCGCGAATGCTGGAGATTGCCCTGGCACCAGCGCCGGTCGCGCGTCGCGATGTCGATCAGCGAGGGCGGGCTCTCCTCGTAGGAGCCCGTGAGGTCGGGCAGCATGTAGACCGACCAGCCGGCGCGGCGGATCAGTGCGGCCTCGACGAAGTCATGGCTGAGGACGTGGCCGCCGAAGGGCGGCTTGCCCTTGAGATCTGGCAGACCGCAATGATCTGCGAAGGCCTTCGTCCGGATGATCGCGTTGTGGCCCCAGTAATTGCCGTCGCGGCCGGACCAGACCGCGAGCCCGGTCGCGATCACCGGCCCGTAGACGCGTGCCGCGAATTGCTGGAGCCGCGCGAAGAAGGTGTTGCGGTTGATGATCAGCGGCAGCGACTGGATGATACCGGCGTCGGGATCGGCTTCCATCGCCGCGGCGAGGCGCACGATGCAGGTGCCGGTCATCAGGCTGTCGGCGTCGAGCACGACCATATGGGCGTAGTGGCCGCCCCAGCGGGTGACGAAGTCGGCAATGTTGCCGGCCTTGCGATGATGGTTCTTCGGTCTGTGGCGGTAGTAGATCCGCGCCTCCGGGCCGAGTCGCTGGCGAAGCGCCAGGAACGCGCGCTCCTCTGCGACCCAGATGTCCGGGTTGGTCGTATCCGAGACGATGAAATAGTCGAAATGCTCGCCGAGCCCCGTCGCCTCAACGGATTCGCGGATCGCGGCCAGTGCGGCGAAGGTCCGCGCCGTCGATTCGTTATAGATCGGCATCACCACGACCGTCTTCTGGCTCAGCGTCTCGGCGCGCGGGCTCTTCAGAAGACCGAACAGCAGGGTGACGAAGCCGAGGATGGCGCTGGTGAAGGCGAGCGCGATCCATGAGAAGTTGATGGTGAACAGCAGGAGCAGCACGTACTGCAGGAAGGTCGTGCGGCTGACCGACACGACATTGTACATTTCCCAGGCACCGTAGGCCGTGAGCGCCCAGGCGCCTCCGAAGACGAAGAGGCGCGCCAGCCAGGGCGTGCGCCAGGCCTTTGGGGCGGCCGGAGCGCGCCGCTCCGAGCCCTTCCAGCGACGGAAGGACTGCACCGGCATCTCGAGTCGGCTCTCCGGCGGCGTCGCCTCGAAGGGCGCCGGCCAGGCCGCCGTCTCGGGTTCGGGCTTGCGGACGATCTCGTCCACAACGGCCTCCTGCATGCTCACCACGTCCATCGATTCAGCCAAGTCTCGGATACGGCCTGGCCGCCGGCGTCGAGAACGAGCCGAAGCTCGGAGAGGTTCTCGTTGCCGGGATCTACCTCGAAGGCGACGCGCATCGTCCGCCGCTCCGGAAACGGCCAAAGACGCAGATTATGCACCGCGCCGGGGGTTGCGGTGACGACGGCGCGGGTCGCGGCGATGAGGCCAGCATCGTTCAGCCGCTCGCCGGTGAAGTCGACGATGAAGCGGCGCCGGCGACCTTGCGAGCCGCGCCCCTGTCGGCTGCGGGTGGCGAGCGCCAGTGCCGGCCGATCCGGTGGCTGCCAGCACCAGGCCTGACGATATGCCACGGTCGTCTCGCTGCCGGCGGCGATCGGCTGGCGCGGGCGCCAATAGGCGATGATGTTGTCGTTGAGTTCGGAATCGGTCGGGATCTCGATCAGCTGAACCGAGCCCTGGCCCCATTCGCCGAGCGGCTCCATCCAGACGCTCGGTCGCAGCTCGAAGCGCTGGTCGTCATCGATGAAGGCGTTTGGATCGCGCTCGCGCTGCACCAGCCCGAAGCCGCGCGGGTTGGAATCCTGGAAGGAGGAGACCTGCAGGTTGTTCGGGTTGCTCAGCGGCCGGTAGATCCATTCGCCGGTCCCTGACTGCATCTGCACGCCGGAGAGCTCGTGTATCGAAGGGCGCACATCGTCGAAGGTGCGCCGGCTCTGCGGGCCGGCGAAGAAGGTCCCCATCGTGCAGCCGAAACCGACATGGTCGAGATTGGCGCGGGCAAAAAGCGTCATCTCGACGTCGATGAAGGTCAAGTCGCCGGGACGCAGCGTCATGCGAACGGCGCCGGTCACGCTCTCGGAATCGAGCAGGCCATGGATGATCAGCACGCCGGAAGCCGGGCTTGGCCGCTCGATCCAGTAGGCTCGGAAGAATGGAATCTCCTCGCCACGGGTCTCGCCCGGGCGCAGGATCAGGGCCCGGGCGAGGGCGCCGAAATTCTGGCCGCGCGCCAGCGAGCGGAAGAAGGTCGCGCCCTGGAAGATGGCGACTTCAAAGGGTCGCTCGAGCCCGGTCGCGACCCGGAACCCCGAAAATTGCAGGTCGACCCCGGCCGGCGGCGGCGTGACGCGGCCGTAGTCGAACTTGCCGCGGTCGAAGGCGACGCGCCGGACGACGTCGTCTTCGACTGCGAAAAGGCTGACCGGTGCCGAAAAGACGTAGCCACGATGCATCGGCTCGATCGTGAACCCGCGATTTTCGCCAGCCCAGATCAGCCCGCCGGGCTGCGCCCGGATGCCGACATACTGGTCGTAGGGCAGGGTGGCGTAGCCTTCCGGCAGGTCAGTCGCCGTCAGCGGCACCATCGGGCGGCGCGACAGCATGCGAGCCGCTTCGACGACGAGCGAGGCTTCAAAACGCTGGCCTTCGGTGATGACGGACTGCACGAGGCTAGCCCAGCTCGACTGGGCGTGGGCCGGCGTTCCGGAAACCAGGCGCTGCGCGACGAGGCCGGTCGCGGCTGCGCTCAAAAATCGACGGCGATTCAAGGATTTCGACATCAGTTCCAACTTGCGCCGTCAGCGGAGCGGCCGCTTTGCGCTTCTAGAGCATTTTACGGCGGGCTGGAAAGCGGACGCCACATTGTAAGGTGAAAAAAAGCGCCCTGCGTGCTTTCGCAAGGTCATCCCCCCGGATCGCTCGCCCCCTCCCAGCCAAGGCTTTGCGGCAGTTCCGCTTTCGCCTCGGCAACCGACTTTGCCAAATCCTCTCCGGATCGGCTATCCACTCCCGGCGCAGCACCCGCCTGCGCCGGATCGATGGCCGGCTTCGGACGCCGCCGCGCCGACCGGGATTTTAGCCCCGACAGTATGAGACTCGAAGATCATGACGGAAATGCAGCCCGCCAGAACCTGTCTCGCCATCATCCTCGCGGCGGGTGAGGGCACGCGCATGAAATCCACCCGGCCGAAGGTGCTGCATGAGATGGCGGGGCGCTCGCTGCTCGGTCACGCACTGGCGGCCGTCTCGGCTGCCGGCGCGGATTCGCTCGTCGTCGTGATCGGCCCGGACCGTGCGGATGTCGCAGCAGAGGCGCGCAAGCTCGCGCCACAGGCCCGCATCGTGGTGCAGGCCGAACGCAAAGGTACCGCCCATGCCGTGCTGGCTGCGCGGGAGAGCCTGGCCGAAGGCCATGACGACGTGCTCGTCGCCTTCGCAGATACGCCCTTGGTTCGATCGGAGACTTTTGCCGGCTTGCGGGGTGCACTGCACAGGGGAGCAGGCGTCGCGGCGCTGGGCTTCGAGGCGCGCGATCCCACCGGTTACGGCCGCTTCGTCACGCGCGACGGCCAGCTCGAGGCGATCGTCGAGCATAAAGATGCCGATGCGGCGACCCGTGCCATCACACTGTGCAATGCCGGCCTGATGGCGCTCGACGGCAAGCACGCCCTGACCATTCTCGAAGCGATCGGCAATACCAATGCTCAGAACGAGTACTACCTGACGGACGCCGTCGAGGTGGGGCGCAGGCAGGGATTGACGACGGTCGCGCTGATCGCGCCGGAGGGCGAAGTACAGGGCGTCAACGACCGTGCCCAGCTCGCCGCTGCGGAGGCGGATTTCCAGAAGCGCCGGCGCCTCGAGGCGATGGCAGCCGGCGCCACGCTGGTCGCGCCCGAAACCGTGTTCTTCAGCCATGATACGCGCATCGGCCGCGACGTGCTGATCGAGCCCAATGTCGTCTTCGGTCCGGGGGTCAGCGTCGCCGACGGCGCGGTGATCCACGCCTTCTCGCATCTGGAAGGCGCCAGCGTCGGGGCGAACGCGACGATCGGACCTTATGCCCGGCTGCGGCCGGGCGCCGATCTCGCGGAAGGAACGAAGGTCGGCAACTTCGTCGAGATCAAGGCCGCGAAGATCGGTGAGGGGGTCAAGGTCAACCATCTCACCTATATCGGCGACGCCGAGGTCGGTGCGGGCGCCAATATCGGCGCGGGCACCATCACCTGTAATTATGACGGCTTCTTCAAGTCGAAGACGATCATCGGCGAAGGCGCCTTCGTCGGATCGAACTCCGCGCTGGTCGCGCCGGTGACGATCGGCGCCGGCGCCTATGTCGGCTCCGGATCGGTTATTACCCGCGACGTTCCGCCCGATGCACTGGCAGTCGCGCGGGGACGGCAGATCGAGCGCCAGGGTTGGGCCGCCGCGTTTCGAGCGGCCGCCAGGGCGCGAAAGGCGGCCGTCTAGCGCGCGCAGGCTACCAGACGGGCAGGGGTTCAGCGCTGGCGGACGAGACACGACCGGAGCCAGTCGAGCCGGGAGCTGGTCGGTCCGCGCCTCTCGCTGTCCCGGCATGCCGCGGAGCCGTGGTTCCGCTTTCATTCACAGTTGGATATCCAACGTGATTTCGCATTAGCGACGCCGCGCAGTATGGCGTTTCGCACCGACAACGACGTTAAGAGGCATCGCATGTGCGGGATCGTGGGCATTCTCGGCAAACAGGCTGTGGCCGGCCAGGTGGTCGAGGCGCTGCGGCGGCTCGAATATCGCGGCTATGATTCCGCCGGGGTTGCCACGCTCGAAGGTGGCAGGCTCAGCCGCCGCCGCGCCGAAGGCAAGCTCAAGAATCTCGAGGTGCGCCTCTCCAGCGAGCCGCTCGACGGGCTGATCGGCATCGGCCACACCCGCTGGGCGACGCATGGCAAGCCGACCGAGAGCAATGCTCATCCGCACGCCACCGAGAAGCTGGCGGTCGTCCACAACGGCATCATCGAGAACTTCCGCGAGCTCAAGGCCGAGCTCCAGGCCGACGGGCATGTCTTCGACAGCGAGACCGACACCGAGGTCGTCGCGCATCTCGTCACCCGCGAGCTCGATCGCGGCAAGGACCCGGTCGCGGCGGTCGGCGCCTGCCTGCCGCGCCTGCGCGGGGCGTTCGCGCTCGCCTTCCTGTTCGAGGGGCAGGAGGATCTGCTGATCGGCGCGCGCAAGGGCTCGCCGCTCGCGGTCGGGATCGGCGACGGCGAGATGTACCTCGGCTCCGATGCGTTGGCGCTGGCGCCCTTCACCAACCTGATCGCCTATCTCGACGAGGGCGACTGGGTGGTGCTGAACCGCAGGGGCGCGACCTTCTATGACGCCTCCGGGACCCAGGTCGAGCGCCGGGCCCAACGCGTCGCCGCCGGTGCCTTCCTGGTCGAGAAGGGCAACCACCACCATTTCATGGCCAAGGAAATCTACGAGCAGCCTGAAGTGGTCGGCCATACGCTGACCCACTACATCGACATGGCGAATGGCCAGGCGCGGCTGCCCTTCGAGCCGCCCTTCGACTGGAAGAGCCTTTCGCGCCTCTCGATCTCGGCCTGCGGAACCGCCTACTACGCCGGGCTCACCGCCAAGTACTGGTTCGAGCGGCTCGCCCGCCTGCCGGTCGAGATCGATGTCGCCTCGGAGTTCCGCTATCGCGAGGCGCCGCTGCCGGCGAACGGGCTCTCGCTCTTCGTCTCTCAATCCGGCGAGACGGCCGACACGCTCGCCTGCCTGCGCTACGCGCGGCAGGAGGGCCAGCATATCCTTTCCGTCGTCAACGTTCCGACCTCGACCATTGCCCGCGAGAGCGATGTGGTCGCGCCGACGCTGGCCGGGCCGGAGATCGGCGTCGCCTCGACCAAGGCCTTCACCTGCCAGCTCACCGCGCTCGCCGGGCTCGCTTTGGCCGCCGCGAGGGCTCGCGGCACCCTCACCGCCGAGCAGGAGGCGAAGTACACCCAGGAGCTGATCGCGCTGCCCGGGCTGATGGCGCAGGCCCTGACGCTGGAGCCGGAGATCGAGAAGCTGGCGCGCAAGCTCGCCAAGGCGCGCGACGTGCTCTATCTCGGCCGGGGTACGGCCTTCCCGATGGCTCTTGAAGGTGCATTGAAGCTCAAGGAAATCAGCTACATCCACGCCGAAGGTTATCCGGCGGGTGAACTCAAGCACGGGCCGATCGCGCTGATCGACGAGGAGATGCCGGTCATCGTCATCGCCCCGCACGATGCGCTCTTCGAGAAGACGGCATCCAACATGCAGGAAGTCGCGGCGCGCGGCGGCCGGATCATCCTGATCACCGATGCCAAGGGCGCGGCCGAATGCGGGATCGTGCCTGAAGCGACCATCATCATGCCGGAGATGGACCCGCTCTTCGCGCCCATCGCCTACGCCGTGCCGATCCAGATGATCGCCTATCAGACCGCCGTCTTCATGGGCAAGGACGTCGACCAGCCGCGCAATCTGGCGAAGTCGGTCACTGTCGAGTAAGCGCTGTCAGCGCCTGAATCAGTCGCCCGCCGGCTCCGGCCGGCTGGCGACATAGGTTCCCGCCGCGATCAGGCAGGCGCCGGTCGCCCACAAGGCGATTGGCGGCGCGTCGCTCGCAGCGACCAGCGCGAAGCTCAGCACCATCGAGCCGCAGGCGATGTACTTGGTCCGCCGCGCGATCGACCCGGTTCGCCGCCAGGCCACGACCTGCGGTCCCAGCTTCGGATGGCCGATCAGCCAGGCCTCGAAGCGCGGCGACGAGCGCGAGAAGCACCAGGCCGCGGCGATCAGGAAAATGGTGCCCGGCATCAGCGGCAGCACGAGCCCGATCACGCCGATGGCGGTCAGCACCCAGCCGGCGGCGAAATAGAGGTGGCGGCGCCAGGGGCTCGGCATTCTGGAAGGCTCGGACACGCGCGCCTGTCGATACTTAAGAATCAGGGACTAGCCAGAAGCGGCTGCTCGGCTATCGTCGCATATTGCGGTGCAGGGTTGCAGCCCCCCGCAGCCCTTGGATCCGATAGAAGCCCAGGATAGTCGATGGTCGCAGACCGCCCGCCCGATCCGCACCTCGTCGTCCATCCCGACCTGTTGCGGCCGAGCTTCGGCACCAGACTGCGGCGCTACTTCCTGACCGGGCTCGTGCTGGCGGCGCCACTCGCGATCACGGCGTCGGTGACCTGGTGGTTCGTCAATCTGGTCGATGGCTGGGTAAAGCCGCTGGTTCCGGCGCAGTTCTGGCCGGACACCTATCTGCGCTTTCCGCTGCCCGGGTTCGGCGTGGTCTTCGCCCTGGTGGGGCTGACGCTGCTCGGCTTTTTCGCCGCCAATCTGGTGGGGCGCACGCTGATCGGCGCCGGTGAGGCGCTACTCAATCGGATGCCCGTGGTGCGTGGGCTCTACAAGGGCGTGAAGCAGGTCTTCGAGACGATCTTCTCCCAGTCCGGCACCTCGTTCCGCAAGGTCGGCATGGTCCAGTTCCCGCAGCCTGGCATGTGGTCGATCGTCTTCATCGCGCAGGAGGCCGCGCCCGAGATCGCCGGCAAGCTGCCGGACGGCGACGAGCAGATCGGCGTCTTCCTGCCCTGCACGCCGAACCCGACCACCGGCTTCTTCTTCTATCTGCCCCGGCGGGAGGTGGTCGAGGTTGCGATCTCGGTCGAGGAAGGCGCCAAGTTGATCATGTCCGCCGGAATGATCCAGCCCGGCGACGCCCTGGGACGCAACGGCGCGAACGGAAATGGGGCGCGGCTCAGCCCTTGAGGGCGAGCCAGATCTCGACGACGCCGTTGCCGGTCGCCCCGTTGAAGCGCTCGTCCATCCGCTCCAGGGTCGCTCCGAGGGCGGGCTCGCGTCCCGATTTCGGCAGCCATTCGCGCCAGATGAATTCAAACGCTTGTTTGATGCCGGTGATGTGGCCGTCGTATTCGAAGACCGCGTAGTGCTGCTCGGGAACGCGCAGCCGCTCGAACTCCTGCGGCAGGTCGCTGAAGCTCGAGACTTCGACGCCGGCGAGATAGTCGAAGGCGCCCTGGTCGTCGCAGCTATGGCTGACGCCATAGGCGGCATGCCCGATCTGCCCGGGGATATGGCCGAAATGCGGGACGACCTTCTGCCAGAGCAGCGGGATGCCCGCGGTATTGTCGACCGAGAAATGGCCGCCGAACCCGGCAAAAAGCAGGGGCTTGCCGGTGACGAAGCGCGGCTCGGCCAGGGTCGTCGGTGAGATGTCGTGCATGGAAAGCGGCTCCACGAGGGTGAGGGCGGATAGATCGCGCCGAGCCCGCAGATCCTCCGGCGTGACGCCGAATTGCTCGCGAAAGGCGCGGGTGAAGGCCTCGTGAGAGCCATAACCCCAGTCCAGTGCGACCTGCAGGATATCGGGCGCACCCTCGGCCAGCCGGCGTGCCGCCTCCGACAATCGCCGCTCGCGGACATACCGCATCACCGAGCGCCCGGTCGCGACGCCGAAGGCGCGACTGAGATGGAAGCGGGAGACGCCGCTCGCCTCGGCGATCTCGTCGAGCGAGAGCGGCGCGGTGAAGCGGCTTTCGATGCACCAGAGGGCTTTCTTGATCGGGTCCATGGCTCACTCACGAAACGCCGCCACGATGGCGCGGCGATGGCGCCGGCGCTTGATCGGGATTGCTGCCGAAACTCTGCGCCGGCCTCCAGGAGCCGGGCGGCAATAATTGCGTCTATCGTGTCGCCTTGACGGTATCCAGGAAGGCGCGCAGCGCCGGCGGCACGGCGCGGTGACCGGGGTAGTAGATCGCGATCCTTTCGGGAGCGGGTGTCCAGGCTGTCAGAATGCGGCGAAGATGCCCTGCGGCCAGCGCCGCCTCGGCGGCAGGGCTCGCGACATAGGCGATACCGAGGCCCTTGATGGCGGCCTCGACCATAAGCTCCTCGTCGTCGAGGGTGACAGGGCCGCTGGTCTCGATGGTCAGCGCCTGTCCGGCCCGCTCGAACTCCCAGCGATAGAGCTTGCCGCTGGGAACGCGGTGGCCGATGCAGCGATGGCGCTCCAGCTCGTCGGGCGTCCCGGGCTCGCCGAAGCGGTGGAGATAGGCCGGTGAAGCGACGCAGACGAAGCTGACGGGTCCATCGAATGGCACGGTGATCATGTCTTTCGGAATGGAGTCGACCAGCCGCACGCCGGCATCGAAGCCGGCAGCGACGATATCGATCAGCTTTCCCTCGACGACGAGGTCGACGACCACATCAGGGAAGCGCTCGGTCATCAGCGGGAGCACCTTGCGGACGAGCAGCGCGGCCCCAAGTCGCGGCGCGTTGATCCGGACGTTCCCCGCCACCTTGCCGCGGAAGCTGGCGATGCTGCCGAGGGCATCGTCCAAGGTGGCGAGGGCCGGCTGAAGGCGCGCGAGCAGTTCGAAGCCGGCCTCGGTCGGCGAGACACTGCGTGTGGTGCGGTTGAGCAAGCGCACGCCCATACGCTCCTCGAGGGAACGCATCGCATGGCTCAAGGTCGACGGCGCCATGCCGAGTTCATCGGCGGCATGGCGGAAACTGCGGCGTGTCGCGACGGCCACGAAGGCCGCGAGGTCGTTGAGGGAGGGGCGGACCATTGCTGGCGATTCTGCATCAGCTCGTGCCGATTTCAACGGATAATCCGAACAGCACTCGCGCCCTATCTCCGGTCTGCACGAACGACGCTGGGCGACCCCGCCGGCGTTTCAAGACCGAGAAAGGAGCCGACATGGCCAAGCGCGATGCCATTTTCCCCGCCGATCGACATGCCCTCTACGATGTCCATCAGTATTCGGCCGCCATCCGGCATGGCGACCTGCTCTTCGTCTCGGGACAGGTCGGCAGCCGCGAGGACGGTTCCCCTGAACCTGTGTTCGAGGACCAGGTCCGGCGCGCCTTCGCCAATCTGCGCGCCGTGCTCGCGGCGGCGGGTGCGAGTTTCGACGATGTGATCGACGTGATTTCCTTTCATACCGACCCGCAGGCGCAGTTCGACAGGATGATGGCCATCCGGGCCGAGGAAATCGGCGATCCACCCTATCCGACCTGGACCGCAGTCGGCGTGACCTGGCTCGCCGGGTTCGACTTCGAGCTCAAGGTGGTCGCCCGCATTCCACCCAAAGCTGCCGAAAGCGCGGCGGTCGCACACGGCTGAGCGCGGCCTCAGCCCGCGCGGAGCAACCTGATCGCGACGTCGCGCTCGAACAGATAGAGCAGGGTCCTGATCGCCTGGCCGCGCGGCGTCTCCAGATTGGGATCGCGCTCGATCAGCAGCCGGGCATCGTCGCGGGCGGCGGCGAGCAGGTCGCCATCGACCTCGGGGTGGGCGATGCGCCAGTCTGGCGAGCCCGACTGCTTGGTGCCGAGCACCTCGCCTTCGCCGCGCAGGCGAAGATCCTCCTCGGCGATGCGGAAGCCGTCCTCGGTCTCGCGCATGATCGTGAGCCTCGCTTCGGCCACCGGCCCGAGCGGGCCCTTGTAGAGCAGGAGGCAGGTCGAGGCAGCCGAGCCGCGCCCGATCCGGCCGCGGAGCTGATGGAGCTGGGCGAGGCCGAAGCGCTCGGCATGCTCGATCACCATGACCGAGGCGTTGGGCACGTCGACGCCGACCTCGATCACCGTGGTCGAGACCAGCAGGCGCGTTTCGCCGGCGACGAAGGCCGCCATCGCCGCATCCTTGTCGCGGCCCGGCATCTGGCCGTGCAGCAGGCCGACCTTGGCGCCGAACTCTTCCTGCAGCGCCTCGAAGCGCTGCTGCGCCGCCGCGACGTCGAGCGTGTCGGATTCCTGGACCAGCGGGCAGACCCAGTAGACCTGCGCGCCGGCCGCGATGGCGCGCCCGACTGCGCCGACGACCTCGTCATAGCGCTCGGAGGAAATCGCCTTGGTGGCGATCGGCTTTCGGCCCGCCGGCTTCTCCGAGAGGATCGAGACATCCATGTCGCCGAACCAGGTCAGGGCGAGCGTGCGCGGGATCGGAGTCGCCGTCATCACGAGGACGTCGACCGCTTCGCCCTTGGCACCGAGCAGCAGGCGCTGATGCACGCCGAAACGGTGCTGCTCGTCGACCACTGCGAGCGCGAGATCATGGAAATCGACGCCTTCCTGGAACAGAGCGTGCGTGCCGACGACGATGTCGATCTCGCCGCTGGCGAGCCCCACCAGGACCTGGCGGCGTCCCGCACCCTTTTCGCGGCCGGTCAGCAGCGCAAGCTTCAAACCGGCCTTCTCGGCGAGCGGCGCCAGGCGCTCGGCGTGCTGGCGAGCAAGGATTTCGGTCGGCGCCATCAGCACCGACTGCCGCTTCGCTTCTGCCGCCGCGGCCATCGCCATCAGCGCGACCACCGTTTTGCCGGAGCCGACATCGCCCTGCAGCAGGCGCAGCATCCGCTCCGGCTTCTCCATGTCGTCATGGATGTCGGCGACCGCCTTGCGCTGACCGTCGGTGAGCTTGAAGGGCAAGGCGGCTTCGATGGCCCGGCGCAAGGCACCGTCGCCCGTCGTGACGCGGCCGGCCATCTTCTTCTGCTGGCGCCGGACCAGGGCGAGCGCGATCTGGCTCGCCAGCAATTCGTCATAGCCGACGCGCCGGCGCGCGACCGTATCGCCCTCGACGGCCTTGAGGTCCGGCGGGTGGTGCAGCTCCTGCATGGCCGGCCGGAAGGCGGGGAATCCGGCCTTCGCCAGAAAGCCCTCATCCTGCCATTCCGGCAGATCGGGGCAGCGCTCGGTCGCACCGGCGACGATCCTTGCCATGATCCGCCCGCCGACGCCCTCGGTCAGGCGGTAGACCGGCTCGATCGAGGGCAGGTTTGCGGCGAGCTTGGGATCGAGCACCCGGTCGGGATGCACCATCTGGCGCATGCCGTCCCAAAGCTCGAGCTTGCCGGAGATCAGCCGATAGGCGCCGACCGGCAGGGTCTGGAGCAGATGGCGGACATCGGCATGGAAGAAGACCAGCGTCACGTCGCCGGTCTCGTCCTCGACGAGGATGCGATAGGGCGCCTTGGCCTTGGTCGGCGGGGGCGGGCGGTGCTCGCTCACCCGCGCGGCGAAGGTCGCGATCTCGCCGATCGGCGCTTCCGCGATGCTCTCGCTCGGGCGGCGGTCTACGGCGCCGCTCGGCAGGTGGAAGAGGAGGTCGATGACGCGGGCGTCGTGGGTCTCGTCGCCGAGGAACTTGTCGAGCAGCTTGCCGAGTTTCGGGCCGACGCCGGCAAGCGTCGTGGCGGGGGCAAACAGCGGATCGAGGATCGAGGGACGCAAAGGGGCCGCTCACAGCATGTCAGGAGTGCGAGGATCGCGGCGCGGGCACCGCTGACTTCGTCGGATTCCCTCGCTATATAGCCCGCGAAGGCTGGCTCGGCGACGGGCCGGTCCGTTCCGCATTCGCCAGCGTGAGGAAAACGATGAGTGGCTCGACCCGCAGCAGCGCCGATCTCGACCCGCGCCGGCGCAAGATCCTGTTTCGCGCCTGGCATCGTGGCATGCGCGAGACCGATTTGATCATGGGCCGCTTCGCCGATGCCGAGATCGGCGGGCTGAGCGAGGCCGAGCTCGACGAGTTCGAGCGCCTGATCGAAGTGCTCGACCGTGATCTGCTCAGCTGGATCACCGGCGAGGCTGAGGTTCCGGAGAACTATGACAGCGCGCTGTTCCGCCGGCTGAAGCAGTTCCACCAGCACGACAAGCCGATCCATGTCTAGCCTTCCGCCCAAGGCTGTCATCCCGGGCGCAGCGAAGCGAAGACCCGGGATCCATGCCTGAACCGATCCGGAATGGATCCCGGATCGGCGCCGCCTGCGGCGGCTTGTCCGGGATGACCCGGAGATTTTCATTCCGTTAGACTTGCCAAGATTGGCTACTGCATGAGCATTCCCCCGCCTGCCCAGATCGCCAAGCCGCAGCTCGAGCGCATCCTCGATGCGCTGCGCCGCGGCGACAAGCCGATGCTCTCCGCCGTGCCGGACGGTTTCGACGCCGTCGTGCTCGCCGACCTGACGCGCGCCCGCGCCAAGAAGGCGGAAGGGCCGGCGATGCTTGTCTTCGTCGCCCGCGACGGCCAGCGCCTGCAGGTGATCGAGAATGCGCTGCAGTTCGTCGCGCCCGATCTCGAGGTGATGAGCTTCCCGGCCTGGGACTGCCAGCCCTATGATCGTGTCTCGCCGGCGCCCTCGATCGTCGCGCATCGGATGACGACATTGTCGCGCCTCGCCCGGACCAAGTCGGGCGACCGGCCGCGGCTGCTGCTGACCACCGTCAATGCAGCGCTTCAGCGCGTGCCGGCCTTCGGCAAGGTAGCGTCCGAGAGCTTCTCGGCCGCGCCGGGCAACATGGTCGACACCGAGGAGCTGGCGCGCTGGCTCGACGTCAACGGCTACCTGCGCACATCGACCGTGCGCGAGACCGGCGAGTTCGCCGTGCGCGGCGGCATCGTCGACCTCTACCCGCCGGGCATGCCGGCGCCGATCCGGCTCGACTTCTTCGGCGATACCCTGGAATCGATCCGCACCTTCGATCCGGAGACGCAGCGCACCACCGGGCAATTGCGCGGGCTCGACCTCGTGCCGATGTCCGAGGCGCAGATGACGAGCGACTCGATCCGTCGCTTCCGCCAGTCCTATATCGCGACCTTCGGCACGCCCGGGCGCGACGACACACTCTACGAAGCGGTGAGCGAGGGCAGGCGCCCGGCGGGCCTCGAGCACTGGCTGCCGCTGCTGGCGGAGAAGCTCGACACGCTCTTCACCTATCTGCCCGATGTTCCGATCGTGCTCGACCATCACGCCGATGACGCGGTCGGCGAGCGTATCAGCCTGATCAAGGACTACTACGACGCCCGCAAGAGCGCGCTCGACCAGCCGTCGCCGGGCTCGATCCCCTACAAGCCGCTGCTGCCGGAGGCGCTCTATCTCTCGCCGAACGAGTGGCGCGGAATCATCGGCGAGGCCGGCGTCGCTTCGCTGACGCCGTTCCAGCTGCCCGAGAGCGAGGGCAAGCTCGTCGTCGATCTCGGCGGCAAGCAGGGCCGCAGCTTCGCCGCCGAACGCGCGGACAATTCCGGCAGCGTCTTTGACGCGGCCGTCGCCCATGTGAAGGCGCTGGAGGCCGACGGGCGGCGCGTCATCCTCGCCGGCTGGTCGGAGGGCTCGCGCGAGCGTCTCGCCCATGTCCTCGCCGATCACGGCCTGAAGTCCGTGCAGATGACAGGCTCGCTGCGCGCTGCCTTCGACCTGAAGCCCGGTACCACCGCGCTGGCGGTCTGGGGCTTCGAGACCGGCTTCGAGGCCGGCAAGCTCGCGGTCATCGGCGAGCAGGACATTCTCGGCGACCGGCTGGTGCGTCCGCGTCGCAAGGCCCGCCGTCCGCAGGATTTCATCAACGAGCTCTCCTCGCTGACGCCCGGCGACATCGTCGTCCATGTCGACCACGGCATCGGCCGCTTCGTCGGCCTGCAGACGATCACCGCGGCCGGTGCTCCGCATGACTGCCTCGAAATCCACTATGCCGGCGACGCCAAACTTTTCCTGCCGGCCGAGAATATCGAGCTCCTTTCGCGCTACGGCTCGGAGGACACCGAGGTCGTGCTCGACCGGCTCGGCGGTGGCGGCTGGCAGGCCCGCAAGGCCAAGCTGAAGCAGCGCATCCGCGAGATGGCGGGCAAGCTGATCCAGATCGCGGCCGCTCGCGCGCTCAAGGAAGCGCCACGCCTCGTCCCGCAAGACGGGCTCTATGACGAGTTCTGCGCCCGCTTCCCCTATGAGGAGACCGAGGACCAGCAGAATACCATCGACGCCGTGCTCGACGATCTCGCCGCCGGGCGGCCGATGGATCGGCTGGTCTGCGGCGATGTCGGCTTCGGCAAGACGGAGGTCGCGCTTCGGGCTGCCTTCACCGCCGCGCTCGCCGGCAAGCAGGTCGCGGTCGTGGTGCCGACGACGCTGCTCGCGCGCCAGCACTACCGAAATTTCGCCGAGCGCTTCGCCGGACTCCCGGTGAAGGTCGGTCAGGCCTCGCGCTTCGTCTCGGCGCCCGATCTCAAGGCGGTGAAGCAGGGCATCAGCGACGGGACCATGGACATCGCCGTGGGCACGCATGCGCTGCTCGGCAAGGGCGTCGACTTCAAGGATCTCGGCCTCGTCATCGTCGACGAAGAGCAGCATTTCGGCGTCGCCCATAAGGAGCGGCTGAAAGAGATGCGCGCCGAGGTTCATATGCTGACGCTGACCGCGACGCCGATCCCGCGCACGCTCCAGCTCGCCATGACCGGGGTGCGCGAGCTCTCGATCATTGCGACGCCGCCGGTCGACCGGCTGGCGGTGCGCACCTTCGTCACGCCTTTCGATCCGCTGATCGTGCGCGAGGCGCTGCTGCGCGAGCGCTATCGCGGCGGGCGCTCCTTCTATGTCGTGCCGCGCATCGAGGACATCGCCGACGTCAAGGACTTCCTCGACAAGCAGGTGCCCGAGTGCAAGGTCGGCATCGCCCATGGCCAGATGGCGGCGGGTACGCTGGAAGACGTGATGACGGCCTTCTACGAGGGCCAGTACGACATCCTGCTCTCGACCACGATCGTCGAATCCGGGCTCGACATCCCGACGGCCAACACGCTGATCGTCCACCGCGCCGACATGTTCGGCCTGGCGCAGCTCTATCAGCTGCGCGGGCGCGTCGGCCGCTCGAAGATCCGCGCCTATGCGCTGTTCACCGTGCCGGCCAACCGCAAGCTGACGGACCAGGCCGACCGACGCCTTAAAGTTCTGCAGTCGCTCGATACGCTGGGCGCCGGTTTCCAGCTCGCCAGCCACGACCTCGACATCCGCGGCGCCGGCAACCTGCTCGGCGACGAGCAGTCCGGCCATATCAAGGAGGTCGGCTACGAGCTCTACCAGCAAATGCTGGAGGAGGCGGTGGCGGCGCTCAAGGCCGGTGTCGAGATCGAGAGCGACGCGCACTGGTCGCCGTCGATCCAGATCGGCGCGCCGGTGATGATCCCGGAGCACTATATCGGCGATCTCACGCTGAGACTGACGCTCTACAAGCGCCTCTCAACCATGGACGAGGACGGCGAGCTGCAATCCTTCGGCGCCGAGCTCGTCGACCGCTTCGGCCCGCTGCCGGAAGAGGTGCAGCAGCTGCTCGAGATCGTCGCGATCAAGGCGCTGTGCAAGCGCGCCAATGTCGAGAAGGTGGAGGCTGGGCCGAAGGGCATCATCGTCGCCTTCCGCGACAACGAGTTCGCCAATCCGGAAGGGCTCGTCTCCTATGTCGCCAAGCAGGGCACCCTGGCCAAGGTCCGGCCGGACATGCGCGTCGTCTTCATCGACGATTTCGAGACGGCCGAGCAGCGCCTGAAGGGTACGCGCCGGTTGCTCACCGATCTCGCGCGCATCGCCGAGCGGAAGAAGGCGGCTTAAGGGCCGGCTGAGCGCATTCTCGGGTCAAGCCGAGAATGACGGCCTCCTGGCTCAACCCGGATTGCGCCGCCTGATCTCGACGCGCTCCGGCTCGTGCGCAATCACGTCGACGATGGCGAGATCCGGCCGGTCGAGCTGTGGCAGGCCCTCGTCCTCCCCGGCGCGCCGCACCACGACCAGGCTGGAGAGCGCCTTGTGTCCGCCGAGCCGCGAGCGTGCCAGTGCAGGCTCCATCGTGGCCGGCACCACCAGATGGACCATCCGCCCGCCTTCCAGGCAGGCGCGCAGATCGTCCAGCACGAAAAGGCCGAGCGGCAGCAATTCGACGCCGGTGAGCAGGGAGATACCAGGGCCGGTCGCGAGTGCGGCCAGGTCGGCGCCGACCAATGTGGTGATGACCCGCGACGAGGCGAGGGGCTTCAGCACGCGGGAGATCTCCAGCGCCTTGGCGAGGACCTCCTTCTCACCGATCGCGAACGGGCCGGCGAAACTCCTGCCGTCGACGACGCTGATCGCCGAACGAGCCACGACAGGCACGGCGGGCTGCGAGGCGCCGTGGCCGAGAAGCTGGTCGAGTGCGGCAACGCCATCGGGCACATCGGCGCCGAAGCCGCCGATGAAGCGCATGCCGAACGCCCGCGCCGCGACATCGCGCAGCAGCATGAGCGGCCTGAGGGCGCCGATGCGGGCGACGCCGATCGCCATCACCGCGCCGGAGCGCTCGATCATGCCGAGCAGCTCGGTCTCCCCGGCATGGGGAGGCAGCGGCAGCGGCGAGAGGCCGGCCCTCAGGCAGGCCAGGATAGAGATCAGCGCTTCAGGCCCGAGGGGGGCCAGGATGGCGACGCGCGCTCCGGGCTGCGGTCGCGCCAGCGTGAGCAGACCTGCGAGCCGGTCGACCCGACCGTCCAGCTCCGCGAAGCCGAAGGCCCCGGGGGCCGCTCCGCTCCAGTCGCGCCGCCCCGGCGGGTCGCGGAAGGCCGGTTCACGGCCGCGATTGGCGGCTAGGGCCTTGAGCAGACCGTCGAAATCCAGTCCCTCGACCAGCGCAGCGATGGAGATCTCGTCCTGCTCGGGCCGCATGCGCCGGTCTCAATTCGCCGGCGCTGGCGCGGAAGGCGCCCGGGCCAGGACCTCGTTGGAGAGGAAATAGGCCGGCCGGCGCTGTGGCAGCACCACCTCGCGCGAGCGCGCCATCCAGGTCTCGGGGAGATAATAGAGCGGCACGGCGTAGAAGCCGGAGAGCAGCAGGCGGTCGAGCGTGCGGACCGAGGCGACGAAATCCTCACGCGATTCGGCTGCAAGGAGTGTCTTCAGCGTCGCATCGACTGCCGGGGAGCGCACGCCGGCATAGTTCAGCGCGCCCTTACGGTCGGCATTGGTCGATTGCCAGCGCCCGACCTGTTCGTTGCCCGGTGAGGCCGAGGCCGCCCAGGTCCACTGGATCATGTCGAAATCGAAGGCGGACAGACGGCGCCAGTACTGGACGTCGTCGATCAGGCGGACCGAGACGGCGATGCCGAGCCGGGAGAGCGAGGCGGCATAGTTCAGGGCGAGACGCTCCTGCGGCCGGTTGGTCACGGTGATCTCGAAGGCGAAAGGCGTGCCGTCGCTGCCCTTGCGCAACTGGCCGTCGCGCAGCTCGTAGCCGGCCGCCTCGAGCAGGTCGAGCGCACGCCTCGCCTGCTCGCGGTCGCGCCCGGAGCCGTCCGTCGCCGAGGGGGTCCAGGTTCCGGCGAGGATGTCGTCGCGCACGGCGCCGGGGAAGGCCGCAAGCAGCGCCTTCTCCCGCTCATTGGCGGGCACGCCGAGCGCCGAGAGTTCGGAATCTGCGAAGAAGCTGCCGGCGCGCCGGTAGACCCCATAGAACAGGTTGCGATTGGCCCATTCGAAGTCGAAGAGCATCGCCAGTGCCTCGCGCACCCTGATATCGGCGAAGATTGGCCGGCGCGTGTTGAAGACGAAGCCGGTCATGCCCTTCGGCGCCTGGAAGCGCAGCGTATCGCGCACGATCCGGCCGTCGCGCACCGCCGGGACATCATAACCGGTCATCCAGCGCGTCGGGTCCGATTCGACCCGGACGTCATAAAGTCCTGCCTTGAAAGCCTCGAACAAGGCGTTGGAGTCGCGATAGAAATCGTATCGAATCTCGTCGGCGTTGAAGAGGCCGCGGGTCAGCGGATGATCCTCCGCCCAGAAGTCGTTGCGGCGCTTCAGCACCAGCATCTCGCCCGGCTTGACCTCCTCGACCCGGTAGGGACCGGAGCCGAGCGCCGGCTTGAAGCTGGTGTCGCCGAACTTTTCCGCATCTGTTGCGTGCTTGGCGAAGATCGGCATGGCGCCGATCACCAGCGGCAATTCGCGGTTGGAGCCGTCGCCGAGCTCGAAGACGACCGTGCTGGGCGAGGGCGCCTCGGCCTTGGTAATGCGAGCAAGACTGGAGCGGTGGAACGGCTTGCCCTTGGTCTTCAGCATCTCATAGGTGAAGATCACGTCGGCGGAGGTCACCGGCTGCCCGTCAGAGAAGCGGGCGCGCGGATCGATCTCGAAGACCAGACGGGTCCGTTCCGGGTTGAGTTCGACCCGGCTGGCGAGCAGGCCATAGGCGGTGAAGGGCTCGTCCGCGGAGCGGAACAGCAGGCTCTGCTGGACATAGCGTGGCACCGCATCGGGCGCGACGCCGAGCACCACCAGCGGGTTCAGGCTGTCGAAGGTGCCTTGCTGGCCGAAGATGATTCGCCCGCCCTTCGGGGCCGCCGGATCGGCATAGGGCAGATGCGTGAACCCCTTCGGCAGGGCCGGCTCGCCATGCATCGCGATGGCGTGGTCGCTACCCTGCGCGGCCGCCTGCGGCGCGCCCGCGAACAGGCCAAGGCATGCTGCACCCCCGAGCACGAGCCCGAGAACGCAACGCCGGCGTGCGGATGCGACAAGATTCCGAAGCATGAAAGGCCCTGATTCCCTGCCGGACCATACCATGCGGCCCAAGCCGGAGATGATAGCCAAAACACCGGGGTGCAAACTTACGTTTGGTCGCCTCTTTCGGGCTGGAAACCGAGGGAAGAACTCGCTAAACGCAAGCCGAGGCGTCATTCAAACGCCTTAATCGCGCCTGATGTGCTCATGCCAACCCCGGCTCCGGCACCATGCCGGTTGAGCTTTCGGTATTGCGCGCGGCCTCCATGTGCCGCTTAGCCAGTTTGCATGTTCGAGGAACTTCAGATGTCCGCTTCGTCTTGCCTGCCCCTGCACAAGGGCGCCACCGCGAAGAGCACGATCCGCGGCCTCGCGCTCGTACTGGGCGCGGCCGTCGCTCTCGCGCCTTTCTCCGCCATGTCCCAGGCGCAGCGTCCTGCCGCCAAGCCGGCGGCGCCGGCCCAGCAGCCGGCGCAGCAGCCCGCTCAGGGCCAGGGCGCCCAGAACGGCCCGACCGTCGTTCAGGTGAAGCCCGAGCCGTCGCAGACGAACTGGACGAAGGTCTGCGGCAAGGATCCGGCGGCCAACAAGGAAATCTGCTACACGACCCGCGACTTCGTCTCGGATCAGGGCCAGCCGGTGCTCGCCGTCGCCGTCTATGACGTCAAGGGCGACCCGAACAAGATCGTGCGCTTCCTGATGCCGCTCGGCCTGCTGCTGCAGCCCGGCATCCGCTTCGGCGTCGACACCGCCCAGCCGACCCCCGGCCGCTTCGCGATCTGCTTCCCGAACGGCTGCTTCGCCGAGGCGCAGATCAAGGACGACTTCATCAACCAGATGAAGAAGGGCACGAACCTGAACATCAGCGTCCAGAACCAGGGCGCGCGCGAGGTTTCCTTCTCGATCCCGCTGACCGACTTCGCCAAGGGCTTCGACGGCGCGCCGATCGATCCGAAGGTGCTCGAGGATCAGCAGAAGCAGCTCCAGGACGAGCTGGCCAAGCGCCAGGACGAGCTCCGCAAGCGCCTCGGCGGCAGCGGCGCCAGCGCGGCTCCGGGCACCCCCGGTGCGCCGGCGGCTCCGGGCACGATGCCCGCTCCGGGCGCGGCGCCGGCTCCTGCGCCGAAGCCCTGATCGAAAGCCAGACTTCGACAATCGACGCCGGACCGCAAGGTCCGGCGTTTTTTGTTGTTCTGAAGGACGGCGCCGGAACGGCTCAGCCGCGCTCGGCGCGCTCGGCCTGCTTGACCCGCTGCCAGAGCGCCTCGAGCTCGTAGAGAGACGCTTCGGCGGCTTTTCGGCCCTCATCGGCGAGCCTTGCCTCGATCCCGGCGAAGCGGCGCTCGAACTTGGCGCTGGCCGCGGCGAGGCAGGCCTCCGGATCGGCATCGACATGCCGGGCGAGATTGGCGACGACGAAGAGGAGGTCGCCGATTTCTTCGGCGATGGCAGCCTTGTCGCCGCCTTCGAGAGCCTCCTCGATCTCGCTCGTCTCCTCGCGGATCTTGTCGAGCACGAGCCTGGCATCCTTCCAGTCGAAGCCGACGGTCGACGCCCTGGCTTGCAGCTTCCAGGCGCGCGTCAGGGCGGGCAGGGCGGTCGGCACCCCCGCGAGTACGCCCTCCTCGGTGGATGGGGCCGGCAGCCCCGCCGCAAGATGCGCAGCCGCCTTGTCGGCCCGCTCCTGCGCCTTGATCTGGCCCCACAGCGCCTTGACCTCGGCCGGCGAGAGATCGCGCGCATCGCCGAAGACGTGCGGATGACGGCGGATCAGCTTGCTGGTGATCGCCTCTACGACGTCCGGAAAGGCGAAGGCGCCGGCTTCCTCGGCCATCCGCGCATGGAAAACCACCTGCAACAGAAGATCGCCCAGCTCGTCCTTGAGGTCGACGAGATCACCGCGGGCGATGGCGTCGGCGACCTCATAGGCCTCTTCGACGGTGTAGGGGGCGATGGAGGCGAAATCCTGCTCCAGATCCCAGGGGCAGCCGGTTCCGGGCGTGCGCAGAGCCGCCATGATCTCGATCAGGCGGGCGATGTCGCGATCGGGCTTCAACGCTGCAATTCTCCTTGGGGTGCGCTACCGTCCTCCCATGATTCAAGTGACCCCGTCCATTGCGATTGACGAAAGCCTGATCGAGGAGAGCTTCGTGCGTGCCTCGGGGCCGGGCGGACAGAACGTCAACAAGGTCTCGTCGGCGGTCCAGTTGCGCTTCAACGCTGCGGCGGCCGATCTGCCGGATCATCTGCGCGAGAAGCTGCCGCGGGTCGCCGGAAAGCGCATGACGCAGGACGGCACCATCATCGTGGTGGCGCAGCGCTTTCGCGACCAGCAGCGCAATCGGCAGGATGCGCTGGAGCGCCTGCTCGCGATCCTGCGCGAGGCGGCCGAGCGCCAGAAGGCCCGCCGGCCGACCAGGGCGACCTATGGCTCGCAGCAGCGAAGGCTCGCATCGAAGGCGAAGCGCAGCCGCGACAAGAGCCTGCGTTCAGGCAAGCCCGGGGATGACTGAGGCAGGGACCGGCGCGAGCCGGGCACGAAGCGCAGGGCAGGGCCGGGCGCCGCGACCGATCACGCCCGGCTACCTGCAGCGGGCGGCGATGCACTATCTCCAGCGCTATGCGGCGTCGTCGAGCCAGCTCCAGCGGGTGCTCGAGCGCAAGGTCGAGCGCAGCTGCCGCCATCATGGCGGTGAATCCAGCGAATTTTCCGGGATGGTCGCGGATGCGGTCGCGGCCTGCGTCAGGAGCGGCCTCGTCGATGACCGGCGCTTCGCCGAGGCGAGGGCGCTGAGCCTTCGGCGCAAGGGCCGCTCGGCGCGGGCCGTCTCGGCCGGCCTGGCGGCCAAGGGCGTGCCACGCGAGATCGCCGCGGCGGCCCTGCCCGACAGCGACGAGGATGAGCTTGCCGCGGCTCGCATCGCCGCAAGGCGCAAGCGGCTCGGGCCCTGGAGCAGGCCAGGGCAGGAGCAGGACCGCCAGAAGCAGCTTGCCGCACTGGCGCGCGCCGGGTTCAGCATGAAAATCGCCCGCGCCGTGATCGACGGCGCGGGCGAGATATAGAGCCGGAGCGGTCTCGTCTTGGAGGCGCTCAGTCCGGCTTGACGTTGGCGTCGGCGACGACCTTGCCCCAGCGTTCGACCTCGGACTTGACGAAGGCGCCGAAGGCCGCGCCGTAGAGATCCGGGGTTTCCGAGCCGTTCCGCTTCCAGGCGTCGCTGACCATCGGCGTCGCGAGCGCCTTCTTCACCTCGGCGGTCATCTTCTCGACGACCTCCGGCGGCGTGTTCTTGGGCGCCCACATCGCATACCAGGTCGAGACCTCGTAGCCGGGCAGGCCGGCCTCGGCCGCGGTCGGCACGTCGGGGAAGGCGGCGGTGCGCTTCGGCGCGGCGACGGCGAGCGCCTTGAGCTTGCCGCCGGAGATCTGTGCCGCCGAGGAGCCGAGCCCGTCGAAGGCGAGATCGACCTGGCCGGCGACCAGATCCTGCATCAGCGGGCCGGCGCCGCGATAGGGCACATGGGTGAAGTTGGCCTTGGACATCAGCTTGAACAGCTCACCGGCGAGGTGATGGGTCGTGCCGTTGCCGGCCGAGCCGTAGTTGAGCTTGTCCGGGTTCTTCCGGCCGTATTCGATCAACTCAGCCAGCGTCTTGGCCTCGACCTTGCCGGGATGGACGACCACGACCTGCGGCGGCTGCGCGATGATGCCGATCGGGATGAAGTCGGTCTGGATATTGTAGTCGAGCTTGGGATAGAGCGCCGGCGCGATCGCGTGATGGGCCGCGCCGATGAAGAAGGTGTAGCCGTCGCCCGCCGCCTTGGAGGCCGCCGAGGCGCCGACCGTGCCGCCGGCCCCGCCGCGATTGTCGATCAGGATGCGCTGGCCGAGCTGCTGCTCGAGTTGCGCCGCCAGCGGTCTGGCGAAGGCGTCCGTGCCGCCGCCAGCCGGGAAGGGCACGATGAAGGTGACCGGCTTCTGCGGCCAGGCCTGGGCCTGCACCGGCGCCGAGGGCGCGAACTGGACAAGGGCGGCGAGCGCGATGGCGCCGAGCCAACCGGATTTGAGCATTCTGATCCTCCCCATGAGAACGCGGAAGAGGCTCTTTCCGGCCTCGTACCCGCCTGCCGCCCGGCAATGGCGGCCGGACGTTCCCGAGGATTAGGACATCACTGCTGACGAATGGCAAGAGAGCGCCGTCGCGGTTCCGCGGCCGTCGGCCTCACGCAAAAATCGGCGGGTTTAGATCAACGGAGGCGGCTCATAGCAGGTGATCGGGGGAAGCTCGCCCTCATGGCGCACGATCTCGACGAGGCAGGAATGAGCGATCGTCGCCTGCCCGAGCCGCGAAGAGCCGCGGTCCTGCGTTAGCACGTTAGGATTTCCGTGCTTGTCGAGCGATCCGACGCGGCCTGGTTCCAGCGGATCGTACCAGGCGCCGGTCGCCATCTGCACCACGCCTGGCATCACGGCATCTGAGACGACGATGCCGGCGAGGCAGGCCCCGCGCTCGTTGAAGACGCGGACGATGTCGCCATCGCCTAGACCGCGCGCGCGGGCGTCCTCGGGATGGATGCGCAGCGGCTCGCGCCCATCGATCTTGGTCGAGCGGGACAGCGCGCCATTGTCGTACTGGCTGTGCAGCTTGCTCGCCGGCTGGTTGGAGATCAGGTGCAGCGGGAACCTTTCAGCGAGCGCTGCGCCGAGCCATTCGCGCGGCACGAGCCAGCTCGGATGGCCCGGGCAGTCATCGTAGCCAAAGCCGGCGATCCGCTCGGAGAAAAGCTCGATACGGCCGGACGGAGTCTTCAGCGGATGCGCCTGCGGATCGGCGGCGAACTCGGCGAGCAGCGGCGTCTGCTCCTGTGGCTCGGGCAGGGTGACGATGCCGGTCTTCCAGAAGCTCTCGAAATCCGGCAGCTCCATGCCGTATTCGGCGACGCGCTGGCGCGCCACCGTGTAGAAATGCCGGATCCAGCCCTCCTCGTCGCGGCCTTCGGTGAAGGTTTCGCGCGCGCCGAGCAGGCCGGCGAGATCCGCGAAGATCTCGTAATCACTGCGCGATTCACCGATCGGCTCGCTGATCGGGTGGCAGGCCGCGATCATCCGGTCGCGTGACGAGCTCGCAATGTCGTTGCGCTCCATCGCGGTGCTGGCCGGCAGCACGATGTCGGCGTGGCGGGCCGTCGCATTCCACCAGGATTCGTGGACGATCACCGTCTCCGGCCGGCGCCAGGCCGCGATCAGCCGGTTGATGTCCTGATGATGGTGGAACGGGTTGCCGCCGGCCCAATAGATCAGCCGGATGTCGGGGTAGTGCCGCTTCTCGCCGTTGAAGTCATAGGGCTCGCCCGGATGCAGCAGCGCATCGGCGATGCGCGCCACGGGGATCGAGTCGGAGATCGCATTGCTGCCTTGCGGCAGGGTCGGCCAGGAGAACGGGTAGACCGGATTGCCGACGCCATTGGCGGAGGCGTAGCCGAAGCCGAATCCGCCGCCGGGCAGGCCGATCTGGCCGATCATCGCGGCGAGCGCGATCGCCATCCAATAGGGCTGCTCGCCATGCTCGGCCCGCTGCAGCGACCACGACATCATGATCATGGTGCGCTGGCGTGCCATCTCGCGGGCCAGGGTGCGGATCGTCTCGGCCGGAACGCCGGAAATCGCCTGCGCCCAGTCCGGGGTCTTCGGCACGCCATCGATCGCGCCGGTGACATAGCCGGCAAAGCGATCAAAGCCGGTGGTGCAGCGTGCAAGGAACTCGCGGTCGTGCAGACCTTCCTCGATCAGCGTATGGGCCAGTGCGAGCATCAGCGCGACGTCGGTGTTGGGCCGCGGTGCGATCCATCTGGCATCGAGCTCCGCCATCGCGTCGTCGCGGATCGGGCTGATGCAGACGAAGGAAGCTCCCCGGTCGCGGCAGGCGGTCATGCCCTCTCGCAGCAGGTGCCGGCTGATGCCGCCGGAGCCGACCTGCGCGTTCTTGTGCGGGGTGCCGCCGAACATCACGATCAGCTCGGCATGGCCGGCGAGCTGGTCCCAGGTGGTATGCCCGGCGTCGAGGCCGCGCTTGTCGCCGAGCACATGCGGCAGGATCGCGTCAGCCGCGGCGAAGCTGTAGTTGGAGATCGAGCGGACATAGCCGCCGACCGCGTTCAGGAAGCGATGCACCTGGCTCTGCGCATGGTGGAAGCGCCCGGCGCTGGACCAGCCATAGGAGCCGCCGAAGATCGCGCCATTGCCGTGGCTCTCGCGCACCCGTGCGATCTCGCGCGCCACGAGGTCGAGCGCCTGCGGCCAGTCGATCTCGACGAAAGGTTCGCCGCCGCGCCCGGAGCCGCCGGCGGCCGCGCCCTTTTCGAGGAAGGAAGCGCGCACCGCCGGCCGCCTGATCCGGCAGCCGTCGTCGAGCGCTCCAATCATCGACAGGCCGAGCGGGGAGGGGTCGGGATCGTGCTCGTAGGGTTCGAGCGCGACGGCCGCCCCGTCCTTCATCCGCGCGCGGTACACGCCCCAATGCGTCGCGACGGTCGGCTCGTCGGGCGTGATCAACATGAGCTGTTCCGTTCCTGGTCAGGAAGCTGTGGCAGGCGCGCCGAGCTTGCCCGGATTCATGATCGCGTGCGGATCGAGCGCCAGCTTCAGTGACTGCATCACCTCGACGCCATTGCCGTGCTCGCGCTGCAGATATTTCAGCTTGCCGAGCCCGACACCATGTTCGCCGCTCGCCGTTCCCCCGGATTCCAGGGCGCGCATGACGACGTCCTCGGCCAGCCGCTTGGCTTCGGCGAGTTCCTCGGGAGCGTCGGGCATGACGAGGTAGGAGACGTGGAAGTTGCCGTCGCCGACATGTCCGTTGATCTTGAACTTCAGGAAGGAGGCGTCGCCATCGGCCCGTGCTGCGGTCATGTTGTCCGCCAGTGCCGAGATCGGCACGCAGGCGTCGGTCACGAACATCGCCGCTCCCGGGCGCATGGCGCGCGTCGCCGGGTTGGAATCGTGTCGGGCCTTCCAGAGGCGTTCGCGCTCCTCGCGCTGCGTCGCCCATTGAAAGCCGCGTCCGCCATTCTCAGCCGCGATGGCCTCGACGATCTCCGCCTGCTCGCGGATGCCGGCCTCCGTACCGTGGAATTCGAGAAACAGGGTCGGCGCGACCGTGAGGCTCATCTTGGAGTAATGGTTCGAGGCCGCGATCGCGATGTCGTCGAGGAACTCGATGCGGGCGATCGGCACGCCGCTCTGGATCGTGGCGATGCAGGTATCGACGGCGCCCTTCAGGCTGTCGAACGGGCAGACGGCCGCCGAGATGGCGGCCGGCATCGGGTGGAGCCGAAGCGTGATCTCGGTCAGCACGCCGAGAGTGCCCTCCGCGCCGACGAAGAGCTTGGTCAGGTCGTAGCCCATCGAGGATTTGCGTGCGCGGCTGCCGGTGCGCAGCAATTCGCCGTTCGGCAGCACCACCTCGAGCGCCAGCACGTTCTCGCGCATCGTGCCGTAGCGCACCGCATTGGTGCCGCTGGCGCGGGTCGAGGCCATGCCGCCGATCGAGGCATCGGCACCGGGATCGACAGGGAAAGTGAGCCCGGTCGCGCGCAGATGCTCGTTGAGAGCCTTGCGCGTCACGCCGGGCTCGACCACCACGTCGAAATCGCTCTCATGCACGGCGAGGACACGGTTCATCCGCGACAGGTCGAGACTGATGCCGCCGGCGGTGGCCAGGATCTGACCTTCCATCGAGCTGCCGACACCATAGGGGATGATCGGCACACGCGCCGCCGCGCAGGCGACGACGACGCGCTGAACCTCGGCGGTCGACTCGGCGAAAACCACCGCGTCCGGCAGCATGGTCGGCAGATAGGAAAGATCCTCGCCATGGTGCCGGCGGACCGCCTCGGCGGTCGAGATGCGCTCGCCGAAATGGGCGCGTAGGGTTTCGACGACGGCGGCCGTATCGCCATAGCTCATGATCGTAATCCATCTGTCTGCAGGCCCGCCCCCAGCATGCGCGTGGCAGCGGGGGCGGCGCCGGTCGGCAAGCCGCTCACTCGAGCGAGGCGTCGATCGGCACGCGGTAGCCGTTGACCAGGCGGTTGGTCTCGTTGGCCATGCCGACCACCGCCATCACCTCGCCGAACATCGCGTCGGTCATTCCGGCCTTGCGGGCGGCCGCGGTGTGGCTGGCGATGCAGTAGCCGCAGCCATTGCTGGTGCTGACCGCGAGATAGATCATTTCCTTGACCAGCGGGTCGAGCGCGCCCGGAGCCATGACCTCCTTCACGCTCTCCCAGGTCCGGCGCAGACCAACCGGATCATGCGCCAGGTACTTCCAGAAGTTGTTGACGTCCTTGAGGTTCCGCGAGGTCTTGATGTCGTCATAGACCGCGCGGACCGCCGGCGGCGCGTCGGCATACTCGATCGGCTTCAATCGGCTCATCTTGATGTCTCCGGTATGATCGTTCGGGGTTCGGCGAGAGCGCTGCGAACGCCGTCAGATGTTGAGCTCGATGCCCTTCTTGCGGAGCAGCTCGCTCAGGTTGAGCATGTCCCAGGTCGTCTTGCCCTGGAGCAGCTCGCGGCGGAAACGGGCCTCCTTCTCCTCGCGGGTCTTGGAGGCGACGGCGATGGCGGCGATCTCCGCCTTCGGCACGATGCAGACGCCGTCATCGTCGCCGATCACGAGGTCGCCGGGCTCGACCAGCATGCCGCCGGCGACGATCGGCTTGTTCAGCGCGCCGAGGGTTTCCTTGACCGAGCCCTTGATCGAGAGGGCGCGGGCGAAGACCGGGAAGCCGATCTCGGCGATGGTCGCGCCGTCGCGCACGCCGCCGTCGACGACGAGGCCGCCAATGCCTTTGCCCATGGCGCAGCTCGCCATCACGTCGCCGAACAGGCCCTGCTCAGTGAAGCCGGCCGAGGCGCAGACAATGACATCACCCGCTTTCGCCATCTTCAGCGCCGCGTGCAGGGTCAGGTTATCGCCGGGCGGGCAGACGCAGGTGAAGGCCGGCCCCAGCACCTTCATGCCGCGCCGGACGGGCTTGATGCTGGAATCGAGTGCGCCGCGGCGTTCCATGGCTTCGTGCGCCGTGGCCGAGGCGACCGAAGCATAGGCTTCGCGATAGTTGAATTCGGTCATGATCTTTATCCGATGAAGGAGGGTCAGCGGGTGACGTTTGCTACGCCCCAGACGTAGTTCTTCCGGGGGAATTCTTCCCAGTACTGGCGCATGTCCTTGTGCGGGAAATCCTTGTACGGCCGCTTGCGCATGCGCTCGACATCGATGTCGACGCCGAGGCCCGGCGCGGTCGGCAGGTCGATCCAGCCATCCTCGACCTTCAGCCCGGGCGAGCCGATCTCGTCGCAGGCTTCGTTGAGGTTGATGAAGCACTCGGCGATCAGGAAGTTCGGGATCACCGCCGAGAAGTGCACCGTCGCGGCGAGCCCGACGATGGTGCTGTTGTAGTTGTGCGGGCTGATCGCGATCGCATGCGGCTGCGCCATCGCGGCGATGTCGAGCATCTGCTGCAGGCCGCCGACGGCGCAGATGTCGGGGTTGAGGATATCGGCCGCGCGCTTCTCGAAGACCCGGGCGAAATCCTCCTTGGTGTAGAGGGTTTCGCCGGTCACGACGGGCGTCGAGATCGCGCGGCGGACTTCGGCGACGAGGTCGAGATTGTCGGAGAGGCAGGGCTCCTCATAGCAGAAGATGCCGTATTCCTCGAGCCGCTTGGCGACGCGGATGGAATGATGCGGCGCGACGCGGCGGTGCGCGTCGATCAAGAGGTCCATATCGGGGCCGAGCGCCTCGCGCATCGCCTTGACGTTGGCGACCGCATAGTCCTCTTCCTCGCGGGTGATGAAGGTGCGCCACGGCCCGGGGAACGGGTCCCATTTCAGCGCCGTGTAGCCCATCTCCTTGACCTGGAGTGCCCGCTTCACGGTCGACTCGATATCCGTGACGCCGTACCACCAGCCATTGGCGTAGACCCGGACCTTCTCGCGCGAGGCGCCGCCGAGCAGGTTGTAGAGCGGCTGCCCGGCCTTCTTGCCGACGATGTCCCACATCGCCAGCTCGATCGCGCTCCAGGCGCAGAAGAAATCGACCGAGGAACGCCGGATGGCGAAATCGTCGAACATCACTTGCGCGGTATGGCGGATGTTGTGCGGGCTGCGCCCGATCACATAGGGCGCCATGGCGCGGATATAGTCGTCGACGACCTTCTCCTTCTTCACGCCGACATAGGATTCGCCCCAGCCATAGAGCCCGTCATCGGTCTCGATGCGGCAGAACAGCAGATTCTTGCCGCTGCCCGGATGGAAGAAGAAGGTTTCGATACGTGCGATCTTCATCGCCAGCTCCGGAATTGGGCTCAGGGCCGCAGGATGGTCTGGCCGGTGGTGCGCCGGCTCTCGAGGGCCGATTGCGCGGCGGCGGCATCCTTCAGGGCGAAGACCTGGTCGATCTCCGCCGTGACCACGCCGCGGCGCATCGCCTCGAACAGGTTGCTCGACATCGCCTCGAGCCGGGCCCGGTCCTTGATGAAGGGGAAGATCGAGGGCCGCGACAGCGTCGCGCATTTCGGCGCGAGGCCGGCGATGGCGAAGGGCGGCACCGGGCCCGAGGCATTGCCGTAGCTGACGATGTGGCCGAATTCGCCGACCGCCGCGAGCGAGGCCTCGAACGTATCCTTGCCGACGCCGTCATAGACGCAATGGCAGCCGCGCCCGCCGGTCAGCTCCTGCACCCTGGTCGCGACATCCTCGCGGCTGGTGACGATGACATGGTCGGCGCCGGCAGCGCGGGCCTTGGCCGCCTTCTCGTCGCTGGAGGCAGCGCCGATCACGATGCAGCCGAGCGATTTCGCCCAGGCGGCGAGCAGCAGGCCGACACCGCCGGCGACGGCATGGATTAGCACGGCGTCGCCGGCCTTCGCCTGGGTCATGCGGAAGAGCAGCATCTCGGCCGTCATGCCCTTGAGCATCAGCGCTGCGGCCTGATCGTCGGAGATATCGTCCGGCAGCTTGACGAGCGCCGCCGCGTTCATGACGCGCCGCTCGACATAGGCGCCGGGAGCACCGGTGACATAGGCCACGCGGTCGCCGACGCCGAGGCCGGTGACACCGGGACCGACAGCCTCGACCACGCCCGCGGCTTCCATGCCGGGCGTGCAGGGCATCGTGCCCATCTTATAGAGCCCGGTGCGCACATAGATGTCGATGAAGTTCAGCCCGATCGCCGTGTGGCGCAGCAGGACCTCGCTCTGGCCTGGCTTGCCCGGGTCGATGTCGACCCATTCAAGCACGTCCGGTCCGCCGTTCTGCTGCAGGATGATTGCCCCGCTCATGTCCTATCCTTCACTCCAGTCGTCTTGAGCCGGGCTGCCGGCTGCCGGCAGCCCCGAAGATCGCGTGATGTCAGACGGGCGAGGCCTGGCCCTTGCGGGTTAGCAGTTCGCCGAGCTTGTAGACGTCCCAGGGCGTCTCGCCGGAAGCGAAGCGCTGCTTTGCAGCGGCTTCCTTGTCAGCCCGCACCTTGCAGGCTGCGAGCACGGCATCGACCGTCTCGAACGGCACGACGACCAGCCCGTCGGCGTCGCCGATGATCACGTCGCCGGGGCGCACCAGCACGCCGCCGAGGACGATCGGCTCGTTCAGCGAGCCCAGCGTCTCCTTGATCGTGCCCTTGATGCAGATGCCGCCGGCGAAGACTGGAAAGCCGACCTCGCAGATCGTCGCGGAGTCGCGCACGCCGCCATCGGTGACGAGGCCGGCGAGCTTGGCGCCGACCGCGCAGCTCGACATCACGTCGCCGAACATCCCCTGTTCGGTGCAGCCATGCGCGTCGCAGACCAGGACGTCGCCCGGCTTCGCCATCTTGAGCGCGGCATGCAGCGTGAGGTTGTCATTGGGCGGGCATTCGCAGGTGAAGGCCGTGCCGGCGACCGTCATCGCCTCGTCGACCGGCTTGATGCCGGAGGCGAAGGCGCCGCGGCGGCCTTGCGCCTCGAAGACGGTGGCGGAGCCATAGGCGAGCAGGGCCTGGCAGGTCTCGGGCGAAATGCGCGGGGGCAGGGGGGCTGTGGACATGGCGGCTCTCGTCAAAAACGTCAGGATCTGGCGGGGGACGGCGTGGCAGCGAGGGCCGCGTCGAGAATGGTGAGCGCGCCATCGAGCGAGGGCGGCTGATTGCCACCGCTGCCTTCGACGACGCCGCTGGCGGCGCTGCGCTCCATCAATTTGACGATGGCGTCGGTCATCAGCGGGGCGAGGCCGGTCTCGGCGACGGCAGCGCGCGACATCCGCATCTCGTCGGCGCGGCGGCCGGCATGCGGAACATGCGAGCGCACCAGCATCGCGGCCGTATCGAGGGCCGGCCGGGCATCGAGGAAGGCGCAGAAGCTCTGCAGCACCTCTGCCTCGACGCCCATGCGCCGCGCCGCGATCAGGGCCTCGACGTAGAGCGCCTCCAGCCCCTTGGCGAGGACGCTGCGGACGATCTTGATGCCGGCGGCCGCACCGAAGCGCTCGCCGACCGGCGAGATGTCCATGCCATAGGGCGCAAAGCGTTCGACGAATTGGTCCACCTCGGGTCCGGCCGCGACGATCGGCACGCGATGCCGCGAGGTCGGGGCGGAGCCGAGGATTGCGGCATCGACGAAGCGACGCCCGGCGGCGGCGACATAGGCGCCGACCGCCGCCTTGTCGGTCGGCCCGAGCGAGGTCAGGTCGACATAGAGCGCATCGGGGCGAACATGGGCCGCGCAGCTCTGCGCCACCGCCATCGAGGCCGAAGGCTGGACCAGCACGAAGACGGTCTCGGCGCCGGCAAGTCCCTCCGGCCCGTCAAGAAGTGTGACCCCGGCCTGCTCCACGCGCTGGCGGATCCGTGTCCGGAACGGCTCCCGGTCGGCGGCGACATCGAAGGCGGCCATGCCGTCGAAGCCCGCCTCGCGCAGGCCGCTGGCGATCGAGGAGGCAGCCTCGCCGAAGCCGACGAAGGCGAGCCGAAACCTGGGTGCTGCGGCGTTCACCATTTCTCGGGCGCCACGATCGCGGCCGTCTCGGCGGCCGAGGCGCCGGTGCTGATCGCGTCGATCAGCGTCTTCTCCTTGGCAGCGACCTCCTCCGCCCGCGCCAGCACCTCGGCTGCAATCGAAAGCGGCACGACGATGACACCGTCGGAGTCGCCGAGCATCAGGTCGCCCGGCCGGATCTGCACGCCGGCGATCTCGACAATGCCGTTGAATTCCAGGAGCTCGAAACGGTGCTTGCCGGTGCGCGGCGTCGCCCCGCGCGCCCAGACCGGCAGGCCCATGCGGCGCATCGCGTCGGTATCGCGCACGCAGCCATCGACAACGACGCCGGCGAAGCCATGCGAAGCGACGGCGGTGGCCATGATGCCGCCGATATTGGAGGCGGCCGGGCAGGCGCTGCCGTCGATCACCATCACGTCGCCGCGCTGCGACAGCGTCACCGCGTCGAGCGCGCCAAGTCGGGGGGAGGTCTTGTTGGCGATGTTGTAGCCGCTCGTCAGCCGTGCGGCGCCGTGCTTGACCGTCACGGCGGGGCCGACCATGCGCTGGCCCGGCGCGATCGGCGGCAGGGCCGTCGTCGGGATCGCCGAGTCGACGCCGTACTCGTCGAGGATATCCGCGATGGCGGAGGTCAGGTCGGGCAGCTGCCGGAAGCGCGCCACCAGATCCGGCGACGGGCGCTCGAATTCGACCGCACGGATGCGCTCGACCGGGATCGTCCCAAGGAGCCGGCCTTCATAGGCGGCGAGCTGCTTTTCGATGGTGGTTGTCATGCCGCTGAACGCGCCTCGTACCGATTGCTCGATTCAATGGCATGCGCTCCGCATGCCATAAAGCGAATTAAATTCAGTTTCATTGATCGCAAAAACGCATCGTTCTTGTTTACCTCGGCCGGGCGAAGAGAATTCGCTTTGGCAACGGGCTGATTCGCAGGACCAGCCATGCTCGGCAGGATCACATTGGATCGAAAAAGCGACCAAGTTTGACTTAGATGATTGCTTTTTCTATTCGGTCGTCCGACCAGCGAAAGGGGCCAGCCATGTTGACCTTCAAGCAGATCGAAGCCGCCTACTGGATCAGCAAGCTCGGCAGCTTCCATGCCGCGGCGAAAAGGCTCAACACGACCCAGTCGACCGTCTCCAAGCGCATCGCCGAGCTCGAGAAGTATCTCTCGATCGAGATCTTCGACCGCAGCAACAAGACGACGCAGCTCACCATCAAGGGGCGCGAGCTGATCGACGACTTCGTCCAGATGCTCGATCTGCAGCAGAACGTCGTGCGCCGCGTCGGCAGCGACGTTTCCTATGCCGGACGCTTCCGTTTCGGCGTGACCGAGATGGTCGCGCTGACCTGGCTGCCCGCCCTGATCGCCGGCATCAAGCAGCTCTATCCGGACATCATCCTCGAGCCGAAGATCGACCTGACCGTCAACCTGCGGCAGCAGATGGTGACGCACCGGCTCGACATGATCATCTGTCCCGCGCCAAAGACCGACAACAGCTTCCCGACGGTGCCGCTCGACTTCCTGGAATCGGAGTGGATGTGCAGCCCCGCTCTGGTGAGTTCCAAGGGGGTGGTGCCGATCGAGCGCCTGATGGAGCTGCCGCTGCTGACCTATGCCGAGGGCTCGCTGCTGCATCTCAACCTGCTGCAGGCGCTGGCGGCGATCGACATCAAGCCGCAGAACACCATCACCTGCAACAGCATGATCGCGCTGGCGGAAATGGCGAGCGCCGGCCTCGGCATCACCTACCTGCCGACCGGATACTTCTCCACCTATCGGGGGGATGGCTATCTGCGGCCGGTGCGGACGAACCTCGTCCTGCCGCCGCTCGAATACCTCGCGGTTCATCGCAATGACGCCGTCAGCCGCAGGATCGCGCAGCTGGCGCACGAAACCTGCGACTTCGGGATCCCGCGCTGGCGCCGGCCCGGGGAGGCCGCGCCGCAGCGGCAGGCGCCCTGAGCGGGCATGCTCAGCGCACCTTGTACTTGCGCACGGCGTCCTGGAGCGTGGCGCCGGTGCGCATGAAGCCCTGCATCTCCTCCTCGACCGCGACGAGCTCACGCGCCTTGGCGGCGATCGCGCCGGCCTGCGCCGGGTCGATCACCACGACACCGTCGGCATCGCCGACGATGATGTCGCCCGGGCGGATCAGCACGCCCGCGCAGATCACCGGCTCGTTGCGGATCGCGGTCGCGAAGCGGTAGTGACCGGCGCGCGGCGAGGTGCCCTGCGCGAAGATCGTCATGCCGAGCGGCCCCATCTCCTCGAGGTCGCGGATCGCACCGTCGGTGATCAGGCCGAGCGCGCCGACCGCGGCGGCCCGCGTCGCCATGTTGCCACCCCAGTTGGCATGGGTGGCGATCCCCTGCGTCGCGATCACCATGATCGAGCCCGGACCGCAGCCGTCGATCACTTCCTGGATCGCCAGCGAGAATTCCGGCTTGATCTCCTGCTGGCCGCCATTGGAGGGCAGGGGGACCCGCCCGATCGTCCGGGCCCGGCCGAGGATACGCTTGCCGACGAGCAGGCGGACGGTCGGGCCGAGCGCGGTATCCTTGAGCCCGAGCGCGAGCATCGCATCGGACAGGGTCGAAACCTGGAAAAGCTCGAATTGCGACAGTTCGGGATCGTGGGCGGGCGTTGCTGACGATGTGGCAATCGACATGGCAGTCTCCTGGACAGCGGGCCCGGCGAGCTTCGGCGCGGGCGTTCGGCGAAATGATTGGGGCGCGGCCCCGGCTATTGCGGCCGGAGGCCTGCGGTCTCGGCTGCCGCCTTCCATTTGATCAGCTCGGAGCCGACGCGCTTGCGCAGCGCATCGGGCGTGTCCGGCGCGGGCAGGAAGCCGATCTCGTAGAGACGCGTGCGCAACGCGGGGTTTGCCACGGCGTCGCTGAAGGCCTTGCCGAGCTTCTCGACGATCGGCTTCGGGGTTCCGGCCGGCGCGAAGATGCCGCTCCAGGAATAGGCTTCTACGGGTGTGCCAGCCTCGGCCATGGTCGGCAGATCCGGTGCATTCGAGGCGCGTGTCGCCGAGGCGATCGCCAGCCGCCGCAGGCTGCCATCGGCGACATAGGGCTCGGTGGCGGCGAAGGTGTCGAACATGAAGGTCAGCCGGCCGCCGAGCAGTTCGGTGATCGCCGGCGCTGAGCCGCGGAACGGCACATGCGCGGCCTCGACCCCGGCCGCCGTCTTGAACAGCTCGCCGGCCAGATGGAGCGGCCCACCGACGCCGGAGGAGCCGTAATTGATCTTGCCCGAATTGGCCTTGAGATAGGCGATCAGCTCGGCGACGGTCTTGGCCGGTACGTCGCGGTTCACCACCAGCACGAGCGGCACCTCGGCCAGCATGGCTACGGGCTCGAAGCTCGTCTGCGCGTCGAAGCCCAGCGACTTGTAGAGCGCTTGGTTCATGCCATGGGTCGCGGCCGTTCCCAGCAGCAGCGTGTAGCCGTCCGGCGCGGCCCGGGCGACGGCACTCGCCGCGATGTTACCGGCGCCGCCGACGCGGTTGTCGATCACCAGCGATTGCTTGATCGCCTCCGAAACGCCCGGCGAGATCAGGCGCATGAAGATGTCCTGGCCACCGCCGGCCGCGAAGGGCACGAGAATGGTGACGGGGCGGGCAGGGTAGTCCTGCGCCAGTGCCGGCGAATGCCCCAGTGCCGCGCAGGCGGCAGCGGCCATGCCGCCGAGGAAGGTTCTGCGGTCCACGATATCGGTCCTTTTCGAGCGGTGGACGGGGGCGGCATCGAGTGCCGCCGCCGGATCAGTTCTGCATGCCCCAGCGCCGGATCGTGGCCGCCTCGATGCTCCGGAAGACGACCCCCTCGACGATCAGTCCGATGACGATCACCGTGAAGAGCCCGGCGAAGACATGCGCGGTTTCGAGCGCGTTGCGGTTCTGGAAGATGTACCAGCCGAGACCGGCCGAGCTGCCCGAGACGCCGAAGACCAGTTCGGCGGCGATCAGCGTGCGCCAGGCGAAGGCCCAGCCGATCTTGAGTCCGGCCAGGATCGAGGGAAACGCCGCCGGGATCAGGATGGAGAGCACCATGCGCAGGCCGCCCAGCCCGTAGTTCCGGCCGACCATGCGCTGCGTCTGGCTCACCGAAAGGAAGCCGGTGAAGGCATTGAGCGAGACCGCCCACAAGACCGAATGAACGATCACGAAGATCAGGCTCTCCAGGCCGAGGCCGAACCAGAGCAGGGCCAGCGGCAGGATCGCGATCGCCGGCAGCGGGTTGAACATCGCCGTCAGTGTCGCCAGCAGGTCGGTGCCGATCCGTGTCGAGATCGCGATGGTCGTGAGCACGGCGGCGAGCAGCACGGCCGTGCCGTAGCCGATCAGCAGCACTCGGACCGAATTGCCGACCGCCGAAAGCAGGACGCCGCTCGACATGTCGGTCGTCCAGGCGACCAGCGTGTCGCTGAGCGAAGGGAACATCAGCGGGTTGTCGGCGAACCGCGCATAGACCTCCCAGAGGATGCCGAGCGCGATCAGCACCAGGCCGCGCCGCAGTGGCGTGTGCGCCATGGCGCGCTGCCAGAGCCCGACATCGCGGACGATCTCGCCGATCGCCGCGGCGTCGAGCGTCTGGTGCTCGATGCTCGGGCGCGCCGGCAATTCCTTGAAGCGCGTGCGGCCGCGCATGGTGTGGATCGCCTCAGCCATCGACCTGCCTATCCATGTGCGATCTTCTCCTCGCCGAAGAGCATGCCGTTGATCTTGCGATTGAAGGCCATGAACTCCTCGCTGCCGGCGTCCTCCTGCTTGAAGGGCGTGGCATCGAGTTCGGCGCGGATCTGGCCGGGGTGAGGGGTCATCACTACGATCCGGCTGCCGATCACGATCGCCTCCTGAATCGAGTGCGTGACGAAGACCAAGGTGAAGCGGATGTCGTTCCAGAGCTCGAGCAGCTCGTCCTGCATGCGACGGCGCGTCAGGGCGTCGAGCGCCGCGAACGGTTCGTCCATCAGCAGGATCTCCGGCTCCATGGCGAGCGCCCGCGCAATCGCGACGCGCTGCTTCATGCCGCCCGACAGCGTGTGCGGGTGGCTGTCGGCGAATTTGGCGAGCCCGACCTTCTCGACCGCGCGCATGGCCCGGTCTCGCCATTCCGAGCGCGGAAAGCGCCCGGTCTTGCGCATCGGGAACATCACGTTGCCGAGCACTGTCTGCCAGGGCAGGAGCTGGTCGAACTCCTGGAAGACCATCATCCGGTCGGCCCCCGGCCCGGTGATGCGCTTGCCCGCGAGGCTGATCTCGCCCTCGACCGGCGACAGGAAGCCGCCAATGCCCTTGAGCAGGGTGGATTTCCCGCAGCCGGACGGGCCGAGCAGGATGAAACGGTCCTGCCGCTGCACGTCGAAGGAGACGCGGTAGGTCGCCGTGACGATCTGGCGGCGGGTCTGGTATTGCAGCGTCACGTCGCGGACGCTGAGCAGGGGCGTCGCCGCCTGCTGAGCCTGCGCCTCCAGCGGCTCGCGCATCATTGCCAAAGCCATCGCACTAGCTACCGGAGCCCTGGTTGACGGGCGGGAAGAACACATCTTGCCATTTGGCCGGCGCGGTCTTCAGCTGCCCGAGCTTCACCATGAAGTTCGCGGTGTCGATGATGCCGTTCGGCTCGGTCGTGTATTCGTGCTTGTTGTTCTCGATGACCTTGAGCATCTCCTCGGCCGAGAGCTTGCTCGGCTCAGCGGCGGTGTAGATCTTGGCGGTTTCGGCGACCTCGCTCTGGATGAAGCGGCCGGCCTCGTCGAGCGCCGCGACCACCGCGGAAGACAGCTCCTTGTTCTCCTCGACGAACTTCCTGAGCACGCCGACCACGCCATTGGTCATGTTCGGCGGATTGTACTCGGTCGTGCGGCCGATGACGTGGACGTTCGGCTGCTGCGCCAGGAACTCGGCGAAGGGCGACAGCGCGAAATAGACCTGGACCGTATTGCCAGTGGTCAGCGCCGCAACCGCGTCCGGGTGGGGCAGGGAGACGATCTGCTTGTCGAAGCGCAGCGCCTGGCCCGGGCCGAAGATCTGCTCGGCGGCACGGCGCAGGATCAGCGCCTGCGAGCTCGTGGGGCCCGGGGTCGCGATCTTGTCGGTCGGCCGAATGTCCTTCAGCGACTTGATCGCCGGGTCGTTGGCGAAGATCGTGTAGACGCCCTTCCAGTAGGCGCTGAGGCCGCCCAGGTCGTAGGCGCGGCGGGTCTTCTCATGGGCGATCAGAAGGCCGAGCGTGCCGAGCGCGCCGACCTGGATGTTGCCGCTGATCAGGCCCTCGGTGATCGCGGTCGGGCCGCTGAGGCGCACGATGTTGATCTTGGGATCCCGGATGCCGGCCTTCTCGGCCGCCTTGGTGAACAGGCCCTGCCGTTCTGCGACGATAAAATTCAGATAGGGCAGGCCATATTGGATCGCAAAAGTGATCGGTTTGGACTGGGCCCAGACGGCCGGAGCGGGAAGGGTGAACGAGGCTGCGGCACCGGCCAGCAGCTTCCGGCGATTCATGATCATGCGTTTCGATCCCCACTGAATGTCGGTCTGAGCCGACTACTTTGATGGGGCTTGACCCCTGCGGACAGCCTAAAACCGACACGCATGAAGTAAAGAGAACAATGTTCAGCTGCTGCGATCGCCTTTTGGAATTATCTTCTCGCGTGGAAGGCGGCGGGAGTTGGTTGAACTTCGACGATAGAAGTCGGCGATGTCCGATTTTCCCGCACCGTGGACGATTCTCGATTCGCAACGAAAGAGGCCGGCTGCCGCGCCCCCCGCTCGAACGGGCTTTCGAGCCGCGCGGCCGAGGCTGCGAGCTGCTCCCGCTGCTGCGGCCGCTGCGGCAAGCTCAGCGGTGCTGGACAGAGGTCTGCGCGTATTCTGTCCGCAGGGTGGACATGATCAGTTCGTCCCGGTGGACGCCGCCGAAGAACGCCGATCCTCGCGCGACACCTTCCGGAACGAAGCCGGCTGCCGCGTAGGCGCGCCGGGCACGCAGGCTCTCCGGAAAGACGCCGAGCCAGAGACGGTGCGCCTGCGTGTCCAGGAAGACCTTTTCGATGACGGCTCGCAGCAGTGCTCGGCCGATGCCGTTGCCGGGCTTGGAGACGGCGATGCGCTTCAGCAGCGTGACGCGTTCGGGAGAGGCCCAGTCCCGCAGAATGACGAAGCCGGCAGGCTGGTCGCCGAGCAGCCCGAGGAAATAGGCGTGGCGGCCGTCACCGAGCGCCGAAAGGTGCTTCTGCTCATCCCAGCGGCCGACGACGGCGTCATAGCCATCCAGGCGTTCGGTCGCCATGACGTAGGCCAGATCGGAAGCGGTGGCACGAGCCAGACGAAGATGGGCCATGCCCGATGATCGAGACGCCTTGGCGGCGCCGTCAACGAGACGGCTGCAGGCTCGCAACGGCAGCGGCCTCACACCCGCCAGAACACTGGCAGGCCGCAGCTGACAGGGAAGATGGCGTCAGCTCCAACCGGACGATCAGCCTGCGTGCGGCCCAGATGGCAACTTCGCACGGCTTCGGCAACTCCGACAGCCAGACGGGAGGCAGTCGATAAGGGGAGCTCGATCAGCCTGGAAACGTACCTCGCTTCGATTCGCATAAGACATATTATGGAACTTAAATCGATAGTCCGGGGACGCGGCCAAAGGTGGACACGCAAGCTCACGCTGCCTCAGAGAGCCAGCACCATCCCGTCATAGGCCGGTTCGACATTTCGCGGCAAACGCTTGGAAAGAACCGCATAATCGAGATCGACATGCAGGTTGGTCAGCACGGTGCGGCGCGGCTTCAGCAACGTGATCGCGTCGAGCGCCTGCTCAAGATTGAAATGGCTGGGATGCGGCGCCTCGCGCAGGCAGTCGAGGATCAGCAGGTCGAGCCCGGTCATGGCCACCTGGGCTTCCGGCGGGATCGCGCTGACATCCGGCGCATAGCCGACGCCGCCGAAGCGAAAACCGAGCGCGTCATAACCCGGGCCGTGCTCGAGCCGGAACGGCAAGGCCTCGATCGCGCCGCCGGGCCCGTCGACTGCGTGAAGCTCGCCGGCGGCTAGCGGGCACAGATCGAGGATCGGCGGATAGAGGCTGCCGGGCGGCGTCTCGAACAGATAGCTGAAGCGTGAGCGGAGCGTCGCGCCGGTCACGGCGTCGGCATGGACCGGAATGCGCTTGCGCATATGCAGGACGAGCGCCCTGAGATCGTCGATGCCATGGGTGTGGTCGGCATGGTCATGGCTGAACAGCACGGCGTCGAGCCGCTTCACCTCCGCGCCGATCAGCTGCTCGCGCAGATCCGGCGTGGTGTCGACCAGCACGCTCGTCGTGCCTCCGGCGCCTTCGCGCTCGACCAGCACCGAACAGCGCCGCCGGCGGTTCCTGGGATTGGCGGGGTCACAGGCGCCCCAGCCGGAGCCCGGCCGCGGCACGCCGCCCGAGGAGCCGCAGCCGAGGATCGTGACCTTCAGGCTCATGCAGCCACCGCCTCGGCTCAACCGACCTGCGCCGGGCGCGCGGCGTGGTCCATCTTCCAGTAGCAGCGGCGCGCATTCTCGCTCGTGATGCGCGCGATCTCGTCGAAGGAAACGCCCTTTACGTCGGCCAAAACCTTTGCCGTTTCAACAACATAGGAGGGTTCGTTACGCTTTCCGCGATAGGGCGTCGGCGCAAGGTACGGCGCGTCGGTCTCAACAAGCAGGCGCTCCGCCGGGATCTCGCGGGCGATGGCTCGCAGGGCCTCGGAGGTCTTGAAGGTCAGGATGCCGGAGAACGAGACATAGAGGCCGAGCTCGACGCCGGTCCGGGCCAGCATCTCGCCGGCGGTGAAGCAGTGCAGGATGGCGGGGAAGGCGCCCTTCCCCATCTCCTCGCGCAGGATCGCCGCCATGTCCGCGTCGGCCTCGCGCGAATGGATGACGAGCGGCAGCTGCGTCTGGCGCGCAGCGTCGATATGGGTCAGCAATCCCTGCGCCTGCGCCTCGCGCGGGCTCTTGTCGTAATGATAGTCGAGGCCGGCCTCGCCGATGGCGACGCAGCGCGGATGCCGCGACAGCTCCACCAGCTCAGCGGCGGTGACGTCGAGTTCCTCATGCGCGCCATGTGGATGCGTGCCGACCGTGCACCAGACGGAAGCGAAACGCTCGGCCAGCGCGGCGTAGGTCGCAAAGCGCGCGACCCGCGTCGAGATCGTCACCATGCGGCTGACGCCCGCAGCTTCCGCCCGTGCGACATAGGCCTCGATATCCTCGGCGAAATCGGGGAAATCGAGATGGCAATGCGTATCGATCAGCATCAGGAGGCCGCGGCCTCCTCGGGCTCGACATAGCGCGGGAAGACCGCGCTCGGGGCCGGCAAGACGGTGCCGGCGGCGAGCCGGCCAGCCTCGCCGAGCGCGGCGAAATTGCGCGCGCCAGCATCGACCGCCAGCAGGTCGAGCAGCTTCGCCATGGCCTGCGGCATCACCGGCTGGGTGAGGATCGCCACCTGGCGGATCGTCTCGATGGTGACGTAGAGCACGGTGTCGCGCCGCGCCGGATCGCTCTTGGAGAGCTTCCACGGCTCGTTGTTGGCGAAATAGCGATTGGCCTCGGCGACCACGGCCCAGATGTCGGCCAGCACGACGTGCAAGGCGAAATCCTGCATGGCGCCGCGCGTCTTCGCCAGCAGCCCGTCGGCCTGCGCCAGCATGGCGAGGTCGGCCTCGGTCAGCGCGCCGGCCGGCGGTACCTTGCCTTCGCAGTTCTTGGCGATCATCGACAGCGAGCGCTGCGCCAGATTGCCGAGATCATTGGCGAGGTCGGCATTGATGCGGCCGACGATCGCTTCGTGGCTGTAGTTGCCGTCCTGGCCGAAGGAGACCTCGCGCAGGAAGAAATAGCGCAGCTGGTCGACGCCATAGGCATTCGCCAACCCGAACGGGTCGACGACATTGCCGAGCGACTTCGACATCTTGGTGCCCTTGTTCAGCAGGAAACCGTGGCCGAAGACGCGCTTCGGCAGCGGCAGCCCCGCCGACATCAGGAAGGCCGGCCAGTACACCGTGTGGAAGCGCACGATGTCCTTGCCGATGATGTGGACATCGGCCGGCCAGTAATGCCAGCGCGGATCGTTCTCGTTCGGGAAACCGCAGCCGGTGACGTAGTTGTTGAGCGCGTCGACCCAGACATACATCACATGCTTCGGATCGCCGGGAACCGGCAGGCCCCAGTCGAAGGTGGTGCGGCTGATCGAGAGATCCTCGAGCCCGCCCTGGACGAAGGAAACGACCTCGTTGCGGCGCGTCTCGGGCGAGACGAAGTCCGGCACGTCGCGATAGAGCGCGAGCAGCTTGTCCTGATAGGCCTTGAGGCGGAAGAAGTAGCTCTCCTCCTCGACCCATTCGACCGGCGTGCCCTGCCCGCCCAGGCGCGTGCCATCGGGCTGGAGGGTCGTCTCTTCCTCGCCATAGAAGGCCTCGTCCCGGACCGAGTACCAGCCGGAATATTTGGCGAGGTAGATGTCGCCATTGGCCTCCATCCGGCGCCAGAGTTCCTGCGTCGAGGGCAGGTGGTCGGCATCGGTGGTGCGGATGAAGCGATCGAAGGAGCAGCCGAGCTGCTGCTCCATCTCCCTGAAGCGCGTGGCGAAGCCGTCGACGAAGTCCTGCGGCGAGAGTCCGTTCTGCGCGGCGGTACGCTGCACCTTCTGGCCGTGCTCGTCGGTGCCGGTCATGGCGAAGACGTCGTAGCCGTCGAGGCGCTTGAAGCGGGCGATCGCATCCGCGGCCACCATCTCATAGGCGTGGCCGATATGCGGCGGGCCGTTCGTGTAGTGGATCGCGGTCGTCAGGTAGAACTTCGGGGCCGAGGCCATGGTCTGTCCGGTGCTGTCTCGTTTCAGGCTGCGCGCGACCGCGCTACCGCCTCCGACAGATCGTGAAACAGCGACATGACGAGGGGGCGGCGGTCGAGATTGTAGGTTTCCACCTCCCGGGCCGCGCGCGCAAGTCTCTCCCATACCTCCGCCAGGGGTGCAAGCCGGGCCGGGCCGGCGGCGGCATGCGCATGGAGATGGCCACTGAGCCAGCCCTGCACGGTTTCGATCATCACCGCGAACTCGGCCTCGCCAGCCTTGCCCGCGACTTCCTCGCCAAGCGCCAGCAGGGCCGGAAGGTCGACACCCGGCAGAGCGTCGAGCCGCGCCCTCACCGCTTCGACCAGCGCCAGCGTTTCCGGGTCCACATAGCTGAGCGCCCGCTTCACCGAGCCCTCGGAAAGCGCTGCGGCGCGCTGCAGTGCCGAGCCGTCATAGGGCAGGCCCATGCGCTCGAGCGCGATCCGTCCCGCCGCTGCGACATCGCCCTCGGACAGAGGCTCGAAGCTGAGCAGCCGGCAGCGCGAGCGGATCGTCGGCAGGATCCGGCCGGGCGCATGAGCAACGATCAGGAAGAGCGTGCGTGCCGGCGGCTCCTCGAGCAGCTTCAGCAGGGCGTTGCCGGCCGAGCGGTCGAGTTCCTCGCTGGAATCGACGATGCAGACGCGCCAGCCGCCCTCCCCGGCGCTGGAGCCGAAGCGCTCCAGCACCCGGCGGACCAGATCGACCGGGATGTTGCTGGTGAAGCTCTTGCCATCGGGCTTCGGGATCCGGCGCAACAGATGCAGGTCGGGATGCGACTGCGCCATGATCTTGCGCGTCGCGCCATCATCGGCGGGGATGGCGAGATCGCTCGCGTTGCGGGCGCGTCGCATCGGATCGCCCTCCGCTAGCAGGAAGCGCGCGGCGCGATAGGCGAAGCTCGCCTTGCCGATGCCTTCGGGACCGCCGAGCAGCCAGGCATGGTGCAGGCGCCCGGAACTCAGGGCTGCGAGAAAAGCCTGCTCCTGGCGTTCATGGCCGATCAGCGCCAGCGTCTCGCGCGGATGCGGCGCATTCGGCAGGCGGTCGGGTTCGTTGCTCGATTCGATCATGCGGGCGCAATCTGAGGCAGCGGCAGCCGGCTGACCAGCGCGGTCCAGGCCTGCTCGGCGAGCTGTTCCGGCGTCTGGCTGGCATCGAGCACGACGCAGCGCGCAGGCTCGGCTGCGGCGATGTCGAGATAGGCCTGGCGCAGCCGGCGGTGGAAGGCGAGCGTCTCGCCCTCGAAGCGATCGACCTGCTCGCCGGGTTGGCGGCGCCGGGCGGCGCGCGCCAGCCCGGTTTCCGGCGCGAGGTCGAGAACGAAAGTCAGTTCGGGCATCAGTCCGGCGATCGCCACGGCCTCGAGCGCTGCGAGCTTGCCAGCGGCGATCTCTCCGAGCGTGCCCTGGTAGACCCTCGTCGAGTCGATGAAGCGGTCGCAGATCACCCAGTCGCCGCGCTCCAGCGCCGGCCTGATGCGGCTGTCGACATGGTCGATGCGGGCGGCCGAGAACATCAGCGCCTCGGCAAAGGCGCCATAGGGCTTGATCTTGCCGGCGAGCAGCGAATTGCGGATACGCTCGGCCTTGGGCGAGCCGCCGGGCTCGCGTGTCAGTTCGACGCCAAGTCCGAGCGTCTCTAGCCGGCTTGCGAGGGCCTTCGCCAAGGTCGACTTGCCGGCCCCCTCCCCGCCTTCCAGCGTGATGAAGCGCCCGAGTGCCGGCGCGGCCGCCTTGGGGTCCTGCTCTGCCATCGCTACGCTCAGCTCCGTCCGAGCGCTTTGCGGATCCAGCCGGTCGAGACCTCGAACAGGGCATCGAGCGCGCGCTGCTGCAGGCTGCCGACCTTCACCGCCTCCGCCGTGTAGAGCGGGATATCGAGCGTCTTGACCTCGCCGCGCGTGACGAGGAGCCGCGCCACCTGGGCGCCCTCCTCCACCGGTGCCTGCAATGGTCCGCGATAGACGATGCGGGCATTGAGCCGCTCGCTGCTGCCGCGCGGCACCAGCAGATTGACCGGCCCCCTGGCCTTCAGCGCCACCCTGCCCTTCTCGCCGCCATAGACGCTGGCCTCGCCGACGGTCTCGCCAGCGCCGAAGACCGTGCGCTGCTCGAAGGAGCGGAAGCCCCATTCCAGCAGCTTGCGCCCTTCGCTCGCCCGGTCACGGGCGTTCTTCAAGCCGGCAACGACGACGATCAGGCGCTGGTCCTTCTGCACCGCCGAGCCGACCAGCCCGTAGCCGGAATCGTCGACATTGCCGGTCTTCAGGCCGTCGGCACCGATATCCATCGCCAGCAGCGGGTTGCGGTTCTGCTGCCTGATCTTGTTCCAGGTGAATTCGCGCTGGCCGAAGATTTTGTAGAGTTCCGGATAAGTCTTGATCACATGGTCGGAGAGGCGCGCGAGCTCGCGGGCCGTGACCTTCTGCTCGGGATCGGCCATGCCGGTGGCGTTGCGGAACACGGATTTGGTCAGGCCGAGAGCCCGCACGCGCTCCGTCATCAATTTCGCAAAGTTCGCCTCGTCGCCCGAGACCGCCTCGGCCAGTGCGATCGCGGCGTCGTTGCCGGATTGCACGATCAGGCCTTGCAGAATGTCGCCGAGCTTCACCCGACTGTGAACCAGGGCGAACATGGTCGAGCCGCCCGACACGCCCCCGCCCTTACGCCAGGCGTTCTCCGAGATCGAGATCTCGGTATCGAGGGTCATCTTGCCCTGCTCGATCTCCTGGAAGGCAACGAGCGCCGTCGCAATCTTCGCCAGGCTCGCCGGAACCATCAGCTCGTCAGCGGCCTTCTCATAGAGAACGGCGCCGCTGCCGGAATCGAGCAGCACGGCATAAGGCGCGGCCGACTGGAAGCTCTGGGCACCGGCGACAGGAATGGCAGCGAGCAGGAAGGCCACGGCGCCAAGGGAGCGCCCGCCCCGCGCCAGAAAACGGCCGAACATGAGCATCGAACGACCTCGCGCCATCTCTCGATCAGATGATGGCGCCGTGCGGGCGGTCAAGCCCGGCGCGGATCAATTCCGCGCAAGCGGCTGGAGAATCTGCGGCTTGACGCCGGAAGCCAGCGGGTGGCCGGAAGCGAAGCGCGCGGACGGCGCCTTTTCCGGGGCAGCGAAGAGGCTGGCGACGCTGGTCCGCGGGACCGAGGACGCCGAGGTCATCACGGCCGGCCGCAGCACCGGGACCGGCTTGCTGGCGTTGGCGATGGTATCGAGATCGAACGGACGCTCGGGCGGCAGCCGGACGCCGCGCATCGGGACGCCGTCCCCCCCGGTGCTGACAGTCGTGACCTGGATCGGGCTCTGGAGCGGCGCGCGCTGCGGCTGCTCGGCATAGGCCTGGACCACGGGCTGCGAAACCGGCGCCGCCCGGACTGGAACCGGACCCGGCTGCGGGCGTTGATCCTCGGTATCGGAACCCAGATCGATCTGCGTATTGCCGGCGACGAGGCTGCGCGAGCTCTGGCCGGGGATCGAGGCCGGCTGGCCGTCGGTACGAAGGGAGGCGAGCAGCAGCCGGTCGTCGGAGCCGCCGAGCGAGGCTTGGCCGAGATACTCGACCTTGACGCGCGCCGTGCCGAGATGGCGGAACGCAAGCGCCTCGGCCGTGCGCTGCGACACGTCCATGACGCGGCCGCCATGGAACGGTCCGCGATCGTTGACGCGTACGATAATGGAGCGATTGTTGACCACGTTGGTCACGCGGGCATAGGCCGGAAGCGGCATGGTCGGGTGCGCGGCGCTGATGCCGTGACGGTCATAGACCTCGCCATTGGCGGTGCGGCGGCCGTGGAAGGCTTCGCCATACCAAGACGCGGTGCCGACCAACGTATGACCGACCTGCTTGTCGAAGGGTGTATAGCGCTTCCCGGCGACGGTGTAGCTGCGACCGATCAGCTGGCGTCCGCCGCCCTTCGGGACGGGCTGCCCCTCCTCGACGACGCGGGCGCTGGCCGGGCCATATTTCGACGACGGGAACGCGCCGATCTCCTTCGACTTGCCGCGGCGAGCGACACCGTCATTGGCGCAGTTTGCAAGGAAGACGCCGGCCACAACGACGCAGCCGAGGCGGGCTGCGGTCTTGAGGGGGGAGCAGGAGCGGGAGTCGTCGCGGGCGTCATTGGCGCTGGATACCACCGGTGCCGAAGAGCTTGCGCGTCCGATCATGCCCAAATTCCTGCGGTTCGCCAAAAAAACAGCACTGCACTCGCCGCGTGAACGCAGCGATATGCCAGCTTTCGGCCGATTCAATTAAGGGATCGTTAAGGCGGTGAGGCGCGGCGGCGACACCGTTAACAAAAGCCCAGCTGCCCCCTTTGGGCGGGCACAAAGGTGTCGGAAATGCGGCAACTGTCAACCTCTCTCCATCTCTCCGCCATTTTTTGGGCCGGCGTGGCGTCGATGCAACGGAGCCTTCTAAGAGGTTCCTGCGCGGACGACCGAGACCAAGAGGCCGCACAAGGCATTGAAAAGTATGTCCGTTCTAGCCGGCTCCCAAATCGGGGCGTCCCCTTTCTGTGGCGCTGGGGCGCGAGGCGCTTGCAAAACGCCGCGACCGGCGGCAATGACGGTCACACCGGAAGGGTGGCCGAGTGGTTTAAGGCAGCGGTCTTGAAAACCGCCGTAGGTGAAAGCCTACCGTGGGTTCGAATCCCACCCCTTCCGCCAGCACCGGCGGCAAGCTTCCGGCCGCGACCGGAGGCCGCCTTGTCTGTCGAAATCGCCCTCGCCGATTATCCGCTGCACACCCGCGACAAGCTGCGTTATGGCGACACGGACCGGCAGGGACATATCAACAATGCCGTGTTCTCGACCCTGTTCGAAACCGGCCGCGTCGAGCTGATCTACGATCCCGACCATCCGCTGGCGGAGCCCGGAACCGCCTTCGTCATCGCCAGGCTGGAGGTGGATTTCCGGGCGGAGCTGCTCTGGCCCGGCGAGGTCGAGAGCGGCATGCGCGTCGCTTCAGTCGGCCGCAGCTCGGTTCGGCTCGAACAGGCGATCTTTCAGGCCGGACGCTGCGCTGCGAGCGCGGTGACGGTCATCGTCCTGGTGGACGAGGCGACACGCAAGTCGACGCCGTTCTCCGATGCGGTTCGCGAACGGCTGCTCGGATTGATGCCGTCCAAATCGGGATAGGATTAATGCCAGGCGTCGGGCCCATGGCGTTCAGGATGCAGCCCGACATAACTTATGGTTGCATGCCGTAACGTCGTCGGTGAAAGTAGTCGCAAGGCCTCGCCAAGCGGCCTGATTCTGCCGCCGGGGCTGCCGCAGGCCATGCATCAGACCGTTGCCAACCCGGCGCCACCGGCCGATCGGGTTTCGTTCTCGGGCGAACGCTCGACCTTCCGCAAACTGGTGACGCGCGGCGCCCTGCTGGAACTCGTCACCTTCGGCTTCTACAGGTTCTGGCTGGCGACCGATATCCGGCGCCATAGCCGGGGTGATCGCGCATGAGATCGGCCATGCCGAGCATCGCGACGGATTGCGCAGCGTCATCCGAACTGGTGGCACCTCATTCCTGTTCGGCTTGCTCTTCGGCGATATCACCGGCAGCGGGGCCGTGATCTTCGCCTCGCGCATGCTGCTCGACGCCTCGCATTCGCGCGATGCCGAAACGGCGGCCGACAATTATGCGATCAGGGCGATGACGCAGCTCGGCCGATCGCCGGCACCGCTCGGCGAGCTCCTGGTCCGCATCTCCGGCAAGGATGGCGGCACGACGATCATCGACAGCCATCCGGTCAGCAGCGAGCGCCTGGAGCGGATGCGGCGGGCGGTTCCTGCGAATGCAGGGCCGCCGATCCTCACCGATGCCGAATGGCAGGCACTCCGGCGAATCTGCGCGACCGGGTGACCTATCCGCTCTCCTCCGGCCAGCCGACCAGCTCGGTCGGTGTCCAGCGCGCCTTGCGGCGTTCGCGCCGCTCCTCCAGCGCCTCGCCACTGAAGTCGCGCGGCTCGGCAGATCTGGTGAAGCGCGCACGCCCGTCGAGCACATCGATATTGATCGTGGTCCAGGCCTTGCCGCCCTCGGTCATCAGCATGGCGATGTAGACGCCGCATCGGTGGCAGAGGACCACCTCGGAAGCATCGAGACCAAAGCGATAGCGCTGGAGCTGGCTGGGCTGACGCAAGATGAGGCGTGCCTGCGCCTTGGGGTCCGAAACCGTCCGGGCATTGTGCTTTCGGCAAAAGGAGCACTGGCAGGCGCCAATGATCTCCTCCTCGGGCGGACGCGGGAGCGACAATTCGAGCGCGATCGCTCCGCAATGACACCCGCCGTCCAAGCGATGCATCATGCCGGTGTTCCCTTCGCGCGCTGTCACATCACCGCAATCATAGGCTGCAACAGAACCTATCAAAACAACTGATTTGATGCCGCATCGAATCAAGGGAACGGAATCGCTCCCGCCGCGTTCGGAGCCAAAATGCGGGAGGACATCATGAGCAGCCTTGTTACGGTCTCGGCGCTGTTTCTGGCCGGCGGCCTTTCAACCGTGACCATGGGGGGCGTGCCCCTGCAGGGCATTCTCAACGAGCTCTTCTGGGCCGGCCTCGCCATTTCGGCCTTCATCACCACGGCGGGGCTCGAAGCTTCGAGCTGAAGGGCGGCCTTCGGGCGCTTTCGCAGGTTTCATCTGCCGAACCGGGTCGGCCCGACTGCCGTCGGGCTCGATGGAGCCGGTGCATTGCGCCGCGTTCCCGTTATGGTTGTGGCGGGCTCCGAGGAGGGCCGCCGCCATGGCGAGTGAAGCGCATGTGCTTTTCGATGCGGCCTTGCCAGCTGTCGGGAGCATCAACGCTGAGTTGAAGCGCCTCGGTTTCCCCGTCAGGCTTCGATACCGAGCCGGCTGTCTCGACGCGCATGCTGGATTCCTGCCGGCGATGCTGCGGCGGCAGGAATCCGGCTGCGAGTGCGATGTCCGCAGCTGTCCCGACGCTGCCAGCGACCTCGAGCCGCCAGAGACTGGCAGATCATTCTCACGCCGTGTCAGCCTGCGTTGGGCAAGCGATAAGGATGAAGCCATAGTCGGCCTCTGCGTCGCGGCGGCCTTGGCCAGGCTGACGCAGGGCATCGTGCTCGAAGACGGATCAGGCAAGTGGCAGGACGCCGGCAAAGCCGTCGACTATGCCAGGCAGCATCTCAAGGCGATGGCTGTCAGGGGCGGTCCAGTTGAGCCGGGAACGCGCCCGGCGGACATCCGGCGCTATCTGAAAGGCCTCCTGGCCGAACGGGACGACCTTGTCCTTGTCGGTCGGCACCTCCTCATCCGGCCTGTCCGCCACGTTTTGCGCGGCGCATTGTTCGATCGCACAGGGGAACGGACTCGCTTCCGGATCTGGCCGTACCTCCAACCGCTTTACGGACATCCGCATTCCACCGGGTGCCTGGGAACGATCCACGGAGCTCTCTGGGACGTTACGGCCGCCCATTTCATGCCATTGCTGCAGGATGCGCTGCTTCATGACGTGTTCGCCGATGTCGGGTCCATCACCACGCTGGAAGGGCTGGCCAGCCGTTTGAAGGCCGATCGGGAAAAGGTGTCTTCGTGCGTCGTCGCCTTGTTGTTGGCCGGGCGGCCCCAAACGGCCAGTGCAATCATCGACGGTCTGGAGGCAAGGGACGCTATCTGGGGGCACTGGCTCGCCGAGGAGCGGCAACTCCTCGATCGTGACGTTAAGGCGGTCTGCGCCGAATTCCGCGAGCAGGAGGAACGAACAGTCCAGGCGCTCAAGATCGCGTCGATCTGGGAGCCCTCTCCCGTCCCCGCCGAGTTGCCGGAGCATCAACGCGAGAGTGTGGCGGAGCCGCAATTCCAGGCGGGCAGCTGGCCTGCGACACCGGGCGGCCTGTTGGCGCCGCTGCCCGACCAGCCGGGCGAACTCAAGTTCAGCAAGGAGTACATCCTTCGCCGCGGCTTTCCCCTTCTGCTGAACCCCATGACGACCGCGGCCGGGCAGCGGGCCTACCGAGCCTATGAGCGACTGATCGCGGCGCAGCGCCTGCACGACGGGATGCTCCTGCTCAGCATCGTGGACCCGCAGCGTGCGCATCAGAGCTGGATCGATCAGACGTCGCCGGGCGCTGATCCGATCGGGTATCATTCGCGTTTCCTGCTCTACGGCATAGAGCGCCTCGCCGAGGTTTCGCTCCACCGTCGATCGTTGTCGGAGGAACCGCTCTCGATCAGTTCGATCGATATCCGGAGCCGCGATCGCCGCTGGGAGATCTGGCGCTGCAACTTCAGACATGATCAAGCCGTTGCGACAGTGTTCGATGCCCGAGGTGCGTCCCTAGGTGGGGTCACCTCTGACTTGCCGCCGGACCTTCTGGCCGCACTTGTGCTCGACCATCCCGTCCCTGGTGCGCCGGACGACATCCTGCGCCGCACGCGAAGCCTCCTCGACGGCATGGGCTATGGCGAACTCGATCTCGATCTTCCCTTGGAAGGATCCTGATCTTTACGCCGCCCTTATGCCCCTCCCTGCCCTTCCCGCTCGAACGCTTACCCGGCCCGCCCCCACATCTCCGGTCTGAAACACAGGCTGGAGACCGATATGGCCGACATCTTTTTCTTCGCGCTTGGGACCGGAGCCTTCGCGCTTTTCGGCCTCTATGCGGCGCTGCTGCGCAAGGTCTGACGACCATGGCGCTCACCATCCTCTACGCCGCCGCGGCCCTCGGGCTCGCGGTCTACATGGTCGCCGCGCTGCTGCGCCCCGACCGCTTCTGAACTTCGAGAACAAAGGAGACCTCGCATGGAATGGCGGGGCTGGGCCGAGATCGTCTTTACGATCGCGTTGACTGTGGCCGTGGGCTGGCCACTCGGCATCTACATGGCGCGCGTCTGGGCGGGCGAACGAACCTGGTTCGACCCCGTGCTACGCCCGGTCGAGGCCGGGCTCTATGCCGCGCTAGGCATCGATCGAGGCAAGGGCCAAGGCTGGCTCGGCTATGCCGGGGCGGTGCTCGCCTTCAGCGCGGCCGGCTTCGTGCTGCTCTATGCGCTCCTGCGGCTGCAGGGGCAGTTGCCGTTGAACCCGCAGGGCTTCGACGGCCTGTCGCCGCATCTCGCCTTCAACACCGCCGTCAGCTTCGTCACCAACACGAACTGGCAGTCCTATGGCGGCGAGACGACGATGAGCAGCCTCAGCCAGATGCTGGGCCTGACCGTTCAGAACTTCGTCTCGGGCGCCGTCGGTCTCTCGGTCGCCGCCGCCGTGGCTCGCGCCTTTGCCGCCGATCGCGGCGAAACGCTCGGCAACTTCTGGGTCGATCTGACCCGCAGCACGCTCTACGTGCTGCTGCCGGTCTCGATCGTTACTGCGCTCGCACTCGTCGCCGCCGGCGTGCCGCAGAGCCTGCTTGCCAACGTCACGGCCAAGACGCTCGAAGGCGCTGACCAGATCATCGCGCTCTTTCCTGTCGCCAGCCAGGAAGCGATCAAGCAATGGGGCACCAATGGCGGGGGCCTGTTCAACGTCAACTCGGCGCACCCGCTCGAGAATCCGACGCCACTGACCAATCTGATCGAAGTCGTCTCCCTGAACGCGATCGCCTTCGCTACCGTCGTTGCTTTCGGGCGCGTCGCCGGCGCCCGCAAGGAGGCGCGTGCGCTGATCGCGGCGATGGTGATCCTCCTCAGCCTAGGTGCTGCGGCGATCTATGCCTCGGAGACGCTGACGCCGCAGCCGGCCATGGTCGCGGCGGGCATCACCGACGCGCCGGCCAACATGGAAGGCAAAGAGGTGCGCTTCGGCGCCGCTGCTTCCTCCGTATGGGCAGCCCAGACCACGGGCACCGCGAACGGCTCGGTGAACGCGATGCACGGCTCGTTCATGCCGCTCGGCGGCGGCGTCGCGATGTTCCTGATGCAGCTTGGCGAGATCGTCCCCGGCGGTGCCGGCTCCGGTCTCTACGGCATGGTGGTGATGGCGCTGCTCTCGGTCTTCGTCGCCGGGCTGATGGTCGGGCGCACCCCGGAATATCTCGGCAAGAAGGTCGAGGCGCGCGAGATCAAGTTCGCCATGCTGGCGGTGCTGATCCTGCCGCTCGCCATTCTCGGTTTCTCGGCCATCGCTGCCGTGCTGCCGGTCGCGCTTGAAGGCCTGCTCAACAAGGGACCGCGCGGGCTCACGGAGATCCTCTACGCCTACTCGTCGGCGACCGGGAACAACGGCTCGGCCTATGCTGGACTGACCGCCAACGCACCCTGGTGGAACACCACGCTGGGCATCGCCATGTTGCTCGGCCGTTTCGCCTACATGGTCCCGGTGATCGCCCTGGCGGGTGCCATCGCCGCCAAGCCGAAGCTGAAGCCGACCGCCGGCACGCTGCCGAGCGACAGCCCGCTCTTCGTCGGCCTGCTGATCGGCATCATCCTGATCCTGGGCGGCCTCCAGTTTTTCCCCGCGCTCGCGCTCGGGCCGATCGTCGAGCACTTCCAGGTGCTTGCGGCCGCTCGCTGAGCCAACGAAAGAACGCATTCATGAGTGTTTCCCTCGCCAGGTCCGGCGCCTTCGACCAGGGCGTCATCGTGACGGCCCTGAAGAGCGCCTTCATCAAGCTCGACCCGCGTGCGCTCGCCGGAAATCCGGTGATCCTCGCCACCGAGGTCGTCGCCATGCTGGCCACGGTCTCGGCCGTGGTCGCCGTCGCCGGCGGACAGCCCGCCGGCTTCGCCATCCAGATCGCGCTCTGGCTCTGGCTCACCGTGCTCTTCGCCAATTTCGCCGAGGCGATCGCCGAGGGGCGCGGCAAGGCGGCCGCGGATTCGCTGCGCGCCACCCGCGTCACCACCAAGGCCAAGCTGATCATCGACGCCTCGCGCAATGCGATCATCCCGACGCCGGCGCACGAGCTCGCGCCCGACGATATCGTCCTGGTCGAAGCCGGCGACGTCATCCCCGCCGATGGCGAGATCGTCGAGGGCGTCGCCTCGGTCAACGAGGCCGCCATCACCGGCGAATCCGCGCCGGTCATCCGCGAGAGCGGCGGCGACCGCTCGGCCGTCACCGGCGGCACCACCGTCGTCTCCGACTGGATCAAGGTCCGGGTCACCTCGCGGCCCGGCTCCTCCTTCCTCGACCGGATGATCGCGATGGTCGAGGGCGCGGACCGGCGCAAGACGCCGAACGAGTTGGCGCTCGCCGTGCTGCTCGCCGGCCTGACCCTGGTCTTCCTGATCGCGGTGGTGACGCTGACCGGTCTCGGCGCCTTCTCGGGCGTCTCGCTCGACCCGATGGTGCTCGGCGCGCTCTTCGTCACGCTGATCCCGACCACGATCGGCGGCCTGCTCAGCGCCGTCGGCATCGCCGGCATGGACCGGCTCTTGAAGGTCAACGTGCTCGCCACTTCCGGCCGTGCCGTCGAGGCCGCCGGCGACGTCGACACGCTGCTGCTCGACAAGACCGGCACCATCACCTTCGGCAACCGCATGGCGGTCGAGGTCATTCCCGCTCCGGGCATGCGCCCGGAGGCGGCCCTGCGCGCCGCGCTGATGGCCTCGCTCGCCGACGAGACGCCGGAAGGCCGCTCGATCGTCGACCTCGCCCGCAGCCTCGGCGTGACCGCCGAGATTCCGCAAGGGGCCAACGCCATCGCATTCAGTGCCACGACCCGTCAGTCCGGCCTCGATTCCGACGGCAAATCATGGCGCAAGGGAGCGGTCGATGCGGTGATTAGAACGCTCGACCTCAGCGAAGCACAGGTGCCGGCGGAGCTGCGCCAGGCGGTCGACGCCATTGCCCGCTCCGGCGGCACGCCGCTCGCCGTCAGCGAGAACGGCGCGCTCGCCGGCGTCATCCATCTCAAGGACGTGGTGAAGCCGGGCGTCAAGGAACGCTTCGCCGATCTGCGCCGGATGGGCGTGCGCACCGTGATGATCACCGGCGACAACCCGGTGACCGCCGCGGCGATCGCCTCTGAAGCCGGCGTCGACGACTTCCTCGCCGAGGCCACCCCCGAGGACAAGCTGCGGATCATCCGCGCCGAGCAGGCTAAGGGCCGCCTCGTCGCGATGTGCGGCGACGGCGCCAACGACGCCCCGGCGCTCGCCCAGGCCGATGTCGGCGTCGCCATGCAGACCGGTGCCCAGGCCGCGCGCGAGGCCGGCAACATGGTCGACCTCGACAGCGACCCCACCAAGGTCCTGGAGATCGTCGAAGTCGGCAAGCAATTGCTCATCACCCGCGGCGCGCTCACGACCTTCTCGATCGCCAATGACGTGGCAAAGTACTTCGCCATCATCCCGGCGCTGTTCGTCGTCTCCCTGCCGGCGCTGGGGGCGCTCAACGTCATGGGGCTGTCGAGCCCGCAGAGCGCCATCCTCTCGGCCGTGATCTTCAACGCGCTGGTCATCGTCGCGCTGATCCCGCTGGCGCTGCGTGGCGTGCGCTACCGGGCGATCGGGGCGGCCAAGCTGCTCTCGCGCAACCTCACCCTCTACGGCATCGGCGGGCTGATCGCGCCCTTCGTCGGCATCAAGCTGATCGACATGCTGGTTTCGGCCCTCGGTCTGGCCTGAGCCGCGGCAAAGGACATCGACATCATGATCTCGCATCTGCGCCCCGCCATCGTCGCGATGGTCTTCTTCACCCTGCTGCTCGGCCTCGCCTATCCGCTCGGCGTGACCGGCCTCGCCCAGGCGCTGTTTCCGGCCCAGGCCGGCGGCTCGCTGATCCGCAATGCGGACGGCGTCGTCGTCGGCTCGCAATGGATAGGCCAGAACTTCAAGGGCGAGGCCTATCTGCGTCCCCGCCCCTCCGCCGCCGGCAAGGAGGGCTATGACGCCTCCTCGTCCTCGGGTTCGAATCTCGGCCCGCTGAACGAGGACCTCGCCGCCCGCATCAAGGCCGAGGCCGAGACGCTGCGGGCCGAGGCGGCGGGGCCGATCCCGGTCGACGCGGTCACGACTTCAGCCTCCGGGCTCGATCCGCATATCTCCCCGGCCTATGCGGCCCGGCAGGCCGCGCGCATCGCCGCCGCCCGCAAGGCCCAGCCGGCGGAGGTGCTGGCGCTGATCTCGGCCAACACCGAGGGCTCGACCTTCGGCTTGCTCGGCGAGCCGCGCGTCAACGTGCTCGCCGTCAATCTGGCGCTCGACGCGCGCTGGCCCCAGCCGCAGCGATAGAAGGCTGCTCTTGCGGCCGGTAGCGGTCTACAAGCATTGGTCGTCCCGGGCTGGCGAGGCTTCGTCGCCAGCCCGGGACGACCCGGAAAGACGATCGAGAATGTCCTAGGCAAATGGCCAGCGACGAATCCCAGTTCCGCGAGGCAGGCCGGCCCGATCCGGACGCCCTGCTGTCGTCGGCCGGCCGTGGCAAGCGCGGCCGGCTGAAGATCTTTCTCGGCATGGCGCCCGGCGTCGGCAAGACATACGAGATGCTGACGCAGGGGCGCCGGGCCCAGGCCGAACATGGCGAGGTGCTGGTCGGCGTCGTCGAAACCCATGGCCGGCGCGAGACCGAAGCGCTGCTCGACGGGCTCGAGGTGATGGCCCGCAGGCCGATCGAGCATCGCGGCCGCATCCTGATGGAGTTCGATCTCGACGCCGCGCTCGCCTGCAAGCCGCGGCTGCTGCTCGTCGACGAATACGCCCATTCTAACGCGCCCGGCAGCCGCCATCCAAAGCGCTGGCAGGATGTCGAGGAGCTGCTCCAGGCCGGCATCGACATCTGGACGACGCTCAATGTCCAGCATCTCGAAAGTCTGGTCGAAGTCATCTGGAAGATCACCGGCGTGCGCCAGCGTGAGACGGTGCCCGACAGCGCGCTCAGTCGCGCCGACGAGATCGAGCTGATCGACATCACGCCGACCGAGCTGCGCCAGCGCATGGACGAGGGCAAGGTCTACCTGCCGGAGACCGCGCGGCTCGCCGCTAGCAACTTTTTCAAGCCCGAGAACCTGACCGCCCTGCGCGAGCTCGCCTTGCGCCGAGCGGCGCAGACCGTCGACGACCAGCTCAGCCAGGCGATGAAGCGCGCCGGCGTCGAGGGGCCCTGGGCGGCCGGCGAGCGCATTCTCGTCCTGATCGGCCCCGACGCCATGGCCGGGCCGCTGGTCCGCGCCGGAAGGCGGCTCTCCGACATGATGATGGACGCGCCCTGGACGGTCGCGCATGTCGAACGGCCGAACCGTGCCGACGGCGATCCCAGCCGCAGCGCACCGCTGGTCGAGGCCCTGAAGCTCGCCGAGCAGCTTGGCGGGGCGACCGTCGTCCTCAATGGCGACGACCTTGTCGGCGCCGTCCTCGACTATGCCCGGCGCAACAACGTCACCCAGATCGTCGTCGGCAAGTCGCATCGGCGCGGCTGGCGGGCGTGGTTGCGCCGTTCGCTCGCCCCGGAACTGCTGAAGGCGCAGAACGGCGCCGCGCTCCACATCATCACCGAGACGGTTGCGACCACAGCCACGGCCCCGGCCTTCGCGGGCCCGAAGCCGAGTTTCCAGTGGCGCGGCCATGTTGGCGCCGTCGCCATGGTCTGCGCCGCGATCGGCCTCGCCGAGCTGCTCGACCAGCACGTCGAGAACGCCAACCTCGCCATGCTGTTCATGGTCAGCGCCCTCGGCTCCGGCCTTGCCTTCGGTCTCTGGCCGGCGGTCACGGCCGCCGCCCTCGCCGCCTTCGCCTATAACTTCTTCTTCCTGCAGCCGCGCCTGACCGTCTGGATCGGCCATCCGGCCGACCTTCTGACCTTTCTCGTCTTCTTCGCCGTCGCCATGACGACGGGCAGCCTGACCGGGCGCGTCCGCGACCAAGCGACCGCGACGGCAAGGCGCGCCTCGGCCATCACCGCTCTGCTCGCCGCCAGCCGCCGCCTCTCGGGCGCCGCCCGCAAGGAGGACGCCGCGGCGATCCTCGCCGAGCAGGTCTCGGCGGCGACCTCCGGCAAGGTTGTCGTCCTGCTGCCGGCCGAAGGCGGCGAGATCGCCGCTATCGCCGGGGCCCCGGAGCTGGAGCCGCTCTCGACCGCCGACATGACGGCTGCGCGCTGGACCTGGAATCGCGGCGAGCCGGCCGGCGCCGGTACCGGGACCTTGCCCAATGCCGGCTGGACCTTCCGCGCGCTGCAGGGCGTGCGCCTGCGCTCCGGCGTCGTCGGCTTCGAGCCCAGTGCCCTGGCGACCGCGGAGAACGAGCGCTTCGCTCTGGCCCTGCTCGACCAGGGCGCGATCGCGATCGAGCGCGCCGAACTCGCTGCCGCCGCGGTCGATGCCGAGGCTCTGCGTCGCAGCGACCGCTTGCGGGCCGCGCTGCTCAACTCGGTCAGTCATGACCTGCGCACGCCGCTGGCGACCGTGCTCGGCTCGGCGACCACGCTGATCGACTATGGCGAGGGCATGAAGCCGGTCGTCCGCGACGATCTCCTGCTCTCGATCCGCGAGGAAGCAGAGCGGCTCAACCGCTATGTCGGCGATCTCCTCGACATGACCAAGCTGGAAGGTGGCGCCCTGCTGGCGCGGCGCGACTGGATCGATGTCCGCGACGTCATTGCGGCGGCGCTGGCGCGCGTCTCGCGCCGGCTCGGCCAGCGCCGGGCACTACGCGATTTCCCGGCCGAGCTCTCGATGGTCCGGGCCGACCCCGTCCTGCTCGAACAGGTGCTGGTCAACATCCTCGAAAACGCCATCGCCTACAGCGAGGACGGTGCACTGATCGAAACGGCGGCTTATGAAGATCGCGGCAATGTCGTGATTTCGATCGAGGACGAGGGGCGCGGCATTCCGACCGCCGAGCTCGAGCGCGTTTTCGAGAAGTTTCGCCGGCTCGAGGAAGCGATCGATCGCGGCGGCGAGCGCGGCAAGGGCGCCGGCCTCGGCCTCGCCATCGCCAAAGGCTTCGTCGAGGCCATGGGCGGGCGCATCGCCGCCGCCAGCCCGATCCGCGAGCGGGCCGACGGCTCGAAGGGCGGCACCCGCATCCTGATCAGCCTGCGCAAGGACATCGCGGGCGGAGAACCCAACGCATGACCGCCTTTCGCCCCCGTATCCTCGTCATCGACGACGAACCGCAGATTCACCGCTTCCTCGGCCCTGCCCTCGATGCCGCCGGCTACGAGCCGATCCGCGCCGACGATGCGACCGCCGGCCTGCGCGAAATCGCCCGCAAGCCGCCCGACGCCGTCGTGCTCGATCTCGGCCTGCCCGACATGGACGGCAAGGAGGCGCTGGCCAAGGCACGCGCCTTCTATGACGGCCCGGTGATCATCCTTTCCGCCCGCGACCGCGAGACCGAGAAGATCGACGCGCTCGACGCCGGCGCCGACGACTATGTCGAGAAGCCCTTCGGCGTCGGCGAATTGCTGGCGCGCCTGCGCGTCGCGCTCCGCCACCGCATCGAGCGGCAGGGCGCTGCGCCGGTGCTTGTCGCCGGGACGGTCGAGATCGACCTGGTCAACCGCCGGGTCAGTCGCGACGGCGCCGCGGTCAAGCTCTCGCCCAAGGAATACGACCTGCTGGCGAGCCTCGCCGGTGGCCATGGCCGGGTCCTCACGCACAAGCAGATCCTGACCGCCGTCTGGGGCCCCGCCCATGAGCACGATGTCCAGTATCTGCGGGTCTTCGTCGGTCAGTTGCGCCAGAAGCTCGAGGATGATCCATCGACACCGAGGCTGATAGAGACTGAACCTGGCGTCGGCTATCGGCTCGGCGGCCTCGCCTGAAGAAAAATCGGTCTACCCGGTTGCTGAGCGATCAGTCCCCGAAAGACGAATTTCCCACATTGGAACGGAAATAAGAAAAATCACACTATCCAACGTGAATTGATGGAGGCCGTTCGCCAGTTTATTTTCAGCGTTCGTAATAGCGAACGTAGCGAGCGCCAGTGCCCCGTCAAAATCCGATCGATCGTGTGCGCTTCGCACCCCGCCAGAGCAGCAGGAGCGCGTGATGGCGGCCGTAGCGAAGCGCCCCGCCCTGCCCGCGATCCTGCTCGCCAACGACCTGCTCGACGGCGATGTCGTCTTTGCCTCCGCCGCAGGCGAAGCGCTGGCCTGGACGCGCGACCCGGCGCTGGCGCTTGTCGCCAGCGATGATCTCGGTGCCGAGCGCCTGGAAGCCTTTGCCGTGGCCGAGTTCGGGGCGCAGCGCGTGGTCGACGCCTATCTCGTCGATGTCGAGACGGACACCGGCCGCCCGGTGCCGCGCCATTACCGCGAGCGGATGAAGACGCTCGGACCGAGCAATCGCCGGGATCTCGGCAAGCAGGCCGGCGAAGGCATTGCGCCTTCCGGCCAGGGAATTTGACGCATGTACCGCTATGACGAATTCGACGAGCGTTTCGTGCGCGAGCGGGTGGCGCAGTTCAGCGACCAGGTCGCACGCCGCCTCGACGGCTCGCTGACCGAGGACGAGTTCAAGCCGCTGCGGCTAAAGAACGGCGTCTACCTCCAGCTCCATGCCTACATGCTGCGGATCGCGATCCCCTACGGCACGCTGTCCTCGCGCCAGCTCCGGCAGCTCGCGCTGATCGGCGAGCGCTTCGACCGTGGCTACGGCCATTTCACGACGCGCACCAACCTGCAATTCAACTGGCCGAAACTGCGCGACGTGCCCGAGATCCTCGGCCTGCTCGCCGATGTCGAGATGCACTGCATCCAGACCTCAGGCAACTGCATCCGCAACGTCACGGCCGACCATTTTGCCGGCATCGCGCGGGACGAAATCGAGGATCCGCGCCCGACCGCCGAACTGATCCGGCAATGGTCGTCGCAGCATCCCGAATTCAGCTACCTGCCGCGCAAGTTCAAGATCGCGGTGACCGGCGCCGAGCAGGACCGGGCGGTGATCAAGGCCCATGATATCGGCCTGCGCATCCGCCGCCATCCCGACACGCATGAGACCTGCTACGAGGTCAGCGTCGGCGGCGGCCTCGGGCGTACGCCGATGATCGGCAAGGTGGTGCGCGACTACCTGCCCAAGGCCGATCTGCTCGCCTATCTCGAGGCGATCATGCGGGTCTACAATCTCGAGGGCCGGCGCGACAACAAGTACAAGGCCAGGGTCAAGATCCTCGTCCACGAAACCGGCCTCGCGGAGTTCACCCGCCGCGTCGAGGCGGAGTTCGCCGAGCTCGACGGCCCCTCGATCAATGCCGATCCCGAAGAGGTCGCGCGCATCGCCGCCTATTTCGCTCCGCCCACCTATCGGGCGCTGCCGGAAAGGAGCACGGCGCTGGAGACCGCCCGGGCCGGCAATCCCGATTTCGACCGCTGGGTCGAGGTCAACACCACCGCCCACAAGCAGCCGGGCTACACTGCCGTGACGGTCTCTCTGAAGAGCGTCGGCGAGGCGCCGGGAGACGCGACCAGCGAACAGATGCGGCTGGTCGCCGATCTCGCCGACGATTTCTCCCTCTCGGAGATCCGCGTCACCCATGCGCAGAACCTCGTTCTGCCGCATGTGAAGCTGTCGGATCTCTTTTCGATCTGGCGGCGCCTCGGCGAAGTCGGGCTCGCGAGCGCCAATATCGGCCTGATCACCGATATCATCGCCTGCCCCGGCCTCGACTATTGCGCGCTCGCGACGGCGCGCTCGATCCCGATCGCCCAGGCGATCGCCCGCCGCTTCGCCGAAGATGCAAAGCAGAAAGAGATCGGCGAGCTCAACATCAAGATTTCCGGCTGCATCAACGCCTGCGGTCATCACCATGTCGGCCATATCGGCATTCTCGGCCTCGAGAAGCGCGGCATCGAATCCTACCAGATCACGCTCGGCGGCGATGCCACCCAGGACGCGGCAATCGGCGAGATTCTCGGCCCCGGTCTTGCTGCCGAGGAGGTGCCGGATGCGATCGAACGGATCGTCGCGGTCTATCTGGAGCAGCGCCGGGCCGGCGAGAGCTTCATCGAGAACGTCCGGCGCCTCGGCCTCGCGCCCTTCAAGGCCGCTTTCCTGGAGCTCGACCGTGCTGCTTGATCGCAACGGAACCGCATCCGACCCGTGGACGCACAGCGATGGCGCTGCCATCGGCAATATCCCGCTCGCCATCGTGCCTTGGGAGGCGTTGCCGGAAGCGTTCGCCAACAGGGCGCCCGGCCAGGAGATCGGCGTCGTCGTTCCCGGCAGTCTCGCCATCGCCGAGATCGAGGCGTTTCTGCCGGAGCTTGCGCTGATCGCTATCGGCTTCCCGGCCTATTCCGACGGGCGCGGCTTCAGCCTTGCGAGGCGGCTGCGGCGCGCCGGTTTCACCGGCAGGCTGCGCGCCAGCGGCCCGCTGATCGTCGACCAGTTCGCCTATGCTCTGTTCTGCGGCTTCGACGAAATCGCGCTGCCGGCTTCCAGCGCCGGGCGCCAGCCGGTCGAGCAATGGCAGCGGGCGCTCAGCCATGTCGGCGCGCGCTATCAGCGCGGCTATGGCGACGGCGGCAACATCCTCGACCAGCGCCGGGCGAAGCGCCTGGCGCAGGCGGCGGGCTGAAAGCCATGAGCAGCGCGGCGCAGCGACGCGAACTGCGGCCGGCGGATCGGCATAGCGACGATCATTGGGAGGAAGCCATGCTGACGAGCGCTCTCGACCAGGCCAAACCCGGTCCCCGCGAACGCTGGTTCGATCTTTGCTTCCGCCTTATCATCCTTGCGCTCGCCGGGCTTTGGTTGTTCATGCCGCCGAACAGCGAGACGCAGAGGCCGCCGGACGTGAAAGCAGCAGTGACGCAGAAATGACCGACAGAGCCCCGCGCCCCACCGCCCCACGCCGCATCGAGCGGCTCGCGACCCTGCCGCTGTTCCACAAGCTGGATGGGCGCAAGGTCGTGCTGGCCGGCTCGAGCGAGGGCGCGCTCTGGAAGGCTGAGCTGCTGGCCTCCACCGGCTGCGATCTGATCATCCTCGCCGGCGACTCGGCCGCGCTCTTCGCCGCGCTCGCGGCGGATCCGCCGGCTGGCAAGGTCGAGGTCCTCTCACGCAGCTGGCAGGCGGCCGATCTCGACGGCGCGGCGCTCGCCATCGCCGATATCGAGCAGGCTGACGAGGCAAGGGCTTTCGCCGCGGCGGCGCGCCAGCTCGGCGTTCCCGTCAATCTCGTCGACAAGCCGGAGTTCTGCGATTTCGCCTTCGGATCGCTGGTCAACCGTTCTCCGCTGGTCGTGGCGATCTCGACCGATGGTGCGGCGCCCGTCTTCGGCCAGACAATACGCGCCAAGATCGAAGCCTTGCTGCCGGCCGGGCTTAAGCACTGGGCCCAGGCCGCGAAGGACTGGCGCCCGGCCGTTCAGGCACGCGAACTGGCCTTTCCCGCGCGGCGCTCCTTCTGGGAGAGCTTCACCAGCCTCGCCTTCGGTGAGCCGCAGCGCCGGCCGGATGCTGGCGATCATGCCAGTCTGCGCAGCACGCTCGACCAGATCGAGGCCTCGGGCTCGGGCGGCGGCCGCGTCACCTTGGTCGGGGCCGGTCCGGGCGATCCGGAATTGCTGACGCTGAAGGCGATCCGGGCTCTGCAGAGCGCCGACATCATTCTCTACGATGACCTCGTTTCCGCCGATGTGCTGGAACTCGCGCGGCGCGAGGCCAAGCGGCTTCTGGTCGGCAAGCAAGGCTATGGCCCCTCGGTCAAGCAGGACGACATCAATGCCATGCTGGTGGCGCTCGCCGGCCAGGGCAAGCATGTCGTCCGGCTGAAGGGCGGCGATCCCGGAATCTTCGGCCGCGCCGGCGAGGAGATCGAAGCCTGCGCCCAGGCCGGCATCCCCGTCGCGATCGTGCCCGGGATCTCGGCCGCTCAGGGCGCCGCCGCCTCGCTCGGCCTGTCGCTGACCCATCGCGACCATGCAAGGCGCCTGCAATTCGTCACCGGCCATGCCCGCGACGGCCAATTGCCCAAGGATATCGACTGGGCCGCCATGGCAGACCCGGTCGCCACGACGGTCGTCTACATGGCGCGCGCTACCCTTGCTGCCTTTCGCGACGGCGCGCTCGCCGCCGGCATCGACCCTGCGACGCCGGCCATCGCGATCTTCGGGGCGACGCGCCCGGACGAGGCGCGGGTTTCCGGCATGGTCGCGGACCTGCCGGAACGGCTCGGGGAGCTGCCGAGCAAAGGGCCAGTCCTCGTGATCATCGGCCACGCGATGGGCGCGGCCGTCTCTGCTGCCGACCGCCGCCAGGCCCGCGCCTGAGATTGAACCGATCGGCCGGAGAGGCGTTTTCTCTCTGGCGATTAATGTTTGGAAGGGCTCTACTGCCGCACGCCGTTGAGTGTACGCCGCCAATTCAGTACGTTTCGTTTGTTATTCCGAACGATCCGACCCATACGGACCGTTCAACACGGAGCACTGACATGACGCGACAGAGACTTCGCCGCCTTCTGCAAGCCGGATTGACGCTCGGCGCCTTCTCGCTCTGCTTCGGGGTCGTCACCGGAGCCCGGGCCCAGACCGAGCTTCTCAACGTTTCGTACGATCCGACGCGCGAGCTCTATCGTGAGGTCAATGCGGCCTTCATCGCCGATTGGAACGCCAAGAATCCGCAGAAGACGATCCGCACGATCCGGCAATCGCACGGCGGCTCCGGCGCCCAGGCCCGCACCGTCATCGACGGCCTCAATGCCGACGTGCTGACGCTGGCCCTGGCCGGTGACATCGACGCCGTCGCCGAGCGTTCGAAGAAGCTGCCGCTGGACTGGCAGAAGCGTCTGCCGCAGAACTCTTCGCCCTACACCTCGACGATCGTCTTCCTCGTCCGCAAGGGCAATCCGAAGGCGATCAAGGATTGGGGCGATCTGGTAAAGCCCAGCGTCCAGATCATCACGCCGAACCCGAAGACCTCGGGCGGCGCCCGCTGGAACTACCTCGCCGCCTGGGCCTATGCCGAAAAGGCCTTCAACAAGGACGAGGCCAAGGTCCGCGACTACATCGCCAAGCTCCTCGCGAACGTCCCGGTGCTCGACACCGGCGCACGCGGCGCGACCACGACCTTCACCCAGCGCGGCATCGGCGACGTCTTCCTGTCCTGGGAGAACGAGGCCTTCCTGGCGCTGAAGGAGTTCGGCGAGGATAAGTTCGACATCGTCGTGCCCTCGCTCTCGATCCTGGCCGAGCCGCCGGTGACGATCGTCGACGGCAATGTCGACGCCAAGGGGACCCGGGCCGAGGCGCAGGCCTATCTCGACTTCCTCTACACGCCGAAAGGCCAGGCAATCATCGCCAAGCATTATTACCGGCCGCGCAATCCGGAAGCCGCCGACGCCAAGGATATCGCGCGCTTCCCGAAGGTCGAGCTCATCACCATCGACGCCGCCTTCGGCGGCTGGGCCAAGGCGCAGCCGGCGCATTTCGGCGACGGTGGCACCTTCGACCAGCTCTACAAGCCGACGCGCTGAGCCATGAGCGCGACAGTCTCCCGCTGGCGTGAGCCCAGTATCCTGCCCGGCTTCGGCCTGGCACTCGGCATCACGCTGACGGCGCTGTCGCTGATCGTGCTGATCCCGCTCGCCGCGCTGTTCCTGAAGGCGGCGAGCGCCGGCCCGGCCGATATCTGGGCCGTCGCCACCTCGCCCCGGACGCTGGCGGCGCTGCGGCTCTCCTTTCTCGGAGCGCTGTTTGCCGCCGCGGTCAACGCCGTGTTCGGTCTAATCCTCGCCTGGGTGCTGGTGCGCTATGAGTTCCCGGGTCGGCGCCTGATCGATGCCGCGGTCGACCTGCCCTTCGCCTTGCCGACAGCGGTCGCCGGCATCGCGCTGGCGGCGATCTACGCGCCCAATGGCTGGGTCGGCGGCCTGCTCGCCCCCTACGACATCAAGGTCGCCTATACGCCGTTGGGCGTGATGGTGGCGCTGATCTTCATCGGCCTGCCCTTCGTCGTGCGCACCGTCCAGCCCGTGCTGGAGGAGCTGCCGGCCGATATCGAGGAGGCCGCCGCGCTGCTCGGCGCCAGCCGCTGGCGCACCGTTTTCCAGGTGTTGTTGCCGCCGGTCCTGCCGGCGCTGATGACCGGCTTCGTGCTCGCCTTCGCCCGCGCCGTCGGCGAATACGGCTCGGTCATCTTCATCGCCGGCAATGTGCCGATGGTCTCGGAGATCGCGCCGCTCCTGATCGTGATCCGGCTCGAGCAGTTTGACTATGCCGGGGCGGCAGTCGTCGCGACGCTGATGCTGCTGCTCTCCTTCGCCCTGATTTTGCTGGTCAATCTCGTCCAGGCCCGCGCCCGCAGGAGGTTCGGCAATGTCTGATGCGAGCCTTCCCCTTCAGGCGGAAGACCTCGAGCCCGCCCGTGCGGCCCGACATGTCTCCGGAGAGTCCCGGCTGGTGCAATGGAGCCTGGTCGCGATCTCGCTGGCCTTCCTCTGTCTGTTCCTTTTCCTGCCGCTGATCACGGTCTTCGTCGAAGCCGGCGCGCGCGGCTGGCAGGCCTATCGCGAAGCCATCCTCGAGCCGGATGCGCTCGCCGCCATCCGCCTGACGCTGCTCGTCGCAGCGATCGCGGTGCCGTTCAACATCGTCATCGGCATCGCCGCCGCCTGGGCGATCGCCAAGTTCGAGTTCCGCGGCAAGAGCCTGCTGACCAGCTTCATCGACCTGCCATTCTCGGTCTCGCCGGTGATCTCGGGGCTGGTCTTCGTGCTGCTCTTCGGCGCCCAAGGCTATTTCGGCCCCTGGCTGAAAGCGAACGACATCCAGATCGTCTTCGCCCTCCCCGGCATCGTGCTGGCGACGATCTTCGTGACCTTCCCCTTCGTCGCCCGCGAGCTGATCCCGCACATGCAGTCGCTGGGCTCGGCCGAGGAGGAGACGGCTCTGACGCTCGGCGCCTCGCCCTGGCGCACCTTCCTGACCGTGACGCTGCCCAATGTGAAATGGAGCCTGTTCTACGGCGTCCTGCTCTGCAACGCCCGTGCGATGGGCGAATTCGGTGCCGTCGCCGTGGTTTCCGGCAAGATCCGTGGCCTGACCAACACGATGCCGCTGCATGTCGAGATTCTCTACAACGAATACATGGGCGCCGCCGCTTTTGCCGTCGCTTCGCTGCTGGCGGGCCTCGCCCTCGTCACGCTCGCCCTGAAAACCCTGCTGGAATGGCACTTCGCTGACGCGATCGCTGCCAGCCGACGTCATTGAGAGCTCGTTCCATGTCCGTCGCCGTCACCATTGAATCCGTCGAGAAGCGCTTCCAGAACTTCCCTGCGCTGCGCGGCGTCTCGCTCGACATCCAGCCTGGCGAGCTCGTCGCCCTGCTCGGCCCCTCCGGCTCGGGCAAGACCACATTGCTGCGCGTCATCGCCGGGCTGGAGCAGGCCGAGCGCGGCCGCGTGCTCTTCGGCGACATCGACACGCGCGATCTCTCCTTGCGCGACCGGCGGATCGGCTTCGTCTTCCAGCATTATGCGCTGTTCAAGACCATGACGGTCGGCGAGAACGTCGCCTTCGGACTGAAGTCGCGCCCGCGCGGCGAGCGGCCCGAGCCGGCGGAGATTCGGCGCCGCGTGGCCGAGCTGCTCGAGCTGATCCAGCTGCCCGGGCTGGAGAAGCGCTATCCGAGCCAGCTCTCCGGTGGCCAGCGCCAGCGTGTTGCACTGGCCCGTGCGCTCGCCATCGAGCCGCGCGTGCTGCTGCTCGACGAGCCCTTCGGCGCGCTCGACGCCAAGGTCCGCAAGGAATTGCGCGCCTGGCTGCGCCAATTGCACCAGCGCACCGGCCATACCACCGTCTTCGTCACCCATGACCAGGAAGAGGCGCTCGAGCTCGCCGACCGCGTCGCGATCCTGAGCGATGGCCGGCTCGAACAGGTCGGCTCGCCCGACGATGTCTACGATCATCCGGCGACGCCTTTCGTCTGCGAGTTCCTCGGCGACGCCAATCACCTCCCCGTCAAGGTCGTCGGCAGCCAGGCCTTCTTCCTCGACCGGCCAGTGCTCGGCGGTCTCACGCAGAACCAGGGCGGCCCGGCCTCGCTCTATGTCCGTCCGCAGCATCTGCGCATCGTCGACGATGCGCCGCTCGCCTTGCCCGGTGTCGTCGAGCATCTGCGCCGCAACGGGCCGCTGCGCCGCGCCGAAGTCGCCGTGGAAGGCCTGCCGAAGCGCCTCGACGTCGACCTCGCCAGCCAGGTCGCGCCGGCGATCGGCGAGCGCGTGCGGCTGCGCATCACCCATGGCAGCCTGTTCGCCGCAGCCTGACCCTCTCGCTTCGCAAGCGTCGCCGGGCTATTCCGGTAGCGGACCATGTCGAAGGAGACGGTGATGAAAGCACGGGCGAGCTGGGTCGAGGGCATGGCCTTCATGGGCGAGGCCGGCAGCGGTCATGCCGTGGTCATGGACGGCGCTCCGGAATATGGTGGCCGCAATATCGGCATCCGGCCGATGGAGATGCTGCTGATCGGCCTCGCCGGCTGCACGGGCTTCGACGTGGTGCAGATCCTCAAGAAGGGCCGCGAGAACGTCACCGGCTGCGAGGTCGAGGTCGAGGCCGAGCGCGCGACGGAGGATCCCAAGGTCTTCACCAAGATCCACATCGCCTATCGCATCACCGGGCGCGGCCTCTCTCAGGCCAAGGCCGAGCGCGCCGTCACATTGTCGAAGGAAAAATACTGCTCAGCTTCGATCATGCTGGGTGCGACCGCGGAGATGAGCACCTCGCTCGAGGTGATCGACGAACTGAAGCAGGTGGCAGCGGAATGAGCGATTTTCCCGTATCCGGACTGGTTTCGCCCGAAATCCTGCAGGCCGCTCTCGGCCGGCCGGATCTCGTCATCATCGATATCCGCGCCACCGCCGAAGGCGGACAGGCGGCGTTCGAGGCTGGCCATATCCCCGGAGCGGTACATAGCGACTATGCCGCCGCGGGCTGGCGCGCCAAGATCGGCAATGCGCCCGGTATGCTGCCGCCGCTCGATCATCTCGCCGCCCTCGCCGGCAGCCTCGGCGTTCGCCCCGAAAGCCGGGTCGTGATCGTCCCCGCCGGGCACGCCGCCACGGATTTTGCGGCGGCAGCGCGCGTCTATTGGACCCTGAAGCTCATCGGCCACGGGCAGCAGACGATTCTCGATGGCGGATTCAGGGGCTGGCAGGCCGATCCGGCGCGGCCGGTCGCAACCGGTCCCTCGCGACCGGCGGTTGCTACCCCTTACCCCGTCGTCGTGAAGCAGGAACTGCGCAGCACGGCTGACGCGACCTTCGTGGCCGCGCGCGGCAAGCTTGCCACGCTGGTCGATGCGCGCGCCGCCAGTTATTTCGATGGCCGCGAGAAAGCGGCGGAGGCGACGCGCGCCGGCCATATCCCGGGCGCCGTCTCGCGCGACTATGCGGCGGCCTTCGACCCGGCGGCCGGCAAGCTTCGACCGCAAGTCGATCTCGGCGCGCTCTATGGCGCCGTACCGAGCGGCCCGGCGATCTCCTATTGCAACACCGGCCATACCGCGGCGCTGAACTGGTTCGTGCTCTCCGAGGTGCTCGGACGCGACGAGGTCTCGCTCTATGACGGCTCGATGACCGACTGGACCCAGGATCCCGAGCGCCCGGTCGCGACTGCTGCCGGCTAGGGCGTTTTCGGCCGGAGCGGATTCCGGTTCGCATTGGCTTTCGGCATGACGACGATCATGCCGAAAGCCGTTTCGAAGTTGGCCCGCGCTCATCCGGCATTTGCAAATTCGTCCAAAAAGGATCAAAGGAAGCGCCAATGCGCCGGCCCTGCCGCGCCCTTCCCTTTTTCCTGACGTCGAGTCCTGCCGCCGATGAATGCCGTCGCGCCGAAAATCTCCTTCGTCTCGCTGGGCTGCCCCAAGGCCCTGGTCGACTCCGAGCGCATCATCACCTCGCTGCGTTCCGAGGGCTATGAGCTCAGCAAGAGCCATGCTGGCGCCGATCTCGTCATCGTCAACACCTGCGGCTTCCTCGACAGCGCCAAGCAGGAATCGCTGGAGGCGATCGGCTCGGCCATGGCCGAGAACGGCAAGGTCATCGTCACCGGCTGCATGGGCGCCGAGCCCGAGCAGATCCGGAGTGCCTTCCCCAACGTGCTCGCGATCACCGGCCCGCAGGCCTATGAGAGCGTCGTCTCGGCCGTGCATCAGGCCGCTCCGCCGAAGCATGACCCCTTCGTCGACCTGGTTCCGGACCAGGGCATCAAGCTGACGCCGCGACACTACGCTTATCTCAAGATTTCAGAGGGTTGCAACAATCGCTGCAGCTTCTGCATCATCCCGAACCTGCGTGGCGACCTGGTCTCGCGGCCGATCGGTGAGGTGCTGCGAGAGGCCGAGAAGCTGGTCAAGGCCGGCGTCAAGGAATTGCTGGTGATCTCGCAGGACACCAGCGCCTATGGGCTCGACATCAAGTACGCGCCCTCGATGTGGAAGGATCGCGAGGTCCGCACCCGCTTCTTCGAGCTGGCGCGGGAGCTCGGCCAGATGGGGATCTGGGTCCGCCTGCACTATGTCTACCCTTACCCGCATGTCGACGAGGTCATCCCGTTGATGGCCGAAGGGCATGTGCTGCCCTATCTCGACATCCCCTTCCAGCATGCCTCGCCCAGCGTGCTGAAGGCGATGCGCCGGCCGGCCCATCACGAGAAGACGCTGGAGCGCATCGGCAAATGGCGCGAGATCTGCCCGGATCTCGCCATCCGCTCGACCTTCATCGTCGGCTTTCCCGGCGAGACCGAGGACGATGTCGATTTCCTGCTCGATTGGCTCAAGGAAGCGAAGCTCGAGCGCGTCGGCTGCTTCAAATACGAGCCGGTGAAGGGCGCCAAGGCCAATGATCTCGGCCTGCCCGCCATCGCCGAGGAGGAGAAGGAAGCGCGCTGGCACCGCTTCATGAAGACACAGGCGCTGGTCAGCGCCCGCCTCGCCAAGGCCAGGGTCGGCAAGCGCATTCCGGTGATCATCGATGAGGCCGGCCCGACGGTCGCCAAGGGCCGCTCGAAATGGGATGCGCCCGAGATCGACGGCAATGTCTATGTCGCGAGCCGGCGGCCGTTGCGTCCGGGCGACATCGTCACGGTCAAGGTCGAGCGCGCCGACGCCTATGACCTTCACGGGGTTGCGGTCTGAGCCGGACCTCTCGTCCCTTCCTCTAAATCAGGCAAAGGTCGCGCCGAGGGCGCGCGGCATGCGGCGGATTTCAGCGACGCGCCCGATGCGCATCCGCGAGGGCTTCTCGAGCCGGGCCTGGCCCTCTTCGAGCTGAAGCGCGACGTGGATGGTCGGCCGGCTGGTCAGCTGGCCGTAGAGCACGGTCGCGACGATCAGGAAGGAGAGGCTGAAGCCTGCAAGGCGCAGGAAGCGGTACATGACGTAAGGTCCGGGAGGTGATTGTTTCCCGGTCATTGCCGTCGGCAGAGCCGCTTTCGACTTTCGCTTTCGCCTGCTTTCGCTTTTTTCTTTTCAGGTGGATTCGGCCATGGCCTCGGCCTGCGAGAGCTGACCTCCGCGCCGGCTCACGCTGCGGCAGGAAGGGGCGGATTCCAGCGAAGGTCAGATGCCCGCTTTCGCGCCGCCCGCTCCTGACGGCGTCGACGGCCGAGGCGCCCCAGCCACCAGCCGAAACGCTGTGCGGCCATGGCGAGCACCAGCACATAGCCGAGCAAAGCGAGCATCCAGCTTGCGGCGCTAAGGCTGAGCGCTCCGAGCGCCAGCGCCGAGCGGCCGAGCACCTTCAGCGTCGCACGCAAGGTCGTGGGTTTTGCCGCACCGAGGCGGGCTGCCTTGCCGATATCGCCCGCATCTTCGGCGACGGCGAGCACCTGGCGCAAGCCACGCTGGCCAGTGCGCGCATAGAGAACGCCGGCATCCTGGCCGAGCGCCGTGAAGCGTGCCAGGGCCGCCGGGCGGACGATGCCGCCGGCAGCGACCTTCGCCGCGGCAAGGTCGAGCCGCGCGGCTGCGCCAAGGCTGGCGGCGAGCGCCGGCCGGTCGAGCGCGCCGGCAGCGGCACGGCTGAGACTGGCGGTGAGGGCCGGCGAGAGCAGCTTCGCCTTGCCGGCGGCCTTGACGGCGCTCAGGCCACCACGGGCCGGCAGGCCGCCGCCCATGCTGACCCAGGTGGCGGCGCTGACGGCGAGCCCCACGGCGGACAGTGCGAGGATGGTTTCGTCTGCGCCCTGCCCGCTGAGCAGTTTTCGCCCTTCCAGCGCGAGGTCGCGCAGATCGCCGAAACCGGTGACATCGCTCGCCAGCGCTCCGGCGAAGGCGGCATCGCTGTCGCGCGCACCGGCAACGAAACCATGGCCGAAATCGGAAGCGGCGCGCAGCCAGGCACCGTCGCGCAGGGCCTGCAACCGCCGGAGCTGCTCGGGTGCCACAGCGATGTCGCGGTCTGCGGCGAGCGAGATGAAGCTGTCGGCGAGTTCGATGTCGCCGGCAGAGATCGCCTCCTCGATTCCCGTGGCGACGCGCGCCGCATCGAGCGCCTGGTCGAGGCGTAGTCGCGACAGCGCGACGGGATCGTCGGCGGCTGCGTGAAGCTCCCATAACCGCAAGGCGGGCGGTGCGACGAGCACCCCCGCGCCACCGAGCCCGAGCGCCAGCAGCAGCGCCAGCCCGACCCTTTTCATCCCGAGATCCGTCCGCAGCCCGCTCCAGCCGGAAAGCGCTCCCGGCAGGACGGCTTCTAGACGGCAATTCGGGCGGAATAGCGCTCCCGGTGCGGCAGCGCCTACGGAATGATCACCGTCGAGCCGGTGGTGCCGCGGCTCTCGAGCGCGCGATGGGCAGCCGCCGCCTCCGCCAACGGGAACCGGGCATTGATCGCCACCGTGACCTTGCCGGAGCTCACCGCGCCGAAGAGGTTTTTCGCCATCTCGACCATGGTCTCGCGCTTGGACGTATGCGTGTTGAGCGTCGGCCGGGTCACATACAGCGAGCCCTTCGAGGCGAGGATGCCGAGATTGACGCCGTCGACCGCGCCCGAGGCATTGCCGAAGCTCGCCAGCAGGCCGAACGGCTTCAGCGAGTCGAGCGAGGCGATGAAGGTGTCCTTGCCGACGCCGTCATAGGCCACGTCGCAGCCCTGGCCGCCGGTGATCTCCTTGACGCGCGCGGCGACGTTCTCCTCGCCGTAGAGGATGACATGGTCGGCGCCATGAGCCTTGGCGAGGTCGGCCTTCTCCTTCGAGCCGGCGGTGCCGATCACCGTGGCGCCCAGCGCCTTGCCCCACTGGCAGAGGATCGTGCCAGTGCCGCCGGCAGCGGCATGGACGAGGATCGTGTCGCCCGGCTTCACCTTGTAGGTCCGGTGCAGCAGGTACTCGGCCGTCAAGCCCTTCAGCATCATGCTGGCAGCCGCCTCGTAGGACACCGCATCGGGCAAGGCCACGGCCGCGGCCGCGGGAACGATCCGCTCCTCGGCATAGGCGCCGAGGCCCGCGACGCAGGCGATACGGTCGCCCGGCTTGAACTCGGAAACGCCCTCGCCGACGGCGAGAACATCGCCGGCCGACTCGTTGCCGGGCGTGAACGGCATTTGCGGCGCCGGGTAGAGGCCCGTGCGGAAATAGGTGTCGATGAAGTTGAGGCCGATGGCGCGGTTGCGGATCAGCAGCTGGCCGGGCCCCGGCGCCGGCAGCGTGACGTCTTCGAGCTGGAGCACCTCCGGTCCGCCGGTCTTGTGCACGCGAATGGCCTTCACCATGGCAATCTCTCCTCGAGGCAGGTGCGTGACCATAGGGACTTGCATCCGGCCGGCGCAACGGCTGGACTGCGCATGGGGATCAGCGTCTGGCGCGAGTCGCGTGCCGGAGAACGATCAGGCTGGCGGAATCGCGGAGCAGGAACAAGACATGAACGAGCCAGGGGCACACCTTGGCAGCGACACGGCTTCGCATGGAACCTTCGCTCCCAAGCTCTTCACCGTGCTGCGGGAGGGCTACGGCCCGGCCCGGTTGCGGGCCGACGCGCTGGCCGGGCTGACGGTCGCCATCGTCGCCCTGCCCCTCTCGATGGCGATCGCCATCGCCAGCGGCGCGACCCCGGCTGCCGGCCTCTTCACCGCCATCATCGGCGGCTTCTTGGTCTCGGCCCTCGGCGGCAGCCGCCACCAGATCGGCGGCCCCGCCGGTGCCTTCATCGTCCTGATCGCCGCGACCATCGACCAGCACGGCTTCGACGGGCTCGTGCTGGCGACGCTGGTCGCCGGCGCCATTCTCATCGCCATCGGGCTGCTCAGGCTCGGCACCTACATCAAGTACATTCCGCACCCGGTCCTCGTCGGCTTCACTGCCGGCATCGCCATCATCATCTTCGCCAGCCAGATCCGCGACCTCTTCGGCCTGACCCTGCCGGGCAAGGAGCCGGCGGCGCTGCTGCCGAAGCTGCAGGCGCTTTGGCAGGCGCTGCCCACGGTCAATCCGGCGGCCATGGCCCTCTCGGCGCTGACCATCGGCGTCATCCTCGGCCTGCGCCGGTGGCGGCCGGGCTGGCCGGGCCTGCTGATCGCGGTCGCCCTCGCCGCCGCGCTGGTGTTCCTGCTGAACCTGCCGGTCGAAACCATAGGCAGCCGCTTCGGCGGCATCCCGAATTCGCTGCCGGCTCCGCATCTGCCGGCCTTCAGCCTCGAGAAGCTGGTCGCGGTCCTGCCGGCTGCGGTGTCGATCGCGATCCTCGGCGGCATCGAGTCGCTGCTCTCGGCGGTGGTCGCCGACGGCATGACCGGGCGGCGGCACCGCTCCAACACCGAGCTGGTGGCGCAGGGCGCCGCCAATATCGGCGCCTCGCTGTTCGGCGGCATCTGCGTGACAGGGACGATCGCGCGCACCGCGACCAATGTCCGGGCCGGTGGCCAGACTCCGGTGGCGGGCATGCTGCACGCCTTGTTCGTGCTGCTCTTCATGCTGGTCGCGGCGCCGCTCGCCTCCTACATCCCGCTGGCCGCGCTGGCAGGGGTACTCGCCGTCGTCGCCTGGAACATGGCGGAGAAGGCGGCCTTCATCGCCATCCTCAGGCATTCCCGTGCCGATTCGGTGGTGCTGCTGGCGACCTTCCTGCTGGTGATCTTCGAGGATCTGATGGTCGGCATCGGCGTCGGCGTCGTGCTGGGATCGCTGATCTTCATGCACCGCATGGCCAATGTCGTCACCGTCGAGGCCGGAATGGACCCTGCTTTGGTCGACGACGATGACATGTCCGAGCCGGCAGAAACGGAAAAGGTCCGCAACGGCAATGGCGATACCTTCCGCTACCGCATCTCCGGCCCGCTCTTCTTCGGGGCCAGCATGAGCGTCGCGACCGTGCTCGATCGGACCGGGCCGTTCCCGGCCCGCATCGTGCTCGATCTCTCCGACGTTCCCTTCGCGGATTCGAGCGCCGCTGTCGCGCTGCGGGCGATGGTCGACAAGGCGATCCGCCATGACGCGCGGGTCGAGATCCTCGGCGCGACGGCACCTGTGCGCCGCGTGCTCGGCCATGAGGGGATCGACGAGACGCTGGTCAGGTTCCGCGATGCCTGAGCTGCGGCAAGGGCGCGCTCGCCAGCGCTGCCGACATGGGCTAGCCAAGACCACATGACGGAACAACCCATGCAGGATTGCGAGATCGCCATCGTCGGCGCCGGCGCGGTCGGGATCGCCGCGGCGCTCGCCCTCGCCGCCAGCGGCCGGCAGAGCGTGCTGTTCGGCGCTGCGACCGCCCCGCGCGACGGCCGCACCGTCGCCCTGCTCGACGGCTCCTGGCGCCTGCTCGGCGAACTCGGCCTCGGCAAGGCGCTGGAGCGCCTCGCCGCCCCGCTCGAGGTCATGCGCCTGGTCGACGATACCGGCAGCCTGTTCCGCCAGCCGCCGGTCGAGTTCAAGGCCGCGGAGCTCGGTCTTTCGGCCTTCGGCTGGAATGTCGAGAACGCGGCGCTCGTCGAGACCCTTGCCGCGCGTGCCGCGCAAGAGCCGGCGATCCGCATGGTGCCGCTGCCGGTCGAGGAGATCGAGATCGGGCCGGAAGCGGTGCGGCTTTCCGGCGCTGGCTTCGAGCCCCTGCATGCGGCCCTCGTGGTCGGTGCGGATGGCCGCAATTCGCGGGTTCGGGCCGCAGCCGGGATCGAGACGCGCGACTGGACCTACCCGCAGGTGGCGCTGACCGCCATCCTCAGCCATCGCCGCGAGCATGGCGACGCCTCGACCGAGTTCCATACCCGGGCCGGCCCGTGCACGCTGGTGCCGCTGCCGGGCCGCCGTTCCTCGCTCGTCTGGCTGCTGGCCCCGCGCGAGGCCGACGAGATCGCCGCGCTCGACGATGCCGGCTTCGCCCGCGCGGTCGAGCGGCAGACTCATTCGATCGTCGGCGCGATGACCGTCGAAGGCCGACGCGGGCGCGTGCCAATGGGCGGCTTGTCTGTCGAGCGCTTCGCCGCGGAGCGCGCCGCGCTGATCGGCGAGGCCGCGCATGTCTTCCCACCGATCGGCGCGCAGGGCCTCAATCTCGGCCTGCGCGACGTCGCGGCACTGCGCGACGCCCTGATCGAGGCCGAGGATCCCGGTGCCGAAGGGGTGCTGGCGCGCTACGACCTTTCGCGCCAGGCGGATGTGCGGCTGCGAACGGGCGCCGTCGACGCGCTGAATCGGACCTTGCTGACCGACCTGCTGCCGGCCGATCTGTTGCGTGGTGCCGGCCTGCTCGCCCTGTCGCGCTTCGGCCCGCTGCGCCGCCTCGTCATGCGCCAGGGTCTCGCCGGCGGCACCGCCGCTGGCTGAGCGCGACGTTCAGAGCGCTTCGTCGCCGACCGCCGGAACCTTGCGCAGCGCGGGTGCCGCATCGCGGAAGACCGGCGCCAGCGGCAAAGGCGTCGAGACGATCCGGCGCCCGCCCGGCTCCTCCGCCTGCCGGTCGAGCAGGCCGCGGGCGGTGAGATGGGGATCGGCCAGCGCCTCCTCCAGCGTCCGCACCACGGTGCAGCAACAGTCGAGCGGCTCGAGCAGTGCGCGCCAGTGTTCGGCAGGCTGCGCGCCGATCAGCGCCGCGACGGCGGCGCGCGTCGCCTCCTCCTGCCGGCGATCATCGCGCAGGGCCTCATCGAGGCCGATTGCCGCGCAGAACGTCGCCCAGAACTTCTCCTCCAGCGCTCCGACGGCGAGGAACCAGCCATCGGCGGTGGAGTAGAGCCCGTAGCGCGGGCTGCCGCCGGTCAGCAGCCCCTCCCCGCCCTGCGGATAGCGCCCGCTCGCCTGGCCCTGTGCCAGCCCGTACCAGGCGAAGGTCGGCATCGCATCGGTCATGGCGATGTCGAGATGACAGCCCTGTCCCGAGCGGTCGCGCTCACGCAAAGCGAGCAGGATGTTGAGCACGGCCGGCATCGCCCCGCCGGCGATGTCGGCGACCAGCGTCGGCGGCAGCGGCGCGGGCTCGCCGCGCTTCAGGGATTGGCCGAGCAGCCCGCCGATCGCCTGATAGTTGATGTCGTGCCCGGCTTCGAGCGCGCGCGGGCCTTCCTGTCCGTACCCGCTGATCGAGCAGTAGATCAGCCGCGGGTTGATGGCACGCATGGCTTCCGGGCCGAAGCCGAGCCGCGCCATCACGCCGGGTCGGAACTGCTCGATCAGGATGTCGGCCTTCTCGATCAGCGGGTGCAGGCGTTCCACCGCGTCGGGAGCCTTCAGGTCGATGGCGAGGCTGGTCTTGCCGCGATTGAGCGCCGCGAACGGCGCCGAGGTCTCCCCCAGTCGCGGCGGGAAACGACGCATGTCCTCACCCTCCGGCCGCTCGATCCTGACGATCCGCGCTCCCGCCTCGGCCAGGAACAGGCTGGCGAGTGGGCCCGGCAACAAGGTCGAGAAGTCGAGAACGAGGAGGTCGGAAAGCGGCTGCATCGTCGGGCTTGCCCTTGGCGAGGCCCGGCCGGGCGCTCAGTGGAAAAGATCGGCGGGCATCCTGCCCGTCTTCACCAGCCACAGGAAGCCCGTCAGCGTCACGGTCGAGACGATGGTGCCGACGAGGATGCAAGCCGAGGCACGCTCGACGCCGACACGGTACTGCGTCGAGATCACGAAGATGTTCAGCGCCGGCGGCAGCGCGGCCATGATCACCGCCGCATAGATCCAGGCGTCGGAGAAATTGCCCAACGCCGAGAGCAGGATCCAGACCAGCAAAGGGTGCAGCACCAGCTTGATGAAGACGAGCGCGGGCAATTCGCCGGGCATGCGCTTCATCGGCCGCAGCGCGACGGTGACGCCGAGCAGGAACAATGCGCAGGGCGCCGCGGCCTGAGACAGCCAGAGCGTCATCTTGTCGATTGCAGTCGGCAGTTCGAGCTTGGTGAAGGCGGCGAGCACGCCGGCGACGGTCGCGAGATTGAACGGGTGCGTCGCGACCTTCCAGGCGACGTCGCCGGCCGTCGCTGCGAGGCTGCGCTTCTCGACGCCGGCCACCGCCATCAGGAACGGGATCAGCGAAAACAGCAGCAGATTGTCGAAGACGAAGATCAGGACGACGGGGGCGCTCGCGACCGGCCCGAGCGCCGCCAGGATCAGCGGCGGTCCCATATAGCCGATATTGGAATAGGAGCCGGCGACGCCCTGCATCACCGCCTGGGGCATGTTGCCCCTGGTATATCTGTAGCCGAGGGCGAAGGAGAGCACGAAGGCGATGAAAGTCGCTGTCGTCGTCACTCCGACGAAGGCCCAATTGGTCAGATCGCTCAGCGGCTTGTCGGCGATCAGCCGGTAGAACAGGCATGGCAGCGCCACATAGATCAGGAAGAACTGCATCCATGCGAGCCCTTCCTCCGGCAGCTGCTTGTAGCGGCCAACGGCGAAGCCGAGCACGATCAGCCCGAAGAAGGGCGCGACAAGATTGAAGAGATTGGCGAGGTCGGCCATGCGGGCGCTGCACTCGGTGGGTTCGTCCACCTGGTGCCCTCCCGAAAAGGCGAACCACGCGGTACGGCCTTATAGGACGCTGGCCAGCAGATGAGAACCTGCGCACCCATGCGCCTCGGTCATGGCGCGCCCGAGAACCGGCAACGTCCCCGCCGTCTTTGCCGGGTCTCGCGCAGCCTATCTGATGAAGCGCTCGACGGGTTTCGCATTGATCTCGAAGGCCTTGCGGACCCGGCCATAGCATTCGCAGGCATGGCCCTGGAGCCGCTCGGCGTCGAGGACGGTCAGGTCGCCCCGCGAATAGGCGATCGCCCCGTTCTCCATCAGCTTCGAGCAGACCTGGTTGACGGTCGCCCGGCGCAGCCCGAGCGCCTGCGAGATCGCCGCCTGAGTGAGCTGGAAACTGTCGCCCACGACCCGGTCATGGGCGTGCGCCAGCCAGCGCGCGATGCGCTCCTCCGCGCTGTGAAGGCTGTTGCAGGCCACCGTTTCGAGCAACTGGATGATCAGGCTCTTGGCGTAGCGCAGCATGGCTTCGCGGACGCAGGGAAAGCTGGCGATCGCGTCGTCCAGATCCTGGATGGACAACCAGGATGCATAGCCGGGAACCGCGACCGTCGACTGGCTGATCGCCTCGCTTCCGCCCATGATCAACGGGATGCCGATGAACCCTTCATAGCCGATCGAAGCCTTCTCGACACTGCGCCCGTCGCGCATCTCGGCCTTGAGAGAGATCACGCCTTCATGCGGGAAGATCGCATGCGTGAAGGGTTCGTTCTCCTGATTCAGCGTCTGGCCGAGAGCCAGTCGCCGCGTGATCAGACGCGGCTCGATGAAGGCCCGTGCCTCGGGCCGGACCGAGAGCAATACCTGATTCCGGATGTCGAAATCGCCCTTCAACTCTTGCTTCAAGCATTCCCCCGGGCGTTGCGCTGGGCCATGGCGGACAATCTTCTGTTAACCTTGCGTAACGTACGCTACGGTACTCAATAAGAACGGAATCGTTCACATCCTCTCGGTCCCCGTTCCGCGAGGCGATCACGGCGCAGGGAGCTGTTATTCCATGAGTCTGCCTGGACCTGAAAGGGTGACGGATGCGCTCGCCGAAGGCTCGGAACGCGCCAGTTCGTCCCTGATTGGTCGCCCACTCTCCGGCAACGGTCCGGGCCATGGGCCGTGCTGCGACGACATCTCGGAAAGGCTCCGTTTCGCCGGGATCGATGACGAGGCCCGCGCCCTGCTCCGCGAGATCCGTCCGATCGTGGCTGTCGAGCTCCCGGGCGTGCTCGACGTGTTCTACCGTCACATCCGGCATTTCCCCGATGTGTCCCGGCTTTTCCCGAACGAGACCGTGCTTGCACGGGCTCGCCAGATGCAGATCGCGCATTGGGACCTGATCACGGAGGCGGCGTACGACAGCCAGTACGCCAACTCGGTCAGGCGTATCGGCGAGGTGCATTGCCGGCTCGGGCTGGAGCCGCGCTGGTATATCGGCGGCTACAATTTCATCCTGGCGCGATTGATCGCCCGCATCGGCCGGCCAAAGGCGGCATGGCGCCTCGGCAGGGAGCACCGGATGCAGCGTGCGGCGATCGCGCTCAACCGCGCTGCCCTGCTCGACATGGATCTGGCGATCGGTGTCTATCTCGAAGCGGAGCGCCGCAAGCGGCAGGAAACGCTGGAAGGGCTGGCCGGCAATTTCGAGCAGGTGGTCGCCACCGTCGTCCGCTCCGTCACTGCTGCAGCGAACGATCTGCAGGCTTCGGCGGGGCAACTCGCAGTGTCGTCGAGCGAGACCTTGGAGCAGGCCGACGCCGCGACGGAATCCTCGCTCGAGGCGACGACGAACATCGAAGCGGTGGCCGGTGCGACCGACGCCCTGGCGCTTTCCCTCAGTGAAGTCGGTCGGCAGATCGCGGCCTCCGGCCTGGTTTCCACGCGCGCGGTGACCGAAGCCCAGCAGATCAGCGGCCAGGTCGGTGAATTGACTGGCTCCGTCGACCGGATCGACGGGATCGTCGACGTGATCCGGGAGATCGCCGGCAAAACCAGACTGCTGGCGATGAACGCCAGCATCGAAGCGGCACGCGCAGGCGAGACCGGCCGCGGTTTCTCGGTCGTCGCCGCGGAGGTGAAGCTGCTGGCCACCCAGACGGCTCATGCGACCTCCGAGATCGACGCCCAGATCGGAACCATCCGCGACTTCACCCAGTACGTCGCGGCCGCGGTTGGCACGATCAGGCGCACCATCGACGAAATGAACGGGATCGGAGCTGACATCGCACGCGCCATCGCGGACCAGGAACAGGCGACCCAGCAAACCGCCGGCAATCTCCAGCAGGCCTGGCAAAGTTCGGCCGAGGTCGCGAACAGCATCGTCAGCGTGACAAGGCGTGCCTCGGAGTCGAGCGCAGCATCCGCGCATGCCTTGTCGGCCACGACCGACCTCGCACGGCAGGCCGGAAGCCTGATGTCCGAATCCGAGATCTTCCTGTCGACGGTGAGAGCCGCCTGACCGAGCGCCCGCGCAGGACTCATCGCAACGAATGGACTTGCCTCACCTGCCCTAGACCCAAGCCGTCAACTCATTCCATCGGGATAGTCATATGTCGTCGTCGAGCGCCCTATCCGAACGCCTTCAGTTCATGAAGCTGGACAAATCCGCTCTGGAGAGCATCCAGAGTGTAAAGCCGATCGTGATGGACGCGCTGCCGCAAGCGCTCGATGACTTCTACGACCAGGTTCGCGCGTTTCCCGAGACACGGGCGTTCTTTTCGGGAGAGCCTCAGATCTCTGGCGCCAAGAGCAAGCAGATCGCCCACTGGGACATGATCTCGGGAGGGCGCTTCGATGAGGACTACGTCCGGGCGGTTTCAATCGTTGGCCAGGTCCACGCCCGGATCGGCCTCGCACCGCGATGGTATATCGGCGGCTATGGCCTCGTTCTGGAAGCCCTGATCGGCAAGATCATCGCGGCGCGCTGGCCACAGGCCAACGAGGAAGGGACAGCTGGCGTCTTCGGAAAAGCGTTCCGGGCTCGCCAGAGCAAAAGCGACAGCGCGGTGAGTGCCGGATCGGTGAGTGCGGAGGTGAGCGCCGTCGCCAAGGCGACGCTGCTCGACATGGACTTTGCGATTTCGGTCTACCTGGAGGCGGCCGAGGCCGCTCGCCTCAGGAGCGAGCGGGAGGTGCTGGAGAAAGAGCGCGCAGCGGTCGTCAGCTCCGTGGGGCAGGCCATGGCGGCCATGGCCCGTGGCGACCTCACTTATCGCATGCCCGATGACCTGCCGGCCGAGTACGGCCAGCTCCGCGATGATTTCAACGCTGCGGTCGCCACGATGCAAGACACGATGCGGACCGTCCTGTCGACGACGCGGGAGATTCGCTCGAGCGTCGGCGAAGTTTCGCAGGCCTCGCAGAATCTGGCTCAGCGGGCCGAGGAACAGGCCGCTTCACTGGAAGAGAGCGCCGCGACGACCGAGGAGCTGGCGGCTTCGGTCAAGAGCAACGCGCAATCCTCGCGGCATGCCGAGCAGGCCGCCCGCGAGGGGATGCTGGTCGCCGAAGAAGGCGGCGCGATCGTCCGGCAGGCGGTCGAAGCGATGACGGGGATCGACGAGGCCTCAAAGAAGATCGCGGAGATCACCTCGCTGATCGACGGCATCGCCTTCCAGACCAATCTGCTGGCGCTCAATGCCGCCGTGGAAGCCGCCCGCGCGGGCGATGCCGGTCGCGGCTTCGCGGTGGTAGCCTCGGAGGTCCGAACCCTCGCCCAGCGCTCCGGCGAAGCCTCCAAGGGCATCAATACGCTGATCAGCGCTTCCAACACCGAAGTCGCGCGCGGCGTCACCCTGGTGCGCTCGGCGGGCTCCGTACTGGAGCGGATCGTCGCCGCATCCCAGCAGGTCGCGTCGGCGGTCTCGGGAATCTCCTCCGGTTCGTCGGAACAGGCGAACGGGATCGACGAAATGAGCCAGACGCTCGCGATGATGGATGCCTCGACGCAGCAGAACGCTGCCCTCGCCGAGGAAAGCGCTGCGTCCGCGGCCGCGTTGTCGAGCCAGGTTCAGAGGCTGGACGGGCTGATCGCCGCCTTCAAGGTCGACGGCTCCTCGGCGCAGGACGCGCGGTCGGTCGCGCACTCCGCCACCAGCGAGCCTGACCGGCTGAGGCGACTTGCTCTGGAGGCGCTTGCCGAAAACGCTGCCGGTCCGCGCGCATTCGCCGGCAAGGGAGCGGCGTGAAGCACACCCGTCTCTCCCCTTCGCAAGCCGTGCGAGATTCCCGCCGGGATCGAGCCTTCAGGCGGCGAGCAGGCCGAACAGGTTACGCGGATCCTCAGGCTCGGTCAGCAGGTCGATCTCGTCGTAATAGTCGGTGCCCTCGATCAGGTCGTCGAGATAGCGCAGCGCCGAGAAATCCTCGGTGGCGAAGCCGACGGAATCGAAGACCGTGATCTGGTCGCGGGCGCGGCGGCCTTCCGCCTCGCCGGTGATCACGCGCCAGAGCTCGGTCACCGGGAAGTCGGGCGGCATCTGCTGAATCTCGCCCTCGATCCTGGTCTGCTCCGGCAGCTCAACGAAAACATCGGCGCGAAGCAGGATCTCGCGCTGCAGCTCGGTCTTGCCCGGGCAGTCGCCGCCGACCGCATTGATGTGCACCCCGGCGCCGACCATGTTGTCGGAGAGGATCGTCGCCTTCAGCTTGTCGGCGGTAACGGTGGTGATGATGTCGGCGCCGAGCACCGCCTCCTGGGCGCTCGCCGCCACCTCGATCTCGAAGCCCCGGCCGGCGAGATTGGCGAGGAATTTCTCGGTCGCGGTCGAATCAATGTCGAAGACGCGCAGGCGCCTGATCCCGTTCAGCGCCTTGAAGGCGAGCGCCTGGAACTCTGACTGCGAGCCGAGCCCGATGATCGCCATCACCTCGGCATCCTTGCGCGCAAGATAGCCGGCGGCGACAGCCGAGGTCGCCGCGGTGCGCAGCGCGGTAGTGATCGTCATCTCGGAAAGCAGGCGCGGATAGCCGGTGTCGACATCCGCCAGAACCCCGAAGGCGGTCACCGTCTGCAGGCCGGCGCGCGTGTTCTTCGGGTGGCCGTTGACGTATTTGAAGCCGTAGAGCGCGCCATCGCTGGTCGGCATCAGCTCGATCACGCCGTCGCGGGAATGGCTGGCGACGCGCGGCGTCTTCTCGAACTCGGCCCAGCGTCGGAAGTCCTCTTCGATATAGCCCGCGAGCCCGGTCAGATAGGCCTCGACCCCGACGGCCCTGACCAGCCGGACCATGTTGTCGACGCCCACATACCGCATCATCGCGCGCCCTCCTCCGCTGTTTCGTTCCCTTCCCATTCTACGACAAGGCAATTTGCACTAAGAACTGCGAACAAGTTCATCCAGAGGCAGGAAACCAAGCAATCTGCCAATCAAAATTGAGCATTTTGCCATGCATGTCTTCGACGAGCTCGATCATCGCTTGATCTCCGCCCTGCGCGAGGACGGCCGCGCGCCGATCTCGAAGCTCGCGACGATTCTCGGCATCTCGCGGGCGACCGTGCAGAGCCGGCTCGACAGGCTGATCGAATCCGGGGCCGTGCTCGGCTTCACCGTCCGCTTCCGCCAGGACACCGACGACAAGGCGATCCGGGCGATCATGATGATCGAGGTCACCGGGCGCTCGACCACGGCGGTGATCCGCCAATTGCGCGGCCTGCCGGAGCTTCATTCCCTGCACACCACCAATGGCGGATGGGACCTCGTCGCCGAGGTCCGGGCCGACAGCCTGAGCGATTTCGACCGTGTCCTGCGCGAGGTCCGCACCATCGACGGCGTCCTCAACAGCGAAACCAGTATCCTGCTGAGCTCGGTCTGAGCGCGCTCGCACGGGCGCTCGGACAGAAGAGGCGTCGCGGCGGGAGTGAACGGCACAGCCAAGCCGGTTGATGGGCGCGTAGAACTGGATGGATCAGCGAGATGCCACAGCAGTGGCGCGACCTACGGGAGTCGAACCCGTCTCCCCAGCGTGAAAGGCTGGTGTCCTAACCGATAGACGAAGGTCGCGAGCTTCTGCCGCGAGGCGGCGTTGCTGCGAAGCGGGGCGAGCTATAGTCACCCTGCCGCGGTTGGGCAAGCCCGGTTTTCGGATTTCTGTCGACCGTTCACAGCGGCTTCGCCAGATCGAGCACGCGCAGCTCCGCCTTCTCCGAGCCGCCCCAGCGATTCAGGGTCAGCGTCGCGGCGAGATGGACCTGCTCGCCGCGCGCCGCCAGCAGCGCCTGGCCGAGCGGCTCCTGCGCCGCCCGGAAGGCGACGCCGCCGATGCTGGCGCCGTCCCCGGCGCGCAACCTGACGCGCAGATGGCCGCCGCTGCCGATCTCGACGACATCGGCCAGCCGATGCGCCGGCAGCACGAAGACCGGCTCCGGGCAGCCCGAGCCGAACGGGCCGGCGCGGTCGATCTCGGCGAGCAGCCGCGGATTGGCGCCGCCCGCGCTGATTGCGGCATCGACCAGCAGCGCCTCGGCCTCGCGCGAGGCCGCGACATTGGCCGCGAGCTCTGCGCTCATGAAGGCGATGAAGGGCGCCTCCTGCCCCGGCGCCAGCGTGATTCCCGCCGCCATGGCATGGCCGCCGCCCTTGATCGCGAGCCCGGCCTCGACGGCGCGGCGCACGGCGGCGCCGAGATCGACGCCGGGAACGGAACGGCCCGAGCCGGTCGCGCCGCCATCGGGATGGCGTGCCAGGGCGAAGGCCGGCCGGCGAAAGCGCTCCTTGAGCCGGGCGGCGATGAGCCCGACCACGCCCGGATGCCAATCGGCGGAGCCGACCAACAGGACAGGATGCTCGGCCGCGTCACCGAGACGGTGCTCGACCTCGGCCACGGCCTCCTCGACGGCGGCGCGCTCGATCTCCTGGCGCTCCTGGTTCAGCCGGTTGAGCTCGGCGGCGATGCTGCGTGACTCGACCTCGTCATCGGTCATCAGCAGGCGGGCGCCGAGGCCGGCATCGCCGATTCGCCCGCCGGCATTGATCCGCGGGCCGAGCAGGAAACCGAGATGCCAGGGCTGAGCCGGGCCATCGAGCCCGGCGGCATCGAGCAGCGCCGCGAGACCGGGCCGCTGGCGCAGCCTGAGAATCGCGATGCCCTGGCGGACGAAGGCGCGGTTGAGGCCGATCAGCGGCACGACGTCGGCGACGGTCGCGAGCCCGACAAGATCGAGCATCGCCAGCAGATCGGGCTCCCCGCCCCGACTCGCCCAATGCCCGCGCCGGCGCAGCTCGCGCGCGGTGGCGACCAGCGTCAGGAAGACGACGCCGGCGGCACAGAGATGGCCGAGGCCGGAGAGATCGTCCTGCCGGTTAGGATTGACGATGGCGGCCGCCGCCGGCAGCTGTTCCGGCGCCTGGTGATGGTCGAGCACGACGACGTCGAGCCCGAGTCTGGCGGCCTCGCGCAGCGGCTCGTGGCTGGTTGTGCCGCAATCGACCGTAACCAGGAGCGTCGCGCCCTCCCCGGCCAGCATGGCGATCGCCTCGCTGTTGGGGCCGTAGCCTTCGATCAGCCGGTCGGGAATATGCACGCGCGGGCGGGCGCCGGCCTGCTTGAGGAAGATCGCGAGCAGCGCCGCCGAGCAGGCACCGTCGACATCGTAGTCACCGAAGATCGCGACCTTCTCACCGCGTGTCGCCGACTCGGCCAGACGCTGGGCGGCAGCCGCCATGTCGAGCAGCACGGAAGGATCGGGCAACAGGTCCCGCAGCTTCGGTTCGAGATAGCTCAGGGCCTCGCTGGCGGCGACACCGCGCCCGGCGAGGATGCGCGCCACCGCGTCGGGGACGCCTTCGACCTGCGCCAGGGCCTCGGCCCGGGCCAGCCCCGCAATGTCGAGCCGGTCGCGCCAGGGGCGCCCGAGCGCCGAACGTTCGACGCCGAGAAAGGCGCGCTGGGAAACGGAATTCATCCGCCACCGGTCGCCCGGCGGGGCGCGTTCGTCAACCGCTCGGGGGGCATGCCGGCCATCATTCGAGCGGCTTCTGGTCCTCGATCGCCTGTGCCGTCGCCTTGCGGGCGCTGATCGGCGCGTGGCCGGAGACCTCGGCGCCGGCATCGGGCTTCAGGCGTACCATCCACAGCGCCGACGAGGCCGCGATCAGGCCGACGAGCGCAAAGGCCGGCCAGAAATCGGCCGCGCCGAGTGCCGCACCGCCATTGAAGGCGTTCGCCGTCTCCAGCGCGAAGGCGCCGATGGTGACGCCGAGGCTCAGCGACAATTGCTGCGCGACGCTCGACAGGCTGGTGGCGCTCGACATGTCGCGGTTCGAGACATCGGCATAGCTCAACGCGTTGATTCCGGTGAACTGCAGGGAGCGGAAGCAGCCGCCGATCAGCAGAACCGAGAGCATCAGCCAATGCGGCGTCGACGGCGTGAACAGACCGGAGGCGGCGAGGAAGGCGGCCCCCACCAGGGCGTTGAAGGTCAGCACGCGGCGGAAGCCGAAACGCTGCAGGATCGTCTTCGCCAGGGTCTTCATGATCAGCGCGCCGGCGGCCGAGGCGAAGGTGATCAGCCCCGATTGCAGCGCATTGAGCCCGAAGCCGAGCTGCAGCATCAGCGGCAGCAGGAAGGGGATCGCGCCGATGCCGATGCGGAAGATCGAACCGCCGATGACGCCGATATTGTAGGTCGGGATCCGCAGCAGGGTGAGATTCAGCACCGGATGAGGGATGCGCCGGGCGTGGAACCAGTAAGCCACCAATGCCAAGGCGCCGAACGCGACGCAGGCATAAGAGACGCTCTCTGGCACGAGATGGCGCCCGCCGGTCACCAGGCCGAGCATCAGGGCGGCGAAACCGGTCGAGGAGAGCAGAAAGCCCTTGATGTCGAGCGGCGCCACGTCCTCCTCGCGGATATCCTCGAAGAACTTCGTCGCCAGCACGATCCCGAGCAGGCCGATCGGCAGGTTGATGAAGAAGATCCAGCGCCAGTCGAAATAGGTGGTGATGAAGCCGCCCAGCACCGGGCCGACCACGGGGCCGACCAGCGCCGGCACGGTGAGATAGGCGAGCGCGCTGACCAGCTGCGATTTCTCGACGCTGCGCAGGATGACGAGGCGGCCGACCGGCACCATCATCGCGCCGCCCATGCCCTGCACGAAGCGGGCGCCGACGAAGGCGCCGAGCGAATTCGAAAGCGCGCAGAGCACCGAGCCGAGCATGAACACGCCCAGTGCCGTGCGGAAGATCGTACGGGCTCCGAACCGGTCGGCCATCCAGCCCGAGATCGGGATGAAGACGGCGAGGCTGACCAGATAGGAGGTCACGGCCAGCTTCAGCGCGATCGGGTCCTCACCGAGCGATTGCGCGATGACCGGCAACGAGGTGGCGATCACCGTCGAGTCGGTGTTCTCCATGAACAACGCACAGGCGACGATCAGGGGCAGGAGCTTGGCGCGCTGCAAGGGCGGACTTTCTGGCGGGCTGCGCGTCAGCCTTAATCCGCGTTCCGCCTGCTGACGAGAGTACAGGGGCACGAATCGCGGGCTTGCGCGAGTTGCGCCTGCTGCATGACGAATCAATCCACCTCCCTCACGGCGACTGCGAGGCAGGCGCAAGCCTTGGCACGGATACGTGATGGCAAATTGGCCATGCGTTCGACGCGGGTCAAAGACGAAAGAGCGTGCCTATGTGAGGTCCGGGGCGAAGATCTTCACATTCGAGATCGGAAGGGCCGGCGCGCCGGCGAAGGTGTCCCATGTCCACTCAAGAGCAGCATTCTCTCCGCATGGCGCCGGTTGGAGCGCCTGTCCGCGCCGCCGCCTTCGCGCTCCTCGCCGGCTTCGCCTTCCTCGGCCTCGGCTCCACGGCGGCGACCGCCCAGTCGAACAGCTGGGAACGCGGCTGTGCCGAGCGCATGGTCTCGCCGGGCTCCGGTGATGCGCTGCGCGTCTACAATTGCGCCCGCCAGAAGGAATGCCAGGCGATGGCCAATGCCAAGGGCGCGATGATGATGGAACTCGGCTGCTTCTTCGTCAGCCCCTCGGCTGTCCCGGCAGCGCAGGCAGGACGTTCGCGCCCGGGCGAGCAGCAATAGCCAACTTGTGGCTGGGCGTGCTTCACGGTGCGCCCGACACAACTTTCCACCGTGGCCCCCTAGCGGCCTCGTCGCCCGCATGATAACGGGCCTCGTCAACTCGGCCATGGGCGCCCTGCCCGGCCACGAACTAGCGCCGGCCCGGCCGGCCCCGGAGTTGACGATGGCAACGATCACCGACGGCCTTATCCGCGACGGCCTGACCTTCGACGACGTCCTGCTCGAGCCGGGCCCTTCGGAAGTCATGCCGGCCGATGTCGACGTCTCGACCAAGCTGACCAAGACGATCTCGCTCAACCTGCCGATCATCGCCTCCGCCATGGACACGGTGACCGAGGCCGGGATGGCGATCGCCATGGCGCAGGCCGGCGGCCTTGGCGTGGTGCACCGCAATCTCGAGGCCGATCAGCAGGCTGCGCAGGTCAAGCTGGTGAAGAAGTTCGAGTCGGGCATGATCGCCAACCCGATCACGATCTTCCCGGACGAGACGCTGGGCGATGCCCTCGCGATCATGAAGCACAACTCGATCTCGGGCATCCCGGTGGTCGAGCGTGGGCCGCAAGGCCATAAGGGCCGCCTCGTCGGCATCCTCACCAATCGCGACGTCCGCTTCGCTGCCAATCCCGAGCAGCCCGTCTCCGAGCTGATGACCAAGGACCGGTTGATCACGGTGCGCGAGGGGGTCGGCCAGGACGAGGCCCGCCGGCTGCTCCACCAGTTTCGGATCGAGAAGCTGCTCGTCGTCGACGACCATTTCCGCTGCATCGGCCTGATCACCGTCAAGGACATGGAGAAGCAGGTCGCGCATCCGAATTCGGCAAAGGATGCGCATGGCCGCCTGCTGGTTGCTGCTGCGACCACCACCGGCGATCTTGGCTTCGAGCGTTCGGAGATGCTGATCGATGCCGGCGTCGACATCATCGTCGTCGACACCGCCCATGGGCATTCGGCCAAGGTGCTGGAAGCCGTGACGCGGGTGAAGAAGCTCTCCAACGCCGTCCAGATCATCGCCGGCAACGTCGCCACCGCCGGCGGCGCCCAGGCCCTGATCGATGCCGGCGCCGATGCGATCAAGGTCGGCATCGGCCCGGGCTCGATCTGCACCACCCGCATCGTCGCCGGCGTCGGCGTGCCGCAGCTCACCGCGATCATGGATGCGGCCTCGGCCGCCCAGAAGGCCGGTATCCCGGTGATCGCCGATGGCGGCATCAAGTATTCGGGCGATCTCGCCAAGGCGCTCGCCGCCGGCGCCGCCTGCGCCATGGTCGGCTCGCTGCTCGCCGGCACGGACGAGACGCCGGGCGAGACCTTCCTCTACCAGGGCCGCTCCTACAAATCCTATCGCGGCATGGGCTCGGTCGGCGCGATGGCGCGCGGCTCGGCCGATCGCTATTTCCAGCAGGACATCAAGGACTCGCTGAAGCTCGTTCCGGAGGGAATCGAAGGCCAGGTCGCCTATAAGGGCCCGGTCTCGAACGTGCTGCACCAGCTCGCCGGCGGCCTGCGGGCGGCGATGGGCTATGTCGGCGGACGCAACCTCGAGGACTACCGCGCCAAGGCCCGCTTCATCCGCATCACCAGCGCGGGCCTGCGCGAGAGCCATGTCCACGACGTGACCATCGTGCGCGAGAGCCCGAATTATCCGACCCGCTCGTGAGAAACCTGCTTTGATGCACAACTGCAGGTCCTTCACGAGGTAGGCCATGACGCTCAAGCTGATCTATCGAGCGCTCGCCCAGGTCTTCTGGACCTTCGTCGTGCTGGTGATCGTGTTCCTGCGTCGCAAGAAGGCCTTCGACAATCGCGAGGTCGGGATGGCGGATGTCGCCGTCTCGACCGAGCGCTATCCGGAACCGGCCCGGCTCGCCGCCGCGAATTTCAGCAACCAGTTCGAGACGCCGGTGCTGTTCTTCGCGCTGGTGCTGATCGCGATCCATGTCGGCGCCACCGGCTATGTGATGGCGGCCCTGGCCTGGGCCTTCGTGGCAACCCGCATCGTGCATTCGCTGATCCACACCGGCAGCAACGATCTGCGCCAGCGCGCCCTCGTCTACGCAATCGGCGTCGCCTGCCTGTTCTTGATGTGGATAGGAATCGTCATCGCGATACTGTGATCGGGCGCGCTTCGCGCCTGCTGGCGCTGAAAGCGAATGCCGGTGAAAGGTATTCGCCGGCCGTGTCACATTGCCGCTACATGCCGCAACAATGCGTGATGCCGGCTTGCGCCGGCAAACCACCCTCTGCATGCTCGATTTCGGCGGCGGCGATGGTTGGAGGGGCGGCGGTTCCGTAAGGTTCGGCCGGGCCGCCCGCATGGCGCAAGGCTTTTCATGGCAAGGCTGAGTTTCGGGCGTCTAGCTCTGTTTTCGGCTGCGGGCATCCTCGCAGTCGGCGCCGCACTCCATTACACCGGCCGGCCGATCCCCTGGCCGCTCGATCAGGTCCCCTTCGGCAAGCTGGTCCCGACACAGGCAAAGCCGCCCGCACCGGTCGCCGCGACACCAGGCGGGCGCGGCGGTGCCGGCAACCGCCCGCCTGTCACGGTCGTCACCGCCAAGGCCGAGCGCCGGGCGATGCCGGTTCGTCTCGATGCGATCGGCACCGTCCAGGCGATCTCGTCGGTCAATGTCCGCTCGCGCGTCGACACGCAGATCACCGAAGTCGCTTTCAAGGACGGCGGCTACGTCAAGAAGGGAGATGTGCTCTTCCGGCTCGATTCACGGCTGGCCGAGGCGCTGATCAAGCAATCCGAGGCCAGCGTCGCTAAGGACCGCGCCTCGCTCGCCTCGGCCGAGACGGATCTCAGGCGCGCCGAGGAACTGGCGAAGCGCGATTTCGCCACGGATCAGAGGCTCGATACGGCGCGCACCCAGGTCGCGACTCTGAAAGCTGCCATTCGCGGCGGCGAGGCGGCCGTCGAAGCGCTCAAGGTCCAGCTCAGCTACTACACGATCCTCGCGCCGGTTTCCGGCCGGATCGGCGTGGCCGGGCTGAAGGAAGGAAACATCGCCAAGACCGGCGACAACTCGACAGTGCTGGTGACGATCAACCAGACCGACCCGATCTATGTCGCCTTCGCCGTCGCCCAGCGTCATCTCCCCGACATCCGCGCCGCGATGGCGGCCGGGACTGCCGTCGTGCAGGCGACGCAGCAAGGCGGGTCGAAGAGCGCCGAGGGCACGATCGCGGTCGTCGACAACCTGGTCGACGCGACCACCGGCACCATCCAGATCCGTGCTTCCTTCGAGAATGCCGACGAGACGCTCTGGCCCGGGGCACTCTGCCAGGTCCGCGTCACGCTGCGCGTCGATCCGGCGGCTGTCACAGTGCCGCGCGAGGCGATCCAGACCGGCCAGAACGGCTCCTTCGTCTTCATCATCGAGGACGGGCTGGCGCGGGCCCGCACGGTCGTCGTCGACCGCACCGTCGATGACCGCGTGGTGATCGCTTCCGGCCTCAGCGGCGGCGAGACGGTCGTGGTCGACGGCCAGCTCCTGCTGACGGAGGGGGCGCGGGCCATCGAGCGCAACCGCGATCGCGGCGGCCAGAGTCCGCCGCCGAACCAGACCTCGCAGCGAGGGAGCGCCGGCTGATGAACCTGCCCGAGCTCTGCATCCGCCGCCCGGTCATGACCACGCTGGTGATGGCGACGTTCCTGATCTTCGGGCTCTTCGCCTTCAAGCAACTGCCGGTCGCGGCCCTGCCCCGCGTCGACTTCCCGACGATCAACGTCAGCGCCCGTCTGCCCGGCGCCAGCCCGGAGACTATGGCCTCCTCGATCGCCGCTCCGCTGGAGCGCGAATTCGCCTCGATCTCGGGCATCACCTCGATGTCCTCGGTCTCGCAGCTCGGGTCGACCTCGATCACCCTGCAATTCGACCTCAACCGCAACATCGACGGCGCCGCTCTGGACGTGCAGGCGGCGCTCAGCGCCACGACGCGGCGCCTGCCGCCCGAGCTTCCTGCCCCGCCGAGCTTCAGGAAGGTCAACCCGGCCGACCAGCCGGTGCTGTTCATGGTGCTGACCTCGGCAACCAAGCCGCTCTACGAGGTGCATGAGTTCGGCGAGAACGTACTGCAGCAGCAGATCGCGCAATTGCCGGGCGTCGCCCAGGTCAACATCTTCGGCGCGCAGAAATACGCGGTGCGCATCCTGGTCAATCCGGATGCGGTCTCGGCGCGCGGGCTCTCGCTCGCCGATGTCCGAAACGCCGTCTCGGCCGCCAACTCGAACTCCCCGGTCGGCACGCTGAACGGCATCAACCAGCGCCTGACGCTCGGCGCGACCGGCCAGCTCGAGCGCGCGGCCGAATACGGCAACCTGATCATCTCGCAGAAGAACGGCATTCCGATCCGGCTCAGCGACGTCGCCCAGACCTTCGACTCCGTCGAGAACAACCAGACGGCGAGCTGGTACAATGGCGAGCGCTCGATCATCCTCGCCGTCTACCGCCAGTCCGACGCCAACACCGTCGAGGTCGTCGACAGCATCAAGGACCGGCTCGCCGCCTACCGCGCCCAGCTGCCAGCGGCGATGAATCTGGCGGTACTGAACGACCGCTCGATCCCGATCCGCGAAGCGGTCGAGGATGTCGAGGTCTCGCTGATGATCGCCATCGTGCTGGTGATCATGGTGATCTTCCTGTTCCTGAAGAACCTGACTGCCACCTTGATCCCGACGCTCGCCTTGCCGATCTCGCTGATCGGCACCTTCGCGATCATGTATGCGCTCGGCTATTCGCTCGACAACATCTCGCTGCTGGCGCTGACGCTCGCCGTCGGCTTCGTCGTCGACGACGCCATCGTCATGCTGGAGAACATCATCCGGCATATCGAGATGGGCAAGAAGCCGTTCCAGGCGGCGCTCGACGGCTCGCGCGAGATCGGCTTCACCATCCTCTCGATCACCATCTCGCTGGTCGCCGTCTTCATCCCGGTCTTCTTCATGGGCGGGGTGGTCGGCAAGGTCTTCGCCGAATTCGCCGGCACGATCGCCGCAGCGATCATCGTCTCCGGCTTCGTCTCATTGACCCTGACCCCGATGCTCTGCGCCCGCTTCCTCAAGGCACATGACCATCACAAGAAACCGAGCCTGCTCGACCGGACCTTCGAGGCCGGTTTCCAGGGCATGCTCGGCGCCTATCGCTGGTCGCTGGACCATGTGCTGAGGGCGCGGTTCCTGATGCTGCTGTTCACGCTCGGAACCGTCTACGTCTCGGTTCAGCTCTATATCGACATCCCGAAGGGCTTCTTCCCGCTGGAGGATACCGGCCTGCTGCGCGGCGCGACCGAAGGTCCGCCCGACACGTCCTTCGAGGCGATGGCGGAGCGCCAGACCCGCGTCGCCGAGATCGTCCGGGCCGATCCGGCGGTCGACTACCTGACCTCGAACATCGGTGGCTTCAACGCCACCAATAACGGCTTCATGTTCATCGCATTGAAGCCCAAATCGGAGCGTGACAAGGCCGATGTTGTGATCGCGCGGCTGCGCCGGGCCACCTCGGAAGTGCCGGGCATGACGGCCGTGTTCCAGCAGGTCCAGAACATCAATCTCAACGCCGGCCGCTCCTCGCGCGCCCAGTATCTCTATTCGCTGCAGGGCCCGGATCTCGCGGCGCTGTTCAACTACGCGCCGCTGATGCAGCAGCGGCTTGCCCAGATTCCCCAGTTGCGCGACGCCAATATCGATCTTCAGCTACGCAATCCGCAGCTCTCGATCGATATCGACCGCGAACGCGCCGCCAGCCTCGGCATCTCAAGCGACCAGATCCGCCAGGCGCTGGGCAACGCCTTCGGCTCACGCCAGATCGCCACGATCTTCACGCCCGCCACCGATTACCAGGTGATCATGGAGGCGAACCGCGCCTATCAGCAGGATCCGGGCGTGCTGTCGCGGCTGCTGCTCAAGGCCGCCAACGGCCAGAATGTCCCGCTCGAGACGGTGGCCACGATCAAGCCGAGCGTCGGCCCGCTGGCGGTCAACCGCATCTCGCAGCAGCCTGCGGTGACGATCTCGTTCAACACTGCGCCCGGCGTCTCGCTCGGCGACGCCGTCAACGCGATCCGCGCGGCCGAGCGCGACGTGAACCTTCCGGCCTCGATCGTCACCAGCTTCGCCGGCTCGGCCCAGCTCTTCCAGGATGCGCTGAAGGGCCAGGGACTGCTGATCTTCGCGGCGATCCTGGTGATCTACATCATCCTCGGCATCCTCTATGAGAGCTTCATCCACCCGATCACCATCCTCTCCGGCCTGCCTTCGGCCGGCCTCGGCGCCCTGCTCGCGCTGCAGTATTTTCACATGGATCTGTCGGTGATCGCGATCATCGGCATTCTGATGCTGGTCGGCATCGTCAAGAAGAACGCGATCATGATGGTCGACTTCGCGATCGAGCGCCGCCGCCACGGCGACGATGCCCTCTCCGCGATCCGCGAGGCCGCGCTCGTCCGCTTCCGTCCGATCATGATGACGAGCTTTGCAGCGATCTTCGGCGTCCTCCCGATCGCGCTCGGCGCCGGCGCCGGGGCCGAATTGCGCCAGCCGCTCGGCATCGCCGTGGTCGGTGGCCTCCTGGTCTCGCAGTTGCTGACGCTCTACATCACGCCGGTGATCTATTTCTATCTCGACAAGGTCGACAGCTGGCTCTCCGGTCGCGGCCGCGGCGAGCCGGCGGAAGTGCCTGGCGCCGCCGTGCCTGTCCCCGTCCCGCAGGCGCTGCACCGGGCCGAGAGCTGATCGCGATCCGTTAAGTATCCCCGGCTCTTGCGGGCAGATCGTTCAAATTTGCGAGGTTTTTTTCGAGCGTTCTGAACAGCCTTCTACGTATCGCTTTCCCCGAGACGAGCTTGGTGGGGGAGCGGAGCAACATGTCAGGCGTTCGGGCAGGAATGGCAGAGCGGCCGCGCCGCATCCGCCCGCTCGGCCGCCTTGCTGCCGCTCTTTGCGCCGGCGCCATGCTCGCAGCGTCCTCGCTTGTGCTCGCCGAGGACGATGCCGGCATCCGTGCCTTCCATCGTGACGAGGCCACCAGATGGGCTGGCCGCCCGACGGCAGGTCTTGCCTACGCTCCGGTGCCCGTCCGGTTCGCCCGCCCGGCCCTCGCGACGCGAGCTGATATTCGTCTCGGCCAGCCGGTCCGTGCGAGGGTGCGGCTGGCTACGCCTCGCAATCAGGAGAGCATTGCCTGGACCGGCGGAGCGGGACGCACCATCTGCGTGCGGCTTTGCGACGGCTTCCATGCTCCGCTCGGCCATGCCCGCTCACGAGCGGATTTCAGCGCGCAGGAGGCCCTGTGCGAGGCCCAGAACCCCGGCGTTCCCGCCAGGCTGTTCCGGCTGTCGGCGGGCGCCACGTCGGTCGACCGCGCCGTCGCCGGCAACGGTACGAGCTACACCGCGCTGCCGAACGCCTACGCCTATGAGAAGAAGGCCGATCCGCTCTGCCGACCGGCCATTGTCACCGCCGGCGAACGGCGCGTCTCCCTGATGCGCGACATCACCTTGCGTCCCGGCGATTCCATCGTCCTCGACGGCAAGGTCGAGACCTTCACGGGCTCCTCGGCCTTCCCCTACGATGCCGGCGATTTCGCGGACTTTCGCCGGGCCGGCAAGCTAGGCCTTGCGACACGGCGGATGATCGACGAGACCGTGGGCATCACTCTGGCCGAGACGCGCCAGAAGCTGCTGCGCCAGAGCCTGCAGGTGCGCGAGGAGCCGCGCGAACTGGCCGAGATCGCCGAGCTTCGCGGCACGCTCGATGCCGACGCCCTCGTCGCTGCGCCACTGCGCGAGACGATTCTGCGCTGAGCCGCAAGCAAGGCATCCAACGAAATCTGCCGCAGCGCGACGTTAAGCATCGCGCCTGTTTGCCGTTGCGGCGGCCGGCGATTGAATATTAACAAAAAGTAAATTATGGCTCGTTTGCGGCGGACAGCTGAACCAGCGAGCGATGGAGTGATCGCGGTGTTTCGTGTCCGTAATATCGAATCGATTGCTTCCAAGGCGGCGCCTGCCGCTATTTCCGTTTCAGATTCCGCTTCTCTGCGACGCCGCGGGCGCAAACCCTTGCGTCTGGCAGCGATGGCGGGGCTTGGTTTGGCGCTCGGCGCGAGCGGCGCAGTGCTCACGGTCTCCCTCGTCCAGGCCGAGGACGATGCAGGCATCCGCGCCTTCCATCGGCAGGAGGCCGCCGCCCGCCAGGCGCAACGCGAAGCGGCCCCGCGCGCGGTCTATGCTTCCGCGAGGGCCTATGCCCCCGAGCGCAATCTCTGGACCATGCCCCTCTGGCAGGCCCGCCCCGACGGCGTGATCCGGCACCCGCCCATTGCGCTGAATCCGTTCAAGCGGCGCGAAGCCGCGCCCAAGCGCGTCGCCAAACGACAGCCGGCGATCCGCTACGACACCGTCTCGGGCGCCGCCGATGTGACGCGCACCATCTGCGTGCGCATGTGCGACGGCTTCCATGCGCCGATCGGCCATCTCAGGAGCCAGGGCGACCTGAAGGCCCATGAGGCCATTTGCCAGGCCAGCAATCCTGGCATCCCGGTCAAGGTCTTCAAGGTCGCTGCAGGCGCCACGACGATCGACGCCGCCGTCTCGGCGGACGGCAAGATCTATGGCGCGTTGCCGGTCGCCTATGGCTACGAGCAATCCTCGGATCCCGCATGCCGTCCGGCCATCGCCAAGCCCGGCGAGCATCGCATTTCCGTGCTGCGTGACATCACCTTGCGGCCGGGCGACAGCGTCGTCCTTGACGGGCGGGTGCGCACCTTCGCCGGATCGACCAAATGGCCCTATACCGCCTCGGATTTTCGGGATTTCCGGGCCTCGGCCGACCTGAACGCGAGCCAGCGGCGCGAGATCGATGCCAGGGTCGGCATCTCGCACCGGGAGGCCGAGATGCGCAGCTTCCAGCGCAAGCTGCGGGTGCGCGAGGCCAGCCTGCACGACCCCGATTTCGCCAGCGATGCGCTCAATCTGCGCGGCGGGATCGAGCCGCGCGACAGCATCGGCACGCCGGCGCGCATCGTGCTCGAAAATCCCTTCAGCCGGAATTGAGATCGCCTGGAACGGCGGCAGGCGCCGCGACGCCCGCGATCGGAATGTTTTCCTGATATTTTGCTGCGGCTTATTTTCCTAGGAAAGCTACCCTTCCTTCTTGCGCCCAAAGGCGAGTGGACGCCGGCGCCGCTCTCGGCCACATTCGCTGCACCGCAGCATGGAGCCGAGCATGACCACGAAGACGCCGCGCCAGTTCTTCCGTCCGCTGGCGATCGGCGCACCGGAGCCCTATCGCGAATTGCCGCTGCGGCTCGAGCGGATGATCCATTTCGTCCCGCCCCATCTGGAAAAGGTGCGAGCCAAGGTCCCCGAGCTCGCTGGCCAGGTCGACATCGTGCTCGGCAATCTCGAGGACGCGATTCCGGTCGAGGCCAAGCAGGCCGCTCGCGACGGCTTCATCGAACTGGCCAAGGCCACCGATTTCGGCGCGACCGGACTGTGGACGCGGGTCAATGCGCTGAACTCGCCCTGGCTTCTGGACGACATTGCCGCGATCATGGGCGAGATCGGCGGCAAGCTCGATGTCGTCATGGTGCCGAAGGTCGAGGGTCCCTGGGACATCCACTATGTCGACCAGTTGCTCGCGCAGTACGAGGCGCGGCACGCTTTGCCCAAGCCGGTGCTGATCCACGCCATTCTGGAGACGGCGGAGGGCGTCAAGAATGTCGACGCGATCGCCACCGCTTCCCCCCGCATGCACGGCATGAGTCTCGGCCCGGCGGACCTTGCCGCCTCGCGCGCGATGAAAACGACACGCGTCGGCGGCGGCCACCCCGAATACAAGGTCATCGCCGACCCCACGGCCGATGGCGCTCCCCGCGCCGTTGCCCAGCAGGACCTCTGGCACTACACGCTGGCGAAGATGGTCGATGCCTGCGCCTCGGCGGGGCTGAAGCCGTTCTACGGGCCTTTCGGCGATTTTTCGGACGGCGCCGCCTGCGAGGCGCAGTTCCGCAACGCCTTCCTGCTCGGTTGCGCCGGCGCCTGGACGCTGCACCCCTCGCAGATCGAGATCGCCAAGCGCGTCTTCAGCCCGGACCCGGACGAGGTCGCCTTCGCCAGGCGCATTTTGGATGCGATGCCCGACGGCTCCGGCGCAGTGATGATCGACGGCAAGATGCAGGACGACGCGACCTGGAAGCAGGCCAAGGTGATCGTCGACCTGGCGAAGCAGGTTTCCGGCCGCGACCCGGCCCTGGCGGCACGCTACGGCTTCTGACGCGAAGTCGTGACCGCCGCGGAGATTGACCTATTGCCGGCGCAATCCTAGGTCAGGCCTTGGATGGCGACGCATGCTGGCAGGGTAAATTCCTGCCAGGTCAGAAACAGATCGAAGGAACATGGAAGCAAGAACCGCGAAATTCCGCATCGGGCAAGTGGTACGCCATCGCGTCTACCCGTTCCGCGGCGTGATCTTCGATGTCGATCCGGTCTTTTCCAATTCCGAGGAATGGTGGCTCGCGATCCCCGAACATCTGCGCCCGTCCAAGGATCAGCCCTTCTATCATCTGTTCGCCGAGAACGAGGAGACTGAATACGTCGCCTATGTCTCGGAACAGAATCTGGTCAGTGACGAGACCGGTCAGCCGATCCGCCACCCGCAGGCGCGCGAGTTCTTCCGGCGCGACCGCAAGGGACGTTACCGGCTCGACAAGGTCGAGCTGAATTAGGACCAGGCTAGAAGGACGCCCCGAAAAGCGGAGGCCGCTTTTCGGGCGAAGCCGGCCTCCGATCGAAACCTCATCCCGGAAATGCAGCAGAGCGACGCAGCGCCGGAATGTGCCGGAGCCTTGTGATGGCTTCCGGGTTCCGCTTCTGCTGGGTCGGAACGACGGGGTGAGTCGATCGGGGTGCCCGCTAGCGCTGGCGCTCGGCCTGCGGGAAACGTGCCGTGAAGGCCCCTTCCCGCTCTGGCGGCAGGCGCACCAGCAGGCTGAGCGCGCCGTCCTCGGCATCGCTGCGCTCCAGGATTTCGCCATTGGCATGCAACCAGGCCAACGACTTGCCGTCGCCGGGCTCCAGCGCCAGCCGGTAGACCGGGCGGCTCCTGGCGATCCGGGCTTCGATGGCGTCGGTCAGCCGGCCCATGCCTTCGCCGGTCAGCGCCGAGACCAGAACCGGGCGCGTCGCTTCCGGCTTGAGCTCGGCAAGAGTGGCCTGGCGCTCGCGCTCCGCGCTTTCGAGCAGGTCGGCCTTGTTCCAGACCTCGATCACGCGCTGGCCGTCATCCGGATCGATGCCGAGGTCACGAAGAATACCGCGCACGTCGGTAGCCTGGGCCTGCGTGTCCTCATGCGAGACGTCTCGCACATGCAGCAGCACATCCGCCTCGATCGCGTCTTCCAGCGTCGCCCGGAAGGCGGCGACGAGCTGCGTCGGCAGGTCCGAGATGAAGCCGACCGTGTCGGAGAGCATGATCTTCGCGCCATGCGGCAGCTTGAGAGCCCGCGCCGTCGGATCAAGCGTCGCGAACAGCATGTCCTGCGCCAGCACCTCGGCCGAGGTCAGCCGGTTGAACAGCGTCGACTTACCGGCATTGGTGTAGCCGACCAATGCCACGATCGGATAGGGCACACGCTTGCGGCTCGCCCGGTGCAGCGACCGCGTGCGCTTCACCGTCTCGAGGTCGCGCTCGATCTTGGTCATCCGCTCCTGGATGACCCGCCTGTCGGCCTCGATCTGGGTTTCGCCCGGTCCGCCGAGGAAGCCGAAGCCGCCGCGCTGGCGCTCGAGGTGGGTCCAGGACCGCACGAGCCGGCTCTTCTGGTAATTCAGATGCGCGAGCTCGACCTGCAGCGTGCCCTCTCGGGTGCGTGCGCGGCGCCCGAAAATCTCGAGGATCAACCCGGTCCGGTCGATGACCTTGCAGCCGAAGGCTTTTTCGAGATTGCGCTGCTGCACCGGCGAGAGCGCGCAGTCCATCACGACGAGCCCGATCTCCTCGAGCTTCACCCGCTCCGACAGCTCTTCGACCTTGCCCTTGCCGATATAGGTCGCCGGGCGAAGCGTGCTCAGCAGGACGGGAATAGCCTCGACCACCTGCAGGTCAATCGCGCCAGCAAGGCCGATCGCCTCGTCCAGGCGCGCTGCATGGCTGCGCGGATTGTCGTCGGCCTCGGCCACCCTGCCCGACGCCTTACGCGCCGGATAGGGGCCGATCACGAATGCGCGAGTATCGGCTGCGACCGCATGTTCGGCCGCATCGATGCGCTTCTCCGCCGGGATGTCGTCGTCAGTTCCGGCTCTGCCGGCCACGACTCAGGCCTTTTCCTGTTCCTCAGACTCGAACAACTGCACGGGATGACCCGGCATGATGGTCGAGATCGCGTGCTTGTAGACGAGCTGCGAATGGCCATCGCGGCGCAACAGCACGCAGAAATTGTCGAACCAGGTGACGACGCCCTGCAGTTTGACGCCGTTCACAAGGAAAATGGTGAGGGGAATCTTCTGCTTGCGGACGTGGTTGAGAAACGTGTCCTGGAGATTCTGAGCCCGCTCTGCGGCCATGTTTTGCCTCTGTTGTTGGGACCGCAATCGGCTTGCGCATGCGATCCAGATCGTTCCGTTGGGCTACGACGACAGCCGTCGCGCTTCGGAACACCGACGCTTCATTAGATCGTGAGGGCGCATTGTCGCGCAAGGGTTGCGGTGCACCATTTTTAAGCGACCGCCTTGCGCAGAACGCATTGCGGACGCCCCGAACTACCCCACCCCCAGCGATTTCAACTTGCGATGAAGCGCCGAGCGCTCCATGCCGATGAACTCCGCAGTGCGCGAGATGTTGCCCGAGAAGCGCGCGATCTGCGCCATCAGGTATTCGCGCTCGAAGATCTCGCGGGCATCGCGCAGCGGCAGGCTCATCAGCTTCTCGCCGCCGGAGCCGGACGGCGTCGTCGGGACCATCGCACCGACCTCGGCCGGCAACATCTCGACCGTGATCTCCGCACCGGGATCGCCCTTGGTCAGGATCATCAGCCTTTCGACGTTGTTGCGCAGTTCGCGCACGTTTCCCGGCCATTCATGCGATTGCAGGATCGCCATCGCATCGCTGCCGATGCGGCGCTTGGGCAAGCCGCTGGCGACCGAGATCTGCTCCATGAAGAACTCGATCAGCTCCGGCACGTCCTCGCGCCGTTCCGACAGTGCCGGCACGCGGATCGGCACCACGCCGAGGCGGTGATAGAGATCCTCGCGCAACTGGCCCTCGGCGATCAGTTTGACGAGGTCGCGGCTGCTCGAGGAGATGATCCGGACGTCGACATGGACGCGGGTCGCGCCGCCGACGCGCTGGAAGTTCTGGTCGACCAGCACGCGCAGGATGCGGTTCTGGGTCTCGCGCGGCATGTCGCCGATCTCGTCGATGTAGAGCGAGCCGCCATGCGCCTCCTCGAGCGCACCGACGCGGCGCGAGCGTCCCTCGCCGCCTTCGATGCCGAAGAGCTCCTCCTCCATCGTCTCGGGGGTAATCGTCGCGGCGTTGATGACGACGAAGGGCCCGCCGGAGCGGCTGGAAGCCTCGTGCAACGTCCGGGCGGTCAGTTCCTTGCCGCAGCCGGGCTCGCCGGTGATCAGCACGCGCGCATTGGTCGGTGCGACGCGTTCCAATGTCTGCCTGAGCTGGTTGACCGCTGTCGAACGGCCGACAATCCGGCTCGCCTGGACCGAGCGCGCCTTGAGATCGCGCACTTCGCGGCGCAATCGCGACGCCTCCAGCGCGCGCTCGGCGACGAGCACGAGCCTGTCCGCCTTGAACGGCTTCTCGATGAAGTCGTAGGCGCCGTGCTTGATCGCAGAGACGGCCGTCTCGATGTTGCCGTGGCCGGAGATCATGACCACGGCAAGCTCGGGATGGCTCTCCTTGATCAGCTCCAGAACCTGCAGTCCGTCGAGCCGGCTGCCTTGCAGCCAGATGTCGAGGAAGACGAGGTTCGGTCGCCGCGCGGCGATCGCCGCCAGCGCCTCGTCGGCCGACCCCGCCTTGCGGGTCCGGTAGCCCTCGTCCTCGAGCAGTCCGGCGACGAGTTCTCGAATGTCGGCTTCGTCGTCGACGACGAGAATGTCAGCGCTCATGCCTGGGTCCCGTTCATCTGTCCTCCGGCTCTTTCCGCCGATGCATTGCGTGCTTCTGATGTCTCTTCGCCGCTGTCCGGCGGCCCGGTCTCGACGAACCAGAGCCTGACCTGCGCGCCCCGCGCATTGTCGGGCCGGTCGAGCAGCTCGATGCCGCCGCCATGGTCCTCGAGAATCTTGCCGACGATCGCGAGGCCGAGGCCGGTGCCGCCGTCGCGGGTCGTCATATAGGGCTCCAGCAGCTTGTGACGCTGGTCGGCAGGCAGGCCTTTGCCGTTGTCGAGGATGTCGATGACGATGCGCCCGTCGTCATGGCGCTCCATCGAAATGTCGATGCGGCCCTTGCCGCGCTCCTCGGCCGGAACGGCCTCTATCGCCTCGGTCGCATTCTTGATGACGTTGGTCAGCGCCTGCGAGATCAAGCGGCGGTCGAATTGCGCCAGCAATGGCTCGGCCGGCAGGCTGTCCGCGATGGTGAGCTCGGGATTGCCGACCCGCATCAGGAAGACGATCTGGCGGACCGTCTCGACGATGTCCTCGCGCGCCAGCGAAGGCTTGGGCATTCGCGCGAAGGACGAAAACTCGTCGACCATGCGACGGATGTCGTCGACCTGCCGTACGATCGTCGCCGTGCACTGGTCGAAGATCTCCTTATCCTCGACGATGACCCGGCCGAACTTCCTGCGGATGCGCTCGGCCGACAGCTGAATCGGCGTCAGCGGATTCTTGATCTCATGCGCGATGCGGCGCGCCACATCGGCCCAGGCCGCCGTACGCTGGGCGGTGACGAGATCGGTGATGTCGTCGAGCGTCACGACCAGCCCGGCACCGGCCCCCTCGCCTTCACGGACGGCGCGGATGTTGACCATCCGGTCGCGCCCGGCCCGCGTGATCGCGACCTGGCCGGAGCTCAAGCGCTGGCGATTGGCCATGGCTTCCGCCACGAACCCGGCAATCTCCGGAGCGATCTCGGCGATGGGTTGGCCCAGCAGCCGTCCGCCGGTGCCGAGCAGCGCCTCGGCCGAGCGGTTGGCGATGGTCACGTGCCCGCCCTCGTCGAGGCTGAGCACGCCCGACGAGACGCCGGAAAGCACGGTCTCGGTAAAGCGGCGCCGGCGATCGATCACCTCGCTCGCCGTCACCAGCCCGTCGCGCTGTCGTCGCAGCTCCGCGGTCATCTTGTTGAAGGTCTCGCCGAGATGGGCGAGATCGCCCTCCGCGCGCCGAATCGGTACCTGCACGTAGAAATTGCCGCTGGAAACCTGATCGGTGGCGTGAATCATCCGGCGAATCGGCGCCACCAGGCCGTTGGCGAAATTCAGCCCGAGCCAGCTCGCCGAGAGCAGGAGGATCACCGCGATCAGCCCGTACATCGAGGCGAAGGCGATCTGGACGCCCTTCCGGCGTGCATCAATGCCGAGATATTCGACTGCTGCCGCACGAGCCACCGCTGGAAATTCGACCGCCAGCGGATCGACCTCGCGCGCGACATAGAGGAAGGCGCCGTCATAGGAGGGGAGCTTCAGCAGCGCCCCGAAGACACGCCCGGTCGACGGAATGACGCAGATCGGCTCGGGCGACGTCTCGGCGTCTTCGAAGGCGGCAGCATCCGGTTTGCTCGCGCCACGCAAGACATCGATATTGGCCCGCACAACCACGGTGTCCGGCGGCTTCATGATCCAGACGACGGGCAGGCCGAGCGCCGTGGCGCGCGCCGTCAGGAAGTTCTCGAACCAGGGGCGGTCAACGTCGAAAGCCGGCTTGGCCCGACCGAGATCATCGGCAAGCAGACGGATTTCGCGCCCGAGCGAACGGCATTGGCTGGCGGTATAGGCGTCGGCGACCTCGACCGACTTGAAGATCACGTCGCGCATCCGGTCCGAGAACCAGGGCTCGAGGCCGCGCTCCAGCGTCACGGTCGCGACCACCGCGACCAGCGCCGCCGGCAGGGCCGCGACGATGCTGAAAAGGCTGACGATCCGCACGTGCAGCCCGGCCGCTGCGACGCCCGCGCGCCTGGCCTTGATAAGCACCGCCGCCTCGACGGCGACGATGACCAAGAGCAGCAGGATCAGGAAGCCGTTCAGAACGAACAGGCCGAGCACGACCTGATGGACCGGCGCGACCGGCGTCGCTCCGGCAAGAACCAGGAAGGTCGCGAGCCCGGAAACCAGCGCGAAGCAGACGACCGTCGCCCCGAGCCAGGCAGAAACCCGCCTTGGCGTCTCTTCATTGCGCGGCGTCATGCGAAGGTCGCCGATCGAGGCAGTCAAAGCGGTGTCTAAGCTCCGTTGGACGCATCTCCGCCGAAGGGCGGTCCGAGCGATCCGGCGCTGTGATGCGCTGCCGCAACGGTGTTGTCAAAATATGACACGGGCAAGGCAAGAGCGCCCGCCATCACGTGTCCCTTGGAAGTCAATCTGTTGAAGCCGGCTTCGGGGCTCTATGCCCCCTCAAAGACAGCCTCTAGCCTGTGCATAAGCCGGATCGCAGAGGCCCTCATGCTCATCGCTTTCCATCAACTGCCGCTCGCCGCGATGTTTCTCGTCGTCTGGGCGATCAGCACCGCGATCTGCTGGCTGCTGATCGGACTCGTGCGGTTCGCCGTGCCGCGCATGGGCTACCGCTTGAGCGAGCCGCTGCCGATTCGCGATTCTCTCATCAATGCCTGCGGCGCGCTCTTTGCGCTGATCGTCGCCTTCTCGGCCGCCGGCATCTGGAATGACGCGGTTTCCGCGCGTACCGCCGTCCAGCGCGAGGCCGATGCCGTGGAGAACGCCCTGGTCGTTTCTGCGGGCCTGCCGGATGAGGTGCAGAGCCAGCTGAACGGCGGGCTCGAGGCCTATCTGAAGGACGTCATCGCGGTCGACTGGCCGGCGATGGCCAAGAGCACATCGCTCGAGGATACGGTCTTCGATCAGTCGGAAAAGCACCTGCTGGGAGCGATCGACCTGATCGCCCGGCAGAATCGTTTGCTCGCCAACGGTACGAGCTATTCACCGCTGCTCGGTCAGCTCCTGGAGATCCGGCACGCGCGGCTCGCGCGCCTCGCGGCTTCCAGGGCCGGCACGACCTGGGCGCAATGGAGCGCGATGTGGCTGATCTCGACGGCGACCCTGCTGCTGATTCTGATCTGCCACAGTCACACCTTCCGCATGCAGATCCTGGCATCGCACATCTATGTGCTGGTCGCCGCCGCGGCCTATTTCGTGGTCCTGGCGCATGACCGGCCATTTGTCGGCAAGATATCGATCCAGCCGACCGCGATGCAGGGGCTGGTGACACAGCTCGCTTCGAAGTGACCGGCCGAGGCGCGCGCCCTGAAGGCGCGACGCCTCGCTCGATCACATTCCCTCGCCGCTTCAGCGCGGCGAGCGCACCACCTGCATGTCGAGCTCGCGGATCTTCTTGCGCAGGGTGTTGCGGTTGAGGCCGAGCAGCTCGGCGGCACGGATCTGGTTGCCGCGGGTCGCTGCCAGCGCCGCCGCGATCAGGGGCGGCTCGATCTCGCGCAGGATGCGGTGATAGAGCCCCGGAGGCGGGACATGGTCGCCGAAGCCGGAGAAGTACTGGTTGAGATGGCGCTCCATCGAGCCTGAAAGCGTCTCGGCCCGTTCCTGGCCGCCGCCCGAGCCGGCATAGCTCGGCGTCGCCGCGGCAGGCTGAAGCTCCGCCTCGACGATCGGGGCGGTGATCGTCTCCTGCGGATAGAGCGCCGCGAGCCGCCGGACGAGGTTTTCCAGCTCCCGGACATTGCCCGGCCAGCGATAGCGACGCATCACGTCCATCGCCTCGGAATCGATCTGCTTGCGCGGCAGGCCTTCCTTCTCGACCAGCCCGAAGAAATGGCGGACGAGGTCCGGCACGTCCTCGACCCGCTCGCGCAGCGGTGGCAGGCGGATCGGCACGACGTTCAGGCGGAAGAACAGGTCCTCACGGAACAGGCCATGCGCGATCGAGATGCGCAGATCCTTGTTGGTCGCGGCGACGATGCGGACATTGGTCTTGATCGGCGTGCGTCCACCGACCGTGGTGTATTCGCCCTGCTGCAGCACCCGCAGCAGGCGCGTCTGGGCCTCCATCGGCATGTCGCCGATCTCGTCGAGGAAAAGCGTGCCGCCCTCGGCCTGCTCGAAGCGGCCGGATGAGCGGGTCAGCGCCCCGGTGAAGGCGCCCTTCTCATGGCCGAACAGTTCCGATTCGATCAGGTCCTTCGGAATCGCCGCCATGTTGATCGCGACGAACGGGCCGTTGCGGCGCTTGCCGTAGTCGTGCAGCGCCCGCGCCACCAGTTCCTTGCCGGTGCCGGACTCGCCGTTGATCATCACGGTGAGATCGATCGGCATCAGCCGTGCCAGGGCGCGATAGACGTCCTGCATGGCCGGCGAGCGGCCGATCAGCGGGATATCGTCCGGCTCCGCCGCATGCCCGCGCCCGACCTCGCCGCGCGGGCGCGACAGGGCCCGGCCGACGATCGCGACCAGTTCCTTCAGGTCGAAAGGCTTGGGCAGGTATTCGTAGGCGCCGCGCTCCGAAGCCTTGATCGCGGTCATGAAGGTGTTCTGCGCGCTCATCACGATGATCGGCAGTTCGGGCCGGACCCGCTTGATGCGCGGCAGCAGGTCGAATGCGTTGCCGTCGGGCATGACGACGTCGGTGATGATCAGGTCGCCGAGTCCCTGGGCCGCCCAGGTCCACAGCGTTGCCGCCTGTCCGGTGGTCCTGACCTCGTATCCAGCGCGGGCGAGCGCCTGGTTGAGGACCGTGCGGATGGCGGCGTCGTCATCGGCGATGAGAATGTTACCCGTCGGCATGCAGTCCTGCTTCCTGGTGCTGTTTACCCTGACTGGCGCTCACGCGCTTCGTGCAGTGGCAACCGGATTCGAAATGTCGTGCGCCGCGGCACGGACTCGCACTCGACGATTCCGCCGTGATCGCCGATCACCTTGGCGACGAGTGCAAGTCCAAGGCCACTGCCCTGAGCCTTGGTGGTGACGAAGGGATCGAACAGGTGGGCGTGCAGATCGGTGGGCACGCCCGGGCCATTGTCGCGCACGCCGATCTCCAGCGGCAGGGCCAGCCGCGCATGCGATCCCGGGGCCTGCATGCGGATTCCCGGACGATAGGCGGTGGTCAGCGTGATCTCGCCGTCTATCGCATCGGAGCCGATCGCTTCCGCGGCATTCTTGACCAGGTTGAGCAGCACCTGGACGAGCTGGTCGCGATTGCCGGAGACTGGCGGCAGCGACGGGTCATAGGCTTCGCTGAAACGGATGTGCCGGGCAAAGCCCGACTGGGCCAGCCTTTTCACATGGTCAAGCACGTCATGGACATTGACGGGGCCGCGCTCGCTCGGCCGCTCGTCGCCGAACAATTCGACGCGCTCGACCAGCTTCACGATCCGGTCGGCCTCGTCGCAGATCAGCTGGGTCAGCAGGCGATCGTCGTCCGGAACGGAGGTTTCCAGCAATTGGGCCGCGCCGCGAATGCCCGAAAGCGGGTTCTTGATCTCATGCGCCAGCATCGCGCCGAGCGCAGTAATTGAGCGGGCTGCTCCACGATGCGTCAGCTGCCTGTCCATTTTTTCGGCAATTGTCCGTTCTTGCAGCAGAAGCACGACCGCATCCGGCTGGCCGGGCAATGGCGAGGCAAAAACGTCGACGATCCGGTCGAGCCCGAGCCGGGGCGAGCCGAGCTCCAGCCGGTACTCGCTGACGCTGGCGCCGCGGCGCTGGACCTCGTCGACGAGTGACAGCACCGGCGAGCCGAAGGCGATCAGATCCTGCAGGCGCTGGCGCTTCAGCACGACGGCGCTGGCTTGGAAGAAATCCTCGGCCGCCGTGTTGGCATAGAGCACCGCCTGCCCGTCCCCGACCACGACGACCGGCATCGGCAGCACATTCAGCGCCTGGATCTCGAGGCTGTCGAACAGCCCTCCGTCCGGCGTCTCTCCGCTTTCGCCGAATATCGCCATGGTCATACGCGGTCTTCCCTGTCGTTCAGGCGGCAGCGCCGAGGCGCTCGGTCGAAAACAGACGTTCCAGCGCCGCAAGCGCGCGGGCCGGCTCGACCGTGGTCAGGAGCTCGCGCCGGGCCTGTTCGTCGGGCGCGAGCCCGCAGGCCAGCGCCTCGTCGGCATAGGCGGCCAGATGCTTGCGGGCGTGACGGACGCCGACCTCCCGCCCCATTAGCGAGAGCAGGCCCTCATAGTGTTCGCGCGCCACCTCGGCCTTGGTCTCAACATCGATCGCCTCGGGCTCGCGCCCGGCGAGGACCGCGCCGATCTGGCCGGGCAGCCAGGGACGTCCCAGCGCGGCGCGGCCGACCATCACATAATCGGCGCCGGACTGTTCCAGGCAGTCGCGCGCCTGCGCGGCGGTCGCGATGTCGCCGTTGGCCACCAGCGGAAAGGCGCCGGCTTCCCGCACCGGCGCTATCGCCGCCCAATCGGCGACACCCTTGTAGAATTGCTGCCGCGTGCGGCCATGCACGGTGATTGCGGCGGCCCCGGCGGCGACGGCGCGCCGCGCAAGTTCCGGCGCATTGCGCGAGGCGTCGTCCCAGCCGAGGCGCATCTTGACGGTGACGGGCACTTTCACGGCCGCGACGACCGCCTCGACGAGGCCGATCGCATGATCAAGATCGCGCATCAGGGCCGAGCCGGCCCAGCCGCCAACGACCTTCTTGGCCGGACAACCCATATTGATATCGACGATCTCGGCGCCGGAGGCTTCGGCGACCTGAGCCGCCTCGGCGAGCCAGCGCGCCTCGCAGCCGGCGAGCTGCACCACGTGAGGCGTCACGCCTGAGCCCTCGGCCCGCAGGCGCGCTTCCTCGCTGCCGCGCACCAACTCGTCGGAGGCGACCATCTCCGAAACCACCAGGCCGGCGCCGAAACGTGCCGCGATCCGGCGCATGACCACATCGGTGACGCCCGACATCGGCGCCAGGAAGGCGCGGGCAGCCGGGCTCAGTCCGCCAATGGCAGGAACTGTGTCGCCTGATTTTGAGGCAGATTCCATTATGGTGATTTATTGGACATCTATTGCACCGCGCAAGGGATTTCTAAGCAATGCTGCATTGCACCATCGTCGCAAGTCGCCGAGGTTGACTGCCTTTCCGATGTGCATCGTGCCGATTCAGCCCATGCGGCTGCCCCGCCGCTTGGCTATCGGCGCCGCGCAGCCTATCACCCGCAGCATCAGATTCCGGAGCCCTCGACGCTTTCATGACCATGGCCGTTGCCGCCCTGATCGTCGCCGCCGGACGCGGCCTGCGTGCCGGCGCCGAGGCGCCCAAGCAATACCGTCGCCTCGGCGGCCAGCCCGTGCTCTGCCGCGCGCTCGCGCCTTTCCTGGCCGAAGCGCGCATCGGCCCCGTTCTGGTGGTGATCGGCGCCAGGGACGACGCACGCTATCGCAATGCCATCGCAGAACTCGGCGAAGGTGAGCGCGGCCGCCTGCTCCCGCCGACCCATGGCGGCGAAACCCGTCAGGCCTCGGTCCGGGCCGGCCTGAAGGCGCTGGCCGAGGCGGGCTTCACCGGCGCGGTACTGGTGCACGACGCCGCCCGCGCCCTGGTTTCGCCGGAACTCGTTCACCGCGCGCTCGTCGCCGCGCGCAAGACACAGGCGGCGATCCCTGCCCTCGCCGTGACCGATACGGTGAAGCGGCTCGATGCCGACGGCAGGATCGTCGAGACGCCGCCGCGCGACCGCCTCGTCTCGGTGCAGACGCCGCAGGCCTTCGCCTTCGCGCCCTTGCTGGCCGCGCATGAGGCGGCCTTCGCGGCGGGAGCCGACGGTTTCACCGACGATTCAGCGATCATGGAATGGGCCGGCCACGAGGTCGCGACCTTTGCGGGAGACCCGATGAACCTGAAGCTGACCCATCCCGAAGACTTCATCGCCGCCGAGCAGCGGCTGGGACGCAGCCTCGTGACGCGGGTGGGGACGGGCTATGACGTCCATGCCTTCGCCGACGGCGATCATGTCTGGATCGGCGGCGTCAGCATTCCCCATACACGCGGCGTCACCGCGCATTCCGACGGCGATGTCGGCCTGCATGCCCTGACCGACGCGCTGCTCGGCGCTCTCGCCGATGGCGATATCGGCAGCCATTTCCCGCCCAGCGATCCGCAATGGCGCGGCGCATCGTCCGATCGCTTCCTCGCCTTCGCGGCGGAGCGGGTCGCGGCCCGCGGCGGCAAGATCGACCATCTCGACCTGACGATCATCTGCGAGGCGCCGAAGGTCGGCCCGCATCGCGACGCCATCCGCGCCCGCATCGCCGCGATCGCCGGCCTGCGGCTCGACCAGGTCGGGGTCAAGGCCACGACCTCGGAGCGCCTGGGCTTCACCGGGCGCGGCGAAGGGCTGGCGGCGCAGGCCTCGGCCAGCATCCGCCTGCCGGAACCGGAGTGACAGCATGTTCGACCTCGAGACTCGTTCGCTGGCCGCCGAGCTCCTGAACATCTCGCGCGAGCGCGGCATCACTGTCGCCACGGTCGAATCCTGCACTGGAGGGCTGGTCTGCGGCGCCCTGACGGCGATTGCAGGCTCGTCGAGCATGGTGCTCGGAGGCCTCGTCACCTACTCCAACGAAGCCAAGACGACGCTCGCCAATGTCCCGCCCGAACTGATACTTCGGCACGGGGCAGTCAGCGAGCCGGTGGCGCGGGCAATGGCCGAAGGCGGACGGGAACGGCTTTCCGCGCGTCTCGCCGTCTCCATCACGGGGGTTGCGGGCCCCGATGGTGGCAGCGAGGCAAAGCCCGTCGGCCTCGTCCATTTCGCCTGCGCAGGAGCGGACCGGACACTCCATCGCGAGAAGCGCTTCGGCGCGCTCGGCCGCGACGAGATCCGCCGCCTCAGCGTGCTGGAAGCACTCGATCTGCTGCGCGAAGCCTCGCTCAGCCTGAAGTGAGGGGCACCCCGGCGCCATAGACTGCGTCGGCCCGGCGCTCGAACGCCTCGGCGAACTTGCGGAAAGCCTTGTCGAACATCGCGCCCATCAGCAGGCCGAGCATGCGGCTGGCGAACTCGTAGGAGATGAAGAACACCACCTCCGAGCCCTTCTCGGCCGGCCGGAAGCTCCAGCGGTTCTCAAGATAGCGGAACGGTCCGTCGACATATTCGACCAGGATCTTGAGATTGGCCGGATCGAGCGTGACGCGGCTGGTGAAGGTCTCGCGGATCGCCTTGTAGCCGACGGTCATGTCGGCGAGCAGCACTTCGCCTCCCCCTTCACGCGGCGTCCGCCTGCGCACCACGAGCCCTTCGCAGAGCGGCAGGAACTGCGGGTACTTCTCGACATCCGCCACGAGAGCGAACATCTCCGCGGACGAGTGCTTCACCCGCCTGGTGCTGTTGAACATCGGCATCGGAGAGCCGCTCTCAGGCGCCCGTCTTCGCGGCGCGCGCCGCCCGCAGCTTGGCGAAGTCCTCGCCGGCATGGTGCGAGGAGCGGGTCAGCGGCGTCGCGGAGACCATCAGGAAGCCCTTCACATAGGCGATGGTCTCGAAGCTCTTGAACTCGTCGGGCGTGACGAAGCGGATCACCGCATGGTGCTTGCGCGACGGCGCCAGGTACTGGCCGATGGTGATGAAATCGACCTCGGCGGAGCGCAGATCGTCCATCAGCTGGAGCACCTCATTCCGCTCCTCGCCGAGGCCGACCATGATGCCGGACTTGGTGAAAATGGTCGGGTCGAGCTCCTTCACCCGCTGCAGCAGCCGAAGCGAATGGAAGTAGCGCGCGCCCGGGCGCACCGTCAGGTACTTGCCGGGGACGGTTTCGAGGTTGTGGTTGAAGACGTCGGGCTTGGCCGCGACCACGACTTCAAGCGCGCCGGGCTTGCGCAGGAAGTCCGGCGTCAGGATCTCGATGGTCGTCGTCGGGGAGGCCTCGCGGATGGCGCGGATGACGCGGGCGAAATGCTCGGCGCCACCATCCTTCAGGTCGTCGCGGTCGACCGAGGTGATCACGACATGCTCGAGCCCGAGCTTGGCGACGGCCTCGGCGACCTTGCGCGGCTCCTCATGGTCGAGCGCTTCCGGCACGCCGGTCTTGACGTTGCAGAAGGCACAGGCCCGCGTGCAGGTGTCGCCCATGATCATGAAGGTGGCGTGCTTCTTTTCCCAGCACTCGCCGATATTGGGGCAGCCCGCCTCCTCGCAGACGGTGACGAGCTTCTCGGCCTTCACGATCTTCTGGGTCTCGGCCCATTTCGGCGAGCCCGGCGCCTTGACGCGGATCCAGTCCGGCTTGCGCAGGATCGGATTCTCGGCGCGCTTCTGCTTCTCGGGATGGCGCAGTTCGCCGCCCGGCTTCGCCTCGGCCTTCGGATTGCCGATATTGGGACGCGGGTCGCGGTTCAGAAGGTCGAGCACGACGGCCATGGATGGGTCCGTTTCCTGCGGCCGCGAGAGAAAGGCGACCTCGCCGTCTAGCTAATCCCGAAGCGTCGCGCGGGCAACCCGCGGCCGTGCGTGACTCAGTTGCGCAGGGCGCGCCAGAGCACGATCAGCAGGCAGGCGCCGGCGATGGCGGCGGTCAGCGTGCGCCAGAAGCCATAGACCGGAATCTCCAGCAGATCGGCCAGCCGGCTGCCGACGAAAGAGCCGGCGACGCCGACGATCATGTTGGTGAAGAGCCCGTGGTCGGAGGAGGTCACCCGCTCGGCGATCCAGCCGGCGAGGATGCCGATCAGCAGCGTCATGAAGAAGCCGTAGCCCGGCGTGCCGAGCGCGGCGACGATCTCGTTGTTCATGGTAGTCCCCCTGCCCTCGCTGACCGCGACGCCCGCGGCCTTGCGATCAACGCCGGCCTTGCCGGCCGGTTCCCGGCCTTCAGGCGATGAAACGCGCCAATAGCACCACCAGGATCGCGCCGATCACCGCCATCGCCATGTCGTCGGCAAACCGCGAGCCGGTCGAGACCCGCCAGCCGGTGACGCGCACGATGCCCTGGCCGACCAGCATGCCGAGCAGGCCGACAACGGCATGACGCAGGAAGCCGCCGCCACCGACGACGAGGCTGGCGATGAAGCCCGCCGCAGTCCCGAACGCCACAGGCGGCAGCAGTCGGCGCCAGTCGACCGCAAAGCCCCGCTGCGGTGGCAGGATCTCGACCTTGTCGTCCTCGATGACCCGGCCGGGACCGCGGGCCTTGCGCGTGCGTGTCGTCATCGCCGCGATATGCGCATCGCATCCCGCTCTTTCCAGAGGCGGACGCTCAGGCGATCAGCCGGGCCAGCAGCACGACGACGATCGCGCCGATGGTCGCGGTGAGGATCTGCGAGACCAGCGGGTTGCCGATGCCGAGATTGATGCCGAGCGCCGAGAGCAGGAAGCTGCCGACGAAGGCGCCGATCAGGCCGGTGATGATGTAGCGGACGAGTCCGCCGCCACCGACCACGATGCTGGCGAGCCATCCGGCGACGAGGCCGATCACGATGGCGACGAGGATTGCACGCATGTCCATCGGAGACCTCCGGAAGCGACCGACCTTGCACCCTTTCGGCGCAGATCCTCTGGAAGCGCGCCTCGGCAGCAGAGAATAGACGGGAGCGGCCAGGAGACAATTGTCCTCGTGGCCGAATGCGCGAGCCGCCCCGCCCTCCCGGGGCTACGGTTGACGGAACGGCGTTTTGGCGTTTCCCTACCGCCTTGGACTGGAGGCTCTGGCTCTACGGCAGCGTGGAGGAGGATGCCGGCCATGCCCTGCTGTGACGGCGTTGTCGCCCCCGAAGGCAGAACCCGGCCACGCCATTCGGGCGTGCTGATGACGGGAGGGCTGCTTGCGGCTGCGTTCGGTGGCGGTCCGGTCGCCGAGGCTTTCGATCGTTCCGGAGAGCGGCGCTGGCACGCGACAGGCTATGTCAGCCGCTGGGTCAACACCGATCTGCTCGACGTGCCCAGCCGGGCGATCACCGGCAATCTGAGCTTCTCGGACACGAATTTCGCCGGCGCCGGGCTGTCGCGGGTGATCGTGCCTTCCTTCTCGATCCCGCTGCCGTTCACCGACTTTGCCTTCCGCGGCAACCGCATCGAGCTCGAAGGCCAGGTTCTCAAGCATTTCGGCGGCCAGAGCCATTGGGAGGGCACGCTGGCGCTGATGTTCAGGACCGGGCAGATCCCGCTTGGCGGCGGGCTCGAGGCCAATCTCGCCGTCGGAGAGGGATTGTCGGTCGCGTCGGAGCGGCCGCGCTTCGAGGGCGCCATCGACGTCCGCCCCTCGCGGACGCTGAACTATCTCGCCTTCGAGGCGGAGTTCTCGCATGCCTCTGCGCCGGGCGTCTCGTTCGTCACCCGGCTGCATCATCGGTCGGGCGTTTTCGGCCTGATCGCGCCGAAGAAGTCCGGTTCGAACTTCATCGGCGTCGGCATCAGGATCGATCTGCGCTAGCGCCCTCCAAACGCAGGCGCGCAGTCGCAGGTCTCAGGCGTTGAGCACCTTGCCATAGGCGTCGAGCACGGCCTCCTTCATCGTCTCCGACAGGGTCGGATGCGGGAAGATGGTGTGCATCAGCTCTTCCTCAGTGGTCTCCAAGTTCATCGCGACGACGAAGCCCTGGATCAGCTCGGTGACCTCGGGCCCGACCATATGGGCGCCGAGCAGCTTGCCGGTCTTGGCGTCGAAGATCGTCTTGACCATGCCCGAGTCCTCGCCGAGCGCCACGGCCTTGCCGTTGGCGACGAAGTTGAAGCGGCCGACCTTGAGCTGGTGGCCGGCTTCCTTGGCCTTGGCCTCGGTCAGGCCGACGCTGGCGATCTGCGGGTGGCAATAGGTGCAGCCCGGGATCATCGCCTTGTCCATCGGGTGCGGGTGCAGGCCCTTGATCGCCTCGACGCAGATCACCGCCTCGTGCTCGGCCTTGTGCGCCAGCATCGGCGGGCCGGCGACGTCGCCGATCGCGTAGACGCCCTTCACATTGGTCCGGCAGAGCCCGTCGATCGCGATCACGCCGCGATCGAGCTTCACACCGAGCGCCTCAAGCCCGAGATTCTCGACATTGGCGACGACGCCGACCGCCGAGATCATCCGCTCGGCGGTGATCGTCTGCTTGTTGCCCTTGTCGTCCTCGATATGGGCAGTGACGGAGTTCGCCCCCTTCTCGACCTTGGTGACCTTGGTCGAGGTCAGGATCTTCATGCCCTGCTTCTCGAAGGCTTTTCGCGCGAAGGCGCCGATCTCGGCATCCTCGACCGGGACGACCTGCGGCATCACCTCGACGACCGTCACCTCGGCGCCAAGCGTGCGGTAGAACGAGGCGAACTCGATGCCGATCGCGCCCGAACCCATCACCACCAGCGATTTCGGCATGGTCGGCGGCACCAGCGCCTCGAAATAGGTCCAGATCAGCTTGCCGTCCGGCTCCAGCCCGGGCAGGACGCGCGGGCGGGCGCCGGTCGCGACGATGATGTGGTCGGCGGTATAGGTGCCCTCGCCCTTGGCGCCTTTCGGCACCGGCCCCTGCGGCTGCATAGCCGGCTTCTTGGTCGGCGCGACAGCGATCGTGTTGGCCTTGGTGAGCTTGGCCTCGCCCCAGATCACGTCGACCTTGTTCTTCTTCATCAGGAACTGGACGCCGTTGTTCATCCGCACCGCGATGCCGCGCGAGCGCTTCACCACGGCTTCGAGATCGGCCTTGAACGTGCCTTCCAGCGTCAGCCCGTAATCCTTGGCGTGCTGGCCGTAATGCAGGATCTCGGCCGAGCGCAGCAGCGCCTTGGTCGGGATGCAGCCCCAGTTCGAGCAGATGCCGGCGAGATGCTCGCGCTCGACGATCGCCGTCTTGAAGCCGAGCTGCGCCGCGCGGATCGCTGCGATGTAGCCGCCAGGGCCGGAACCGATGATGATGATGTCGTAATCAGCCATGAAAGGCACCTCGGCTCTTCCCTCCCATCTTTGGGAGGCGTTGACGTTGCGGGGCACTACCCCGGTAATTTCTCTTACGGACCGGTGATCCGCAGCGCCGGACCGCGGGCAGGCAGCGGCAGGCCGAGCAGCCCGTCGACGACCGGCGCGAGCGCCTGTCCGATGGCGCGGGTGTTCTCGGCGTCGAGATGAATGCCGTCCGCGCCGGTGACGCTCGCGACCGCCGCCGCATCGAAGAAATGGGCACCGATCTCGTCGGCGATCCGGCGATAGTATTTCGCCAGCAAGGCCATCTTCTCCGGGGCGCCTTCCATGAAGAAGTTCGCCTCATGCTCGGGATCGTCGGGCATGCGCACCAGCGGCGGCGAGACGATCAGCACTTCCGGCACCGGCATGCCGGGCTCGACCGGCGGACGCTGCGCCACCTGCGCCAGCATCCGCATCGAACGGGCAACGTCATAGGGCGCCAGCGAGTGCTGGCGCTGGCAGTCATTGGTGCCGAGCATCAGGATGACGAGGTCGAGCGGCGCATGGCACTCGATGAACAGCGGCAGCAGCGCGATACCGGAGCGGTAAGGCCGCAGCGGGTCTTCCAATGCGATCCGCCGCCCGTTCAGCCCTTCCTCGATCACCGTCGCATAGCCGCCGAGCGCCTTTTCCAGCACGCGCGGCCAGCGCACATCGTCGCCATGTCGCTCCGGCCGGTTGGCGATGCGCCCCCAGGTCAGGGAGTCGCCGAAGGCGAGAATGCGGGCCTGGCGAGTCATGGCTACCTCACACCAGCATCGCCATCGGCTTTTCGATATAGCCCTTGAAGGCCTGGAGCAGCTCCGCCCCGAGCGCGCCGTCGACGGCGCGGTGGTCGGTCGAGAGCGTCACCGACATCACGGTCGCGACCGCGAGCTGCCCGCCCTTGACCACGGCGCGCTGCTCGCCGGCCCCGACCGCCAGGATCGTCGCATGCGGCGGGTTGATCACCGCGGCGAAGTCCTTGACCCCGAACATGCCGAGATTGCTGACCGCCGACGTGCCGCCCTGGTATTCCTCGGGCTTCAACTTGCGGTTCTTGGCGCGGGCCGCGAGGTCCTTCATCTCGTTGGAGATCTGGGAGAGCGTCTTGTGGCAGGCATCCCGGACGATCGGCGTGATCAGCCCGCCCGGGATCGAAACCGCGACGCCGACATCGGCGTGCTTGTGCTTCAGCATCGCGCCGTCGGTCCAGGAGACGTTGGCGTCCGGCACAGCCCGCAGCGCAAGGGCGAGCGCCTTGATCACCATGTCGTTGACCGAGAGCTTGTAAGCCGGCTTGCCGTCCTTCTCCGGAGCAGCGGTATTGAGCTCGGCCCGCAGCTTCAAGAGCGCGTCGAGCTCGCAATCGACCGTCACGTAGAAATGCGGGATGGTCTGCTTGGCCTCGGTCAGGCGGCGCGCGATCGTCTTGCGCATGCCGTCATGCGGGATCTCCTCATAGGAGCCCGGCGCGAACAGCTTCTTGACCTGATCGTCCGACGGGCCGGAGGCGAGCGGCGCCGCGGCGGCTTTCGGCGCAGCAGCTGCCGGAGCGGCGGCCGCAGCCGGAGTGGCCTTCGCAGCACCGCCCTGCCTGGCGGCTTCGATGTCCTTCTCGACGATGCGGCCATGCGGACCCGAGCCCTGGACCTTGCCGAGATCGATACCGGCTTCCTTGGCGAGGCGGCGCGCCAGCGGCGAGGCGAAGGGACGCTCGCCGGAGGCCGCTGCCGGGGCCTGGGCGGCGGGCGCCGCGGCCGGAGCTGGTGCGGCCGCAGGCGCGGCCGGAGCGGACACTGCCGGAGCGGGCGCCGCCGCCTTGGCTTCTGCCTTCGGTGCAGGCTCGGCCTTGCCCGGCGCGGCACTCGGGGCCGAGACGCTCTTGGCGTCCTCGCCCTCGCCGGCGATCACGCCGATGATCTCGTTGACGGCGACGTCGGCGGTGCCCTCCGGCACGACGATCTTCGCCAGCACGCCCTCATCGACCGCCTCGACCTCCATGGTCGCCTTGTCGGTCTCGATCTCGGCGATGATGTCGCCGGCCTTGATCGAGTCGCCCTCCTTCTTGAGCCACTTGGCGAGGTTGCCCTTCTCCATGGTCGGAGACAGCGCGGGCATCAGGATGTTCACGGGCATGGCTGGAGGCTCGCTTTTTCCAATGCGATGATCAGCATACGGCGGACAGTGCCCATGCCGAAGCTGAGGGAGACGAGAACGAAGGCGATATAGTCGAGACGTTCGAGCGCGGTGCCGGCGATTGTCCGCCCTCCCATCAGCTCGGGCGCGAAGGCCTGGACCGATTCAGGAATGAGCGTCAGGACGCCGGCCGCCGCCAGCACGAAGGAGATGAGGTCGACGCGGTGCAGGCTGAGCCTCGCCAAAGCGAGGTCGCGCGGCACCAGCGGGCGGGGCGCCAGCCGACGCTTCGGCTGGACATAGGCATAGGCCGACAGCCCCCCGATCAGTGCGAGGGCGACCGAAGCGATCATGGCTCCGATCGTCAACTGCACGTGTCAGGCCCTGTAGCAGACGGCCTTGGCCGCCGCGACGACCTCGCCGACATTCGGAAGCGCGAGCTTCTCGAGATTGGCTGCGTAGGGCATCGGCACGTCCTTGCCGGTGACACGGGCGACCGGGGCATCGAGATAGTCGAAGGCAGCCTCCATGATCTTCATGCCGATCTCGGCGGTGACGCCGGATTGCGGGAAGCCCTCCTCGACCGCGACGCAGCGATTGGTCTTCTGCACGGAGGCGATCACGGTCTCGATGTCCATCGGCCGGATCGTGCGCAGGTCGATGACCTCGGCCTCGATGCCGTCCTTGGCCAGCGCCTCGGCGGCGCCGAGCGCATAGGTCATGCCGATGCCGAAGGAGACGATCGTCACGTCGGTGCCGGGGCGCACCACCTTGGCCTTGCCGATCGGAACCAGGAAATCGTCGCCCTTCGGCACCTCGAAGGAGCGCCCGTAGAGGATCTCGTTCTCGAGGAAGATGATCGGGTTGGGATCGCGGATCGCGCTCTTCAGCAGGCCCTTCGCGTCCGAGGCGCTGTAAGGCATCACCACCTTCAGGCCCGGCACGTTCGAATACCAGGCGGCGTAGTCGTGGCTGTGCTGGGCGCCGACGCGGGCGGCCGCGCCGTTCGGGCCGCGGAAGACGATCGGGCAACCCATCTGACCGCCGGACATGTAGAGCGTCTTGGCGGCCGAGTTGATGATCTGGTCGATCGCCTGCATGGCGAAGTTGAAGGTCATGAACTCGACGATGGGCCGCAGGCCGGTCAGCGCCGCGCCGACGCCGATGCCGGCAAAGCCGTGCTCGGTGATCGGGGTGTCGATCACACGGCGCGCGCCGAACTCCTGCAGCAGGCCCTGGGTGACCTTGTAGGCGCCCTGGTACTCGGCGACCTCCTCGCCCATGACGAAGACGTCGGCGTCGCGGCGCATCTCCTCGGCCATCGCGTCGCGCAGCGCCTCGCGCATCGTCATCGTGACGACCTCGACTCCGGCCGGGAACTCCGACGAGGCGTCGTAAGACTTGGCCTGGGCCGGGACGCTCGGGGCCGATGCCGGCGCAGGCTTCTCGGCCGGCGCCTCGGCGGCCTTCTCCGGTTCGGCCGCAGCGGCCGGCGTTGCTTCCGCCTTGGCGGCACCGCTGGCGGCGGCGTTCACATCCTCGCCGTCGGCGGCGATCACGCCTATCGGCGTGTTGACCGCGACGTTTTCGGTGCCGTCGGCGATCAGGATCTTGGCGAGGATGCCCTCGTCGACCGCCTCGACTTCCATCGTCGCCTTGTCAGTCTCGATTTCGGCGATGATGTCGCCGGCCTTGACCTTGTCGCCTTCGGCTTTCAGCCATTTGGCGAGCTTGCCCTGCTCCATGGTCGGCGACAGCGCAGGCATGAGAATGTCGATCGGCATGAACGCACCTGGATTTCTGGAAAGCCCGTCGGGGCTGAAAGGTCGATGAGGGAGCGCAGCGCCTGGTCAGGCCTGCGCCGGCTCCAGCAGGATGTCGGTGAAGAGCTCCGAGACGTCCGGCTCGGGATCGTGCGTCGCGAACTCGGCTGCGTCGTTGACGATCTCGCGAACCTTGGCGTCGATCGCCTTGAACTCGTCCTCGCCGATCTTGTGCTCGCGCGTCAGACGGCCCCGCACCTGCTCGATCGGGTCGTGCTCCTCGCGCATGCGCTGGACCTCGTCCTTGGAGCGGTACTTCGCCGGGTCGGACATCGAATGCCCGCGATAGCGATAGGTCTGCATCTCCAGGATGTAGGGCCCCTTGCCGGACCGGGCGTGGTCGATCGCCCGCTGACCGGCGGCGCGCACCGCGCGCACGTCCATGCCGTCGACCTGCTCGCCGGGGATGCCGAAGGAGACGCCGCGGCGCGAGAAGTCGGTCTGGGCCGAAGCGCGGTTGACCGAGGTGCCCATGGCGTAGCGGTTGTTCTCGATCACGAACACCACCGGCAGCTTCCAGAGCTGCGCCATGTTGAAGCTCTCATAGACCTGGCCCTGATTGGCGGCGCCGTCGCCGAAATAGGCCATCGATACTCGCCCGTCCTGGCGATACCAGTTGGCGAAGCCGAGACCGGCACCGAGCGAGACCTGGGCGCCGACGATGCCGTGACCGCCATAGAAATTCTTCTCGCGGCTGAACATGTGCATCGAGCCGCCCTTGCCGCGCGAATAGCCGCCGCGCCGGCCGGTCAGCTCGGCCATCACGCCGCGCGATTCCATGCCGCAGGCCAGCATGTGGCCGTGGTCGCGATAGCCGGTGATGATCTGATCGCCTTCCTTTGAGGCCATCTGCATGCCGATCACCACGGCCTCCTGGCCGATATAGAGATGGCAGAACCCGCCGATCAGGCCCATGCCGTACATCTGGCCGGCCTTCTCCTCGAAACGCCGGATCAGCAGCATCTCGCGATAGGCGTGCAACTCCTCTTCCTTGTCGAAGACCGGAGTATTCGGGATCGCCTTGCTGTCACTCTTGGCCGTTCTCGCCGCAGCCTTCGCCGGGGTCTTTCCGGCCGCCTTGGCAGGAGCACCCGCCTTCGTCTTACGCGCGGCAATGGCCATAAGCAGTCCTCCGAAGCTCAACTGCTTCGGTTGTAGAGGAACGCCAAAGCCTTGGCGAGATAGGCATCTCGCACTGCAACATGATCTAACATGCTGGAATTACTTTATTATAAGAACTTAACTTGAATTCGGTTAATCGATCTTTTTGCGACTAATGCAGGGGCTGCCGACGCCTCAACGCCCCATCACGACGACGTCGTTGCGATGGATCCGCCCCAGGCTCGCCCGGGCACGCTCCTCGAGAAGGTCGCGATCGACGGCCTGGTCGCGCATCAGGCTGAGGCGCTTCTCCCAGACCTGCCGCTCGGCAGTGAGCTCCGCGATCTCGACTTCCATCTCGCCGAGCTTCTCCCGGAGACCGCCCAGCGCCTCCAGCCCGCGCGCACCGTGTTGCGCATGGAACAGGAAGTAGCCGACGACCCCGCTCGAGACGAGGTAGAGCGCCAGAGTGATCAGGATGGAGCGGACGCCGCGACGAATGACCATGCCACGACGCTAGAACGGCTTGGTTTATGCCGCGTTAACGAATGGGTTCAACCACCTGCAGAGCCGGGTCCGCCGGTGGCTTTTCACCCCTGCCAAGCGCGATCAGGTCGGCCTCGATCCGCCGCGCGATCGGCAGCCGGTAATGCAGCGGATCCCAGTAGTTCGTGTCCTCGCGGGTCAGCGGCGAGAGATGGGCATAATCGGCGATGATCGCTCCGTGCCGGGCCGCGATCGCCGCGATCCGCGCCTTGCAGGCCTGCTGCCGCTCGAACCCGGCCGTCCCCTCGCGCGGCAAGGTCGCGCCATGGATCGGAGGCAGGACAAGGATGCGGCGCGTCTGCTGCGGAAAGGCGGCGAGAGCCTGGTCGAGCCACGCCAGCGCCGGAAAGCGCCACGCGGCCCGCTGCTCCGCCGCGACGAACTCCGGCGGCGAGAGCGGCGCCAGATCGGACACCTTGCCGTCAGTGTGGCGATAGAGATGGAAACGGGCGCGGGCGAGGTCGTAGCTGGCTTCGGGCGGCGTGAAGACCTCATAGCCGTCACTGCGGATCCGCGGCGGCACCAGACCGAGCCGATGCCCGGCGAGTCGGACGGCGATTTCGAGCGTGGTGAAGTTGAGCTGCTTCGCCCAATCGTTCCATGTGGCATCGTCGTAGAGCCAGGGCGGGAACGGCCGCGGCGTCAGTCGCTTCTCTTCCGCTGTCGCGTCGGCGTCGCACCACAACGGGTCGATACCCCAGATCACGTATTTCGGCGCCGCGGTTTTGCGCGCGAACAGCGTGGCGATCTGCACCTGCTCCCAGGGCGTGGCGGCGTTCATGCCGAGATTGACCAGGTGCGTCTGCAGGCCTTGCGACAGAATCGCCGGATCGAGCAGCCGCAGGGTCGAAGTGCCGAGAATCGCGGAGTCGAAGGCGCCGGAGCGCACCAGCTGCGGGTACATGAAGCGCTGGTTCAGATCCATCAATGGCCGGGCCGACTGCCCGGCCTGAACGCGGGCCCCATAGGGATCAAGGGCCGCGATGAAGCCGAACAGGGCAGCGATGACGCCGAGCGCTGTCAGCCCGAATACCCTTGTCCAGCCGCGCCAGCGACGGATTTCCTCGCTCGCCATCGGCTCAGGCTGCCGCGATGGGGCGGGACCGTGGCAGGGCGCGTGAGCCCGCGCCGGCGGGCGCGGTCCGCATCTGGCTTGGCTTTCGGGACATGGCGAACGGTGACATCGGGAACCTCTGCGGGGCTTCTGCCATGAGGAAGCGCTACGAACAATGTTGACCGGAAGGCCGGCCCTGCCTATGCAGCGCGTCAGTGAGGGCGGGTAGCTCAGTGGTAGAGCACGTGACTTTTAATCATGTGGTCGAGGGTTCGATCCCCTCCCCGCTCACCACGGCCTTGGCGACGCCAGTCCGTCGCTTGGATCGAAACGGCAGCTCCGCAGAGCAAGCTTGAACGTCAGCCGGCCGGTTTTGCCCTGACATGGCCACCCCTCGCTGCTGCTCCGCCCGCGCCTTCCATAAAATCGGTAGAGAAAGCTCTCTTCGCGCGGCCGGGAGGCCGCCGCGGGGACAAGCACAGACGAAACAGAATTCAGTCATTGCCCGTAGTAATGCGAGGGGAGCCTCGGCATCCTTCATCCGCAGTGGTACAGCGTGTGCCGTTTCGACGATAACGAGAGCCGTAAGTGACATCGCGTCTACAACTTGACGGTATACAGGCGCTGCGGGGCCTTGCCGCCGGGCTGGTGCTCGTAGAGCACACAGTGAACGCAATCTCGACCCGCTATCTGGGGATTGCCCCTATAGATTCGCCGCTGTCGATATTTCCCTTCCCCGTGGGCGTCGACATCTTCTTCGTCATCTCGGGCTTCATCATCGCTTACTCCAGCCGCTCCCTCTACGGCCAGCCGGGAGCATGGCGGCAATTCGCCCTGCGGCGTTCAGCACGCGTCGTCCCTCTGTACTGGCTGACGACGAGCTTCATGATCGTCGCCTTCATCGCGATCGGAAGCCGGGCCTGGAGCGATGCATCCTGGTGGTCGGTTGCGGCGTCCTATCTTTTCCTGCCGGCCGCCAATGCCGAAGGACTGGTCTATCCGATCCTGACCGTCGGCTGGACACTCAACTATGAGATGGCGTTCTACGTGCTTTTCGCGATGGCCCTGGTTTTCACGGAACGCGTGGCGCTGATCGTCGTGGTCGGCCTGCTCGTTCTGCTTGCAGCGCTGGGGGCATTGGCTCAGCCCGTCGCTCTGGCGCCGCGCTTCTGGACGAGCCCGATCATCCTCGAATTCGCTGCGGGCATCGGCCTTTACTGGCTCTATCGGACTGGAAACCTCAGCCTTCCCAGCGGAGCGCGGTCATTCCTGGCGATTGCAGCAGTGAGTTGCCTCGCCTTGGCCACCGCCGATCCTGGGGCATGGAGGTGGCTCGTCTGGGGCGGTCCCGCAACGCTCCTCGTGGCTGCGGCGCTCGGGACTGGTACGGTTCACGGCGCGATGGCAACGGGGATCCGACGGGCCGGCGACTGGTCCTACGGCATCTACCTCGCCCATGTCCCGATCGCGATGATCGGCGCAATGGCCTGTCAGCTCCTGTTGCCTCAGACGAACTGGGTTTGGTTCGGCCTCTTCCCCGTCTACGTCGTCGTCACCTCGCTCGCCGTCGCCGCGCTTCTGCACCGCTGGGTCGAGCGTCCCCTGATGGATCGGGCGCGCAACGCCTTCCCGGCCAAGGAGGCAATCATGGCCGAGACGGGAGCCGGCGCTCCGAAACGGCTAGCGAGAAATGAGTTGGGGGCCGCGCAAGCGGAAAGCTAGCAGCCCGCCCTCGAAAAGGGCGGGCTGACCGCATTCAGGGGCGATTGACCGAAAGCACCTGATAGGTGTGCATCTCGTCGCCGTCATGGATGGAGACATATTCTCCGGCGACGAAGCGCTCCTCGCCGAGGCGATAGCCAGCCTCGTCGTCGTCCTCGCCTTCCTTGTAGTCGATGAACCAGCTCCCTCCCGGCTTGCGACGCAGCAGGCCGATCATGTCGGCCTGGCCCGGCTGGAAGCGGCGTACCCGGCAAGCCGCGCGATTGGCTTTCCATTCCGCCGGGTCGAGGCGGCTGTCGTCGTCGAGCGGAACCAGGAGATCATAACCGTTGCGGTCGTCACCCTGTGGCGCCCCCTTCTCACGTGCCAGCACAAGCCGGACATGCCTGAAACTGCGAGGGAGTGTGCTCATCACATGCCGTTCCTTGTCTGAGGTCGGGCAGGCCGGCTCCGGCCTGCTGCGGGAAGCGACTCACTGGCTCGATAGCGCCTGGCTGATCGCGTCCTTGATCCGCAGACGCTCCTTGCGAAGCTCGGTTTCTGTGAGCTGGTCGACGGGGGTGATGTTCGTTTCGGCCAGATGGACCTGATCGTTGACCTCGTCATAGCGAACCAGGAGCTGGGCGAAGTCGGGATTCGCGATCTTCAGCTTGTGGATCGCATCCCCAAGGCCCGGGAACTCGTCGGCCAAGATGTGTGGTGTGTTGGACATGGCAGAATCCTGTCTGGAAGAACGTTCTGCAGGCGATGCTACGGGCTCGGAACGAGGCGGGACTTGATTCAACGCAATTGTCCGCTGGCGGCATGGACCTTCGCGCAGGTGCGGCTGCGGCCAACTCGCCTGGCCAGCATCGATTTCCCGATGGGCAGCGTTCCGGGAGACCCCCCATTTGGGGGAAGCGCAATCTCGCCGGGCTGGACAATACTCCCTGGCAGGGGGAATTGCCGTGCCGGAATGTGAATGCGAGAGGCGCTTTCAGGCGCAGCTGGTTGCCGCCACGTCGCATTGGCTGGTGACGCTGGTCAATCTTGCAGGGGCGGGAGCTTTGCTCTTCCTCTGCTGGCCGTAGACGCGACCTCGCGCTTCAGTCCGCCCCGCTGCCGGCCTTTCTGGCGTGGCGCCGCGCACCATTTCGGACCGACCCGGACGGAGAGGCCTCCACCCCGCCTTTTACGCGAGACGGACATGCTGGACGTGCTCCCGTTCGCATGCATGATCGTCATGGGGCGACGGGACGACGACCGAGGAGCAAGCATGCAGCGTCGATCTTTCATCACCGGACTGTTGGCGCTCGCCGCCGGCGGCACCGGAACCCTGGCCGCCTTCGAAGCCGCGGCGGCACCCGCAACCCAGAGCATCGTTCCCCTGCTCCCGAATGCGGCCGCCGAGGATGCGGCTATGGCGGCGCCCGACGGAACGCCGATCGAGTCCGCCCAGAATCGCAACTCGGTGCATTGGCATCACCGCAACCGGCGGCACCGCCATCACCGGCGCCATGTTCGCCGCCGGCGCGTCTGCCGCATCCACTTCGATCGATGGGGACGCCGGGTGCAGCGCTGTCATTGGGTCTGGGGCTGACGCCCGCCAGCCGAGCACACACTCAATGGCCGGGCGATGTCATCGAGCGCCCGGCCTCCGCTGTGTCGCCTCGCCGGCTCGGGCCGGCGGGCTTCAGCCCAGCCGCCTGACGACAGGTCCCGAGCGCAGCGTTGGTCGCCGCCATTCGCGCCCGGTCGGGGGTGGGTAGAGTTCGATTGCAGGGACGCCAAAGGACATCGGCACCTGCCCGTCCAGCTCCCAGCAGCGCCAGCGCTGGAAATCGACCTCGTTCGCGACCGCCGAGCAGGCCTGGAGCTGCGTGCGCGGCCAGAACGCCTCCGCCGGTGTGGTTAGGCCTGCGCTGCCCACAGCAAGGCCGGCGATGAGCAAGCTCCTGTGCATCCGAGCGCCTTTCAAGTCGTAAGCCCCGCCTCGCGCAGTCCCCCTAAACGAGCCGTACTGAGCGCGAAGACTTGCTGAGTATGAGCCCTTTTGCCCCTCTTTCAGAGCGCTTGTTCAAGACGACGTGAACAAAACCCTGCTGCCGGCGTTGTTCAGGCATCCCGCATCATGCGGAAAGCCGACAGGAGGAAAACGATGTACAAGCGTCACGTTGCATTGACGGCGATTGGCGGCGTCATGCTTGCCGCCGCTGCGGTCGCCCAGACCACCTCTCCCAGCACGCCTCCGAGCCCGCAGCCCAGCGCGCCCGCGACCACTGCGCCGGCCATGCCAGCCCCAGCCCCTGAGACGGCGAAGGCGCCCGAGAACAATCTGGCCGGCCAGGGCAAATGGCGCGCTTCCAAGCTGATGGGCGTCGATATCTACGGGCCCGACAACAAGAAGGTCGGCGACGTCACCGAGGTCGTATTCGACAAGACCGGCAAGATCGAACTGGTCACCGTCGGAGTAGGCGGCTTCCTGGGCATCGGCTCGAAGGATGTCGCGATCCCGTTCGAGCAGGTCACCTGGAGCGACCAGCCCATGGCCGCCTCGGCCCCGGCTCCGTCGGGCAGCGCCGGTGGCGTCGTAAGCCAGCCGGCGCCTACCCCGCGTGCTCCGGAAATGTATCCGGACCACGGCAAGATCAACATGAGCAAGGAGCAGCTCACCAGCGCTCCGGCCGTGACCTACGCCGCCCGCTAAAGTCCTCCCTGAGGGCTTAGCGGCCGGACAAGAAGCCCGCCTCCGCAAGGGGCGGGCTTCTCCTTGCCGCCTGCCCCAGCCCGGATGCCCTACTCAGCCGGCGACCAGCCGCAGCGCGCCGGGCAGTGCCTCGGGCAGGTCGTCGGCGATCAGACCGAAGCCGAGCGCCTCTCCTGCCTTGCCATGCAGCCAGACTGCGGCGCAGGCCGCTTCGAAGGCCGGCATGCCCTGGGCTAGCAGGCCCGCGACGATACCGCCTAGCACGTCGCCGGAGCCTGCCGTCGCCAGCGCGGCCGAGCCCGTGGCATTGATGGCTGCCCGCCCGTCGGGAGCCGCAATCACGCTGTCCGGCCCCTTCAGCACGACCACCGAAGCGGTCGCTGTCGCGGCCGTCCGCGCGCGGACGAGACGCGATGCTCCGGCGGCGTAAGGGGGGCGATCGCCGAAAAGACGCAGGAATTCGCCTTCATGCGGCGTCAGCACGGTCGAAACCGACCGCCGGCCGGCGAGCTCCTCCAGCAGCTCGGACCGCGCTGCCAGAACCGTCAGCGCATCGGCATCGAGCACGAGCGGAAGCTTCGAGCACAGCGCCGCCGTCACAACCTCCGCTGCCATGGCGTCGAGGCCCAGTGCCGGCCCGGCGAGCAGCGCCGAGAGCTTTCGCGTCGCCAGTGCCGCCTCGAAGGCCGCACCGTCCGCCGCGGCAATCTGCATGAGCGCGTCGGGGCCACGGCCGGCATGGGTCGCAAGCGCTTCCGGCCGGCAGATGATCGTCGCCAATCCCGCCCCGATCCGCAGCGCCGCCCGCGCACCGAGCCGCGGCGCGCCGACACCGGCAAGCCCGCCAGCGGCGACCGCCACCGCACCGCGCCGGTATTTATGCGTCCCCGCCTCGTGCCGGGGAAGTTGACCCTGCCAGAGCGCCGGCTCGTTGCTGAAGGTCATCGGCGGGGGCTTGCCCGGACCGAACACCATCTCGGCAGTGATCCCGATATCGGCGAGGGTGACGACACCGCAGAGCGCCCTGCCGGGATACAACAGATGTCCGGGCTTCAACCGGAAGAAGGTAACGGTTTCGTCGGCCCTGATCGCCGGGCCGGCCGTCATGCCGCTGTCGCCGGAGACGCCACTCGGCACATCGACGGAGATGACGGGAAGGTCGCTCGCATTGACGCGCTCGACCAGCGCAGCGACGGCGCCATCGAGCGGGCGGTTGAGCCCTGCCCCGAACAGGGCGTCGACGATGATGGCGTGATCCTCCGGCCGAATCTCCGCCACGGCCAGGACGGGCCCCTGCCAGCCTGCCGCCGCTTCGCCGGCATCGCCGGTAAGCTGCCCGCGTTCGCCTGCCAGCGCCAGGGTGATCGCAAAGCCGCGCGCCTCGAGCAGACGCGCGGCGACGAAGCCGTCGCCGCCGTTCTTGCCAGGGCCGCACAGCACCAGGACGCGCTCGCCCGGGCGGCCGCGCCGCGAGACCGCATCGGCCACCGCGCGGCCCGCGCGCTCCATCAGCGTAAAGCCCGCAATGCCCGCCGCGATCGCGGCCTCGTCCGCGGCGGCCATCTCGGCGACGCTCAGCAGGGCAAGTGAATCTGGCGCGGGCTTGGTCATTCCCGGATCATCCATGAGCCGCAGCGCACCGACAAGAACGGCACGCTCGACCCGGATGTCCAATTATGCAGCACATGCACAAATTTTAGCCGGTTTTCTGCCGTCTGAACGGGCGCTTTTGCAGGCCTGCCGACATGGCGAGCGGGCCGCGCCGATGCTATGAGCAAGACGGCGGGGCTTGGTTGACCCGGCACGGTCGATGCTGGACGGTTGCCGAGGGCAGAACCGGGCCTGGGACTGCGAATTCGGTAATCTTACGCCACGGAGGCTGGTCGGCGCATGAAGAAGATCGAGGCGATCATCAAACCCTTCAAGCTCGACGAGGTGAAGGAAGCGCTCCAGGAAGTCGGCCTCCAGGGCATCACCGTGCTCGAAGCGAAGGGTTTCGGCCGCCAGAAGGGCCATACTGAGCTCTATCGCGGCGCCGAATACGTCGTGGACTTCCTGCCCAAGGTGAAGATCGAGATCGTGCTCGCCGACGACATGGTCGAGCGCGCCATCGAGGCCATCAAGAAGGCAGCCCAGACCGGCCGCATCGGCGATGGCAAGATATTTGTATCGTCCATCGAGGGGGCGATCCGCATCCGCACCGGCGAGTCCGGCGCGGACGCGATCTGAAGGAATTTTTCCGGAACCCGGCAGGCGTGCACCGGCGGCAAGGAAGCCGCGGACGACGTCGGTCGTGAGAACTGCAGTCGAGAGGAATGTCGAAAATGAAGAACGCCAAGGATGTGCTGAAGGCCATCAAGGAAAATGACGTCAAATACGTCGACTTCCGCTTCACCGACCCGCGCGGCAAGTGGCAGCACGTCACCTTCGACATCTCGATGATCGACGAGGAGATCTTCGCCGAGGGCACGATGTTCGACGGCTCCTCGATCGCCGGCTGGAAGGCGATCAACGAGTCCGACATGCTGCTGATGCCCGACCCGACCACGGCCTGCATCGACCCCTTCTTCTCGGCCTCGACCATGGTCATCACCTGCGACGTGCTCGAGCCGGCGACCGGCGAGCCCTATGGCCGTGATCCGCGCGGCATGGCCAAGAAGGCCGAGGCGTACCTCAAGTCGACCGGGATCGGCGACACCGTCTATGTCGGCCCGGAAGCCGAGTTCTTCGTCTTTGACGACGTCAAGATCGCTGCCGACCCCTACAACACCGGCTTCAAGCTGGACAATGTCGAGCTGCCGATCAACGGCATGACCGAGTACGAAGGCGGCAATCTCGGCCACCGCATCGCCACCAAGGGCGGTTACTTCCCGGTTCCCCCGCAGGATTCGGCGCAGGACATGCGCGGCGAGATGCTGGCTGCCATGGCTGCCATGGGCGCCAAGGTCGAGAAGCACCACCACGAGGTCGCCTCGGCCCAGCATGAGCTCGGCCTGAAGTTCGATACGCTGACGCACATGGCCGACCAGATGCAGGTCTACAAGTACTGCATCCACAACGTCGCCCAGAGCTACGGCAAGACTGCGACCTTCATGCCGAAGCCGGTCTATGGCGACAACGGCTCGGGCATGCACGTCCACCAGTCGATCTGGAAGAACGGCAAGCCGATCATGGCCGGCAACAAGTATGCCGACCTGTCGCAGGAGTGCCTCTGGTACATCGGCGGCATCATCAAGCACGCCAAGGCGCTGAACGCCTTCACCAACCCGTCGACCAACTCCTACAAGCGCCTGGTCCCGGGCTATGAGGCTCCGGTGCTGCTCGCCTATTCGGCGCGCAACCGCTCGGCTTCCTGCCGTATTCCGTGGACGACCTCGCCGAAGGCGAAGCGCGTCGAGGTCCGCTTCCCCGATCCGATGGCGAACCCCTATCTCGCCTTCGCGGCGCTGACGATGGCCGGCCTCGACGGCATCATCAACAAGATCGATCCCGGCCCGGCGATGGACAAGGACCTCTACGACCTGCCGCCGCGCGAGCTGAAGAAGATCCCGACCGTCTGCGGCTCGCTGCGCGAGGCGCTCGACGCGCTCAAGAAGGACAACGCCTTCCTCAAGGCCGGCGGCGTCTTCACCGACGACTTCATCGAGAGCTATATCGAGCTCAAGATGCAGGATGTGATGCGCTACGAGATGACGCCGCACCCGGTCGAGTTCGCGATGTACTACTCCTACTGAGCGTCGCGCTCAGGAGAAGATAACCTCCCGACCGCGACCTGTTTCGCGATCCAACTGACGAACCGGGGCGCAAGCGCCCCGGTTTTTTGTTGGAGGAACAGCGCCTCAGAGATAGCGATTGTGGCCGAAGGTGACGCTGCCGGCGGTCGTCGCCAATTGGTTGCCGTACTCGGTCGCGCCAACGCGGTTGAAAGTTGTGCCCGCGAAGAGGGTCGGAACGATCCCTCCGAGAGACGCGCTGCGGACGATGTTGCCGGAGACGACAACGCTGCGCCCGGTGTTCGACACCGCATCGTTGGAGACACCGATTCCGATCGGAGTGTTCATCACCAAATTGCCGGTCACGACCAGATCCCGCGCGCCAGTGTTGATGCCGGCCTGAATACCGACTCGCGATGCTCTATCGATGATATTGGCCGACACGACGCAATCCTGCTCGATCATTATGCCATTGCCGATGGTTGAGGGCGGATAGTAGCCCGCGTCCGGAATCGGATTGTTCAGGACATTGGCGATCCGATTGCCCTCGATGATGACACTGCGTGAGGTGCCGTCGCCGAACTGACCGGAATTTGCGACGTTGATGCCGTTTCCGACGGTTTCGAGCGAATTGTTCGCGATGATGGCGCCGTGGAGGTCGATGTTGGCACCAGGCGCCTCGACGAAGATCGCGACCTCTCGCGTATTGTATACGCTGTTGTTCGACACGATGAACTGCCCGCCCCCGTTGCAGCGGACAGCGGAGAATTTGGTATTGAATATCTTGTTGTTGGTGATCGTTACACCGATCGCCCGAAAGACGCTGACACCGTTGCCGTTTTGGCCTGTGCCGCCCGCAGCCGACTCGATGCCGTTGATTTCGTTGCCGGAGATCGTCGAGCTGTCGCCGGTCACGGCCGAGCGCCAGATCGCGATGCCGTTGTTCGACAGCAAGCTGAGCTTGTTGTCGTGGGCGCTGATCTTCGCGTTCTCGCTCCAGATGCCGATCGAGTGCGACGACAAGGAGCAGGATCGGATCAGCGCCTCGGCGCCGCCCGTAACGTAAAGCCCGATGCCCGGTGAGTTGGCGACACGGCAATCTTCGAAGACGATGCCCTTGGCAGCAGCTGACACCGCAATCAGGGCTGGGCGCTGCGCCACATAGTCTGTCAGCGCGCGATTCTGCCCGTCGAAGATCAGACCCTGAAAGCAGACATTCGACTGCCCTTCGACGCGAAGGAAAATATTCACGCCATTGAAGCGCAAAGTTACCGAGCCGGGGACAGCACGCGCCAGCAACGGCTTGCCGCCGCCATTGCTGGTCAGGACCGTGGCGGTACCGGAATCATAGATACCCGGCTGGAAGAACAGTGGCCGCCCCTGGTCGCGGGCATAGTCGAATACGGTTTGCAAGCCGGAAAAATCGGTCCAACCCGCCGTGGCAGCCGCCGTACGAGCAACTACGACATCGTCGAAAAGAATGAAGGATGGCATCAGAGGTTCCTAACGTGAACATAACGCGAACATTCCTATAGAAGGAATATTATCCTGTCAAGAAAATCCGAAAGGCAACTGTTTTCATTTGCTCAACCAGACCGTGCTAGTCGGACTGGTGGAGACCCGCCTCATGCAGACCGACACCAGACAAATTCCCGCATTGAGCCTTGATCGGACGACCGGCCGCGCCCGCGCATCGACCCCCGCCGATCGCTGCGCCCTGATGCTGCTCGATGCCTATGGAGGGCTGTCGCGCGCCTTTCAGCAGCGGGGTCTGTATCGAGCCTGCCGCCTCGCGGGGAACCTGCTCTGGAGAAAGCGGAGCGCCACGATCGTTCTCGCCCCGGAGGCCGCCGTTTCGTTTCCGGCGTCAGATCCGTACTGGAACCGCATGCTGCTGCGCTCCTACGATCATGAGCCGGAGCTCGCCCGCTTCCTTCGCGCACTCGAAAGCGTCGACTACGGATTCGTCGATTGCGGCGCCAATATCGGCTACTGGTCGGTATTCGCGGCGTCGAGCGCCGCCGGTGGCAAGTCCGTCCTGGCCGTCGAAGCGTCGGCATCGACCTTCACGTTGCTGTCCGCCAATGTGGCACCGCATTCAGGCAGGGTTCGAGCCTTCCACCGCGCCATTCTCGATCGCTCCGGCCTCGAGGTCCGGCTCAACGACGCCGCACACGAGGCCCGCGGCATAGCAGCCGACAACGAGGCGCCATTCGGCGAGGCAGTGCTATCGATCACGATCGACGACCTGATCGCGCAGGAAGGCTGGCAGGATCGCCGGCTCGTCGTGAAGCTGGACGTCGAGGGCGTCGAGCGAGAAGCACTGGCTGGCATGGAGGCCGCTCTCGAGGCCGACGCCCTAGTCATCTACGAAGATCACGGCGCTGATCCCACGCACGCGCTGACGCGGCACCTGATCGAGGATCGCGGTTTCGATGTGCATCTTCTGCTGGATGCGCGCACGATTCCGGTCGCGCGCGCACACGAACTGGATGGCTGGAAACGCGACCGCACCAAGGGTTACAACCTCGTGGCGCGGCGGAACAAGAAGAGCTGGAACGAGGTGCTGACCTGACCGACTGCCGCTCAGGTCTGCAGTGGCCTCATCCCACAGCAGACAAATCCCCTGCGCGGAGCAGCGAGCGATAGGCCGCGATCGTGCGTGCAACATGGCGCTCGGTGGTGAGTGGATCGGCCCAGTAGCGGCGGTAGGCCGACTGTCCCAATGCACGCACAGCATCGTCGTCGCGCAGCCGCGCCAACGCCGCTGCCAGCCCGTTGACGTCGCCGCCCTCGACGAGCATCCCGTCCTCTCCGTCGACGATCCAGCTCGCGGGCCCGGTCGTGCGGGCGAGCACGACCGGCACGCCGAGCGAACGGGCTTCCGCGACGACCAACGGGCCGGGCTCATACCAGAGCGAGGGCAGAACGAGGCAGCGCGCCTGCCCGATCTCATCGAAAACCCGATCGGCCGGCACCCAGCCCCTGATCTCGGCGTCCGGGTTCGCTGCACGGATCGCATCGGCGATCGGCCCCTCGCCGACGAAGCGCACGGGCATGCCGGCGCGGGCGGCGGCGCGCGCCAGGACATCGCCGGCCTTTTCCTGCGTGAAGCGGCCGAGGAAGAGCGCGTGTCGGTTGGCACCTGCATCCACCGGCGCCCGCCGCGGCGCTTCCATCATGTTCTCGACCACGACATGGCGGGCCGATTTCGGCAGAAACGGCTCGGCGAAGCGCCGGGCGAATTCGCTGACATGGATGAAGAGCGGCGCCTTCAGGCCGCGCATAGCTTCGTCCGAACGCCACTGCCTGGCGACCCGGACCAGTTTGTGGACATAGGACGCCCGGTCGCAATTGGCGGTGACGCAGCCGACCGACATCGGTGTCTGCTGGCATGGCGCGCCCGTCTTGAAGTCGAAATAGGCGCCGGTCGGGCAGAACGAGAAGTAGTCGTGCATGGTGATGGCGACCGGCAGGCCGCTGGCGCCAGCCGCCGCGATTGCCGCCGGGCTGAAGGCCTTGGTCCACTGGTGCAGGTGCACGAGCGTGTCGCCGCGCGGCTGTTCCGCCAGCAGCGCTGTCAGGAAGTCATGTGCGGCGGCGTTCCAGATGCCCTGGCGGGCCGCTGCGATCTTGCTGCCGACCTGCCAGACCTCTTCGCCCTGATAATGCGCGACCTCGATCCTCGGATGATCCAGCCGGTCGGAGACCGGGCCGATGGCGCAGGCGAAGACGACATCGACGCCGGCCTCGGCGAGCCCGCGCGCGCTCTCGATCGCGACCTTGGCGGCGCCGCCGTTGACGGCCCCGAAATCACTGACGATGACTACGCGCATGACGACCTCCGCAGAGGCGTTCTAGCGGCGAAAGATTGAGGAAGGGCTGACGCGCCTCAGCGCAGCGCGAGGGCGACCAGCCCGACCAGAGCGACCGCCGCTGCGAGCCACCAGAGGCGGCGCAGCTGGGCAGACTCCGCATCGCGTGTCTCGGGATGGCCGGAGAGCTCCTCATAGGCGAAAGCCTCACCGGCATGGCGCGCCGCACGCTCGAGCCCGGCAAGCCTGATCTTCGGCACTACGGCACGCGACGCCACGGCATTCCTCCCCTTGAGCACCAGCATATCCAAACCACCGACCAAGCCAAGCCCGCGCCGGACAATGGCGAGCATCGGGGCGGCATGGTTAACGATGCCTGAACCGCGCAGCGGCGACCGAAGTTCCCTTGCCTCTTGACAGCGGAGCGTGACGGCGCAGTGACATTACGTCTCGCGCCTCGTCATCCGGCCTTCCTGCCGAGGCGATATCGGTCTATTGCGGGCGGGTAGCGCCCTGCTTGCCACTGCCGGGCAGCGAATGCGCTATATTTTCTCGTTACGAATCACCTGGGCGCAAAAGCGATGGCTGACGATCTTTTCGGCGACGACGAAGGCAGGCTGGAAGGCGTGGAAGCACGCGCCCCCGCCGCCGCGCCGCCGAAGCCGGCACGCGCCCCTGCCCGCTCCGGCACCCTGTCCGAAACTGGCTACGACGCCTCCGCGATCGAGGTCCTGGAAGGGCTCGAACCGGTTCGCCGCCGGCCGGGCATGTATATCGGCGGCACCGACGAGCGCGCTTTGCACCACCTCTTCGCCGAGGTGATCGACAACGCCATGGACGAAGCGGTGGCCGGCCACGCCACCTTCATCGATGTCGAGCTGTTCGAGGACGGCTCGCTCGCCGTCACCGATAATGGCCGCGGCATCCCGATCGACCCGCACCCGAAATTTCCCGGCAAGTCGGCGCTGGAGGTCATCATGACGATCCTGCACGCCGGCGGAAAATTCGACTCCCGCGCCTACGAGACCTCGGGCGGCCTGCACGGTGTCGGCGTCTCCGTCGTCAACGCGCTGTCCGACCGGCTCGAGGTCGAGGTCGCGCGCGGCCAGGTGCTGTACCGCCAGATCTTCTCGCGCGGCATTCCGCAGGGGCCGCTGGAGACGGTCGGCCGCGTCGCCAACCGGCGCGGCACCCGCGTGCGCTTCCATCCCGACGCCCAGATCTTCGGCGAAGGCGCGCATTTCGTTCCGGCACGCCTGTTCCGCATGGCACGCTCCAAGGCCTACCTCTTCGGCGGTGTCGAGATCCGCTGGCGCTGCGCGCCGAGCCTGCTCAAGCCCGAAGGCGATGTCGCAGCCGAGGCGGTCTTCAAGTTCCCCGGCGGCCTGCGCGACTATCTCGCCGGCGAGATCGAGGGCAAGGACCTCGTCGCCGAGCCGATCTTCGGCGGGAAGCTCACCAAGGAGGGCGGCCACGGCTCGCTCGAATGGGCGGTCGCCTGGCTCGCTACCGGCGAGGACGGCTTCAGCTCCTCCTACTGCAACACCATCCCGACGCCCGAGGGCGGCACGCATGAGCAGGGCCTGCGCATCGCCCTGCTGCGCGGCCTGCGCGACCATGCCGAGCGTATCGGCCAGAGTAAGCGCATGGCGCAGGTCACCTCCGACGACGTGATGGCGACCTGCACGGCCATGCTCTCGGTTTTCATCCGCGAGCCGGAGTTCCAGGGCCAGACCAAGGACAAGCTGGCGACGCTCGAGGCGGCGCGCATCGTCGAGAACGCGGTCCGCGATGCTTTCGACCATTGGCTCGCGGCCTCGCCGCAGCAGGCCCTGAAGCTGCTCGACTGGTCGGTCGACCGGGCCGACGAGCGTCTGCGCCGCCGGCTCGAAAAGGAGGTCTCGCGCAAGACCGCGACGCGCAAGCTCCGCCTGCCCGGCAAGCTCGCCGATTGCAGCAATGCCGGCGCGGCCGGCTCGGAACTCTTCATCGTCGAGGGCGACTCGGCCGGCGGCTCGGCCAAGCAGGCGCGCAACCGCGCGACGCAGGCGATCCTGCCGCTGCGCGGCAAGATCCTCAACGTCGCCAATGCGACCCGCGACAAGCTCAACGCCAACCAGCAGCTCGCCGACCTGATCCTGGCGCTCGGTTGCGGCATCGGCACGCAGTTCCGCGAGGACGATCTGCGCTACGAGAAGGTCATCATCATGACCGACGCCGACGTCGACGGCGCCCATATCGCATCGCTGCTCGTCACCTTCTTCTGGCGCCAGATGCCGCGGCTGATCGAGAAGGGCCACCTCTACCTTTCGGTGCCGCCGCTCTACCGGCTGCGCCATGGCAGCAAATCGGTCTATGCCCGCGACGACGCGCACAAGGCCGAACTGCTCGAGACGGTGTTCAAGGGCAAGAAGCCGGAGATCGGGCGCTTCAAGGGCCTCGGCGAGATGATGCCGGCCGAGCTCAAGGAAACGACCATGGATCCGGCCAAGCGCATGCTGCTCAAGGTCATGGTCGACCACGAGAACAAGCAGGAGACCTCGGATACGGTCGAACGGCTGATGGGAAACAAGCCCGAAGCCCGCTTCGTCTTCATTCAGGAACGCGCTGCCTTCGCCGGCGAGCTGATCGACCTGTGATCTCGCGGCCCGGCAGCAGCGCGCGCGCCGGGCTCCCCCGCATTCCTGCCGGGCTGCGGCAACGGCGCCATGCGGACATCCTGTCGGCATGCGAAACCTCTCATCCTGTGCCTGCCATGAAACGCCGGAGCGCCCTGCCTCCACGCCCTGCCGCTGGCAGCTGATCGCATGGGGCAGCCTGCTACCCCTCCATCTCGACGCGACGGCGTGCCCGGGGCCCTGCCTTGGGAGGATATCGAGATCTTCCACGCGGTCGCGACCGCCGGTGCGCTGGCCGTGGCGGCGGTGGCGCTCGGGCTGAGCGAGACCACGGTCGCAAGACGGCTGCGCAGCTTCGAGGCAAGGCTGGGTTTCCCGCTGTTCAGGCGCGGCGCCAACCGGCTGATCCCGACCGAGATCGGCGCGGCGCTGGCGCAGGAGGCGGCGGCAGTCGCCGCGGCGGCTGCCCGCTTCGCCAATCGTGCGAAGGCGGCCTTGCCCGCCGACGACGCGCCGGTGCGGATCACTGCAACGACCTCGATCAGCCTGCTCCTGACGATGAATGCGACGAGGCTGTCGGCGGCCGCCGGCGGCGTCGAGATCGTCATCCTCAGCACGCGCGAGCGGCTCGACCTCGCGCGCGGCGAAGCGGAGATCGCGATCCGCATGCGCAAGCCGCCGGAAGGCACGGGCTATTTCGGCCAGAAGGTCGGCCGGCTCGTGCAGGCGCTCTATGCCAGGCGCGGCGTCGACCCTGCGAGTGCACCGATCATCTCGGTCAGCCGCGATGTCTCGTCGCGGATCGACGAACACATCCTCGCCTGGGCTGCCGGCCGGCCGATCGCGGCACGGGTCGCCGATTCCGCTGCACGCTACGAGAGCATCCGCTCTTCCGGCGCCGTCTCGATGGCGCCCTGCTTCATCGCCGATGCGGACGAAAACCTCGTCCGCATCGAGGAGCCGCCCGAGGCGACCGCCGACGCGATCTTCCTCGTCTCGCACGAGATCGCCCGCCAGCGACCTGCGGTGCTGGCCGTGCTGGCGGAGCTGCGCCGGGTGTTCCGGGAGAACCGCGCCAAGCTCGAAGGGGGCGACCGAGGCATCGGTACCCTGCCCTTCGCGAGCTGACCTTCCGACCCGGCGGCTTATGCAGTCATCGGGCGCGTGAAAATGTCGCTAACCAAGTCTTTACAGGCTCGGTTGCATTCTCTGCTTGTCGGCGTCTGACGCCATGCCTTCTTCAGGAGAGCGCGATGCGCCTCGTCATGGCCTTTCTGCGCAACGAACATGGCGGCATGGTCGCCGATGTCGCCAAAGCCGGCGCAGCGATCGCCTTCCTCTCGGTAATCGCGGCCAATTTCGTCTCCTACCAGACGGCGCATCTCGACCGCGACGGCATGCGACAGGCCGCCTCCGCCGCGGCCAAGGGACAGGTGATCGACCCGATGGTCACCGGTTCGCTCGCAAAGCGGGCCGGCGAGACCAGACTCGACCCCTGCGTCGTTCCGCGCTGACACCTCAATCGAGCCAGTCGAGCAGAGCCCTCGTCACGATCTCCGGCGCCTCCAGCGTCGAGAGATGACCGCAGCCGGGTATTTCCAGATAGCGCGCACTGGCGCCGATCCCGCTGGCGATCGCCTTCGCCTCCACTGGCGGCGTGATCTCGTCCTCGGCACCGACGATCACCAGGCTCGGCACCGTGATGGTCGACAGGCCGGGCCGTGAATCGACCCGCCCCATGATCGCCCGCTGCTGGCGGACGAAGCCGGCCGCGCCAACATCCTCGGCCATCTGGCGCACCAGGAGCCGCAGCGGCTCGTCGGCGAGCCGGGCCGGCGCCACCAGCTTCTGCCACAGCAAGGTCGTGACGTTGTCGAACGCTCCCTTCTCGGCGAGCGCGATCATCTGCTCGCGGGGCTGGTTGGTTTCCGGTGTCGCAGGCTTTGCGCTGGTGTCCAGCAGCGCCAGCCGCGTCACGCGCTCCGGCGCGCGCCGCATCACCTCGAACGCGACATAGCCGCCCATGGACAGCCCGCAGAGCGCGAAACGCTCAGGAGCGGCCGCCAGCAGACGCTCGGCGATCGCGCCAATAGTCTCGTCAGAACTCGTTTCAGCGACAAGAATCGGCCTGCCGGACGCCAAAGCCGGCCATTGCGGCGCATAGAGCGCTGCGGTGCAATTCAGCCCCGGGACCAGCACCAAGGGCTCGGGAACTGCCATGCTTCTCGCGCTCATCATCGTCTAACCTCGCTAGAATGTTGACTTTGCCCTGCTTTTTCTGCATTCCACGAACGTCCGAAGGCGCGCAGGCAAGCAAAGTCGCGCCACCGTGGTGGTCGATCGGTCATCCCGCCACGTGTCACCGACCCAGAAGAAGCGCAACCCTCGATGTCCTTCGCCGAACTCGGCCTCAGCGATAAAGTTCTGACGGCCGTCACTAACGCAGGCTACACGACGCCGACGCCGATCCAGGCCCAGGCCATTCCGCATGTTCTCGCCCGCAAGGATGTTCTGGGCATTGCCCAGACCGGTACGGGCAAGACCGCGGCCTTCACGCTGCCGATGCTGACCATCCTGGAGAACGGCCGCGCCCGCGCCAGGATGCCCCGCACGCTCATCCTCGAGCCGACCCGCGAGCTCGCCGCACAGGTCGAGGAGAACTTCACCCGCTACGGCGTCAACCAGAAGCTCTCGGTCGCGCTGCTGATCGGCGGCGTCTCCTTCGGCGATCAGGATGCCAAGATCACCCGCGGCGTCGACGTGCTGATCGCGACGCCCGGCCGCCTGCTCGACCATGTCGAGCGCGGCAAGCTCTTGCTCACCGGCGTCGAGCTGCTCGTCATCGACGAGGCCGACCGGATGCTCGACATGGGGTTCATCCCCGACATCGAGCGGATCTGCAAGCTGGTGCCGTTCACCCGCCAGACGCTGTTCTTCACGGCGACCATGCCGCCGGAAATCACGCGGATCAGCGAGCAGTTTCTGCACAATCCGGTGCGCGTGGAGGTCTCGCGCCCGGCGACCGCCGCCGCGACCATCACCCAGCGCCTGATCGCCTCGAACAGTCAGGATTACGAGAAGCGCGATGTCCTGCGGAAGCTGATCCGCGACGCAAAGGACCTGCAGAACGCGATCGTCTTCTGCAACCGCAAGCGCGATGTAGCAACGCTGCACAAATCCTTGCAGAAGCACGGCTTTCCGGCCGTCGCCCTGCATGGCGACATGGACCAGTACGCCCGCATGGCGGCGCTCGAATCCTTCCGCACCGGCGAGAACCCGATCCTGGTTGCGAGCGATGTCGCGGCCCGCGGCCTCGACATTCCCGCCGTCAGCCACGTCTTCAACTTCGACGTGCCGACGCATGCCGAGGACTATGTCCACCGCATCGGCCGCACCGGCCGCGCCGGGCGCGAAGGTGCCTCCTTCACCATCGTGACGCGCCATGACGACAAGCTGGTCGCGGCGATCGAGAAGCTGACCGGCAAGACCATCGAATGGGAAGGCCCGGGCCTCGACTCCCTGCCGCCGGCTGAGCCGCGCGAGGAGCGTCGTGGTCGCCGCGGCGAGGAGCGCCGGGGCGGCCGCAACGCCCGCGGCGGACGTGACGCCAAACCGCCGCGCAGCGAGCCGAAGGCGGAGGCCGAAGCCACCCGCGAGGCGGCGCCGCAGAGCGAGCGTCAGCCGCGGCGCGAGCCGGTCGCCGACCACGCCCCGCGCCGGAGCAGCGAACGGCCGCGCACGCCGCGGCGGGATGAGATCGACGACGGGCCGAAGGTCAAGGGCCTCGGCGATCACGTGCCGGCGTTCCTGCTGCGCTCGGTTCGGGCCGACTGAAGTCTTTCTCAAGCATCGGGCCCGCCGAACGGCAGAATTCGGCGAGGAAACGTTGCCTTAACTCCACTCCCTTAAGGTCCCGTCCGGGTTGAAGGTCGGCGCTTGCCGGCTTTCGGCGGGAAGCTTGTTCCAGCCAGACCAGGACAGGATGTCCCGTTTCGGTTGATGCAGGGCCGGTCATCGTCGCGAGACGAGAGATCGCCCGGCGGGGGACAGGCGTGATGAGCACCGACAATTCAGCTTCGCCGCAGGTTCACGATCTGGCGGAGCGCGTCGTCGCCGCCATGCGCCAGCATTACTCGCCCGGCTACCCCCGCTCCTTCGAGGTCTGGTACGCCCATCTCAGCGGCGAGATGCCGGCACTGAGCATCGCGATGAACGCGATCATCGCCGGCAGCAATGGCGAGGTCGGCATGGCCGACATCGACACGCTCTATGAGCGCTTCATCGGCACGGAGCGGCTTTCCCGTCAGGCCGAACGCACCAGCCTGCAGGTCCTCGGCGAGATCGACGCGATGATGGCGCTGGTCGACCAGACCCTCGCCTCCAGCGAAAAATACCATGGCCGGCTCTGCGCCATGTCCGACGAGGTCCCGCCTTCGGCCGATCGCCAGCGCCTGCGCGAGTGGGTCGAGGCGCTCGTGCTTTCGACCCGCGAGGAAGTGGCGCGCAAGACCCAGCTCGAAACCCAGCTCAGGGAAAGCGCGCACGAAATCCGCAACCTGCGCGAGGCCTTGGAATCGACGCGGGCCGAAGCGCTGACCGACCCGCTGACCGGACTAGCCAACCGCCGCCATTTCGAGGAGATGCTGCAGAAGGCGATCGATCAGGCCACCTTGCGGCGCGAACCCTTCGCGCTGGTCATGGCCGACATCGACTTCTTCAAGCATTTCAACGACACGCATGGCCACCTCACCGGCGACCAGGTGCTGCGCCTCGTATCACGGACCATGAAGGACAAGTTCAAGGACAAGGCAGTGATCACCCGCTTCGGCGGCGAGGAATTCGCGATCATCCTGCCCGACGCCGACGTCACCGCCGGAAAGTTCGGTGCCGAGACCGTGCGGCAAGCCTTGCTGACCCGCGAGCTGGTCAAGCGTTCGACCAATGAGAATCTCGGCCGCATCACCATCTCGCTCGGCGTCGCGGTCTATCATCGCGGCGACACGATCAGCTCGATCGTCGAGCGGGCCGACAGCGCGCTGATGCAGGCCAAGCGCGACGGCCGCAACCGGACCGTCACCGAGGACGCCGTGATGGATTCGACCAGGGTCGCCTGAGGGGCGCTACTGCGCCGCGACTGCACTCTCAGCCCGCGGCTTGATCTCGACCGATTCGCCGCAGCCGCAGGCCGAGACCTGATTGGGATTGTTGAAGACGAAGGTCGACGAGAAGCGATCCGTCCTGAAATCGAGCTCGGTACCCAGCAGGAACAGCACGGCCTTGCCGTCGACGACCACGGTCGCGCCCTTCTCGGTCACGACCTCGTCGCCCTTCCTGGCTTCGCGCGCGACCTCGAAGGTGTATTCCATGCCGGCGCAGCCGCCCTTCTTGACGCCGACGCGCAAGCCGAGTGCCGGCGTCCCCGCATCGTCATTGGCCGATTGCGCCATGATCTCGCGAATGCGCGCCGCAGCGGCGTCGGTCAGCGAGACCACCTTCAAACCAGGTATCGAGAACATTCCCTCGCCCCTCCTCGACCGGATTCAAGGTCCGGTGAAAACAGGATTGCATCCCGCAACATAGGGATTGGTGAACGCAACGTCGAGATGCGCCAATGCAGCCATGCCAATTCACCGGGGTGCATTGCGCGGCATCGCTGCCCGTGCACTGTGGCGCCTCATCTCCATTGTCCGGATATCGACCAGAAGCCGCCATGACCTATCGCCTGCACCGGCCCGAAGCGCTCCGCGCCCTCACCGCCGCCATGATCACCGCCGCCGGCTGGAGCGAGACCGAGGCCCGGGAGACGGCCGAGCATCTCGTGCTCGCCAATCTCAGCGGCCATGACAGCCACGGCGTCGGCATGCTGCCGCTCTATTTCAACTCGCTCGCCGACGGCAATCTGAAGCCGGAATCGAAACTGTCGATCCGGATCGAGGCCGGGCCGTTCCTGATCGCCGACGGCAATGTCGCGCTCGGCCAGCCGACGGCCCGCGATGCCGTGGAACGCGGCATCACCATCGCCCGGGCCGGTGGCGTCGCCATCCTGAACCTGCTCGACGCCCACCATATCGGTCGCATCGGCCACTATGCGGAGGTCGCTGCGGCGGCGGGGCTGATTTCGCTGTTCTGGGTCAATGTCGCCGGCCGCCCGCCGATCGTCGCCCCCTATGCCGCAAAGGAAGCGCGTTTCGGCACCAACCCGCATGCGATCGGCATTCCGGTGCCCGAGAATGACCCGATCATCCTGGATTTCGCCACCAGCCGCATGGCCCATGGCAAGGCACGCGTCGCGCTCAACAAGGGCGTGCCGGTGCCGGAGGGTTACATCATCGACGGCGAGGGCCGCCCGACGACCGACCCCAAGCACGTGTTCCAGCACGCCATTCCCGACCTGCCGCTCGGCGCGCTGCTGCCCTTCGGCGACCACAAGGGCGCCGGCCTCTCGCTGATCGCAGAGCTGCTCTCGGCCGGGCTGATGGGTGCCGCCCGCATCGACGAGAAACCGCACCGCAGCTGGATCATCAACTCGCTGTTCGGCGTGCTGATCGACCCTGCAAGGCTGGAACCCGACGCCAGCCTGCGCCGCAAGCGCATCGAGAGCTATCTTGCCTTCGTGCGCGCGGCCGCGCCGCAGGACCCGGCGGCGCCGGTTCTGGCTCCGGGCGACAAGGAACGTACCACCCGGATCGAACGCCAGCGCGACGGCATCCCGCTCGACGACGAGACCTGGTCGCAGATCGTCGCTGCAGCCAAGCGCCACGGCATCGACGCAGAAAGCTTCTGAGGCGATATGACCCTCGCCGAGTACAACGCCTTCTGCGCCGCCCTGCCAGCGACGGCCCATGTCGTGCAATGGGGCGGTGCCGATGTCTGGAAGGTCGGCGGAAAAGTCTTCGCCCTCGGCCGGGACGAGGCTGGCGGGTCCCTCTTCGTCTCGTTCAAGTGCTCGCCCATGGCCTATGAGATGCTGCGGGACGCGCCCGGCTGCCGCCCGGCGCCCTATCTCGCCTCGCGCGGCATGAAGTGGATCCAGCGCTTTTCCGATGAAAGCCTGCCGGACGATGCCTTTCGCGACTATCTGCGCGAGAGCCATCGGCTGGTCGCCGCCGGGCTGACGAAGAAGGTCCGCGCGGATTTGGGCTTGAGCGGCTGAGACGTGCGTGAGTCTCGGGCGCAGCGAAGCGCCGACCCGGGAACCTCATGACCAGAAGGTGCCATCCAGAGCCTCTTTCGGCCTGAGTTGCTCGGTTCAAGCCCGAGCATGAGGCGCCTTGCTCACAACGTCGCTTCACCGCGCAGCACTGGTACGCAGCCGCCGCCCACGGTCGCGCGGATTTCTCCGTCGACCCGCCGTGCAGCGACATGCAGCAGGCTCGGCCGCCCCATCTCGACACCTTGGGTGATCTCGAAGGCGACCGCCTCCTCGCTTCCCAGCGACAGCGTCAGCGCCGCCAGCGTTGCGCTGGCGCTGCCGGTCGCCGGGTCTTCCCATGTGCCGGCGAGCGGCGCGAACATCCGGGCGCGGGCGTTGCCCCCATCCCAGGCATAGAGGAACAGGGACAGGCGGCCTTCGAGCGCGGGGTTGGCACGCTCGAGCCTACGGTAGGCGTTGATGTCCGGCGTCGCGCGGGCGAGCGCTTCCGACTTGATCTCGACCAGCACGAACTTCACGCCGACCGAGGCCTGCTGCGGCTGGTGGCGGCTGACGACGATATCCTCGGGGGCGAGCCCGACGCAGGCTGCGATCGCATCGACCGGCAGCGTCAGGCCGAGCGAGAGCGGCTGCGGCGCGGCAATTGTCGCGCCGGTCACCCGGCCCTCGCCATCGCGCATCACCTTGACCTCGACGAGTCCCGCCATTTCCTCGAACAGCAGTAGGCCGTCGCGATCGCGGCCATGGGCGGCGAGCACGCAGGCCGTGCCGACATTGGGATGGCCGGCGAAGGGCATCTCGGCAGTGCGGTGGAAGATGCGGACCCGGGCGGTGTTCGCCGGGTCGCTCGGCGGCAGGACGAAGGTCGTCTCGCTATAGTTCATCTCGGCCGCCAGCGCCTGCATCTCGGCGTCCGACATGCCGCGCGCATCGGTGAAGACCGCGAGTTGATTGCCGCCGAAGCGACGGTCGGTGAAGACGTCGACGGTCTCGTAGGGATAGGTCGGCATGGCGGTTCTCCGGCAGCGCGATCAGGCTGCCGGGAGAGTGCCATTGGCGGCCCTGCGCGGGAAATCAGGATTCGGAATGCGACCGATCAGCCCGCGCTCGCCCGATGTCAGAAGCCAATCAGGCCCACCAACGCTCGCCGATCGCGAAACGCCCAGCCGCCTGCTCGATCACCTCGCCGAGCGAAAACAGCGTCTCCTCGTCGAAGGGCCGGCCGATCAGCTGCAGCCCGAGCGGCAGGCCCTGGCTGTCGAGGCCAGCCGGCACGGCGATACCCGGCAGACCCGCCATGTTCACCGTCACCGTGAAGATGTCGTTGAGATACATCTCGACGGGGTCGGCGGAACCCTTTTCGCCGATGCCGAAGGCGGCCGACGGCGTCGCCGGCGTCAGCACCGCGTCGATGCCTGAGGCATAGGCCTCCTCGAAGTCGCGCTTGATCAGCGTGCGGACCTTCTGGGCGCGCAGGTAATAGGCGTCGTAATAGCCCGAGGACAGCACATAGGTGCCGATCATGATGCGGCGCTTGACCTCGGCACCGAAGCCGGCGGCGCGGGTCTTCTCGTACATCTCGACGATATCGCGGCCCGGCTCGCGCAGGCCGTAGCGCACGCCGTCATAGCGGGCGAGGTTCGACGAAGCCTCGGCCGGCGCGACGATGTAGTAGGCCGGCAGCGCGTATTTGGTGTGCGGCAGCGAGATCTCGACGATCTCGGCTCCGGCAGCCTTCAGCCAGGCAATGCCCTGCTGCCAGAGCGCCTCGATCTCCGGCGAGATGCCGTCGATGCGGTACTCCTTGGGAATGCCGATCTTCATGCCCTTGACCGAGCGGCCGACGGAGGCCTCGTAGTCCGGCACCGGCTGGTCGACCGAAGTCGTGTCCTTCGGGTCATGCCCGGCCATCGAGCGCAGCATCACGGCGCAGTCGCGCACCGTCTTGCCGATCGGGCCGGCCTGGTCGAGCGAGGAGGCGAAGGCGACGACGCCCCAGCGCGAGCAGCGGCCATAGGTCGGCTTGATGCCTACCGTGCCGGTGAAGGCGGCCGGCTGGCGGATCGAGCCGCCGGTATCGGTCGCGGTCGCGGCGAGGCAAAGATGTGCGGCGACGGCCGCGGCAGAACCGCCCGACGAGCCGCCGGGAACGAGGTGGTTGCCCTCGACGCTGCCGGCCGCACCAGCGCCGACATTCGAGCCTTCCCGCCGCCAGGGATTCACCACCGGACCGAAGGCCGAGGTCTCGTTCGACGAGCCCATGGCGAATTCGTCATTGTTGAGCTTGCCGAGCATCACGGCGCCATCGCGCCAGAGCTGGCTCGAGACGGTCGATTCATAGGCCGGCACGAAATTGCCGAGGATCTTCGAGCAGGCGGTGGTGCGCACGCCTTCAGTCGCGAACAGGTCCTTGATGCCGAGCGGAAGGCCTTCGAGCGGCCCGGCCTCGCCTTTCGCCAGCCGCGCATCGGAGGCAGCCGCCTGCTTCAGCGCGTGCTCCGGCGTTTCCAGCACATAGGCGTTGAGTGCCCGCGCCTGCTCGACGGCGGCAACATGCGCCTTGGCGAGCTCGGTGGCGGAAAAGCTCTTGGCCTTCAGCCCGTCGCGGGCTTCGGTCAGGGTCAGGCGGGTGAGATCGGTCACGATGGAAAATCCGAAAAACTGGGCTGTCGGGCGCTTGGTCAGTACGGGCGCAAGGGCTGGTCCGCCTCGCAAGGCTCGCCGCGATGGCGAGCGCGCGCCTTACTCGATGACCTTCGGCACCATGAAATAGTCGTCCTCGGAGGCCGGGGCGTTGGCGACGATCGTCTTGGCGATCTCGCCATCGGTGACGACGTCCTGGCGCTTCTTCATCGCCATCGGCGTGACAGAGGTCATCGGCTCGACACCCGCGACATCGACCTCGTTGAGCTGCTCGACGAAACCGAGGATGGCGTTGAGCTCGCCTTGCAGCTTCGCGACATCAGCGTCCTCGACGGCGATGCGCGAGAGATGCGCGACGCGTTTGACGGTGGCGGCGTCGACCGACATGGGTGGGCTCCTGAACTTCGCAGCGCTGGCGAACATGAAGTGTGGTCACGGGCTATACGGCCCGCGAGGCCGGCCCGCAACACGCCGGGCGACGGGCCATGCGGGGGATCCCCTCTGCTGGAAGGAGAGGGTTCCCCGCGCTCAACGAGGATGCGGCGTGGCTTTCAGACCGCCACCGCCTTGCCCGTCTGCGGCACCAGCACCTCGATGCCGCTGCCCGCCATCGCCGAGACGAAGGCCGAAGCGTTCTGATCGATGATCGGGAAAGTGCCGTAATGGCAGGGAATCGCCAGCTTCGGCTTGACGAAACGCGTCATCGCAAGCGCTGCGGCCTTGCCGCCCATGGTGAAGCGGTCGCCGACCGGGCAGATGCAGATCTCGACGCCGTGCATCTCGGAAATCAGCGCCATGTCCGAGAAGATGTCGGTATCGCCCATGTGCCAGAGCGTCTTCTCACCGGCCGCCTTGACGATGGCGCCGTTGGGGCTGCCGACGGGTACGACGACACCGGCCTCGCCCATCCCGGCCGAGTGATCCGCGCGGACGAGGCTGACCGAGAAGGCGCCGAGATCGACGGTGCCGCCGGTGTTCATCGGCTCGAACTTCTTCAGGCCCTTGGACGCCAGGTGCATGCAAAGGTCGTAATTGCTGATCACGGTGGCATCGTTCGCCTCGGCGATGCTGAGCGCGTCGCCGACATGGTCGCCATGGCCATGGGTGATCACGATGTGGCTGACGCCCTTGGCCGCCGCTGCCGCATCGCCCTCGAAGGACGGATTGCCGGTGAAGAACGGGTCGATCAGGATCGAGGTGCTTGGCAAGTCGACGCGAAAGGCCGAGTGGCCGAACCAGGTGAGCTGCATGTCGGTCTCCACGAAAGTCTGGATGGCGGGTATAGCGGCTGCCGCCCACTCAATCGAGATGGACGGTGGGATACAGATCGTTCCAATCGGGATTGGAACGCCCGATCAGCGCGATTTTCCAGGACCGCCACCAATGCTTGACGCGCTTTTCCTGGGCGATCGCCTCGTTCGGATCGACAAATGATTCCGCATAAACCAACCGCATGACGCGATATCGCCGGGCGAACTCGGAGCCTTGACCGTCGCGATGTTCCCCGACGCGCTTCGACAGAGAATTGGTCACGCCCACATACAATGTGCCATTCTTCTGACTCGCAAGAATGTAGAGCCACATCAGCCGACCCTAGTCGTCCCGGGCGTAGCGGCGCAGCTGCGCAGACCCGGGACCCATGCCCGAAGATTGAGAGACTAGCCTGACTGCCCGCGGTCTTGACCACAACTCGATAGGCGCTCCGGCATGGGTCCCGGGTCTCCCTTCGGTCGCCCGGGACGACCGCTGTCATTCAAAGTCGAGGACCCAGCCATGACCGACGCAGCCACCCTCGCCCGCCGGATCGCTCAAGGCCGTGGTGACGAACCGGCCGATCTCGTCATCCGTGGCGCAAAACTGCTCGACCTCGTCTCCGGCGACCTCATCGAGACCGATATCGCGCTCTGCGGCGATACGATCGTCGGCACCTATGGCCACTATGAAGGCAAGGTGGTCTTCGATGCCAAGGGGCTGATCGCCGTCCCGGGCTTCATCGACACGCATCTGCATGTCGAATCCTCGCTGGTGACACCGCTCGAATTCGAGCGCTGCGTCCTGCCGCACGGCGTCACCACCGCGATCTGCGATCCGCACGAGATCGCAAACGTGCTGGGCGCCGAGGGCATCCGCTATTTCCTCGCCTGCGCGCAGGCGATGCGGATGGATCTGCGGGTCCAGCTCTCGAGCTGCGTGCCGGCGACGCATCTTGAAACGGCAGGCGCCGCGCTCGAGGCCGGCGATCTCACGCCGTTCATGAACCATCCCAGGGTGATCGGCCTTGCGGAGTTCATGAATTTCCCCGGCGTGCTGCATCGCGACCCCGGCTGCCTCGCCAAGCTCGCGGCCTTTGCCGAACGCCATATCGATGGCCATGCGCCGCTCGTGCGCGGCATGGACCTGAACGGCTATCTCGCCGCCGGTATCCGCACCGACCATGAGACGACGACGCTCGACGAAGCCAGAGAGAAGCTCGCCAAGGGCATGGCGGTACTCATCCGCGAGGGCTCGGTCTCCAAGGACCTGCACGCCCTGATCCCGCTGATCACGCGCGATGCCTCACCCTTCCTCGCCTTCTGCACCGATGATCGCAATCCGCTCGACATCGCCGAGGAAGGCCATCTCGACTTCATGATCCGCACGGCGATCGCCCATGGCGCCGACGTGCTCGCGACCTATCGCACCGCGAGCCTGTCGGCGGCGCGCAATTTCGGCCTTTTCGACCGCGGCTTCATCGGGCCGGGCAAGCGCGCCGACATCGTCTTGCTCGACGATCTCGCCGCCTGTCGCGTTGCCCATGTCTTCGCCGGCGGCAGGTTGGTCGAGGAGGCGCTGTTCGCCGATCGCCGGCCAGTCGCGCCGGTCGGGCTCGCCAGCGTCAAGAGCCGGCACCTGACGCCTGACGACTTCACGGTCCGGGCCCGCTCCGGCGAGACGCCGGTGATCGGCGTCGTCCCCGGCCGCATCATCACCGAGCGGCTGTCCATGCGCCTGCCGGAGCAGGACGATGCCGCCCTGCCCGATCTCGCCCAGGACGCGATCAAGGTCACGGTGATCGAGCGCCATGGCCGCAATGGCGGCATCGCCACCGGCTTCGTCCACGGCTTCGGCATGAGGCACGGCGCCATCGCCTCCTCGGTCGGCCATGACAGCCATAATCTCTGCGTCGTCGGCGTGGATGAGCCTTCCATGGCGGCGGCGGCGAACCGGCTGATCGCGCTCGGCGGCGGCTTCGCCGTGGCGGAAGCCGGCGAAGTCACGGCCGAACTCGCGCTTCCCGTCGCCGGCTTGATGAGCGAGCGGCCCTTCGAGGAGGTTCGCCATGGGCTGGAAGGGCTGCGCAGCGCTGCGAAGGCGCTCGGCGTCGTCCTAGCCGAGCCTTTCCTTCAGGTCGCCTTTCTGACCCTGCCGGTGATCCCGCATCTGAAGATCACCGACAAGGGAATCGTCGACGTCGATCGCTTCGACTTCGTCTGACGGCAGGCAGGCAAGTCTGACCTGCGTGCCGAGACGCTGCCTCAGTCGCGCGCGAAAAGTTCCGCGCAGCGCGAGAAGGACAGACCCATGCCGCCGGTATCGCGGCTGATGCGGATCGACTCGATGATTCCCTGCGGATCGGCCGCGATCTGGGCTTCGCAGACATAGTTGAGCTGCCGCGGCGGCTGGTAGCTCGTTGTCGTGGTCATGGTGCGCCGGCCGTCCAGCGTCTGGGTCGGCACGCTACGGGTCTGGAAGCTGCCGGGGCGATACGAGGTCGCCTCGCCGCCGCGCCAGGTGTAGATCTGGCCGCCATTGTCGCGCGGGAATCCGGTCACCGGCGGGCCGTTCGCGACGAAGAAGGAATCGGCGCTCTGTCCGACCCAATCGCTCCTGAGGTTCTCCGCCGCCTGCTGCGTGGTCTGGCATCCAGCCAGAGCCACGGCGATCGCGGCAACAAGCATAGTCGTCTTCATCTCGTCCCTGAACGGTTTCCCCGGCCCCCTATGCCGGCAGGGATGATCTCCTAGCGCAGAGACCTTCAGGTTTCGCGACGCGGTTCCGTAAAATCGACGGCACGCGATTAACCGGCCGGTCGCCGCAGCGCCGGCCGGATGAGCGTCAAAGATCGACCTCGATCCCGTCGGCCTTCGCCTTCGCGCGCAGGCCGTAGCGGCGCATGCCGGGGAGTCTGGTTCCGTCCTGTTCCTCAATGGCATGCGCCAGGAGCTTCATCCGTTCTGCGAACCAGTTCCCGCCCATGCTCGCCGGATCGATGGCGAGGATGAGCTGGCCGGTATCGGGCGGGCCGCCCTTGTCGTCGAGGAAGGAGGAAGCCTGGAAGGCGAAATGCGTACCGACCAGCGCGGCAGCCAGGATCTCGACCATCATGGCGAGCGTCGCGCCCTTGGCGTCGCCGAGCGGCACCATCGTGCCGGCGAGCGCGGCGGCCGGGTCCGTGGTCGGCTTGCCGGCTGTGTCCAGCGCCCAGCCCTCGGGGATGCTCTCGCCCTTCTGCTTGGCGGCAACGATCGGCCCGCGGGCGACCTTGGACAGCGCCATGTCGATGACCAGCGGCTCGCGACCGGCGAGCGGCGCGGCAAAGGCGATCGGATTGGTGCCGAAAACCGGCTTCGCCCCGCCCCAGGGCGCGATCGCTCCCGGCGTGTTGGCGAACAGCAAGGCGACCAGCCCCTGTTCGGCGAGTCTTTCGACATGCAGCCCGGCTGCACCGCAATGGTTCGAGCGACGGATCGGCGCCGCGACGATGCCTTGCCGGCGCGCGAGCTCGGGCAGCTCGACGATGGCCAGGTCGATCGCCGGATAGGCGAAGCCATGGGCGGCGTCGATCGCCAGCACGCTGGGCTTGGGCTGGCGTGCCGTCGGCACGGCCTGCCCGTCGATCTTGCCGGACTTCAGCATGGCGAGATAGGTCGGCACCCGAGACAGGCCGTGGCCCTTAAGGCCGTCCGCCTCCGCCGCCACGAGAGCCTGCGCCACCGAGGCGGCGTTGGCGGCCGACGCGCCGACGGCGACGAACAGCCCCGCGACCTTCTCTTCCGCCTGTATCAGCGACAGCCGCGTCATGCCCGGCCCTCCAGGGCAGCGATGACCCGCTCGGCGACGAGCCCGGAGACCCGCCCGTTCGATTCCACCGTGTTGCCCGCGATGTGCGGGGTCAGGATCAGGCTCGGCGTGCCGGCAAAGAGCTTGGCGCCGTCCGCCTTGAGCGGCTCCTGCTCGAAGACGTCGAGCGCCGCTCCTGCGAGCCTGCCGCCCTTCAGCGCCGCCACAAGGGCCGCCTCGTCCATGACGCCGCCGCGCGCCGCGTTGATCAGCACCGCATCGGGCTTCATCTTAGCGAAGGCGGCCTCGCCGATCACGCCGCGCGTCTCGGGCGTCAGCGGCAGATGGATCGAGATCACGTCCGACGTTGAAAGCAGGCCATCGAGTTCGAGTTTCTCGACGCCCTGCCAGACCGGCGCGCCCGCCGGCACATAGGGGTCGTAGGCGGCGACCGTCATGCCGAGAGCCTGAGCATGCCGGGCGACGTCGCGCGCGATCGCGCCGAAACCGACCAGCCCCATGCGCTTGCCGGCGATCTCGCGGCCGATCAGCTTGGTCTTCGGGAACTCGCCGGCGAGCATCGCCGCGTTGGCGAAGTACGCCCCGCGCAGCAGTGTCATCGCCGTGCCGATCACGTACTCGACCACGGAGAGGCTGTTGGCCCCGGTCGCCGGGAAGACCTTGATGTCGCGCGCCGCGCAGGCCGCCATGTCGATATTGTCGAGCCCGACGCCGAGCCTACCGACGACCTTGAGATTCCCAGCGGCCGCCAGCAGCTCGCCCCGCACCTGCGTCTGGTTGCGCACGATCAGGGCCGGCACCGTGGCGACCAGCCGGGCGAGTTCCTCCGGCTTGCCGAACAGCTCGGGATCGTGATGCACGGCATAGCGTGCCTTGAGCGACTCGACCGCCGCCTCGTCCATGAATTCGGTGATGACGATGTCGGTCATGGCGTCTCGCAGGGTTGGCTGTCTTCAGCCCATGAGGATAAGGCCGCCGGTCGCGACCACGAGGATGACGAGGCTCGTGCCGGTGACGAGCGCGATGTGGCGCCAGCCAAGCCGCGCCATCGCCGCGATCGAGGTGCCGAGGCCCAGCGCCGCGATGGCGATCAGCAACCCCCAGCGCGAGGCTTCGAGCAAGGCGGCCCGGATCGGCTCGTAGACGCCGGCAAGGGCGGGCTGTGTGGCGATGGCGCTGTTCACGAGGCACAGGATGAGGAACACGATCGCGAAGACCGGCACCGGCACCTTGGCCGCGCCGTGCTCGCCGCCATGGCGGGTCATCCACCAGCCGACGACCAGCACCGAAGGCAGGAGCAGGAAGACCCGGAAGAGCTTGACGATCACCGCCGCATTGGCCGCCTCGTCGGAGACCGACTGACCGGCACCAACGACCTGCGCGACGTCGTGGATGGTCGCGCCCAGCATGACGCCGGTCTGTTGCTCGTTGAGGCCCAGCCAGACACAGATCAGCGGGTAGGCCAGCATCGCGACCGTCGCCAGCGCATTCATGGCGATGACGGTGAAGGCGATATCCGCCGCCTTGCCGCGATAGTCGGGCACGACGGTCGCGGTGGCGAGCGCGGCCGAGGCGCCGCAGACGGCCGTCGCGACGCCGCCGAGGGCGCCCATGCCGGTCTCGCGGCCGAGCAGGCGCGCCAGCGCGAAGCCGACGACGATCGTCACGGCCATGGAACCCACGACCAGCACCGCCGTACCGATCCCGAGCGCGATGATGTCGCCGAGCGCGATGCGCAGCCCGAGCAGCGCGATCGCCCAGCGCAGCATTTTCTTGACGCAGAAGGTCATGCCCGGAAGGAAGCGCTGGTTGTTTGCGACCAGATGCAGCGCCATGCCGATCAGGAGCGCGATGACGACGGCGGGGATGCCGACCTTGCCGCCAGCCAGCTGCTTCAGCACCGGCTCGGCGAGCACCGAGACGATGGCCACGGCTGTCGAGAGCGCGATGCCCGGCAAAAGCTTGGCCAGAACGCCGCCGCGCGCTTCCTCGGTCAGAGCAGCCATATCATTCCAGTCCGATTACGAAGCGCAGATGCGGCTCGTCGCCGTAGCGCGGATTGACGAAGGTCTCGGTGAGCACCCCGCCATTCTTTTCGATGACGCGGCGCGAGAGGTGATTGTCGTGGTCGCAGACGATCTCGACCTGCGATAGCCCGACATCGCGCGCCTCGTCGAGTATCAGCGCCAATGCTTCAGTCGCATAGCCGCGGCCGCGATGGACCGGGAGCAGCGTGTAGCCGACATGGCCGAGCACATGCTCCGGCAGTTCGGCCGTGCCGTCTTGCCAGCGTAGGCCGATCGTGCCGATCAGCGGCTCGCCAGGCTGGTCGAGCGCGACGATCCAGCGCAGCCGGTCGGGCAGGCGCTGGACTTCGGCTCCATCGGCCAGGCGGATCATCTCGCCCGGCCGGAGCAGCCAGGCAATGAACTCGCCCGGATCCTGTTCGATCCGGGCAAGATATTCGCCGGTCACGTCGCGCGAATTGTTCGGCGACCAGCCGGCGCGCATCGCATCGGCATAGGCGTCGAGCAGCGCGAGCGAAGGCACGCGCAGGCCGACCCGCGACGCCTCCCCCGCCGAGCGCTGCCCTGGCGCCGCCACCTGGCTCACGCGCTCCGATAGAGCTTCGTCATCGAGAACTCGCGATGGCCCAGCGCCTCGGCTGCCGTGAGGCGGCCATTCGCCGTACGCACGATATTCTCGATCAGCGCGTCGCCCGCCTGCGGGATCGTCATGTCGCGGCGCAGGATGCCGGAGACGTCGACGTCGATATGCTCGGGCATGGTCCGCATCGTCTTCGGGTTGCCGGTGATCTTGATCACCGGGACGATCGGGTTGCCGATGACGTTGCCCTGCCCGGTCGGGAAGGTGTGCACGACATAGCCGCCCGCCGCCATCAGGGTCACGCACTCGGCCGCCGCCGAGGAGGTGTCCATATAGTAGAGGCCCGGCCCGCTCGCGGGCGCCTCGGCCGGCTGCAGGATGTCGATGAACTTGCACTCGCGGCCGATCTTCTCGAGGTTGCCGAGCGCCTTCTCCTCGATCGTCGTCAGGCCGCCGGCGATGTTGCCCTTGGTCGGCTGCGAATCGGAGAGATCGTCGGTCTTGTGGGCCTCGATGACGTCGTCCTGATAGGCCTTCCACATCTTGTACCAGCGCTCGCCGACCTCAGGCGTTGCCGCCCGGGCCTTGCAGAGATGCTCGGCCCCGGTGATCTCGGAGGTCTCGCCGAAGACGCCGTAGACGCCGCGCGGAATCCACTTGTCGTACATGTTGCCGACGGTCGGGCAGGAGGACAGGCCGGTGGTCGTGTCCGACTCGCCGCACTTGGTCGAGACCCAGAGCTCCTCGATGCCGCACTTCGTGCGCTGCAGCTCGGTCGCCCACTGCACGAACTCTTTGGCCACATAGGAGGCGCGGGCGATCGTCGAGATGTCGCCATGGCCCTCGATGCCGAAGCCGACGACCGGCTTGCCGGTCTTGGCGATGCCGTCGACGACGCGCTTGGTCCAGCCATCCTCGATGCCGATGACCACGACGGCGGCGACGTTCGGGTTCGAGCCGGTGCCGATCAGCGTGCGGAAATGGACCTCGAGATCCTCGCCGAACTGCAGGCGGCCATAGGCATGCGGGATCGCCAGCGTGCCCTTGACGTTGTTGGCGACGGCTTCGCAGGCGGCGTTGGAGAGGTCATCGAGCGGCAGCAGCAGCACATGGTTGCGCACGCCGACGCGGCCATTCTCGCGGCGCCAGCCGAAGAAGGAGTCGAGCGAGCGGCCGGTCGGGCGCTTGATCTGCGGCACCTTGAACTCGGGCGCCTCGATCTTGCGGCCTTTGACGCGGCCGAGCTTGCCCTTCACGAGATCGAAATTGGCGACGATGGACGACATCAGAAAATCCTCGACTGGGGGGCTCTACCGGCTGCGGGAGCCCGAATTTCAGGAACGGCGACAGGCAGCGCTCACCAGCGCTTCGTCTTCACGTTGTGGACGTGGAGATGCTCGCCCTGGCGGATGTCGCCGATGGCCTTGCCGATGTCCTGGCCGTACTTCCAGATCGTGTCGCCCTTCTTGATGTCCTTCAGCGCGACCTTGTGGCCGATCGGAATGTCCATCTTGGCGGTCAGCCGGAAATCGGAATTGTCGTGGGTGATGACGCCCAGCATGTCGGTGCCGGCCTTCAGACCCTCGACCACGACGACGCCGACGGTGTCCTTCTTCTCGTGCACCAAGAGATGCGGCTTGCTCATTCCGGCCTCCTTGCTTGTTCCTCGGGCGATTTGTCGGGCCTCGTGAAAATCGGGCTCGACCTTCCCGGCGCCAAGTCTTATATAAGACACATGAGTGTGCACAAGCTGGAAAATGCAGCACCGTCGAACGAAGCCGGCATGCCCGAGGCTCTGGGCTTCCGGCCGCTCTATCGGCAGGTGAAGGCGATCTTCGTGCGCCGCCTCGTCGATGGCGTCTGGGCGCCCGGCGCCGTGCTGCCGAGCGAAGGCCAGCTCGCGGCCGAGATCGGCGTGAGCCAGGGCACGGTGCGCAAGGCGCTCGACGAACTCGCGGCCGAGAACCTGGTCGTGCGCCGCCAGGGCCGCGGCACCTTCGTCGCCGAGCATGACGAGCGCCGCATCCTCTTCCAATTCTTCAAGCTCGCGCCCGACCAGGGCGCGCCGCGCTTTCCCGACAGCGTCGTCCTGAGCACCGCGACCGGCCTCGCCGATGCCGGCGAGCGCGAGGCGCTCGACCTTGCCGAGAGCGACAGCGTGATCCGGATCCGGCGCCTGCGCTCCTTCGGCGAGACGCCGCTGATCATCGAGACGCTGAGCCTGCCGCAGAGGCTCTTTCCCGGGCTCGAAGCGGGCCCGATCCCGAACAATCTCTACAGCCTCTATGCCGGCCATTACGGCGTGACGATCGCCCATGCGCGCGAGCGCCTGAAGGCGATCGCGCTCACGGCGGAGGATGCAGCCGTACTCGGCGTCGCCGCCGGCGACCCGGCCTTGCAGATCGACAGGCTCGCCTTGTCGCTCGACGGCATGCCCGTCGAGCGAAGGCTCAGCCTCTGCCTGACACAGGAGGTCCACTACCTCTCCGACCTGCGCTGAGGGGCGCCGGGCGGCAGAGACCGCACTTTCCAAGCAAGCCGCCGCAGAGCGGTCAGACTTAACCGGAGGAAGTGAATGATTGCAGGTTTCAGACGCTTGCTGGCGACGCGCCGTAGCGCCCTCGCCGGCTTGATGGCATTCGCGCTTTGCGCACCCGCCGCAGCACAGAATTTTCCCACCAAGCCGATCACCCTGATCGTGCCCTTCGCGGCCGGTGGCCCGAGCGACGTGATCGCGAGGCTGCTCGGCGAGCATATGGGCCGGACGCTCGGCCAGCAGGTCGTGGTCGAGAACGTCGCCGGCGCCGGCGGCACGGCAGGCGCCAAGCGCCTCGCCACGGCCGAGCCCGACGGCCACACCTTGCTGATCCACCACCTCGCTTTGGCGGCCGCGCCCGCGCTCTACAACAATCTCGGCTACGATACGCAGACCGCGTTCGCCCCGGTTGGCCTGGTCAACACCGGGCCGATGGTCGTTGCCGGCAAGCTCGCCCTGCCCCCGGTCGACGGCAAGGCCTTCTTCCCCTTTGCCAAGCAGCAGGCCGACAAGCTGACCGTCGCCCATGCCGGTGTCGGCTCGAACGCGCATCTTTGCGCCGTCCTGCTTTCGCAGGCTCTGGGCGTGAAATTCGCCCAGGTCGCCTATCGCGGCACCGGACCGGCCATGAACGACCTCGTCGCCGGCCAGGTCGACGTGCTCTGCGACCAGTCGACCACCGCGGTGCCGCAGGTGCAGGGCGACAAGATCCGTGCCTATGCGGTGACCTCGGCCGAACGCCTCGATGTCCTGCCCAATGTTCCGACTGCGGAGCAGGCCGGCACCAAGATCGACATGACGATCTGGCACGGGCTCTATGCGCCGAAGGGCACGCCCGCAGCGGCGCTCGACAAGCTCAACGCTGCCCTGACCGCTGCGCTGAAGCAGCCGAGCGTGCTCGAACGCTTCAAGGCCGTCGGCACCAGCGCCTTCCCGCAGGCCGAGTGGACCCGCGAAGCGCATGCAAAGCGCTTCTCCGCCGAGGTCGCGAAATGGGCGGCCTCGCTCAAGGCGGCCGGGGTCACCCAGCAGAACGTCAACTGATCGGCGACACGCGCCGCTCGCAACTGCGGGCGGCGCGTGCTACCGGCGGAACCATGTCCGCCAATCTCGTGCCCCTCGAAAGTCTCCTGGACCTGCCGAACCATGCCCGCCTGCTCGGGCTCGATCTCGGCACCAAGACGATCGGCCTCGCGCTTTCCGATGTCGAGCGCCAGATCGCGACGCCACTGGAGACGATCCATCGCGTCAAGTTCGGCCTCGATGCCGCAGCCCTGCTGAAGATCGCCGAAAAGCACGCCGTCGCCGGGCTGGTGATCGGCCTGCCGCTCAACATGGACGGCACCGAAGGCCCTCGCGCCCAGTCGACACGTGCCTTCATCCGCAACCTGTCACCGCTGACATCGCTTCCGATCGTCTTCTGGGACGAACGCCTTTCAACGCTCGCCGTGACGCGGACCCTGCTCGATGCCGACGCCTCGCGAGCCAAGCGTGCGGCGGTCGTCGACAAGATGGCCGCCGCCTATATCCTCCAGGGCGCGCTCGATAGGTTGGCCCGGCTGGCGCCGGAAGAAGAATAGACCGCAGCTCAGGGCATAGCCTGGTCGCAGACTGGCGACTTCAGCCGAGAAGGCATCGTCGTGCTCCGAGGTCGCAGGGCACATCCTCCCCCATGACGGCATGCGCCCGCAAAAGAATCGCCACCGCCGGCAGGCGATGGCGATCGATCAAGCGGATTGGCTGACGCAGAACTGCCTAAGCCAAGTTCGTGCCAGCTTTGTGCTCAGCGGTAGCTGCCGCCGGCCGGGTCGCGAATATTGTCCGGAGCATAGCCGTAGCCATAGTAGCGCGGGGCGTAATAGCGGCGCGGTGCGACATAGACCGGTTCCTCATAGACATAGCGCGGCCCATACCCGTACCCGTAGCCATAGACCGGTTCCGCGTAGGCCGGCCGGCTGGCCGCGATGGCCGCCGCGCCGAGGACGCCGAGACCGACGCCTGCTGCAATGGCGGCGCCGCGATTGGCCCGCCAACCGCGGCGGTAATAATACTGCGAGTACTCGGCCTGTGCTGAGTCGAGACGGCTCTTGTCGAACGAAACAGCGCGACCCTGCTCGGCCGATGCCGGTGCCATCGTCGCTGCCAGCAGGCCACCGGCCAGCGCTGCGGTCAGGGCGAGGCGGCTCTTTCCAAATTCAAGCATGGCTCTCTCCTCTAGGCGGGGTGTCCGCCCGTACCGTGGAATCTGGAGGTGGGCCGGTGAATGGCAGCTGAACCAATCGCGGCCGACCATTTTCTGGGACAATCGCCTTTCGACGCTGGCCGTCACGCGGACCTTGCTCGATGCCGACGGGCATGACGCCGACGGTCATCGCCGTGACATTGAGCCGACGCTGCAGACCGCAGCGCTGGCCGGAGGGCGCCGAAATCGGTGGGGAGTTGTCATCCTTCTCAAAACTCGCAGGAACCAAACAGGGTGGTGTACTGCCCGAAAGGCCGTCACCGCCGGAAAGCGGTGACGCTTTCACGATCTCGATCAGCCACGATCAGGCCCTTCTAAGGGCTGTCGCCGTTCGGCGAGAACGCGGCCGAACCGAAAGCTCAACGATACCCTGGACCCATAGGGTCCCAAGTATTGTTGGGGTAATAGACATAGGGCTTCTGGAGATAGGTTCCGCCCGCCGGGTCGCGAATGTTATCGACATACTGGCCACCAACATAATAGTAGCCATTGCTGCCCAAGTAACCGGGGGAACGTTGGACATAGCTTCCGCCCGCCGGATCCCGGATATTGTCCGGCGGATAGGCATAGGGGCTCGGCGTGTAGGTACGAACGGCAGGAGAACGATAGCCGGGCTCTACATAGACCATGTTACGCCGATATTGCATGTAGTTTGCGGGCACAGTGTCGAGACGACCTCTGTCGAGCTGCGCTTCTCCGCGCTCCCCCGCTATCGCCGGGGCAGTGGTCAAAGCGACGAGGCTGCAGGCAGCGGCGGCCGCTACGACGAGACACCTCTTTCCCAGTTCAGACATGGTTTTCTCCTCTCAGAGAGTATCCGCCCTGTCGGGGAAACCTGCCCAGGCTCGTTGCTGCGCCTGAACCTCCCGGAGCAATCGCGGACGGAGATAAACGTCGCCGCTGCCGAAAGGTTCCATGGCCGAAAGACTGCACGCAAAGATTGCATTTCAGGCAAGGCGAGGTCATGATCGGCGTACAGTCTTGTGCCAGAATGATTGTCAGAAGCAGCCAAACTCGATGAGCCAGCCCTCACAAAAGCGCCGACAAACCGCGAAAATAAAACCTAAAAACAATATGATAAGCGAAGGCGTGCCGCGTGATTCAGGTGTAATTCGGCATGGATCACGAGCCACTCCAACCCCACCCGCGGCTACACAACTTTCAGTTGCTCTCTATATCGAGGAGATGAGCCAGGAACTCGCGGTCATGGCGCGCGCTGCCCGGCTCGACAGCCTGGCCTACTTCATCGACATGACCCGGCTGGAGGCCGAGATAACCCGACGCAGCTGCGAAGCTCAGCAACTGGCGGGCAGGCGCACACAGGCGTGATTCAGAAGCGGCGCGACAGCGCTCCGCCCGCATGGCGCTGTACGGCGCCCTCCAGCTCCAGTTCGAAGATCGTCCGGCTGACCTCGCGGACCGGATCGCCGCTGGCTCGGACGAGATCGTCCAGGCCGATGGGCGCGACGCCAATCAGGCCGAGCAGCCGAGCCTTGCGATCTCCGGCATCCGGCGCTCGAAAGGCAGCCTCCGTCCGCGAGGCCCCGGCGTCCAGGCGGGGGGCCGCGCCGATACCCGGCAGGTCGAGCTCATCCCAAAGCGACTGCGAGGTCGCCGCCTCGCTTCCTTCCTCGCGCGCCAGCAGCGGCGGAGAGGCGAACAGATCGTTGCGCCCGAGCATAGGCCCCAGCACCTCGATCACATGCTCGGCTTCCGCACACAGGATCGCGCCTTCGCGTATCAGGTGATTGCCGCCCTCGGCCCTCGGATCGAGCGGCGAGCCCGGCACGGCGAAAACCTGCCTGCCCTGCTCATTGGCGAAACTCGCCGTGATCAGCGATCCCGATTTGCGCGCCGCTTCGACGACGATCGTGCCGAGCGCCAGCCCGGACACCAGCCGGTTTCGCCGAGGGAAATCGCGTCCGCGTGGCGCCCAGCCGATCGGCATCTCGCTGACCGCCGCGCCGCGCTCGCACAAACGTTCGAGCAGGGGCAGGTTCTGCGGCGGGTAGACCTCGTCGAGGCCGCCGGCCAGGACCGCGACGGTGCCGCTTTCGAGGCTCGCCCCATGCGCAGCGGTGTCGATCCCGCGCGCCAGCCCGGAAACGACCACGAAACCGGCGTCGCCGAGCTGCCGCGCGAGCAGCGCCGTAAGCTTCAGCCCGGCCGCCGACGCATTGCGCGAACCGACGATGGCGACGCAGGGCCGGTTCAGGACGGACGGATTGCCCTGGACGGTGAGCAGCGGCGGCGCCGAGTCGATCGCCTGCAAGGGCAGCGGGTAATCCGCTTCGCCCAGCGCAATCAGCCGCGCGCCGCGGCGCCCCAGCGTCTCGAATTCGCGCTCGGCCTCTGCCGGCGAGCAGATCTTCAGGCGTTTCCCGGCCTGGCGGGCGAGGTCAGGCAAGGCGTCGAGCGCCGCGGCGGCCCCACCGAAACGGTTGAGCAGCGCGCGGAAGGTGCGCGGACCGATGCTCTCGCTGCGGATCAGGCGAAGCCATTCCAGGCGCTGCCGATCGTCGAGAGCCGGGCCCGGCATGAGATTCTATCCCTTCTGGCCGATCTTGCCTTCGCTGCCCGCGAGCAGGCGCGCAATGTTCTCGCGATGCATGAACCAGAGCAGCACGGTGAGGATCGCCATCAGAGCGGCCGCCTGCGGGTCTCGCACCCAGAACCAGAACAGGAGCGGCGTCAGCAGCGTCGCGACCAGCGCCGACAGCGAGGAGTAGCGGCTGAGATAGGCGATGCTGAGCCAGATCGCGGCGAAGGTCACCGCGATCGGCCATTTCAGTCCGATCAGGATGCCGAGATAGGTCGCGACGCCCTTGCCGCCCTTGAAGCTGAGCCAGACCGGAAAGAGATGCCCGACGAAGGCGCCGAGACCAGCGACCAGCGCGGCATTCCTGCCGCCCAGCAGATAGCCGGCGAGCACGACCGCGGCCGTGCCCTTCAGCATGTCGCCGACCAATGTCAGCGCTGCGAGCTTCTTGTTGCCGGTGCGCAGCACATTGGTCGCGCCGATATTGCCGGAGCCGATGCTGCGCAGATCGGGTCCGCCAGAGAGCCGGGTCAGGATGATTCCGAAGGGGATCGAGCCGAGCAGATAGCCCAGGACGAGGGCCATCGCGCCCTGCGGGCCCGACAGTGCCCAGGTCAACGTGTCAGCCATAGAGCCTCCCCTGCCCTTTGGGCGAGATTAGAGCAGGATTCCGGAAAGTTGGAACCGGTTTTCGCATGGCGACCGCCAGGATGCTTGCTGCGGCAGCGGTGCTTCGGGCCTTCAGACGTGTTCGCCACGATAGACCGCAACGCCGCCGACCATGGTCACTTGCACCATGCCCTGCAGCCTCGCCTCGTCGAAGGGCGAGTTCTTGGCCCGCGACTTCAGTTTGCGCTTGTCGACGACAAAGGGGGCATCAGGATCGAGCAGGATGAGGTCCGCCGGCGCGCCGGCGACGAGCCGGCCGCAATCGAGGCCGAGCAACCCGGCCGGCCGGCCCGACAGCGCGGCGAAAAGCGCCGGCAGATCGATCTGGCCGGCGTGGAACAGCCGAAGGCTCGCGGAAAGCAGAGTCTCGATGCCGAGCGCGCCATTGGCCGCCTCGGCGAAGGGCTGGCGCTTGGTCTCGACATCCTGCGGGTCGTGGTCGGAGACGATCACGTCGATCAGCCCCTCCGCGATGCCCGCGACCATGGCAAGGCGCTCGTCCTCATGACGCAGCGGCGGCGAGACCTTGCAGAAGGTGCGGTACTCGCCGACATCGTTCTCGTTGAGGCAGAGATTGTTGATCGAGACTCCGCAGGTGACGGCGAGACCGTCCGCCTTGGCGCGGCGGATCAGCTCCAGCGAGTCGGAGCAGGAGATCATCGCGGCGTGGTAGCGGGCCCCGGTGGCCCGGGCGAGACGGATGTCACGCTCGAGCATCACCGTCTCGGCCTCGACCGGAATGCCGGGCAGGCCCTTGCGGCTGGCGAACTCGCCGAGATTCATCACCCCGTCGCCACGCAGCTCGGGGTCTTCGACATGGTTGATCAGCAGCGCGTCGAAGTCCCGGCCATAGATCATCGCCCGGCGCATCACCTGCGGGTTGCGCACCGCCTTCGCGCCATCGCTGAACGCGACCGCCCCGGCCTCCAGCAACAGGCCGAACTCTGTGATCTCCTTGCCGGCGAGCCCCTTGGTCAGCGCAGCCGACGGCAGGACGTTGACGATCGCCTTGTCACGGGCCCGGCGCTTGATGAAGTCAATCACCGAGGGATCGTCGATCGGCGGGTCGGTGTCAGGGCGGCAGAGCACGGTGGTGACGCCGCCGGCTGCAGCGGCCTGCGAGCCGGTGCCGAGCGTCTCGCGGAACTCCGCGCCAGGCTCACCGAGAAAGGCGCGCATGTCGACGAGGCCGGGCGCCAGGACGAGGCCGCGTCCCTCGATCCGCTCGGCCCCTTCCGGCAGTGCCGGAGCAGCTTCGCCCCAGGCGACCGAGGCGATCATGCCCTCGCGCACGAGCACGGAACCGCGCTGCTCGCGGCCGGACGCCGGATCGACGAGCGTGGCGTCGAGAATGGCGAGGTCACGCGCCTGCGTCATCGGGGTCTCCTTGCGGCCGGCGCTGCCGGCGAACCAATTCGGTCTGCGCGTGAGCGACCTGCTCCATGCGCGCGACATGCCGCCAGAAGGCACAGGCTCCGGCAACCAGGGCGGCGGCGATCAGCCAGTTCGTAGCCGAGCGCGGATCGGCGGCCAGGAAGATCGCGGCGCCAAACCCGAACATTGCCGCGACGAAGGCGCGCGCACGCCGCAGAATCCCGAGCGACCAGCCGAAGAAGCGGGAGATGAACCACGCCACGGCTCAGGCATTGGGCAGGTGCTGGGACAGCGCGTCCAGCACCGCCATGCGCACCGCGACGCCCATCTCGACCTGCTCGCGGATCAGCGACTGCGCGCCGTCCGCGACCTCCGAGGAGATCTCGACGCCGCGATTCATCGGGCCGGGATGCATCACCAGCGCGTCGGGCGCCGCCAGTTCGAGCTTGTCCCGGTCGAGACCGAAATAGCGGAAATACTCCTTGGGGGACGGCACGAAGGCGCCGTTCATCCGCTCGAGCTGCAGACGCAGCATCATCACGATATCGGCGCCCTCAAGGCCCTTGCGCATGTCGCGGAAGACCTCGACGCCCATGCGCTCGACCCCGGCCGGCAGCAAGGTCGAGGGCGCGATCAGCCTGACCTTGGCGCCGAGGGCGTTGAGCAGGATGATGTTGGAGCGGGCGACGCGCGAATGCAGGATGTCGCCGCAGATCGCAACGGTCAGCCCCATGATCCGCCCCTTGTTGCGGCGGATGGTCAAAGCGTCGAGCAGCGCCTGCGTCGGATGCTCATGGGCGCCGTCCCCGGCGTTGACCACCGAGCAGCCGACCTTGCGGGCGAGCAGGTTCACCGCGCCGGCCGCATGGTGGCGCACCACCAGGATGTCGGGGCGCATCGCATTCAGCGTCGCCGCGGTGTCGATCAACGTCTCGCCCTTCTTCACCGAGGAGGAGCCGACCGACATGTTCATGACGTCGGCGCCGAGCCGCTTGCCCGCCAGTTCGAACGAGGCCTGCGTGCGGGTGGAGGGTTCGAAGAACAGGTTTATTTGGGTGCGGCCGCGCAGGGTCGCGGTCTTTTTCTCGACCTGTCGCGACAGCGCCACATAGGCGTCGGCCCGGTCGAGGAGCGCCTCGATATCCAGATGCGAAAGCCCCTCGATTCCGAGGAGATGGCGGTGCGGATAGAGGGGTGCTTGCGAGGTCATTAAAGCAGGCTGTTTAGGCGCGCCCCAACCCGCGCGCAAGATGGCGCGCGGGCTGCTGCACAGGCTTTCTCAAGCAATCTCCACGCCGGCACCTGCCGACATGCGAAGCTTCACTCGCCCTTCACCGCATAGACGTGCTCCGGCCCGGGGAAGCGACGTGCCTTCACCTCGTCGGCATAGGCCGACACCGCCTCCCGCACCTGCCCGGCGAGGCTGCCATAGGTCTTGACGAATTTCGGCACGCGCCCGGTCAGCCCAAGCATGTCGTCGAGCACCAGGATCTGCCCGTCGCAGGCGGCCGAGGCGCCGATGCCGATGGTCGGGATCGCGACCCTTTTTGTGATCTCGGCCGCCAGCGGCTCGGCCACGGCCTCGACCACCAGCGAAAAGGCTCCCGCCTCGGAGATCGCCTCGGCATCGGCCAGGATCGCCGGCCATTCCGCCCGCTCGCGCCCCTGCGCCTTGAAGCCGCCGAGCGTGTTCACCGCCTGCGGCGTCAGCCCGACATGCCCCATCACCGGCACGCCGCGCTCGACCAGGAAGCGCACCGTCTCGGCCATGCGCAGCCCACCTTCGAGTTTCACCGCGCCGCAGCCGGTCTCCTTGAGGATTCGCATCGCATTGCGCAGCGCCAGCTCGCGGCTCTCCTCATAGGATCCGAACGGCATGTCGACGACGATCAGCGCCTTCCGTGTCGCCCGCATCACCGCCTGTCCGTGCAGGATCATCATGTCGAGGGTCACAGGCACCGTGCTGTCGAGCCCGTAAACCACCATGCCGAGCGAGTCGCCGACCAGGATGAAATCCGCGACCTCGTCGACCAGCGCCGCCATCGGCGCCGTATAGGCGGTCAGCGAGACGATCGGCTCGCCCGATTTGCGTCGGCGGACATCCTGCGCGGTGACGCGGCTGACGCGGACTTGAACGGACATCGGCGCTCCCCCATTTCTGCTGCACCGCCCAGTTCGCGGTTGCGGGAGCGCCCTACCCCGTTCCCCACTTGACGCAAAGCACAATCGCAGTTTGACAGCGGCGACGGGCTGAACCACTTTCGCGCGCAAATTCCGAACCTTCGGAGCCTCCACCTGCCGCGCCCGCCGCCTTCCCGGCCGGGTGCGCGGTGGCGGAGGCTGTCTCATCGAGTATCCGCATCATGAAGCTTCTCGTCGTCGAGTCGCCGGCCAAGGCCAAGACGATCAACAAGTACCTGGGCTCCGACTACGAGGTCATCGCCTCGTTCGGGCACATCCGCGACCTGCCGGCCAAGGACGGCTCGGTCGATCCCGAGAACGATTTCGCCATGCTCTGGGAGATCGAGGGTCGCGGTGCCAAGCAGGTGTCGGAGATCGCCAAGGCCGCCAAGAACGCCGAGAAGATCATCCTGGCGACCGACCCGGATCGCGAGGGAGAGGCGATTTCCTGGCACGTTCTGGAGGCGCTGAACCAGAAGCGCGCGATCAAGGGCATCCCGGTCGAGCGCGTCACCTTCAACGCCGTCACCAAGGAAGCGGTGCAGACCGCGCTCGCCAATCCGCGCCAGATCGACCAGGCGCTGGTCGACGCCTATCTCGCCCGCCGCGCGCTCGACTATCTCGTCGGCTTCACGCTCTCGCCCGTGCTCTGGCGCAAGCTGCCGGGCGCCCGCTCGGCCGGGCGCGTCCAGTCGGTGGCGCTGCGGCTGGTCTGCGATCGCGAGCGCGAGATCGAGGCCTTCCGAGCCCGCGAATACTGGTCGCTCACCGCGACGCTCGCGACCAGGACCGGCGCGACCTTCGACGCCCGCCTCAGCGGCGCCGACGGCAAGAAGATCACCCGGCTCGACATCGGCACCGGCGAGGAAGCCGCCGCCTTCAAGGCCGCGCTCGATACGGCGGCCTTCAGCGTCGCCGAGGTCGAGGCCAAGCCGGTCAGGCGCCACCCCCAGCCACCCTTCCAGACCTCGACGCTGCAGCAGGAAGCCTCGCGCAAGCTCGGCCTCGCCCCGGCCCGCACCATGCAATTGGCCCAGCGCCTCTATGAAGGCGTCGACATCGGCGGCGAGACGGTCGGCCTGATCACCTATATGCGTACCGACGGCGTCGACATGGACGGCTCGGCGATCGCCGCGGCGCGCCGCGTGATCGGCAAGGAGTTCGGCGACAATTACGTCCCGCAGGCTCCGCGCAAATACACGGTCAAGGCGAAGAACGCACAGGAGGCTCACGAAGCCATCCGCCCGACCGATCTCGGCCGCTTGCCGGCGATGGTCGCGCGCCATCTCGAGCCCGAGCAGGCCAAGCTCTATGAGCTGATCTGGAAGCGCACCATCGCCAGCCAGATGGAATCCGCGTCGATCGAGCGCACCACGGTCGACATCGCCGCCAAGGTCGGCGCCCGCGATCTCGAACTGCGCGCCACCGGCCAGGTCGTGCTCTTCGACGGCTTCCTGACGCTCTATCAGGAGAGCCGAGACGACGAGGAAGACGAGGATTCGAGGAAGCTGCCGCCGATGAAGGCCGGCGACCCGCTGGAGAAGCGTGCCATCGCCGCCGACCAGCACTTCACCGAGCCGCCGCCGCGCTTCTCGGAAGCGAGCCTGGTCAAGCGCATGGAAGAGCTCGGCATAGGCCGTCCCTCGACCTATGCCGCGACGCTCGGAACGCTGCGCGACCGCGAATATGTCCGCATCGAGAAGAAGCGCCTCGTGCCCGAGGACAAGGGCATGCTCGTCACGGCGTTCCTGGAGAGCTTCTTCAAGCGCTATGTCGAGTTCGATTTCACGGCGAGCCTCGAGGAGAAGCTCGACCGCGTCTCCAATGCCGAGATCGACTGGAAGGCGCTGCTGCGCGAGTTCTGGGAAGAGTTCACCGCGACGATCGGCGAGACCAAGGAGCTACGTGTCACCGAGGTGCTCGACTCGCTGAACGGCATCCTCGGCGATTACGTCTTCCCGCCACGCGCCGACGGTGGCGATCCGCGCCGCTGCCAGGTCTGCGGCACCGGCACGCTCTCGCTCAAGCTCGGCAAGTTCGGCGCTTTCGTCGGCTGCTCGAACTATCCCGAATGCCGCTTCACCCGGCCACTGACCGTGCCGGCCGAGGGCGAAGGCTCCGGTGAAGGCGGCGGCCAGATGGTCAATGGTGTGCGCGTGCTCGGCACCGATCCGGATAGCGGGCTCGAGGTCAGCGTCCGTGAGGGCCGCTTCGGGACCTATGTCCAGCTCGGCGAGGGCGAGAAGCCGAAGCGCTCCAGCCTGCCCAAGGGCGAGAATGCCGCAACGCTCTCACTCGAGAAGGCGCTCGCGCTGCTCTCGCTCCCCCGTGAGGTTGCGCGCCATCCGGAGAGCGGCGAGCCGATCCTTGCGGGCATCGGCCGTTACGGGCCTTACGTCCAGCACGGCAAGACCTACGCCAACATCGACAAGGACGACGACATCCTCGACATCGGCGCCAACCGCGCCATCGACCTGATCGTCGCCAAGGAAAGCGGCGCCGGCGGCCGGCGCTTCGGCGCTGCGGCCGCGCCCGGCCGTGAGCTCGGCGACCATCCCTCCGGCGGCAAGATGGTGGTGCGCGCCGGCAAGTACGGGCCCTACGTCAACTGGGGCAAGGTCAACGCCACCCTGCCGAAGTCGATGACGCAGGAGGAGATCACGCCCGAGCAGGCCATCGAGCTGGTCAATGCCAAGGCGGCAGCGGGCGGCGGCACCAAGACCAAGGCGAAGGCAAGCGCCAAGCCTGCGGCCGCCAAGGCGCCGGCAAAGGCGAAGAGCACCACAGCCAAGAAGACTGCGACGCCCAAGAAGGCCAGCGCAACCAAGAAGACCGCCAAGACCGAGGACTAGTCTCGACCGGGCGGAGTGCAGTTAACGCTGCATTCAAAACCCTAGGTTACCCTGCGTCGCCGCAATCAAAACGACGGCGCAGGGGAACAGCATGAAATCCATCAGGACCCAGATTCTGGGGTTGATCGCGATTGTCGCGACCGGCGCCTTGGTTGCGGTCGGCTTCGCCTTGCTGGCGATGGCGCGCATCGACACGATGAACACACGCTCCTCGCAGCAGAACCATATCGCGCTCTCGGCCGAGCGGCTCAATGTGGCGGTCAACCTCGTCGTCGCCGATTCCTACCTCATCTACACCGCCCGAAACCCGCATCTGGCGGGCATCGCGGCGACGACGGTGGAGGCCGGACTGTTCAATGTCGAGCAGCGCCGCAAGGACCTCGCCGAGATCATGCCCTCCAGCGAGAGCGAGCGCATGGAAAAGGTCAGCGGGCTCATCGCCGAGTTCATCGCCATCCGCACGGAAACGACGCGCCTGGTCCGCGAGATTTCGGCCCGCGCCGCCGAAGCCTGGGGCAACAGCGATGCGAGCAGGAAGAACCGCGCCGCACTTCAGGAAGAGCTGACCTCGCTCAGCAGCTTCAACGAGACGCGCGCCAATGAGCTTGATACAGAGTCCAGCGCTTTCTCGGCGCAGGTGCGGATCTGGCTGCCGACAGCGCTGATCCTGGTGCTTGGTGGCGCCATTGCAGGCGCGCTCATCTTCTCCCGGCGCTCGATCATCCGCCCCCTCGTCGATCTCGGGGGAACGATGACTCGCCTGACCGCGGGCGACACCCGGATCGAGGTTCCCCACACCGCGCGCCGCGACGAGATCGGCGAGATGGCGCGGGCAGTTTCCGTGCTGCGCGAGAGCACCGAGCAGGTCGCGCTGCTGCAGGAAAAGGAGCGCGAGGCTTCCGCGGCGCGCATTCGTTCCGCCGACGCGATGGCCTCGGTGGTGTCGGATGTCGGCGAGGTCGTCACCGCGGCCGCTGCCGGCGATTTCTCGGCGCGGCTGCAGATCGACGATGGCGACGCACAGATGCAGCAGCTGGTCGAAGGCATCAACGAGATCAACACCGTGGTCGACAACGCCACGACCGAGTTCGTCGCGGCGCTGCAGGCGCTGGCTGCCGGCGATCTGACCCAGCAGGTCCCGACCGCCTATCGCGGCCGCTTCGCCGAGCTGAAGGACGCGATCAACGAGACGATGGCGCGTCTGTCCTCGACGGTCAGCACCATCCAGGCGATGTCGGCCGATGTCGGCCTTTCGGCCCGCGAGATCAACACGGGCTCCGACGACCTGTCGAAGCGCACGGAGGAACAGGCCTCCTCGCTGGAAGAGAGCGCCGCGACGACCGAGGAGCTCGCGGCCTCGGTCAAGGCTGCGGCCCAGGCCGCCCAGCAGGCCGTGCGCCAGGCCGGCGAGGCCATGCAGGTCGCGCAGGCCGGCGGCAACATCGTCACCGAGGCCGTCTCGGCCATGGAGCGCATCGAGCAGGCCTCGAAGAAGATCTCCGACATCACCCGTGTCATCGACGACATCGCCTTCCAGACCAACCTCTTGGCGCTGAACGCGGCGGTCGAGGCGGCACGGGCCGGCGATGCCGGCAAGGGCTTCGCCGTGGTCGCGTCCGAGGTCCGCACGCTCGCGCAGCGCTCCGGCGAGGCCGCCAAGGATATCTCGGGCCTGATCTCGTCCTCCAACACCGAGGTCGAGGCCGGCGTGAAGCTGGTTCGCCAGGCCGGTGACGCGCTGACCCGCATCGTCGCCGCGTCGCAGAACGTTCAGGCCACCGTCTCGGATGTTGCCGCCGCCTCGAACGAGCAGGCCAACGGCATCGAGGAGATGAGCCAGACGGTGGCCCATATGGACGAGATGACACAAGCGAACGCGGCGCTGGCCGAACAGAGCGCTGCCTCGGCCAGCGCGCTGTCGAGCAAGATCGGTGAGCTTAATGCCCTTGTCTCCGGCTTCCGGACGAGCGCGGGCTCCGGCAGCGGGGCGTGCCAGTCGGTCGTCATCGAGCCGATCGGCGCCCCTGAGCCGGAACGGCTGCGCAGGCTGGCGGAAGCCGCCTTTGCCGAGCATCAGCCGGCGCCTCGCCGGGAGCGCCCGACAGCGATCCCTGCGCCCGCCTCGGCCCGCAAGGTCGCCAATGCGCGCGGCGGCGACGCCGGCTGGGAAGAGTTCTGAAACTGAAGCGCCGGTCGGGCGGCACCATCGCTGCTGCCCGACCCCAAACCAAAGCCCGCGAGATCGGCGATGAGCCTTGCGCAAAGCTGCCCGGTCAGCGCCGCCCTATGCGCTGCAGATGGCAGATCTTGACCCGCCCACCCCGGCCGTCAGGGCGCCAGTTGCAGCCCGGGTTGCGCGGCTTGCCTCGGTAGAGGTGATAGACGCCGCGATTCCGGCGGTCGAAGCGCTGGTTGGAAGCGTCGTGCCCGCCGATGCGGACATTGCTGCCGAAGCGCACCTCGGCATTCGCCGGCATCGCCGAGACGAGCAGCAGAGCGAACATGCCCGCAATCGGGAGCCCTCCTGCCCCGGTCCGCAACCTCGCCATCCCGCCTCCTACAGAAATCCGATCCAGCGCCCGGCCAGCAGCGTCGCCAGCCAGAGCGTCGCCGAGACCGCCGCCCGGAAACGCATTGCGCCCGTCACCGTGCCGTCCGCGAGCGCCCTGCGGTAGCCGCCGGCATGCTGCAGCCCGATATTGGCGATGGCGAGCACGAGCAACCCTAACTTCCAGAGGAAGGCCTCATTGGCGAGATACTCGTCCGGCTTGACGGTAAACAGCCAGAACCCCGTCGCCAGCGCCAGCGCCAGTCCGAAGGCGGCGGCGCGCATCAGGAAGGCGCCGATCACCGCCAGCGGCACGGCACGGAAAAAGCCGAGCAGCCGCAGGTCGAGCGGCAGGACCGCGCCGACGAGCAGGCCGACCCCGAGGATATGGGCAGCGTTGACGAAGAGATAGGCCGTGCCGGACTGCCGGATCAGCACGGCACCCGGCCAGGCCTCAAGGCCGGCGACGAGATCCATCGGCAGCGTCAGTTCGTGCGGATCCGCTCCGGATACATGTCGTAGTTCTTGCCGGCGAGCACGATCCGGACCGCTTTCATATGCGCCTTGCTCTTGTCGAGATGCCGGTTGCCGATCGCGGTCACCGCATCGCCCGCCTTGGCGGTCGTGCCGGTGAAGCCGGAGCGCTCGGTCTGGTTGGGATTGCCGAGATCGACCTGCCAGACCTTGCCGTCGGCGGCGGTGACCATCAGCATCGGATGCGGCGGCGCCATCGCGATGCTGCGGATCGTGCCCTTCAGCTCCATCTGCTCGCCTTCGGCCCAGGACCAGCCGTGATGGGCGATGACCGGCGCGCCGGCCAGCATGGTTCCAGCCAGCGTCAGCCAGACCAGGCTGCGGCGGGAAATCGGCGAAAGAAGGCTGAGACGCGTCATGGATCGGCTCCCCATGGCTTCTGGCGGCTGCCGGGGACTATACCGCCCGGCGTCGCCCTGCCCATGGAAGAACCGCGCCTTCGCGGTTCACGATCCGATCAGCTGCCGATCAGCCCCGGCCGGGCACCACGACGAGCCGCGTGATCTCGCCGCGCAGGAAAGCCTGCAGGAAACGGTCATAGTCCTTGACCGAGACGCAGCCATTGGAGTCGCCGCGCGGGCCGAGCAGGTAGCTGTGCACCAGGAGGCCGGTGCGGCCGAAGATCTTGCCGGCGCCGCCGACAGGATGCATCCGGATCGCCCTCACGCCATGGAACAGCGCCTCGCGCTCGGTCAGCGTATAGACATGCGGCGGCGTCGGCCCGTGCATCCGCACATGGACATAGCGCAGATCGTTCATCTTCTCGCCGAGGCCGGAATTCGCCACGAGCCGCTCGCCATTCGGCAGATAGAGCGTGCGGGCGCTGATGTCGTAGACCGCCGTCTTGGGGCCGACGCTCATCGGCGAAGCCATCGGAGATGGCGCCGGGGCCGGCTCGGGCGCCACCGTCAGGCCGCTGCCGCGACGCCCAGAGATATCGTCCTGCGGGGCGGCATAGGCGAGCTGCGTGCCGGTGGTCGGCGTCCTCGCGCCGAAAATCTTCTCGAGGAAGGACCGGTTGTCGACGGGCGGCTCGGCCGCGGCGGCGACATCCTTGCTCCGGCGCGAGGCGCTGCGGGCCGCGGCACGCGGCTCGGGCACCGACGGGAGCTTGAGATCGGACGGGCGCGGCACCGGCAAGGGGCTGATCAGGGCGATCTTCTGTGCCGGCTCGGCTGCCGGCGGGACAGGCGGCAGGATCGCCGCGACCGCGGGGCTGGAGACCGTGGACGGCGCGATCGAGCCGGTCGTCTCAGGATCGAGCGCGGCAAGCTTCGGCGCCGGCTTCGCTGACTGGAAGCCTCCGGCAAGCGGCCGGCTTTCGGCCATCGGCCGCGCGACATAGCCGGCGACATAGCCGGGTCGTAGCACTGGCAGCGCAGCGACGCTCGCAGGAGCGGCAGCCTTGACCGGCAACGTCCGAGCGACCTGCGTGGGCGCATCATGCGCACCACCGGCTTCGCCACGCGTGCCCTGCCAGAACGAAACACCTGCGGCGGCAGCCCCGCCGATCGCGAACAGCATGGCTAGCCGCAGGAACGGACCGGAGCGGCGCCGACGCCCGAGGCTATAGGCATAGCCGGTCGACCTGTTCGAATAACGCATACGCAACGCCTCGGGACACATGAGCACGCCGCCAGGACCCAGTGACGACACCCGTCGCTTATCCAGCGATCAGGGCGTTGCCGGCCGATCCGTGGTTTCGGGAAGCGCCCAACCTCGTGCCTTCATTGAGCGCGCGCTTGGTTAATCCTGGATGAATCGCAACGAAAAAAATCGACGCGACATCCGGCAACGAAAAGGCCGGTGCACCCGCCGACGGCAGGTGCACCAGCCCGTTCGGGACAGTGCTAGAGCGGCTTCAGCCCAGCCTCGATCGCCGCCCGCTTCGCTTCGAGGAAGGGCGGCAGCGACAGGGCTTCGCCCATGGTCTCGGCCGGCTCGTCGGTGGCGAAGCCCGGGCCGTCGCTGGCGATCTCGATCAGGATGCCGTTCGGCTCGCGCAGATAGAGCGAGCGGAAGTAGAACCGATCGACCGGCCCGCTATTGGGATAGCCGGATTCCCGCAGCCGCTCGGCCCAGGCGTCGTATTCGCCGAAGCTCGGCGTCCGTAGCGCCAGATGATGCACGCCCCCCGCCCCTTCGCGGGCCTGCGGCAGGCCGGGCTCGACCGCGACGTGCAGCTCCGCGGCAGGGCCACCCTCGCCGATCTTGAAGACGTGGATGTCCCCGGAAGCATGCGGCGCGTGCTGGTAGTTCGAGGCCCGCTCCAGCCCGAGAAGCTTGGTCAGCACGAGTTCCGTGCGCTCGATCTGCGGCACGGAGATCGTCACCGGCCCAAGCCCGCGAATCTGGTGCTCGGCCGGAACCGAACTCTTCTCCCAGACCGCGAAGGGAATCTCGCCGCCATCCGCGACGAGCGTCAGGCGCTGCCCCTCGGGATCCTCGAAATCGAGCGCCGCCCGACCATTGATCGTGACGATGTCCGAGACCGCGACGCCCGCCGCCGAAAGCCGCTGCCGCCACCATTCGAGCGAGGCTTCGTTCGCGACGCGCAGGGCGGTGCGGACGATCGAATGGGTGCCGCGCCGCGCCGGAGCCGTCGGCCAGTCGAAGAAGGTCAGATCAGTGCCGGGCGAGCCGGCACCGTCGGCATAGAACAGGTGATAGGCCGAGGTGTCGTCCTGGTTGACGGTCTTCTTGACCAGCCGCAGGCCGAGCGTCTCGACATAGAAGCGGTGGTTCTGCGCGGCCTGCGCGGTGATCGCGGTGACGTGGTGGATGCCTGTGAGTTGCATGGCGTGAGCCCCTATCCTGGCGGCGTCACCTTTTCGGCGACGCACGCTGTTGCATCGGTCGCCACCAAGATAGGCATTGCCGCTACGCCATAAACCCGGGCCCGCGACAATCGTACATTGCAAGAACGCAATGAACTCTATGGCTTCGCAGGCGGCGCTCCGGCCGGGGGCGGCGACAATGCCGGCTTGTCAGCCTGATCGCCTGGGTTAGTCGGGGTAGTGCAGTCCTGAGGCTTCTTCTCGCAGTCATACACCATCGTTGGCGCTGCCGACTGGCCCGCCTGCCCAGCCGAGGGCAGGATCATGTTCTGCCCCTTGTCGACCTGGGTGGGATGGGTCGTCTGCGGACCCACACCGGGCTGCTCGGGTGGACTCGGCGTGGTCGAAGGCTGGGCCGGCGTTGTGGTCTGGGCGAAAGTCTGGCCTGCGCCGAGCGCGAAACCGATGAGCAGTGCGAGTACGGTCGTTCCAGTGCGGCCTCGTGCCATGGCCTTGCCTCCCATCATCCGAAATGAGCTTCGGACGACAACCCACCGGCAGGCCGCGAGGTTCCGCGTTATTCCGCGGCCCGGGCCGGCTGCGCCGCGACTGCGCCCTCGCCATGGCGGCTAGGCTTTGCCTTGAGCTTGAGCTCGCGCAGCTCCTCGCGCTCGCGCGGCGTGTTGCGCATCAACTGGTCCTTGCCGGGCAGGTACTGGACCGGCTGGGCGACATCAGCCTCGTACCAGGCGGCCGCGCGCAGCACGAAGGAGGGGTCCGCCAGATGTGGACGCCCAAGCGCCACGAGATCGGCCCGGCCGGCCGCGACGATGGTGTTGGCCTGGTCGGCCGAAGTGATCGCGCCGACGCACATCGTCGCGACACCGGCCTCGTTGCGGATGCGATCGGAGAACGGGGTCTGGAACATGCGGCCGTAATGCGGCCGGGCCTTGGGCGTGGTCTGCCCGGTCGAGACGTCGACGAGGTCGCAGCCAGCCGCTGCGAACGCCTCCGAGATCGCCACCGCGTCCTCGGCGCTGATGCCGCCTTGCTGCCAGTCGGTCGCCGAGATGCGGACTGACATCGGCTTGTCGGCCGGCCAGGTTTCGCGAAGCGCGGCAAAGACTTCAAGCGGATAGCGCATCCGGTTTTCGAGCGGGCCGCCATAGGCGTCGCTGCGCCGGTTGGTCAGGGGCGAAAGGAAGCTGGCGAGCAGATAGCCATGGGCGCAGTGCAGCTCCAGCATGTCGAATCCGGCGCGCAGGCCACGCTCGGCCGCCAGCACGAAATCGGCCAGGACCCGGTCCATGTCGACCCGCGTCATCTCGCGCGGAACCTGGCTCTCGGGATAATAGGGCAATGGCGAGGCGGAGAGGATTGGCCAGGCGCCCTCTTCCAGAGGGCGGTCCATGCCGTCCCACATCAGCTTGCTCGCGCCCTTGCGCCCGGCATGGCCTAGCTGGAGGCAGAGCTTCGCCGCCGAATTGGCGTGCACGAAGTCGACGATCCGCTTCCAGGCCGCCTCCTGCTCGTCGCTGTAGAGCCCCGCGCAGCCGGGCGTGATCCGGGCATCGGCCGAGACGCAGGTCATCTCGGTGAAGACCAGCCCCGCCCCGCCGATGGCGCGGGCGCCGTAATGCATGAGGTGCCAGTCGCCCGGCAGGCCCTCCTGCGCCGAGTACTGGCACATCGGCGAGACGACGAAGCGGTTCGCGACCTGCATCTCGCGCATCCGGAAGGGCTGGAAGGCCGGCGGCACCGGCGAACCGTCCCGTCGCACCGCCTGGTCCGCGCCGAGATCCTCAGCGACGAGCCTGTCGACGGCCGCGACGAATTCCGGTGCGCGCAAGGCGAGATTGTCATAGGTGATCGCCTTGGAGCGGGTCATCAGCCCGAAGGCGAAGCGCAGCGGCTCGAAATCCCAGAAGCGCTCGAGCTGCTCGAACCAGACCAGCGAGACATCGGCCGCGTGTTGGGTCTTCTCGACCTCCTCGCGTCGTGTCGCCTCGAAGGAAGCGAGCGCCGCCTTCACGTCGAGCCCGGTCCTGCGGAAGGCGCCGTGCAGCGCGATCGCATCCTCCATGGCGAGCTTGGTGCCGGAGCCGATCGAGAAATGCGCGGTCGCCTTGGCGTCGCCGAGCAGCACGACATTGTCGACCACCCAGTTCTGGCAGCGGATCATCGGGAACTGCCGCCAGAGCGAGCGATTGGTGATCAGCCGATGGCCCTGAAGCTCCTCGGCGAAGACATTCTCCAGGAAGGCAGCCGAGCCCGCCTCGTCCATGGCCTCGAGTCCGGCGCGGGCGAAGGTCTCCGGGTCGGTCTCCAGCACCCAGGTCGATTGCCCCGCCTCGTACTGGTAGCAATGCGCGATGAAGACGCCGTGCCGCGTCTCCTTGAAGAAGAAGGTGAAAGCGTCGAAGGGCCGGGTCGAGCCCATCCAGACGAAGCGGTTCGGCCGCAGATCGACCTCGGGCGCGAAGCGCTCGCGATCGCCCTCGCGAATGCGGCTGTTGATGCCGTCGGCTCCAACGACGAGGTCGTAATCGCGCTTCAACGCGGCAATGTCGACGACCTCCTCGGTGAAGCGCAGCGCGACGCCGACCTGCCGCGCCCGCTCCTGCAGCAGCATCAGCAGGGTGCGCCGCGAGCAGCCGCAGAAGCCATTGCCCGAGATCCGCTGCTGCGTGCCTTTGAAATGGATCGAGATGTCGTCCCAATAGGCGAAGCGCGAGACGATCGCCTCATAGCTCGGCTGATCCGCCGCCTTGAACAGATCGAGCGTCTGGTCGGAGAAGACGACGCCGAAGCCGAACGTGTCGTCATGGCGGTTGCGTTCGAACACCGTGACGTCGAGCGCCGGCCAATCGCGCTTCATCAGGAGCGCGTAATAGAGCCCCGCCGGTCCGCCGCCCACCACCGCAATGCGCATGACGCCTCTCCGCAAGCTGACCGAGTTATTTTAGGTCTGAAATAATTTTCTTTCAACAGGAACGCGAAAGGTCAAGGGCGCCGGCGCGAAACGCCGTCGCACAGGAGACTCAAGGCACTGCAAAATAAGTTCATTTCTTAATTCCAATCACGATGGGTCCGGCATCCCTCCAGTCTCTTGCAAAATGCTTCAGACCTAAAATATATTGACCCGCAAGACGGGAGTGGCGGCTTCATGGCATCGACTCTGGCGGGACAGCATGCCCTGGTGAGCGGCGGCGGACGCGGCATTGGCCGCGCGATCGCCGCGGCGCTTCACCATGCCGGCGTCCGGGTCTCGATCATCGGTCGCAACGCCACCATCCTGCAGCAGGTTCTGGACGCTGGCGAGGCCGACCGGGCCGCGACCGTCGACGTCACCGACGAGGCCGCAATGGCCCGGGCCCTGGCGGAACTCTCGGCCGAGAAGCCTTTCGACATCGTCGTCGCCAATGCCGGCGCGGTCGAGACCTCCCCCTTCCGCAAGAGCGATGCCGCCCTGTTCCGGCGCATGGTCGAGATCAATCTCGTCGGCACGGTCAACAGCTTCCGCCCGACCCTGCCGGCGATGCTGGAGCGCGGCTCCGGCCGGCTGATCGCGATCGCCTCGACCGCCGGGCATCGCGGCTACCCCTATGTTTCCGCCTATGTCGCAGCCAAGCACGCTGTGGTCGGGCTGGTCCGTTCGCTTGCGCTTGAAACCGCCCGCAGCGGCGTCACCGTCAACGCCATCTGCCCCGGCTATACCGATACCGACATGGTTGCCGGCAGCATCGCCACGATCACCGGCAAGACCGGCGTGACGGCGCAGGATGCGCTGGCGCAGTTGGTGAAGGATAATCCGCAGGGCCGGCTGATCACCCCCGAAGAGGTCGCGGCGAGCGTGCTCAACCTCTGCCAGCCCGAAAGCCGCGGCATCACCGGCCAGTCCCTCCTGATCAATGGCGGGGAGTTCTGAGCATGGAAATCCCCGTCAATGCCCTCATGCTCGACCGCGAGACCAAGGCGAGCGAGCGCCCCGGCGACCACAAGGACGAGCTGCGCCTCTGGCTCCGGCTCCTGACCTGCTCGACCCTGATCGAGAGCGAGATCCGCACCCGCCTGCGCGAGGACTTCAAGACGACGCTGCCGCGCTTCGACCTGATGGCCCAGCTCGAAAAATCGACCACCGGCATGACGGTCGGCGAGGTCTCGCAGCGCCTGATGGTCTCGAACGGCAATGTCACCGCCGTCGTCGCGGGCCTCCTCGCTGACGGGCTGGTCGACAAGCGCCCGGCCGCCCAGGACCGACGCGTGCAGGTGCTGACGCTGACCGCCCAGGGCCGCCGGGCCTTCAAGGCGATGGCGGAGCGGCACGAGGACTGGATCGCCGAGCTCTTCGCCGGGCTCGAGCCTGCCGAGACGGCGCAGCTCTTCCATCTGCTCGGCCGCACCAAGGCCTCGCTGCACAACGCCATCGGCCGCCGCCAGAGCGGCACGCCTGATCCGGCGGGAGACCAGACATGACCAGCGCCAACCCCGTGACCCTGCCGCTCGCCGGTTTCACGCCGCAGCATTTCCAGCTTTCGGTCGCCGGAAAGGTTGCGACCGTGACGCTGAACCGGCCGGAGAAGAAGAACCCCCTCACCTTCGAGAGCTATCGCGAGCTCGCGGACTTCTTCCTCGCGGCGCAGAAGGAAGAGGATATCAAGGCCATCGTCGTGACCGGCGCCGGCGGCAATTTCTCCTCGGGCGGCGACGTCTTCGAGATCATCGGGCCGCTGGTCGCGATGGAGACCAAGGACCTTCTGAAGTTCACGCGCATGACCGGAGAACTGGTCAAGACGATGCGTGCCTGCCCGCAGCCGATCATCGCCGCGATCGACGGCATCTGCGCCGGCGCCGGCGCGATCATCGCCATGGCCTCCGACCTGCGCCTCGGCACCGCCGAGACCAAGGTCGCCTTCCTGTTCAACCGCGTCGGCCTCGCCGGCTGCGACATGGGCGCCTGCGCGATGCTGCCGCGCATCGTCGGCCAGGGCCGCGCTGCCGAGCTGCTCTACACCGGCCGCATCCTGCGCGGCGACGAGGCCGAGCGCTGGGGCTTCCTCAACCGGCTCGTCGCCCGCGAGAACGTTCTGGCGGACGCCCAGGCGCTCGCCGCCGAGCTCGCGGACGGCCCGACCTTCGCCAACGCCATGACCAAGCGCATGCTCGAGATGGAATGGGCGATGTCGGTGGAATCCGCGATCGAGGCGGAAGCGGTGGCTCAGGCGCTGTGCATGCAGACCGAGGATTTTGCCCGCGCCTACCACGCCTTCGCCGCCAAGCAGAAGCCGGTCTTCGAGGGCAACTGACATGGTCTCGCTCGGGGATACGCTGGACTGGCCCTTCTTCGAGCCGCACCACCGCGACTTCGCCGGGAAGCTCGCGGCCTGGGCGGATGCGACCCTGCCCGGCCTGCCGCATGACGATGTCGACGCCGCCTGCCGCGCCCGCGTGAAGGCGCTGGGCGAGGCCGGCTTCCTGCGTGCCACGGTTCCGGCCGCCCATGGCGGGCTGCACGCCGCGCTGGATGTCCGCACGCTCTGCCTTGCCCGCGAGATCCTCGCCGCCCGTGACGGCCTCTCCGATTTCGCCTTTGCCATGCAGGGCCTCGGCACCGGCTCGATCTCGATCGCCGGCAGCGAGGCGATGCGGCAGCGCATCCTGCCCGGCGTGCGCGACGGCAAGCGCATCGCCGCCTTCGCGCTCTCGGAGAAGGAAGCCGGCTCCGACGTCGCTGCGATGGCGACATCGGCGACGCCGGACGGCAATACGCATATCCGCCTCGACGGCGAGAAGACCTGGATCTCGAATGGTGGCATCGCCGACCATTACGTCGTCTTCGCACGCTCGGGTGAGGCGCCGGGCGCCCGCGGCCTCTCCGCCTATCTGGTCGAGGCCGACACGCCGGGACTCAGCGTCACCGAGCGCATCGACGTGATCGCGCCGCATCCGCTGGCGACTTTGCGCTTCGATGCCTGCCGCATCCCCGTCGAGAACCGCATCGGCGGGCCGGGCGACGGCTTCAAGGTCGCGATGGCGACGCTCGACATCTTCCGCTCGACGGTCGGCGCCGCCGCGCTCGGCTTCGCGCGGCGCGCCCTGCACGAGACGGTGAGCCACGCGAACGGCCGCAAGCTGTTCGGCGGCACGCTCGGAGACCTCCAGCTTTCGCAGGCCGCCATCGCCGACAGCGCGGCGGAGGTCGATGCGGCGGCGCTGCTGGTCTACCGCGCCGCCTGGACCAAGGATCGAGGCGCGCCCCGCGTCACCCGCGAGGCTGCGCTCGCCAAGCTCGTCGCCACCGAGAACGCCCAGCGGGTCATCGACCGCGCCGTGCAGATCCATGGCGGGCTCGGCGTCACGCGCGGCGTCAAGGTCGAGGAGCTCTACCGCGAGATCAGGGCGCTGCGGATCTACGAAGGCGCCAGCGAGGTCCAGAAGATCGTGATCGCGCGGGACCTGCTGAAAAACATCGACGGACAGAACAAGGGCAAGATCTAGCTCCAGCCCTCATCCTGAGGAGCCGCGAAAGCGGCGTCCCGACGGATGATCGGGGAGACTCCGGAACCAACCGGAGCATTCTTCGAGACGTGCTCCTGGGGGGCGCTCCTCAAGATGAGGGCTGCGGACAAGACAGACGAAGCCAGGGGAACGAGATGGGTACCGCAGATCTCTTGCGGTCGGGACATGTGGACAGCTTTGCGCGGGACAACCTGCCGCCGCGCGAAAGCTGGCCGCGTCTCGACCTCGCAGCCGCCGGGCTGAGCTATCCCGAGCGGCTGAACGTGGTCACCGAGCTGGTCGACCGTCATGTCGCCGAGGGACGCGGCGACCGCCTCGCCGTGATCGGACCGAGCGAAACCTGGAGCTATGTGCAGCTCGCCGAGACGGTGAACCGCATCGCCAATGCGCTCACCCACGATCTCGGCCTCATCCCCGGCCATCGGGTGCTGCTGCGTGCCGCCAATACGCCGATGATGGTCGCCGCCTATCTCGCCGTGCTCAAGGCCGGTGGCGTTGCCGTCGCGACGATGCCGATGCTGCGCACCGGCGAACTGCTCTACCCGATCCGCAAGGCGAAGATCGCGCTTGCCCTCTGCGACCATCGCGTGGTCGCCGATCTCAATTCTGCTCAATCGCTTGCGCCGGAACTCTCGACCATTGTGTCATGGGGAGACGGCGCGCTCGAAGCCCTGATGGCGAAGCCCGGTTACGAGGCGTTCGCCGCCGCGGACACGGCGCAGGACGATGTCTGCCTGATCGCCTTCACCTCCGGCACGACCGGAGAGCCCAAGGGCACGATGCACTTCCAGCGCGACCTCCTGGCGATCTGCGACAGCTATGGCGCGCGGGTGCTGCAGGCCTCGCCGGATGATCGCTTCATCGGCTCGCCGCCGCTTGCCTTCACCTTCGGCCTCGGCGGCATCGTGCTGTTCCCGTTGCGCATCGGCGCAGCCATCGTCCTGCCCGAGAAGACCGCGCCAGCCGATCTTGCGACCGCGATCGAGCAGGACCGGGCCAGCGTCTGCTTCACAGCGCCGACCGCCTATCGCGCCATGCTCGCCCAGGCCGAGGGGCGCGACCTCTCCTCCCTGCGGATCTGCGTTTCGGCCGGCGAGACCTTGCCCAAGGCGACCTTCGAGGCCTGGCAGGCCAAGACCGGGCTGCCGCTGATGGACGGCATCGGCGCGACCGAGATGCTGCACATCTTCATCGGCGCACCGCGCGACAAGATTCGGCCGGGCGCGACCGGCCTGCCGGTCCCTGGCTACGAGGCCAGGATCGTCGACGAGGAGGGCAAGGAAGTGCCCGACGGAACGCCCGGACGCCTCGCCGTGCGCGGGCCGACCGGCTGCCGCTATCTCGCCGACAGCCGCCAGGCTCGCTATGTCGAGAATGGCTGGAACATCACCGGCGACACCTATTTGCGCGATGCCGACGGCTATTTCTGGTACCAGGCCCGCTCCGACGACATGATCGTCTCGGCCGGCTACAACATCGCCGGCCCCGAGGTCGAGGCCTGCCTCATAGCGCACGAGGCGGTGGCCGAATGCGGCGTCGTCGGCGCGCCCTGCCCGGATCGCGGCCAGATCGTCAAGGCCTATGTCCTGCTGCGGCCCGGATTCACTGCCGACGCGGCGATGGCGAAGACGCTGCAGGAGCACGTCAAGGCGACGATCGCGCCCTACAAATACCCGCGCGCCATCGCCTTCGTGACAAGCCTGCCGAAGACGCCTACCGGGAAGCTGCAGCGTTTCGCGCTGCGCGAGATGGCCCGGGCCGAGGCCGCCGACGCATCCTGAAGACCAGACCATTGCAGGAAGACGCCATGTCCAGCGGTGCGCCGCCCTCCGACCTCGCCACGCGCAAGCCCCGCCCCGTCCTGCCGGAGGGCTGGCCGCAGCCGCGCGGCTATGCCAACGGCATGATCGCGCAAGGAAAGGTCCTGACCACGGGCGGCCTTGTCGGCTGGGACGTGAACGGCGTCTTCGCCAGGGATTTCCTCGGCCAGGTCGGCCAGACGCTCGCCAATATCAAGGCCGTCGTCGAGGCCGGCGGCGGCGAGGTCACCGACATCATGCGCCTGACCTGGTACGTCACCGATATCGAGGCCTATCGCGGCTGCCTCGCCGAGCTCGGACCGGTCTACCGCGCCCATCTCGGCCGGCATTTCCCGGCCATGGCGGTCGTCGCCGTCTCTGCGCTGGTCGAGCCCGAGGCGATGGTCGAGATCGAGGCCACGGCCGTGCTGGCTGGCTGAAGACCGGCCTGATCCAGCACCCTCTCCAGGACGGTCATCCCGGACAAGCGGCAAGGCCGCGCCGATGCGGGATCCATGCCTGAGCCTGTCCGCATGATGCTCCAGCATGGGTCCCGGATCTATGCTGCGCTTCGCCCGGGATGACAGGAAAAATGGGGCGCGCAGAAGAATCTCAGATCCCCGCCCCATCCTGCAGTTCGCCAACTCCCTCTCGGCGCCAGAGCCGTTTATGCGCGCGGTGGGCCAGCGGCCGCAGGACGAAATCGCCGACCGCCAGCGTCGCCGCGACGCCGCCAGAGGCGCCGAGCGCGATCGTCGCCCCGGCCAGCATCAGGCTCGACCCGGCCCGCCAGCTCAGGCCGCTCGCGAAGGCGCGGCGCTGGGCCGAGCCCGGCCGGCCGACCTCGTGCGCGAGCGCACGGCGCAAGCGTAGCGGCAGGCTCGTTTCCTGCCCTGTGGCACCTGCCCCGAGCCGCGCCGCCGGTCGCAACTCCTCGACGAAGCCGAAGGCGACGGTCTGGTTGCTCAGCCGCTCGATCAGGATGAAACCGCCGAGCTCGCGGCTCCCCGCATAGTCCAGCACGGCCAATGGCCGGTCGAGCCGCAGCATCGCGAGACCGATCGCGTTCATCGGCAGGTCATCGGCCGGCACTTCGGCGAAGCTCTCGACATCGAGCCTGTGCTGCAATTGAGTGACGCTGGCATTTGCCGTCGCGGTGCCGAGCTTCAGGATGAACTCGGCGCCCTCGCGCAGGGGTGCCTCGCCGGTCCAGAGCAGCCGTGCCCGCAATTCCTGCCGGGCGACAGGGCCATCGGCGAGCGAGGCGATGACGTCGCCGCGCGAGACGTCGACCTCGTCGGCAAGCGTCACGGTGACGGACTGCCCGGCGCTCGCCTGCGAAACCTCGCCGGATGGCGCGAGGATGCGGGCGATCGTACTGGGACGCCCGGTAGGCAGCACTGCGACACTGTCGCCAATGCGGAGGCGGCCCTGCGCGACCATGCCGGCATAGCCGCGAAAGTCGAGATCAGGCCGGTTGACCCATTGCACCGGCAGGGCGAAGCCTGCCTCGTCGCGCGCCTCGGCCGCAACGGTCACAGCCTCGAGGAAAGGCAGCAGCGCCGGCCCGCGATACCAGGGCGTCAGGCGCGAAGCCTGCGTGACGTTCTCGCCGTCGCGGGCCGAGACCGGGATGAAATCGATCGTGCTGAAGCCGAGCCCCGCCGCCATGGCGCGGTAGTCCTGCTCGATCCGGCGGAAGACCGCCTCGTCATAGCCGACGAGGTCCATCTTGTTCACGGCCACAACGATCCGGCGCACACCGACAAGCGAGACGATGAAGGAATGGCGCCTTGTCTGCGGCAGCAGCCCCTTGCGGGCATCGACCAGGATGATGGCGAGATCGGCGGTGGAGGCACCGGTCGCCATGTTGCGGGTATACTGCTCGTGGCCGGGCGTGTCGGCGACGATGAAGCTGCGCTGCTCCGTCGAGAAATAGCGATAGGCGACATCGATGGTGATGCCCTGCTCGCGCTCGGCCGAGAGTCCATCGACCAGCAGCGCGAAATCCGGCGCCTGCCCTTGCGTGCCGAACCTGCGGGAATCGGCATCGAGCGCGGTCAATTGATCGTCGAAGACCGCACCGGCCTCGTAGAGGATGCGCCCGATCAGGGTCGACTTGCCGTCGTCGACCGAGCCGCAGGTGATGAAGCGCAGCAGGGCGCGGGCGCTGCCCTCGGCGTTCTGGCCTTCGTCATTGGCCGGGCGGAATGCGCCCACGGGCGCCGGCGCGCCCCTTGTCTCGGCGAGCGCGCCCATCAGAAATAGCCTTCCTGCTTCTTCTGCTCCATCGAGCCGGAACCGTCATGGTCGATGACGCGGCCTTCCCGCTCCGATGAGCGCGAGGAGCGCATTTCGGCGATGATGTCGGTGAGGCTCGCCGCCTCGCTCTCGACCGCGCCGGTCAGCGGGTAGCAGCCGAGCGTGCGGAAGCGGACCATACGGGTCTCCACCACTTCGCCGGGCAAGAGGGCCATGCGCTCGTCGTCGCGCATGATCCAGGCGCCGTTCCGGTGCACCACCGGGCGCTGGGCGGCGAAATAGAGCGGCACCACCGGGATGTTCTCGAGCGCGATGTAGTCCCAGACGTCCTTTTCGGTCCAGTTGGACAGCGGAAAGACGCGAAAACTCTCGCCTGCCGCCTTGCGCGTGTTGAAGAGCCGCCACGGCTCCGGCCGCTGGTTCTTCGGGTCCCAGCGATGCTGGGCCGAGCGCAGCGAGAACACCCGTTCCTTGGCCCGGCTCTTCTCCTCGTCGCGACGGGCGCCGCCGAAGGCCGCGTCGAAGCCATATTTGTCGAGGGCCTGCTTCAGCCCCTGCGTCTTCATGACGTCGGTGTGCAGGCGCGAACCGGAGCTGAACGGGTTCACGCCGGCGCGCACGCCTTCCTCGTTGATGTGGACGATCAGGTCGAGCCCGAGCCGGCGCGCCGTCTCGTCGCGAAAGGCGATCATCTCCCGGAACTTCCAGGTCGTATCGACATGGAGCAGCGGGAAAGGCGGCTTGCCGGGTTGGAAGGCCTTCATCGCGAGATGGAGCAGCACGGCCGAGTCCTTGCCGATCGAATAAAGCAGCACCGGTTTCTCGCAGGTCGCGGCGACCTCGCGGATGATGAAGATCGCCTCGGCTTCGAGCTTCTGCAGATGGCTGAGCTGGATCACGCCGCGACCTCCGCAGTCGGCTTGGCGCGGACCAGCCGGCCATCGGGGCCGAGATGCAGCCCGCATTCCTTCGCAGCCTCCCCCTCCCACCACCAGCGCCCGGCCCGCTCCGGCTCACCGGGCCGGATCGCGCGGGTGCAGGGCTGGCAGCCGATCGAGAGGAAGCCCTGCTCATGCAGTGGGTTGAGCGGCACTTCGTTCGCCCGCGCGAAGGCGAGCGCCTGCTCGCGCGTCCAGTCGAGGAGCGGGTTGAACTTGATGAGGCTGCGCTCGGCATCGGCCTCCGCAAGTGCGACACCGCCGCGCGCCGCCGACTGATCGGCGCGCAGGCCGGTGATCCAGGCGGCAGCGCCCTCCAGCGCGCGGCCGAGCGGCTCGACCTTGCGTACGCCGCAGCAGGCCTTGCGGGCCGCGATTGAGGCGTAGAAGCCGTTGATGCCATGTTCGCGAACGAAACCTTCGACCTCGTGATGGCGCGGATAGAACGGCTTGATGGCGAGCCCGTAGCGAGCCTCGGTCTGGGCCCAGAGCGAGTGAACCTCGGGAAAGAGCCGTCCCGTATCGAGCGTCACGATCTCGACCGGCAGGCGCTGCGTGGCGATCAGATGGGTGACGACCTGATCCTCGAGGCCGAAGCTGGTGGTGAAGACGAGCCGGCCGTCGATCGTCTCGCAGAGCCCAGCAAGTCTTGCAGCGGCATCCGTCGTTCCGAACGAGACAATCAGCTCCTCGGCCTGATGGCTGAGCGCTTTCACGAGGCCAGATCGCTCGGTCGACCGGGCTGAAACTCGGTTGATACCGTCGCCGCCACACTCCGCCGCCTGCTTCATGGAACGCCCGAATGTTCTGTAAAACGAACATTCTCAATATCCCCGGGACCGCAGAACATCAATTCACAGACGGTAGCGTGAAATTCCATATTTGCCCGGCGATGGAGAAGATCCTCCCGGTCCGAAGCCTCGTCCGGCAGCCTTCGGAACCTTCCGGCGAGGGCCCGCGTTTGATCGGCAAGGCTCCGAACCGGTCGCAAGACGACCGGCGGAGCGACGTGACCGACAGGGGGAAGCCATGACGAAAACAGCCAACAAGGCCGTCGAAAGTCTGCGCAAGGAACAGCGCAAGCAGAAGCAGGAAGGCAATGGCTCGGCCGAGAAGCGGCTCGACGAAGCCCTGCGCGAGAGCTTTCCCGCCAGCGATCCGGCGGCGCCGGTGACGCCGACCACGCCGGGAGCACCGAAGCAGCGGCGGGCCTGATCTTCCCTCGCCCGGTTGCGCCCGTGGCACGCCGATGCCATCTCGATCTGCCATCGTGATGGAGACGGAGCATGCCCGAGCGCGCCAGAGTGGAGGCTTTCATCACCGCGGTCGTCAGCGGGGACCATGTCGGCGCCATCCGCGACTTCTATACCGAAGGCGCCAGCATGCAGGAGAATCTCGGCGAGCCTCGCCGGGGTCGCGAAGCCCTGATGGCGCATGAGGCGAAGGCGCTCGCGCGGCTGGAACGCATGCATACTCATCCGCCTCGCGCCCTGGTGGTCGATGGCGACCGCGTCGTCGTTCATTGGGTCTTCGACGCGATCGGCAAGGATGGCAGTGCGCGACGCCTGGAGGAACTGGCGATCCAGCGCTGGGAGGGCGACCGCATCGCCGAGGAGCGCTTTTTCTACGATACCGCCACGTCCTGGCGCGAGGTCGAAGCGCCAGCCGACGGCAAGAGCCCCAGCTAGAGGCCGCCTCGCCGATCCGATTCCTCGCGGCGCATCGGCGTCCGCCGAAGGCTTCCGGCATTCCGTACAGCTGCGCTCAGAAGGGCGGCGACCGACCGGCCCCTGCCTTAGCGGACGCCGCCGAGCCCGACGGAGAGCTTGTCGCCGATCTCGATGAACTTCAGCGGATTTCGCGCCTGATCAGACAGGCGTGTCTCATAGTGCAGATGCGGCCCGGTCGAGCGCCCGGTCGAGCCGACGCGGCCGATCACCTGCCCGGCTGCGACGAGTTGGCCTGGCTTGACGTCCAAAGCGCTGAGATGGGCGTATCGCGTGGTGACGCCGTTGCCATGGTCGAGCTCGACGAGATTGCCATAGCCGCCGGAGATCTCGGCGCGCAGCACCTGCCCGGCGCCTGCCGCCCGCACCGGCGTGCCGGTCTCACCGCGGAAATCCATGCCGGCGTGCATAGCCGTCTGCCCGGTGAACGGGTCGCTGCGCGGGCCGAAATTGCTGGTCGTGCTGTCATCCCCCTCGAGCGGCCGCTGGAACGGCACGATGGTCGCAAGATCGCGCCAGCGCCCGTAGACGGAACGCGCCTGATTGAGCTGCATCAGCGCGTGCTCGAAGCTGCCCGGCCTGATCGAGGCCGAGAGCGGAACCAGCGGGCCGCCCATGCCAGCACGCGCCGCCGGCAGCTTGACCTTGGCCGGATCGAGGCCGATCTCGCCCAGCGCAACCCTGACCTCCTGGACCCGGCCGACGAACTGCCGCCCCAGCCCGGCAATCTGCTGTGACTGGCCGTTTTCGACACGGTCGAGCGACTGGCCGAGCAAGGTGATGCGCTGATCGAGGGACAGGGCCTCGCTCGCCTTGACCTGCGCCGCAACCTGGCGGCGCTGCTGCGCCAACACCGCCGGATTGACCTTGTCGATGATGCTGGACTCGCCAGCGAACTGATTGCCGCCGGGCGCCTGCGCCCCGCCCTGAGGCAGCACCGGCCCGACCGCCTGCCCTGCGAGCGCCCCCAGCAGCGCCTGGCGTGCCTCGAGTTCGATCTGCCGGGTGATCAGATCGGCAAGATGGTCCTGCGCGCCGCCCCCGGCGGTGGGTGCCTGCCCCGGTTGCGCCGGAACACCGGGCGAGGCGCCCTGCGCCATGATCGCGCCGACCAGGCGGCGCTGCAGCGCCTTCAGTTTCTCGTCATAGCTGCTCTGCAGGAAGGCCTGTTCCTGCTCCAGGGCGGCGACGCGGCCTTTTTCCCGATGAAGCAGATAGCCGGCCGTGCCGGCGGCGAGGCAAGCCACGATGGCGATCGACCAAGGCAGCAGGCCGCCACGACCGCGCGAGGAACCACCCGAGCCAAAGCCCCGCCGCCGCGGCGGTTGACCAAGCCCGGTCTGCGGGCTGGACGCCGGCGCGACGGCCCTCTCCTCGTCGCGCCGCTTCAGTCGAACGGGTTGCATGACCCTGGTTCCAATACACGGCTGCCAGATCGCGCTGTCGGCGAGCCACGGTGGCGTGACGCGAAGCGAGGCGGCGTCACCATTATCGAGCATAAGTATAGTGCAAACAGAGGGTTGCCGCGATAGTCCCGGCTCGCCAATGCCGTCCCTCCGTCAGACGCAGACGTAGCGAAACTCGCCATTCTCGACGCTGACGCTCGCCTCGGTGAGCGGCCTCTTTTCCAGCTGCAGGTTGAGGATGCTGCGCGAGAGCACCGGCAGCATCGAGTTGGTGATGATGTTGTCGATCATGCGCCCGCCCGAATCCGGGTCATTGCATTGCGCGACGATGTGCTCGACCACGGCATCGTCATAGGTGAAGGCCGCGCCGTGATTGTCGCGCAGGCGCTTGCCGATGCGGCCAAGCTGGAGCCGCACGATGCCGCCGAGCATCTCGCCGGAGAGCGGGTAGTAGGGGATCGTCACCAGGCGCCCGATCAGCGCCGGCGGAAAGACCTTCAGCAGTGCCGGCCGCAGCGCCAGCGCGAGCGCCTCGGGATCGGCCCGGCTCGCCGCGTCGCCAGCCAGGCGCATGATCTCGTCGGTGCCGACATTCGAGGTCAGGATGATCAGTGTGTTCTTGAAGTCGATACGCCGGCCGGTGCCGTCCTCCATCTGTCCCTTGTCGAAGACCTGGAAGAACAGCTCGTGCACATCGGAATGTGCCTTCTCGACTTCGTCGAGCAGCACCACCGAATAGGGCTTGCGGCGCACCGCCTCGGTCAACCTGCCACCTTCGCCATAGCCGACATAGCCGGGAGGCGCGCCCTTCAGCGTCGAGACCGTATGCGCCTCCTGGAACTCGCTCATGTTGATCGTAATGACGTTCTGCTCGCCGCCATAGAGCGCCTCCGCCAGGGCGAGCGCCGTCTCGGTCTTGCCGACCCCCGACGGGCCGCAGAGCATGAACACGCCGATCGGCTTGTTGGGGTTGTCGAGCTTGGCCCGGCTGGTCTCGATGCGCTTGGCGATCATCGAGATGCCATGCCCCTGCCCGACCACGCGCCGGTTCAACGTCTCGGCCAGATGGAGCACGGTCTCGATCTCGTCCTTGACCATGCGGCCGACCGGGATTCCGGTCCAGTCGGAGACGACGGAGGCGACGGACTGCTCGTCGACATGGGCGTAGATCATCCGGTTGGCGGGATCGATCTCGCCGAGCGAACTGAATTTCTCCTTCAGGCTGGCACGCGTGGCCTCGGGATCGGCGGCAGGGTCTGCCTGCGCCTCGGCATCGGCGGCGGCGGCCTCCCCGGCTGGCTTCTCGCCGAGCTTGCCGCGCAGCAGCGTGATCTCCTCCACCAGCGCCAGTTCGGACGCCCAGTCGGCTTCCAGCTTCTCGAGCTTCGTCTTCAGCGCAGCGCTTTCCTCCTCGATCTTGCCGAGGCGCTCGTCGGTCGCATCGCCCAGATCCTGATCGGCGATCAGCGCCGCCCTTTCCTTCTCCAGCGCCGCGAGGCCGACGCGGGCATCCTCGATCGCGGCCGGAACCGCAGTCTGGCTGATGGCGACGCGAGCGCAGGCGGTGTCGAGCAGGCTCACCGCCTTGTCGGGCAATTGCCGCGCCGGGATGTAGCGCGAGGAAAGCTGCACGGCGGCGACGATCGCGGCGTCGGAGATGCGGACCTTGTGATGCTTCTCCATCGGCCCGATCAGCCCGCGCAGCATGGTGCAGCAGCGAACGACATCGGGCTCGTCGACCTGCACCGGCTGGAAGCGCCGGGTCAGCGCCGGGTCCTTCTCGAAATACTGCCGGTATTCCGACCAGGTGGTCGCCGCGATGGTGCGCAGCGTGCCTCGCGCCAAAGCCGGCTTGAGCAAGTTGGCGGCATCGCCCGTGCCGGCCGCGCCGCCGGCGCCGATCAGCGTGTGCGCCTCGTCGATGAACAGGATCACCGGCGTCGGCGAGGACTGCACCTCGTCGATGACCGAGCGCAGACGCTGCTCGAACTCGCCCTTCATCGAGGCGCCGGCCTGCATCAGGCCGATATCGAGGGCGCAGACCTTGACCCCGCGCAGCGGCGGCGGCACGTCGCCCGCGACGACGCGTTGCGCGAAGCCTTCGGCGATCGCCGTCTTGCCGACGCCGGCCTCACCCGTGAGGATCGGATTGTTCTGGCGCCGGCGCATCAGCACGTCGATGACCTGGCGGATTTCGTCGTCCCGGCCGAGGATCGGGTCCATCGTGCCGGAGCGCGCCTTTTCGGTCAGGTCCTGCGAGAAGCGGTCGAGCGCTGTCGTGCCCTTCGGCCCGTCCGCCTGCTCGGCGCCGGGCGTGCCGGCGGCGCGCAGGCCAGAACCGTCCATCGGCCGCAGGTTCTCCTCCTCCGAGTCCTTCCAGATCTTCGCATGGCCGGCGGCGAGTTCCTCGACCGGGATCTTGCCGAACTCCCGCGAGATCGCGGTCAGCGCGCGCTTCAGCTCCAGCGACTTCAGCGCCGCAACCAGGACATGGCCGGTCCTGATCTGCGTCTCTCCGAAGAACAGGGTGGCGTAGTGCCAGCCGCGGTCGAGCACGTCGACGACGTTGTTGGCGACGCCGGGCATCTCCGTCTCGTTCTTGCGGAAGCCCTCGATGACGCCGCCGATATCGGTCGCGAGCCGGGCCATGTCGAGCCCGTAATGCTGCGCTGTCAGCCCGATATCGGTCGAGCGGCGCTGCAGGATCTGGGCGAGCCAATGCGCCAGCTCGACATTGCGGTTCCCGGCTCCCTTGGCCTGGCGCAGCGCCTGGATGAAGGCTTCGTAGCCGACGCGGTTGAGCTTGCCGGTGACGGCTTCGAGACTGATGTCGGCCATGCCTGTCTCCTATCGTCGGTCTTTTGGGCGAGCGTCCTGAGCATGGGGAGCCTGGCTTTGCCGGCTGCGCTTCTGGCGCATGCGCTCGGCCGGGTGGAAACGCGCATCGCGCCGGAGCGTCCCGTCGGGCACGTCCCAGTTTGGCGAGACCCAGCTCGACCAGCCGAGCGCCCCGAAGCGCCCGAGCTGCATCGGCCTGACCTTGCCGACCGGCAGGGCAAGCTCGACATCCCATTCGAACTGCTCGCCGAGATAGAAGAACACCGCATCGGCCAAAGGCTCGCAGCGGTCGCCATTGGGCAGGAAGCGGTCGAACTGCTCCATGTCGCGGGCGACGATCCGCAGCCGGAACTTGTCCTCGACGCTGTAGACGCTGGCCCCGACCAGGGCATTGCTGCCGAGCGCACAATGCCAGAGGCCGAGCCTGGTTCGATCGGCCGGATCGAAGGCCAGCCACATGCCGACGAACTGCTCGACCTCGACCTCGATGTCGAACAGCCCGGTGAGCAGGCTGCGCAGGCGCGAGGCGGACTTTGCCTGCGCTCCAGTCAGCCCGGCATGGGCGAGTTTTTCGGCATCCGGCACGCTGTCCAGATTCTGGTAGGGCTTCGAGCCGAGGCCGGTCATGCTTCCGACATAGGCGACGAACCGGTCGAGATCGGGCCGGTCATGTTGGGCGATCGGCCGAGAATCCGCCCAGGCCCGAAAGAAAAGCTGCAGGAAGCGGTGGTTGAAGATGTCGAGGAAGCGCGGAAAGGCGTCGTCGCGCGCGATCTGCCAGTGATAACTCTCCTCGGTGGTTGCCAGAGGCAGCGCGCCCTGCGGCCCGAGCAGGCCAAGGAACTTGACGAAGAGCCGCAGCCGCCCCTGCCCGTCCCGGTCCGCCTCCGCGAGCGTCGAGGCCGGGAAGTCCATATAGGCCTGCTCGCCGAGCGCCAGGTACTCGTCGCGACGCGCCGCCACGTCGCCGATGCGCTCGCGCTCGGGGAAGCTGCGCTCGATCCGCCGCAGCACCGCGTAGAAGTCGTGACGCCAGGGTTCGGCCCGCAAGGCTTCGATGAAGGGCGGCTCGACGCGCAAGCCCTCGAGCGCGTCCGGCGGGACCGTATCGTGCTGGGCGCTCACAGAATCCGCCTCGCGCCAGCGCGCGGCGGAAAGCGCATGATCTCGCCGCGCTCGACGGTGCGGATCACCGTCTGGGTGAAGTGGTTCATGGCCGCGTATTCGGCAAGGAAACGGTCGAGCACCGCGCCGAGCAGGAAGACGCCGCTGCCCTCGAAGGCCTTCTCGTCGAATAGAACGGTGACTTCGAGCCCCCGCGCCGCGCCGGTTCCGCCCCGTTGCGGGAAGCGGCGAACGACCGGCCGGCTGTCGACGCTCTTGACCCCGCGGATGCGGCGCTCAATCGCGCCGTCGGCGAGATCGGCGAAAAGCGAGAGCATCTCGCGCAGCGCCTCGCCATTGCGTCCGGCACCGTGCTGGACAAGACCGAGTTGGTTGAGGCTGAGCAGGTTGATCAGGCGCCAGGTGACGACGCCGGTGCTCGCCGTCTCCGAACGCAGCCTGAGCTGCGAGACGATAGGCTCGCGCGGCGGCGTCGGCCCCGCGAGGCAAACGATGTCGAGCGCGACATTGTCGATCAGGCGGAAATCCGCTCCGCCGGTCCCGGTCGGCAAATGCTCGGTGAGGTGACGGTTCGAGCAGAGCGCCCGCACGCTGAGCTCTGCCGCCGAAGTGGCGTCACTGACCGTCGCGGGTTCGGCCAGCGAGATGAACATCTCGGTGCCAACATAATCAGTCTCACGTCCCTCGCGACGCTCAGCCGCCCCGCGGCGGCGCGGCAGCCGGCGTTGCGTATAGAGCAGCCCCTGCGTCGGCGAAGCCCCTTCTGGCGAGGAGTAGAGCGGGTGCACCTTCTGCTTCTCGCGGCCGCCGACATAATGCGCGTAGACATCGAGGATGCTGTGCGGCTCGTAATCCAGCATTCGGCTGCGATCGGGCACCACGTGGTACTCGTGCTCGTTCTTGCGCACCGGAATGCGGTCTGTCGTCTTCTCGAACAGGTTGACGGCCGGCGCGGCATAGAGCGCGAACATCGCGCGCTGCACCGCCGCCGCGAGCCGCGTGTTGACCTCGTTGAAGGCGAAGATCACGTCGACATTCTTGGACTTGAGCCGCGGCATGATCCGCTCCAGGCCGCCTATCCTGAAGCCGAGGAATTTGCGTGGGAACCAGAAATACTCGCGCAGCAGGTCGAAGCCCCGGAACACCCGCGTATCGGCAGGCAACAGGGCCTCGTCCTCGTCGAAGCCGATCTGCTCGAGCGTGCACTCGGCCCCGGAGGTGATCACGGGATCGCCGAACTCGTCGAGATGGCGGAAATAGATCCCGACGCAGTTGGCGAACAACTGCTCGTAGAGAGCGACCGCATCGGCTTCGCCACCGAGAAGATGCACCTTCAGCTCGCGGCATTTGCAGCCGGCAAACCAGCTCATCGGCAGCTTGGCCGCCTGCGCCGCGCCCGGCTCGTCTGCAGGATCGCTGGCGGTCCGGTGGGTCAACGACAGGCGAAGCCCCGAGAGCACGCGTGCGTCGGGCGGCAGGCCCAGTGCCTGCAGCGGCCCGGGCGCGGGAATATACTCGGCCCCCGCCACGTCGAACGGCCAGAGCATCACCTCCGCCCCCAGCCGATAGCGGCAGGCGACGCGCCGGTCGCGCTCGACATAGGTCGCGTCGAGATAGGCCCCACGCGGAACGTGCACGCCCTCGCGCAGCCCCGGATCGGCATAAAGCGGCATCATGCCGGCGAGTAGTGCCGAGGGAGTGGGCGCCAGATAGTTCGGAATCAGCTGTTCGAGCAGGTTGTTGGTGAATTCGGGGAACTCGTGCTTGAGCTTGAGCTGGACCCGCGCCGCAAGGAAGGCGGCTCCGTCCAGCAGTCCCCGAACCATCGGATCCATGCGCTCGCCGACCAGACCGCCGAGCCGCTCCGCGATCCCCGGATACTCCTCCGCGAATTCCTTGGTGTGTTCCTCGAAGAGCCGGAGCTCGCGATTGTAGAAATCCAGGAACTCTTGGTTCATGAGGCGCTATCGGCTCTTGATCGCGATCTTGCCGGTGTCGAGCTCGACATCGGCGACGAACTGAACCGGCACGTCGACCGGCTCGCAATTGAGGTCGGCCCGGACGAGGAAGCGGACCTTCAGCTCGGCCTTGTCGATGCTCTCGTCCCGCTCGACGGCGATGGACTGGCGGATCAGGCGCGGCTCGTAGCCGATGAGCACATCAGCCAGTTCGTCCCGGATCGAGCCGACGCGGTATTCGTCGATGGAACGGTTCGCGATGTCGGGAAAGCCGTGATTGAGCACGGAGCGCCGGACATGCTCGAAACGCGAGAGATCGGCCGAGGATGCGAGGTTGGTCGTGTTGACCAACGCATCGAGATCGACCGCGATCTCCTGCCGCAGCTTCTGTTCGGTGATCGCGGCCCGCGGCGCGGCACGGCGCCCGGCGATGACGCGTTCGCCGCCGGCGTCGCGCAGATCGAGCGGCGTTTTCGCATCCTTGCTGCGATGCGCCTCCCGGAACGCGAACATCAGTGGCGGGCGCAGCCTGTTCTTCGCTCTCGCGTCCATGACCAAGCCCTCCATCCGCCTGCCCGACAATCGGGCATCGCCGCGCCCGAGCCGCAACCTCTGCAAGAGGCTGCAGGAACCGCCTCCGCAAGCTCCTGCCCCTCGTCGGATCGGCCTGTCGCCGACCGAACCGCGGCCGCTGCGGCACCTCTCGGGAAGGCAGCCGCAGCGTTCCCGCGCCTGACGGGCCCCGCCGCGAACGCGCCAGGGCCCGGCCCGTCACTCCTTATTGGCCTTGATGTCCCAGGTCCCGGTCGAGGGCGCGCCAAGCGTGCCGTCATCCTTCTGGAATTTGTACTCGAACTTGATCTTGGCGAAGTTCAGCGAGAACTGGTCGGTCGGCACCGGATTGCCGCCGGTCGAGTCGCCGGACTGGTAACTGGAGACGAGTAGATCCTGCAGGGTAACAGTATAGAATTCCTGCTGATCCTTGCCCTGCTTGCGGACGAACAGAACAGCCTTCTTGATGTGCTTTCCGGAGGCGCAGGACAACATCAACACAGGCGAAGCCTTGCTGACATTGGCCGTGCAATGCAGGTCCTGGAAGCTGACTTTGCCGGCACCGCCGCCGGAACCCGAGGAATGGGTGCCGGAATTGCTCGCCCCCCAGGAGAAGGATTCGATCTCGATCGTTTCCTTGTGCTTGGAATCGTGGCTCTCGCCCTTGATTCCCTCAATCTCGAGCAGGAAGTCGCTAGCCATCTTTCTCTCCAGTGTTTGACCGTCATCTGACGAAGTCGATTGCGACGGCGCATCGCTCGCGGGGTGGCACCGGCGCGCGACCGCTCAGCCCCGATGCGAGCGGGCACGGGGTAGGCACAGGCTGGAGACTTCGCGCGCCCGAAAGCGCGCGACGCCTTATTCCTTTCGCCCAGGCAGGCGCGAGACCAGGCTCAGGCCGATATCCATCCCTTCGAGCTGGAAATGCGGCCTGAGATAGAACTTTGCCGAATAATATCCGGGGTTCTCCTCGTCTTCGAAGACGTCGATGCGCGCATCGGAAAGCGGTCGACGCGCCTTCGTCTCCTCGCTGGAATTGACGGGATCGCCGTCGATATAGTCGGTGATCCACTCCTGCAGCCAGCGACGCAGGGGTTCGCGCTCCTTGGTGGAGCCGACCTTGTCGCGCACCATGCATTTGAGGTAGTGCGCGAAACGTGAGACGGCGAACATGTATGGCAGCCGCGAGGACAGATTGTCGGACGCGGTCGCCGCGACGCCATCGGGCCCGAAGAAGGCCTTCGGCTTGTACAGCGACTGCGCGCCGATGAATGCGGCCTTGTCGGTGTTCTTGCGGTGGATCAGCGGGATCAGCCCCGATTTCGCCAGCTCGGCCTCACGCCGGTCACTGATCGCGATCTCGGTCGGGCATTTCAGGTCGACGCCGCCATCATCGGTCGGGAAGGTATGTGTCGGCAGGTTCAGGACCTCGCCACCCGACTGCACGCCGCGGATACGGGTACACCAGCCATATTCCTTGTAGGCACGATTGATGTTGACGGCCATCGCATAGGCCGCGTTCATCCAGGCGTATTTTTCGCCTCTGTGGCCGTCGGTATCCTCCTCGAAGGCGAACTCCTCGACCGGCTCCGACTTGGCGCCGTAAGGCACGCGCGAAAGCACGCGCGGCAGGCACAGCCCCATATAGCGGGAGTCCGCGGCGTCGCGCAGCGACTTCCAGGCCGCATAATCCGGTGTGTCGAAGACCTTGCCGAGATCGCGCGGATTGGACAGCTCCGTCCAGGCATCCATGCCCATCAAGGTGGGGTCGGCGGCGGCGAAGAAGGGGGCATGGGCTGAGGCCGCGACCTTGGAGAGATCGCGCAACAACTGCACGTCTGTTGCCAGATGGCTGAAGTGGTAGTCGCCGATCAGGCAGCCGAAGGGCTGACCGCCGAGCTGGCCGAACTCCTGCTCATAGACCTGCTTGAAGAGCGGGCTCTGATCCCAGCGGGCGCCGGGGTAGGTCTTGAGATTGCGGTAGAGCTCGTTCTTGCCGACATTCATCACCTTGATCTTCAGCTGCGAGTCCGTCTCGGAGTTGAAGACAAGGTAATTCAGACCGCGCCAGGCGCTCTCGATCTTCTGGTATTCGGGCGCGTGCAGCACCTCGTTGATCTGCTCGGTCAGCTTGGCGTCGAGCCGCGCGATCATCTCCTCGATCGTGTCGAGCACGTCGGTCTTGATCAGCGTCGAGTCGGCGAGCGCCTGGTTTACGAGGGTCGCTACCGCATTCTCGACTTCGGTCGCGGCGCGCTCGGTCTTCGGCTTGAAGCTCTGCTTGAGAACGTTCGCGAACTCGTCCGCGTCCCGCGTCTCGGCTACTGCTCCGCCGGGCTGCTGGATTTGTGTTTCCGCCATGGCCGCCTCGCTCAACCGTTGCCGTTTTGCTTGTTGCCGTCAGCCGACTTCTCGCCGAGCTTGTCCTTCATCGCAGCCATGAGTTGCGGGTCGGCCAGCAACGCCTTGATCTGGTCGCTCGCCGCCATCTTGCCGTCCATGTAGCGCAGCAGGTTGGCGAGCTGCTCGCGCGCCTCCAGCAGCTTCGCAGTGGCCGGAATCTGGCGGGCGATGGCAGCCGGATTGAAGTCGTCGAACTTGGTGAACTTCAGAGCCACCGAGAGCTTTTCACTGCCGTCGCCGCCGAGCTTGTTGGGCACGTTGAAGGCGACACCGGGCTCGATCGCCGCCATGCGCTGATCGAAATTGTCCATGTCGATGTCGAGGAATTTACGCTCGGAGATATCGGGCTTCTCGACGGCGGAAGCGTTGCCGGAGAGGTCGGCGAGGACGCCCATCACAAAGGGCAGTTCGATCTTCTGCTCGGCGTTGTAGGGGTCCTCATATGTGATGTGGACCCGCGGCGGTCTGTTTCGGCGAATGAACTTCTGCCCAGAATCCCCGGCCATGTCAGCGCCCCTTCCTCTAGAGGCATCACGCAAAGGTAGCGTGACACCACGCCAAGTCACCTAGCTCGCTATACCATACACAATTGCCGTCAGCTTGACAGTTCCTGTTGAACTGCTCACGCCGTGCCGATCAGCCATGCAAACCAATCGCGAATTCGTGAATTCGTCGACACCGGCAGGCATGACGACGCCAGTCGCAAGGGGACTTCTCCCGGGCGAGTAAGTATCCGGGAGCCTATTCGTCGACGCTCCTGCGTATGCCTACTTCAGGAAGGATATCGCTCAGCAGCGACATGAAATCCTGTTGCGCGAGCGCGCAGGCTTTATCCATCAGGAGCGGCACAGGGTTCGAGGGCTCGACGAGTCGATAGAAGGCGGCCACTGCCCTCATCCGACTGACGGCCTCGGCGCGGTTCGCGACACTCTGCGCCGCAGCCTCGGAGGCCGACGCGGTCGCGGTGACAGCGACCGGCTCAGTAGCCGGCTCGGGCTCGCTCTCCGCGCCGCCGCGCTCGTGTTCGGTCGCTTCTGCCTCGCTCTCCTCCTCCGAGCTCTCCTGCCAGGCGTCGCTTGGCTGCTCCTCGTAGCCGTCGCCTCCGGAATCCTCGTAATCCTCCGACGCATTCAACCGCTCGAGCGGGAGCTGGAAGCGCGGCTCGGTGCCGATCTCGAGGATCGCCTTGTCGACATGCTCGGGAAACATGATCTGGATCACCTCGATCAGCGACTTGCCGATCAGCCGCTGCGCCTGTCCGATCAGCAGCACCGCCGGGCTCGAAGGCTCGGAGTGGCGGAAATAGGCGAGGCAGGCGGAAAGCGCGGCACGCGCCTCCGGCACGGAGGCGCAGGCGCCGGCCGGCAGGACAAGCGGCGCCAGCGAAACCGCGGCCGGAGAGCCGGCATCCGCAGCAGGCTCGCCCGTCTCCTGCGGAGCACTCCGGCCGGCAAAGGGTTCGAGAAGGCTGATGATCTGGCCGACCAGGGCCGAAAGACGCGGAAAGCTCAGCGCCCCGCCGCCTCCCGCCCGCTCGTTCCAGATCGCGCGGATCTGGGCTATCGCTTCGCGGATCGCCACGACTTGGTCGAACCCCGCCTTCAGCTCCGCAGGGTTGTGTTTGGCGAGTTCGTCGAGCGCGGCCTGGATCGCGCCCCCGTCAGGGTGCTGCTCGGTCTCGTCAGGCTGGATCGCACCAGTGGCGACGAGCTGACTGCGGAAGACCAGCGGGCCGATCCGCTTGCTGGTCAGGAGCGGCGCATGCTGCAGCGGCAGCACCACCGTGGCGAGGTCGTCGAGACTCTGCAGCGCGGCCTCGCGCAGGGTGAGACTCTCCCCCTCGGCACGGGGATGCACCTCCTTCCAGTATTGCGAGAGATGACCCGCAATCAGGTCAAGGCAAGCGGAAAAGCCGGGGATGTCGCGGTTGAGCAGGCAGAGCTTGCCGGCCAGCACCAGCACGCGAATGTCGCGGCTGAGCTTAAGGACCTTAGCGATATCGGCGAAGGCGACAGGGAAATCGATCGCCGACCGCTCGAAATAGGATGTCGGCAGCATCACTTCGAGATGCGCAATGATGTTGGTGAGGTCCGCGTCTTCTTCGGGATCCGGGCCGCAAGGGCCATCCACCAGAACCGGCCCGGCCAGATCAGCGAAGTTCAACGCCGCCATGAGCCCCCTCGGTCAAAATGCGGACGCCACGCGGCGCCGGCACGAGCACTCGTCAATCGGCCTGAATCCGGGTCTCGACGCGGCGATTGTCCCCCGAGAACGGATCTGCGGCGATCGGCTTGCTCTGGCCGTAGCCGCGCGGCACCAGCTTGGCGGCGTCGACGCCACGCAAGCTGAGATAGTTGACCACGGCCTTGGCGCGCCGCTCGGACAAGTTCAGGTTATAGTCGGCCGAGCCTCGGGCATCGGTATGCCCTTCGACCAGGAAGTTGTTCGTCGCCAGTTGCGGATCCTTCAACGCCTTGGCGAATTCGTCGAGATTGTTCTTGGCCTCGGGCTCGAGCGCATCGGAATCATACTTGAACTTGACGACGAGATCGAAGGCTGCCGGCGGCTTCACGGCATGGCCGGCCTTGTTGCATTCAGCCTCCGTGCCGATGCAGAGCCCGCGCGAAACGCCGAGACTGGGCTTTCCACCTCCGAAATGCTTGATGATGTCGTCCGCCTTGTAGCTCTGCGACAGTGCCGGCAAGGATGAAAACGCCCAGCCTCCCGCAGCGAAAACGGCGCCGACACACACAATGGCCTGCTTGCGCACCGTCTTCCTCCCGTTTAATTTCACGCTGGCGGTTGAAGACTTACGGCGTGGACTATGACTCGCAGCCTCCGCTGCGTCAATGTCGTCTCCAAGCACAAGCCACGAGGTTTCGTTGATGCCCGCCGAACTTCGTCAGTCAAAAAGACTCGCCTCATTTACGACTCCTCTGGGGCAAGACTTCTTTTCACTTATCAAGTTCGAGGCCCGCGAGGCTCTTAGCGAATTGTTCGTCTATCAGGTCGAGGCGACGAGCACGACTGCCAATGCCGATCTGCAAAGCATCATCGGCGAGAAATGCGCCGTCAAGATGACTTTAAAGAACGGGCAGGACCGTATCTTCAACGGCGTGCTGGTCGATGCACAATGGCTCGGCCGCGAGAACGACATCGACAGCTACCGTTTCATCCTGCGGCCCTGGCTCTGGCTGCTCTCACAACGCTCGGATTGCCGCATCTTCAAGGACAAGACGCCGATCGACATCATCAAAACGATCTTCGGCAAGGAAGCCAAGGCGAGCTTCGACGACCGCGTCAGCGACAAGCCGACCGCGATCGAATACTGTGTCCAGTATCGCGAGACCGATCTCGACTTCGTGCTCAGACTGCTCGAGAAGTACGGGATCTATTACTATTTCAAGCACACGGACAACGATCACCAGCTCGTCCTGTCCGACGCCCGCTCCTCGCATGATCCCGTTACGGCCGCCGCCGAGCCGACCTTCGCCGGGGCCGGCACAGACTACCCCTTCATGCCGAAGGATGGGCGACAGCGCCGCCAGATCGAGCACATCACCCAATGGTCGACGCTTCGGCGCCTGCGCACGGGCAAGATCGAGCTCAAGGACTACGATTTCGAGAAGTCGGCCGCCGACCTGACTGCCAAGGCCGAGGAAGGTTTCGCGCGCAGCAAGGCCTATGAGAGCTACGACTATCCCGGCGCCTATCTCGACCGGGGCAAGGGTGAGCGCTTCGCCAAGGTGCTGGCCCAGGCCGAGCAGGCACAGGACGACCGCCGTCAGGCCATGGGCGAGGCGCCGAGCCTGCATCCGGGCTCACTGATGAAACTCGGCGTGCACCCGGTCGGCTCCGAGAACGCCGAATATCTCGTGGTCCGCGCCACACACAGCTTCGGGGTCCAGAGCTACCGCTCCTCGAAGCGCGCCGACGATGCCATCTATCAGGGATCCTACGAGTTCCAGAAGGCCGACAAGCGCTTTCGCGCGCCCCTCCTCACGCCTTGGCCAACGATCGTCGGACCCGACACCGCGAAGGTCGTCGGGGAGAAAAACAAGGGCGAGGAAGGCGATATTGACGTCGACAAGTTCGGCCGGGTCTGGCTGCGCTTTCACTGGGATCGGGAGAAGGATTCGACTTCCTGCCGCGTCCGCGTCGGCCAGTCCTGGTCCGGCAGGAACTGGGGCGGTCAGATCATCCCGCGTATCGGACAGGAGGTCATCGTCGAGTTCATCGAGGGCGATCCCGACCGCCCGCTCGTCACAGGCACGGTCGTCAACGACCTGCACATGCCGCCCTACGATCTGCCGGGCAGCAAGACCCAGTCCGGCCTCAAATCGGAATCGACCGACGGCGGCGGTAAGCGGGGCAAGTTCAACGAGATCAAGTTCGAGGACCTCGCCGGCAAGGAGGTCTTCAGCATGCAGGCTGAGAAGGACCACAAGACTGTGGTCTTCAACAGCGAGACCCGCGATGTCGGAGAGAAATTCGAAGGCGGAGCGACCGATTTCGCCCGCACTACCCAGATCATGGGCGGCAGCGACAAGCTGCACGTCAAGGACGGCAAGCGCTATGTCGAGGCCGCCCTGGAGATCAAGCTGGTCTGCGGCCAGAGCACCATCACCATGACGCCGACCGACATCACGATCTCGTCGCCGACAATCAAGGTGACCAGTACCATCAAGACCGAGGTCCACGCCGACGCGACCACGATCGTCACGGGCGGCATCGTCAAGATCAACTGAGCAAGGTGCAACCGAGCAAGAAATGTCCCGCCTCCGCTTCAGTTCGGCCCGCGAGGTCTTCGAGAGCTTCCCGGCGCTGCGCCAGCTCGTAGGCACTCCGCCCACCACCGAGCCGCCTCTGACCTTCCTCACCCGCCTCGCAGCAGGGACGGAGCCCCAGCAGGCCATTGGCTTCTGCGCCTTCCTGCTGCCGCGGCGCGAAGCCGTCTGGTGGGCCCTGCAGAGCGTCCAGCGCATGCGGGCATCCGGAGCATCGGCCGATCCCGGCCTGCAGGCCGCCGAGGCCTGGGTTCGCGATCCCGGCGATGCCCTGCGCCGTGCCGCTCTCGATGCTGCCGAAGCCGGCGACAGCGCCGAGCCCGGTACCTGGGTCGCCTGGGCGGCCGGCTATTCCGGCGGCAGCATGCTCGCGAGCCATCCGGTCCCCTGCCCGCCCGACCTCACGGCCAAGACGGCGCGTATCGCGGTGTTAACCGCGCTCGGCCGTGTTCCGGCGCGCGAGCGTGATGCCGCATTGCGGAATTGCGTCGAAGCATGCTTTCGTTTGGTCGATGACGAAGGCGGCGGAACGCGGACGTAGAGCTGGCGTGGTCATGCCGCCGGAGCGGCGGAAGCCTTGTGACAGCGATACGGGCATTTCCAGATGGCGCTGACGCTGACGATCGAGAACGAGACCTCGCTGCCCGATGGCGGCCCGCTCAGCGTGACCCTAGGCGGCGGCCGCGGCCTCGACATCGGCCGCGACCAGCATCTCGACTGGGCGCTGCCCGACCCGACGCGCGCCATTTCCGGCCGGCATTGCGAAATCCGCTATCGCGACAACGCCTATTGGCTGCGCGACATCTCGACCAACGGCACCTTCGTCAACGGCGCAGCCCACAGGGTGCAATCGCCCTATCGGCTGCAGCATGGCGACCGGCTCGAGATCGGCCACTACATCATCGCGGTGACCATCGACGAGGCGGACCGCCAGGCCGCCGCGATGGCCGAGCGCCCGCCCACCCCGCCACCGCCCGGACAATCCGTCTGGGACGGGAATGGCGACGAGGCTCCGCCGATCGCGCGCCGGGACCTGATGCCGCCGCACAAATACAAGCCGGTCCATGCCGGCTTCATCGACTGGGCGGCCGACATCCCCAACCCCGCCGACACGGCCCCGCCGTCCTTCACCCCCTCTGCTCCGCCGCCTACCCCCGCGCCGCCCCGGCAGGACGATCTCGCCTGGGCCCCCTATCGCCCCCCAGCGGCGCCGGAACCCGAACCGATCGCCCCGATCCCGACACCACGCAGGCCGCTAAGCCAGCCGCCGGCGGGCGATCCCTGGGGCGAGCCGACGACCGCCGCCCCGCAGCCATCCGGCTTCGGGGCGCCGCCCCATCAACCGCCACCGACGCCCTCGCAGCCTCCTCAGCCTGTTCCCGCAGGCGTGCCTGCGATCTCGCCGGCCGAGTTCATCGCCCGCTTCGCGCGAGGCGCCGGCCTGCCGGCTGAAGAATTTGCATGGCAGGACCCCGGCGCCTTCGCTGAGCAGACCGGTATGCTGATGCGGCTGATCGCGGTCGAGCTGAAGCAACTGCTGGCGGCGCGGGCCGAAAGCAAGCGGGTTGCCCGCAGCGCCAACCAGACGATGATCCAGGCGCAGGACAACAACCCGCTGAAGTTTTCGCCGACGATCGACGATGCACTGAAACTGATCTTCGGGCGGCCGACCAGTGGCTATCTCAACGCCCAGAGGGCGTTCGAGGAGAGCTTCAAGGATCTGAAAATCCACCAGATCAAGACCTACTCGGCCATGCAGCACGCGCTGCGCATGCTGGTCGAGGATCTCGATCCCCAGGCCGTCTCGGAAAGCGTCAGTACCGAGCGTGGCCTCGAAGGCCTGCTCTCCTCGCGCAAGAGCAAGCTCTGGGACGCCTATGTCGCGCGGTGGGAGGCCAAGACCGCCCCCTATGAGGACGGACTGGTCGACGCGTTCATGCTCTATTTCGCCGAGTGCTACGACCGGGGCGGTCGCTGAGCCTGACCGCGCTCACAGTCCGAGCAGCATGCGGATCGCCTGCGGCTCAAGCTCGCGCGGCGTCTCGTCGAAGCTCGCCCGGTAGTAATCGAGCATGCTCAACTGCTCGAAGCGGTTCCGCAGGCCCTTCTCGTTCATCGCCGCGCCTCTCTCCTCGAGGTTCGCGATCATGTTGTGGTTGGTGCCGTCGGGCTCTTCGAAGACGAGCTCTGGCACCTGCGGCTTGACGCGTAGCGCGGCCTCGCCGGCGGCGATCCCAGCCAGCGCTCCTGGCGTCCAGATCCGGGCATAGGCGTCGGCGACATCGCGCTCGGGCGCGCCGGTTCCCGTCAGCACAGCACGGCAGGCATCGGCGAAGGCCTCGACCATGCCGCTCCGCTCGGCCCACCAGTCCGCACGGTTGAAGTTGGCGTGGATGGGCTCGACATAGGCGAACTCGTTCTGGAGCAGCCTGGCCGGTTCGCCTTGCAGGTAGAGCCACGGCTCGGCATTGTCGATCAAGAGCTGCCCCGGCAGCAGATGCGCGGCCTGATCGTCGCCGGTAGCGCTGAAGAACTGCTGGCTGGCCCCTTTGCAGACCACCATCGGCGCCGCGGACAGCGGCCTGCCGGGCCGTCCGGGGGCCCGGATCAGGACCATAAAGGCGAGCACCTTCGCGACCCGGGCATTGCGCGAGCGTCCGTGCCAGATCGCAAGGTCCGGATCGCTCTGGAAACGCTCGACTTCCACCAGCCGAAAGAACTCGGCTTGCTCGACGATCGGATCGGGAGAGCTGCGCTTGCCCATCTCAGACGCCGTGGAAGACCTGAAAGCGGCCGCCGCGATCACAATCCAGCGCTTGTGAGACCTGCGTCATGCTCCTGCTCCACCACACAAGGCTGCGTGCAGCCGTCAACCTACAGCCATCTGCCCCGGCTTGCGACGGTTTCGCAGCCCTGCCGCAGCGAAAGCGCTTCCGACTGCTGAAGTGGCACCCTGCGAATACGTCACGTTGCAGGGTGACGCTGGTTGACGAGCTGTATATGCTTCTGCCCTAGCCTAGAGATAGCGAGAACCGGATGTCGTGGTACAGCAAGGTTGTCTGGTCTGAAGGCCTGTTCCTGCGACCGCACCATCTGCAGCAGAACGACCGCTACCTCGAGAACCTGCTGGAAAACCGCGTCCGGCACACCACGCCCTACCCGTGGGGGTTTTCGGTGCTGGAGATCGACCGCGACCTCGCCCAGCAAAGCCGCATCGGCCTGCGCCGCGCCGTCGGCGTGATGCCGGACGGCACCCCCTTCGCCATGCCCGACAACTCGCCGCTGCCGCCGGCGATCGAAGTGCCGGACAATGCGGCCGGGCAGGTCGCCTGGCTCTCGCTGCCGCTCGCCTCGGCCAATACCCGCGAGGTCGAGGACAGCCTGAACGGCAGCGCCAGCCGCTTCTTCCCGTCGACGGAGATGCTGATCGATTCCACCGCCTCGCTGCGGATCGAAGAGGAAATCGACATCGCCCATCCGCGCATGGCGCTGGAGCTGCGCAAGACAGCCAAGCCCGGCTTTGTCGGCCTCGCCCTCGGCCGCATCCTGGAAGTGCGCGATCGCGCCGTCCTGTTCGACGAGAAGTTCGCCCCGCCGATCCTGGTCTGCTCGGCCCATCCGGTCGTCGACGGCTGGATGGACCGCGTCATCGGCTGGATCGACAACAAGCTGGAAGAGCTTGCCCGCTATGCTGCGGACCCGACGGCGGGCGGCGGCCTGCAGAGCGCCGACTATTTCATCCTGCAGATGCTCAACCGGCACATCCCGGTGCTGAAGCATATGCGCGGCTCGCGCTTCGTGCACCCCGAGCGCCTGTTCGTGAGCTTGCTTGCCATCGCCGGAGAGCTCGCCACCTTCACCACCGCCGAGCGCCGCGCCCGCGATTACCCGACCTATGATCATGACGACCTCGAGGGCTGCTTCACGCCGGTCGTTCGCGACATCCAGGATTTTCTCTCGGCACAGCTAGGCCGCCGCGCTATCCGCCTCGAAATCGTCGAGCGTGCGCCGAACGCCTTCATGTCGACGATCCGCGACCGGGCCCTGGTGCGCAATGCGACGCTGATCCTCGAGGTCGCGGCGCGCCGGCCGCTGACCGAGATCCAGGCGCAGTTCCCGCATCTCTTCAAGGTCGGGCCCAATACCAAGATGAACGAGATCGTCCATGCCCACCTGCCGGGCATCAACCTCGTCCATCTGCCGACGCCGCCGCCGCAGATCCGGGCGCTGACCGACCACGTCTATTTCTATCTCGACCGCACCTCGCCGCTCTGGCCGGAATTCAGCACGGCGAGTTCGATCGGCATGCACTTCTCCGGTGACTGGCCCGACCTCGAAATGGAGCTCTGGGCCGTGCTCGAGGGCAGGAGATGAGCGACAAGGGCTCGCCGTACGATCCGTTCGGCCGCTCGGACCGAACGATCATCAAGCCGAACCCCGCCGGAAGGCGAGCGCCCTCACCGTCAGGCCCCGATCCCCAGGCCGCCACGCCGGGCTACCCGCCGCAGCCGGCCTCGCCCTATGGCTACAACCCGTCGACGGCGCCCCAGTACCCGCATGCCGCGCCGCCCTCACCCGGCGTTCCCGGCGGCGAGGAGTGGCTCTCGACCCCACCGCCGCGGCCGAGCGCCCCGCCTCCACCGGGCCCGCAAACCCTGCCGAAGCGCGAGCAGATGCTCACGCCGAACGCCAATCCAATGCTCAAGGCGGCCGGCCCCCTGCTCTTGCTGCTCGGGCGTATGCGCGCCTCGCTGAGCAGCGCGCCGGCAACTCAGATGATCGGCCAGGTCGGCGAAACGATCGAGGCCTTCGAGCAGGAGGTCCGGGCGGCCGGGGCCTCGCCCGAGCAGACGCGCACCGCGAAATACATCCTCTGCGCCTTCGCCGACGACATCGTCCAGAACATCCCCGGCGAGGATCGCCATGTCTGGACGCAGTACAGCATGCTCTCGCGCTTCTTCGGCGAGCGCACCGGCGGCGTGCGCTTCTTCGAGGAACTGGACCGTGCCAAGCGCGACCCGGCCGTCAACTACGACCTGCTCGAACTGATGCATGCCTGTCTGGCACTCGGCTTCGAGGGCATCCACCGCACCTCGGCCGGCGGCGCCGCCAATCTGCAGATGATCCAGCGCAGTCTGTTCGAGACGCTGCGGCGGGTGAAGCAGCCCGATCCGGAACTGTCGCCGCGCTGGCAGGGTCAGGCCCTGGGCTCGCGCATCGCCGGCTTCAGGATCCCGGTCTGGTCGGTCGCGGCCGTCGCCGCCGTCGCGGTGCTCGGCCTCTATTTTATCTTCCGCGCGCTGCTCGGCGGCAATGCCGAGGCCTCGGCCTCCGCCTTGCTCGCAGTCCATCCCAAGGGCGAGCTCTCGATCGTCCGGAAAGTCTTCGCCAAGCCGCCGCCACCGCTACCGCCACCGGCGCAGCAGCCGAAGGTCTGCGCCGCGGTGCGCCCGCCGATCACCTGCCAGGTCACGCCTAACCTGATCATCGTCCGGCTCGTCGACATCACCCTGTTCGAGCCCGGCCAGGCGGTGGTGCGCGACGAGTTCCGCCCGCTGATCGAGCGGATCGCCGCGGTGCTGAACGAGGAAGGGGGAGCGATCAAGGTCGTCGGCCACACCGACAGCCAGCCGATCCGTACCGCGCGCTTCCCCTCCAACCAGCAATTGTCGCTGGAGCGCGCCAAGGCGGTGGGCGAACTGCTCAAGACCAAGCTGAACCAGAAGGATCGGATCAGCGTCGAGGGCAAGGGCCCCGACGCACCGATCGCCAGCAACACCACACCCGAGGGACGCGCCAAGAACCGCCGGGTCGAGATCCTGATCCAGCGCGAAAGCTAGGTCCAGAACGAGCAGCGAGAGAAGCCATGAGGGAGGTCGACACGAAATGAACGTCGCGATCTGGCTCAGGATCGTCGCAATCGCTGTCGGCACGCTGGCCCTGGCCCTGCTGGTCTGGTTCGGTGGCCCCTTCGTCGCGATCGGCGACGTGCGCCCGTTCGAACCGCTCTTCGTGCGACTGCCGCTCGTCCTGCTCCTCGTGCTCGGGGCGGCCGCCTGGATCGCCCTCACCATCATCCGCAGGCGCAAGGCCGTGGCGGCGTTGAGCGAGGCACTGTCCAAGGAGGAAAGCGCGACTAGCGATAGCGCGGCGCTGAGCTCGGCGATGCGCGATGCGCTCGCAACGCTGAAGCGGACCCGCGGCAAGGATGGCGGCGACTATCTCTACGACCTGCCCTGGTATGTGATGATCGGCCCGCCCGGCGCCGGCAAGACGACGGCGCTGGTCAATTCCGGCCTGAAGTTCCCGCTGGCGCGCGGCGGCCAGGCCCCGGCCGCGGTCGCCGGCAATGGCGGTACCCGCTATTGCGACTGGTGGTTCGCCGAGGAGGCGGTGCTGATCGACACCGCCGGCCGCTACACCACCCAGGACACAGACACCAAGGCCGAGCGCGCGAGCTGGCTCGCCTTCCTCGATCTCTTGAAGCACAACCGCCCGCGCCAGCCGATCAACGGCGTCATGGTCGCGATCAGCGTCGAGGATCTGCTGACCTCGACGCCGGAACAGATCGCCGCCCATGCCGAGGCGATCCGCGCCCGTCTGCTCGAGCTGAACGAGCGCCTGAAGATCGACTTCCCGGTCTATGCCGTCTTCACCAAGGCCGACCTGATCGCCGGCTTCAACGAGTTCTTCGGCGGGCTCTCCGAGCCGCAGCGGCGCATGGTCTGGGGCCACACCTTTCAGACCCTCGACAAGACCCGCAACATGATCGGCGATGTACCGCCGGAGTTCGACGCGCTGATCGAGCGCCTGAACGAGCGCCTCTCCGACCGCCTGCAGGACGAGCCCAACCCGACCGCGCGCGCCCAGCTCTTCGGCCTGCCGAGCCAGATGGCGGCGCTGAAGCCGATCGTCGTCGACTTCCTCGGCCGGGTCTTCGAGCCGACGCGCTACCAGCAGAGCGCGACGCTGCGCGGCTTCTACTTCACCTCCGGCACCCAGGAAGGCACGCCGATCGACCAGCTGATCGGAGCGCTCTCGCGCAATTTCGGCAGCGAGCATGCCGGCGCCGGCAGCTTCTCCGGCCGCGGCAAGAGCTACTTCCTGACCGACCTGATCCAGAAGGTGATCATCGGCGAGTCCGGCTGGGTCTCGACCGATCTGCGCGCCACGCGGCGCTCGGCGCTGCTGCGTGCCGCCGGTTTCACCGCTGTCGCGCTGGTCGCGGCGACGCTCGCCGGCCTGTGGTGGACGAGCTATTCGCGCAATAGCGACCTGATCAACCAGACCAATTACGCCCTCGCCGACTACCGTTCGAGCGCCGCCCCGGTGCTGCAGGAGACGACGATCTCGGAGCGTAATTTCAGCCGCGTCCTGCCGCTGCTGCACAAGCTGCGGCACATGCCGGCCGGCTATGCCAGCAAGGACGAGCCGACGCCCGTCGCCGCGACCTTCGGCCTGAGCCAGCGCGAGCGCCTGCAATCGGCGACGCAGATCAGCTATCAGGAGGCGCTGGAGCGGATGCTGCGCTCGCGCATCATCTTCCGCCTCGAAGAGCAGCTCGAAGCCAACGCCAACAATCCCGGCTTCATCTACGAGGCGCTCAAGGTCTATCTGATGATCGGCGGCCGGGCGAAGCTGGACCGCGATCTCGTTCTCGCCTGGATGAGGCTCGACTGGGCCGAGAATCTCTTCCCGGGCTCCGCCAACGCCAAGGGCCGCGAGGCGCTGGAAGAACACCTGACCGCTTTGCTCGATCTCGACGAGGGCGACGAGCCGCTGGTCAAGCTCAACCAGACCCTGATCGAGACCAGCCAGCAGACCCTGCGGCGGATGAGCATCGCCGAGCGCGCCTATGAGCTGCTGCGCACGCAGGGGCGCAACGCCAACCGCGACTGGGTCGTAGCGCAGCGCGGCGGCTCCGATGTTCGGCTGGTGTTCGAGGGCGTCTCGGGCGAGGACCTCGACTCGATCCGCGTACCCTATTTCTACACCTATGACGGCTTCCAGAACGCCTTCGTCGACCGCCTCGGCGATATCGGCGAGCGCATCGAGAAGGAGCGCTGGGTTCTCGGCGAGAATGTCGACCAGGCTGCCATCACATCGCAATATGCCAGTCTTTTTCAAGATCTTCTGAAGCTTTACTCACGCGACTTCACAGCGTCCTGGCAGCGCGCCCTGCGCCGGCTGAAGCTGCGCCCGCTCAATGCCGACAAGCCCAAATACGTGGCGCTTTCGGCGATCGCCGCGCCGACCTCGCCCTTCAAGCAATTGCTGGAATCGGTCCGCGACGAGACGCAGCTGACCAAGGAGCGCGCCGCGCGGCGACCTTCCGCCGCGCAGGCGGCGGCGCAAGCCGGCAAGGAGGCTGCGGCCAAGACGCTGGAGGAGCGCGCCAATGCGGCGCTCGGCCGGCTCGGCACCTCCCTGCCGCTGAGCGCGCCGGGCGTCGACCGCGTGCTCTCGGGCGGCAGCGAAGCGCTCGGCGCCAATATCGAGGCCGGCTTCAAGCCGTACCATGTCCTGGTCGATGGCGATCTCGGACGCCGCCCGGTCGATCAGGCGCTGCAGATCTTCGCCGAGATCAACCAGAACCTCGCGACGGCGGCGACCACGCCGGCCCAGTCGGCGGCGGCAAACGCGGCAATGGTTCCGCTGATCGCCTCGCTGCGCGGTAATTCCTCGCGCTATCCTGCCCCGTTCGATGCGATGATCGTCTCGGCGGTCAACGATTTCGAGGGGGACGCCACCAGTGCCACCATCTCGCTGCTGCGCCAGGCGCTGGGCGACGAGGTCAGCCGCACCTGTACCAATCTCCTGGCCAACCGCTACCCCTTCACCAAGGGCAGCACCCGGGACATCGCCCTCTCCGACTTTGCGCAGCTTTTCGCCCCCGGCACTGGCGCCATGGACAAATTCCTGAAGGAGCGGCTCGATCCCTATATCGACAAGTCCGGCGCGCAATGGACCTGGCGCGCCGACAGCCGCGTCGCCCGCTCGCTCTCCCCGACAACATTACGCGAGTTCCAGCGCGCCAGCGACATCCGCGAGGCCTTCTTTCCGACCGGCGGCAACCTGCCCTCCTTCCAGATGGTGGTGGTGCCGACCGCCCTTTCCTCCGACGCCTCCGGCGCCAAGCTCGAGATCAACGGCTTCACGGTGGCGAGCCAGCAGGGCGTCAACACCCCGACCCCGGTGATGTGGCCGGGCGCCGGGCTGGCGAGAACCTCGATCACCCTGACGCTCGGCGGCAGCGCCGGCAGCAACAATGCGGGCGGAATCTTCGGCGGCGGCTTCTTCTCGAACAGCCCGACGCCGGCCGCGCCGAGCGAGGTCAAGCTGTTCGAGCGCGACGGCGTCTGGTCGTTCTTCCGGTTGCTCGATGCCGGCTCGGTGCTGCGCCAGGGCGACAATGTCGTCTTCACGCTCGCCTCCGGCGGCCGCCAGGTCGGCTACCAGTTCGGCGTAGGCTCGCTGAAGAACCCGCTGGTGCTGCCGGCACTGCGCGAAATCCGCTGTCCGACGGGGATTTAGACATGGCGTGCGGGCTGTTCGGGAAGCTGCCGGGCAAGCGCGACTTCATCGCCCTGGGGGCGCCCACGGCCTTTCTCTCGGTCTACGAACCCTGGCTCCAGGGCGGGCTGACCGCAAGCCGACTCGATCTCGGCGCCGGCTGGCAGGATGCCTTCCTGCACGCGCCGATCTGGCGCTTCTGGTTCGGCTCCGCCTATGGCGGCAACTCCGTTGCGGGCGCCTTCATGCCCTCGGTCGACGGGATCGGGCGCTACTTCCCGCTCACGGTCTTTGCGGTCGCGGGTCCCGGCGCGGCGATTCCGCCTCCGGAGACAGACCCGCAGGATGCCTGGTTCGACCGCGCCGAGGATTTCCTGCTCAATGCGCTGGAGCCCGAGGCGAGCTTCGAGACGGTTGCCGAGGCTCTGGCCCAGTTGCCGGTTCCGAATGACGAGCTGAAGGCCGCCCCGCCGGTCGATATGGTCAGGCTGTCCGACGGCACTATCGTCAGCGCGCTCGAGCCGGCGAGCTTCCCTGCCCGACTGGCGGCGCTGCGGATCGAGGACCATGCGCGTTCCTACGCCCATGCCTGCTATTTCTGGACCGTCGGTGGCGAGAACTTCGAGCCGCTCGCCCTGGTCGGCCAGGCTCTGCCGAGCCCCTATCTGTTCAGCGGCCTCCTGACCGGCCGCTTCGACGCCTTTCTGGGTGTGGGAGCAGCGTCATGAACCATGTCGGCGCCACGCTTGCCTTCGAGACAGGCGCGATCAGCCATCCCGGCCGCGTGCGCAGCCACAATGAGGACAATCTGGTGACGCGGCCCGAATTCGGGCTCTGGGCCGTGGCCGACGGCATGGGCGGGCACGAGAACGGCGCCATGGCGAGCGCGACCGTCGCCGCCGCGCTCGACGGCATCGGTCCCGCCATCTCGGCCGCAGACCTCTTGGCACGGCTGGAGCAGAGCGTGCTCGCCGCCAATGCCGAGCTGCGCCGGCGGGCCCAGGCGCTCGCGGGCGCGACGATGGGCTCGACGCTTGCCGTCCTGCTCGCGCATGACAGCCACTTCGCCTGCGTCTGGTCCGGCGACAGCCGGATCTACCTCGTCCGCCACGGATACATCACGCAGATCTCGCGCGATCATACCGAGGCCCAGGATATGATGGATCGCGGCCTGCTCAGCGCCGAAGAGGCACGGAACTGGCCGCGCCGGCATGTGATCACCCGCGCCATCGGCGTCCACGACCTGCCCTCCCTCGAAATCGACCATGGCGAGCTCGAAGGCGGCGACACCTTCGTGCTCTGCTCCGACGGCCTGACCGGCCATGTCGAGGATGACGAGATCCTGCGCGCAGCATCCGGCCCGGATGTGCAGGGTGCGTGCGATGCCCTGCTGGCGCTGACGCTCGAGCGCGGAGCGAGCGATAATGTCACCGTCGTCATTGTCCGCTATCATCAAGATCGCCGCGTGCAGACCCGCTGGATGCCGAACATGCGTCAGCCGAAGAACGAGGCCTCATGACCGATTCCGAGCGCACGATCATCATGCCGCGCAACGGGCTTTCAGCCGGCACCAGGCTGAACGGCATCTATGAGATCGAGCGCCTGATCGCCGTCGGCGGCATGGGCGAGGTCTACAAGGGCCGCGCCATCCAGACCGGCGATGCAGTGGCGATCAAGATGGTCCGCCCCGACATGGCGCAGGACGAAGCAGTCGTCACCCTGTTCCGCAAGGAAGCCGCGGCGCTGCACAATGTCTACAACGAGGCGATCGTCCGCTACTACGTCTTCACCGTCGATCCCGGCACTCAGGCGACCTACCTCGCCATGGAGTTCGTCGACGGACAGCCCCTGTCGGAGCGGCTCAAGCAGGGCCCGCTATCGCCGGAGGAGGTCGACCTGCTGCGCCGGCGCATCGCCAGCGGCCTCCACGCCGCGCACATGCTGGGGATCACCCATCGCGACGTCTCGCCCGACAACATCATCCTGCCCGGCGGTCAGGTCGGGCGCGCCAAGATCATCGATTTCGGCATCGCCAAATCCAACATGCTGGGCGAGAAGACCGTCATCGGCACGGGCTTCGCCGGCAAATACAACTATGTCTCGCCTGAACAGCTCGGCCTGTTCGGCGGCGAGGTCACCGGCAAATCGGACATCTACAGCCTCGGTCTCGTCCTCGCCGAGGCGCTCGGCGGCCGCCCTCTCGACATGGGCGGCACCCAGATGCAGATCCTGGAGAAGCGGCGGCGCGTGCCTGACGTCGCCTCGCTGGACAAGGGCCTGCAGCCGCTTCTCGCCCGCATGCTCGCGCCCGATCCGAAGGACCGCCCGGCCGACATGGCCGAGGTCGCTTCCTGGCAGCCGAAGGGCAAGCCGGCGGCAGCCGGCGGAGGCGTTCCCTGGAAGGCGCTCGCCGGCGCCGCGGTGCTCGTCCTGATCGCTGCTGGCGGTTTCGTCGGCTGGCAGTTGCTGGGGCAGGACGGCGACGCGCCCACCTCCACGGCACCGCCCGTGCTCGCCGGCCGCAGCGATGCGCCGCCGGCACCAAGCCTGCAGGGCGTCGCGCCCGAGCCGAATGCTCCAGACCTGCCCCAGGCCCGCCCGGGCGAAACGGCGCCGCCAGCCCCCCAGGCACCGCCGACCCCGCAGCCACCGGCCGGCAGCTTCGCCTCCGGCCGCCAGGAGCCGCAGCAAACGCCCGCGCAGCGCCGGCCAGCCTCGACATCGCCGCCGGCAGCCACACCTGCCCAGGTCCCGCCGCAGGCGCCCGCGACGCCGTCACAGAATACCGCCCGAGCGGAGCCTCCAGCGGCCGCCCAGGTCCAAGTGCCACCGGCGGCCCAACTGCCGCCTGTCACCATTCCTCCTGTCACGGTTCCCCCTGTCGCCGCCCCCTCGGCGCCAGGGGAGACCAAAATCGCCACGAACACGCTCGACCCCGAGCCGCGCACGCCGACGGAGCGCATCGAGCGCTACATCGCGACTTACGATGGCGGCGCCTGCTTCTTCCTCTGGCCGACTGCGATCGGCGACCGGCGTGCGACCATCGAGGGCTTCGGCAGTTCAGCGCCGCCCTTCGTCGCGTTCGACACGGCCTTCAAACGGAGCCAGGGCTTCGAAGCCCAGATCAGCCTGCGTTCGATCTCGACGGCGCAATGCCCGATGGCCGATTTCCTGCGCCAGCTCGGGCGCGGCATCGATCGCAGCCCGGTCATGCAGATCGGCGCCTTCACCATGAAGAGCGGAGACACGCTGAGCGGCACGGTCGAGAGCGACCCGAAGCAGAACCTCGCCGTGCTGCTCGTCGGCGATGACGGGCTGGTCTACAACCTCGCCAACTTCACGCGACGCGAGGGCGGCAAGGCGAGCTTCAATCTCCGGCTCCAATCGACGGCCGCGCCAGGAACCCCGGTCCGACCGCAGGCGGTGATAGCGCTGGTCAGCCCCGCGCCTCTGCCGACCTTGTCCGGGCCGAACCCCGCTCCGGCAGGCGATGTCTTCCCGGGCCTAAAGCAGGACGCGTCGCGCATCGGCGGCAAGCTCGGCGTCGGCATCAAGTATTTCCGGATCGAGTGAGGCCCGGCTTCAGTCCTCGCGGTAGAGGACGCCCCAATCGTCCTGCCAGAGCCCCTGCCGGTCCTCGACGACGATCGGCGCCTTGATCTCGTTGGCCAGCCTGACCGCCGAGCGGAAAGCCTCGACCGGCTCCAACTCGTCGCTGAGGAAATCGTTGACGAGATGACCGCCGGCGAGTTCCGCCGGACAGGCGATCCTGCCGAAGGTCTTGCCGTCGCGCTGGCCAAGGCTCAGCGTGATCGCATCCGGTTGCTGCTCGTCGACCTGTTCGAACCGGTTCTTCGCCGCCGCCATAACCCGCTCCCGGATTGCCGCAACGGCAACGATCATGAGCCAGGAATCCCGGGCCGGCAAATCCTAGCGTGAGGGCTGCCGCGCTGGAGCTACGGGCGCTGGGCCGCCGCGCACCACCTTGTAGCGGTCGAGGCGCACCCTGATCATCTCGTTGAACTTCTTGTGCACCTCCGAGACCGAGAGCGTCTTGGTCTCGCCGCCGGCCTCTGCATAGAAGATCGGCCGGTTGGCCTGGGCTGGGCGCGGCAGCAATTCGGCCGCGCTGGCGCCGGGCGTCTCCTCCATCGTCTCGATGAAGGTCTGCGCCGCATCGGGGCCGAGGAAGTGGATCAGGTAGATCTCGCCGCCGGTGAGATGGCGCCCCATCGCCTTCTCGAGCCGGAGCGTGTCGCGCTTCAGCATCTCCGCTGCGAGCAGGGCCGAGAGATAGGGTTCGCGCCTGAGATCGAGAATGCGCTGGCGCTCATTGGCGTCGGCGACGACGAACTGCCGGCCATTGCGCGCGATCAGCGCAGCCTCGGCCACCATGCCGTGTTTGCGTCCGAACTCGAAGACGACGCCAAGCCAGGTCTGCTCGATGAACTGGTACAGCCCTGTCGCAGAGGAGGTCTTCGCCTGGACCGTGGTGGCGAAAGAGGATTCCTTGTCAGCGACCGCCATCAGCAGCGTCGGGTCGGCCCCGACGATCCGTCCGGCGCGCACGATGAGGTCGACGAGATGTCGGCGGATGCGGATCGGCCCGAAGGTCAGGATCTGGTCAGGATCGCCCCCGATGGTGATCGGCGCACGCGGCAATTGCTGGCGCGGCAGCGCCGCCGGAACCGGCGCGGCGCCGGGCTTCGCCGGCAGTTTCGGCGGCACCAGCAGGATGTTCGAGGGCGGCAGCACCGGCAGCGGCAGGGCCGGCGCCGGTGCTGCCCCGGAGGCGTCGTCCGCCGTCTGTTCGGTCAGCGCCGCCAGCGAGGGATCGTTGCTGAGTGCGAATTGCGTCGCCTGCCGCGCCGCTTCGAGATCGCCCTCGACCGAGGACAGGATCAGCGAAGGCCGCATCGGCGCGTGCAGCGACGGCGCGTCGACCGTTTCAGCTGGCGTGAAATCGGGATCCGGGACCGGCTCCGGAGCAGGCGTCAGCGTCGCCACCGCCATGCCCGCCATCACCGCCACGATGACGGCACCGGCGCCCGCCAGCACCAGCAGCCGGGCGCGGCCTCCGCCATCCACCGGCGACGCCCTCATCCCTGACGCCGGGGCGCCACGCCCCGGACCGGCAGCGCCCGGTGCCGGGACCGGAGCAACATCGCCCGTTACCGCCTTGCGGGCGGCCGTGAACCAGCCGCGCCCGTCCTTGGCGGCGGCTTCGAGTTCTCCAATCATCCGCCGGGCGTGCTCGATCGAGATTCCCGCCTCGCGCTCCAGCGTCGACGCCGCTGCCTTGGGCCCTCGCTCGGCCAGTACCCTGACCGCGAAGAACCAGAGCTGCAGCGAGGTCCGGCGGCTCTCCAGCGGCGTCCCGGCGCAAGGCGAAACCATGAAATTGCAGTGCTCACAGGCATAGGCGCGCAACTTGACCCGCGGCACGAAGGCCGAAACCCGGCCGCAGGCCGGGCAGGCGATGCTGATGCCGCCCCGGCTCGCCTGCATCATCACCTCGAGGCAGGCATCTTCCCGGAACGCGGCCTGAAACTGCTTGAAGCGCTGGCTCATGCCTCGCTACCGCCGGCGATATCGGCCGTGCCCGCGATCACACAGCTCCACGGCCGCCTTCTGCTCGGGCAACGCTGCAGGATACGCGTGCAACGGACCTGCGACAATGTCAGCTCGCCAGCAGGCCGAGCCGCGCGACGTCGCGCAGATGCATTTCGACCTCGTCCGCGGTCGCGCGCTGCGGCAGGCGCGCGCTGTCGCCTCCCGAGGCATGCGCCTCGGCCAGGAAGTCGTTCATCTCGGCCAGCAGCATCGGCGCCGTGCGCGTGCCGTCGAGCAGGCTGACGAATTTGCGCACCACGACGCCATCCAGCGCCACGGCGCGGTGGCGCAAATCGGTGACCTCATTGCCGGTCAGCGCCTGCCGCCGCGCCAGCAGGCTCGCCACCGGCCGCTCGCTGACGGCCGTGGTGAGCCGGTGCGGCTCCAGGCTGATCTCCAGCAGGCCGGCCCGGTAGATCGCCGTCAGCGCCTCGTTGAGCCGGCTGGTCTCGCGCTCGATAAGAGGGCTGAGGCTATCGCTGGCTTCGCGCAGGGCAATCGCAACAAGCTCGGCATGGCCGATGCTGCCGGGCCAGGCCCGGCCGAGCGCTCGCAAGGCTGCCTTGGCGCTGTCAAGGTCGACGGCAAGCCGGACGTCGCTGCCGAACAGGAACCCGCCGACGCCGGGCCTGTCATCCTTCTCCTCGGCCTCGCGAACATTCGCGGCCAAATGATAGGGGGCGAGCGTAAAGCGCGAGAAGCCGCGGTGAAGCACGATATCCGAGCGGCACAGCAGCGTCTGGCGAAAGCAGCGTCCGATCAGAAGGTCGAGCGACTGCTCCTGGCGCAGCGGCTCGTCGACCGGGATCGCGTTCAGGATCTGCTGGGCCGGCCCTTGCGCCCCGCCGAAATTATTCGGGAACGAGGCCTCGGCGAGGAATTGCAAGCCGTGCGGCGCTGCGGCGTCCAGCACCTCGTGCAGTGCGAACGCCCGCGCCCCGGGATTGAGATCGTCATGGTAGAGGACATTGTCCGGGATCTCGTCGATCTGCTGCAGGCGCTCGCGCAGCGCCGCCCCGTAGAAGGAGCCGGGATCGGTCGCCTCGGCGAAGCGCTTGATCGCGGCCCGTGCGACCCTGACCCGCTCCTGCGGCTCCTCGGTGTCGCGCGTCTCGTAGAGCATGATGTCGCGGGCGAGATCACGCAGCCGGCAACCCGGCAGAGCGTTGTAGCTGACATAGGCGATCCCCTGAGGCCGCAGCAATTCGCCGAACAGAGCCAGGATGCGCTCGCGCACGAAGGGCGGCACCCAGGAATAGACGCCGTGTACCAGGATGTAGTCGAACGTTCCAAGGCCGGCATCCGCCGCCATGATGTCGAGATGGTGGAAAGCGATGTTGTCGAGACCGAGTTCGCCGGCCTCGGCCTTGGCCCGGGCGATCGCGCTGGCGCTGAGGTCAATGCCGACGAAGCTGGCGCCGGGTGATTGCAGCGCCATCGGGATCAGATTGCCGCCGCTGCCGCAGCCGAGTTCCAGCACCCGCATCGTCGCCGTCGGCGCCGGCTGCATGCCGTGGAAATGTGCGATCGTCGCCAGATGGCCGGGATGGGTCTGGGAGAAGGCATGGCCGGGATAGGCGACGGCATCGTAGGGGTTGGTCCTGGTCTCGCTCATGCACGCGGCCCGTCCGTCACGCCAACCTCCCGCGCCATGCCGCTCAGCAGCCGATGACCTTGAACTCGACCCGGCGGTCGAGCGCGTCGCTGGCGTCGTCCTTGCCGGTTCCGATCAGGTTTTCGTTGAAGCCCTTGCCGGTCGCGATCATGCGGTTGCGGCTGTCGGGCGCCCCGGCCTGGAGCAGTTCCATCACATACTGCGCGCGCAACACCGAAAGCCGCTCGTTGAGATGCTGCGTGCCGGTGCGCGAGGTGTGCCCGACGATCTCGATGCAGGCGCCCTTCTGCCTGGCGCGCGTCGCGATCTGGCTGAGCCACATCGGATAGGGTTCGGTGATCTGCGGATTGGCGATGAACTGCGTGGTTCCGGGCTGGAACAGCAGCTTGACCATGAGCTGATTGCTGGCGAGGCCCCCGTCGACGAGATCGCCGAATGCATCGACGGCATCCTCGTTGCGGCCGAGCTTGCTCGCGGCGAGATAGGCGCCGACCCGCACGCGATGCTGATCGCCGCCCGGCAGGCTCCGCGCCGTGCGATAGAAGGCCAGCGCCTCGCGATAGCGCCGGGCCTCGTATTCGAGGATGCCGTCATTGATCAGCGCCGCAGCGTTCAACCGCTCAAGATAGACGGGATCGATCGGCTCGCCGAGCCTCGTCCCCTGGCAGACCTTGATATAAGCCTCGGTCGCCGGGTCCTTCGTCCACATCGGCGCATCGCGATAATAGGTCGTCGGCGTCACGTCGACGCCCTCGGTCCGCGCCCGGGCGACGCCCTTCGAGACGACACGCTTCGATTTCAGGTCGGCGAGCGTCAGGCAGATCCGGTAGGCGTCGCGCACCCCCTTCGCGTCGCCGGCGTTGTTGACCGCCGTGAAGGTGCCGACCAGCACGACCGGCTCGCGGGCCAGAGTCTCGGTCGTGAAGGGCTGCAGCTGGAAGCGCGGATAGGATTTCGAGACGATCTCGGCGAGGCTCTGCTGCATCGAGCGGGTCGAGGTCGACTGCGCTCCGGAGATGCCGTCGATCAGCGGGTCGATCACCAGCGCGATTCCGTCGCCGGCCAGATCGGCCTTGGAGAACAGGTCGGCAGCCGCACGCTGCAGGGCTTCCGGAAACGCGATGGGCGTCGGCGCAGGTGCAGCGGCCGGTGGCGCCCCGGCAGGTGCGGGCGCCTGAGCGAGCGCCGCCGCGGGACTGGCGAGCACGGCAACAAGGACGCAATAGGTCAGGGAACGTCGGCGTGCACGGCCACTTGCCGAAGACATGGTCCGAGACGAGTCCATCGTTCGCTCCCCCATCGGTCGTCACAAACCCTGCTCAGCGGCAACCCTGCAGTGAACTCCCGCCAGCATCGCCGAGCTGGGCTCGCATCAGCTCCTCGGTGCAGTCGCGCGCTCCGCCGGGCCGGCGGTTCTTGCTGCCTCGCGCCGGGGCAGAAGCGTCGCTGCCGCCAAGCGTGTCGCTGGACCTGCGGTCGACGACCGTGCGTTCCTGCGGCTGCGGTTCCTGACGGGGCGGGCGGACGCTTGGCAGGAGAGGCTTCTCCGGCGCGGTCAACTCCTTGACGATGCCGCCGGAGTTGATCATCGCCGCGACAGCCCTCTCGCGCTCCAGGCGTTCCTGGGACAGCTTGACCTTCTCGGCCTCCAGAGCCGTGAGCTCCTGCTCGCGCTGGGCGAGTTCCCTTGCGAGCCGCTCGCGCTCGCCAGCGTCAGACGGCTTCACCGCGGGCGCGACCGCGACCGGCGCCTGCCTGGGTGCATCGACAGGCAGCGGCGCCGCGCCCTTCGCATCGGTCTTTCCGGCATCTCGGTCGGCGAGATCGCTCGCGGCCTGCTGCCGGCTCTTCTCCGCCTGCCGGAGCCGTTCCAGCAGGGCCCTCTCCCGTGCCGCGAATTCGTTCTCGAGCTTTTCTCGCTCGCTCGCCGAAACGCTGCGGCGTTCGAGCAGGTCCAGCCTTGTCCTGGCGTCGACGGCGAAGAAGCTGGCGGGGAAGCGCTGGATGAAGGCCTTGATCTCCGCCACATCATCGCTGCTGCGCAGGCGCCGCCAGATATCGGCGTCGGTCTCCTCGCGGTTCAAGTAGAAATCGCCGAGCAGCGACAGCGACAATTCCGGCGTCTGCTTGCCGCCGGTCGCGTCGTAGACCGCCTTCTGCACCCTGCGGAACATCGTCGCGATCTCAAGCCCGGGCTGCCTCATCTCCTGCACCAGTGCCGCCGTGAACGGACTGTTGCGGCCTGAGCCATCGGCCGCGACATCGTTGGCCTGCGTCGCATAGGCCGTGACCATGCCCTGCGCCCGCGCGATCGGCGCAAGACCGGTGCCGACGGAGAAGCTGCGCGTCGCCTGGTTCTTCGAGAGCTGCGCGACGAACGGGTTGTTGCGGCAGGCGTCGAGCACCATGATCTTGACGCCCTTGGCGAAGCCGAGCGCCGTGATCACTTCGCTGAGCTTCAGCGTCTCGTACTGGACCGAGACCTCGTCATCGATCCTGGCCTCGACCGGCACCAGGAAGTTCTCGCCGTTGAACTGGAAGCCGTGGCCGGCATAGTAGAACATCACCGCGTCGGCGTCCCGGGCCAGCCTCGCGAAGCGAAAGAGCACGGTGTCCATGCCGCGCTTGTCGAGATCGACACCGTCGACCACCTCAAAACCGACCTTGCGAAGGGCCTCAGCGGTATCGCGCGCATCGTTGACGGTGTTCGGCAGGGCCGGCGCGTTCTTGTAGGCGGAGTTGCCGATGACCAGCGCAACGCGCCGGTCCTGCGCCAGCGCCGGCATGGCCAGCAACTGAGCAAGAAGAGCCGCCAGTGCACAGAGCTTGAGCGCAGCGTTCATGGCACGCATTCCCTGCGTCAACCTAAAGAAAGAACCCGGCGAAATCCAGACCTATCCATTATTGCCACAGGCGCTTTGCTTGCTCCTGCGATAGGGGCCTGTTAGCTTCTGTCGTCCAGGCCGCGCCCTCAGGAAGAGCGCCGATGCGAGGTATCCGGCTGAAGCTTGTTGTCGGTGTTTCAGCGGCTTTCGCCTTGCTGGCGGGAAGCGGCGACGCACAGGAGCGATCGAGACAGCGTCAACCGGCCCCGGCGAACGCCAAGGTGTCCTTCGTCGATCTCAGGGACAATGCAAGGGTTCCCGGCAAGGTGCTGGTGCGTTTCGCCGTCACCGGGATGGAGATCGCTCCGGCCGGAACGCAACGTCGCAATGCGGGCCACCATCACCTCTTGATCGACACCGATCTGCCGCCACTCGGCCAGCCGATCCCGAGCGATTTCAACCACCTGCACTTCGGCGGCGGCCAGACCGAGGCGGAGATCCTGCTCTCGCCGGGGCGCCACACCCTGCAACTGCTCTTCGCCGATCACGATCACGTGCCCCACGACCCACCGGTGATGTCGGAGAAGATCACCATCGAGGTCGAGGCCGCGCCCGAGGAGAAGCCGCGCACCGCCGCCGCACCCAACGCCAGCGTCTTCTTCGTCGGCCTGCAGGACGGCGCGACAATCCCTCCCCGCTCCATCGTCCGCTTCGGCACCGCGAACATCGCGATCGTCCCGGCCGGCACGAGGCAGGACAATGCCGGGCACCACCATCTCCTGGTCGATACAGACCTGCCACCGCTCGATCGCGAGATTCCCAGCGATTTCAACCATCTGCATTTCGGGCGCGGCCAGACCGAAACCGAGCTGACGCTGCCGCCGGGCGAGCACACGCTGCAGCTGCTCTTCGCCGACCACGAGCATGTCCCGCACGATCCGCCAGTGATGTCACAGAAGATCAAGGTGCGGGTAGAGGCGGCCTCCGCAACGCAGGCCCCGGCCGTGCCCCAAGGCGCGGGGGGCAAGCCCGGGCGCACGCCCGCGCCGAACGATGCCGTCGTCTACTTCGTCTATCCGCGTAATGGCACGACGATCTACGCGACCTCGACGATCCGCTTCGGGCTGCGCAATATGGGCGTCGCGCCGGCCGGGGTCATCAAACCCAATACCGGCCATCACCATCTTCTGATCGACGTGCCGACGCCGCCGCTCGACGTCGCCATTCCCAGCGACCTCAACCACCTGCATTTCGGCAACGGCCAGACCGAACGCAAGATCACCCTTCCCCCCGGCAAGCACACGCTCCAGCTCATCCTCGGCGACGATCAGCACGTGCCGCACGATCCACCAATCCTGTCGGAGCGGATCGAGGTCTTCGTCGGCAATCCCCGCAAGCGGAGTCAGCGTCGATGAGCACGCCTGTCCGCAGCGCCGACCTGGCCGCCACCTTCTGCATGCGGCGGCTGACCACCCTGGTCGGGCTCGTCCTGCTCGGCCCGCTGCTTGCGGCTGCACCCGCCGCGGCCCAGACGGCGCAGCGACAGCCATCGCCGCGCGGCGCGCTGCTTTATTTCCACTATCCGCTCGACGGGCTGCGCGTTCCCGAGCGCTTCACCGTGCGGATGGGGCTGAAGGAGATGGGCATTGCGCCGGCCGGCATCGACAAGCCGCTGACCGGCCATCACCACCTGCTGATCGATGTCGAGCCGCCACCGACCGACCAGCCGATCCCTGCCGACTACAACCACATCCATCTCGGCAACGGTCAGACCGAGGTCGTGGTGACCCTGCCGAAAGGCACCCATACGCTGCAATTGCTGCTCGGCGACCACCTGCATACACCGCATCAGCCGCCGGTAATGTCTCAGAAGATCACAGTCTATGTCCGCTGAACCTTCACGCCCGTGACGGCGCGGGCGGCCTGTCGGAGAGCTGAACCGAATGTCCTGGTACCGCCGGCTCGCGACCCTGCTTCTGGCTCTGGCCGCCCTCCTCGCTCCGGCCTGGCTGCCGACGCCCGCCCGCGCGCAGGGCGGCGCGTCCCCTGCCCGGCTGGCGCTGGTGATCGGCAATGCCAGCTACAAGGACGCCGCGGTCGCCAGCGCGGTGACAGACGCCCGCGCCGCGGCCGATATCCTGCGCCACGGCGATTTCGACGTCACCGACGTCGAGAATGCCGACGGTGCCGCGTTGGAAAAGGCACTGAGCGCGTTCAGGGACAAGCTGACGCGCGGTGCCCATGTCGTCGTCTTCTATGCCGGCCATGCGGTCCAGTTCCGCGGCCGCAATTTCCTCGTCCCGGTCGATGCCGCGATCAGATCGCCGGGCGACCTCGGCCGCGCCGCAATCGACTTCGACCGCCTGCTCGATGCGTTGATCGTCAGCCGGCCGGCGAGCGCGGTGATCGTGCTCGACGCCACTCGCGACAATCCCTGGCAGGCGGCGCTCGGTGGCAACCTCAAGGGCCTAGCGCCGATCGAGCCGATCGAGAATATCGCGGTGATGGCGCCTGCCGCGCCCGGACGGACCATCGCCGAGACGGCCGGGCGCTCCAACCCTGCGGTCGAGGAATGGTTGAAGGCGATCCGGACGCCCGGGCTCGACATGGCCGCCGCCCTCACCCGCAGCCGCGATGCCGTGGCCAGGCGAAAGCAGCAGATCTGGATCTCGTCGCTACCCGCAGCCGGACTCGTGGTCATGCCGACCACAAGGCCGGCTGTCGCCGCACAGGCGACACGCGGCGTCATCACCGCGCCGCCGCCGCCGGGGCCGCAATCCGACCAGCTCGGGCCCTATGAGCTCTCCTTCTGGGAGACCATTCGCAACAGCGAGAATCCGGCCGAATACCGCGCCTATCTCGACGCCTATCCCAATGGCCGCTTCGCCAGCCTGGCCCGGACGCGGGAGGAGTTTTTCAGGAACCGCGGCCAGGGACGCCCGGCCCCAACCTCGCCACCGCAGACGGCCAGCGTCGCGCCCGGGCGAGCGAGCCCTGCACCGGGCCCCGCCAGAATCATCCGCGATTGCGACGATTGCCCCGAGCTCGCGCTGGTCCCCGCGGGCGGCTTCGAAATGGGCTCGAACGAGATGTTCGAATTCGAGAAGCCGGTGCGCACGGTCACGATCGGCAATCCCTTCTATATCGGCACGCGCGAGGTCACCTTCGCCGAATGGGACGCCTGCGTCGCCCAGGGCGGCTGCAGCCATCGCCCTGGCGACCGCAACCTTGGCCGCGGCAACCGGCCGGTCACCGACATCCACTGGAACGATGCCGGCGCCTATGTCGTCTGGCTTTCGCTGAAGACCGGGCGGAAATATCGCCTGCCGACCGAGGCCGAATGGGAATACGCCGCCCGCGCCGGCACCACCACCAGCTATCCCTGGGGGAACGCGATCGACAAGGAGAAGGCCAATTGCATCGGCTGTAATGCGCAGCCGCGGCGCCAGGCGATCGAGGTCGGCCAGTTCCCGCCCAACGCCTTCGGCCTCTACGACATGGCCGGAAACGCCGCGGAATGGGTCGCCGATTGCTGGAGCGAGAGCTACCGGGCCTCGCCGCGCGATGGCAGCGCCTATTCGCCGCCCGGCTGCCGCGAGCGCGTGTTGCGTGGCGGCTCCTTCAACAACGACCCGCGCTATCTGCGCTCGGCCGCGCGCTTCAAATACGAAAGCGATGTGCGCTTCTACACCAACGGGTTCCGCGTCGTCCGCGAGCCCTGACGCGCCCTAGGCCGTGGCCGGAAACGAAGAAGGCCGCTGCGGGAGCAGCGGCCTTCCCAGTTTCTCAGCCGGAGCTTCCGCTCACCACATGTCGAGCGCGACGCGCGCCTCGTCCGACATCCTGGACTGGTCCCAGGGCGGATCGAAAGTCATGTTGACCGTAACCGCGGCGACGCCCGGCACGGCGCCGACCGCGTTTTCGACCCAGCCCGGCATCTCGCCGGCGACCGGGCAGCCGGGCGCGGTCAGCGTCATGTCGATCGTGACCTCGCGATTATCGGAGATATCGACCCGGTAGATCAGGCCGAGCTCGTAGATGTCGGACGGGATCTCGGGATCGTAGACCGTCTTCAGCGCCGCGACGATGTCGTCGGTCAGCCGGTCGATCTCCTCCGGCGGCAGGCCGGTGCTGGCGCCCATCGTGGGCGCGTTCGGCTTGATTTGCTCGGCAGTGTCGCTCATGGCGCTTCCAGTTCAGGCAATCGGCGGTTCAGGAGAAGAGGTCTTCCGCCTTGCGCAGGGCCTCGACCAGCTTATCGACTTCCTCCAGCGTGTTGTAGAGGCCGAACGACGCACGGCAGGTCGACGTCACCCCATATCGGGCGAGCAGCGGCATCGCGCAATGGGTACCGGCCCGGACCGCGACGCCGGCCCGGTCGATCACGGTCGCGACATCATGCGCATGCGCGCCCTTCATCTCGAAGGCGATGATCGCGCCCTTCTCCTTCGCCTTGCCGAATATGCGGATCGAGTTCATCTCGCCGAGCCGCTGCATGGCGTAGTCGTGCAGGCGTGCCTCGTGCGCCGCAATGTTCTCGCGGCCGAGCACCATCATGTACTCGAGCGCGGCACCGAGGCCGACAGCCTCGATGATCGCCGGCGTGCCGGCCTCGAAGCGGTGCGGCGGATCGTTATAGGTGATCGCGTCCTCGCTGACGGTCAGGATCATCTCGCCGCCGCCCTCGTACGGAGGCAGCTTGGCCAGCCATTCGCGCTTGCCCCAGAGCACGCCGGAGCCGGTCGGCCCATAGTTCTTGTGGCCGGTGAAGGTGTAGAAGTCGCAGCCCAGGGCCTGCACGTCGACCGGCAGATGGACCGCCCCCTGGCTGCCGTCGACGACCAGCGGAATCCGGTAGCTCTGGCAGATCTTCGCGACCTCGGCGATCGGGACGATTGTGCCGATCGCGTTCGACATATGCGTCAGCGCCACCACCTTGGTGCGCGGCGAGATCAGCTTCTCGAATTCCTCGACGAGGAAATTGCCGTCCTCGTCGACCGGCGCCCATTTGATCACGGCGCCATGGCGCTCGCGCCAGTAGTGCCAGGGCACGATGTTGGAGTGGTGCTCCAGGATCGAGAGGATGATCTCGTCGCCTTCCTGGATCTTGAGATACTGCCCGAGCGAGGAAGCGACTGCGTTCAGCGCCCCGGTCGAGGAGCGGGTGAAAATGATCTCCTCGAGATGGGCGGCATTGAGGAAGCGCCGCGCGCTCTCGCGCGCCGCCTCATAGGCCTCGGTCGAGGCATTGGCGAGATAATGCAGGCCGCGATGGACGTTGGCATAGTCCTCGCGCATCAGCTTCGTCATCGCCTCGATAACCGCCTCGGGCTTCTGCGCCGAGGCGGCATTGTCGAGATAGACCAGCGGCTTGCCGTAGACTTCGCGCGAGAGGATCGCGAAATCCTTGCGGATGGCCTGGACGTCGTAGGGCTTCGCGATCACGTTCATGGCTCAACCCTTTCCGGGCTCGGGCGTGCGATTGGCGACGAGGATGCCGGCATGCCCCCAATCCTCGCGCTCGATCTCCTGGATCACGATATGGGTGTTCTGCGGGTTCTTGCCGAGCACGCGCACCAGAGTCTGGGTGAACTCCTTGACGATCTCGGCCTTCTGCTCGCGGCTCGCGCCCTTGGTGATCTGCAGGTTGACGTAGGGCATCAGACGGCCTCCAGCTTCGGCGCCGCCTCGCGCTGCGAGAGCCAGCGGTCGATCTCGCGCATGACGATCTCGCGCACCGCCTCGTCGCCGACAAACTCGGTGACCTCGCCGGCGAAGGCGGTCAGCACCAGCGCCTCGGCCTGCGGCCGCGGCAGACCGCGCGCCATCAGGTAGAAGAGCTGCTCGCCATCCATCTGCGCGACGGTGGCGCCATGGCCGCAGACGACGTCGTCGGCGAAGATCTCGAGCTCGGGCTTGTTGAACATCGTCGCGCCGTCGTTGAGGAGCAGCGCGTTGCTCTTCATGCTGCCGTCGGTCTTCTGCGAGTGCTGGCGAACGACGACCTTGCCCTGGAAGACGCCGGTAGCCTCGCCCTCGATGATGTTCTTGAACAGCTCGCGGCTTTCGCCATGGGCGGCCGCATGGTCCATCACCAGCGTGACGTCCGAATGCTCCTGCTTGCGCAGCAGGTTGATGCCGCGCAGCGCCGCCCGGCTATGCTCGCCGGCATAGCGCACGAAGCTCTGCTGGCGCAGCACGCCGCAGCACGTCGCGAGCGCGACCGAGGCGAAGCTGGCATGCGCTCCGACCTCCGCGAGCAGCGACTTCACCAGCACCGTCTCCGGCCGCTGGCGCGTGACGATGCGGACATGCTCGACCTCGGCATTGTCGCCGACGGCAAAGGACAGCGCGCTGTTGACCTGGCTCGGGGCCGGGCCGACGCTCTCGCACTGCTCGACGACCGTGGCCTTCGCCCCGGCACCGACCGTGACCAGCACGCGGGAGAACTGCGCAGTCTCCTTCGCGCCGGAATCGATCCCAAGCAGCAGGATCGGCCGCGAAAGCTCCACGCCGGGCGCGATCTCGATGACGATGCCGTCCCGTGCGAAGGCGGCGTTCAGCATCAGCGCGCTGTCATCGCGAGCCACTTCCGGCAGCGCGAGCGCGGCGGCCGTCGCCTCCGGCGCCTCGGTCAGCGCCTCGGCGAGGCTGCGGACGGTGACGCCCTCCGGCAGGGTGTCCAGATCGGAATCGGCCGGGCTGAAGATGCCGTCGATGCTGACCAGGCGCGGCCCGGGAATGGTCTGGATTGCGAGACGGTCAGCCACCGCCTGCGGGCGCTCGGAGCGGCGCGCCAGCGGCATCGCCTCGCGCACGAGCGAACGCAGATCGGTATAGCGCCAGGATTCGAGCCGGCGATGCGGCAAGCCCTTGGCCTCGAAGCCGGCGAAGGCGTCCTCGCGCAGCTTGCGCACGGCGCCAGCGCCCGGCAGTTCCGCCTTCACATTGGCGAACTGCTCGGCGAGCTGCTGCTCGGCCGCGGTCTTGAGCGGGGTGATGATCGCCATTACGCGGCCTCGCCATAGGACGCATAGCCGCTCTTCTCGAGCTCGAGCGCCAGTTCCTTGCCGCCGGTCCGAACGATCCTGCCGTTCGACATCACGTGCACGGTGTCGGGCACGATATGGTCGAGCAGGCGCTGATAGTGGGTGATGACCAGGAAGCCGCGATTCTTGGCACGCAGCGCGTTGACGCCGTCGGCGACGATGCGCAGCGCATCGATGTCGAGGCCGGAATCGGTCTCGTCCAGGATGCACATGGACGGCGCGAGCAGCGCCATCTGCAGGATCTCCATCCGCTTCTTCTCGCCGCCGGAGAAGCCGACATTGAGCGGCCGGCGGAGCATGTCGCGAGCGATGCCAAGGCCATCGGCCGCGGCGTTAACCTGCTTAATGAAGTCGGGAGTCAAGAGCTCGGCCTCGCCGCGCGCCTTGCGCTGCGCATTCATCGCCGCCTTGAGGAAGGTCATGGTGGCGACGCCGGGGATCTCCAGCGGATACTGGAAGGCGAGGAAGATGCCGGCAGCGGCGCGGGCATCGGCCTCCATCTCCAGCAGGTTCTCGCCATTGAGCAGGATCTCGCCGTCGAGGACCTCATAGTCCTCCTTGCCGGCGATGACGTAGCTCAGCGTCGACTTGCCGGAGCCGTTCGGCCCCATGATGGCGGCGACCTCACCGGCGTTCACGGTGAGGTTGAGGCGGTTGAGGATCTGCTTGTCCTCGTCGGCGATCTTGACGACCAGATTGCGAATTTCGAGCATTGGTTTGGTTCTTTCTTGAGCCCTCATCCTGAGGAACGCGCGCAGCGCGCGTCTCGAAGGATGCGTTTCAGAAGCAAGCCCAGCATTCCGCGAGACGACGCCTCAGGCGGCCTCGCGGGATGAAGGCTGGTGAAAAATCAGCCGACGGAGCCTTCGAGCGAGATCGTGATCAGCTTCTGCGCCTCGACGGCGAACTCCATCGGGAGCTGCTGCAGCACCTGCTTGACGAAGCCGTTGACGATCAGCGCCACCGCCTCCTCCTCGGAGAGGCCGCGCTGCTGGCAGTAGAACATCTGGTCCTCGCCGATCTTCGACGTGGTCGCCTCGTGCTCGAAGATCGCCGTCGCGGTCTTGGCCTCGATATAGGGGATAGTATGCGCGCCGCACTGGTCGCCGATCAGCAGCGAGTCGCAGTTCGTGAAGTTGCGCGCGTTCGTCGCCTTGCGATGTGCCGAGACCATGCCGCGATAGGTCGAGTCCGACTTGCCGGCCGCGATGCCCTTGGCGATGATCTTCGAGGTCGTGTTCTTGCCGAGATGCAGCATCTTGGTGCCGCTATCGACCTGCTGGGCGCCATTCGACACCGCGATCGAGTAGAACTCGCCGCGCGAGCCGTCGCCGCGCAGGATGCAGGAGGGGTACTTCCAGGTGATCGCCGAGCCGGTCTCGACCTGCGTCCACGAGATCTTCGAGCGCTTGCCGCGGCAATCGCCGCGCTTGGTCACGAAGTTGTAGATGCCGCCCTTGCCCTCGGCGTCGCCGGGGAACCAGTTCTGCACGGTCGAGTACTTGATCTCGGCATCGTCGAGCGCGATCAGCTCGACCACCGCCGCATGCAGCTGGTTCTCGTCGCGCTTGGGCGCCGTGCAGCCTTCGAGATAGCTGACATAGGAGCCCTCGTCGGCGATGATCAGCGTGCGCTCGAACTGGCCGGTGTTCTGCTCGTTGATGCGGAAATAGGTCGACAGCTCCATCGGGCAGCGCACGCCCTTGGGGATGTAGACGAAGGAGCCGTCGGTGAAGACGGCGCAGTTCAGCGTCGCGAAATAGTTGTCGGTCACCGGCACCACGGTGGCGAGGTACTTCTTGACCAGCTCGGGATGCTCCTGGATCGCCTCGGAGATCGAGCAGAAGATCACGCCGGCCTCCGCCAGCTCCTTCTTGAAGGTGGTGACCACCGAAACGGAGTCGAACACGGCATCGACCGCGACGCGGTTCTCCGGCGCGACGCCGGCGAGGATCTCCTGCTCGCTGAGCGGGATGCCGAGCTTCTTGTAGGTCTCCAGGATGGCCGGATCGACCTCGTCGAGCGACTTCGGCGAGGCGCCTGTCTTCGGCGCGGCGTAGTAGTAGATGTCCTGGTAGTCGATCGGCGGGTACTGGACGCGCGACCAGTTCGGCTCGGTCATGGTCTTCCAGCGCCGAAAGGCGTCGAGCCGCCATTCCAGCATCCATTCCGGCTCGTTCTTGCGCGCCGAGATATACCGAACCGTGTCCTCGGTCAGTCCCTTGGCCGGCTTGTCGACCTCGATCTCGGTAACGAAGCCGTACTTGTACTCGGTCACGTCGATCGACTTGACCTGGTCGATGGTCTCCTGGACCGCTGCCATATCTACTCTCCTGTCGCGGGTTCAAGGCCCGCCGGTTTGGTCTTCGTCTTGTTGGTCGTAATCGTCTTGCCGCAGGGCTCAGGCCGCCGCCTGTTCCTGCCGGTTCGGTATCGCGGCCACCGCCTTCGCATAGGCCGCGAGGAAACGCTCGATATCTGCCCCGGAGGTGGTCCATCCGAGCGAGGCGCGCAAGGCCCCCGCGCTCATGGCAGGGTCTACTCCCATGGCTGCGAGCACATGCGAGCGCTTGACCTTGCCCGAGGAACAAGCCGAACCCGAAGACAGCGCGACGCCGGCGAGATCGAGCATGATCAGCGCCGTCTCGGCCTTGATGCCGGGCGTCGCGAAGGCGCTCGTGCCCGGAAGCCGGGCAACCCCGCCACCGAAGACCAGCGTCTCCGGCGCCAGCTTCGCCAGGCCGGCCTCGAGCGCATCGCGCAGCCCGGCCAGCCTGATCGCCTCGTCCGCCAGTGCGGCCCTTGCCTCGGCAGCGGCGACGCCGAAGCCGACGATGCCCGGCACGTTCTCGGTTCCGGCGCGCCAGCCACGCTCCTGCCCGCCACCACGGAGGGGCTTGTCGGCAAGCTCGAGCGCCCCGGTCCGGAAGACGATGGCACCGACGCCCTGCGGGCCGCCGAGCTTGTGCGCGGACAGCGTCAGGGCATCGACGCCCAGAGCATTGATGTCGATCGCGATCTTGCCGGCAGCCTGGACCGCGTCGCTATGCACCAGCGCGCCATGGCGCCTGGCGATCACGGCCGCTTCGGCGGCCGGCTGGATCACGCCGGTCTCGTTATTGGCGAGCTGCAGCGAGACCAGCGCGCGTTCGCCCGGCCGCTCCGCGGCATGGCGGGTGAGCCGCGCCTCGAGCCAGGCGAGATCCGCCAACCCGTTCCCGTCGACAGGAATTTCTTCGGCAGCCCCCGCCGCAAAACGGTGACCGTCGCGCACGCAAGGATGCTCGACCGCGCCATGGAGCAGCAGCGTGACCGGTGCACGCACGCAATCGCGCCCGCCGCTGCAATCGCTCAGGCCCGGTGCCAGAACCGTCGCATTCGCCTCGGTGCCGCCGCTGGTGAAGACGACGTTCGCGGCCTTCGCACCGCACAGCGCCGCGATCTGCTCGCGCGCCGCCTCGATCGCCGCCCGGGCCGCCCGGCCTTCGCCATGCACGGAGGACGGATTGCCGGTCATCTGCAACGCCCGCAACATCGCCTCCGCCACCGCCGGGCGGACCGGCGTGGTGGCGTTATGGTCGAGATAGCTGCGGTTCGTCGCGTTAAACAGCGTCATTGCTCCATGTCCAGACGGGCCTGCCGCGGCTGCGGCACGAAATGCTTGAAATTGCACCCCTGCGCCGTGCTATAGCCGCCCGTCCGAGCCGCACTGACTGGAGCGGCAAGCGTTCATTCGCCTGCATGTTCCCGTCTTGTTCACGGCTGTTAGAACCATTCTAAGCGCTTGATTTAGGGCGCGAGCGGCGGGGCCGTCAAGGGCAAGCGCATGCATCGGTGGCATTCCTGCCGCTTTTGCGCGCTTGTTCCGCAGCTCCGCCCAGCAAAAGGCGAGATACGATGCCCGAGGTGATTTTCAACGGACCGGCCGGCAGGATCGAAGGCCGTTACCAGCCCGCCAAGAAGCGCGGCGCTCCGCTCGCGATCATCCTGCATCCGCACCCGCAGTTCGGCGGGACGATGAACAACCAGATCGTCTACAACCTGTTCTACACCTTCGTGAACCGGGGCTTCTCGGCGCTGCGCTTCAACTTCCGCGGCGTCGGCCGCAGCCAGGGCCATTTCGACCATGGCGCGGGGGAGCTTTCCGATGCCGCGGCGGCGCTCGACTGGATGCAGGCGCTGAACCCGGAGGCCAAGAGCTGCTGGATCACCGGCGTCTCCTTCGGCGCCTGGATCGGCATGCAGCTCCTGATGCGCCGCCCGGAGATCGAGGGCTTCCTCTCGATCGCTGCGATGGCGAACCGCTACGACTTCTCCTTCCTCGCCCCCTGCCCGTCCTCCGGCCTGTTCGTGCACGGCTCGGAAGACCGCGTCGCCCCGGTCAAGGAGGTGATGGCGGTGATCGAGAAGGTGAAGACCCAGAAGGGCATCCAGATCGAGCATGCCGTGGTCGAGGGCGCCAACCACTTCTTCGACGGGCGCGTCGACCAGCTGATGGAGCAGGTCGGCGTCTATCTCGACCGCAAGGTCGGCCCGGAAATCCTGAAGACCGAGCAGGAACAGGCCTGATCCTGTCGCCGAACGGCTCCGAACCGTCATGCTCGCCCTTGCGGCGAGCATCCATGTCTTGAACACGGCGCTCGATCAGTGAAGTGAAGACGTGGATGGTCGGGACTAGCCCGACCATGACGGAAAAACCGTCAAACCATCGAGACCGCCATGACCAGCTTCAAATCCGATTTCCTGCGCACCCTCGACGAGCGGGGCTTCATCCACCAGATCTCCGACCCGGAAGGGCTGGATCAGGCTGCGCTGAAGGGGCCGATCTCGGCCTATATCGGCTATGACGCGACGGCGACCTCGCTGCATGTCGGCCATCTCATGCAGATCATGATGCTGCACTGGATGCAGGAGACCGGCCACAAGCCAATCGCGCTGATGGGCGGCGGCACCACCATGGTCGGCGATCCCTCCTTCAAGGACGAGGCGCGCAAGCTGCTGACCCAGGAGACGATCGAGCAGAACCTTGCGGGCATCCGCTCGGTGTTCTCGAACTATCTCGACTTCTCCGGCCCGGCGACGATGATGAACAACGCCGACTGGCTGCTCGGGCTGAACTACCTCGAATTCCTGCGCGATGTCGGCCGGCACTTCTCGGTCAACCGCATGCTGTCCTTCGACAGCGTCAAGACGAGGCTCGACCGCGAGCAGTCGCTGTCCTTCCTCGAATTCAACTACATGATCCTGCAGGCCTACGACTTCGTCGAGCTCAACAAGCGCACCGGCTGCATCCTGCAGATGGGCGGCTCCGACCAGTGGGGCAACATCGTCAACGGCATCGATCTCGGCCATCGCATGTCGGATGTGCAGCTCTACGCCCTGACCTCGCCGCTTTTGACCACGGCCTCGGGCAACAAGATGGGCAAGACCGCCTCCGGCGCCGTCTGGCTCGACGCCAAGCTGCTGCCGGTCTTCGAATTCTGGCAGTACTGGCGCAACACCGAAGACGCCGATGTCGGCCGCTTCCTGAAGCTCTTCACCAAGCTGCCCATGGCCGAGATCGCGCGCCTTGCGGCGCTCGGCGGCGCCGAGATCAACGAGGCCAAGAAGGTACTGGCGACCGAGGTCACCGCCCTGCTGCACGGCAGGCAGGCGGCGGAGGCCGCGGCCGAGACCGCGCGCAAGACCTTCGAGGAGGGCGAGACCGCGCAGGACCTGCCGAGCGTCGAGCTGCCGAAGGCGCAGTTCGAGGCCGGGCTCGGCGTGCTCAGCGCCTTCGTCAGCGCGGGCCTCGTGCCCTCGACCGGCGAGGCCCGCCGCCAGATCAAGGCCGGCGGCCTGCGCGTCAACGACCAACTCGTCACCGACGAACGCGCCAGCCTCGGACTTTCCGACCTGGCGGACGGCGCCGCCAAGCTCTCCTTCGGCAAGAAGAAGCACATCCTGCTGCGGGCCGTCTGACGGCGCTCGAGAAAATCCCGGGCAGCACAACTGCCCGGGCGCAATCAAGATCTCAGGCACTCACGCCAAGCATTTGCCGACAGTAACGATTTCGGCCTGACACGGCCAACCGGACCGCATTGCGACGGAGCCGGCGTCATCGAAACAGGCGCCGCCCGGCCTCGCGATCGCACGGCGCCCGCGCCTCAGCGTTCGGCCGTATTGGGAACGTTGCCCTGCGGCCGCTGCTCGAGCGGGCCGCCGCCGAGCGGATCGATGAAGCGGCGCAGGATGCCGGGCGCGATCGCCGAGAGCGGATTGACCGTCATGGTAGGTGCGGTGGCCGAGCCCGAGACGCGGAAATTCACCGCGAACAGCCCGCCATACTGGCCGCCGCCGAGGATCATGCCGACCACCGGCACCTGCGCGAAGGCGTTGTTCAGCGCGTAGCCCGGCACGAAGGTGCCGCCGATATCGACGCGGTCGCGGCCGTAGTCGACATTGCCCTGCAGCGTGAAGCCGACCTGCTGGCCCCAGATCACCGCTTCGCTGATGTCGATGCGGCTGGCGCTGCGGGTGAACTCGGCCCGCATCTTGGTGAAGGCGACCTCGCTGACGTCGATGCGCTGCGGGATCGGCGCGCCATTGCGATCGAGCGCGCTCGGAGCCGTCGCGCTCTGCGCGCCGACGACGCGGCGCAGCGCCGGCTCGTCGCGAACGGTGAAGTTCCGCAGCAGCACCTCGCCATCCTGACGGACATCGCCAGCCCCGAGCCGCAGCACGAGATCCCCGCCATGGGCGCGGCGGTAGAGGTCGAAAAAGCGCAAGGTCGCGCCGCCATTTTCCGACTGAAGCACCAGCGGCCCGGCGCCCTCGCCCTGGCGCGCCTGCTTGATCGAGAGATCCGCCCGCCCGATCCTGCCGGCATAGTTGATCGAACGGATCGCGCCGCCGCGCCGCGAGAGCTTGAGTTGCGAGTTGCCGAGCGCCTCGTTGTTGAAGCCCGTCAGGATCGGCACGTCGAGATCGAGCTCATAGTCGGGGCCGGCTGCTGCCGCTGCGCCGCGAGCGCCACGTGCAGGCGCCGCCGGCGCGCTCATGAGGTCGCGAATGAAGGGGCGGACGTCGAGCACGGCGCCGCGCACGGAGAGCTTGGTCACAGCCCCGTCGCGGCTGATCTCGACCTTGTTCAGATTGTCGCCGGGCGAGAGCCGGAGCTGCGACAGGCTGGCGCTCTCGAAGGCGTTCTGCTTGTTCAGCGAAACCCGGCCCTTGACCAGGATCGGGGCGCTGTCGATGGTCAGATCCTCGAAGTCGGGCCCGTCCGCATCCGACACATAGGTGAACACCGCCCGGCCCGCCCGGCCGGCCGGCTTGCTCAGTCCGGGAATGGATGTATCGATCGAAGCGCGCGCCAGATCGATCTCGACACGCGGCGGCGCCTCCGGCGTCTTTCCCAGAGCCTTGATCACCTTGACCTGCAGCGGGCCGTTGATGCCGGCCTCGGGACCGATGCCGCGGCGCTGCCGGGCGGCATTGTCGAGCGTCAGCGAAACCGTCGCCTCGCCCTGCCCCTTGGCGTTCTGGCGCAGCTCGATCGGCCCGCGATCGCCGCCGATGCGGCCTTCGCCTTTGATCAGCAGCTGGCCACGGTCGTAGTTGAGCGTCAGATTGGCGCCGTCCAGCTTCTCGTTGCCGAGCAGCGTGTCGGAGGCGACGCCGGTCAGCGTGCCGTTGCTCTGGATCACCACATCGGCGAAGCTCAGATCATTCACCAGCGGCAGCGAGATCTGGTTCTTCAGCTCGCTCGTCCCGCGCAGCGATGCCGGATCGATCTGCAGCGGCGAGAATTCCTTGAGTGCCGGGAATGCGAACAGCGATAGCAATGCGTCCATCGACCCGGTGGAGCGGAAGCCGATCCGCGCCAATGACCGGTCGGCCCAGCTATCCGCCATCGTGAAGCTGCCCTCGTCGAGCATCAGCTTGCGGCCATTGCCAAGATCGGCGGCTGCCTGGGCGATGCCGAGTTGAACCGTGCGACCTGTGATCGTGCCGGCAACACGCGCATCGACCAGTGGGGGCAGCCCGGGGCTGGGCAGGAAACGCACCTCCGAGCCCTTCAGCACCACGGTGATGGCGTCATCGTCCATACCCTGGCCGCCATGCAGGCGGGCATTGGCCTCAGGCGAGACCGACAGATCGACGGTGATCTCCTCGACGCGCCCGCCGAGAATCTGACGGCTCAGGGTCGCATGCAGATCGGGCGAGGTCACAGCCGGCCAGACAGCGAGGGCCGCGCGCATGTCGGAATTGACCGCCCTGATCTTGAACTCGTGCGAGTTGCGCTCGCCGACGCGCCGAGCCGCACCGGAGCCTTCGGCATCGATCAGCGGCCCCTTGACGACGAGCTGCTCGATTCGGACTTCGCCGGCGGTCGGTTCGACCTCGAAGGCGGCACGAAGCTTGTCGACCACGACCGGCGCGTCCTGATCGACGCCGGCGACCTGTCCCGCCCCTTCAAAAGCGACCTTCCAGACCCCGCCCTCCTCGCGCGACTGCCCGCGCCCGCTCAGCTTCGTTGCTCCCGCCTGCAATTCCGCCGCAGCGATCCGGACCGTCTTGAGTCCGTCATCGCTGTCGAAGTCGAGCCGGGCGCCCTGAATCTCCAGCGGCTCGAGCGCGGCGCTGCGAAGGTTGACGACACCGGGCGCGACATTGAGCCCGGCGGCGATCCTGCGGGCCCCATCCGGCGTCTGGGTCAGCGAGATCTTGCCGCTGAGCGCAAGCCCGTCGAGCGCAACCGTCGCATTGCCGAAGGCGAGCGCCACCGCCTCAGACGGCTCGAAGCGCCGGATATCGATGCTGGCGCGGCGGGTGCCGTCGGGACTGCTCGACAGGTCGAGGGAGACATCCTTCCACCGCGAGCCCGTGCGCCCTCGCGCCACCAGCCTGGTCAATCCGCCGCCGAGCCGCTCCAGCCTGACCTCGACATCCTCCAGCCCAGCCTTCTGGCGTCCCGAGGGATCGATCAGCGTCACTCGCGCCCCGCCCATGCCTGCCTGTTCGAGCGAGCCGAGCAGACCATCACCCTCTGCGAGGGCGCCGATCGCGTTCATCACGCCGGTGAAGGCGTTCCAGTCGGCTGGATCGCCGACGACCGGGGCATTCGGCAATGGCACGGCCTGCGCCTGCGCGCCCTGCTCCAGCAGCAGCGCACCATCCTGGGTGACGCCGAGGCGGATATTGACGCCGCGCAGATCGAGCGACACGAGCTTGATTTCGCCGCGCAGCAGCGCGAGCGGCTCATAGCCGAGCACGGCCTCCGGCGCCCGGAAGGAGGCGCCTCCCGAATGGCGGAACGAAACCTGCTGGACCCGCAACCGCGAGCGGCCGTCGACCCGGTCGAGTCCGGCCTGCTCTACCTCGACTTTCCAGTTCGGGCCGAGCCTTTCCTCGATGGCGTTGGAAATCCTGCCTTCCAGGCCTGAGAGCGGAATGAAGCCGCTCACGAGAAGAGCGCCAGCCGCCAGGCACAGCGTCACCACCGCGACGACAACAGCCACGCCGATCGTGACCACGCCCTTCCAGGCGCGCTTTGCGACCCCTGCGGGGTCACAGGCCTCCGCTTGCGTCGCAGCAGGCGCCGCGGCGATGGGCGCCGAAGTATTCCTGTTGTCCTCGGTCAAGAAGGATTCGCTTCATGTCTTGCGGTTGAAAGGCCCGGCATCCGGTCAAACGCCCTTCCGGCACAATGCGCGCGACCGCCCGGCGGGTACAGCCCGCGACAAAGTAACCGATTCTCCGGCCGCATGTTCCTGCTCTCTGGCCTCAGCCGGCTCAGCGTCCTATGGCTCGCCAGCCCATGCGGCGCGATATCGACCAAAGGAAGGCAGACATGGCCCTGAACGAAGGCAGCTTCGCCCCGGACTTCACCTTGCCGAAGGACGGCGGCGGCACTGTGACGCTCTCCGAGCTGAGAGGCGGAAAGGTCGTGCTCTATGCCTACCCGAAGGATGACACCCAGAGCTGCACGCTGGAGGCGACCGCCTTCAACGGCCTGCGCAAGGCCTTCGCCGCAGCCGGAACGCGAATCATCGGCGTCTCGCCCGATTCGGTCGCCCGGCATGACCGTTTCAAGCAGAAATACGACCTGGAAATCGACCTTCTCGCGGACGAAGACCGCCAGATGATCGACGGCTATGGCCTCTGGGTCGAAAAGAGCATGTATGGCCGCACCTATATGGGCGTGGAGCGCACCACCTTCCTGATCGATTCTGACGGCAAGATTGCCCGGATCTGGCGCAAGGTGAAGGTGAAAGGCCACGCGGAGGAAGTGCTTCTGGCCGCCGAAACCCTGTAGAGCACGAAAATCGCGGCCTTCGGGGGGCGTTTTGCGATTGATTAACCCTAACAGGGTCTAATCAGATCATCGCAGCGTCACAGTCGGTATTGCGTATGACACTCCCCGATTCCGCGGCTCACCCCCGCGCGCCGGCACTCGCAGTGACCGGCATCCTCTCCCGCCGCAGCTTCGCCATCCGCCGCTCGACGGCGTTGCTCGGCCTCTCCCTGCTCGGCCTGACCACCGCCTGGAGCGGCGCGACGACATGGTACATCCTGCGCAAGGATGATCTCGCCGCCCGGCTGATCAACCGCGAGACCTCCAGGCAATATGCCTATGAGGACCGCATCGCCGCCCTGCGTGCCGATATCGACCGGCTGGCGAGCCGGGCCCTGCTCGACCAGGACGGCGTCGAGGCCCGTGTCGGCGAGATCGCCATGCGCCAGGCCGAGCTCGAATCCAAGCAGGCGTTGGTCAACGCGGTCACGGAGACCTTGAAGGCGAGCGGCATCGGCGTCACCCAGGCCGGCAAGACGGCTTCAGGCCCGCGCCTGATCAAGCCGGAGGCGGCGACCCGCGCCTCCAGCGTCAGCAGCTTTGCCCCGATCGGGCCGACCAGGCCGACCCCTGCACCCGACATGCCGGTGCTCCGCGGCGCCGAGGACCGCAATGCCGGTCCCTGGCAGTCCGGGGAGGTCCCGGAGCCGGTGTCGCCGGCGCAGCGCGTCGCCGAGGCACTGGAGCAGCTTGACGAGGCTATCGGCCAGACCGGCTCGTCGCAGCTTGGCACGCTCCGCAACATCGACCGCAGCCTCGGCGAAACCCAGAAGACGCTGCGTGCGGCCCTGGCGGAAACCGGCCTCGACACCGATCGCCTGGCGGCCAGCACGACGATCGCCAAGGCCGTCGGCGGCCCCTTCGTTCCGATCAAGATCGACCCCGCCGCCGGCCCGTTCGAGGCGACGCTGCACAGCCTGCAGCCGCGCATCGCCGCCGTATCGCGGCTGCGCGAGCTTGCGCTGCAATTGCCGCTGCGCCGCCCGCTCCAGGGCGAGATCGACATGAGCTCGAACTACGGCTACCGCGTCGACCCGTTCACCCGCGGCCCGGCCATGCATACCGGCATGGACCTGCGCGCCGAGACCGGAACTCCGGTCCGCGCCACGGCGGCGGGCAAGGTCGTCACCGCCGAGTATTCCGGCGGCTATGGCAACATGGTCGAGATCGAGCATCCCGGCGGCATCAGCACCCGCTACGCCCATATGTCAGCGATCCTGGTCTCGGCCGGCCAGAACGTCAGCGCCGGTGCGCTGGTCGGTCGTGTCGGCTCGACCGGCCGCTCCACCGGCCCGCATCTCCATTACGAAACCCGCATCGACGGCGATACGCTCGACCCGATCCGGTTCCTGCGTGCCGGGGACAAACTCGCCGGACAGCTCTGACGGACCGCAAGCCGCGCAGTCTTTGAAGAAAAATGCAGCCTCCTGAGGGAAAGCCCTTCAGGAGGCTGATCTCATTCCGGGAGCGGCGCCGCGTTTCCTGCCGATCATCTCGCCGATGCCTGACGGGGCGCAGCACGGCGCCGGCGCACAAGAGGAAGCTCCGGTGCTTTGCGAACAGCGCAGGGAAAAACCCTTCAGCTTCGCGTGAATGCGGAGCGCGCTAGCGCAGCGCCTCGGCGATCGCCGCTCCGGCTACCGCATGGCCGTACTCGTTCCAATGCGCATCGGAGCGGAAGTCGAAGCGCTTCTGGTTCCTGGCCCAATCCGCCGCGAAGACGGGATGAAGGTCGAGGAACGGGATGCCGTGCCGACCCGCCATCTCGGCGGCGATGCGGTTCAGGCGCAGCGCCCCGCTGTCGCGCCCAGCATAGATCGCCTGCCGCTCGCCATCCATGACGAGCTGGAGCTTGGCGCCGATCGCCTCGGCGCGGGCCTTCAGCCTGCCGAACAGATAGTCTGTGGCGACGCGGATATCGGCCTCGCGCGCCAGTACGCCGGCAACATCGATGTTGGCGGCGAACCCGCCCTCGCCTGCGGCCTGAGCCGGCCCGAGGATGGCATCGAGCAGCATTTGCGGACGCACCTGCCAGCGATAGAGCAGGAAGCGCGCCGTAGCGGTCTGGCGCAGGCTCTCGAACGCGCCGGGATGCCAGGGCTCCGGCGGAACCTCGCCGGCAACGCGGCCGTTCTCGATCCGCAGCTTCAGGAAGCTCGATGTATAGCGTCCCGGCTTGAAGACGAAGCTCTCGTCGAAATCATTATGGACCAGCATCACGACGATGCGGTCCGGGCGCCTGATCTCGACCTCGCGCTCGACCATCTGGAGGTATTGGCTGAGCGGCGCGCCGGCGACGCCGAAGCGGTAGCCCTCGACCGCTCCTTCCGGCCCCAAAGCGGCAACCGCGCTTTCCACGAATGTCCGGTCGAACGGAACCTGCAGGGCTTCGACGAAGCTATCGCCGACGAAGGCGATACGGGACACCCCTGGCCGACGCGCGACCGGATAGTCGGGTAGCGGAGAATTCCAGCCCTGCGCATTGATCCTGAACGGCGCCGCGATCTCGTCGCGCACCCGCCAGGTTCCGTTCTGCCCGGGCTGGTAACGCACCACGCCATTGCTGAAGGCATTGCGCGGCACGTCGCTGCCGGGCAGCACGAAGCGGAACAGCACCAGTTCGCAGAACAACAGGAAGAACAGGACGCTGCCGGCCGAGACCGCGAGATTGGTCAGGATCTCGCGGCCACGGGAACGCTTCTTCTCGCTCAATCGATGTCCTCGACTTCGACCTCGGTACCGTAGACCCGCTGGGCCAGCGAAGCCTCCATGAACGGGTCGAGATCGCCGTCGAGCACGTCGGACGGGGCCGTCGACGAGACGCCGGTGCGCAGGTCCTTCACCAGCTGGTAGGGCTGCAGCACATAGGAGCGGATCTGGTGGCCCCAGCCGATATCGGTCTTGGAAGCCTGCTCGGCGTTCGCCTTGTCCTCGCGCTTCTTGAGCTCGACCTCGTAGAGCCGGGCGCGCAGCATGTCCCAGGCCTTGGCCCGGTTCTTGTGCTGCGAGCGCTCCTGCTGGCAGGCCACCGCGATCCCGGTCGGGATATGGGTGATGCGCACCGCCGAATCGGTGGTGTTGACGTGCTGGCCGCCCGCTCCCTGCGCCCGATAGGTGTCGATGCGGCAGTCCGATTCCTTGACGTCGATGACGATCCGGTCGTCGACCACCGGATAGACCCACACCGACGCGAACGAGGTCTGGCGCCTAGCATTCGAATCGAACGGCGAGATCCGCACCAGCCGGTGAACACCGGATTCGGTCTTCAGCCAGCCATAGGCGTTATGACCCTTGAACTGCAGCGTCGCCGATTTGATACCGGCCTGGTCGCCGTCCTGATAGTCCAGCGTCTCGACCTTGAACTTCCGCCGCTCGCCCCAGCGCCGATACATGCGCAGCAGCATCTCGGCCCAGTCCTGGCTTTCGGTACCGCCCGCGCCGGGATGGATTTCGACATAGGTGTCGAGCATGTCGGCCTCGCCCGAAAGCAGGGTCTCGACCTGGCGGCGCGCCGCCTCGACCTCGACGGCCTTGATCGCCGCCTCGCCCTCGGAGACGGTGGCCTCGTCCTCTTCCATCTCGCCGAGCTCGATCAGCGTCAATGCGTCGTCGAGCTCGCGCTCGAGCTTGATGATGCCGTTGATCTGATCCTCAAGCGATGTCCGCTCGCGCATCAGCTTCTGCGCGGTCTCGGCATCGTTCCAGAAATCGGGGCCTTCGGAGAGGGCGTTCAGCTCTGCGAGACGTCTTTGCGCGACATCCCAGTCAAAGATGCCTCCTCAGCAGTCCAATCGACTGCTTGGCGTTATCAAGTTGCGTCTGGATCTCTGGGCGCATGGTCTGTGGTCGGCTTCCGTTAGTCTGCGAGCTTTGGCGCTGGCATAGGGGTGAAGGGCGGCGCTGTAAATGGCGGGCCGCGATTGGCAGGCTCTCTCGCCTGCCTCACTTGCCGAACTGGCAGGCGAGGCACTCGCGCCCGAAACTGTATTCCGCTTTCCAGTAATGCGGATCGTCAAGATCGCGATAGGTCACGCCCGACGCAAGCACATGGCGTCGGGCGAAGGGGCGCGACAGGATCACCAGGAGGTCGCAGCCGGGCTGCCAGTCGCCGATCTCCGCGACATGGTTGCCACGGGCGAGCTCCGATTTCAGGATCGCCTGCAATGGCGGCGCCGTTGTCGGCGCCGTCAACCTGCCCAGCTTCTCCCGCAAGCCGTCAGTACAGCCCACCGGTGCCCGAGCCGACCGAGCGTCCGCCGGCCGGCGCGACGCTCATCGCGCCGGTGCCGTCGCCGGCCGCGCCGATCACCGAGTAGCTGTCCGGCGGCGCCGTGCCCGGCTTGAAGGCCTCAAGGATGCCGCCCTCGCCACCGGCGCGCATGCCGGTGCGCGGATCGACGCGGATCAGCTTGATGCCGGCCGGGACACGGAACGGCGTCGCCGGCTTGTCCTTCAGCGCCTGCATCATGAAATCGCGGAAGATCGGCGCGGCGTACTGACCTGCGGTCGCCGAGTTGCCCAGCGACTTCGGCTTGTCGAAGCCCATATAGACGCCGACGGCGAGGTCCGGCGAGAAGCCGACGAACCAGACGTCCTTGGCGTCGTTGGTCGTGCCGGTCTTGCCGGCGAGCGGCTTGCCGACAGCCTTGACCACCGTCGCGGTGCCGGCGTTGACGACGCCTTCGAGCATCGAGACCATCTGGTAGGCGGTCAGCGGGTCGAGCACCTGGTCGCGATTGTCGACGAGGCGCGGCTCGCGCTGATTGGCCCACTTATCGGCATTGCAGCCCTCGCAGATACGCTGGTCGTGCCGGTAGATCGTCGAGCCGAACCGGTCCTGGATGCGGTCGATCAGCGTCGGCCGGATGCGCTTTCCGCCATTGGCGAGCATCGAATAGGCCGCGGTCATCCGCATCACCGTGGTCTCGCCGGCGCCGAGCGACATCGAGAGCACCGGCAGCATGTCGTCATAGATGCCGAAGCGCCGCGCATATTCGGCGATCAGCGGCATGCCGACATCCTTGGCGAGTCGGACGGTCATCAGGTTCTTCGAGAACTGGATGCCGTAGCGCAGCGTGCGCGGCCCGGTGAACTTGCCGTCATAGTTGCTCGGCGCCCAGACGCCGAGCCCGCCGCCCTGGTCGACCTCGATCGGCGCGTCGAGCACGATGCTGGACGGGGTGTAACCATTGTCGAGCGCGGTCGCATAGACGAAGGGCTTAAAGGACGAGCCGGGCTGCCGCAGCGCCTGCGTCGCGCGGTTGAACTCGGACTGGTCGTGCGAGAAGCCGCCGACCATGGCCAGCACGCGGCCGGAGAACGGATCCATCACGGTGATGGCGCCGTTCACCTCCGGCATCTGGCGCAGACGCACCTGCCCCGGCTTGCCGTCGATCGGCTCGACATAGACGACGTCGCCGACCGAGACAGCCTGCGACACGCGCGTGCGCCGCGTCCAGCGAATGCCTTCGCCGCCGAGCGTCGCGGTCTCGCGCTCCGGCCGGAGATGGCCCGAAGCTTCGCGGATCGGCTGCAGGCCGACGCGGGCACTGTCGCCGGCGACATCGAGCACGACGGAAAGCCGCCAGGGCTTGACGTCGCCGAGCACCGGGAGTTCGCCGATCGCGACACCCCATTCGCGGCCCGCGAGATCGAGCTTCTGCATGGCGCCGCGCCAGCCGCGCGCCTCGTCGAAGCGCACGAGACCGTCGACAAGCGCCTTGCGCGCCATCAGCTGCATCTTGGGGTCGACCGTGGCGCGGACCGAGAGACCGCCCTCGAGCAGCTTCTTCTCGCCGTAACGGTCCTGCAGCTCGCGGCGGATTTCCTCGGCGAAGAAGCCGGCGGCGATGTTGTTCGGCGACACGGTGCGCGGATTGACGCCGAGCGGCTGGTTCTTGGCGGCGTCCGCCTCGGCCCGCTTGAGCACGCCGTTCTCGGCCATGCGGTCGAGCACGTAGTTGCGGCGCTCGATCGCGCGCTCACGATTACGGAACGGGTGCAGGTCGGTCGGCGCCTTCGGCAGCGCCGCGAGATAGGCAGCCTCCTGAGCGTTCAGCTCATGCACCGACTTGCCGAAATAGTTCAGCGCCGCGGCGGCGACGCCATAGCTGCCCTGCCCCGGCGCCGGCGCACCGAGATAGATCTCGTTGAGATAGAGTTCGAGGATCTTGTCCTTCGAATAGGTCGACTCGATGCGCAGCGCGATCAGCGCCTCACGGATTTTGCGCTCGATGCTCTGCTCGGAGCCGACGAGGAAGTTCTTCGCCACCTGCTGGGTGATGGTCGAAGCGCCCTGCGGCCGGCGGCCGGAGCCACGATTGCGGAAATTCGAGATCGCGGCGCGCGCCAGACCTTCCGGGTCGACGCCGAAATGCTTGTAGAAGTTCTTGTCCTCGGCCGAGAGGAAAGCGTCGATGATCAGCTTCGGCACCGCCTGGATCGGCAGATAGAGCCGGCGTTCACGGGCGAATTCGGCGATCAGGCTGCCGTCACCCGCATGGACGCGGCTCATCACCGGCGGCTCGTAATTCCGCAGCTGGGCCGAATCGGGAAGGTCCTTGGAATAGTGCCAGACGAGGCCTGCCGCTCCCGCGACACCGATCACGAAGAGGATCGTGCCGGCGGCGAACGCCCACCCGAAAAGGCGCAGAATGAACCGCATCGAGAAACTTGACCTCGTCTAGCGGCAGCGGCGTCGCTCGAATCGACGGCATGCCCTGCCCGGGTGATCGATCTTTAACTTCACTCTATAACATGGCGGAAATGGCGGAACCGTGGCTGTAAGACCACAAAGCCTCATCTTCGGCCCCGCTACGTCACCGCCGGCTCTCTGCTGCCTTGCCCGGGGGCTGGGTACGCTCGAAATACTGGTCGACCGCGCCCTGCACCGCAGTCACGGCCTGCGCCCGCCAGCTTTCGGAGTTCAGGAGCTCTGCGTCCTTCGGGCTCGACATGTAGCCGAGCTCGATCAGCACCGACGGCACGTCCGGCGCGGTCAGCACCCTGAAACCTGCCGAGCGCAGCGGCACCTTGTGCATCTTGACGGAGCCGCCGAGCTTTTCGACGAGATTGCGCGCGAACATCGCCGAGAAGCCGCGCGTCTCGCGCTTGGCGAGGTCCATCAGGATGCCGGCGACGTCCTGCACGTCCTCGCTGGCGTCGAGGCCGGCGACCGCATCGGCCTGGTTCTCCTTGGCGGCAAGCCGCGCGGCTTCCGCGTCGCTCGCCCGCTCCGAACCGGTATAGATCGTGGCGCCCCGGACATCCTGCGCCTGCGTCAGCGAATCGGCGTGGATCGAGATGAACAGATGCGCCTCGACGCTGCGGGCGATACGCACGCGGTCGCCCAGCGGCACGAAGCTGTCATCGTGCCGGGTCATGATCACGCGGTAGCGCCCCTGCGCCTCGAGCTGTTCCTTGAGCTTCAGGCCGAAGGCCAGCACGACCGACTTTTCCGCGATCGAGGCAACGACAGCACCGGGATCGATGCCGCCATGACCGGGATCGATCACCACGATCCGGCGCTGATCGCCCTCGGACTTGGACTCGACCGGGACGTGAGGCAGCTGGGCCTTGGCCGCGGCGGCGCGCGCCAGCGCAACGAACTCCTCGCGGCTGGTCCGCTTCAGCTCGATGACGAGCTCTCCGAAACCGCCGCGCAGAGGCTTCACCGAGACATCCGCGACTGCGGCCGGCTGTGCGAGGTCGAGGATCAGCCGGGCCCGGTCCGGCGTGAAGAGGCCGTAGCGGAAGCCCGAGACGAAGCCGGCGGACCTACGCGCATTCGAAGCCGGAATCTGGAAATTGACCGATGGCAGGTCGACGATGACGCGGTCCGGCCCGGCCATCACGAAGGCGCTTGCCGTGACGGGCTGCGACAGGGTGAGCACCAGCCGCACCGTCTCGCCCTGAGCTTCGATTCGCGCCTCGCTCGCGACCGGGAACTCGCTGGTCGCCCGCCCCTGAGGATTGGCCGCCGCGCCCCCTGCCATGACCAGCGCGGCAAGCAGCAGCGCCGGACGCAAAAAACGCCCCGCCACGTCGCAGAGACGGCCGGCGACCGCGTTAGCGGAAAGATGAAGGCCCGCGGACAGGGGCAGCTCCTACATTTGCGCAGGCAATGCTTAAGGACTCTTAACCATAGCGCTGCGACCCGTTGACAATCGGTTACCACGTCGAGCCTAGCCCGGAAACCGGCCGATTTCTTGTCCCGGCGCGTTCTCCCTTGCCAAATGCGGCAAGCTGTCTGTAATGGAGTCGGTCGCATCGTGATGGCTTCCGCCGCGCGCAACAGGGTCGCAATAACCCGTTGACGCCCGACGAAAAAGCCAACCGGTCCGGTCGCTCGAAGCGATCAGGATCGGCGCGAAGGCGGCTAGCAACAGATCGTCCGCGGACGGGCCGGCGTCAGGCAGAAATCGACGCCGGGTTCGGCATTCCGCGAGCGTGTCAACGCGGTGCGCTTCGCCTTGCGGCAGGTGCGTCGCAGGTCAAAGGTAAGATGTCGGGGCATACGACGCCGCTTCCCATTTCGGTGTTTCGTCGAGACCTTTCCGGTTGCGACGGGCTTTCTGCCCGTTCCGCCGCTCGCCTCCGCTATCCGGCCTTGGCTGATTTTTCCTCCCTGCAACATGCCGGCGCGAGCCGGCCGACGCGCGGCGCCCCTGCCCGCGGCAGCGGACTCATGTCCGCAGCCCGGCGGGTACCAAAGGCAGCTGCGCAGATGGACCTGTCCTATGGCCAACAAGATGCTGATCGACGCCACCCACCCGGAAGAGACCCGGGTCGTGGTGTCCCGCGGTTCCCGCATTGAAGAATTCGATTTCGAATCCGCCAGCCGAAAGCCGCTTCGCGGCAACATCTATCTGGCGAAGGTGACGCGGGTCGAACCGTCGCTCCAGGCTGCCTTCGTCGAGTATGGCGGCAACCGCCATGGCTTCCTCGCATTCTCCGAAATCCACCCGGACTACTACCAGATCCCGGTTGCCGATCGGCAGGCGCTGCTGGCCGAAGAGGCCCGCGCCGAGCGCGAGGAAGAGCGCGACGAGGAGAAGCGCGAGAAGCGCGGCCGCCGCGACCGTGGCCGCCGGGGCGACCGTGACGGACGCGCCAAGCGCGCCAGCAACGGCGACGAGACCGTCAGCGCCGAAGTCCAGGCAGAGAGCGGCCAGGGCGAAGTCGAGCATGTCGAGACCGACGGCAAGGAAGCCGCGATGGTCAACGAGGGCGCGCCCGCCTTCGGAGAGTACTTCGCGCCCGCCGTCGCCGAATCGAGCAGCGAGAGCGTTGCCGAGAACGCCGCGCCGCTGACCTTCGAGACCGTCAGCGAGCCCGCAGCCGAGGCCGAGGAAGCGCGTGCTCCGTCCGAGAACGGCGACGAGTCCGGCGGCGAAGACGGCAACGACGACAATGGCGGTGACGACCACCCGGACGAGGAGCCCGAGCAGCTCGGCGGCGGCGACGCCCTCGACGACATGCCCGAGCGTCCCCGCCATTCGCGTCGTCAGTACAAGATCCAGGAGGTGATCAAGCGCCGCCAGATCATCCTGGTCCAGGTCGTCAAGGAAGAGCGCGGCAACAAGGGCGCCGCCCTCACCACCTACCTCTCGCTCGCCGGCCGCTATTCCGTGCTGATGCCGAACACCGGCAAGGGCGGCGGCATCTCGCGCAAGATCACCAATGCCGAGGACCGTAAGCGCCTGAAGGAGATCGCTCAGGAGCTGGAGGTTCCGGAGGGGATGGGCATCATCCTGCGCACTGCCGGTGCCTCCCGCACCAAGCCCGAGATCAGGCGCGACTACGAATATCTGATGCGGATGTGGGAGAGCGTGCGCGAATTGACCCTCGCCTCCGTCGCCCCGGCGCTGGTCTATGAGGAGGGCAACCTCGTCAAGCGCTCGATCCGCGACCTCTACAACAAGGACATCGACGAGGTTCACGTCGCCGGCGAGGCCGCCTATCGCGAGGCCAAGGACTTCATGCGCATGCTCATGCCGAGCCATGCCAAGAGCGTGAAGCCCTATCGCGAGCAGACCCCGCTCTTCGCCGCGTTCGGCGTCGAGAGCCAGCTCGACGCGATGTTCTCGAACACCGTGACGCTGAAGTCGGGCGGCTACATCGTCATCAACCAGACCGAGGCGCTGGTCGCGATCGACATCAACTCCGGGCGCTCGACCCGCGAGCACAATATCGAGGACACCGCCCTCAAGACCAATCTCGAAGCAGCGGAGGAGATCTCCCGCCAGCTGCGCCTGCGCGACCTTGCCGGCCTCATCGTGATCGACTTCATCGACATGGAGGAGAACCGCAACAACCGCGCCGTCGAGAAGAAGCTGAAGGAGTGCCTGAAGAACGACCGGGCTCGCATCCAGGTCGGCCGCATCTCGGCCTTCGGCCTGCTCGAGATGTCGCGCCAGCGGATCCGCACCGGCGTGCTCGAGAGCTCCTCGGTGCCCTGCCCGCATTGTGCCGGCGCCGGCCTCGTCCGCTCGACGCCTTCGATCGCGCTGCAGATCCTGCGCGCGCTGGAAGAAGCGCTGATCAAGAGCGCCTCGCACAATCTCGAAGTCCGCACCCGGCCCGAGGTCGCGCTCTACGTGCTCAACCAGAAGCGCGCCCATCTGCGCGATCTGGAGGAGCGCTTCAACATCGCGATCACCGTCTCGGCCGATGCCGCCCTGCTCGGCACGCGCTATTTCGAGGTCGAGCGCGGCGAGTTCGTCGGCAATGAGAACCGGGTGATCCCGGTCAGCAGCATGCGCGCCGAGGCCATCGTCGAGGAGCCCGAGGAGGACGAGGTTCTCGATCTCGAAGCCGAGAGCGAGGAGAGCGGCGAGGCCGAGGCCGGCCCGAGTTCGGCCAATGGCGAAGGTGAGGAAGGTCGCGGCGAGGGCGAAGGCGGGCGCAAGCGCCGCCGCCGCCGCCGCCGTCGGCGTGGCGGCGAGCGCGATGGCGATGGCCAGCGCCTCGAAGGCGGCAGCGAGGAGGCCGGCGACGGCCAGGATGACGACCAGGACGCGTCGGACGAGCCGGCCGATGGCGGCGAGAGCGGCGAGCCCGTCGCGGAGATCGTCGAGGTCGTCGCGGAGGCTCCCGCCCCCGTCGTCGAGGTCGCAGCCGAGGAGGCGCCTGTCGAAGCCGAAGCCAAGCCGCGCCGCGGCCGCCGTGGCGGACGCAGCAAGAAGGCCGAGGCCGAAGCGGCGACTGCCGAGACGCCCGTGACCGAAGCCGCCGAAGCGCCCAAGGCTGAGACCACCGAAGTTGTGGCCGAAGCTGCTGCGGCCCCGGCCGAGAAGCCCAAGCGCAGCCGTGCCCGCAAGAAGGTGGTTCCGATCACCGAGGACGGCGCCGCCGTTGAGGCCGCCCCTGCGGCGGAAGCCCCGCCTGCCCCGGCAGCCGAGCCTGAAGCTCCGGCTCCGGCAGCAGCCGAACCTGTCGTCGAAGCAGCGGAACCGGCCCCTGCGCCGCGTGCCGTCGAAGAGCCGGTCGCGGTGGTGCTGACCCCGCCCGATCCGGATCGCCCGAAGCGCGGCGGCTGGTGGAACCGCCTCGCCGGACGCAAATGAGACCAGAGCCCGCTGCAATCGCAGCGGGCTTTTTTCATGGCGCAAGGGAAGCCGCGGGCCGCCGGGACGCGGGCCCGGCTTGGGCGCCGCCCGTGGTGAGACAAAACGCCGCCCGGAAAACCGCTATTGGTTCGAAATGGCCACAAAGTCGCCGAACTCGATGCCCATAGCGAACGTAATTCGAGCCAGAAAACGCGACACAGGAGGCTATAGAATATTGACGTAAGGTAATAATCAAATAAGCCGCTACAAGGAATTTCGGGTTCACTATCGACTACTCTGGATTGCGCACCGCTAGCGCAGCCGCTTCTCTGATGATCCACTCTTCGGTCACCGCAAGAGACAAGATCACCCCCCGCCTACGTCACGACTCCGCTTATCGGTGACGACGCGCGAGAGCGCACTGCCTACCCGGTCCAGCCGCGACGAATGACCTGCGATCCATCGCAGGCTCGCGGCGCTCCTGAGTGTCAGTCGGCAAGTACGCAGAATGGCCGTGCCGCTAGGCGCGCGGTCGCTCGTCTCATCGCGGTTGGTGAAGCGCCAGTGCGCCCCGCCGCAAGCCCTCCAAGCAGACCAGGCCAAGAAAGCCGCTGACCCTGCCGCCGATCCCTCGGTGCCGCAAAGGCTCGGCCTGTCCCCGATTCCGGAGTTCCCCATGAAGCGCCTCGCCCCGGCGGCGTCGCTTGCGCTCGCGGCTTTTGTCGCGCTGCCCGCGAAGACCGCCCCGGCCACGCTGCCAGCCTCCCCCGCGATGCCGCTCGGCATCAACCGCGACCTGCTTCCCGTCCCCGGCAAGCCGATACACCTGATCGGCATCGATGCCGGCGAGGCCGGCCTTTTCGGAAAGCCCGATCTCACGACTGCGCTGACGAGCGCGAGCCTTTCCTTCGATGCGCTCCAGGGCGAAGAGCACCGGAGCCCGCTGCATGACATTCTCCCGCAGCCGCGGGGCGACCAACAAACCGAATCCGATCCGCCGGAGCCCTTGTCGCCCCCGCCGACAGCGCCGCCGACCGGCGACGGCGCCACGCCGGTGGTGGCTCAAGCCCCAGCACAGGGCTCGGCAACGCCGATGAGCGAGCGCACCGCCCATGCTGCCGCGTCACTGACGCCAACGGGTACAAAAGAGCAGGAGCCGCAACTGCTCTATGCCGGGCTGATCAAGTCCGAGGACATGGCGCGCGAGCAGCGTTGCCTGGCCGAGGCGGTCTATTTCGAGGCGCGCTCGGAACCGGAGGAAGGACGCGCCGCCGTCGCCCAAGTCGTGCTCAACCGGGTGAAGAGCGGGGTCTACCCGACCTCCGTCTGCGGCGTTGTCTACCAAAACCGACACCGCAAGCTCGCCTGCCAGTTCACCTTCGCCTGCGAGGGCAAATCGCTGCGCATAAAAGAGCCCGAGTCCTGGGAGATAGCCAAGCGCATCGCGCAGGAGGTCTACGAGGGCAAGATCTATCTGACCGAGGTCGCCGCCTCGACCCATTACCACGCCGATTACGTGTCGCCCCGTTGGGCGAAGAAGCTCAGGAAGATGGATGTGATCGGCCGGCACATCTTCTACAGCCTGGAGCCCAGCAGGGTCGCGCAGGCTCGGTAACGCATTGCCTGGCAGAAACCGGCTGCCGGCCTTGACCTGACGGCGCCGGAATGCGGAACTGGCTGCGGTCTCCCTCAGCATGCGGAGCCGTCATGCCGCCGCCGCGCAGTCCCGAACGCCTCATCCTCTCGGCCCTGTGCGGGGCCGGCCTGCTAGGTCTCGCCTGGTTGGCCTTGCAGGCGATCGGCTGGTTCGGGGTCGGCCTGCTCGGCCTCTTCGTGCTGTTCGTCGCGGTACGCTTCGAGCTCGAGGGCAATCTGCCGATCGGCCCGCAGATGACGCCCGATCTCTACGCGAGCCAGTTCCGCAAGCATGGGCGCGAGCACGCCAGCGACCGGGCCGAGCAGCGCACGGCCTTCAGCCGCCAGCTTTCGGCAGCGCGTCTTGCCGCCGGCTTCGGCGTGCTGCTGACGGTGATCGGCTTCGGCTTCTTCTTCATGCTCGAGCTCGGCCGCTGATCCGGCCGGGCCTTACTCCGCCGCCGGTGCGAGCGGCGATGGCGGCGCCACCGCGGTGATAGCAGCCGCCCCCGCGGCCCCCTTGCCACCGCCCTCGCGCACCGTCACTGCGGTCGAGGCGAATGGCACCTCCGCCTCGATCAGCCCGCGATAGACCCGCTTCAGCGCCTCGCGCTGCAGCATCGAGGCCTGGGTCGGCTTGGAGGTGAATTTCAGCCGGATCACGATCGCCGCATCGGTGATGTCGGCGACGCCCTGCATCTTGAGCTGGGCGATGAAGTGCGGGCCGAATTCGGGGTCCTCCAGCAGAGCGAGACCGACCTTCTTGATCGTCTTGCGCGCCTTCTCGATATCGGCCGAATGGTCGAGCCGGACGTTGAATTTCACCGTCGCCCAGTCGCGGCTGGCATTGGTCAGCGATTGCACCTGCCCGAATGGCACGGTGTGGATCTGCCCGCTCTGGTGGCGCAGCTGCATCGAGCGCAGCGAAATCTTCTCGACCGTGCCCTTGAGGCGGCCAGTATCGACATATTCGCCGACGCGGAAAGCATCCTCCAGCATGAAGAAGAAGCCAGAGACGATATCGCGCACCAGCGCCTGCGAGCCGAAGGAGATGGCGAGGCCGAGAATGCCGAAGCCGGCCAGTAGCGGTCCGATATCGACACCCAGCCGCGACAGCAGCACCAGGATGGTCAGGCCGATCACGGCCGTCAGCACAACGCCACGCAAGACCGGCATCACCGTCGCGAGCCGCGACGGGATATTGTCTTCCGGCATCACGTCCTCGTCCACGGGACCGGTGGATCGTGGACGCGGCGCATAGGCGTCGAAGAAGCCGCGCAGGAAGACCATCACGACCCAGCCTGCGAAAGCCAGCACGGCGATGCTGGCGATCTGGCGGGAGATCTGACCGAACTGACCGGAGCTCATGCCGAAGAGCAGGCCGGCCCAGATGCGCGCCACCAGATAGAAGCCACCGGCCCACATCACGCCGCCGGCGGCCGCGCGCACGGCATGGCCGAGCGCTTGCGCCAGCGGCGTCGGCTTGGCAATGGCGGCGCGCCGCGCCTGACGGCAGGTCAGCAGGCTGTTCACTCCGACAGAAAGGATCGGCGCCAGCACGACGATGATCTGCGTCAGCTCCGCCGCCTCGGACCAGCGGCCGCCATTCGGCATCATCGCCGCCGCACGCCCGACCATCCAGAGCACGACCGCGATCGCGACATAGATCCAGGGCATCGCCTGCGCCAGGAACCTGCGACCGGGGCCGGGCTCCGCGCTGCCGCTGAGGACGAGCGCGGTCAGGTCGTAGCGGGCGTCGACGAACCACCAGATCTTGTAGGCGGCGAGCACGAAGCCGCTGAGCGTCACCAGCCCGGCGACCGCCTCCGGCCCACCGGAAACGCGATGCGCCAGCAGGGCGGCGACGATGAAGACCGGCACGAGCACGGCATAGGTACAGAGCAGCCGGAAATGCCGCTCGGCCCGCGGCAGCGGCATCAGGCGGCGTTCGGGCTGGCCCGGGGCGAGCAGGAAGCGGCCGGTCGCGACATAGGTCGCGCCAACGGCCGTACCGTTGGTGATCCCGTGCAGGGCGTGTGCCGCGAGATCGTCCGAGGGCAGCCAGTAGCTGCCGGCGAGCCGCGCCACGACGAGGCCCAGCGCGATCGTCAGCAGGTCCTGCAGCAGGCCGAAGCCGGAAGCGATCAGCCTTGCGGTGAAATACTCGGCGCGCGGCCTCATCCTTGCGGCGAACCACCGCGCCGTGGCGAAGCGGAACAGCAGGGCGATGCCGAGAGCCAGGGCCAGAGAGGCGAAGAGGCGCGTCGTCGGTGACGCATTCTGGTTCAGCGACCAGCTCCGCAGCCAGTCGTCCGGCAGGAAGCGAACGCTCGGAATGGCGGCACGGCCATAGTCGAGGCCAGAGACGAAGTAATCGACCAGAGCTTCGGCCTGGGTGTCTGCCGTCTCCACCGCCGATGGCGCGGGCGGCGGCTTCGGTGCGGTAGCCGCTTTCCCCGCCGGGGCGGCCGGGGCCGCGGCAGGCGCTGGCGAATCGGCCGGCACCCCGCCGATCCGGACCTCGACCCGGCGTCCGCCCGCTGAAAGCGCATCGACGAGCTTGCGGACCGTCTCCGGCGTCTCGTCGCCGCGCAGCGTCAAGAGCAGCGGTTCTCCCGGCGCAGCATTGGTCTGCGCCGCCGCCGGCCCAGCGAAAGCCAGGGCTATCGTCGCCAGCAGGAGCCAGCGCATTGCGGCCAATCCCGGACCAATCCACTTCCGACGCATTCCGTCCCCCTGCTCGTGAGTTCAGATTGCTGCCGCTCGGCCCGGATTGGCAAGCAAGATCAACGCGCCTTGAGCCAGCGCCCGAGCCTTGCCACGGCATCCTCGCATTCCGCCAGCGACCCGGCGAAGGAAAGCCGCACGGTGCGCGCCCCCCGCCCCTCGTCGAAATCCAGCCCGGGCGTGATCGCGACCCCGGCCTGTTCGAGAGCGTCGCGACAGAAGCTCATGGAATCGTTCGAGTACTTTCCGATGTCGAGATAGATGTAGAAGGCGCCGTCGACCGGCAGGAAGTCGCCAAGCCCAATTTCCGGCAGCGCCTTGAGCAGATAGGCGCGATTGGCGGCATAGCCTTCCTTGATCGCCTCGCACTCGGCTGTCGCGTCGAAAGCCGCCTCGCCCGCCACCTGGCTCAGCATCGGCACCGAGATTGAGAGATTCTGCTGCAGCCGCTCGATCGTCCTGACCAGCCGCTCCGGCACCACCAGCCAGCCGACGCGCCAGCCGGTCATGCAGTAGTACTTCGAGAAGGAGTTGACGACGATCGCGTCCTGATCGGCGGAAAGCGCCGTCGTCGCCGGCTGGTCGTAGGTCAGGCCGTGATAGATCTCGTCCGAAATGTACCAGAGGCCGAGCCGCCGGCATTCGGCCGCGACGGCAGCGATCGCCTCCGGCGTCATCACCACGCCGGTCGGATTGGCCGGGCTCATCGTCAGCACGCCGGCGAGCGGCGCCTCGGCATGCGCCTTGGCGATCAGCTCGGGCGTCAGCGCGTAGCGCGTCTCCGGCCCGACCGGGATCGCGACCGGCTCCAGCCCGAGCGCCACCAGTATGTTGCGATAGGCCGGATAGCCCGGCGCCGTGATCGCGATGCGTGCACCCGGCTCGAAACAGGCGAGAAAGGACAGGATGAAGCCGCCCGACGAGCCCGTGGTGACGATCACCCGCTCGGCCGGCACCTCGACGCCATAGGCCTCGCGATAATGCCGGGCGATGCGGGCACGGAGCGAGCCGATACCGAGCGCCTGCGTATAGCCGATGCGCCCGTCGTCGAGCGCCCGCGCCGTCGCGGCGCGGATGCTTGCCGGCGTCGGCGCCGAAGGCTGGCCGACCTCCATATGGACCACCGAGCCGCCCCGCCGTTCGATCGCCTCGGCGGCATTCATCACGTCCATGACGATGAAGGGAGCGACGGCCTCCGCCCGCGCGGCGGGTTTCGGCGCCGGCGGCGTGCCGGTTGCGGCAATGGTCATGCGTAGCCTCGACGAGATTGGCGTTGCGCCGAGCCATGCCCCGCCGGCGCGCGGATCGCAAGCCGCTCAGCCCGCAACCCCACCCGGTCGCGAGGGCGACACTGACGCGTTCTCGCCCGAGCGCAACTCGCTGTGCCGGACGATCGCGGCGCTCATGCTGACATGATAGCGCCGGCTCAGCCCTGTCGCGTCCAGCGCCCGCACGGCCGGCGTGTCGGGGATCAGGAAGGCGGCGGCATAGCGCCGGGCCTGATATTCCATCGACCGCAGCTTCGGCGAGAAGCGCTCCGCTGGGCTGCCCGCAGGGCTGCGATTGAACGTGCCTTCGTGGCCGAGCAAAGCATGGCCGACGGCGTGCGCCACCGCCATCAGTGCCCTGCCCTCGCCGCGATCCGCGCCCTCGAACACGGTGTCCGTGATCAGCAGGCGCTTGGCCTGTGAATCCCATTGCGCCTCGGCCTCGCCGAGGCCGTCATCGCCGACGCGCTCATAGGTGAAGTTCGGATAGCGTGCCTTCAGCCTGGCCATCAACTTGGCAAAGTCGATGGCCCGATCGTCGCGAAAGCCGAGTCCGCGCCGATGCGCCAGGGCGCGCGCGTCGATCTGCTCGTCGGTCAGGAAGGCGTGACGCATGGGCGAGCCTCCGAAGGCAAGCCCATCATACCGCTCGTGCCGCTGCGGCTCAATGAACCGCGCGGAACGCCTCAGCTCGCCAGGATCGCCTCGACGATTTCCTGCACGTCGAGCGCTTCCTGGAGCGTCGCGAGCTGGTGTGGCTCGCCGCGGGTCAGCCTGGCGACGCCTTCGAGCTGGCGCTTCAGCGCGACCGGCCGCGCTTCGAGCTGCGACAGCGCATCGGGCGCACGCTGCCAGGAACCGTCCGGCAGGCGCCGCTCGGCCAGCGACCAGTCGCAGAGCCGCACCGCTCCCTTGTCGCCTTCAAGCATCCAGATGTTGTGGTCGTCCTTGGCGGTCGTGCCGACGCCGCCCGTAAGAGTCAAAGGAAGCTCGCCGGCCAGGAGCTTCGCCGCGATTGCGCGCTCCGAACGGCCCGCCTCAGGGAAGCTCGCGCTCGCTTCGAGCCCGTGCAGCGGCCCGATCAGGCGCCGGCTCAGGAACAGGAAATGCGAGACAACCTCGCGGGTGAAGCCGCCCTGCTCCCGCCGGTCGAGCCAGCCGGCCGCATCCGCCTGCCAAGGCCGCGGCCAGCGCGCGAAAGCGACCTCGATCGAGACCTTGCGGAGTGTGCCGAGCTCGCCCTTCGCGATCCAGTCGGCGAGGGTCGCTACCGCCGGCGAAGAGGCGAAGGGGAAGTTCACCGCCCCGCGCCCGCCGGCCTCGGCGACGAAGGCGCGGGCATCGGCGAGGTCGACCGCGAGCGGCTTCTCGCAGAACACGCTGCGGCCGGCACCAAGTGCAGCCCGGGCGTGGCCGAGATGCGAGGCCGGCGGCGAGGCGACATAGACGCAGTCGCTGGCCGCGAGCACCGCTGCTGCATCGCGGAGGGCGGTCACCTGCGGCAGCTCTCCGCCGATTCTTGCCATAGCCTCGGCCGAAGGGTCCCAGATGCCCGCGACACGGACGAGATCGGGCGACTGGTCGAGCACGGCGCGCAGCATGCGCTCGCCCATGATGCCGGCGCCGATGATGCCGATGGAAACGGGTGCAGGCATGGGAAGCGGCCTCTTTGCTAAAGGAGCGCACCGCATAGCAGGTGTCGCCGCGGCGAGACAGGTGGATCCGTGCACGACCGCCTGCCCTCAGGCCCGGCGGCGGGTCTCCATGGAGAGCGTCTCGACCTTGGTGGTCGCGCTGAACTCGACGCGGTTCCGGCCCAGCGCCTTGCTGGCATAGAGCGCCGCATCGGCGCGCCGGTAGAGTTCGGGCATCAGCTCGCGGCCGTCGAACGCCGTCGCGCCGATGCTGATGGTGATGTGATCGGCGGTCGGCGAGGCCGCGTGTTCGATCCGTAGCTCTTCTATTGCGGCGACCAGCTTTTCGAGCCGTGCCAAACCTTTGTCCGGAGCGACATCGTAGAGCAGCAGGCCGAACTCCTCGCCACCGAGCCGCCCGGCCAGGTCCATCGGCCGGCGTCCGGCCGTGGCGATCGTGCCGGCGATCAGACGCAGCGCCTCGTCGCCGGCCTGGTGGCCGTAATAGTCGTTGTAGCGCTTGAAATGATCGACATCGAGGATGGCGAAGACGATCGGAACGCCGTCGCGGCGCGCCTGCTGCAAGGCGGAGGCAACGTTGTCCTCGAACCCACGGCGATTGGCGATTCCGGTCAGCGGGTCCGACATCGCATGATCGTGCAGCATCCGCCGCAGCAGGAACTGGTCACGCTGGGCGCGCTCGCGCAGCCAGGCGCCGACGCCGCCGACGAAGACCGCGAAGAACAGCAGGATCGAGAGCCGGATGTGCTCGGTGAGATGGGCGGGCTCGCGCAGCATGACGAAGCCGAGCGCCGCGGTGAACAGCGCGACGAACAGCGCGACTGCGGAGCTTTGCAGGAAGGTCAGCCCGACCGGCAGGAAGACGGCGGCGATGATGACCAACTGGGCGATATCCGCCTGTGGCAGCCCGCGCAGCTTGAACATGTTGGCGATGAAGGTGCTGGTCGCGCCGATCAGGGCGAGCACCAGCATCGAGAGCCGGTGATAGGCGCTGGGCAGGTGCTGCGTCGCCAGCATGCTGATCTGGATCAGGAGGACGCCCAGCGTCACCAGCCGCAGCGTGATCGCGAGCGGCACGTCCCGGTCGCCGGCGAGCATCGCGGCCCAGCCATCGAGCCGCGTCAGATCGAGCCCGATGAAGATCAGCCAGATGCCGAGCGCCGTGATCAGGCAGACCAGGGTGCTGGTGCGCTGGTCGGCCCGCATGTGCAGGCGGTACTCGTGCTCCAGCTTGGGCTCGAAATGCAGGCCGTCGATGCGCCACCGTGAAGCAGCGCGCTGCGGCGGCGCCTCGGCGGGCACCTCCCGTCCGGGCGCGAAACTGTTTCGGGGGCTCTGCACGTGCGCGATCCTGGCCACGACAAGCTAATGGGAGTTTGACGCGGCTCAACGGAAGCGGATGCGCCCGTGCAGTTTCAGCCGGGAAGGTTTCGGGCCGCTTGCGCAATTGCCGCGCATTCGAGCGATCTCGCGAGAGGCATCGCGCGCCGCTTGACCCTCCATCAGATGGAGACGCTACGAACCTGCCCATGACAGACCAACGCTACACGATCGGCGAGCTTTCCGGCCTCAGCGGCGTGCCGGTGCGGCGCATCCGCTTCTACTCCGACAAGGGCCTGCTGCCGCCGGCCAGCCGGACCATGGCGAACTACCGCGTCTATTCGGATGCGGATGCGGCGCGGCTCGCGCTGATCCAGGCACTGCGTGCCATGGGAGCCAGCCTCGCGGCGATCCGCGGCATCCTCGCCCGCAAGACCTCGCTCGCCGAACTGCTGGCGCTACGGCTGTCGGCGCTCGAAGCCGAGATCGCCGGAAAGCGGCGCATCGCCGCGACCTTGCGCGCCGCACTGCGCCACCCTGAGCCCACCCCGGACGACATCAGGAGATTATGGACCATGACCAGCCTGTCCAATGCCGACATGCGCAGCCTGACCGAGCGCTTCTTCGAGGAAGTCACCGGTGACAGGATCAGCCCCGAGTGGAAGCGCGAGGCCCTCGCGGCCGGCACTCCGGAGCTGCCCGAGGATCCCACGCCGGAGCAGATCGACGCCTTCGCCGAACTCAGGGCGATGCTGACGGACCCTGCCCTCGTCGCCAGCGCCAAGGCGGATTCCACGACGATGTGGACCGCGGATTTCGATCCGGCCGCCTATCACGCCGCAGCAGAGCGGATATTCGCCGCCATTCGCCTGGCCATGGCGAAGGGCGAGACTCCGGACTCGCAGAGCGGCCTGGCTATCGCCCGCGACTGGCTGGACGCCTCGGCGAAGGCGATGAAACGCGCGCCGGACGCGAGCTTTCGCGACTGGCATCTCGACCAGTATCGCCGCCATCACGACCGATCGCTGCGCTATCAGCAGTTGCTCGCCATCCTGCGCGGCGAAGACGCGCCCGGGCGCGAATGGTGGTGGATCAACGAGGCGCTGGCGGCGCTCGCGCTTTAGGAGCACGGGCGGCCGGCCCCGCAGGCGCTTCCGTCGCGTCGCCGCGCTGGCTATCACTGCGCCCGATTCCGTCTCCGGGAACGAGGTGCCGCTATGGATATCTTCGACAGGCTGAAAGTCGCAGCCGCAGCAGACTGGGCGGCTTATGTCGAGCATGACTTCCTGCGGCAGATGGGCGACGGCTCGCTGCCGCAGGCGGCCTTTCGCACCTATCTCGCCCAGGACTATCTCTTCCTGATCCAGTTCGCCCGCGCCTATGCGCTCGCGACCTATAAGAGCCGCACGCTCGCCGACATGCGGGCGGCCAAAGCCGGTCTCTCGGCGATCCTCGATCTCGAAATGGACCTGCACATCCGCCTCTGCGGTCGCTGGGGTCTGTCGCCGGCCGACCTCGAAGCGGCGCCCGAGCACCAGGCGACGGTCGCCTACACCCGCTATGTGCTCGATTGCGGCCAGTCCGGCGACCTGCTCGACCTGCATGTCGCGCTGGCGCCCTGCGTCATCGGCTATGCCGAGATCGGAGCCCGTCTCGCCGCAGAAATCGGCCCGGCGCTCGAAAGCCACCCTTATCGCGAATGGATCGGCGAATATGCTGGCGAAGCCTTCCAGAACGTCGCCCGCGATGCCCGCCGCCATCTCGACGAACTCGCCGCCCGTGCCATGACCGAACGGCGCTTCGCCGACCTCGCCGCCTTGTTCGGCAAGGCCTCGCGGCTCGAAGCCGATTTCTGGCAGATGGGGCTGGACGGAGCGAAGTAGCTCCTCATTCGCGCCAAGTGCTGTCCCGCTCGGACCTCGTCCAAGCGAACGGCGACCAGAAGCCCCGAGAACGAGCTACTTCTGAAAGTGGATCACCATTTTCAGGTGCCGGTACTCGTCCACAATCAGCGTTTCATGGGCGAAGTCGGATTGGCTTCCATCCGGTTTCAGGATGGCGCCGATCCCCCGAGCATACTCCTCCGTGCTCGTCTGCTCGAACCAGCGGCGAAAATCCGCGGACAGCCTTTTGAGCTCATCGATCAGGCCAAGCATGGCCGGATCGTCGGGAGCAGCCGCCAAATCGTAGCGAAACTGCGCCAGCAATCTCGGCGCCTCCTCACGCCAGTGCGGAAGGCGCCGGCGGAACTCCGGATCGGCGAAAGCCAGGCGCATGATGTTGCGCTCGGCTTGCCCGCGGCCGGCGAAGCCGAACAGCTCGTCGGCGGCCGCGTTCCAGGCCACGACGTCCCAACGCAGATTGGCGACATAAGCAGGCCGGACGAGCTCATCCAGCAAGGTCTGGATCAGCGGGCTGACGGATGGCCATTGATAGGCTTCGGCCGGCGGCGGTCGCCTGTGCGCCAAGAGAAAGAGATGGCCGCACTCGGCATCGTCCAGCTTCAGTACCTTCGCCACCTTGAGCAGAAAGCTCTCCGACACCTGGATGTCGCGCCCCTGCTCAAACCATGTGTACCAGGTGAGGCCGACGCCCGCGAGCGCGGCCACCTCCTCCCGCCGCAGGCCGGGCGTGCGGCGCGGGCCGGACAAGGGCAGCCCCGCAGCGACCGGCGAGAGCTTTTTCCTGCGACCTGTCAGGAAGTTGGAAAGATCTGTTCGCGTGCGCGCTAAGGTGCGATCGGACAAGGCTATTGCCTTTAGTAACAGGATAAATTGCAATCTTGTAACAGGATAAATCTGCCTCGAAAGTCGACCCGCAACAAGGAGGCAGCATGACTTCGCGGGACAATTTCAATCTTCCACTTTCAAAGGCAACGGCCGAAGAGGCCGCTTCGTCAGCGACGACGGCAGGCCCGCGCGCATGGTTCGGGCTGGCCCTGCTGGCATTGCCGACGATCCTGCTCGGCCTGGATCTGACGTTGCTTCATCTGGCCCTGCCGGCACTCGCGGCCGATCTGCAACCGAGCAGCACGCAGGCGCTCTGGATCATGGATGCCTATGGCTTCATGATCGCGGGCTTCCTGATCACCATGGGCACGCTCGGCGACCGGATCGGACGCCGCAAGCTCCTGATGATGGGTGCGGCAGCCTTTGCTGTCGCCTCGGTGCTCGCCGCATTCTCCACGAGCGCGGTCATGCTGATCGCGGCCCGGGCCCTGCTCGGCATGGCCGCCGCGACCCTGATGCCCTCGACGCTCGCCCTGATCACCAACATGTTCGTAGACCCGCGGCAGCGCGCTCTCGGGTTCGGAATCTGGGCAACCATGTTCGCGCTCGGCATGGCGCTGGGGCCGGTCGTCGGCGGCATTGTGCTGGAGCGCTTCTGGTGGGGAGCGGCGTTTCTCGTCGCCGTACCGGTGATCGGCCTGCTGCTCCTGCTCGCGCCGATGCTGCTCCCGGAATACCGCGCCCCCCAAGGCCGGCAGGCTCGACCTTGCGAGCGTCGGCCTTTCGCTCGCGGCCATGCTGCCCATGGTCTACGGCATCAAACAGATCGCCAAGGATGGGATCGGACTTCATCCCTTCGGTGCTATCGCGATGGGGCTTGTCTTCGCCGCGTTGTTCGTGCGCCGGCAGCGACGCCTCGCCGATCCGCTGCTCGATGTTTCCCTGTTCGCCGACAGGGCCTTCAGCGTCGCGCTGATCGTGCTCCTCTTCGGCCTCGTCGCGGTCGGCGGCACGATGCTGCTGGTCACGCAGTATCTGCAGCTCGTGGCCGGTTTCTCGCCGCGCGTCGCCGGTCTCTGGATGGGGCCGCCGGCGCTCGCCATGGTCGCCGCCGGCGTCACGGCCCCGTTGATCGCCCGGCATGTTCGCCCAGGCTTCGTCGTGGCCGGAGCGCTGGGCCTGTCGGTCATCGGCTATCTGATGCTGGCGCATCTGGATGGCGGCACGTCTGACGCTACGATCGTCGTCGCCGGCTTCTCGCTGGCCTATCTCGGACTCGGCACGATCGCGGCGCTGGGGACCGACCTCGTTGTCGGCTCTGCTCCCGTTGACAAGGCCGGCTCTGCATCGGCAATGTCGGAGACCGTGCAGGACCTCGGCGTATCGCTCGGGATCGCCGTGCTCGGCAGCCTCGCCACCGCGGTCTACCGCCGCACGATGCTCGACCGCATACCGGAGGGGCTCGGCCACGAAACGCGTGAGGCCGTCGCCGACAGCTTATGGGCAGCCACCGCAGTTGCACCGCCACTGCCCGCCGGCCTGCTGGAGGAAGCGCAAGCCGCATTCACCGCCGGCTTCAGCGCCGCCGCCATGTTCAGCGCGGCGAGCGTCACCGCCCTCGCCTTGCTCGCGGCGGTTTCGCTGCGGCATGTCGGCGTTATCGATGCAGGCGAGCCGCGCCAGTGACCGCGAGCACCGCTCCTCGTGGCGGGCTCTGGGAAGCGAGACCTCGCTCTTGGCTCTTGCCACCGCGGTCATTGTTCCGCGACCGGGGCCTGCTGACCGAGCGGACTACTATACTGCCGCAAAGCACCTGGGATAGGATCGAGTGCCTTCGCTGACCGGCAATGTTGGTTGGGAGAGACGGCCTTGCGTTTCGTGCCCTCCGGCTCGGCCGAAACTGCTGTCCGCATGACACGGCGCGAGGTCATCGCGCTCGGTGGCGGCGTGCTGGCATCGTGGACTTTGCCGTCCCACGCACAGTCGCTGCCGGTGATCGGATATCTCGGTTCTGAAACACCGGACCGTTACGCCAGCCGCCTCGCGGCCTTCCGTGCCGGGCTGGCCGAGGCCGGCTATGCGGAAGGACGCAATGTCGACGTCGAGTATCGCTGGGCGGAGGGCCAGTACCGCCGGCTGCCGGAGCTGGCCAGGGAACTGGCCGATCGCCAGGTGAGCGTCATTGTTGCGCCAGGCGGCGCCGAAGTCGCGCTCGCGGCGAAATCCGCGACATCGACCATTCCAGTGGTTTTCGAGATGGGAGGCGACCCCATTGCCCTGGGCGTCGTGGACAGCCTCTCCCGGCCGGCCGGCAATCTCACGGGCGTCTCCAGCCTGAGCGTCGAGGTCTCGCGCAAGCGGCTGGAGTTCATGGGCGAGCTGCGCCCGGGCATCAAGCTGTTCGCCGCCGCCATCAACCCCGCCAGCCCCACGGCGAATTCGCAGTTGCGAAACCTCCTGATGGCCGCAACCAGCCTCGGCCTCGAACTGCGCATTCTCGAAGCCAGCACCGAACCGGAGTTCGGCGCCATGTTCGCCGCCGCGGCACAGATGCGCGCAGGAGGCCTGATCTTCAGCTCCGACCCTTATTTCGCCTATCGCAGTCCGCAACTGGCCGTGCTCGCCATCGCCCATGCCATGCCTGCGATCACGCAATCCCGCGACTTCCCGATCGCCGGCGGCCTGATGAGCTATGGCGGCGATTTCGAGCAGTCGCACCGGCATACCGGCATCTATGCCGGCCGCATCATCAAGGGCGCCAAGCCTTCCGAGCTTCCGGTCCAGCGCGTCACGAAAGTCGAGATGTGCATCAACCTCAAGGCCGCGAAGGCGCTCGACCTGTCCTTCCCGCCCTCGCTTCTGAGCAGTGCCGACCTCGTGATCGAATGAGCCTCGCCTGATCGAATGACCTGGCCGGCGCGCCGACCGATGAGCCAAGACCGTGTCCGAACCCTTCGCCGCTCCGCGGGCATCGCTGTTCCGCAGGTACTTCCTCGCCCTGTTCGCGGGGGTCGTCGTGCCGCTTCTGATCGCGAGCGGCAGCGAGGCCTGGTTCGGCTATGCCGACCGACGCGCCGCCCTGAACGATCTGCTCGATGCCGAAGCGCGGACGGCCGCGGTGAAGATCCAGGACTTCATGGAAGGAATCCGCGACCAGCTCAGATGGACAGTTCAGTTGCCGTGGTCGGAGCGAGCCGACGAGAAGCGCAGGCTCGATGCCCTGCTTCTGCTGCGTCAGGTCCCCGCCGTCCTCAGCCTCGGTCTTGTCGATGCCGCCGGGAAGGAACGCCTGTTCGTATCGCGGATCGGCCTCAACAAGGTCGAGGGAGGCGACGATCAATCCGCCAACCCGGCCGTGCAAGGGGCGCGCGAGGAGCGGGCCTGGTTCGGGCCGGTCACGTTTCAGCGCGGCTCGGAACCCTTCATGACCGTTGCCGTCGCCGGCAACCGCCCGGCGGCCGGCGTCGCCATCGCGGAGGTCAACCTCAAATTCATCTGGGATGTGGTGTCCGCGATACGGGTCGGGCGCACCGGAGAAGCTTTCGTGCTCGATCAGCAGGACCGCCTGATCGCCCATCCCGACATCAGCCTGGTGCTGCGCGCCGATGACGCCGCGACACTGCCGCTGCGGTCTCTAAGGGCCGCCATTCTCTCGCGTCCCGGCGAGGCGATCGCCGGCCGCGACATGTCCGGAAGCACCGTGCTGGCAGCGATGGCACCGGTCTCCACCGTCGGCTGGAGCGTCATCGTCACGCAGCCCGTCGACGAGGCGTTTGGCCCGATCTACGCGGCTCTCTGGCGCACGCTGGGCCTGCTCATCGCCGGCGCGGCGCTGGCCGCAGGGCTCGCCTACTGGCTGACGCAGCGCATGACTCGGCCGATCCTGCTGCTCGAAGACGGAGTCGCCAGAATCGGCGCGGGCCAGTTCGACCACCGCATCGAGATCACCACGGGCGACGAACTGGAGCGCCTTGCGGGCCGCTTCAACGAGATGGCGGGCGAGCTCGCGGTTTCGCAGGAACGCTCGGAACGGATCGGCCGGCTCAAGCGCTTTCTCGCGCCGCAGGTTGCCGAACTGGTCGACCGCAGCGGCGACGATCACGTCCTCGACGGGCGCCGCGTCGAAGCGGTGGTGGTGTTCTGCGACCTGCGAGGGTTCACCGCCTTCTCGGCGCGCACCGAGCCCGAGACCGTCATTCATCTGCTCGGCGAGTATTACGACGCACTCGAAAGAGTGGTCAGCGCGCATGGCGCGACGCTGACGAACTTCTCCGGGGATGGTGCGATGATTCTCGTCAACGCGCCCGTGCCCTGCCCCGACCCGGCCTTGCGTGCCATCGAGATGGCCCGTGACATGCAGTCGAATGTGCAGAAGCTCCTGGCCGAACGGCAGGAACTCGACCACGGGCTCGGTTTCGGGGTCGGCCTCGCCATGGGGCCGGCTACCGTCGGCCGGATCGGCTCCGAAGGGCGCCTCGACTACACTGCGATCGGCACCGTCGTGAATCTCGCATCACGGCTGTGCTCCGATGCCGGCGACAGCGAGATCCTCGTCGACAGCGTCGCAGCAGGCGCGGTCGGCTCGCGCCTGCCGCTCGTCGAGCTCGGCGCTCGCGCCTTGAAGGGATTCGACCAGCCGGTAACCGTGTTCGCCTGCACGAGCTCCCCTCGGAGTAGAGGCTGACGCAGGCAGGCGCGAACTGCCCAGTCAGGACGCTTCGGTCCTGGCGAGCCGTCTCAGACCATCGAGATCGTGGATCGTCAGCCGCCCGCGTCCGAGGGAGAGAACGCCGTCGCGCTTCCAGCTCTGAAGCTGACGATTGACCGTTTCCCGCGTCACCCCGGCGAGCGCTGCCAATTCGTCCTGCGAGGCATGGACCTCGGCGCCATAATCGGTGGCGAGCAGCAGAATCCGGCGAGCAAGCCGCGTCCCGGCCGGCAGGAAGGTCGTTTCCTCCATCCGTTCGATGAGGTCTCGCAGCCGTGCGCACAGAAGCTCGATCACCTGCAGCGCGATCGAGGGCTCGCTGTTGAGCAAGCTGAGGAAGTCGCGCCTCGGCAGGAAGAACATCTCGGTGTCCTCGATCGCCACGGCATCGGCCGTTCGCGAGCGACCGTCGAGCAGCGCGATTTCTCCGAAGACGTCGCCGCCGCCGAGAACGTTCATCGTCATCTGCTGGCCAAGATCATCCGTCGTGCCGATGCGGACCAGTCCGCGCCGGATGGCGTAGAGACCGTCGCTCGCGTCGCCCTTGAGGAACAGGACCGCGCGCGCAGCGAGATGATGCGGCCTGCAGATCCCCGCGATGCGTTCGAGCGTCCCCGGGACCAGCCCCGAGAAGAACGGGTTTGCCGACAGCAGGCTCGCAATGCGTTGGCGCGCCTCGTTCATCCCGCGACCTCGACGACCGGTTACCGAGCAGGCTGACGCTTATGTGATCCCGCGCACAGAACGCGGAGCGGGAAAGTCCGAGAACCCTCTGCGATCAGCCGGCGCGGGTTGCCCCGCGGTCAGGGAGAAGTCGATCCAGGAGGGGAGCAATTATCGTGCGCAGACCGAGAAATCATCATCAAACACCCCTGAAAATAGCAGATCTGGAGCCCTTGCGCGATATCGCGCAGACTGCTCGGCAAGGTGAATGCCCCTTTCTGGGGCGGCTTGCGCACCGAGCGCGGGACCTGCGTCTCAGGCTGTCTCGGCTCTGGACCGAGCGGCGAGCGGCCTCCCGCACGGAGCTCCTCGACGACCACACTTTGAGCGATATCGGGATACCGCGCATCGAGAACCTCTACTGGGACTCGAAATAACGCGAACACGGCTCTGTTTTATCTAAATATCCCATATCGACAGCCACCTTCGCATCAAGGCCGGTTCGGCCGCTCGCCGGTGACCGGCCCGATGGCTTCGGCGCTGACGCGCGTCCGCATAGAGATGGACCGCGCTCGGCTCTCATGTCAGCATCGAGCGACGCTTGATCTTGCACTGGCCGTCGACCGGCACGCTTCCCGGTCCGGATGTGAGAGCCTCGTAGCGAAGATGCAACGCCATCTGACCGCCATCCTATCGGCCGATGTGGTCGGTTACATGCGCCTCAGCGAGGCGGCGGAGGAAGCGACTCATCATCGCCTGATGAGCCTGCGCACGAGCCTCATCGACCCTTGCGTGCAGGAGCATGGCGGACGGATCTTCAAGAACTCGGGCGACGGCTTCCTCGCGACCTTCGACAGCGCGCCCGCCTCGACCCGTTGCGCGCTTTGCCTGCAGCGCGCGCTGGCTGTCGCGACTGCCGATCAACCCGTCGCGCTTCGCATCGCGTTTCGGATGGGCATCCATCTCGCCGACATCATCCTGGAGAACGACGACATCTTCGGCGACGGCGTCAATGTCGCGGCTCGGCTGCAATCCTATGCCGAGCCGGGCGGCGTGATCATATCGGAGGCGGTGTTCGAGCAGGCCGACGACGAGTCGAAATCGCTCTCCTCCGACATGGGCGAGATCTACCTGCGCAATCACAGGCGGCCGGTGCGTGTTTTCGCCCTGCGCTGCGAACCGGGCTCGGGACCGGCCGGAAGGATCGGCGAGAACCTTGCCGGCGTCGATGCGCGTGCGTCCATCGCCGTCCTGCCGTTCCGCATGAACGGGGCAAGATCCAGCAAGACCTTCGTCGCCGACGGCGTCGTCGACTCGATCATCCAGTCGCTCTCGGGCCTCAAGGAGCTGTTCGTCATCTCGCGGGGCTCGACCCTCGAATATGGACGGCGGCGGATCGATCCGGTGGCGATCGGCCGCAAGCTCGGCGTTCGCTACGTCATGGACGGCACCGTCGCCCTGTCCGACGACCGGGTGCGGATCAGCACCGAGCTGATCGCCAACGAGAATGGCGCCATCGTCAGCGCCGATCACTATGACGGCAAGGTGGGCGAGCTGTTCGAACTGCAGGACCGCATCTCGCTGAAGCTGGTCAGGACCATCGCACCCCATGTCCGCGAGCGCGAGCTGCGGCGGGCTCTGTGCCAACGCCCCCAGAACCTGACCGCGTACGACCTCCTGCTCCAGGCGGTCGACTTGCTCTACAAGATGGACCCCGACAGCTTCGCCCGGGCACGGGGACTGCTGCAGCAGGCCATGGCGCTGGATCCGTCCTATGCGCCGCCCTTCACCTATGCTGCGCTCTGGCATGTCTTTCGTGTCGGCGAACTTGGTTCTCCCGATCCGGACGGCGATGCGAAGGTCGCTGTCGAGCGGGCGCTCGCCGCCATCGAGCGCGACGGCAATGACGCGCTCGCGCTCGCGATCTATGGCCACGTCCAGTCCTTCCTGCTGCGCGATACCGACACGGCGCAGCGCTTCCTGGACCGGGCGATCGAGGCAGGCCCCAGCGTGGCGATGGCCTGGACAATGAGCAGCGCGACGCGTGGCTTCGTCGGCAACGGGCCCGTGGCGGTCCAGCATGGCGAGAACGGGCAGCGCCTGGCTCCTGCAGATCCCTACCGCTTCTGGCATGAGGGCATTCTCGCCCAGGCGCACTACATCAACGGCGACTTCGATCAGGCCGTCGGCTGGGCGCGCAGCGCAGCCGCCCACAACCCCTCAATTCGCTTTACATTACGGACGCTTGCCGCCAGTTTGGCCGCAGCGAGACGAATGGCGGAGGCTGCGAGCGCGGCCGACCGCCTGATGCTGATCCAGCCTGATTTCCGCCTCTCTTCCTACGCGCCGCGCTGCCCGTTCGTGCCAGTCGTGCTGGAGCAATGGATCGAACATCTGCGGGAGGCCGGACTGCCTGACTGAGCCGAGGCCTGAAGACTGTGCCGTTGCAGCAACCATGCGGGGCAAGCGATGACCGGCAATACGGGGAACACGGGCAACACCGGCAATACGGGCAATGCCGGCATCAGCGGCGACATGGGAGGCGGCTGGTTCGTCCCCGACAGGGCTGACTTTCCCTTCATCACGGAAACCTACCCGGCCACCGGCAGCGGAACGGGACGCATCGCCAACCTTCGCCGGGCCGTTCACATCCGCGACGAGACCACAGGGCCGAGAAGGCTGGTCAAGTTCCGGAGCGCCAACGCCGACGATGCTCCATCCGTCGCCTTCGACGACATCAACTGGGGCGCGCGTTGGTATGCATTTGGCGTCCTCATCCCCTTCGCCGGGCAATGGGATCCCGATGCGATCAACGACGCCCTCGCCGACATCCTGCTTGCCTTGAACGGTTATGTTGACCCGAACGCGCCCGTACCGGTCACGAAGCAGGCGCTCGAGATCGACCTGCTCTGCGCGATGGCGCGCGACGAGCGGGCATCGGCGCTGGGCGAAATCCTGAGCCAGGACGTCGAGTTCATCACGACATTCATGGAATTCCTGTCGATGACGCCCGGCTCGCATCCACGCACCTATCGCGTGCTGCATATCGCCAGCCTCGTCGCCTCGTTCGCCGCGCTGCATTTCAAGCACGAATTCAACCGGCCGCGGCCCTCGTGGCAGTGCCCGGCCTTGCTGCCGCCGGTGCCGGTCCCGGGGCACTCCGCTTACCCGAGCGGGCATGCGACGCAGGCCCATCTGATCGCGCTGTGCATGCGGCATGTGCTGGGACTGGTCGACCCTCCGCTGCCCCAGCGCGACACTGACGCCTTGAACGAGGGATTGAATGCGCTGGCGCACCGCGTCGCGCGCAATCGCGAGATCGCCGGCCTGCACTATCCGAGCGATTCTGCCGCCGGAAAACTGCTGGCGAATGCGGTCTTCGGTACCCTCACCGCCCCCGATCCGCAGAACCCGAACGATTATGCGCTCAAACCGTTCGGGCGTGCCGTGCTCGCCGCGGCCAGGCTGGAATGGACCCCCGACAGGGCCTATCCGTGATGCCCGCCCCGGAGCCCACGGATGGCGGCCACGCCGTCACGCCACCGCAGAGCCGGTTTCGGAGCTTGGGCATGCCGCCCGACGGCTTCAACCCATCGACGGAGCCCGACAGCCAGCTGACCCGTTACGGCCTGCCGACGGTGGACGCCATGGCGTCGAACCCCAAGGCGGCGGCGTTCAGGCGCGCATTCCTGCAACCGCTCGCCGATGGTCGTCCCTTGCGCTTCGTGCCGGCGCTGCCGACGTCCAGCATCGCGATGGACCTCTTCGTGATCGAGCGGACGGCCCCCACGACCCAGCCGGCGCAAAGGAGCGTCAACTGGTCCGGCGGCTACCTTGCGGCGCGCGGTGGCCACCGCTTCGTCTCGGTGATGGCCGACTGGGTGGTACCAAGGGTATCGGTTCCCCCGAATCCCCGCGCCACTGAGTACCACAGCTCGACCTGGATCGGGCTCGATGGCCAGAAGTCCTATCTCGACTCCTCGCTGCCACAGATCGGCACGAAACAGCGTTGCGGAGAAGGCCTGCAAGGAGCGCGCGAATACTATGCCTGGTTCCAGTGGTGGGCGCGCGGTCAGGTGACCGAAGAGCAGCCGCTCGGCCTGCCCGTGAACCATGGCGACACCATCAGCGCCATCATCAGCGTGTTCGACGAGACCTCGGTCATCTGCAATCTGAGGAACGTCACCCAGAACGTCATGCTGGAGGCCTTCAGAGCCTGGGCGCCGCCACCCTGCCGGATCAGCGGCGCCACCGCCGAATGGATCATGGAGCGGCCAAGCCCGCCGGCCTCGGATGGCTGGGAGGCGTACGCCATGCCCGTCTACTCACCCTTCGCATTCACCAGCTGCATCGCCGAATCCAGTCCCCTCGACGGCACCACCCTGCATGATCGCGACCTGGAAGGCGCACGCTTGATCCGCATGTATGAGGTGATCGCGAACCCGCCCGGCACGCGCACGATCTCGACCGCGCGCCGCGTCCTCCTGCCGGAGCAGAGGCTGGAACTGGCCTATGTCGCGCCCTAGAGCGTTTTCCGCGATTTCCTGAATCGGAAGTCCGATCCCTTGTTTTATCGCATTTTCCTGGCGCGAGCCGGTACCCACTTCGCTCGAAAATGCTCTAGGCATCGGACCGGGATGCGCTCTTCGACAGAGCCGATGATTTGACCGTGAGCTGATCGCCGCCGGGCGGTCCCTGCCGGCCGGTGCCGGCGACATTGTCCCGCAGCCGCTCGACCATCAGCCGCGTCACCGAGAGCGCCATGTTCGGGAACTCGGCGAGCAGCGCCAGGAAGACGTCCTTGCGCAGCTTCAGCGCGTCGACGTCGGAGGTTGCGACCACCGTGGCAGAGCGGGGATGGTCTGTGACGAGGCCCATCTCACCGACGATGGCATTCCGGGCGAGGCTCCACACCCTGGCAGGGCCCCCGTCGCCGGCGTCGATCATGACCTCGGCCGTGCCCGAAAGCAGCACATAGGCAGCGTCCGCTTCATCGCCCTGCCGAAACAGCACCTCGCCCGCGGCGAAGACCATGCGCTCGCCCGTGAACGCAAGCAGCTTGAGACGCGCAGTATCGAGGTCTCCGAAGATGGGCACCGAGCGCAGGACGCGAATCTCGTCGGCATCGACCCGCGCGGCAGCGCCGGAGCCGGGCTGTCCCGGCCTTGCCCGATCCTCGGCCGGCGCGGCCCCGACATCGCCTTGCACCCCCGCCAGCCTCGCGCCTTCGAAGGCGATGTGCAGATCATAGCCGTGATCGGAAGCCAGATCGCGCCCAGCGACGATCACCGTTCGCCCCGCCATCGCCGCCCGGATGCGGCTGAGTATCTGCCGTGCCTCGTTCTGGCCGAAAGCGCCAAAGGCATTGTTGAGAATGAGCAGTTGCGGCTGCTTGATGAGGCAGCGAGCGAGCGCGATCTGGGTCTTCATGGCGGGGAACAACAGCCGTCCGGCGTAACCGGTCGATTGCTCGAGGCCGCTGCGATAGATCTCTGCGTCGAGGCCGAATTCCGCCAGCGTGTCGCGGATGGCCTCGTCCGCGACCACCGCGTCTTGCGCCACCGCCCCGAACAGGACGTTGTCGCGCACCGGCGCAGCCGCGCAATAGCCCTGCGGATCGTAGAAGGCTATCGCATGGACGGGATCCGCCGCTGCGCGCTCATGAAACGCAGCGCGCACTGCCAGGATGCGCGCTTCGACCGCCCGATCGAGCAGGCCGAGGCGGTGCCGCGGCTCGACATAGAGAAGCGCGAGCCCGATCAGCCGCGTATGGTCCGCCTCGTTCGCCGTACCGGCCTCCACCCGGCCGAGCAGGTCGCCATACTCCTGAAAATCCTCCGCGGCGATGAAGGAGTACTGCTCGAACAGCACATGGCCGGGAGGCAGGTCGGCGAAGATCTCCAGCATCGTCGCGGCAATGCGGCGCCCGATTCCCAGAAGCGTCTCGGTCAGGCCGAGATCGGTGAGAATCCGGCGTGTCAGCTCATGGTTGGCGAGGCTCGCCCCCACCAGGCCGGAATCCAGCGGCACGCCGAAGACGATGTTCTCGCCGATCGTCGCGTTGCGCGTATAGCGGGCCGGGTCATAGGGCTCGATCGCCGACCCGACGCCGCGCTCGGCGAGACCGGCTCGGACGCGGGCGCGGATCGCAGAGATGCCCGCGACGAGTTCCGACCCGCTTCCGCGATCGAGCTTGCAGGCAAGGCCGAAGCGGAACACGGCGTCGGCCAGGCCGACTATTCTCAGCACCTCGATCAGCTTCAGCTCGAGCTCGGCCTCGTCGGCGGCGCCCGCCCGGCCAGGATCGATCGACCAGCCCGCCGGGTTCACAGTGTCTGGCGCCACCCGACGCAGCCCGTAGAGGATGTTGTCCCGCAGGCTGCCGTCGAGGATCAGCGGCTCGGGGCCGAGATAGGCGATGGCGCGCCCCCGCGCTTCGGCCGAGAGCAGCGACAAGGGCATGTCGGCGATGCTGAGCGCGCCATCCCTGGCGCTCAAGCCACCGCCAAGCAGTTGCGCCAGAACACCCGCCCCCTCGCTCGCCCCGCCCGACAGGGCGATGTGCCGTTGCAGCGGCAGCGACAGCGACAGCCGGTCCAGCACGACGTCGCCGCTCGGATTGGTGACCGAAAGGCCGCGCGCGACGATCTGGCCAGTCGCGGACAGGCAGGCGGCCTCGTCGCCGCCACCGGCGCCGGTTTCCACCGAGGCGTCGCCATCCAGCGCGAAATGCTCGACCACCTGCTGGAACTTGGCTTCGACATCCAGCCGCTGCTGGTCCCAGTCGATCAGCTCCTTCACGGGGGACGGCAGGTCACGATAGGCCGCGATGACGGCGATCAGCTGGCCGAGGTCGAGGCGGCCGGCCAGGGCGAAATAGCCCCCGATCACGTAGAACAGGAATGGCGTGATCTGCGCCAGCAGGTTGTTCAGCGTCTTGACCGCAAATTTGCGCCCGTAGAGCCGGTAGCGAATGCCGAAGAGCCGCTCCAGCCGCTGCGCCACCTGGCTTTTCTCGACGGCGGAGGTGCCGTGATTCGTCACCTCCGCCATGGTCTCGACCACCTCGCCGATCTTGCCGGCGAAGGCACGCGACTCGATCTGCCGCTCCCGCCCGAGGCGGATCTGCTCGCGCCGCAGGCGCGGAATGATGGCGCCCTGGATCAGGATCATGCTGGCCGCGATCAGGCCGAGCGCGACGTTCTGCACGAGAATGAAGGCGAGCGCGGTCAGGGCCTGGCCGGCCAGGAACACCGGCTGCACGAAGGCATCTCCGACGAAGCCTCCGATCGGCTCGACTTCGTCCTTGATGATCGTCGCGGCCTCAGGAGGCTTGATGCGTTGGAGCATCTCGGGCCTGAAACGCAGGATCGCCGAGAACAGATCGAGACGCAGGCGCTGCAAGAGGCGTTCGCCCAACGCGCCCTTTCGCATGTTGATGACATATTTGAACCCGCCGCTGATCAGCACGAGCAGCAGGAAAAGCCCCGACAGCGCAAAGAGATAGGATTGCCTGTCGAGCCATATGCCTTCGAAGAGGATCCGTGGCCCGCCGAAGCTCTCCGGCAGATTCAAAGCTAGGTGAAACAGCCGCGCGGTATCCCGGCCGCCGACGAACGCCTGCCCCTGCAATGCGTCGGATATGATGTGACGGGGTACGTCGAGCGAAAGATAGTAGAACGGCAGGGACAGGACGACGATGCCGATGAGCTTGATCTGCTCGCGGCGGCTGTTGCGCCAGATATAGCCGAAAAAGCCGACCATCGCCGTCGCTTCCTTCGAAAACCGCGGCACTGCTGAACCAAGCCGAGCCGTGTCGTCGCAGCGACCTGCTCTTTTCGGGCCCTTCGTCGAGCATTCCGCCTTGAACGGCCGGCATCTGCTCCCGGCGTTCCGAGCAAGGGGAGCGTTTCCGGCGGTCGCTACAGAGAAGCACGTTTGGCATCTGTGACCCCAGTCACAGATGCTCGACGCCCGGACGCGATGAGCATGCTCGCCGCCCCGGCTTCCCCAAGGCGATCGGGGTATGCGCAAGATGCTGCTTGCCGCAGGGAAACCCCGCCTATACTCTCTTGTATGCAAGATGCGCAGTCTTCAGGTTCGCTCGACCGAACCGCCGCAGGAGACGCGCATACGGAATTTGCACTCACCTTCGCGGTGCGGGCGGATCGATCGCTTCGTGGGCCGATGGCGCACGAACAGGGAGGATGCATGGTCGCAGGCAACCGCGTGGCGGGGGCGCTGACTTTTGTCGCGCCTTTGGCTTTCCTGGTCGTTATCTGGGCGGTGGTCGTTCCCGCATTCGAGGTCAGGCCGCAGATCTTCCCGAGCGTGTCGGCCGTTTTCGCCGCAGGAATCGCCGGCCTGCGTGACGGCACCCTGCTGACCCATGTCGCGACCAGCCTGGCTCGCGTCGCGATCGGTACAGTGCTCGCGATCATCGTCGCCGTGCCGCTCGGCATCCTGATGGGCATCAGCAAGGGCGTCTCGGCCTTCCTGACGCCGCTGCTGCGCTTCTTCTCCGTCCTCGCCGGCATCGCCTGGATCCCGATCGCGACGCTCTGGTTCGGCTATGGCTTCGGCGCGATCGTCTTCGTCATCTTCAATGCCGTCTTCTTCGTGGTCGTCTACAACACGCTGCTCGGTGTCTCGACCATCCCGATGCCGATCCGCAATGCCGCCGCGTCGCTAGGGGCGGGCCGGCTCGCCATGCTCAGCGACGTGCTGCTCCCCGGCGCCCTGCCGAACATCGTCACCGGCATCCGCACCGGGCTCGGCTTCGCCTGGCGCGGCCTGATCGCGGCCGAGATGATCGCGACCAATGTCGGCCTCGGCTACATGCTGTTCGTCGCGCGCGACTTCTACCAGACCGAGGTGATCATCCTCGGCATGATCGTGATCGGCACGCTCTGGCTGCTGATCGACCGGCTGCTTCTGGCCCCGCTCGAGCGGGCGACCATCGAACGCTGGGGGCTGGTGCGCGCATGAACGCCACCTTCGTCCTCTGGAGCTGGTGGATCCGCACCTCCGCCAAATGGCCGGTGCTGCAAACGCTCGCCCCCTTCGTTCCGGTCGTCGCGCTCTGGTGGGGCGTCGCAGCCTGGGGGCCGTTTCCGCCAGCCTTCTTCCCCTCGCCGATGGATGTCATGCGGGCCTTCGGCGCGCTGGTCTACAAGGGCGTCCTGCCGGAATATCTCGGCGACAGCGTCGCCCGGCTTGCCGCCGGAGTGGCCGTCGGCATCGCGCTAGGCATCCCGCTCGGACTGCTGATCGGCCTGAGCAAGCGGGCCTACACCGCGCTCTGGCCGATCCTGCTCTTCTTCCAGGCGATCGGCGACATCGCCTGGCTGCCGATCCTGATCATCTGGTTCGGCTTCGGCATGACGACGATGACCATCATCATCGTCTACACCGTGCTCTTTCCGGTGGTGCTCAACACCGTGCTCGGTGTCCGCTCGGTGCGAGTCGAGCTCTACCGCGCGGCGCAGAGCCTCGGCGCGACGCCGGCGCGGGTGCTGACCGAGGTGGTGATCCCCGGCGCGCTGCCGAACATTATCACCGGCCTGCGCAACGGGCTCGGCTATGGCTGGCGCGCGCTGATCGCCGCGGAGATGATCGTCGGCACCAGCGGCATCGGCTTCATGATGTTCGATGCGCGCCGGGCCGGCTCCGTCGTCGAAATCGTGCTGGGCATGATCGTGCTCGGCATCCTCTGGTACATTGTCGACGCTTGGGTGCTGGCTCCGATCGAGCGGGCGACGGGACGTCGCTGGGGACTGGTGACACAGTGAAATCGCTCAGCCTGAAATCGCTCTCCAAGACCTATTTCGACCTCTATGCCGGCTCGCAGCACACGGCGCTGCACGACATCTCGCTCGATGTGCCGGCCGGCGAATTCGTCTCGATCGTCGGCCCCTCCGGCTGCGGCAAGTCGACCATCCTCAACATGGTCGCCGGCTTCATCCCGCAATCGGGAGGCGAGATCCTGGTCGGCGGCGAGCCGGTCAAGGGCCCCGGCGCCGACCGCGGCGTGGTCTTCCAGTCCTTCGCCCTCTTCCCTTGGAAGACGGTGCTGGAGAATGTCGGCTTCGGGCCGAAGATGCGCGGCATCCCCAAGGCCGAGCGCGACGAGATCGCGCGCGAATATCTCGACCTCGTCGGACTTGCCCATGCCGCCGACCGCTATCCCAACGAACTCTCGGGCGGGATGCAGCAGCGCGTCGGCGTGGTCCGGGCGCTGGCCAACAAGCCGGACATCCTCCTGATGGACGAGCCTTTCGCCAGCGTCGACGCCCAGACCCGCATGACCCTGCAGGAGGAGCTCACCCGGATCTGGGAAGAGCGCCGGCCGACGGTTATCTTCATCACCCATGACGTGCCGGAGGCGGTCTTCCTGGCGAACCGCGTCGTCGTGCTGTCGAAGGGCCACATCCTCGAACAGGTCGAGATCCCGCTGGCGCGGCCGCGCATCTGGGACCAGCTGGTCGAGGATGACGGTTTCAAGGAACTCTCGAACAAGGTCCTGGCGCTGGTGAGGGCGGCATGAAGCTGGTCCGCGCCGCGCTGGATTCAAGGCGAGGCCGCATCCTCCTCGGCCTGTTGCTGGCCTGGCTGCTCTGGCAGGCCTGGCTCGCACTTCACGCGCCATCCAAGGTCGCGGACGGCTTCCCCGATCGTCAGCGCGTCAACGCGCTGATCACCCTGCCCTTCGTTCCCGAGCGCTTCCATATCCTGGTCTTCCAGCGCTTCGGACGCGTTTCGGGCACCGACGGCAACAGCGTCGAGGTCAGGAACATCGACAAGAACCAACTCAACGCCATCGCCCGCTACTACTGGGTGAGCAGAATTGAGCCCTTGCAACCGGGAGGATAGAGCATGATCACACGCAGAACAGTGCTTGCCGGAGCCGCGGTCATAGCCGCGCCGGCCGTCGTCAGGGCGCAGCAGCTGATCAAGATGAAGGCCGGCATGGTCACCGGCATCGACCAGCTCGGCCTGCCCATCGCGCTGGAACGGGGCTTCTTCGAGAAATGGGGTCTCGATGTCGACATTGCCCGGCCCTATGCGACCGGCGTCGACGCGCTGAACGCCCTTCAGGCCGGCGAGAGCGAGATCGTCCAGGTCGGCGTGCCGATGATCGGCGCCGTCGTGCGCGGCATGGATCTGGTGGCGCTCGGCAATTACAGCGGCAATGCCCACCGCGGCGGGTCGGACGCCACCATGGCGCTGATCGCCCGCGCCGATTCCGGGATCAGCAAGGGCGATCTTTCCTCGCTCAAGGGCAAGAAGATCGCGGCCTCCTTCGGCACGATCAACCATCTCTACATCCTCGCCCTGATCGAGAAGGGCGGGCTGACGCCGGCCGACGTCACGCTGGTCAACACGCCGCCGCCGGACATGACGGTCGCGCTACTCGCCAAGGGCATCGACGCCTTCGTCGGCTGGGACCCCTGGCCGATCATCGCGCTCAAGGACGTGCCGGGCGCGGTCGAGATCATCCGCGGCGGCAACGTCATCGCCTATGTCGGCTTCAATGTCGGCATGCGGCCCTGGGTCGCCGCCAACGGGCCGAAGATCGAGAAGTTCCTGGCGGCGGTCTCCGAGGCCGACCAGTGGATGCGCAAGAACCCGAAACTGGCGGCACAGGTCGGCACCCGCTGGATCCCCGGCCTCAAGCAGGAGATCGCCGAGGCGGCGATGGAGTTCAACATCCAGCAGGCCGACCGGCGCCTCTCAGCCAACAACTACCGGGCGATGTGGGCGGCGCTCGACCGGCTGAACCGGCTCGGCTTCCTGAAGTCGACCTTCGACGTCAACAAGCACATCGAGCCCAAGCACATCCTCAAGGTGATGCAGGAGCACCCTGCCCTGTTCAACGACCTGCCGCCGATCCCGGCGGATGTTGCGATCGGCCCGGGCTACGAATTCAAGCCCTGAGCTATCCCGCCTGGCGGGCGGCGGCCAGGAGCCGCCGCTCGTTATCCGAATGCGACGTCAGGATGCGTTTCGGCAGAGCGGCCGATCAGCCCTTTCCTTGTTCCCTCGCATCCGAGTGCCATGCGCCAACGCCAACTCAACTAAAGCTCGCGTCCGGCCTGCCTGAACTCGCCCGGCGACATTCCGAATTCACGCCGGAACATGCGGTTGAAATTGGCCTGGTCCAGAAATCCCGAGCGAAATGCGATCGACCCGATCGTTGACGTACGATCATCGAGCAGAAGCCTGCGCGCATAGTGCAATCTTGCGCTCCAGATTGCCGCAGCGACGCCTGTCGGCGCCTCCTCGAAGGCGCGGTAGAGGGTAGCGCGCGAACAGCCCAGAGACGTCGCCAGAAGCTCGACGGAGAATTCCGGATCGGTGCAGTGCCGGGCGATCAGCTGGTACGTCGCCGCCAGCAGAGTCGTGTCGTCGCCCGCCGCATCCCTTGGGCCGGCACCGCCCAATGCAAGGCGCGCAAACTGGACGGCGATATCGACGGCTGCGCTCCGCTCGTCGCGCGACAGAGCGGTCATCTCCTGTGCAAGTGCGCGCAGATGCGAAGACAGCAGCCTGACGGCGCCGGCGGGGACCAAGCGTCCGACATTCGTGCCCCCAGCGTCGCGGGGGAACATCACGCCGAGCTCCCGGTGCTTCAGCCAATGCGCGCAGACCGGGCGGGAGAAATCCGTCACGTACACATCGCCCGGCAGCAGGCGCACGCGCCGCTCCCCGAAGCTGACCTCGGACCGGCCATCGAGAACCAGCCCGACATAGATCTCGGCGCCACTATCGGCGCGGCAGCGCCGCTCGGTGCGCTGGACATGGATGCCGGTCGAGAAATGGTCCCAGAACTCACCCGCACTGCCGGGGACGCGCCGCAGGGTCGCCTGAAATGCCGGCGCGTCCTCGTCGCGGCTTGCAATCTCCATGCGCTTCAGCACGGTCTGCGACCAGAAATCCAGCCGGTCACGCTGTGGAAGCCCGTCGGTGGAGATCTCCATCATGCCAGGTCCGAACTCCGATAGGGGGCGCCGGTGCCTCTCCAGGCGTCGTTTCCCGGCCGAATCGCGCTCCGCACTGCGAGGCCGGAATAAAAGGCGACCGTTCGCGGGATGACAACCTTGCTGGCTTGAGAAGGCCAGACAAGCCTGGGCGAGACGCTACGCCTAACGATGCGTTGCACCGGCACTCTACGAGTTGAACGGAGCTTGCTGGAGAAAACCTTGCTGCCGGATCTGCCCTGCCTGCCGAGAGCGTTGCCGAAAGCGGCATCCGCCTGGCTCGCACGGCGTCTTGCCGCCGTCGCTGTGCTGGGCTCCGCGTTCGCTCTCGCGCCGGCCCCGACGCTGGCCCAATGGGAACGAGGGGCCTCCTACGCCGGCGTCTGGTCTGTGGGTTTCACCGACTCCTTCGGCCACCGGCAAAGCTGCAGCATCGAATTATCGGCGGCCGGCAGCATCTTGGGGGCGTATCGTGCCAGCCCTCGCGGCTGCGGCTCCGCCCTGTTCGCCGTATCGCGCTGGCAGCCGCGGCGGGGCGGCATCTCGCTGGACGACATCTCCGGCCAGTCGCTGATCGCGCTCAGGGCCGGATGGGATGGGCTTTCGGGTACCGACGAGGCCGGCAGGCCGATCCGGCTGGTCGCTGCCAGCGCGCAGCGCGGCAACGCACTCGGGCCGTCTTTCTACGGGCGCCCTGCGGCGCCTTGGGGATGCTCGGTCTATTACGGGCAATCCGAGCGCTGTGCCGAAGCGCGGGACATTGCGGCGCCGCGGCTCGCACCTGGCCAATCCGCGACGGTCAGGATCGTCTACCCCGCCAATCTGCGGCAGTTCCCCTCGCTTGGAGCGCGGTCCCTTGCGCTGATCCCCGTGAACACCTGTGTCGCCGCCGATGCCTGCGCGCGGCAGGAGGACGGCGCCGAATGGTGCCGCATCAGCCATGCCGGCCGTACAGGCTACGTCGTCAAGCTCTTCGCGCGCGATGGGCGGCGCCAGATTCTCTATTCCAACCAGTGCGCGCCTTGATGAGCTCCTCACGATGAGGACGTGCGGAACAAAGAAGCAGCGCTACACGGCCTCGGTCGCGTGGCGCTGCATCGCACTGACGATCGCCGGGCCTTTGGCGCTGGCGCCGCGCGCCGCCCATGCCCAGTTCTTCGATGTGCCCGGCCCCGGAGAGATCGATGAGCGGTTTCGCCCCGGAGGCAGGCAGATCGTTTCCGGAGACCTCACCTCGGCGCAGAGCAAGCCGGCGCTGAGCATGAGTTCCGTCGGCGGTAGCGATATCGGCCCCTATGGCGATGGCAGCCGCAGCGAGAACATGCTGCTCACATTCCGATCGGGCACGCTTTCGCTGTCCGGAGATGGCGGCCTTGGCATCTTGGTCGAAACCAGGGGCGGCAATGGCCGCAGCATTCCGCGCGGCAAGCGCGAGCCGGGCGGTTCCGGCGGCCGCGGCGGCGACATCGATATCCTGCTCGAGCCAGCCGCGACGATCCGGACATCGGGCCGAGCCGCCCATGGCGTGCAGGCCATCAGCACGGGCGGCGATGGCGGCAATGGCGGCGATGGCCGCGTCCTCGGCCCTACCGGCAAGCCCGGCGGGGACGGCGGCGCGGCCGGGCACATCGCGATCACCAACCGTGGTACGATCCTGACATCCGGTGAGGGAGCCTTCGGCCTCTACGCGCGCAATGCCGGCGGACGTGGCGGAAATGGGGGCGACGACAAGGGCATCATCTACTCCCGAGGTGGCAAGGCCGGCGAGGCCGGCGGTCAGTTCGAGATCACCCTGCAGAACAGCGGCTCCATCGCCACCACGGGCGCGAACGGCATCGGCATCTTCGCCAAGAGCCTCGGCGGCGGTGGCGGCGATGGCGGCGACGCGAAGGGCGGCTTCGTGTCGATCGGCGGTCGCGGAGGCAATTCGGGCGATGGCGGCGACATCGTCGTCACCAATAGCGGCCAGGTCTCGACCGCGGGCCGTCTCGCCGCCGGGCTTTCGCTCGAGACGACGGGTGGAGGCGGTGGCGCCGGCGGCTCCGCCCTCGCCGTGACACCCGGACTCTTCAATGTCGCGATCGGCGGCGACGCCGGAAGCAGCGGCGATGGCGGCCGGATCAGCGCGGTCAACAGCGGCGCGATCATCACGCGAGGCGAGCAGTCGCCGGCAATCAAGGTCGCCAGCACCGGCGGCGGCGGCGGGACGGCCGGTGCCGCCAACGTGATCGGCAGCATCAATCTCTTCTCGCTCGGCCTCGGCGGGAATGCGGGCGATGGTGGCCGGGGCGGTGCGGTCGAGGTCAGCAACAACGGCCGGCTGGAGACCCAGGCAGCGCAATCCGAGGGCGTGCTCGCGGTCAGCACCGGCGGCGGCGGCGGTCAGGGCGGAGTGGCGAACGTCCTCGGCATCCTCAGTCTGTTCAAACTGGGGATCGGCGGCGCCGGTGGGGCCGGCGGCGACGGCGGCGCAGTCACGGTCGCCAATGGCGGCCAGATTGCCACCAAGGGCGCGCAATCCGCAGCGATATCGGCCCTGAGCGTCGGCGGCGGCGGCGGGCAAGGCGGCGCTGCCGACATCATTTCCGTCTCCCCGGCGGCAAATATCTCGCTTGCGATCGGCGCGACCGGCGGAGCCGGCGGCAATGGCGGCGCTGTCCATGTGCACAATGGCGACGCCGGAACGATCGTCACCGGCGCGGCCGGCTCCGTCGGCATCAAGGCGCAGAGCATCGGCCAGGGCGGCGGCAACGGCGGCCTAGCGAGCAGCAGCGCGCTGACGATCGGCCTTGCTTCCTCTACCGTCCCGGTTCCCGCCGTCAACTTCAGCATGGCCCTCGGCGGCAGCGGCGCGGCCGGCGGCGGCGGCGGGCCGGTCACTGTGGGCAATGCCGGCGCGGTCACCACGGCCGGAGCCTTCGCCGACGGCATCTTCGCGCAAAGCGCGGGCGGCGGTGGCGGCGAAGGCGGCTTTGCGCTGACGCGCAGCCTGACGATCGCGCCCGGCCACGCGATTTCGATCGCACCGACCATCGGCGGCAAGGGCGGCGCCGGAAGACGCGGCAGCGGCGTGCTCGTGGACAATACCGGCCGGATCGCGACGACCGGCGACAGCGCCATGGGCATCCTCGCCCAGAGCGTAGGCGGCGGCGGCGGCAAGGGCGGCGGCGTCTTCACCAGCATGGGCGCGAGCTATTCCAGCATCGCCGACCGCTGGATCAACCCGACGCAGGTGACGGCGCATTCGATTGCGCTGAGCGTCGCCGTCGGTGGCGAGGGTGGCATCGGCAACGCCGGCGACAATGTCATCGTCAAGAACGCGGGGACGATCTCGACCGCCGGCGCGAACGCCTTCGGCATCGCCGCGCAGAGCATTGGCGGCGGCGGCGGCATGGGCGGCAACAGCCAGACCTTGACCGGCGGCAGCGCCACCGTCACCGCCAATGTCACGGTCGGCGGCAAGGGCGGCGCGGGCAACCATGGCGGCAAGGTCGATGTCAGCAATGCCGGCTCGGTCGCGACCAAGGGCTCGGGATCGGCCGCGATCTTCGCGCAGAGCGTCGGCGGCGGCGGCGGCCATGGCGGCAGCGCGAGCACGCTGTCGCACGAGGTCTATGAAGCGGCCTTCGCGGCCGGGGGCAACGTCAATGGCATCGCCTCGCTTTGGCAGGCGCTGCGCCAGGCCAAGGGGGACCCCGACTTCCTGAAGTCGTGGGGACAGAAGAAGTGGGACATCTCCGCCTCGGTCAGCACCGGGATTGCGCTCGGCGGCAACGGTCTGGGCGGCGGCGATGGTGGCGACGTCAAGGTCGAGAACACGAAATCCCTGCAGACCGAGGGCGAGCGCTCGCCCGGCATCTTCGCGCAGAGCGTCGGCGGTGGCGGCGGCAATGCCGGCGCGGTCAAGAACGACGAGGAGGAGAACAAGGCGGCGAACATTGTCGGGTTGCTCGCCAAGGTCGGGGAACTGGGGCTTGGCGCGAAGGCCTTCAGCGCATTCAAGGCGCTGGATCTGAGCTTCTCCACCAACATCAATGTCGGCGGCCAGGGCGGCAGCGGCGGCTCCGGCGGCGGGGTCGCCGTCAGCAATCGCGGCGCGATCAGCACGAAATCGGCGGAGTCGCCGGGCATCCTGGCGCAGAGCATCGGCGGCGGCGGCGGTAATGGCGGCCAGATCGGCCTGGAGACCAAGGACCCTCCCGAGTTCAGCCTGCCTTCGGTGCTCAACCTGCTGCCGCTCTCGCCCAGCGGCAATGTCACGATCGGCGTCGGCGGCAAGGGCGGCGCCAATGGCAGCGGCAGCGTGGTCGTCGTTTCCAATAGCGGCACGATCGCGACGGAAGGCGCGAGTTCCGAGGGCATCCTGGCGCAGAGCATCGGCGGTGGCGGCGGCAATGCCGGCAGCAGCAACAGCGCCATTGGCTCGGCCAACCTCAACCTGGCGATCGATATCGGCGGCAGGGGCGGCGTTGCCGGCATGGGCAGCTTCGTCGCCGTCAATCACGAGGGCGGTGCGATCTCGACGTCCGGGGCGAATTCCGCCGGCATCCTCGCGCAGAGCGTCGGCGGCGGCGGCGGTCGAAGCGCGGCCAGCACCATCGGCGGCGGGCTGGCCATCGAGCATCTGACGCACAAGTCGCAGGTGAAGGCCGGCACGGCGGGCAGCGGCGGCGGCCTCGGCGGTCCCGTGCAGGTCATCGCGAAAGGCACAATCACGACCAAAGGCGAGCAGTCGGCCGGCATCGTCGCGCAGAGCATCGGCGGCGGCGGCGGCCTCGTGGCCCTTCAGGTGGTGCTGGACGAGAAAACGCTGCGGCCCGAACTCCCGGCTCCGATCAGGACGACCGATACCACGCTCGTCCTGGGCGCGAACGGCGGTACCCAGGGCGATGGCGGCGAGGTCAGGGTCAACCTCGAGGGCACCTTGCAGACATCGGGCGTCAATGCCTTCGGCGTGCTGGCGCAGGGCATCGGCGGCGGCGGCGGCTTCGTCGCGGCGTCGGCGAGCGAAGTGGAGAACGGGCCCCTGAGCGTGACATTGGGGGCGAGCGACGGAGCGACGGGCCACGGCGGTGCCGTCAACGTCCAGGTCGGCACGATCGCGACCATCGGCCGGAACGCCCATGGCATCGTCGCCCAGAGCATCGGCGCCGGCGGCGGCGTTGCCGGTTTGACGACGAGTGCCGGCAAGGTGTCGCTCGACAGGGCCTCTAGAGGTGGCTTCGGCGATGCGCGCAGCGTCACCGTCGGGGTCGCCGGCAAGGTGAGCACGGCCGGCGACGGTGCCATCGGCATCCTCGCCCAGGCGATCGGCGGCGGTGGTGGCCTGACCGGCGATGCGGCCTCGGTTCGCTACGGGCCCAGGCTGGTTAGGGACAGCGGCCTCGTCGGCGGCGCCGGCGAAGGCGGCAATATCGCGATCCATGTCAGTGGCGAGGTCGGCACGGCGGGAGCGAATGCGCCGGCCATCCTGGCGATGAGCCTCGGCAGCGGCGCCGTCTTCTCAGATCAGGGCATCATGCTGATGCGGCCCTGGGAGGCCGCAGGCAACAGCGGCAGGCTGATCGACATTTCCGTCGGCGACAACGGCAAGGTGTCGGCCACCGGGGCGGGTTCTCCGGGCATCTATGCGGTCAGCATGGGCAATTCCGGCGCAGGCGCAGGCGGCAGCCATCGCGGCGAGGACATCAGGATCAATATCGGTGCCGGCGCCAGCGTCAGTGGTGGCAACGGTGATCAGGCTGCGGGCATCGCGGCCATCACCCCGGCTCTGACGGTGATCGCAAACGCCGGCACGATCTCCGCGCTCGGCGGCCTCGCAATCCAGACGGCAAATCGGGCCCGCATCGAGAACAGCGGTACGGTCGCGGGCAATGTCCTGCTTGGTGCGGGCAGCACGTTCGACAATCGGGAATCCGGCCGCCTGCACAGCGGCACGACCTTGCGCATGGCGACGCTGAACAATGCCGGCATCCTCAATCCCGGCGGCGAAAATGCTCTCGGCGCAACGAGTTTCTCCTTCGTCCGGACCGCGCTGGACGGTTCTCTGCAGCAGAGCGCCACCGGGCGTTACGCGGTGGACCTCGACTACCATCACCGCAAGGGCGATTTTCTCTCGGCCAGCGCCCCTTCGCGCTTCGACGGCAAGGTGACGCCGCTTCCGCTGCGGGCGCTGCGCGACATTCCGCTGGAGATCGCGAGGTTCGAACAGCCCTTCTCGGGCTACGGCGCCGTTATCGACGACCGCTCGCCCGTGTTCCGCTACGACCTCAAGCAGGGAGCCCAGCAGAGCGTCACCATCGCGATGGGCGCGAAATTCGCTCCTGATGGCCTAGCCCTGGCGAAGGATCAGGCAGAGACGGCGAATTATCTCCAGCAGGTCTGGGACCGGCAAGGTCCCGACAGTCCGGCGGACGGTGCGCGGGAAAACGCATCGCGCATCTTCGGGCATCTCAGCCGCGTGCAGAGCCCGGAAGCCTATCTCGGTGCGCTCAAGGAAATCAGCAACGATGCGACAGGCGCCCGCGGTGCCGCGATGGCCAACGAAGCGAGGGCCTTTGCCGAAAGGCTGAACAGCTGTCCGGCTTTCGTCAGCGCCGACGCCAGCATGCGCGAGGTCGACTGCGTCTGGGGCCGTTCGATCGCGACGCGGATCGATCGCAGCGGGTCGGTCGACGACAGCGGCTACGGCACGAAGCAGCTGACCTTGCAGGTCGGCGGGCAGAAGCAGGTTTCTCCTGGCTGGTTCCTCGGCGGTTCGCTCGGCTACAGCGCAGCGCATACGACCACGAGCCATGACGATGTCGATATCCGCTCCCAGGGCGTCATGGCTGGAGCGGTCCTGAAGCACGAAATCGGCCCATGGCTGTTCTCGGCTTCGCTGCTCGCCGGCTATGACACGGCGGACCTGAAGCGCGATGTCCTGCTCGGCAGCTACTTTGCGCGTGCTTCCGCCACCTCCCACGCATTGCAGCTCGGCGGCAAGCTGCGCGCCTCCTATCAGTTCACCTTCGGCGACTGGTACCTGAAGCCGATGGCGGATCTCGATCTGCATTTCGTCAAGCAGTACGGCTATCGCGAGCACGGTTCCGGCATCTTCGACCTCGCGACGCTCGACCAAAGCCGGCTCGGCGCCATGGTCTCTCCCGCCATCGAGATCGGAAGCCGGTTCGAACTGGCAGGCATGGTCGCTCGCGCCTATCTCAACGCCGGCGCGAGCTTCACGAGCGGGGATGGTTGGCGGCAGAAGCAGCGCTTCGCTGCGCTAGGGGCCGGAGACGGGCTTGCAAGCTTCGAGTCCGAGACTGGCATGCCGCGGGTCTACGGCAATGCGAAGGCAGGCATCGACCTCGTGACGAAATCCGGCTGGGAACTGCGGGCGGAATACGGCCTGCGCGCTGCCAGCGGCTATCGCGAGCACAACGCCGAGCTCCGCGCCGCCCTGCGCTTCTGAGGGAGAGGCGTGGCGTGCCCCGCCTTCGCTCGCAAAATTGCACCTGACGAGAAACTCAATCAGGCGCTCAAAGACACCTTCCCGGCGGGCGACCCTATTGCCGAGCAGGTACCGGTTACCGCGGGCTGCACAGAGGATCAAAAATGATCGAGGCGCCCTCCTATGGCCTGGCGAGTGCCGGACTAGAAGCCGACGTTGCTCAGGCTGAGATACCCGAGACATCGGCGGGTCCCATGGTCCATTTCGCGCGGCCTCCGAGCCCCCGTCCTATTGCTCGCACCTTCTCGCCAGAACCAGTATTGACTTAAGAATAACGTCGACAAAGGCCTCGTTGACCTAGAGGACCCCCCTTCACTTTCATGCATTCGGCAACAGCGATCAGCGAGAAACGATATTGCGTAGGATTGGTCGCTCGCATAATAATTGATCTGCCGAACAACGATTTCGGCCCAGGTCCAGCTGATTGCGGGCCTTTCTTTCAAGGGGGACGCTCACTAACTCGGAGGAAGCATCGATGACTCGACGTGTTCGCTTCGTGTTGCCCTATGCCCTACTGGCCTCTGTTGCCCTGCCTGGAATGGCAACAGCCCAAAGCGGCGGAACTCCCGGGCTCACCAGCACTACCGTGATGTCCGGCCGCGACCTGACCTGGGACATGGCCTTCCTACCCGACGGCACAATGTTCTTCACCGAGAAGTGCAGCGGACTCTCGGTCCGGCTACCATCCGGCAAGATCAACGCCTTGCTCGGCATCAAGGATTCCAAAAACTACCCTGACACCGCATCCGATCTCTTCTGCGGTGGTCAGGCTGGAATGTACGGTGTTGCGATCGACCCGGAATTCGCCACCAACCGCTTCATCTACGTGGCCTCGGCTTCGAACATGACTGCACCGGGAACCAATCGGGTGCTGCGGCTGACGGTCAATCCCGATCTGACCAAGGTCTCGAACCGGCAGGATATCGTCACCGACATCGCCTACAAGCCCTTGCCCAGCAACCATCCCTTCGGCGATCCCGGCGCGCATAATGGCGGGCGCCTGCGCTTCGGCCCCGGGGACGGCTTTCTCTATGTGACGACGGGCGACACCCATAATGGCGAGGTGCCGCAAAGCCCGACCCGCATGGGTGGCAAGGTCCTGCGCATCGACCGGGACGGCAAGGCCGCACCCGGCAACAATGCGCCGCAGGGCTTCGATCCACGGATATTCACCTATGGACATCGGAACCCGCAAGGCATCTGCTTCCGCCCCGGAACGAACCAGCCCTACACGGCGGAAAACGGCCCCTGGCACAGCGACGAGGTGACGGCGCTCACCGCCGGCGGCAACGCCGGCTGGGACCCGCGCCCCAATATGGCCGGACGCGCCGACTGTCCCGACAACTACTGCGGCTACTCGCCGAACCAGATGGGCGCGGTGGATCCGAAGGATCGCTCGGCGTTCATGCCGATGACCGACACCAAGACCTATCCCAACGCGATGAAGCCGGCCTGGAACAACGAAATGCTCTCGCAGGGCATGTCGTCCTGCGTATTCCTGAACGGTCCGCAGTGGAAGGACTGGAACGGCCGGATGGTGGTGACCTTCATGGGAATCGGCATCCATGGAACACCGGTCGGCAACCGGCTCGACGTGCTCGACATCACGCCTGACGGCTCGTCCGCCAAGCGCACCACGGTATCCCTGCCGATGCCGGCCGGGCGCTTCCGGTCAGTCGTGCAGGCGCCGGACGGCAGCATGTACGTGGCCACCGACCAGGGCGACGTCTACCAGCTCAAGCCCAACTGAGCGCGAACAGCAGCCGCGCCCGCCGATCAGGCGGCGCGGCTGGTCCGTCCTCTGCTGAGGCGCCGCCCCTGCGATCCCGTCCAATCCGGATCGCGCATGAGGGAATTCTGCCCATGCCTGACTTTCGCCAATGCGCGACAGCCTTCTTCGTCGTGCTTCTGACCTCGTCGAGCGCCGTCGCGAGCCCGGAGCTCGCCAGGAGCAAGAACTGCGTGGCCTGCCACCACCTCGAACGCAAGATGATCGGTCCGGCCTTCAAGGCGGTCGCCGAGCGCTACGGAAAGGACGAGGCCGCAATCAAGACGTTGAGCGAGAAGGTCGTGAAGGGCGGCGGCGGCGTTTGGGGACAAACACCGATGCCCCCGCAACCGGCCGTTTCGCCGGAAGACGCCGAAATTCTCGTGAAGTGGATTCTCTCCCAGTAGCGAGACTTGAGTGTCGGCCCCGCGAGGAGCTGACGCGGGCCGATGTTGAAGGACGGCTCGTCCTTCGTCGACGCAGCGAGATGACGCCGCCCGGCCGTCGGCCTCGTTTGCAACACGCTGGTGCCGGGTGTAACCTTCGCCTGCTTTCCCGAGCGAAAGCTGGCGACGATCTGGAGATACCGATCATGCGCAAGTGGAAAAAGCCCACGATCATCGAAGTCACGGTCGGCTGCGAAGTGACGTCCTACGCTCCCGCCAAGCTCTGACGTTTCGGCTCAGCGGCCCAAAGCTATTGTCCTAGGCGGGACGCAGAGGCGCCTTCTCGGATTGGCGCCGAGCAATGAGTGTTGCGGCATGAGGACCGGCCTCCCCTCCGCCAAACAGCCGGGAGGCCGGTCATCGCGCTTTTGTGCGATGCGTTCCGCATCGTCGCCTGATCTGGTGCTTGACGAGTTCGCGCGAGCCGCCGCCCCATGAAAGCCGACGTCACGCATATCGATATCGCAACCCTTGTCCCGGCCTTGCCCCGTGGCGTTCGCTTGCGCTTCGACGAGAGCCGCCAGCAATGGTTCCTTCTCGGCCCTGAGCGCGTCTTCGAACCTGACGAGATCGCGCTCGAGATCCTGAAGCGCGTCGATGGCCAGCGCAGCGTCGAGACCATAGCGCAGGAACTGGCGACCGCGTTCGAGGCGGACCGCGACGAGATCGCCGGCGACGTCATGGCGTTTCTGCGTGGCCTCGCCGATCAGAGGATGGTTGATCTGTGAGCGATGTCGAGACGCTCCCGCAAGCCACGCCCGCCCGGCCGACATTGCCGCCGCCCATGGGCCTGCTGGCGGAGCTGACGCATCGCTGCTCCCTGCGCTGCCCCTATTGCTCCAACCCGCTCGAACTCGACCGGCGCTCTCAGGAACTCTCCACTGCCGAGTGGAAGCGGCTGATCGATGAAGCCGCTGCCCTCGGGGTGCTGCACATCTACTTTTCCGGCGGCGAGCCGATGCTACGGCGCGATATCGCCGAGCTCGTCGCGCATGCGCGTGATGCCGGGCTCTACACAAACATGATCACCTCCGGCGTCGGCTTTCAGCCGGCCGTGCTGGACGCAGTGGCCGAGGCCGGACTCGACCATATCCAGCTCTCGGTACAGGCGATCGACGCCAGGACCTGCGATCGTGTCGCCGGCTATGAGGGCGCTGCTGAGCGCAAGCGCATCGTCGCGGCCGCCATTGCCCGGCTCGGCCTGCGCCTCACCGTGAACGCCGTCATCCACCGCGAGAACGTGCACGAAATTCCCGCCTTCGTAGAGCTTGCCGAAGCCTGGGGCGCAGCGCGGATCGAGATCGCCCATGTGCAGTATTACGGCTGGGGCCTCGTCAACCGCGCCAGGCTGATGCCGACGCGCCAGCAGGTCGAGACCGCGATGGTGCAGGTCGACGAGGCGCGGAGCCGCACGGTGGGGCGCCTTGTCATCGACAGCGTGCTGCCCGACTATTATGCCCGCTATCCGAAGGCCTGCATGGGCGGCTGGGGCGCACGGCTGATGAACGTCACGCCCTCGGGCCGCGCCCTGCCCTGCCATGCCGCCGAGACGATCGCGGGGCTCGCCTTCGACAGTGTACGCGAGGCCAGCCTGTCGGAGATCTGGTATCGCGGCGCGGCGTTCGACGCCTTCCGAGGCACGGACTGGATGAAGGAGCCGTGCCGCAGCTGCGCCCGCAAGGAGCAGGATTTCGGTGGCTGCCGCTGCCAGGCCATGGCCCTGGCTGGGGACGCGGCGGCGACCGACCCCGCCTGCTCCCTGTCACCGCTGCACGAAAAGCTGGTTGCGCTGGCGGAAGCAGAAGCTGCCTCCGAGCGCAGCGACTTCATCTACCGCGGCTACCAGGGCGTTTGACGAAGACAGCGTTCTGAGCCGGAGTAACCTGGCTCCTCCGAAACGCCGTCAAGGCACCGGCACGAAAGCGCCGGGCGGAACATGGCCGGGCGCGACATAGGCGTGATGCAGTGCATCCAGCATCGCCCAGAGCACGTCACATTTGAACTCCAGCGCCGCGATCACCGCGCGCTGCTCGGCGGGCGTGCGGGCATGGACCGTCACATAGCCGAGGGCGGTCTCGACATCGCGCCGCGCCTGCTCCGGACGGGCGGTGAAATAGCTCAGGCTCTCGGGGCTGACGAAGTCGTAATGCGCCAGCATGCCTTCGACGCGGTTGCGGATGATCTTTGGCGAGAACAGCTCGGTCAGCGAGGAAGCGACCGCCTCCAGCAGAGGCCGCTCGCGCACGAAATTGACATAGGCCTCGACCGCGAAACGGGTCGCCGGCAGCACGCCGCGATGGGCCTGCACATCGGCGCGAGCCAGCCCCAGACTTTCGCAGAGCCGCAGCCAGCGCTCGATGCCACCCTCGCCATCATGGTCGCCGTCATGGTCGACGAGGCGCTGACGCCAGGCCCGCCGGAGCGCGGGGTCATTGGCCCGGGCGATCAGATAGGCGTCCTTCACCGGGATATGGGCCTGATAGGTGAAGCGGTTGAGCGCCCAGGCCTGGACCTCGCCCTTGCTGCACTGGCCGGAGTGGAGCCGCGCATGAAAGGGATGCTTGTCGTGATAGCGCGCCTCGCCGACCTCGCGCAGGCGCCGTTCCAGTTCCTCGGGCGATAGCAAAGCGCTCACAGCTCGATCTCCATGCCGTCATGGGCCACCGCGACACCAGCCGCTTCGATCATCAGACGTTCCGGCGATCCCGCGATCAACGCCGGATTGGTGTTGTTGAGATGGATGTAGACTTTTCGCGCGACCGGGAGCCCTGAAAGCCAAGCCAGCGAGCCATCGTCGCCTGCGATCGGCATGTGCCCCATGCGGCGGCCGGTCTTCTGGCCGACGCCGACCCTGATCATCTCGTCATCGGTGAACAAGGTGCCGTCGAAGAACAGCAGGTCCGCGCCGTCCACCCTGGTGCGCAGATCGTCGGACAGGGCGGCGCAGCCCGGGACGTAGACGATCGATCGCCCGCCACCGCTGATCCTGACGCCCGCCGTTTCCCCGGCCTCGGATTCGAGCTTTGGATCCTGGTCCTCGAGGTAGAGCGGAGCCTTGCCGGGAACCGGAAACAGCTCCGCCACGAGGCCGTCGGCCAGCGTGATTGGCGCCGAGGCGCTCGCGGCCACGCGGCGTGCCGGCACCGCGGCGAAGATCGGATTGGCGGCGATCGCATCGAGAACCGGCGGCAGCGCGACCAGATCGAACGCATGTCGCTCGCGCAGGCTGAGCAGCCCCGTGACATGGTCGATCTCGGCGCTGCTAAGGATGACCGCGCCGATCGGCGAATGCCGCTCCCCGCGCGGCCACAGGGCCGGCGTCGCGCGGATCTGGCTACCGAGATCGGGGGAAGCGTTCAGCAGGGTCCAGCCGGCGCCATCGAAGCTCACCGCGAGGCTCGCCTGCGTCCGCCAGGGGGCGCGGGGATCCCCGTTCCAGGCCGCCGCACAGACCCGGCACCCGCAATTCCATTGCGGGAAACCGCCGCCGGCCGCGGCGCCGAGCACGATGGCCTTCACCGGCGCGCCTCGGATCGCCGCCTTCTTGCAGGCTCGCCGGGCGAACGCCCCGGCCTCCGGCCCCTCGCCCCGCATTCGCCCCAGGACATGTCCGGCTCCTTCGATCGTGCGAAGTGTCGATGAACGCGGGCATGCCGTTCGCGCCGCCAGCGTTAGCCTAGGCGCTGTTTGCCCTCTGCTTCAACACCCACGCCATTGCACGGCGCTACCGCATCAGATGCTTGATGCCGCCGACCGCCTCGTTGACGCCCAGGCCAACCTCGTTGGTGATGCCGCTGAACGCGCCGACGACGGCTCCGACGACGGTGCCCGCGCTGGCGACGCCAATCGTCCCATTGCTGAGAGCTCTGCCCTTATCGGAACTGTCGGAGACGGACCGACCTATCCTTCTCAGGCCGTCCAACACATTGTAGCCGCCGTTCACGTCTTCCAACCTCTCGTCGTTCAGCGGGATGTTGTTTCGTTCCGTGCTCATCAACCTGCTCCTGCTCGGGCAAGGCCCGTCGTTGAGCAAGCTGTAGCCTCGCCGGCTTACAGGACGCTTACAGGGTGCCGTGCCGCCCTGAGCAGCCCCCTCGCCCGGCCCGCTTGGCGGTTGTTCAGTACCGGGCCAAACAGGATTGGCTCGCCAGAGCTTCCCGGCCGGTTAGATGAATCATCTTCATCAAAGCGCACATTCTGCAAATTTGTCTTTCGCGGCGCGTCGGATACCCTGCCAGACATGCGCCGCTATCCGCGTCGGTCTGGGAGCTCGGGATAAGCCATGCGGTCGCAGCTCTATGCCCGTCTGAAGCTGCGGCAGATCGAGATCATCATCGCCGTTGCCGAGCAGGGCAGCTTTCTCGCCGCGGCCCACACGCTCAGCATCACGCAACCGGCCGTATCGAAGGCGGTGCAGGATGTCGAGCAGGTCATCGGCCACCAGATCTTCGACAGGACGGCGCGCGGGGTGATGATCACCCCCTTCGGCTGCGCCGTCGTCGAACGGGGGCGCGCGATGCTGTCGCTGGTCGAGCGCCTCGCCGATGATGTCGGCCTGATCGAGCAGGGCCGCGCCGGCACGCTGGTGATCGGCGCCCTGCCGACCGCCGCGACGAGCGTGCTGCCGCCTACGCTAGGCCGGTTGCGCGCCTCGAACCCCGAGCTCAACATCCGGCTGGTGCAGGGCCGGACGGCCGAGCTGATGCCACAGCTCGAAAGCGGCAAGCTCGACCTGATCGTCGGCCGGCTCTACGAGCTCGAGACGCCCCATGACGTCCACCGCGAGACGATCTATCACGAGCCGATCTCGGTACTGGCGCGGGCCGGTCACCCGCTGCTGCAGGGCTCGGAAGCCGCGACGGCGAGCCTCGCCGATTGCGGATTGGTGCTGCCCTCGCTCGAACAGCGGCTCGGCCAGGAGATCGATTCAGTCATCGCCTATTCCGGCCTCGACATGCCGGGCGCGCCGCTGCGCTCGAGCTCGATCTCGTTCATCCGCGAGCTGATCCTGTCGAGCAACTACGTCACGGTGCTGCCGCGGCTGATGCTCGCGGGCGATCTCGGGCGCGGGGCGGTGCAGATCCTTCCGGTCGCTATGGCCTCGAGCAGCCGGCCGGCCGGGATCATCACCCTTCGAAACCGCCGTCGCCCCGCCGCAGTCGCGGCGCTGGTCGCGGCATTGCGCGAGCATCTGCGCGAGTTGCGGGCGACCGGCCTGCTCGACGATGACGGGGCCGCGCCGTCCGTCAGCGCAGCCTGATATTCCCCGCGCTTATAGCTTTTCGCCAGGCCGCGCCGAAGACTTCGCGCCGCCCCCGCCGCTAGCCTGCCGCCATCGATCCCAGGGCGAGCCGGCATGCTGCAAGAGACCTCACGCGAAACACTCTCCGAGCGGAGCCTGGACCTGCTCTTCCGCGAGGCGCGCACCCATCACGCCTGGCTGCCCCGCCCCGTCACGGAGGCGCAGCTGCGCGAGTTGCACGCGCTCTCCCGCATGGCGCCGACCAGCAACAATATCAGCCCGCAGCGCATCGTCTTCGTCGTCTCGCCCGAGGCCAAGCAGCGGCTGCGCCGTGGCCTGAAGCCCGGCAATGTCGACAAGACGATGGCGGCGCCGGTCACCGCCATCCTCGGCATCGACAACCGCTTCTTCGACCATCTCGAACTCCTGGCCCCGCATGCCGTCGACCGCCGGGCGGGCTATCTCGCCGATCCCGATCTCGCGACCCGTGCGGCCTTCCGCAATGCGACGCTGCAGGGTGCCTATCTGCTGATGGCGGCGCGTGCGCTCGGCCTCGATTGCGGGCCGATGTCGGGCTTCCTGCACGATGTCGTCGACGAGGAGTTCTTCCCGGGCGGACAGATCAAGTCCAACTTCCTAATCAATATCGGCTACGGCGACCCGTCCGGCGTGAGGCCGCGGGCCGCCCGCTTCGCCTTCGACGACGTCTGCCAGATCCTCTGACCAGCGCTTCGCCGCTCGCCAGCGAAAGGACCGAGCCATGGACCAACCCGTCCCCGATCGCGCCAATCGGCCGCGCCTGTGCTTCATCGGCTTCGGCGAGGCCGGCCAGGCCTTTGCCGGCGGCCTGATCGAGGCCGGCCTTCGCGACATCGCCGCCTACGACATTGCAAGCGAGGAGGCTCGGGTCCGCGAGCCCGCCGCAAGGCTCGGCGTTCGCCTGGCCCCCAGCCTGGCCGAGGCGCTCTCCGGCGCCGACTTCGTGTTCTCGGCGGTGACAGCCGCCTCCAGCATCGAAGCGGCGCGCGCGGCTGCGACGCATCTCGCGGACGGACAGGTCTTCGTCGATGTGAATTCGGTCTCGCCGGGCCGCAAACGCGAAGCCGCCGCGCTCTTCGCTCGCCCCGGCGCCTATCTCGACCTGGCGATCATGGCGCCGGTCCATCCCAAGCGCCATGCCACGCCCTGCCTGGTCGCGGGCGAGGCCGGCGAGCGCTTCATCGCGATCTTCGGCGAGTTCGGGATGAGCCTCGCCAAGGCGGGCGACGAGATCGGCGCGGCGACGACCATCAAGATGGTCCGCAGCGTCATGGTGAAGGGGCTGGAGGCATTGAGCTACGAGTGCTTCATGGCTGCGCACAAGGCCGGCGTCGAGGAGACGATCCTCGCCTCGCTCGGGCGCAGCTATCCCGGTTTCGACTGGCCGGTGGCGGTTCCCTACAATGTCAGCCGCATGCTCCAGCATGGGGTCAGGCGGGCCGCCGAGATGCGCGAAGTGGCACTCACCTTGCGCGAGCTTGGCCTCGATCCGGCCGTGACCGAGGGCGTCGTCGTCCAGCAGGAGCGGCTCGGCAGGCTCGGGCTGCAGCTCGGCCCCGAAGAGGGGCTCGCGATGCTCGAAAAGGTCGAGGACGCGCTCGGCGCGACCGCTCCAAACGGCGGGTATTCTCAAAAGTTATAGATCGAACCCGAGACCGGGCGAAGACCTGCCCGCCGCAACCCGGTACCCAGGTCAGAACCAAGAATTTCGAGGTGCCCGTCGCATGGACGCAAGGTGCCCGCCGCGAACAGGGAGAGAGATGAGATGAGCCAGCCGATCGCCGCAGATCGCCGCGAGCCGCATGATCCGGCGAAGGGCGCGGCCCCCACCGACGTCCTGCCGCGGAACCGCCAGCTCTATTTCAACGGCGACTGGCACTCGGCCGGCGGCAAGATGCTCGAACTCTTCAACCCGGCGACCGGCGCCTCGCTCGGCGAGGTCGCGCAGGCCACGGCAGGCGATGTCGATGCGGCGGTCAAGGCCGCGAAGGCCGCCTACCGCGTCTGGCGCAATGTCGCGCCGGCGGAACGCGCCAAGATCCTGCGGCGGATCGCCGAGATCGTCAGGGCCAATGCTCGCGAACTCGCCCTGATCGACGCGATCGACGGCGGCAACCCGGTCCACGAGATGCTCGGCGACGTCGCCAATGCCGCCGCGCAGCTCGACTTCTTCGCCGGGCTCGTCACCGAGATGAAGGGCCAGTCGGTTCCGCTCGGCCGGGACTCGGTGAATTTCTCGGTGCGCGAGCCGCGCGGCGTGATCGGCCGCATCATCCCGTTCAACCACCCCTTCATGTTCTGCGCCGCCAAATCGGCAGCGCCCCTCGCCGCCGGCAACACCGTCATCGTCAAGCCGCCGGATCAGGCGCCGCTGAGCTCGCTGCGCTTCGCCGAGTTGATCGAGGGCTTGCTGCCGCCGGGCGTCTTCAGCGTCCTGCCCGGCGGCCGCGATGCGGGGGCGGCGCTGGCCTCGCACCCCGATGTCGCGATGATCTCGCTGATCGGCAGCGTCCAGGCCGGCCGGGCCGTAATGAAGGCCGGCGCCGACACGATCAAGCCGGTGCTGCTCGAGCTCGGCGGCAAGAACGCGCTCGTCGCGCTCGCCGACGCCGATCCCGACGAGGTCGCGGCCGCCGTCGTTGCCGGCATGAACTTCATCTGGTGCGGCCAGTCCTGCGGCTCGACCAGCCGCGCCTTCCTGCATGAATCCATTCACGACGCGGTCGTCGAGCGGATTGCCGAGCGCGTGAAGCATTTCCGCCCGGGCGACCCGTCCGACCCGGCGACCACCATGGGCGCGATCATCAGCCGGCAGCAGCTCGACAAGGTGATGGGTTTCATCGCCGACACCAAGGCGGAAGGCGCAAAGCTGCTCTGCGGCGGCGGGCGTCCGCAGGATCCTGCGCTGGCCAAGGGCAATTTCGTCGAGCCGACAGTGTTCACCGAGGTGACGCCGGCGATGCGCCTTGCCCGCGAGGAGGTCTTCGGACCGGTGCTCGCCGTGTTTCGCTGGAGCGACGAGGCGAGCATGCTCGAGACGGTCAACAGCGTCGAATACGGGCTGACCTGCTCGATCTGGACCAATGATGTGCGCGATGCCCACCGCCTCGCCGCCGAGGTCCAGGCCGGCTTCGTCTGGATCAACGAGGTCTCGCGGCATTTCCTCGGCACGCCCTTCGGCGGCTACAAGCAGTCCGGTCTCGGGCGCGAGGAATGCCTCGAGGAGCTGCTGAGCTACACGCAGGAAAAGCACATCCACGTGAACCTCAAGCGGCCCGCAAGAGCCTGAATTTGCAGACTTTTACCGACGAAGGCTCCGCAAGAGAGCTGCCAGACCGCAATCTGAAAGGGAGAAGAACATGCGCCAGCTCCGTGGACGCTTCGCCTGCCTGCTTTCCGCCGCCGCCATGCTTGCGATCTCGACGGCACCCGGCTCCGCCCAGGCGCCGGCCTACCCCTCGGACCGGATCAACATGACGGTGGCCTTCGCAGCCGGCGGCTTCGTCGACACCTTCGCCCGTATCGTGGGCCAGAAGCTCAACGAGAAATGGGGCAAGGCGGTCACGGTCGAGAACCGGGCCGGAGCCGGCGGCAACACCGCCGCGGCCCTGATCGCCAACGCCAAGCCGGACGGGCTCAACCTGCTCGTCACTTCCACCGCGATCGCGATCAACGAGACCCTCTACAAGAAGCGTGACTACGCGCTCGACCAGCTCGTGCCGGTGGCGATCGCCGCCTCCTCGCCCGAGAGCATCGCGACCCACCCTTCCAAGCCCGGCACGCTGAAGGACTATCTCGCCTGGGCGAAGGGCAACGAGGTTACCTTCGCCAGCGCCGGCGTCGGCTCAGGCTCGCATCTGGCGACCGAGTATTTCCTGAAGACGCTGGCCAAGCAGCCCGCCACCCATATCCCGTTCCGCGGCGGCGCCCTCTCTGTGCAGGCCGCGCTCGGCAACCAGGTCGACATGGTCGCCTCCTCCTTCGGCATCATCCCGCAGGTCGTCGAGGGCAAGCTGAAGGGCCTCGCCGTCGCAAGCGAGACGCGCGTCGCGGCGATGCCTGACGTGCCGACCTACACGGAAGCCGGCTATCCCTTCGTCGCCGAATCCTGGGTCGGCATCTTCGCCCCGGCCAAGACGCCGCCGGCCATCATCGAGCAGCTCAACGCCGCCATCACCGAGATCGTCAACGACCCGCAGACCAAGCAGAAGCTGCTCGGCATGGGCTATCTGCTCCATACCCGCTCGGCTCCGCAGACCGCCGCCTATCTCAAGGACGAGGTGCGCAAATGGGGCGAGATGGTGCAGGCCGTCGGCGTGACCGTCGAATGACCTCCGCGCCCGCGCAACTGCCGCACAAGCCTCATTCCTCGATCAGGGCGAGCCAGCCATGAACCAGTCCCAGCATGGCTCCGGCGCGAGACTGGCGGTCCGTTCGCCGCAGAACCTCGTGTCCGGACTGATCCTGATCGGCGCGGCGCTCTTCGTCGTCTGGATGCTCGGCAATCTCTCGCAGGGCACGTTGCGGGTGATGGGCCCGGCGATGGTGCCGCGCTGGACGGCGGCCGCGATCGGCCTCTTCGGCGCCGTACTGGTGGTCATGGGCTTCACCCAGGAGGGCGACGCACTGGAGCGCTGGCATTTGCGCGGCCCGGCCTTCGTGCTCGCCGGCATCGTGCTGTTCGCGGCGACGATCCGCCAGCCCGGCTTCATCGTGGCGGCGCCGCTCGCCATGATCGTCGCGGGCTTCGGCTCGCGCGAGGTCAGGCCGCGCGAGCTCGTGATCTTCGCTCTGGTGATGACGCTGGCCTGCGCGCTGCTGTTCCGCTTCGCGCTCAACCAGCCGATCCCGATGCTAGTCCTGCCGGCATTCTCGATCAATCTCTGAGGCGGGCATGGAACTGGTCCAGAATCTCGGCCTCGGCCTCGGCATCGCGCTGTCGCCGACCAATATCGCGCTCTGCTTCGCCGGCTGCATGCTCGGCACGCTGATCGGCGTGCTGCCCGGCATCGGGCCGATCGCGACGATCGCGATCCTGCTGCCGCTGACCTTCGGGCTCGATCCGACGGCAGCGCTGATCATGCTGGCCGGCATCTATTACGGTGCACAATATGGCGGCTCCACCGCCTCGATCCTGCTCAACATTCCCGGCGAGTCGAGCGCGGTCGTCACCGCCATCGACGGCCACGAGATGGCCAGGCAGGGCCGCGCCGGCATCGCGCTGGGCATCTCGGCGATCGGCTCCTTCATCGCCGGCACGGTGGCGACGCTGGTCATCGCCGCGCTCGCCGCGCCGCTCGCCGGAATCGCCCTGATCTTCGGCCCGGCCGAGTATTTCGCGCTGATGCTGATGGGCCTCGCCTTCGCCGTGCTGCTGGCGCGCGGCTCGGTGCTCAAGGCGATCATCATGATCCTGGTCGGCGTGCTGCTCTCGACCGTCGGCCCGGACCTGACCACCGGCCAGCTCCGCCTGACCTTCGGCGCCACCTGGCTCGCCGACGGCATCGAGATCGCGCTGCTCGGCATGGGTTTGTTCGGCATCGCCGAGGTCTTCCGCAGCCTGGAGCATGGCGAGGCCCGCAAGGTCCGCGACACCCAGATCGGCCGCCTCCTGCCCGGCCGCGACGAGTTGCGCGCCTCGGCCAAGCCGATCGTGCGCGGCACCCTGCTCGGCTCGATCCTCGGCATCCTGCCAGGCAACGGCGCCGTGCTCGCCCCTTACGCCTCCTATACGCTGGAGAAGAAGCTCGCCCGCGAGCCGCGGCGCTTCGGCCGTGGCGCCATCGAAGGCGTCGCGGGGCCGGAATCCGCGAACAATGCCGGCGCTCAGACCTCCTTCATCCCGCTGCTGACGCTCGGCATCCCCCCGAACGCGGTGATGGCGCTGATGGTCGGCGCGATGACGATCCACGGCATCGTGCCCGGGCCGCAGATCATGACCAAGATGCCGGATCTGTTCTGGGGCCTGATCGCCTCGATGTGGATCGGCAACCTTATGCTGCTCGTCATCAACCTGCCGATGGTCGGGCTCTGGGTGAAGCTGCTGAAGGTGCCCTACCGGCTGATGTTCGTCGGCATCGTGATCTTCTGCTGCATCGGCGTCTACTCGATCAACAGTGAGCCGGCCGACATCCTGATCATGGGCGCGCTCGCCGTCTTCGGCTACGGGCTGACCAAGTTCGGCTTCGAGCCGGCGCCGCTGACGCTCGGCTTCGTGCTCGGCCGGATGATGGAGGAGAACCTCCGCCAGGCGCTGATGATCTCGCGCGGCAATCTCATGACCTTCGTCGAGCGGCCGATCGCCGCCATCCTCATCGTGATCGCGCTCGCGATGCTCACGGTCGCCGTCCTCCCGGCGATCCGCAAGGGCCGCGACGAGGTCTTCAGCGAATAGGCGCGGCCGAAGCCGCGACAGAACCATGGACAGCAACATGCATAGCGAGACGGGCACCGCGGCGACGACGACGGAACGGTGGGGCAGCGACGTCGTCGCCGAGACCATCAGGGCACTGGGCTACCGCCATGTCGCGCTGGTGCCGGGGGCGAGCTTCCGCGGCCTGCACGACAGCCTGGTGAACCATCTCGGCAATCACGACCCGGCGATGATCGTCTGCCTGCACGAGGAGCATGCGGTCGCCATCGCCGACGGCTTCTCGCGCGTGGCGCAGGAGCCGATGGCGGTGATCCTGCACTCCAATGTCGGGCTGATGCACGCCACGATGACGATCTTCAACGCCTGGTGCGACCGCCGGCCGATGCTGATAATCGGCGCCACCGGCCCGGTCGACGCCCATCGCCGTCGGCCCTGGATCGACTGGATCCACACCGCGCGCGACCAGGGCGCGCTGGTGCGCCACTACACGAAATGGGACGACCAGCCGGCTTCGGCCGAGGCTGCGGTGGAATCGCTGCTGCGGGCCGACCAGATCGCCCGCACGGCGCCGACCGGCCCGGTCTATGTCTGCCTCGACGCCGAGATGCAGGAGGCCCGGCTCGACCGCGAGGTCGCCGTGCCGGATGTGCGCCGCTTCGCCCCGCCCCGCCCTGCCGCCGCGCCGGCGGAGGATATCGCCGCGACGCTCGCGATCCTGCGCGCCGCAAAAGCGCCTGTCCTGCTCGTCGGCCGGGTCTCGCGCGGCTGCGCCGACTGGCAGCGCCGCATCGCGCTGGCCGAACGCCTGGGCGCGACGGTGCTGACCACGACGCACAACGCGCCCGGTTTCCCGACCGAGCATGCCCTGCACGGGCTGGCGCCGGTCGGTGAGCGGCCGAACGAGGCGGAAATGGCGCTGCTGCGCGCAGCCGATGCGATCATCAGCCTCGACTGGCACGACCTCGCGGGCTTCCTCAGTGCCCGCTGCGGCGCCTCGCAGACGCAGAAGCCGCTGGATATCCCGATCGTGCATTGCTCGCTCGACGGCCATGTCGCCAATGGCTGGAGCATGGACCATCAGGCCCTGCCGGCGAGCGATGTCAGGGTGGCGGCCGATCCCGACCGCTTCGTGGCGCAGCTTCTGGAGGCCGCCGGTGCCGACTGGAGCCCGGCCGCACCGCTCATCCCGGCTGACCAGCACTGGACGCTGGGCGCGCCGACGGGGCCGGACCGCAGTGCGGTTTTCAACTCCGAGCAGCTCGCCTTCACGCTCTCGGAGTTCGCAGGCGATCGCGAGATCACCTTCGCGCGGCTCTCCTTCGGCTGGCCGCGCAGCGCCTGCCGCTTCCGCACCCCGCTCGACTTCCTCGGCAAGGATGGCGGCGGCGCGGTCGGTACCGGGCCCGGGCACAGCATCGGCGCCGCGATCGCGCTGCGCGACAGCGGCCGAATGACCATCGGCGTCATCGGCGACGGCGATTATCTGATGGGCGTCAACGCGCTGTGGACGGCGTCGCACCAGCGCGTGCCGCTGCTGCTCGTGATCGCCAACAACCGTTCCTATTTCAACGACGAGGTTCATCAGGAGCGCATGGCCCGCCAGCGCGGCCGGCCGGTCGAGAACAAGTGGATCGGCCAGCGGCTCGACGATCCGCCGCCCGACCTGATCGGGCTCGCGCGCTCGCAGGGCTTCGAAGGCGGCGCGCCGGTGCGCAGCGTCGACGAGCTGATCGCCGAGCTCGAACGCGGCGCGGCCGTGGTCGCCGCCGGCGGCCGCTACATCATCGATGCGCTGATCGTCCCGGGCTATTCCGACCGATGAGCCAGCATGATCCAGCCACGCCACGCCTCAGCGTCGGCTGCGGCGCCTATGACCGGACCTGGCCGCTGATCGCCGGCGTGGTCCGGCCCGAGGGCTTTGCGCTCGACTGGTCGATCCTGCCGCCCGAGGAGGTCTTCCTGCGCGGCATGCTCGGCGGCGAGTTCGACATCACCGAGATGTCGCTCTCGACCTATCTCTTGCTGCGTTCGCGCGGCAGCTGCCGCTATCTCGGCCTGCCACTCTTCGTCTCGCGAAAATTCCGCCACAGCGCGCTCTATGTGCGAGGGGATTCCGGCATCGAGCGACCCGAGGATTTCGCCGGCCGCCGCGTCGGCGTGCCGGAATACCAGCTTACCGCCAATGTCTGGGTGCGCGGGCTGCTGGCGGACGAGTACGGCGTCCGGCCGGAGGCGATCCACTGGATCATGGGCGGCATCGATGCGCCCGGACGGGAGGAGAAGGTGCCGGTCAACCTGCCTCCGCACTTTCGGGCGACGCGACTGCCGGCCGGCGAGACGCTCTGGCAATGGCTGCTCGACGGCAAGCTCGATGCGATCATCGCGCCACGCGCCCCGCAGGCCTTCGCCGCCGGCCACCCTGCGATCAGGCGCCTCTTCGCCGACGTCCCCGCGGCGGAAAAGGCCTACTACCGCAAGACCGGTCTCTTCCCGCCGATGCACCTGATCGGCATCCGCGAGGATGTGGCGGAGCGCCATCCCGAACTCTCTCCGGCGCTCGCTGCCGCCTTCGAGGAGGCGAAGGCCTTCGCTGCGCATGAGCTGCATCAATACGCCTATGACACGGCGATGCTGCCCTGGCAGGAGGCGGCGCTGCGCGAGACCGAAGCGGTGATGGGGACGGACTACTGGGCCTATGGCATCGAGCCCAACCGCAAGGCGATCGAAGCCATGGCGCGCTATTCCTTCGAGCAGGGCATCGTGGACCGGCAGCTCGGCGTCAGCGAGATCTTCCCGCTCGACCTCTAGACGCGTGCATGCCGGGACCGCCCCGCGTGCCCCGGCGGTCCCGATCACGCTCGTGTGAAGCATCGTGCCCGGGCGTTTCCTGGCCAGGCGGCATGCCTGCGCTCCCGCTCGTGCCGCAGCGCGCTGACGGCACCAATTGCAGACCAGGAACGCTCCAAAGCCTTGGCGAGCAAGCGAGAAGCAGAACGATGGGGCGATGGCATCGCGGCCGCGGCTATCCCACAGCAGCCGTGATGTCGGGCTTCCGCCAGCGGCCGGCGCATCCGGAGGGCTGTGTGGCGTAACGCCGCAATTGGGGATAGTCTCCCCGTGACTTGCCGCGAGGAGATGGAGCTTCCTTCTCGGGCACAGTGGAGATGCCATGCCTCGATAATGCCCTCAGAACAGGCGTCCTTTCATGCGCCACGCGATCGAGACCGCACCGAAGGACGGGCATTTCGTCATCCTGGAGGATGACGCGAATGCGGTTTTCGACGTTGGGCGCTGGTCGGCGGAGGCAGGAGGCTGGATCGGGAAGGACGGTAATCCCGTCAAGATCACGCCGACGCATTGGCACCCCTTCGCCCGCGATGCCTATCTCCGGCCGGACGAGGGAGAAGTGGTCGCGGATGATGTCGCCGGACCCAGATGGCGACGCTTCGCTGCACCCGCCGTCGGTGTCGTCGCAGTGGCGGTGGCGTTGTTCTACTTCGTGAGGCAGGAAACCGTCGAGCGACCTGCCAAGGATGGTGCTGTCGCCCAGAACAGCCGCTCGCCGAGCAAGGACTTGCAGGCAGCGCTCCCCGAGGTCCGGCAGACCGCCGAGAACCGGGCCAATCCACCCGCGGAAGAAGCGCAGACGGTTCGAGAGCAGCGCCTCGCTGCGACGCCGGGGCCAACCACGCAGCGCCTCCCGAACCAGAACGTTCCCGATGCCCTGACGCCGGAGACAGCCACTGCGCAGGAACTCGGCAAGGCCCGGCGCACCATCGAGCGCCTCGAAGCGCAACTGCGAACAGGCGCGGCCGCCGAGCAGTTGCTGAAGCAGGAGCGCGAGCGCGCAGGTGTCCTCGCAGAGCAGGTCGCGGCTGCCCGACAGGCACTGGCAGCGCACACCGCGCAGCGTCATCAGGCCGTCGAGGAAGAACGATCCCGCAGCACCGCCTTGAAGAATGAGCTGGCCATGGCGCGGCGCGAGATCGAGGCGCAGGCGTCGCAATCGCGTAAGGCGAACGGCGAGACGGAGCAGGTCAAGCCGGCGGAGAGCGCCAAGACCGAGCAATCGCTCGAGGAGCAGCGTCAGAAGATGGAAGCCGCCTTGGCACAAGCCGCGGCGGCCCGACAGGACCTGACCACGAGCACTGCGCAGCATGGCCGGGCCCTCGACGAGGAGCGCGCCCGAAGCGCGGCCCTGGCGACCGAGCTGGCGACAGTGCGGCACGAGATCGAGACGCAGGCGGCACGGTCGCGCCGGGCTGACAGCGAGGCGGCGCAACTCAGGCAGGCGGAGACTGCGACGACCGAACAACTACTGGAACAGCAGCGCCAGAAGATGGCGGAGGCTGTCGCCGAAGCCGCAGCCGCGCGGCAGAATCTGGCGGCAACGACTGCGCGACACGGCCAGATCCTCGACGAGGAACGCGCCCGCAGCGCCGCCCTCACGAACGAGCTGGCGAAAGCGCGACGCGAGGCCGAAACACAGGCGACACAATCGCGCCAGGCGAACGACGAAGTGGCGCAGCTCAAGCAGGCCGAGGCCAGCAGGACCGAGCAATATCGTCAGAAGATGGAAGCCGCCATCGCCGAGGCAGCGGCGGCGCGACAGGATCTGACTGCGAACGCGGCGAAGTACGGTCAAGTCCTAGACGAGGAGCGCGCCCGAAGCGCCACCTTGGCGCGCGAACTGGCGACGGCGCAGCGCGAGATCGAGGCACAGATGGCACAATCGCGCCGGGTCAATGACGAGGCGACAAGGCTCAAGCAGGCTGAGGCAAAGGCCGAGCAACTGCTCGAACAGCAACGTCAGAAGATGGATGCTGCCGCCGCGGAGGCCACGGCGGCGCGACAGGATCTGGCTGCGAGCACAGCGAAGCACGGCCAGGCCCTCGACGAGGAGCGGGCCCGCAGCGCGAAACTGGTGAACGAGCTGGCGGCGGCACGACGCGAGATCGAGGCGCAGGCGGCGCAATCGCGCCAGACAAGCGGCGACACCGCACAGCTCAAGCAAGCGGAAACCGCGAAAGCCGAGCAACTGCTCGAACAGCAACGTCAGAAGATGGAAGCCGCGCTCGCGGAGGCCGCGGCAGCGCGTCAGGGCGTGGCTGCAAGCGCGGCGAAGCACGGGCAGGCTCTCGACCAGGAGCGTGCCCGCAACGCCGCCCTGGCTAACGAACTGGCAACGGCGCGGCGTGAAATCGAGGTGCAGGCCTCGCAATCGCGCAAGGCGAGCGATGAGGCGGCGCGCCTCAAGCAGGCTGAGGCCGCGAAGGCCGAGCAACTGCTCGAACAACAGCGCCAGAAGATCGCAGCCGCTTTGGCGGAGGCAGCGGCGGCGCGACAGGAACAGTCGGCGAGCGCGACCCAGCAGGGCAAGACCCTCGACGAGGAGCGAAGCCGCAGCGCCGCATTGGCCAACGAACTGGCGACGGCGCGACGCGAGATCGAGGCGCAGACAGTGCGGTCACGCCAGGTGAGCGATGAAACGGCTGAGCTCAGGCAGGCGGAGACCGCGAGGACCGAGCAATTGCTCGAACAGCAGCGCCAGAGAATGGCGGCTCTTGCAGAGACTGCGGCGGCGCGGCAGGAACTGACCGCGAGCGCGACGCAGCACGACAAGGTCCTCGAGGAGGAGCGAGCCCGCTATGCCGTCCTGGCAAACGAGCTGGCGACGGCGCGGCGCGAGATCGAGGCGCAGGCGGCGCAGTTTCGCCAGGCTGGCGAAGAGACGGGGTTCCGCAGGCAGGCGGATGAGACAAGGCTGGCGGCGCTTCAGCAGACGCTGAGGGAAGAGCGCGACAGGTCTGCCGCGTCGGCAGCCGAGCGCGATGCGGCGCGACGCGCGGCCGAGGGGCAGGCCCGGCCAGAACTCGTCACGAACGACCAGACCGCCCCGGCGATCGAGGTCAAGGACGCGACCGCCGTGCCATCGCCGGCCGTCCCGGAAGCACAGGGCGGTGCGGAGGCAGCGAGGATGATCGCGCGCGCCGGCGTGCTGCTCGGCCAGGGCGACATCGGTGGTGCGCGGATCGTGCTCGAACGCGCTGCGGACTCGGGCAGCGCTCGCGCGGTCTTCATGCTCGCCGAAACCTACGATCCCGGCGTTCTTTCGGCGTGGAAGACCTATGGAACGCGAGGCGAGGTGACGCGGGCGCGCGAACTCTACGCGAAGGCGCATGCCGGCGGCATTCAGGAGGCGAAGGAGAGGTTCGACAGCCTGGGTCGGTGAGACGCCTGTCAGGCCGGCTCCGGCCTGTGATTTTGTTGCGGTGCTCAAGAGGGAGTTGGGGGATGGAACGGTCCTCGGGAAGACGCCTGCTCTTGCTAGCCTCATTGATCGCGCTCGCCGGAGCACTTCTGGCGGACGGTCTGTCGGCACAGACGCGGCGGAACGAAGCTCAGGGGGGCGCTGCGTCGCGTCGCGCCGCGGCGCAGGAGACGCCGCAAGAGAAGATGAACGCCTGGACCGTCGGCCTTGCCGGCGGATTGATCGAGGGAGCGCCGCTGCGTCTCGCGGCGGAGATGGCGCGCGTCGCCGACGATGGACAGAACCTGCATGTCCTGCCGATCGTCACGCGCGGAGCCACCGAGAACCTGAATTCGCTGCTCTATCTGCGCGGCGTCGATACGGCGATCATCAACTCCGACGCGCTGGACGAGTACAAGGCCCAGCTGCCGCAGATCAGGCGCCGAATCACCTATGTCCTCAATCTCTTCCCGTCGGAACTTCACATCTTCGTTCGCCCCGAGATCCAGAATCTATCGGATCTCGCCGGGAAGAAGGTGAACTTCAACACCCAGGGAACCGCCGCGGCCTATTCGGGACCGCTGATCTTCAGTCGACTCGGCATCAATGCGGACAAGATGTTCATCCCGCACCAGATCGCGCTCGAGCAGATGCGCAAGGGCGAGATCGCCGCGGTCGTCTTCATCACCTCGAAGCCGGTCGATGCTTTCGTGCGCGGGCGTTTCGAGCCCGGTTTCAAGTTCCTGCCCGTCCAGTACGACAGCAAGTTCGAGGACTACTACCTGCCGGCGGTGCTGGAGGCGGGCGAGTATCCCGGCCTGATCAAGCAGGGCGAGCGGGTGCAGACGATCGCGGTGCCGACCGCGCTGGTCGCGTTCAACTGGCCGACGCAGTCAAACCGCTACCAACGCGTCGCCCGTTTCGTCGATGTGCTGTTCTCCCGCATCGACCGGCTTCAGGGACCGGGCTTCGATCCGAAGTGGAAGTCGATCAACCTGGCTGCGACCGTCCCCGGCCTCGACCGGTTCTCGGCGGCGCAGGACTGGCTGGATCGCCAGACGAGAGCGCCGCGGGCCTTGCGATGAAGGTGGTCGCCCTGTCCATCGCGATCGAGATCGCCAGCGGAGTCGCACTGGCGCAGGACGTGGCCGACCCGACGGCTCACCTTCGCGCCTGCGCTGCGATGGAATCTGCTGCACGGCTGGAATGCCTGGACAAGCTGTCGCGCAGCATCGTGCCTACCGACCGCCCGGTCCGCGGTGAAGACAACTGGATCGTCAGCGAAACGACTTCGCCGGTCGACTATACGCCGATCGTGACCGCGAAGACGTTCGCGCGCGGCGGTCCCGAAAGTTCGTTGACGCAGCTGACCATCTACTGCCGCGGCGGCCGAACGGAATTGGCGGTTTCGGGCCCGGCCGTCACCGGTGGCGGAACCGACTATATCATCGTCTATCGCGTCAATGAGGCGGCTCCCCTGCAGATCGCGGCCGGAGTGCCGTCATTCGGCTCCGGCGCCGCGTTCAGGGCCGATGTCGTGCAGTTCCTGCACTCCCTGCCTGACGAGGGCGGCCTCAATGTCCGCCTCGTGCCCCGATCCGGCGCCGCCCATGAGGGGCAGTTCGCCCTGGCCGGGCTGAAAGGGGTGCGGGCCAAGATCGCCGTAGCCTGCAAGTGGCCGAACCTCGGTGCCACCCCCGGCAACCGATGATCCTCGAACCAAACGGGAGAACGAAGATGATTGCTTGCAACGGAACTGCCCGGGCCGTGCTGATCAGCGTCGTGGCGCTCCTGATCGCCTCGCCGCCCTCCATCGCGCAGGAAAAGAGGCAGGCCTCGGCGCAGACATCGAAGCGGACTGCCGCCGAAACAAAAGCCCACCGCCTCGTCCTCCAGGTGAACTCGAACGACCCAGCGACGATGAATCTCGCGCTCAACAACGCAACGAACGTCGCGCAGCACTACAAGGAGATCGGCGAGCCCGTCGAAATCGAGATCGTCACCTTCGGGCCGGGGCTGCACATGCTCAGGGACGACACCTCCCCGGTCAAGGCGCGGATCAAGGAGCTCACGCTCAGCACGCCGGCCATATCCTTCAAGGCGTGTGGCAATACGCAGGAGAACATGAAGAAGGCTGAGAACAAGGAGATCTCGCTCATTTCCGATGTCTCGGTCGTAAAATCCGGCGTGGTGCGCGTCATGGAACTGCAGGAGCGCGGCTGGACCTATGTAAGGCCATGACAAGCAGCGCTCGGATGGCGGCGGCCGGATAATCTGATCGCCTCGCTTGCTGCCTGGCCAGTTTGGCGGACTACAAGATCGTCTGTTGCTGCTCCCCTGCAGCGGTGCTGGCGTCCGCTGGCCGGCTTTGCAGCTATAGAGATTGCTCGTCCAGCCCTGCGCTCCTTCCAACCCAGGCCAATAGCGCTGGGGCCTCAATCGGCGCGACCACGCGCCTCGACCTGCCACTGCGCCACGAGGTCGGCGCCGCGCACGACATGCAGGATGTCGTGCAGATTGATCGTCGGATCGCAATGCGGGACCGTGCATTCGACGACCGTGCCGATCGGCAACGTGCCCTGCCCGTCCGATGGCAGGATGCGACCGAACTCGTCGCCGCACCATTCGATCCGCCCGACCAGCTCGCCGTCCAGGAAAACGCGCGGCGGCGGGCCGTCGAGCGCAAAACTCTTGCTGCCGCCATCGGTGATGGCGAAGCCGAGCGAGCTGTGCCCGATCACGGTGACGGCGATCCGGAGCGCCGGCTTGAACTCCGGCCCGCCGCGGCCATGCATGTCGACGCTGCCATAAGCCTCGTCCATGAAGACATAGGAACCGGCCTGGATCTCGGTCAGCAACCGATCCTCGCCGTCGAGGAGATGGCTGCCGGTGCCGCCGCCCGAGACGATTTCCGGCGCGAAGCCGGCCGCGCCTAACGCCTCGACCATCGAGGCCAGCAGGCGGCCCATCTCCTGGTTGGCGGCACGGCGAGCGGCGAAATCGTCGATATGCTGGACGCGGCCCTGATAGGCCTGGACGCCACGATAGCGCAGCCCGTCCAGCCTGGAGACGAGCCTCGCCAGTTCGACCGCTTCGGCCGGGGTCGCGACGCCGCTGCGCTTCAAGCCGACATCGAGATCGACCAGCACGTCGAAAGACGTGCCGTGCCGCTGCGCCGCCTGCGCATAGGCGGTGGCGAGATCGGCCCGGTCGACCACGACGCCGATGCGTCCGCCCGCTGCAGCAGCGCACGCCAGAGCATCGATCTTGGCGGGGCTGGCGATCGGGGCGCTGAGCAGCAGATCGCGCACGCCGCCCTCGAACAGCGCCAGCAATTCGCCCGGCTTGGCGCAGCAAGTGCCGAGCGCCCCCGCCGCCATCTGCCGGCGGGTGATCTCGGCGCATTTATGTGATTTCGCATGCGGCCTGAGGTTGAGCCCCGCCTTGCGACAAGTCTCCGCCATCAGCGCGATGTTGTGCTCGAACAGGTCGAGGTCGAGCACGGCCGCCGGCGTCTCCAGCCGCGTCCGGCTGCCGGGCGCGCCGACGAGTTTCTGGTTGAGCGCAGCCGCTCCGAACAGGGGCATGCTCATGTCCTAGCCTCTACAAGCGCGGCGCGTCGGCGGGTCGTGGCGTCGCGATCGATGCTCACGCCATCAGCGGCGAAGACCACGCCGTAATCGCGGGCGGCGCCCTCTGCCGTGACCTTCCCTTCTCGCAGATCGTCCTCGACGCGGATGGGATCGCGCCGCAACGCATCGCCATAACCGCCTCCTCCCGCCCCGATCAGGCGGAAGACATCGCCGGCGCGGGCAGCGAAGCTCTCCATCGGCATGGTTGGCAGGCTCTGTTCCGACCCATCGGCGCGGATGAGGATGTGGGCGGAGGGGGCACCGGGGCTGCCGCCCTCGAAGCCGAAGGGCGGATGGTCGCGCCGGTCGCCACGCAGCACGAAGCGGATCGGCGCGAGGAAGCGGAACTCGCGGATGAAGGAGAGCCCGCCGCGGAACTCGCCCGGCCCGCCCGTATCCGGCATCAGCCCATAGCGCAGCACCTCGACCGGCATGTCGGCCTCGATCATCTCGACCGGCTGGTTGGAGAGGTTGGCGGCGGGGTTGGAGATGCCCTCGATGCCGTCCTTGCCGGCGCGGGCGCCCCAGGTGCCGACCACCATCTCGTTGAGCACGAAGGACCGGCCCTCATGCGTGCCGCCGGCGGCGAGCAGGTAAGGCCCGCCCTCCGAGCCGCCGATGGCGCGCTCGGGCACGATCTGCGCCAGCGCCTGCATGATCGCATCGAAGACGCGGTAGCCGACGACGCCGCGCGCGCCGCAGGCGGCCGGATAGCGCGGATTGACCAGGCAGCCCTCGGGCGCCCTGACCGTGATCGGCCGCAGATACCCCTCGCAATTGGGGATGTCCTGCTGCGACAGGCAGCGTATGGCGCAGAAGGAGGCCGATTCCGGCAGCGAGATCGGGCAGTTGATCGAGGCCGCGACCTGGTCGGCCGTGCCGGCAAAATCGATGTCGATCGTGTCGTCGGCGACGGTGACGGTCGCGACGATCGGCAGCGGCTGCGGGTTCTCGCCGACGCCGTCGATATAGTCGGTGGCGCGATAGACGCCGTTCGGCAAGGCGCGGATGACGTCGCGCATCATCGCCTCGGCATGGTCGTGCAGCGCGTCGATATAGGCGTCGAGTTCTTGTGCGCCATAGCGGCCGATCAGCGTCCTCAGCCCCTCCTCGGCGACGTTGCAGGCGGCGATCTGGGCACGGATGTCGCCGAGCACCTCGACCGGCGAGCGGGTGTTGGCCTCGATGATGCGAAAGACGGACTCGACCGGTTCGCCGCCGTCGTAGAGCTTGAGCAGCGGGATGCGTAGCCCCTCCTGCTGGATCTCGGTCGCGTAGATCGCGACGCTGCCGGGCACGATTCCGCCGAGATCGGTGTGATGCGCCACCGTCGCGGCGAAGCCCGAAAGCCTGCCCGCGACAAAGATCGGCTTCAGGATGTAGATATCAGGCAGGTGCTGGCCGCCCGAGCCGTAGGGGTCGTTGGCAATCAGGATGTCGCCCGGCTTCAGCGTGTCGCCATAGCGCTCGCGGACGAAGCCCATGATGCGCGGGAAGGAGCAGAGCTGGATCGGCAGGGTCAGGCCCTGCGCGATCACCCGGCCCTTCGCGTCGCAGAGCGCGGTCGAGTAATCCATGATGTCGCGGACAACAGGCGAATAGGCAGAACGCATCACGATCAGCGCCATCTCGTCGGCGGTCGAGGCCAGCGCGTTGCGGATCACTTCGAGGGTGATCGGGTCGATCTCGCGCATGCTCATGCGGCCTCCAGGGCGATGTCGATATTGCCGGCCTCGTCGAGCCGCGCGCTCTGGCCGGGGCCCACCACGCAGGTGCAGTCGTATTCCTCGATGACGAAGGGCCCGCGCCGCGCCGTGGCGTCGAGATCGGCCCGGCCGATCACGGCGATGGCGGCGGCAGGCGCGCCCGCTGCGAAGGAGACCGACCGGTCGGCCCGGCGCATCGGCGCCTCCGCCGCAAATTGCTGGCGCGGCGCGATCAGCGGCAGGCGCGCCGTCAGGCGGGCGTTGACGAGATGCACCGCGTCCTTCTGCGAGCGATGGCCGTAGGTGCGCTCATGCTCGCGATGGAAGAGTTCGGTGAGCTCCGCAATGTCGAAGCGCCTCGCCGGCACGGTCAGTTCATAGGCTTGGCCGACATAGCGTAGGTCCGCGGCATAGCGGAACTCGGCCTGCGCGAGGTCGTAGCCTTCGAGCGCGAGGATGCGGCTGGCATCGGCGCCGAGCGCGGCGAAGAGCTGCTCCAGCCCGGTATCGTCGAGTTCCCCCGCCCGCCGCCGCGACGGCCGCACGAACTCCTGCTCGACATCGGAGCGCAGCAGACCGAGCGCGCTGAAGACGCCGGCAGCGCGCGGGACGATGACGCGGCGGATGCCGAGCGCCATCGCGACCTCGGCCGCGACCACCGGGCCATTGCCGCCGAAGGCGACCAAGGTCGCCTGGCGCGGATCGCGGCCGCGATAGGTCGAGACTGCCTTGACCGCCCGCGTCATGGTGGTGACCGCGAGCGTCAGCACGCCGCGCGCCGTCTGCTGGAGATCGAGGCCGAGCGGGCGCGCGACCTGGTCGTTGAGCGCGGCCCGGCCGGCATCGGCCTTAAGCGGAAAGCTGCCGCCGGCCAGCGCGATATCGTTGATGTAGCCGAGCGTCAGGAAGGCGTCGGTCAGCGTCGCCTGCCGTCCTCCCAGCCCGTAGCAGACCGGCCCAGGATACGCTCCGGCGCTCTGCGGGCCGACCGAGATCTGGTTCATCTTGTCGATCGCGACGATGCTGCCGCCGCCGGCGCCGATCTCGGAGACGTCGATGAAGGGCATCTTGATCGGGTAGCCGCCGCCCTTGACCAGCTTGCTCGACAGATTGATGCCGGCGCCGACCTCGTATTCGGTGGTCCGTGCCGGCTCGCCATGCTCGATCAGCGCCGCCTTGGCGGTGGTGCCGCCCATGTCGAAGGAGATGATGCTGGGCTCGTCGCTCCCCGAGACCAGCCGCGCGCAGGCGATGACGCCGGCGGCCGGGCCGGATTCGACCAGCGACGCGGCGCGCTTCACCGCCGAGCCGAGCCGCATGATGCCGCCGCCGGAATGCATCATCTCGACCTGGCAGGTGACGCCGATCGAGGCGAGCCGCGCCGTCAGCGCGCTGGCATAGTTGCGCACGACCGGGCCGATATAGGCGTTCACCACCACGGTCGAGGTGCGCTCGTATTCGCGGATTTCCGGCAGGATCTCCGAGCCACGGCAGATATAGACGCCGTCGCCGAGCTCGGCGCGCAGGATCTCCTCGGCCTCGATCTCATGTTGCGGGTTGGCATAGGCGTGCAGGAAGCTGATCGCGACAGCCTCGACGCCCTCCTCGCGGAAGCGCTGCGCCGCCGCGACGACGTCCTCGCGCGAGAGCGGTACGCGGACCGCGCCGTCGGGGCCGAGCCGCTCGCTGACCTCAAGGCGCAGGCGCCGTGCCGCCAGCGGCTTCGGCTTGTCGTATTGCAGGTCGTAGAGCACCGGGATGCGCAGGCGGCGCATCTCGAGCACGTCGCGGAAGCCGGCGGTGGTCAGGAGTCCGGTGCGGGCGCCCTTGTATTCGAGGATCGCATTGGTCGCGACCGTGGTCGCATGGACGATGCCGGTGATGCGGTCGGGCGTGGTCTGGTAATCCTCGACCAGCGCCTTCAGCGCCTGCGCGATGCCGCGGCTGTAATCGTCCGGGGTCGAGGGCACCTTGCGGGTCTCGATCAGCCCATCGTCGCGCGCGACCACGACATCGGTGAAGGTGCCGCCGATGTCGATGCCGATCCGGTAGCTATGCTGCGCCATGGATGTCTTCCCGGTTTTCTGGAGCCATCGTGTCGGCACGCACGGGCAACGGCGTGCGCCGGCCGGCGAGGCCTTTCGGCACGGCGGCGATGAGGGCTTGGGTGTAGGGGTGCTGCGGCCGGTCGAGCACGTCGAGGCAAGGCCCCTCCTCGACGATCGCCCCTTTCCGCATCACGACGATGCGGCTGCACAGCGTGCGCACCAGAGCGAGATCGTGGCTGATGAAGAGCAGCGTCAGGCCGAGCTCTCGGGTCAGGCGCGAGAGCAGGTTGATCACCTGCGCCTGCAGCGAGACGTCGAGCGCCGAGACCGGCTCGTCGGCGATCAGCACCTCCGGCTTCATCGCCAGCGCCCGCGCCAGGCCGATGCGCTGGCGCTGCCCGCCGGAGAGCTCATGCGGCAGGCGCGACCCGATCTCGGGACCGAGCCCGACCAGCGTCAGCAGCTCGGCGATCTCGCGCTCGCGTTGTGCCTTGGGCACGCCGCGCAGCGCCAGCGTCTCACTGATGCAACGATCGACGCTCTTGCGCGGGTTCAGCGCGCTGCTCGAATCCTGAAAGACCATCTGCACGCGCCGGCGCCACGGCCCGGCATGGTCGCGCATCAATTCCGCCATCGACTGGCCGTCGAGCAGGACGTCGCCCGAGCTCGGCCGCGCCAGCCCGACAGCGAGGCCGGCCAGCGTCGACTTGCCCGAGCCGCTCTCGCCGACGATGCCGACGACATCGCCGCGCATCACATCGAGGCTGACATCGTCGAGCGCGACGAGCCGGCTGTCGCGCCCCAGCAGACGGTCGAGGAGGCCGCCCTGCGGGAAGGATTTCGAGACGCCGCGCAGCGACAGGATTGGGCCGGTCATCGCGGCCTCCAGCAGGCGGTGCGGTGTCCGGCCTCGGCGATCAGCGCCGGCATCTGGCTGGCGCAGGTCTCGATGGCGTCTGGACAGCGCGGCGAGAACGGGCAACCGGCCGGCAAGCGCCCGAGCCGCGGCGGCGCGCCCTCGATCGCGGTCAGCGGTCCGACCGGGCCGGACAGGCTCGGCACGCAGGCCTTGAGCAGCTTGGTATAGGGATGGCGCGGTGCGCGCTCGATCGCCTCGACCGGCCCGTCCTCGACGACCTTGCCGCCATACATGACCACGACCCGATCGACGATCTCGGCGACGACCTGGAGATTGTGCGAGATGAAGACGACGGCGAGGCCAAGCTCGCGGCGGAGCTCCGCGATCAGGTCGACGATCTGCGCCTGCACGGTGACGTCGAGCGCCGTGGTCGGTTCGTCGGCGATCAGGAGGCGCGGCCGGCAGGCGATCGCCATGGCGATCAGGGCGCGCTGGCGCATGCCGCCGGAGAATTCGTGCGGATAGGAAGCGAGGCGCCTGCCGGCATCGCGGATGCCGACGCGCTCCAGCGACTCCGCCGCGATGCGCCTGGCTTCCGTGGCCGAAACGTCGCGATGCGCCCGCACCACGTCGGTGATCTGCCGGCCGATGGTCAGCGCCGGGTTGAGCGAGCTTTGCGGGTCCTGGAAGACCATGGCGATGTCGCGCCCGCGCAACGCCCGCATGCGCTTCTCGTCGGCGGTGAGCAGGTCTTCGCCGTCGAAGATCACCCGCCCGCCGGTCACACGCGCCGGCGCGCCGAGCAGCCGCATCACCGCGAGCATGCTGAGGCTCTTGCCCGAGCCGGATTCGCCGACGATGCCGACGGCCTCACCCGGCGCGACGCGGAAATCGACGCCGCGCACCGCCTCGACCACGCCGCCATCCGCCGAGCGGAAACCGACGCGCAGGCCCTCGACGCTGAGCAATGCCGGGCTCATGCGACCAGCGTCCTGGCTTCGCTGCGCGGATCGAACAGCTCGCGCACCGCATCGCCCAGCAGGTTGAAGCCGATCACGGTCAGCGAGATGGCGAGGCCCGGAAACACCGGCAGCCACCATTCGCCGGAATAAATCGCGCTGCGGGCATCGGAAAGCATTGTGCCCCAGCTCGGCTGCGGCGGCTGCACGCCGAGGCCGACGAAACTGATCGAAGCCTCGATGACGATGCCGATCGCGACCAGAAGCGTGCCCTGCACGATGATCGGCGACAGGCAGTTCGGCAGCACGTCGCCGATGACGATCTGCCAGTGCGAGGCGCCCTGCAGGAAGCGGGCGCGGACATAATCGGCCCCGGCGATGCGCCTGGCGACCGCATAGGTGACGCGGGCGAAGACCGGCGAGAACAGGCAGCCGACGAGGACGATGATCTTGACCTCGTTCGGCAGCAGCAGCGGCCCGACCGGCAGCGGCCCGACGCCGAGAATCCCGACGATGGCGATCGCCCAGACGAGCAGCGGGATCGAGGCCACGCCGTCGACGATGCGCATCACGATCTGCTCGCCGAGCCCGCCGCTGTAGGCCGCGAAGATCCCGGCGGAGACGCCGATCGCTGCACCGATCAGCACCGCGCCGATTCCGACCGAGAGCGAGGCGCGCGCGCCGAACAGGATGCGGCTGAGCACGTCGCGACCTGCCTGGTCGGTGCCGAGCCAGTGCTCTGCACCCGGCGCGGCGAGCCTGTCCTCGATGTTGAGCGCGAGCGGGTCATAGGGCGCGATCAGCGGCGCGAGGATCGCGGCGAGCACGATCAGCCCGACGATGCCGGCCCCGAGCCAGCCGCTCCAGTCGAGGCCGCGCAGGGCCTTGCGCAGGTCGCTCATGCCGCCGCCCTCTGTCGCGGATCGAGCACGCGGTTGATCAGGTCGGCGCCGAGATTGGCGAAGACGAAAATCGCGGTGAACAGGAAGACGATGCCCTGCAGCAGCAGGAAATCGCGCTGCGAGATCGCGTTTAGCAACGCGCGCGACAGGCCGGGGATGTTGAAGACCTGCTCGATGATCAGCGCCCAGCCAAACATGTAGCCGAAGGAGAGCGCCGCGAGGTTGACCACCGGCGGCAGCGCGTTGACCAGCGCGTAGAACACGACCTGGCGGGAGGAGAGACCCATGGCGCGGGCGGTGCGGACATAGTCGCCGCGCAAGGTTTCCTGCAGGCTCGCCTGCGTCATCCTTGCGAGCACGGCGACGTAGTAGACTGCGAGCGAGAGCGAGGGCATCAGGATGCTCTGCAGGTGCAACGACAGCCCGGCCGAGAGCGGGAAATAGCCGCCCGGCGGCAGCAGGCGCAGATCGACCGCCAGGAAGCGGATCAGCACGATGCCGAGCCAGAAGGCCGGGATCGACAGGCCGAGCACAGAAGCGAAGCGGCTCACCCGGTCGAAGGCGCCGCCCGGCTTGAGCGCCGCCAGCACGCCGATCCCGAGCCCGAAGACGAGGGCGATCAGGAAGGCGAAGAGCACGATCGACAAGGTCACCGGCAGGGCGCTGACGATCTCGGTCGCGACGTCGCGGCCGGTGACGAAGGACTTGCCGAAATCCCCGCGCAGGACGTCGCCAAGCCAGGCGGCGTATTGCGACAGGAAGGGCCGGTCGAGGCCATGCAACTGCTCGAACTGCGCGATCTGCTCGGCGGTCGCGTCGGCCCCGAGCACGATCCGGGCCGGGGAGCCCGGACCGGAGCGTGTCAGCGCGAAGAGCGCGAGACCGACGAAGAGCAGCGTGCCGATCGAGGAGACGATGCGGCCTGCGACGAGGCGAAGCATGGCGGGCTCGCTCAGACCTTGATCTCGCCGGGCGCGATGGTCAGGCCCTGGTTGACCCTCACGTCCTGGAGCGTCTGCCGCCAGAGATTGGAGGCATGAACATAGCCGAGCACGCCGAGCGGCGCGTCGCGGGCGGCGAGCGACTGCAGCTTGCCGTAGAGTTCCTTGAGCTTGGCTTCTTCCGTCTCGGCGAAGGCGGCCGCCAGCGTCTGGTTGAACTCGGGATTGTTGTAGCCCGTGCTCTTGGACAGCACCTGCTCCGGCGTCAGGCAGACCTGCATGATGTAGCTCGGCTCGCCCGGCGACATGAAGACCTGCAGCGCCGCCTGATGCTCGCCGCGGATCGCCTGCTGGATCAGCACCGAGAACTCGTAGACCTTGAGATTGACCTTGATGCCGATCTTGGCGAGCTGCGCCTGCACGAAGATCGCCGCATCCTTGGTGTCGAGCAGATAGGGCTCGGCCTGGATGCTGAGGTCGAACTCGGCGCCGGTGGCGTATTTCGACTTGGCGAGAAGGGCCTTCGCCTTTTCGAGATCGAAGCCGAGCTCCTTGTCGGCCTCGGCGTTGAACCACCAGCCGCGCGCCGGCGACGGCACTGAGGACGCATCGAGCAGCCCGTAATAGACTTTTTCGCCGATCGTCTTGCGGTCTATCGCGGCCGACACCGCCTTGCGGAAGTTCACATCGTCGAAGGGCGCCTTCAGGTTGTTGGTGTACATCAAGAGCGCGCCGCCCAGCGTCGGGCGCGAGGCACCGGTGACGCCCGGCATCGTCTTCAGCCTGTTGAATTCACGCGGCGGCGGGGCGCTGATCAGGTCGACCTGCCCGGTGAGAAGATACGCGACGCGGGTCGCATCCTCCGGGATCATCTTGACGACGAGCCGGTCCCAGTGGGGCAGGCCCTTGCGCCAATAGTTCGGGTTCTTCCTGAAGCTGATATAGTCGTTCGGCTTCCACTCCTCGAAGACGCCGAAGCCGGTACCGACGCCGGCGGGCTTTGACTTGAAATAGTCGTCGCCATGCTCCTTGCGCGAACCCGCGGGGTAGATGCCCATGTATTTCGTCAGGAAATAGAGCCAGGGCCCATAGGGCTCCGACAGCTCGAACTGGACCTTCAGCGGGTCGAGCACAGTGACCTTGGTGATCCTGGTGAAGAGCGAGCGGCGCGCCGCCTTGTTGGCGGGGTCGAGCAGGTAGTCGAAGGAGTATTTCACATCCTCCGCCGTCATCTTCTTGCCGTTGTGGAAGGTGACGTCGTCGCGCAGCTCGAAGGTATAAGTCTTCTTGTCCGCCGAGATCACCGGCAGCGCCTTGGCCAGCTGCGGCTTCAGCACGCCGTCGATATCGTATTCGACCAGGTTCTCGAACACGGTCTGGCCGAGGACCATCGCATCGTGATTGAGCTGGTTTATCGGATCGATGGTGATCGGATTGCTCGGCAGGACGATAGTCAGCGTCTTGCCGTTGTTCGGTTGGGCGTGGAGCAGGCTCGCGGGCAAAAGGCCGCCCAAGGCGCCGCCCGCTGCGGCTGCGAGAAACGCGCGGCGATTTGTCGGCACGGTCAGCATCGGAGTCCCCCTTGTTTTATGGCAATGCCTTGGCGGCGCCGGAGACCGGCGCCGCGCCGAACATGGGAAAGCTAGAGCGCTGAGGCGGCGAATAAAAATAGGAAGTGCTTGCCGCTTGATTGTCTTTCGCTATCGTTTGGTAAGCTGTCGACAATCCCCTCAGCCCTGGCTCTTCGAGACGCCGCTCCGCGGCTCTCCAGGATGAGGGCCTTCATGCCGAGATGGTCCCGGAGCGGTGCGCTACACTTTCGGCCAGGCGGAAGCATTCTATTGGGTGGCCCGGCTGGGAGGATTCCGCGCCGCCGCCCAGCATCTCAACCTGTCGCAACCGACGGTCAGCCTGCGCATCAAGGAGCTCGAGCGCATTCTGGGCGCCGAGCTTTTCGACCGCTCGCATTACCGGCCCTCCCCCACGACGCTGGGCAGCGCGATCTATGCCGATGTCGAGCGCATGCTGGCCCATGCCGAGCAGGTGCAGCGCCACAGCAAGGAAGGCCTGCGCGGCAAGAGCCTATTGCGCATCGGCGCCGCCGACTCCTTCGCCGCCGCGATCCTGCCCGATCTCCTGGCCCAACTGGCGCGCCGCCATGCCGAGCTTCAGGTCGACGTCACCGTCGATTTCAGCACCCGGCTCGAACAGCTGCTGCTCGACCGCTCGATCGACATCGCCTTCCTGTCTCAGCCGCGCGCGCATGAGGGCGTCACGATCGCCCCGCTCTGGCTGATCGACCTCGTCTGGGTGGTCGGAGCCGGCCTGCCCTTCTCCGGCAACGTCGCGACGCCGGAAAACCTCGTCGACCTGCCGATCTTCACCAACAGCTCGCCATCCGGCCTGTTCACCACCATCCAGATGTGGTTCGGCGCGCGCGGGCTGAAGCCGCATCGTCTCAACACCTGCAACCCGCTAACCGTGATCGCCCGCCTCGCCAGCGCCGGCACCGGCGCGGCGATGATCCCACGCGAGATGATCCATCTCTCCGGCGAGAACCTTGCCCTGCGCGTACTTGAGGCCGACCCGCCGATCCCCGCGCACAATCTCTGCGCGATGTGGTGGAACACCGAATCCGCCGATCTCTGCGGCTATCTCGCCAATCTCGCCCGCGAGATTGCGATGAACTGACGGCCCGTCCGGGGCAGACCCGCTGGAGCGTCGAGACACTCGCCAGCGAGCCCGCCGCCCGGGCGAGCTCGAAATGCGCCCGGGCAAGGCTGGGACTGAACTCGACCGCCAGGACAAGATGCCGCGGCGTGCAGTCGCGTTCACCCGCCGCCATCTGCTGGCGGCCGATCGAGAAATGAGCGAAGGCGGCATAGATCCGACCGAGATCTATCTCCCCCATGCAAAATTACGGATTAAACTCAGATAAAACAAATGGTTACACCGATCACATGAGATCGCGTGGTTGGCATTCGCTCGCGGAACGGTTCACCTGCCGGGAATGTCGTTGGCGACGACCAATGCGAGCTTGCTGCGAGTAACACCCTTCCGAATTCTTCTCTGTGCGAGTTCGCGCTTCGCTTTGAGCTTCTGCTGAATTCTTGACAGCGCCTTCCCAGGTCGTTTCATTCAGCGCCCCCACGGCTACCCAGGGGAACGGTCGTCAATCTGAACGCCGCTTGCAGCCCCCAAATGGGGGCCACAGGAGGCCTTCATGTCGAGGCAACGCTGTGGCGAACTCACTGCCAGTGGTGGGCTTCGCGAGGGCCCATCCGCCCCTGGTCGCCGAGACGAAGCCGCGGCAATCGCCCTGAAGACGCCGATCGATTGATCCGGCCGTGCGACTTGCCAATCGGATCGCGGCCGAACCGCTCCGCTATTTGCCGACGCGAGGGTCCACCAGACTGTAGAGCACATCGACGAGCAGGTTCACGATCATGAAGGTCAGCGCCATGAACAGCACGATGCCCTGAATCACCGGATAGTCGCGCCGGGAAACCGCATTGATCAGCAGCCGCCCGACACCGGGGATGTTGAAGACGATCTCGATGGCGATCGCACCGCCCATCAGCACGGCAAAGGTGATGCCGATCGCCGTGATGATCGGCATCAGGGCGTTCTTCAGGGCATGCCGGGCGATGACGACATGGCCCGGCAGGCCCTTGGCGCGAGCCGTCCGGATGAAATCCTCGCCCAGCACGTCGAGCATGCTCGACCGCGTGATCCGTGCGATGAAGGCAGCCTGGACCAGGCCGACCGAGAGCGCCGGCAAGGTCAGCGACCACAGGCACTGCCAGAAGCCGCGTTCGAGCGGGATATAGCCGGCGACGGGGAACCAGCGGAACTCGACGGCGAAGAGCAGGATCAGCATCAGGCCGAACCAGAACTCCGGCATCGACACGCCGAGCATCGCCAGTCCCATCGCGACCTGATCCGCCGGGCCGTTGCGATTGACCGCCGAGACCACGCCGGAGACCATCCCGATGGTGACGGCGATGACGAGCGCATAGAGCGTCAGGATCAGCGTCGGCTCGACCCGCTGCAGGATCGCCTGCGTCACCGGGATGCGCAGGAAGATCGACTCGCCGAGTTCCAGCGTCAGCATCTGGCGTAGCCAGACCCCGAGCTGGACCAGGAAGGGCTCGTTCAGGCCGAGCTGCTCGCGCAGCGCCGCGATGCGCTCCGCCGTCGCATCCGCGCCGAGCATCACCGCCGCGGGGTCACCGGGCGTCAGATGCAGCAGGATGAAGACGAGGAACAGCGGCACGAAGAGGCTCGGCAGCAGCAGAACCACGCGCTGGAGGATGTAGCGCAGCATCAGTCGTTCCCGCCCGAGTGTCCCATGCCTGCGAGGGCCTGGGTGATCACGCTCGCGGGGGCTCCGGCCTCGACCCGGATCTCGTGCACCGGCATCTGCCGGTAGATTCCGAAATCCTTGAAGCCATGGCCGGTGACCATGCAGACGACGCGCTCGCCGGCGGCGATATCGCCGCTTTCGATCAGCTTGAGAGCGGCGGCGAGCGAGCTCGCGCCGGTCGGTTCGGCAAAAATGCCGTTGCCGGCGGCCAGTGCCCGCATGGCACTGCGGATCTGGTCATCCGTGACCGCGACCGCCTTGCCGCCGGTCCGGCGCACGAGATCGAGCGTATAGGTGCCGTCGCGCTCATAGCCGATCAGCGGATCGGAAATCCCCGAGGCGATGGTCTTCGGCTCCCCCCAGGCCGAGACGGCGGCGGCGTTGTCCTCGAAGGCGCGGACGATCGGCGCGCAGCCCTCGGCCTGCACGGCCAGGATCTTCGGCAGGCGACCGCCCTTGTCGGCAAAACCCTGGACGACGCCCTTGACGAGCGGCCCCGAGCCGGTCGGCACCACCACCCAGTCGGGCGCGCTGTCGCCGAGCTGCGCATGCAGCTCGTGGCCGACCAGGCGCAGGGCGTCGGTGCCATAGGGGTTGATGAAGGTCGTGGTGACGTTGACGAAGCCCGTCTCCTGCGCGACCGCCAGGGCCATCGCGTAGGAATTGCTGTAGTGCCCCTCGACTTTCACGAGCAGAGCGCCATAGGCAGCGATCTGGGCCATCTTCTCGGTCGGCGTGCGTTCCGGCACGAGGATGACGGCGGGAATGCCGGCGCGTGCCGCATAGGCCGCCGCGGAGGCGCCCGCATTGCCGCTGGAGGCACAGACGAGCCCCTTCGACCCGAAGGCTAGTGCGGTGGTGAGCGCGGCGCTCACCAGGCGATCCTTGAAGGAGCCGCTCGGGTTGCGCGTCTCGTCCTTGAACCAGAGCATGCCGGCGCCGGAGGCCAGCGAGCCCGGCCGGGCCTGCAGCAGCGGCGTCCTCCCTTCGCCCAGCGTCACCGCCGGGGAGACGAGCCCGGCCGCGCAGGCTTCTCCGGTCTCGGCGCCGCGGTCGACTTCGAGGATGCCGCCGCAGGCATCGCACGCATAGCGCAGCGTAGCGGGGTAGTTGGCGCCGCAGGAGACGCAGCAAAGGCTCATCGTGTTCATGGGTCAGCGTCCCTGCATCTTAGGATCGAGCGCATCCCGCAGACCGTCGCCGAACAGGTTCAGGCCGAGAACGGTCAGCATGATTGCAGCCCCGGGGAAAAGTGCCATCCACCAGGCCATGACGACGAAGGCGCGCGATTCCGCCAGCATGTTGCCCCAGCTCGGCTGCGTCGGCGGCACGCCGGCACCGAGGAAGCTGAGCGCGGCCTCTCCGAGCACCGCATAGGAGAAGATGAAGGAGGCCTGGATGATGATCGGCGACAGGACGTTCGGCAGCACATGCCGGAAGAGCGCGTAGAGCCGGCTGCCGCCGACCGCGATGCAGGCCTCGACATAGGGCAGTTCCTTGACGACGAGCACCGAGCTGCGCACCACGCGGGCGACGCGCGGCATGTAGACGATGCCGAGTGCGATGATGACGGTCGAACTGCTGGCGCCGAGCACGCCGGCCATCGCGATCGCGAGCACGATGCCGGGAAACGACATCAGGCCATCGAGAATCCGCGAGAGGACCGCGTCCACCCGGGAGAAGAACCCGGTGATCAACCCGAAGAGCGAGCCGAGCCCGACAGCAAGCACGACCACGGAGCAGCCGATGACGAGCGAAGTCCGGGCGCCGTGCATCACGCGCGACAGCACATCCCGGCCGAACTCATCCGTCCCCAGCAGATGGACCGCGGATGGCGGCTTCAGGCGGCTCTGGATCGCAAGGGCGTTCGGATCCGCCGGCGCCAGGATGTCGGCCGCAAGCGCCGTGGCGAGGACGAGCGCGATCAGCAGCGACCCGACGACGACGGTGGAGCGGGCGAAGAGCTTGGACAGGAAACGCGGTCGTGCCGGCTCGATATGGACCGTGTCCTGGGCAGCCATGCTCATGCTGCGGTTCCTTCTCGCACTGGCAAATCAATCCTGTAGATCGCGGAGGGGCGGCCATGGCCAATCGGGGCGCTCTCGCCGATCGGCGCGGCAAATCCGGTTTCGGCAAGCTTTGTGAGGACGCGGCGGGCAGTGCGCGAGGTGGTGTTCAGGATGCCCGCCAGTTCGACGGCGCTGTAGCCACGCGACCGGTCCTCGCCGACGGCCTCCAGTATCCGCGCCAGATTGGCCGCCGTGATTCCGGTCTTGTCCGCGAGTTGCAGAACCAGCGAATCCTCGACCCGGATGAGCCGGGTCCTGCCTTGGCCAAGCGGGCCGATCAGCCGGTTGCCATCGAGGACGATATGGATGCCCGCGCCGGTCTGTTCGGCCTGATGCAAGGCCTTGTGCGCGCCCTCTTCGGCAATGGCGGCGCTGACACCGGTGCCGATACCGATCTCGAAGGAGAAGCCTTGATGCGGAAAGGCCGTGAACGCGGGCGCGGCCGTGAAATCCTGCGTCTGCCGGCGGATGGCTCCGTAGGTCGTGTAGAACAGGTGCAGGCCATTGCCGATGTCGAGCAGATTGACGCCGAGGCTCTCGCTGTAGTCGAGCAGGTAGGTTTCGAGCTCCAGCGCATGGCGGCGGCCATCGGCGATCGAACCCGTGAACTCGGGCGTCCGCACGCGCAGCAGGCCGATGGCGATCTGGGAGCCGCGATAGCGATGCTGCAGGAGGTTCGACACGAGAAGGTCGAGCGCCTTGAGGATCGTATGCTTGGTCCAGAACATGAAGTGGCAGGGAACACCCTGCTGGGCGAGCTCCCGCTGCACCAGCGAGCGGCAGGTCAGCGCATAGGTCGTGCTGCCGGCGCGATAGTGCCGGATATGGAAGCCGGTGAAGTCGTCGTGAACGCCCCCTTCCCGGAGCGGCATGCTCTTGATGCCGGCCAGGGCGATGTTCAGCTCGCGGCTGACATCGGCGATGATGTCGTCCGATATCGTGTCGACGCTGATCGTCGAAGGGTCGACACCGGCCCGGACGAGATCGAAGAAGGCCTTCACGAGCGAGACTTCGTCGAACACGACATAGGAGGCCGGAACCGAAAGCGGGCCCTCGGCCAATGCCAGATGATAGGGAACCGGCCCGGAGAAGAGGATCGCGTCGACGATCCCCTCCAGCTCGCGGGCCAGCCCGATGGCCTCGTCCTGGTCCTCGTAGAGGCGAACATGCAGATCGAGATCGGCGTCGGCACTGCGCAAGGCGTGGTCGAGCGGCTCGCTGAATTCAGCGTTGCCGATGATGCCGATCTTGATCCTGCTCATGATGCGATCGCCTCGATGGACCAGGGGCCTGTCACTGCTTCCAGGCGTTCCAGTAGAACGGGAACGGTGTCGCAGCGACATTCTTCACGTCCACATTCTTGACGCCGAGGATGAAGAAGTCACCGAACTTGGCCATCGGGGCCTGGTCCCAGAAGTGCGTCTGCAGCTCCTCCCAGACGCCGAAGCGCTTCTTGCCGTCCATTTCGGTGTTCAGCTTGCGCACCAGCTCATCCTTCTTGGAATCCTCCCAGAAGCCGGGCCAGGCCGGGTCGAAGCACGGCCAGACACCGGGATCCGGCGTGAAGGTCGTCGCGCCGCTGAAGATGTCGTAGGCCTGCGGGTTGTTGCGCTGCTGGACGATCGTGGCCCAGTCGACGACTTCCAGCTGGATGTTGAAGCCGACCGCCTTCAACTGCTCGGTGGCGACGAGCGCGTTCTTGTACATGAAGTCGTATTCACGGGTGGTGAGCCACTTGATCGGCTGCCCGGTATAGCCGGACTCCTTCAGCAGGGTCTTGGCGCGCTCGAGGTCGCGCTTGTTGTAGACGCCGCCATCGGCCTTGCTCCACCACTGCGACTGCTCCTGGAAGAGAATGCCGGGATCGAGACGATAGAAGTCCTCGGAGGCGAAGGCGGCGCCCATGACCTGCTTGTTGTCGAGCCCGAGCACGAAGGCCTGGCGGGCGCGCGGGTCGTTGAACGGAGCCCGCTTCTTGTTGAAGACGGCCATGGTCCACCAATAGGGCTTGGTCACCACCGGCTCGATCGTCGGATACATCTTGATCATCGGGAGCATGTCCTGGCTCACCTGATCCGCGATGTCGTAGAGCCCGGTCTGGACGCCCTCCAGGCGCACCGAAACCTCAGGGGTCGGCACCAGCCGCAGCTCGTCGAAATGCGCCACGCGCCGGCCGGCCATGCCGTCGGGCTCGCCGCTGGCGGCCGCGTATTTGGCGAAGCGCTCCAGCTTCAGATGACGGTCGGCGACATGCTCCTTGAAGCGGAACGGGCCGGTGCCGACATAGCTGCGGATCTCGTTGTCGCCGTACTTCTCGATGACGCTCTTCGGGTAGATCGCGGCCTGCTGGTTCGGGAAGGCCAGCATCATCGGGACCACCGGAGACGGCTCCTTGAGCGCGATCTCGACGGTGAGATCATCGACCTTGCGCAGCTCGACGACGTTCTTGAACATCAGCCGGCCGTAGTTCGACTTGCGTCCCCAACGTCCGAGCGAGGCGACGACATCGTCCGCATTGAGGATCGAGCCGTCGTGGAAGGGGACGTTGGCGCGCAGCTTGATGACATAGGTGTTGCGCTTCTCGTCGAAGGCAACGCTCTCGGCCAGCATGGGGACGGCATTGTACTTGCCGTCCAGCGTGAACAGCCCCTCATAGATGTGCCAGCCGACCGACTGGGTGATGAAGGCCGTCGAGTGATGCGCGTCGAGCGTCGGGGGCTCGCCGGTGATCGCGATGTTCAGCACACCGCCCTGCTTCGGCTGCTGCGCAACCGCCGGAAGGCCAGCGGCTCCCATCGAAGCGGCCAAGGCTGCTCCGACGAGCCAGCCAGTCAATCGCCCTATCTTCATCGTCTCTTCCCAGTTCTTTCTTAGTTGCAGACAAGTTGGTCTTGCGGCCCGCAGCAGGCGCAGCGGTGCCGGATGAGCTTGCCGGCCCGCTCGGCCGAAGGCGTGCCGCCCTGCGCCGCGAGGCGCCCGTTGACGTAGATGCCGTCCAGCCCGGCCGGATAGCGCCGCGGGTCCTCGAAGGTCGCGATGTCCTGGATCTTCTCGGCGTCGAAGACCACGAGATCGGCCCAGGCTCCCTCGCCGATCAGGCCGCGCTGGGCGAGGCCGAAGCGGCGGGCCGAGACCGAGGTCATTTTCCGGACCGCCTCCTCCACCGACATGATCCGCTCCTTGCGGACATAATGGGCGAGCATGCGCGGGAAGGTGCCGTAGTGGCGCGGATGCACCTTTCCGGTCTCGAGCGGGATGCCGTCCGAGCCGACCATGGCGAAATCCGAGCGCAGCACCGCCTTGACGTCCTCTTCCGACATCTGGTGCAGGATCATGGTGACCCGAGCGTTTTCCTCGAGCAGGATGTCGAGCATGCAGTCGATCGGCTGCTGCCCCCGCTCGGCGGCGATGGTCTCGATGTTCACGCCTTCGAGGCGCCTGTTGGCCTCGCTCTCGACGCCCGAGATCACGACGCGATCCCAGCCGAGCATACCGGCGAAGTTGTCCCAGCCGGGGAGATTGCCTTCCATGTCGCGGCGGATGCGCTCGCGTGCGGCCGGGTCGGCAAGGCGGGCCATGACATCGGCCGAGCCGCCGGCGGAAACCCAGGGCGGAAGCACGGAGAGCAGCGTGCTGCTGCCGGCGGTGTAGGTGTAGATGTCGCAGGTGACATCGAGCCCCCGCGCGCGCCTGTCGGCGATCAGGTCGAGGGCCCGGCCGATCGTGCCCCAGTTGCGCTTGCCGACGACCTTGAGGTGGCTGACATGGAGCGGCGCGCCGGCCGCCTCCGCGATGTCCATCACCTCGGTGAGGGAGTCGAGCAGCGTGTCGCCCTCCGTGCGGATATGGCAGTTCAGGATGCCGCCTGCCCGCGCCGCGGCCGAAGCGACGGCGACGAGCTCGCGCCGGTCGGCGTAACAGCCCGGCGCATAGAGCAGCCCGAACGACAGGCCGATGGCGCCGGCCTGCATGGCTTCGCTGACCAGCGCGCACATGCGCTCGATCTCCGCCGTGGTCGCGGGACGGTTCTCGAAGCCCATGACCGCGATGCGGACCGCGCCATGCGCGACCTGCGAGACGGCGTTCACCGAACTCGGAGAGGTCGAGAGCGTGTCGAGATAATGGCCGAATTCGTGCCAGACGCCGGACGGCATCGGCCCGAGAACCGGCGTCACATAGCGCACGAGATCCTCATGCCGCTCCGGCGTGGAAGGGCTGCCGCCGAAGCCGCAATTGCCGAGCACGACGGAGGTGACGCCTTGCAGCAGCTTGGGCGCGTGGGTGGGATCGCGCAGGACGGCGAGGTCGTCATGGGTATGGACGTCGATGAAGCCCGGCGCCAGGACCCGCCCGCCGAGATCGACCGTCTCCGCGGCCTCGCCCGCCACCGTCCGGCCGACATCGACGATGCGCCCCTCGCTGATGGCGACCTCGCCCCGGAACCAGGGCGCCCCGGTACCATCCATGATTTTCGCGTTGACGAACTTGCGATCGAGCATCTGGGTCACGATTTAAAGAAATGTCCGTTAATGTCCTAAATTAGACTAGGCGCGGCCAGGCGATCCTGTCAACATGATCCAGCTCCAGTCAGAGAGCCGCCGCGAGGAAGCCGCCGCCCGCTATGCCGACGACCCGACCCCCGTTCTCAGCGCAAGCGCATCGATCACCGCCCGTCGCAGGCACGGGGCTGATCGACGGCAGCGGGCAAGCCTCCCCTGCGTCCGTCCGGCGATTTCATCCGCTGGAACAGAGCGCGTGAGGCTGATCGACCATCGCACCGGCAGCTGACCGGCTCGCCCCCGACAATCTCCGCCGAAGCACGCCAAGCCGAACGCTCGCGGGGCGACAATTGGACTGAAGGGATATCGTTTGATGAATTGCACGCAAGACAGCGCACCCGTCCTTTCCGTCTCCGATCTGGTGACCTCCTTCAGGGTCGAGCGGCAGTGGCGTCAGGTCGTCAAGGGCATTTCGTTCGACATCAAGCCGCGGGAGACCGTGGCGGTCGTCGGCGAATCCGGCTCCGGGAAAAGCGTCACCGCCCTCTCGGTGATGCGGCTGACGCAGCCCGGATCGAGCAGGATCGAGGGCTCGATCAAGCTCTCCGGCAAGGAGTTGCTGACGCTGCCGGAAGCGGACATGCGCCGTATCCGCGGCAACGAGATCGCGATGATCTTCCAGGAGCCGATGACCTCGCTCAACCCGGTGCTGCCGATCGGCTTCCAGATCGCCGAGGCGCTGGTCCTGCATCGCGGCCTGTCGCGTTCCGAGGCCGAGGCGGAGACCGTCCGCCTACTGGAAAAGGTCCGCATACCCGCTGCGAGATCGCGCTTCCATGAATACCCCCACCGCTTCTCCGGCGGCATGCGTCAGCGCGTGATGATCGCGATGGCGCTCGCCTGCAAGCCGAAACTGCTGATCGCGGACGAGGCGACGACGGCCCTCGATGTGACGATCCAGGCGCAGATCCTCGAGCTGATCAAGCTGCTGCAGGAAGAGGACGGCATGTCCGTCCTCTTCATCACCCACGACATGGGCGTGGTCGCCGAAATCGCCGACCGCACAGTTGTCATGTACAACGGCGAGGCCGTCGAGACCGGTACGACCGAGGCCATCTTCACCCGGCCAACCCACCCCTATACGCGCTCGCTGCTCGCCGCCGTGCCGAAGCTCGGGGCCATGGAAGGCGTCCGGCGCCCGATGCGTTTCCCGATGGTCGATCGCAAGACCGGTCTCTCGGACGTTCCGACCGAGACGGCCGATACCGTAGCCACGAGCGAGCGGCCGGTGCTCGAAGTCAACGGCCTGACCACGCGCTTCGAGATCCGCTCCGGCCTCCTCGGCGGCGTCAAGGGCCGGGTGCATGCGGTCGAGAACGTCTCGTTCAGCCTTCAGCCCGGCGAGACATTGGCGCTGGTCGGAGAATCCGGCTGCGGCAAGTCGACCACCGGGCGATCGGTGATGCGCCTGATCGAGCCTCTCTCCGGCTCGGTGCTACTCGACGGCGAGGACGTGCTGAAGCTCGACCGGAAGACGCTGCGCGAGCGCCGCAAGCGCATGCAGATGATCTTCCAGGACCCCTTTGCCAGCCTGAATCCGCGCATGGATGTCGGGACTACGATCGCCGAGCCCCTGCTGATCAACAGGCTCGCGACCCGTTCCGAGGCCCAGGACAAGGTCGCCGAACTGCTCCATCGCGTCGGCCTCCATCCGGATATGGCGAGCCGCTTCCCGCACGAATTCTCCGGCGGGCAGCGCCAGCGCATCTGCATCGCACGCGCGCTTGCCGTCGAGCCCCGGCTGATCGTTGCCGACGAATCCGTCTCGGCGCTCGACGTCTCGGTGAAGGCCCAGGTCATCAACCTGATGCTCGAGCTGCAGGAGCGGATGAAGCTCGCCTACCTCTTCATCTCGCACGACATGGCCGTGGTCGAGCGCGTCAGCCATCGGGTCGCCGTGATGTATCTCGGCGAGATCGTCGAGATCGGCCCGCGCGAGGCGATCTTCGGCAATCCCCAGCACCCCTATACCAAGCGGCTGCTGGCCGCCGTGCCAGTCGCCGACCCGGCCCGTCGCCACGAGAAGCGGCCGGTCTCGAACGACGAGATCAGGAGCCCGGTCCGCGCACCCGACTATGTCCCGCCGCCCCGGCAATATCGCGAGGTCTCGCCCGGCCATGCCGTGATGATCTGGGGCGAGGAATGGGAGCGAAAGGACCAGCGGACCGAGATCGCCGCCTGAGACGATCTCGGGCGGCCGGGCAGCCATCCCTCACCTGAGACATCGCCAGTCTCAGGCGGCCGAGGGACCGCATCCGCGTTTCCGCACATCTCCAATCGGCGATGCTCGGCGAGAACCCAGTGCTAATGCGTGCTGCCGAGATACTGCGCAAACGCAGCCGGAATCTCGATGAAGGGTTCGGCATCCTGACGGATGTCGAAATCCGCGATGGCCTCGGTCAGCTGCTCGAACTCACGCTCTTCGTCGGAGCCCCTGCCGGATGAAATGAGCCTGGCAGCCCGCAGCACTGCCGTCTTGCGCTCTTCATAGGTCTTGATGGTCACGGCGTCGGCGTTAGGCATGACACACCTCATCGCTACGCAACTCTGAGCACCAAGTTAGCGGTCAAACCGCCCGTTGACGAGTCGCAACAGCTCGGACGAGGTCAACCGCCTCCCGGCAAGCGCATTCACGGGATAACCGACACGCCTCGACAACGGCCGACCGGCACCTCGCCGACAGCCGCGAGCCGGCTGCGCACCAAGGAGAACGGCCCCCTCAAACCGAGCGAGCTGCCCCGGCAAGCATCTTCTCGGTGCGCGCATCCATCTGCCCGCCGCAATAGAGAGCGAGCGCCCTGCGAAACGGGTCATTTTGCCTGTTCGAAGCGAGCGCGAACAAGGTCATGCAGGAGGCGAACTTCAGGTCGTCCGGGGAACCGAAGATCTGCGACAAGGTGGGCCCGCGCAGCCCCAGCAAGGCTTCGACGGAGGCCACCAAGCGGGGCCCCAGCAGCGGATGGCCAAGATAGGCCCGCGCCTCGCCAATTCCCGCGAGGCCGAAATGCTGGGCCGTCGCCGATACGCCCAGCCCTCGCAACTGCGGAAAGATGAACCACATCCAATGACCGCGTTTTCGTCCCGTCTGAAGCTCCGCCAGGGCGTCGTCGAACATGTCGGCCTGCGCCGCGCTGGCGCGGCTGGAAAGCGGACATATCGAAACGCCGTAGCCCTCCGAAGATCAGTCCAGCTTCATCCTGGCCGTCTTGTTTGCATAGTCCTTCTTGGGATCGATCCCGAGCAGCAGCTTGATGCCGGCAATCAAGCTCCATTCGTCCTCCCAGACCTCCGCCTCCTCGACATCGAAGCGCAGCAGCGCCAGCTTGGGGTCGTCCTTGCCTTGCTCGTACCAGGCGGCGACGAACCTGTTCCATAGCCGGTCGATCACCTCCCGGTCGTTATCGAGCCTCAACTTGCCGCCGATCGTCGCGAAAAGCTCATGCCCCTTCGCAGCGAACGAGATGAACGCGTCGTCGTCGCCCGACAGCGCTTCGACGAGTTCGGTGTCTCTGGCCGAGAAGATCCAGAGCGGTCCATGGTTGGCTTCACCGTCGATCTGCACCGTCATCGGCCGAAGCAGGTGATCCTGCCGGTTGGCCAGCCCCAACATCACCGTCATGTCGGAGCGCAGAGCTTTCCAGAGCCTCGCTTCCAGTTCCTGCGGCGTGGGCATGGCTTGGCGCTCCGATCCCGTGTCGTTCCATGCACAACCGTTCGGCTGATCCGGAGGTTCCAACCGTTCGCCCGGAACTCTGCGCGATTATCGATGAACGTCGCTGCCGGCCCCCTCGCGCCTCCTCGTCGGAGGACGGGGAGGCCTAGGCCGCATCCTGGATCCGGCTGGCGGTCACGGCCGCTAGCACCTTCTCCAGATCCGCCTGCCAAAACGGCTTGCTGAGTCGGGCAACGCTGCCTGGAATGTCGCGAGGAAGCTCGGCATACCCGGTCGCCAGGATGATCGGCAGTGCAGGCCAGCTCGTCGACACGGCGGCGATCAGCTGAGCTCCGGTGATCTCGGGCATGGCATGGTCGGTGATCAGCAGATCGAAGCGCTCGCCATTCGAGAGCAGCGCGAGCGCTTCCTTCGCCGACGAGGCCTCGACGACCTCATGGCCCAGATCCTCCAGCAGCGCGACGGTGTTCATCAGCACGAGAGCGTCATCGTCCACGGCCAGCACCTTGAGATGTTCGGCCGGCTTCTCAGCCGGCTCGGACGGCGTCGGCAGGCGATGCGCCTCGGCGGAATCGGCCTGCCGCGCCGCCGGGAGCCAGATCTCCACCGTCGTCCCCCGCCCCTCCAGGCTGCTGATTGCGAGGCGCCCCCCGGATTGCTCGGCCATGCCGTGAACCATCGAAAGGCCGAGCCCGGTCCCTTTGCCGACGCCCTTCGTCGTGAAGAACGGCTCGACCGCCCTGGCCAAGGTCCCGGCGTCCATGCCGGTCCCGGAATCGCTGATCGAGATCCGAAGGTAGTCCCCGGCAGCCAGGCCATGGGAATTGGAAGGAGCCACGGTCTCGCATCGACCCGCCATGCGCACCACCCCGCCCTCGGGCATCGCATCGCGCGCATTCAGGACGAGGTTCAGGAGCGCCGTCTCGAGCTGGTTCTGATCCGCCCGGGCCGGTGGCAGCGAAGCGGGAAAATCGGTCTCGATCCGCACCAGGGGGCCGATCGAGCGTTGCAGCAGATCCTTCAGGCTGGTGATCAGAGCGTCGAGCGGCACGGCCTGAAGCGCCAGTTCCTGCTTGCGCGCAAAGGCCAGCATGCGCTGCGTAAGCAGTACGCCTCGCTTGGCGCCGCTCATAGCGTTTTCGATCAGGCTCGCCTGCCTCGGATCGGAGATCTGCCGGCTGACCAGTTCCAGGCTGCCGACCACTGCAGTGAGCAGGTTGTTGAAATCGTGCGCGATGCCGCCTGTGAGCTGTCCGATCGCCTCGATCTTCTGGGCCTGCAGGAGCGCCTGCTGCGATTTCTCCAGCTCTTCCTGGACCTTGCGGCGGTCGGTCAGATCGCGGGTGATCTTGGCGAACCCGATGATCTCGCCACTGTCGTCGCGGATCGGGTCGATCACGACATGGGCCCAGAAGGGCCGTCCGTCCTTGCGCAGCCGCCAGCCCTCCTTCTCGAAGCTCCCGGTGTGGAAAGCTGTCGCCAGCGCCTTGGCGGGCTCTCCGTTCGCGCGATCCTCCGGCGTGTAGAAGATCGAGAAGTGCCGGCCGACGATCTCCTCGCGGCGATAGCCCTTGATCCGTTCGGCGCCGAGATTCCAGTTGGTGACACGCCCCTCCTTGTCGAGCATGTAGATCGCGTAGTCGGTCACGCCTTGGACGAGCAGGCGAAACTGCTCCTCGGAGCGCTTCAAGGCCAGCTCGGCTTCCCGCCTTTCGGTCAGGTCCCGCGTGATCTTGGCATATCCCAGCACGCCCCGGCTTTCAGGATTGAATATCGGATCGATGATGACGTGGGCCCAGAACTGCGTGCCGTCCTTGCGCACGCGCCAGCCTTCGGCTTCGAAGCGCCCCTCCCTCTCCGCCGTGCGCAGCGCGCGCTGCGGCAGGCCCGAGGCACGATCCTCCGGCGTATAGAAGTTCTCGAAGGACTGGCCGATGATCTCCGTGTCGTCGTAGCCCTTGAAGCGCCGCGCGCCAGGGTTCCAGCTCGCCACGCGCCCGTCCGGGGTGAGCAGGTAGATCGCATAATCGGTGACGGATTCGACGAGCAACCGGTAGCGGTCGCTCATCAGGGAAAGGGCTTCGACTTCCGGCACTTTGAACGGCCCCCAATAGCTTATCAGGACCGTGAACGTCGCCGCAGGCGAAAGGTTCCCGCCCGATCCTGGAACGGCCGAGAGCACCTGCGAGCGAGGCCGCCTGCGCAGGCGCGCGGGGGCGCGGCGACGTCGCTGCTGCATCGATGCGGCGTGTCCGCTGGTCGCGAGGTCCGACCTGCCCCGGCTCCCCATTTTTTGGCAGCTGCGCCAGGGAGTCCGCAGTCGTCATTTTGCATTGCCGGGCTGTCTGGTCCGTGCTGCCCTGCAGTATCAGCAAGCCGAATCACGCATGAACGCCCACGTTTATCTCGACAATCTCAACCCGGCACAGCGGCGCGCCGTGTCCCATGGCGGAGACGCGGTGCCGGCCCCGCCGGTTCTGATCATCGCCGGCGCAGGCTCGGGCAAGACCAACACGCTGGCGCATCGCGTCGCCCATCTGCTCGTCTGCGGCGCCGACCCGCGGCGGATTCTTCTGATGACATTCTCGCGGCGCGCCGCATCCGAAATGCGGCGTCGCGTCGAGCGCATCGCGCGCAAGGTGATGGGCGATCAAGCTGGCGTCGCCGTCGACGCGCTCAGTTGGGCCGGAACTTTTCACGGGGTCGGGGCAAGGCTGCTGCGCGACCTCGCCGAGCAGATCGGTCTCGACCCTGCCTTCACGATCCACGATCGCGAGGATGCGGCCGACCTGATGAACCTCGTCCGGCACGAACTCGGCTTCTCCAAGACCGAGGCGCGCTTTCCGACCAAGGGGACTTGTCTCTCGATCTATTCGCGCTGCGTGAACGCCGAGCAGCCGATCGAGCAGGTGCTAGGATTGTCCTATCCCTGGTGCATCGGCTGGGCTGACGAGCTCAAGCAGCTCTTTGCGGCCTATGTCGAAGCGAAGCAGCAGCAGAACGTGCTCGATTACGACGACCTTCTGCTCTACTGGGCGCAGGCGATGACCGATGCCGATCTCGCTGCCGACATCGGCTCGCGATTCGATCACATCATGGTCGACGAGTACCAGGACACCAACCGGCTGCAGTCGTCGATCCTGCTGGCGCTCAAGCCGGATGGGCGCGGGCTGACGGTGGTCGGCGACGACGCGCAGTCGATCTATTCCTTCCGCGCCGCGACCGTCCGCAACATTCTGGACTTTCCGCTTGCCTTCTCGCCGCCGGCCGAGGTCATCACGCTCGATCAGAACTACCGCTCGACGCAGGCAATCCTCTCGGCCGCGAATGCGGTGATCGACCTCGCCGCCGAGCGCTTCACCAAGAACCTCTGGACTGATCGAGCCGCCGGTGCGGCGCCCGAACTGGTCAATGTCCGGGACGAGGCCGACCAGGCCAGCTTTATTGCCGAGACGGTGCTGGAGAACCGCGAGGCTGGAACGACACTCAAGCAGCAGGCCGTGCTGTTTCGCGCCTCGCACCATAGCGGCCCGCTCGAGGTCGAGCTGACGCGCCGCAACATCCCGTTCGTCAAATTCGGTGGGCTGAAGTTCCTCGACGCGGCACACGTCAAGGACCTGCTGGCGCTGCTGCGCTTCGTCGAAAACCCGCGCGACCGTGTCTCGGCCTTCCGCGTGATGCAACTCCTGCCCGGCGTCGGGCCGACCTCGGCCCAGCGCGTCATCGAGCATCTGGCGCAAGCACCTGACGGCACAGAAGCCCTGCGTGGCGCTCCCGCTCCCGCCCGCGCCGGAGAAGACTGGGCTTCGTTCGTCGAGACCGTGGAGGAGCTGCGTTCCGGCAGGTCAGGCTGGCCGGCCGAGATCGAGCGGGCGCGGCTCTGGTACGAGCCGCAGCTGGAGCGCATCCATGAAGACGCGACGACACGGCAGGCCGACCTCCTGCAGCTCGAGCAGATCGCCGGCGGCTACCCCTCGCGCGAACGCTTCCTGACCGAGCTGACGCTCGACCCGCCGGATGCGACGAGTGATCAGGCCGGTGTGCCGCATCTCGACGAAGACTACCTGATCCTCTCGACCATCCATTCGGCCAAGGGGCAGGAATGGAAATCGGTGTTCGTCATGAACGTCGTCGACGGCTGTATTCCGATCGACCTGGGTGCCGGCTCAAAGGATGAAATCGAGGAAGAGCGGCGCCTGCTCTATGTCGCCATGACCCGGGCCAAGGACGATCTGCACCTGATGGTGCCGCAACGCTTCTTCACGCACGGCCAGTCTTCCACCGGCGACAGGCACGTCTACGCCGCGCGCACGCGCTTCATCCCCAACAACCTGCTGAAGCACTTCGGGAATCGAGCCTGGCCGCAGGTGGCGCCTCAGGCCGGACGCCCCGCTTCGACCGGGCCCAAGATCGACGTCCGCGCCAAGATGCGAGGCATGTGGCGCTAAAGTCGATTGCTGGGAGACGATCAAGGCGCCCCCAGACGGGGCCAGAGCGATTCTGACGCCAACCCAGGAGATGCGGGCGGCTCCGTCGCCGAGATGCAGCTGACCGTCAGCGGCGCGATCACCGCCGCGGTTTCATGGTCCCAAGGCATCCCCATACCGCGCATGAATTCAAGCGAAGTTCGGATGAGCCGGTGATCCCCCGGACAATTCGCTCACAGCGGCCGCGAATGGACTTTGCAAGAGCGTCTTCGGGCCTCCTTACGCTCCCCGACACCGATAACTTGACCGGAACGTTTCCAAGCCACCGCTTCAAGGCAAATCTGATCCGGCTCACAATCCTACCCTAGGCCCGGCATGTTTGCCGCCTCAGTATTTCCCCTCGTCGAAAATTTTTATTGCTCACGAAGGCTCGCAAGACTTCGTCGATTCTTTTTTAGAGTCGACCTTCAGAAACGATTAACTGTCGCATGAGCGTCACGGAGCGGCGCTATCGCAGTCATATGAACACGAACGGCATTCATATGAACATTGCGCTGGGTTCCGACGGGCGGCAGATGGCGATCGCCGAAATGCTGCGCAGCCGGGACTTCATCAGCGTCGAAGAGCTGGCCACGCATTTCGCGGTCGCCACGCAGACGATCCGCCGCGACCTCGTCGCCCTCTGCGATCAGGGCGTCGCCAGACGGCGTCATGGCGGCATCGAGAGCCTCGCCCGGAGCGGAAACCTCACCTTCAAGGATCGGCGCGTGCTGCATCGTGAAGCCAAGCAGGCCATCGCCGCCGCCGTCGCCGGCCGGGTCGCAGACGGCGAGTCGATCTCGCTGGGTATCGGCACCACCACGCAATTCGTCGCCGAGGCCTTGCTTGCGCACCGGCAGCTCAAGATCGTGACCAACAACCTGCCGCTTGCAGTGATGGTCGGCCAAAACTCGGATTTCTCGCTGGCGATCGCCGGCGGCACGGTGCGCGGCGGCGATCTCGACGTCTGCGGCGCGACGGTCGACGCGTTCTTCGCCTCCTACAAGGTCGATATCGCGATCTTTGGTGTCGGTGGCATCGATGAGGACGGTTCCCTGCTCGACTTTTCGGAGGAGGAGGTCCGCGCCCGCGAGGCGATGCTGCGCAACTGCCGCAGATCCTATCTCGTCCTCGATTCCTCGAAGTTCACGCGCCCGGCCCATGTCCATGGCGGGCGCATCGACCAGGTCACCGCGGTGTTCTGCGACACGGAGCCGCCGGGGGCCATCCGGCAGATGCTGGACGAGTCCGGCGTCCAGTTCGTCAACAGCGCGGAGGCGGCCGTGAGGCCGTAGCCCGACGAGAAGAGACCGCGCCCTGGCGGGCGCGGCTCGCCATCAAGCACCGTTCTTCACGCATGCCCGCAGCGATCCCGCTACCGGGAACGATCGACTATTGCCTGTTTCTGGAGATGAGCCATGGCTGACCAGCCCGTTCTTTACGCCCATCGCGGCACCAACCCCTACACCGACAACGAGACCGAGGCCTATGAGTGGGCGTTCAAATACGGCGCCGATTTCATCGAGATCGACCTTCGCCTGACCAAGGACGGCGCATTGGTCAGCTATCATGACGACCTTCCCGGCGGCATCGCGAACATGACGCTGGCCGAGGTGCGTGCACTGGTGCCGGGTGTCATCACCTTCGAGCAAATCATCGCGCTGACCAAGCGGATGGAAAACGAGACCGGCCGCAAGCTCGGCATCCTGGTCGAGACCAAGAGCTCGGGCCACGCCACCTACGACGCCATGCTCTCGAACCTCGTCGCTGCCGACTTCGCCGATCCCGAGCGGATCGTCTTCCAGACCTTCGCGACCGACCACAAGGTCCTCCGCGACCTGATGGACAACAAGTACCAGGTCGATTTCCCGCTGGTCTGGCTGACGGACAACATCACCGACGCCAAGATCGCGAACGCGACGAGCCCGCAGGGTTCCATGGGCGAGCTCGACGGCCTCGCGCCCCAGATGGCGCTGATCACCGCCGAGACGGTCGCGGCCGCCCAGGCTGCCGGCCTCAAGGTCAATGGCTGGACCGTCGCGGGCAACGAGAACGATGTCCGCAACGCGCTCAATCTCGGCGTAGACGGCATCATCAACGACAACACGCAGCTCGCCCGCCCTGCCCTCGAAAAGCTCCTGAACAATGCCGAGGTCGCCTACGGCACCGACCAGGGCAACGAGATCAACGGCGGCACGGGCAAGGACGTCATCTATGCCATGTCGGGTGACGACATCGTCCGCGGTGGCCTGGGCGACGACGTTCTCTATGGCGATGCCGGCAGGGACCTGCTCTTCGGCGGCGCCGGTGACGACAAGCTCTTCGGCGGCTCCGGCAGCGACTACCTCGCCGGCGGCACCGGCTCGGACATTCTCGTCGGCGGCGCCGGCAACGACGTCATCGTCGCGACGGGCGACCAGATCGTCTTCCGTGCCGGCGACGGCATCGACCTGATCTCTCTCGACAGCACCAGCACGATCCTCTTCGACGGCATCGCCCCGGCCGGGTTCAGCGTCATCCGCAGCGGCAACAACCTGATCATCCGTGCGGGCAGCGATGCGATCGTCCTGCTCGATGGCGTCGATCCCGCGCATCAGCCGGCCTCGATCACGACCGCCGACGGCTTCACGCTGACCGGCGCCGAGCTCGCGGCCCTGGCCGTGGAGGGCACGGACGCCGAGGTTGCGGCGGTGCTGCCGGAGCTTCAGGGCGTGCTCGACAACGCACCCGCCTTCGCCATCCCGTCGACGGTGGTGGTCGGCACCGATCTCGTCGCCGCCGGCGATTTCCCCGAGGGCACCCTGTCCTACGATATCGACAGCGTCGAAACCGGAGCGGTCTATCGCCTGAGCTTCTCGCTCGCCGACCTGCCGATGGGCGAAGATGGCGTGCGCGTGCTCTGGGGCGGCCAGGTGGTCTATGAGGGCGTCCCCTCCCCGACCGGCGGCAAGTTCCACTTCATGGTCACCGGCGGAACCGGCGATGGCTCGAACGACCTCGTCTTCGAAGGCGCGGGCGAGAGCTTCGGCGCGACGCTGGCCGACCTGCGTCTCGTCAAGATCGCCGATCCGGTCATGCCGGTGCCGGGCAATGTCGCGCCCGAGACCCAGGAGATCGACCTCGTCATCAGCCAGGAGGTCCCGTTCAGCGGCAAGGTCGTGGCCACCGACGCCAATGGCGACGCGCTCACCTACCGCCTCGGCGACGGGCCAGCCAATGGCACGCTCGTGTTCAATGCCGACGGCAGATACCGCTACACGCCGGCGGCCGGCTTCACCGGCGCCGACAGCTTCAGCTATCTGGTGAATGACGGGCATGGCGGCATCGTCGAGTCCGTCGTCAACTTCACCGTCGCGCAGGGCATCCTTCTCGGCACCGATCTCATGGTCAACGGCAGCTTCGAGGACCTCAGCGAATCCTCCGGCAACAACGGTCCCAATGACTGGGGCTACCGCAATCCGGACGGCCAGATCCTCGGCTGGACCAACGTCAACAACAAGCGCATCGAGCAGCACTGGGACAATTACGGCGGCGTCGTCGCCAAGGACGGCCGGATCTGGATTGACATGGACCATTCGCAGACGGGCACGACCGTCGACCGGATCGGCCAGTCGATCGCTCATGTCGAGACCGGAGCGACCTATCGGGTGAGCTTCTCGCTCTCCGACTCCGACCGGACGAATTTCGACGATGGCGTCAAGGTGCTGTGGAATGGCGAGGTCATCTTCGACGGCCTGCCGCCGCAGACCAGCGCGAGCTGGACGACGCTGAGCTTCGAGGTGAAGGGCGGCTCCGGTGACGGCAAGAACCGGCTCGAGTTCATCGACAAGGGCGTCTCGGATTCCTGGGGCGCCGGTGCGGCGCTCGACGATGTCCGCTTCGTCAAGATCGCCAATGTCGGCGACAGCATGCCGGCGAACCAGGCTCCGGTGGCGGCCGACGGCCAGGCCGAGGGCATGAAGGACACCGTGTTTACCGGCGCGCTTTCCGCCTCGGATCAGGATGCCGGCACCGCGCTGATCTACAGCCTCGCCACAGGTCCGGCCAACGGCACGGTCTTCGTCTATACGGACGGCACCTATCGCTACGCGCCCAATGCCGGCTTCAGCGGCGCGGACAGCTTCACCTTCCTGGTGGATGACGGGCGTGGCGGCAAGGACACCGCGACCTTCGATCTGACGGTCAAGTCCTCGACCTCCTCAGTGGCGATCGGCACCGATCTCATCATCAACGGCAGCTTTGAGGACGTCAGCGAGTCCGGCAACTACAATGGCGGCTCCGACTGGGGTTACCGGAACCTGGACGGCCAGATCCTCGGCTGGACCAATGTCAACTTCAAGCGCATCGAGCAGCACCTCGACAATTACGGCGGCGTCGTTGCCAAGGATGGCCGGATCTGGATCGACATGGACGGTGCCGGCCAGTCGGCCCGCAACAAGATCGGCCAGACGATCTCGCTGGCGGAAACCGGCGCGACCTATCGGGTCAGCTTCTCGCTCTCGGACTCCGACACCGGGCGCTATGATGACGGCATCATCGTGCTGTGGAATGGCGAGGTCATCTTCGACGGCCTGCCGCCGCAGACCGGCGCGAGCTGGACGACGCTGAGCTTCGAGGTGAAGGGCGGCTCCGGCAACGGCTCCAACCGGCTGGAATTCATGGATACCGGCGTCAAGGACTCCTGGGGCGCGGGCGTGGCGCTCGACGATGTCCACTTCGTCAAGATCGCCGATGCAGGTGACACGCTGCCGGTGAACCACGCTCCGACGGCGACAAACGGCGAGGCCGTCGGCCTGATGGACACCCTGGTGACCGGTCAGGTCGCGGCGTCGGACCCGGATGCCGGCTCGGCGCTGATCTTCAGCCTCAAGCAGGGCGCGGCGCATGGCACGGTCTTCGTCTATACGGACGGCACCTATCGCTACACGCCGACCAACGGCTTCACTGGCGAGGACAGCTTCACCGTGCAGGTGACTGACGGGCGCGGCGGCATCAGCGAGGCGACGGTCAGCCTGACCATCAACCCGCCGAACGCGGTTCCGGTTGCGGGAGACGATGCCGGGCTCGGCACGGCCTATGGCGCTGCGCTGCTGATCGACCCGGCGGCGCTGCTCGCCAATGACACGGATGCGGACGGCGACACGCTGGTGATCCAGTCGGTCGCGGCCGGCATCGGTGGCAGCGTCGTGCTCGATGCTGAAGGCAGGATCGTCTTCACACCGGCCGACGGCTTCTCCGGCGAGGCCTCGTTCGCCTACACCGTCTTTGACGGCAAGGGCGGCACTGCCAGCGCGACCGTCACGGTCACGGTCGCGCCTTACGTCCCGGTCGGCACGCCTGGCGACGACGCGCTTGTCGGGACGGTCGGCGACGATCTGATCCTGGCCGGTGCGGGCGACGATCTGGTTCAGGCCGGAGCGGGCAACGACCTGGTCGATGGCGGCGACGGCGATGACGAGCTGCATGGCGAGGATGGCGACGACGTCCTCAAGGGCGGCGCCGGCGACGATCTGCTCTTCGGCGGCGCGGGCGACGACGTCTTGGCCGGCGGCGCCGAGGACGACCGGCTCGATGGCGGCGACGGCAGCGACACCGCCGACTATTCCGACGACACCGCCGGCGTCACCGTCGACCTGTCGCAGGGCATCGCCTTCGGCGACGAGA
>NZ_JBXAJY010000002.1:432973-1000173 GCF_058797755.1 Allobosea sp. GW823-FHT02B03 | reverse complement strand
TCACGGGGCGAGGCCTTCGGCCTTCGCCTGGTCGAGCAGGCGTTGGGCCTCGGCCTCGGCAGCGGCGGCGTGGCCGCCTGCCGCCTCGTCATCTTCGAGATCGCCGCGCATCACGGCGACCTGCTTGATGATCTCGGAGATGCCCTGGAAGCTCAGCATCACGAAGCCGATCACGACCAGGCCCTTGGCCGGCCATTGCGGCAGACCGCCGGCCGAGAGCGACTGCTCGTTGATCGCGTAGGAGCGGGTGAAGAATGGCCAGGAATGATAGACGATGAGCAGGGCGAACGGCATCAGGAAGAGCACATGGCCGAGCAGCTCGATCCATTGGCGGACCCGCTTCGGGAGCATGCTGTTCACGATGTCGATGCGGATATGCTCCTTCACCTGCAGCGTCCAGGCGGCGCAGAGCAGGAAGACCGCGCCGAACAGCATCCATTGCAGTTCGAGCCAGGCGTTCGACGAAACGCTGAAGACCTTGCGGACGATGGCATTCATCGTCGCGACGGCCACCGCAACGAGGATCAGCCAGGCAATCTTCTTGCCGATCTGGCCGTTGACCGTTTCGATGACCCGGCTGATCGCGAGGAGCTGTTTCATACCGTCTCCGACAGGTTGTCGAGGAGATCGCTCCTCAGCACTTTCTGGGGGTTCATCAGGTTCAGCGGATCGAAGCAGAGCTTCAGCCGCGCCATCATCTCGAGCTCGATCGGGCTCTTGTAGTGCTGCAGTTCGGTGACGCGCAGGCGCCCGACGCCATGCTCGGCCGTGATCGAGCCGCCGAGCCGCGAGACGATGTCGTGGACGATCCGGTTCACTTCCGGCAGGCGGGCCTGCCAGAGATCAGCGGGTTCACCCTCGGCCTGAATCGGGTTGAAATGGATGTTGCCGTCGCCGAGATGGCCGAAGGCGAAGGAACGGATCCCGGGAAAGCGCTGCGACAGCGCGGTGTTCGCCTCCGCGATGAAGCGGTCGACCTGCGAGATCGGCACGGAGACGTCGTGCTTGAACGACGATCCCTCCAGCCGCTGCCCCTCCGGAGCACCTTCGCGGATGCGCCAGAGCGCGGCCGCCTGTGCCGCCGAGGAAGCGATGACGCCGTCGAGCAGCTCTTCGGCCTCGAGTCCCGCCTCGAAGACCGGGAGTAACCGTGCTTCCAGCGCTTCGGCAGCGCCCTGGCCGGCGAGTTCGAGCAGCAGATACCAGGGATAGGCCTGTTCCAGCGGATCCTGGATCTGGCTGTTGTGCTTGCGCGCGATCTCGAGGCAGGCGCGCTCCATCAATTCGCAGGAGGTGATGGTCTCGCCGAGCGCGGCCTTGGCGCGGCGTAGCCAGGCAACGGCCTGTGCCGGCGAGCCCGTCGCGAGGAAGGCGGTGGCCGTCGCCTCCGGCAAGGGCAGGAGCTTCAGCGTCGCTCCGGTGATGATGCCGAGCGTGCCTTCGGCGCCGATGAAGATCTGCTTCAGATCGTAGCCGGCATTGTCCTTGCGCAATCCGCGCAGACCGTCCCAGACGCGTCCGTCCGGCAGCACGACTTCGAGACCCGCCACGAGATTGCGGGCCGTGCCATAGCGGACAGCCTGGACGCCGCCGGCATTGGTCGAGAGGTTGCCGCCGATCTGGCAGCTGCCTTCGGCTCCGAGGCTGAGCGGGAACAGGCGGCCGGCCTCGCGCGCCGCGTCCTGAATTCTCGCCAGCACGCAGCCGGCATCGACGGTGATCGTGTCATTGTCGAGGTCGAGGGCCCGGATGCGGTTCATCCGCGTCGTCGAGATCACGATCTCGGAATCGTCGCCATGGGGCTGGCTCGCGCCGGTCAGGCCGGTGTTGCCGCCTTGCGGGACGATCGGCGTGCGGGTCCGGTGGCAGATCGCCACGACCGCGGCGAGCTCGGCCGTGTTCGCCGGCTGCACGACGAGCGGAACGCGGCCCTTCCAGCCGTCACGCCATGCCACCATCAGCGGCTGCATCTCGTCGCGGTCGGTGATCACGCCGCGCTCGCCGACGATGGCGCGGATCGGCTCGAGAACCTCCGTTGCGAAGCGGCCGGGATCGCGCAGCAATCCGCCGGCGTCGCTCGAGCTGTCAGCCATGTTCGTCCTCCTTTGAAGGGAAGCGCGGGCGCCGGGCGGCGTTACCGACCAGACCGAGATGAAGGGCGGATTCGTTTCGGAGCTCCGGCTCCGGCGCGGCCTCAGACGCTGCGGCCACCGTCGATGTCGAGGACCACGCCCGTCAGGAAGGAAGCCTCGTCGGAAGCGAGATAGAGCGCCGCATTGGCGACGTCGTCGGGCTGCCCGAGACGGCCGAGCGGCACGATCCCGCGCATCTGATCCCGCATTTCGGGGGAATCGGTGCCGAGGAAAGTCGCGAGCAGCGGCGTTTCCGTCGCGACCGGGGCCAGTGCGCAGACGCGGATGCGGTCGGGAGCCAGTTCGAGCGCCAGCGTCTTGGTGACGTTGTGCACCGCGCCCTTGCTGGCATTGTACCAGGCGAGGCCGGGGCGCGGGCGGTTGCCCGCCGTCGAGCCGACATTGAGGATGACGCCGCCGCCCTGGCTGCGCATCACCGGGACGGTCGCGTTGCAGTAGTGGAAGATCGACTTCAGGTTGACCGCGAAGACGCGATCGAACTCGGCTTCGGAGACCGCCTCGAACGGCCCCTTGGCGTGGCTCGAGCCGGCATTGTTGACCAGGATGTCCAGCTTGCCGAAGGCCTCGACGGTCCGCGTCACCGAAGCCTGCACCTCGGCCGCCTTGGTGACGTCCGACTGAATCGCGATCGCGGAAGCGCCGAACCGGGCTGCGGTCGCGGCTGCTGCATCCCCGTTCCAGTCGACGACGGCGACCTTCGCGCCTTCCGCCACGAAACGCTCGACCATGGCCAGGCCGAGCCCGGATGCCGCACCCGTCACGAGCGCGACGCGATCCTTCAGACGCATCGACGTTTCCTTCCTTCCGCCCGCGGGCGTGCCCGGCTTGTCCGAGCTGCTGGGAGGCCTCGACGGCCAGCTAGCTGGCCGTCGGACCCCGGTTTCCTCCATCTGGCGGAGGTCGCCGCCGTCGGGCCAGTCGAGCTGGGCGCATAGCAGCTATAAGCGAAAAGGTAGGGGGGCGATTTCAGCCGATTGCTTCGGGACTTTCCCGATCAGGGCGCGGCCGCGGCCGCGGGCTTTCGAGGTTGCGGGTCACGCCGCGCAGAATGTCGAGCGGAACGAGGCGCGCGACCTCGTCCTGCACGATCCGCATCACCGCGCGCGTCAGTGGCGTGATCGGCTGGTTCGCCGGCGTCGCCAGCACGAGCAGGGCGCGCATCGCGGAGGAGCGGAACGGGCGCACGCGAAGCCTTCCATCTCGCACTTCCCGATGGACTGCGCCAAAAGGTAGCACGGTCGGGCCGACACCGCGCTCGACCAACTGCTTCAGCGCCGCGACGCAGTCGACCTCCGTCAGGACGCGCGGGCGTACGCCTTCGGCGGCGCAGGCGGCATCGACCACCCGGCGCAGCCCATTCTCCGGTCCCGGCAGGACACAGGCGCGACTCGCCAGCTCCGGCAGCGAAACCGGTTCGAGCGGCGCATCGGCACGCGCCGATGGCGGCTCAACCATGAACAGATCCTCGAGCATGAGCGGCGTCGCGATCAGACTGCGGCTGCTGCGCGCATCATAGAGCACGGCGATGTCGACCCGCGCCGCCTCGGTCCATTCGAGCAGCACGGCGCTGAAGGCCTCGCGCAATCGCAGCTGTGCGCGCGGAAACTCGGCGGCAAAGCGCAGCGCCAGATCGGCCCCCATGCTGGCGGAGAGCGACGGCGGCATACCGAGCGAGACGCTGCCGGTATTGTCGATGGCTCCGGCGGCGAGCTCGGTGCGGACATCCGACAATTGCCGCATCACGTCCTGCGCCACCTCCTCGAACCGGCGGCCGGCATCGGTGAGCGAGACGCCGCGGCCATGGCGGTAGAGCAGGCTCTGCTGCAGCGAGGCCTCGAGATTGCCGATCTGGCGGCTGAGCGCCGGCTGGCTGATGCCGAGCCGGACCGCAGCCCGCGACAGGCTGCCCGCCGCAACCGTTTCGAGAAAATAGCGGATTTGCTGGAGGTCCATGCTGCGGTCTCTTCGTGCCGGCCCTGTGGTAGCGGTTATAGCTCTTATCTACCAGACTGCATGGCCGAACCGGCTGGGATCGCTAGGTTGCGGGCCAGAGTGACCGCACCTGCCTGTGGAATTGCGAGCAAGGGAGCGGCGAACGAAGAGGAAGACCAGGGATGTCGCCCCGCCTGCCGGCAGATTGCCTTTCCAAGGCCCACGAGCCCCCCTTTCCCTTGCCGGCTCGCTGACGCGATGAGCACGATCCTGAACGGGCTTCGCGTCGTCGAGGTCTCGGCCTTCATCGCAGCCCCCCTGGGCGGCATGACGCTGGCACAACTCGGCGCCGAGGTGATCCGCATCGACCCGATCGGCGGCAATATCGACTATCGCCGCTGGCCGCTCGCCCCCTCCGGCGCCAGCCTCTATTGGGCCAGTCTCAACAAGGGCAAGCGCTCGATCGCGATCGCCCTCGACAAGCCCGAAGGGCAGGAACTGGCCAGCGCCCTGATCGCGCAGCCCGGCGAGGATGCCGGCATCCTGCTGACCAATCTGCCCGCCAGCGGCTGGATGGGCCACGAGGCTCTGTCGCAGCGCCGCGAAGACCTGATCAGCCTGCGCCTGACCGGCAACCACGACGGCAGCGGGGCCGTCGACTACACGGTGAACTGCGCTTCGGGCTTTCCGCTGGCGACCGGCACGGGGGCCGAGCCGGTCAACCATGTCCTGCCGGCCTGGGACATCGCGGCGGGGCTCTATCTTGCGACCGGCCTGCTCGCGGCGGAGCGGGCCCGGCGCCTCGACGGCAAGGGCCGGCAGGTCTCGCTCGCGCTCTCGGACGTGATGCTCGCGAGTGTCGGCAATCTCGGCTACATCGCCGACTATCAGGTCAACGGCGCGGTGCGTCCGCCGCTCGGCAATGATCTCTATGGCGCGCTTGGCCGCGACTTCGCCACCGCCGATGGGCGGCATGTCATGATCGTCGCGATCTCCAACCGGCAATGGCATGCGATCGGCCGCGCCACCGGCCTGACCGAGAAGCTCGCAATGATCGGCCCGATGATGGATGCCGATCTCAACACGGAAGGCGGCCGCTTCACCGCGCGGGCCGCGATCTTCGCCGTGCTCGAACGCTGGTGCGCCGCGCGCAGCCTCGCCGAGATCGAAGCCGCCTTCGACGGCACCGGCGTGCTGTGGGGACCCTACAGGGATTTCGGGCAGCTGGTCCGCGAGGATGCCCGCTGTTCGGTGGCGAACCCGATGTTCGGCACGATCGAGCAGCCCGGGGCAGGTCCGATCCTGGCGCCCGGCTCGCCGCTGGCCTTCTCGGCCGGCGCGCGCCGCCCGCCCTTGCCCGCGCCGCAACTCGGCCAGGACACCGAGGCCGTGCTCTCCGACAGGCTGGGGCTTACGACTGCAGCCATCGGCAAGCTTCTCCAGACCGGCATCGTCGCCGGTCCCCGTACCGCCTGATTCCGGGATCGATCATGCCGAAGACGACCGACCACGACGCGCTGCTTTCGACCTGCGCCTCCCTGCTCTCCGCTGCCGAGACCCTGCATGCCGCAACGCGTGCCGCGGTCGCGCAGTTGCTTGCGCCGGGCGGGCGCGTCGATGCCGGGCTCGTCGAGGCGCACCAGTTCGCCGCGCACGGCTTCGCCTGGCAAGGCACCTATGTCGAAGCGCTGCGGCAGACCCTCGCCTGGGCCGATCGCCTCGCTGACAGCGGCCGGCTCGGCCCAGCGGAGGCGGCCATGCTGCATCTGGGCTTCGCCGAGTACGGCGCACAGCTCGCCGGCGGCATCGCCATGAGCCAGACCGAAACGGTGCGCCCCTCGGATATGGGCGTGGCGGCGGATGTCGTCGCGGCCTTCGCGGCCGAGCCGGCGCTGACCCGTCTGTCGCACGCACCAGCGCTCGAAGCTGCAAGGCGGACACTTTCCGCCGAGCTGGCGGAAGGGCGTTTCGGGACGCTCGGCCTCGACGACGACATTCTCGAGGCGACCCGCGAGCAATTCCTGCGCTTTGCTGCGAGCGAGGTCACGCCGCATGCGCCGGGCTGGCACGCCCGTGACGAGCTGATCCCGCTCGAGCTCGTGCAGAAGCTCGCCGATATGGGCGTGTTCGGCCTGACGATTCCGGAGGAGTATGGCGGCACCGGCCTCGGCAAGGTGGCGATGTGCCTGGTCTCCGAGGCGCTGAGCGGCGGCTATATCGGCGTCGGTTCGCTCGGCACCCGCTCCGAGATCGCGGGCGAGTTGATCAGGCTCGGTGGCACCGAGGAGCAGAAGGCGCGCTGGCTCCCCAGCCTCGCCTCAGGCGAGATACTGCCGACCGCGGTCTTCACCGAGCCGAACACCGGCTCCGATCTCGGCAGCCTGCGGACGCGAGCGGTGCGCGAGGGCGATGTCTATCGCGTCTATGGTGCCAAGACCTGGATCACCCATGGCGCCCGCTCCGACCTGATGACCCTGCTCGTGCGCACCGATCCGCAGAGCACCGACTATCGCGGCCTGTCGATGCTGCTGGCCGAGAAGCCACGCGGCAGCGAGGCCGATCCGTTCCCGGCACATGGCATGAGCGGCACCGAGATCGAGGTGCTCGGCTATCGCGGCATGAAGGAATACGAGATCTCCTTCGATGGTTTCACGGTGCCGGCCTGCAACCTGCTCGGCGGCGTCGAGGGCCAGGGCTTCAAGCAGCTGATGGAGACCTTCGAAAGCGCCCGCATCCAGACCGCCGCGCGCGCGCTCGGCGTCGCCCAGAATGCGCTTGAGCTGGGCCTCGCCTATGCGCAGAGCCGGGTCCAGTTCGGCAAGGCGCTGCTCGCCTTCCCGCGCGTCCACGCCAAGCTCGCCTTCATGGCGACAGAGACGATGATGGCGCGGCAGCTGTCCTATTTCGCCGCCCGGCAGAAGGATGCCGACCGGCGCTGCGACATCGAGGCCGGCATGGCCAAGCTGCTCGCCGCGCGCGTCGCCTTCAGCAACGCCGATTGCGCGCTGCAGATCCATGGCGGCAACGGCTATGCGCTCGAATACCCGATCAGCCGCGTCCTCTGCGATGCCCGCATCCTGTCGATCTTCGAGGGCGCGGCCGAAATCCAGGCCCAGGTCATCGCGCGCGGCCTGCTCGGCCGCGCCAACTGACACGCTGTACGCAAAAGAAAAGCAGGCTGCATCACAGCCTGCTCCACAATCTGCTCCGACATCATCATCCGGCCCGGGCAGCCTGCACTGCCCGGGCCGGATCGTTTTCAGCGCCGGATCGCCCGCAGGGCGACGGTGTCATAGGAGTATTCGGACACTTGGTTCCAGGTCGCCGATTCCGTCTGGAAGCGGCGCATGCTGTCATAGAGCTTCTTGAAGTCGGCATTCTTGGCCGAGAGCTCGTCATAAAGCTCCATCGCCGCCTTGTGCGCGGCGTCGATGACCTCGGCCGGGAACGGACGCAGCTTGGCGCCGCTGGCGACGACGCGGCGCAGGGCCGGCGGGTTCAGGACGTCGTAGCGGGCCACGGTGTCGACGTTCGCGAGGGCAGCCGAGGCGGTCAGCGCTGCCTGATAGTGCTTCGGCAGCTTCTCCCACTGTTCGACATTGATGAAGAAATGCTCCAGCGACGTGCCGTCCCAGAAGCCGGGATAGTAGTAGTACGGCGCGACGCGATAGAGGCCGAGCTTCTCGTCGTCATAGGGACCGTTGAACTCGGCCGCGTCGATCGTGCCGCGCTCGAGCGCCGGATAGATGTCGCCGCCGCCGACCTGCTGCGGCACCGCGCCGAGCTTGGCCAGGATGCTGCCGCCGAGGCCGGAGATGCGGAACTTCAGACCCTTGAGGTCGTCGACGCTCTTGATCTCCTTGCGGAACCAGCCACCCATCTGGCAGCCGGTATTGCCGCCCGGCAGGCCGACGACATTGTGCTTGCGGAAGAACTCGTCGAGCAGCACCTTGCCTTCGCCATGATAGGCCCAGGCGTTCTGCTGGCGCGTATTGAGGCCGAAGGGGATATGGGTGCCAATCGCGAAGGTCGGGTCCTTGCCGACATAGTAATAGGCCGCGGTGTGGCAGATTTCGACCGTACCGTTGCTCACCGCATCGAGAGCCTGCAGCGCCGGGACCACCTCGCCGGCCGCGAAGACCTGGATCTGAAACTTGCCATCGGTCGCTTCGGCAAGGTTCTTCGCCATCACCTCGGCCGAGCCATAGAGCACGTCGATGTTCTTCGGGAAGCTGGAAACCAGCCGCCAGCGGATCGTGGGTGCGCTCTGCGCGATGGCAGGCGCCGCGATCGGTGCACTGCCGATAGCGCCGGCCGCAGCCGTTTTCAGAAAGTCGCGTTTCCTCATTGCTTCCTCCGGATACCCCCCGACTCCCGAGAGGTTTAATTCATTGTATGAATTTATAATTCAAATCTAGCATGAGGCTCCGGATGGTGCTAGTCGAATTTCATTCCCGGCCGCTCCGAGGCGCGGGCGGTTGATGAAACCATCGATGGAGTGCTGCAGCGATGCTCGAGAAGAATCTGATTGGCGGAAACTGGGTCGGCGGCGCGCAGGCTCTCGAAATCCGCAACCCCTCCGACCTCAGCGACGTGATCGCGACCTACGGCCTCGCCGGCAAGAGCGAGGTCGAGGCGGCCTTCGCCGCCGCCCGCAAGGCCCAGCCGGCCTGGGGCCGTGCGACGCTGGAGCAGCGCTCGCTGGTGCTCGAGGCGATCGCTCGGGGCATCTTCGACAACAAGGACAAGCTCGCCCAGATCCTCGCCCGCGAGGGCGGCAAGACTGTTCCGGATGCACTCGGCGAGGTGACGCGCGCGGCCCATATCGCGCGCTTCTTTGCCGGCGAAGCCTTGCGCATGCCGGGCGAGAAGCTCGGTTCGGTGCGGCCGAACGTCGATGTCGAGATCACGCGTGATCCGGTCGGCGTCGTCGGCCTGATCACGCCGTGGAACTTCCCGGTCGCGACGCCGATGTGGAAGATCGCGCCGGCGCTCGCCTTCGGTAACGGCGTGGTCTGGAAGCCGTCCGAGAAGACGCCCGGCATTTCCGTCGCGATCGCCGAGATCGTCGCCGCTTCCGGCATCCCGGCGGGGGTCTTCAATCTGCTGATCGGCGCCGGGCCGGATGTCGGCGCCGCCGTCATCGCCAATGCCGACGCGATCTCGTTCACCGGCTCTTCGACCACCGGCCGGCGCATCGCCGTCGCCTGCGCCGAGCGGCTGATCCGCTGCCAGATGGAGATGGGCGGCAAGAACCCGCTGGTCGTGCTCGACGATGCCGATCTCGAGCTCGCCGCCGACCTCGCGGTCAACGGCGCCTTCTTCCAGCAGGGCCAGCGCTGCACCGCGTCGAGCCGCCTGATCGTGACGAGCGGCATCCATGACGCCTTCGTCAAGGCCTGCGCCGAGCGTGTCGCCAAGCTCCGGGTCGGCCATGCGCTCAAGGCCGAGACCCAGATCGGTCCGGTGATCGACGACAGCCAGTTCCAGAAGAATCTCGGCTACATCGACATCGCCAAGGGCGAGAATGCGCGCCTGGCCGCCGGCGGCGAAGCGCTCGAGCTCGACACCAAGGGCTACTACATCGCCCCGACCCTGTTCGCCGACACGACGAATGCGATGCGTATCAACCGCGAGGAAGTGTTCGGCCCGGTCGCGACGGTCATCCGCGTCGCCGATTACGAGGAGGCGCTCGCCGTCGCCAACGACACCGATTACGGGCTGTCGGCCGGCATCTGCACCACCTCGATGAAATATGCCCGGCATTTCCAGCGCAATGTCGAGGCCGGCATGACCATGCTCAACCTGCCGACGGCCGGCGTCGACTACCACACGCCGTTCGGCGGCCGGAAGGCTTCGAGCTACGGGCCGCGCGAGCAGGGCCGCTACGCCGTCGAGTTCTACACCCAGATCAAGACCAGCTACCTGCTGGCCTGAGCGACAGGACCAATCCGGAGGAAACGCTCATGACCAACCCGAAAATCGGTTTCATCGGCCTCGGCAGGATGGGGCGCCCAATGGCGTCCAACCTGCAGCGCAAGGGCTTCGCAACGCTCTCCTATGACGTCAATCCCCAGGGCATCGCCGCCCTGGTCGAGCTCGGCGGCCGTGCCGCCGGCTCGATCGCCGAGGTCGCTCGCGAATCGGACATCGTCTTCACGATGCTGCCGGCCCATCCTGAAGTGCGCGCCGTCGTGCTCGACGGGATCGTGCCCAATGCAAGGCCCGGCACGCTCGTCGTCGATATGAGCACGATCGACCCGCTCGCGACCGACGAGGTCGCGGCGGCTGTCGAGGCCGCCGGCCTCGGCTTCGTCGACGCACCGGTCGGCCGGCTCGCGACCCATGCCGATCGCGGCGAGTGCCTGTTCATGGTCGGCGCGTCCCAGGAGCATTTCGAGCGCGTCAAGCCGATGCTCGAGGCGATGGGCACGACGATCCATCATTGCGGCCCGGCCGGCGCCGGCATCCGCATGAAGGTGGTGAACAACTATCTGGCGATCGCGGCCTGCCAGCTCAACGCCGAGACGCTAACCCTCGCGGCGCGCTTCGGCCTCGATGTCGAGCGCACCATCGACATCCTCAACGGCACCACCGCCAATAACGGCCATCTCAAGACCAATTTCCCGGTCAAGGTGCTGGCCGGCGATATCGAGCCCGGCTTCCAGATCGACCTCGCCCACAAGGATCTCGGCCTCGCCTTGACCTCGGCCTCGTCGATGAAGGTGCCGCTCGCCATGGGCGCGGCCGCGCGCGAATGCCTGCAGCTCGCCCGCTCGCGCGGCTTCGGCGGCAAGGACTTCTCGGCGCTGCTCGATGCCTGGTGCGACCTTGCCGGCGTCGAGGCTCCGCGGCTGCCGTCCAAGAACTGACCCAGAACTGACCTTCCGTAGCCGAAGCCGATAGCGCTTCCCGAAAGCTGCCACCATGACCGTGCCCGTCGCGACCGAGAGCGCGTACCTCCTCGACTTCTATGCGCGTTACCGCCGCGACCCGCTTTCTGTCCCGGCTGACTGGCGCATCCATTTCGAGGAGATGGAGCCGGAACGGGCGGGCGGGCGCGGGAATGGCGAGGCTCTCGGTCTGCGGCTGGTCGACACCTATCGCCGCTTCGGACATCGCGAAGCGGCGCTCGATCCGCTCGAGATCACGGCACCTACGCCCGCCGTGCCGCTCGAGCGCCTGCGCGCCGAGGTGGCGGCCCAGCCGGGCCTGACCACCCGCGTCACCCTCGCCGGCGAGACATGCGAGACCAGTCTCGGAAGCCTCGCCGGCGATTTGCAGCGCCTCTATGCCGGCAAGGTCGGGCTCGAGGCGCAGCAGGTCGAGGACGACGAGGCTCGCGACTGGCTCTACGGCGCCTTCGAAGCGCTGTTTGCGGCGCAGACTCCGGTCGACCTGGCTAACCGCGCGCTCGACGCGATCGTGCTGGCCGATACGTTCGAGACCTTCATCAAGGTCAAGTTCCCGTCGAAGAAGCGCTTCGGCGTCGAGGGCGCCGAAGGCGCCATCGTCTTCCTGCGCGAATTGCTGCGCGAGGCCTGCCTCGCCGGCTTCGATGAAACCGTGATCGGCGGCATGCATCGCGGCCGCCTCGCGACGCTCGCCACCGTTCTCGGCAAGCCGGTCGGTACCTTGCTCGCCGAGATCAAGGGCCGGGACCTGACCGATGGCGGGCCCGACTTCACCGGCGACGTGCCCTACCATCTCGGCTATGCCGGCGAGGTCAGCCATGGCGGACGGCAGATGAAGCTGTCGATCTCGCCGCACCCGTCGCATCTGATGACCGTCGCGCCTGTGGTCACCGGGCTGGCGCGGGGCAAGCGCGGCAAGGTCGGCGACGACGTCCTGTGCCTGCTGCTCCATACCGACGCCGCCTTCTCGGGCCAGGGGCTGGTCGGCGAAGTGCTGCAGCTCGGCGGCCTTGCCGGCTACGAGGTCGGCGGCACGGTCCATCTCGTCGTCAACAACCAGATCGGCTTCACCACCAACGCCTCTGAAGGCCGGACGTCGCGCTATTGCACTGATATCGGCAAGATGGTCGGCGCGCCCGTTCTGCATGTGAACGGCGATGATCCGGTTGCCGTCGCCCGCGTCGCCGCGCTCGCTCTGGCCTGGCGCAGGCGCTACCGCCGCGACGTGCTGATCGACCTCGTCTGCTATCGCCGCAACGGCCATAACGAACTCGACGAGCCGCGCTTCACCCAGCCGAAGATCTGGGCCGCCATCGACGCTCGCCCCTCATTGCGCGACAGCTTCACCGCGGTGGTCGCCGGCCTCGATGCCGCAGCGCCGGATCGGGTCGCTGGGCTGGCGGAAGCCTTCAAGGCGGAGATGCAGGAGGGCTACGCCGCCATCGAGAGCCTGCGCCCGAACGCCTCCTCAGTGCGGCCCGAGGGTTGGGCGGGGATCGCGAGGGCGGGCGTGGCCGAGATGCTGGCCCGCATCGAGACGGGCCTACCGATCGAGCAGCTGCGCGCGATGGGCTGCGAGGCCAGCCTGATTCCGGATGAGCTCAAGCCCCACGCCAAGGTCGCGCAGTTCTACCGCACGCGCCTCGAGACGATCGAGAGCGGAGGCGACATCAACTTCGCGACCGCCGAGGCACTTGCCTTCGCCTCGCTGCTGTCGGAAGGCGTGCCGGTGCGGCTCTCCGGACAGGATTGCGCCCGCGGGACCTTCACCCAGCGCCATCTCGGCGTGCACGATGTCGAGACCGGCCAGCATCTCATGCCGGTGGCGGGCCTTGCCTCCGGCGGCGCCGGTTTCGAGGCGGTGAACAGCCCGCTCTCCGAATATGGCGTGCTCGGCTTCGAATATGGCTACAGCCTCGCCGATCCGAACAGGCTGGTCCTCTGGGAGGCGCAGTTCGGCGATTTTCTGAACGGTGCCCAGATCATGGTCGACCAGTTCATCGTCTCGGCCGAAGCGAAATGGGAGCTGATGTCGGGTCTCGTCCTGCTGCTCCCGCATGGGCTGGAAGGCCAGGGGCCCGACCATTCCTCGGCCCGGATCGAGCGCCTGCTGCAGCTCTGCGCCGGCGGCAACATGATCGTCGCCAATCCCTCGACGCCTGCCAACCTGTTCCATCTGCTGCGGCGCCAGGTGAAGGCGCCCTGGCGCAAGCCGCTCTTCGTGATCGCGCCGAAGGCACTGCTGCGGCAGAAGGCCTGCGTCTCGACGCTGGAGGAGATGGCGGTCGGAACCGCCTTCCGCCCGGTCGTTTTCGAGAAGGCCGCAAACCCGGCGCGGCGGGTCGTGCTCTGCTCGGGCAAGATCGGCTACGAACTCGCGGCCGCCCGCGGCGGGCTCGGGCTGGAGGATGAGATCGCGATCGTCAGGCTCGATCAGCTCTACCCCTTCCCGGCCGAGGAACTGGCCGGAGCCCTGTCCCAGCATGGCGACGCGCAGCTGGTCTGGTGCCAGGAAGAGCCTGAGAACCAGGGCGCGCTCGCCCATGTCGCACAGCAGCTCCGGCGCGATCCGCGTTTTGGCGAGCGCGCGCTGGCGATCGTCGCCCGGCCGCCTTTGCCGGTCGCGGCCGGAGGCTCGATCGAGCGTCACGAAGGCGAGCAGGCCGCCCTGATCTCGCGCGCGCTTGACCTCACGGGAGGCAATGCCTGAAGTGGGACACGGCGCGTATGCGCCCCACTTTTTCCTTTTGTCGCCGGCCGGGGCCCGCCCCGGCGCATCACAGGGCCCGACAACGCCTCCATGCCCTCCTTTGAGCCTGTTCGCGCCATTACGCGCGGCCTGACGGTCCTTCGCCTCGTCAGCGAGCAGAGCCCGATCACCGCGACCGATCTGGCGCGGGCGGCCAAGCTGCCGCAGCCGACGGTGGTGCGGATCCTGGAGACGCTGATCGAGGCGGGCTATGTCTATCGCCGCACGGATGGCGTCACCTTCGGCGTGACCGCGCGGACCAAGCTGCTGAGCAACGGCTATGACGGCACTTCGCGCCTGCTCCAGCTCGCCGAGCCGCTGATCGAGAATCTGCGGGCCGAGATCGGCTGGCCCTCCAATCTGGCGACGCTGGAGGACGATGCGATGGTCATCGTCTACACCAACCGCAACGCCAAGGGGCTTTCCATTCCCGGCCGCCTCGGCGCACGCATCCCGCTGCTCGCCACCGGCGTCGGCATCATGCAGCTCGCCGGGCTGGCGCCGGACGCGCTGCAAGCCCAGCTCGAACGCCTGCGGCAGTCGAAGGAGATCTGGGACGCCTCGCCCGAACTCTGGGAGGGCCTCGAGGAGCGGCTCGCCACGGCCCGGCAGAATGGCTACGCCTTCGCGCATGAGCGCTATCTCGATGCGGTCTACCAGTCGCAGATCTGGGCCGTGGCCGTGCCGATCATCGTGGACGGACAGACGGTTGCGGCCCTGAGCAGCCTCGTCCTGCGCGGAGCCGGGCCGCGCCAGCGCCTGCTGGACGGCATTCTGCCCGCCCTGCGCCGCACCTCCGCGACCATCGCCTCGCAGCTCGCCGCGGAAGCTTGAAATCCTATCGGGCGCGGTTGCCCCGGTTACAATCCTGCTGCCGCCGTAGCTGAGGCTGCCCGCAAGATTTGGCTTGTTGCCCGGAAAACCGCCGCGCGCTTTTTTCCGTGCGCCGACCCGACAGAGGGATGATCGGCAACTGCCCTAGGCATCCGAGCGGAGAGCCTGCAAGCAACTTCGCCCGACGTCGGACGGCGTACCGTATGGCCGGCGGCCGCTCTCCGCAGCCTCAAATCGTAGGGTCTGGTGAGGTTTCAACTCGTCAGGCTGCCATGTGGGACGCGGATCTCGGCGGTCGCGGCGCCGCCCCAGAGCGAGCGCAGCTGGTCGACGACATGGCGCCCGAAATTCTCGTAGGGCACCCTGATCGAGGTCAGCCAGGGCGCGATCCAGGCATTGATCGCATTGCCGTCGACGCCGACCAGCATGCAGTCCTGCGGGACGCGCACGCCGGATTCGCAGGCCAGCCGATAGGCGCCATAGGCGATCATGTCGCTGACGCAGAACAGGCCGCGCGGCCAGTCGCCTTCGCGCACGAGGCTGCTCGCCGCCGCATAGCCGACCTCGACATGTGATAGCCCGGGCACGCTGGCGCGCCTGATCGCCTCGTCCGGCACGCCGCGCGCGACCAGCCGGGCGATGAAGCCTTCCGCGCGCTCGGCGGTGCTTGAGGCATTCTGTGCCGCCATCAGCACCGCCGGACGGTCTATGCCCTGCGCCAGCAGGAAATCGGCGGCGTCGGCGCCGGCGGCCCGGTTGTCGATGCCGACATAGGCGCCGCCGCCGAGTGGGTTGTGGCGGGCGACGAAGACCATCGGGTCGCCGCGGCCGATCGCCTCTTCGAGACCGCGGCTGCGCAGGGCGCCGACCATGACGTAGCCGGCGACGTACTGGCCGCGCATCGCCCGCAGATAATCGTCCTGCAGTTCGGCGCGGTCATGGGTGTCGCAGAGGATCATCACATAGCCGGCATCGCGCAGCGCGGCCTCGGTCGAGACCGCGATCGCCGCCATTGCGGGGTTGTCGAGGTTTGGCGAAAGCATGGCGACGACTCGGCTGGCGCGGCGCTTCAGGGCCCGGCCGACGGGATTCGGCCGATAGCCGAGGCGGGCGATCACTTCCTCGACCCGCGCCACGGTCTCGGCGGAGGCCCTGCCGTTCTTGCCGTTGACGATGCGCGAGACGGTGGCGACCGAGACGCCGGCATCCGCCGCCACAGTGGCAAGCGATGCCGTTGGCTCCATCGATTGTGCAGGCCTCGCCCTCATCGGTTCCTCCGGCCGGCTCCCTTGCGCGGGGCGGGCTCATTTTCCGAGCGCGCAGCAATGACGCCGGCGGGGTCGGTTGACAATCTAGGCAAACGTTTGCCTTAATGATTGTCAAGACGCCCCGGGAGGCGTCGGTTCAAGCGGGATGGAACGCTCATGCACAGCAAGCATTGGATCTCGGCGCTCGCCTTGACGGCCGGCCTCGTCATGGGCGGGATCGCGCAGGCCCAGACCACGGTCCGCATCGCCTGGTACTCCGACGGCAATGAGGGCGAGGTCATCACCGACCTGCTCAAGCGCTTCGAGGCCCAGAACAAGGACATCAAGGTCGTGCTCGACCAGGTGCCCTACAAGGCCATCACCGAGAACCTCCCCGTCCAGCTCGCCTCCGGCCAGGGGCCGGACATCGCCCGCGTCGTCGATCTCGGCGGTGTCGCCCGCTATGCGCTCGACCTGCGTCCTCACCTCAAGGACGCCGCCTATTGGGAGAAGAATTTCGGGCCGTTCCTGCCCTGGATGCGTCCGGAGGGTGACAACAGCGCCATCACCGGATTCATGACGCAGCTCACCGTCTCCGGTCCCTTCGTCAACAAGACATTGTTCGAGCAGGCCGGCATCGCCATGCCCGGCGCCAAGGCGACCTGGGAGGAGTGGGGCAAGGCGGTCAAGGATGTCGCCGCCAAGGTCCAGGCGCCGTTCCCGCTGGCGATGGACCGCTCGGGCCACCGCTTCTTCTCGGTCGCGATCTCCGAGGGCGCCAAGGTCTTCGACGCCAAGGGCGAGCCGGCGGTGATCGACGACGGTTTCAAGCGCGGCGCCAAGCTGGTCTATGACTGGCACAACAATGGCGTGATGAAGAAGGAGCTCTGGGGCTCGGTCTCCGGCACCGCCTATCGCGGCGCCAATGACGAGTTCAAGAACGCCCAGGTCGTGATGTACCAGTCGGGCTCCTGGCAGATCGCCCAGTTCGACAAGACCGTCGGCGATGCCTTCGACTGGGTCGCGGTTCCCGCGCCGTGCGGCGCCGCCGCCTGCTCGGGCATGCCGGGCGGAGCCGGCCTCGTCGCGATCAAGACGACGAAGAGCCCGGAAGCCGTAGCCAAGGTGATGGAATACCTCGCCAGCGAGCCGGTGCTGAGCGAATTCTATGCCCGCTCGCTGTTCGTGCCCGGCCATCTCGGCATCGCCGCCAAGGGCCTCGACTATCAGGGCGCCAGCGCCCCGGCCAAGGCCGCGCTCAAGGTCTTCTCCGACCAGGTCGCGCAGCTCTCGCCGGTCGCCTACCAGCTGCAGGGTTATGTCAACAACCGCGTGATCTTCAACGCGGTGATCAGCCGGCTCGGCCAGGCGATCTCGGGCGAGGGCAGCCTCGACGAGGCCTTCAAGCGGATCGAGTCGGACATCGCCCAGCAGATCGCCGAGCGCAAGAAGTAAGCCGGATGGCCTCCGACGCTCCCATCCCGGCGGCGCAGGCGGAACGCGCCGGCGCAGCGAGCCTCTTCGCTGCGCCGCTCGCGGTCCTGATGCGGCTGATCGACTGGCCGATGCAGGCGCTGCAGCGGCTGATCGGCGAGCGCCGGATGGCCTATGTCTTCCTTCTGCCCAATCTCGCCTTCTTCTCGCTCTTCGTCTTCCTGCCGCTCATCATCAACTTCATCTTCTCGGTGACGGGCGGGGCAGGGCTGTTCCCCTCCGAGCGGCCCTTCGTCGGGGCGCAGCAATACGCCTATCTCTTCGATTGCGGCTCCTTCCTCGATCCCTCCTCCTGCCGCGAGGACCATTTCTGGCGCGGCGTTTCCAATACGGCGCGCTTCACCGTCTTCCAGGTCACGGCGATGGTTCTGTTCTCGCTGCTGACCGCGGTGGTGCTGAACATGAAGATCCGGGCGCGCGGCTTCTTCCGCGCCGTCTATTTCTTCCCGGTGCTGCTCTCGCCGGTGGTGGTGGCGCTGACCTGGAAATGGATCCTGCAGCGCGACGGCCTGCTCAACGCGGCGATCACCTCGCTTGGCGGCGAGCGCATCCTTTTCCTGGTCGATCCGAGCTGGGCGATGTTCTGGATCGTCTTCGTCTCGATCTGGGCCCATATGGGCTTCTACACGCTGATCCTGCTCGCCGGCCTGCAGGCGATCCCGGCCGATCTCTATGAAGCCGCCGAGATGGATGCGACGCCGCGCTGGCGCGTGTTCTGGCGCATAACCCTGCCGCTGCTCTGGCCGAACATGATCGTCGTGATCGTGCTGGCGCTGATCCGTGGCGTGCAGACCTTCGACGAGGTCTTCGTGCTGACCGGCGGTGGCCCGGGCACCGCGACGCTGATGGTGGTGCACTACATCTACGAGACCGCCTTCGCCAACCAGGTCCAGAATTTCGGCCTGGCGGCGGCCGCCTCCGTCGTGCTCGGCGTCGTGCTGTTCGCCCTGACGCTCCTCCAGCTCGCGGCGAGCCGCCGCAAGGGGGCGGCATGAACAGGCTCGCCCGCATGGCGGTGGCCCGCCGCAATCCCGGCCGCTGGCACTGGACCGACATCGCGGCCTACGCCTATCTCGCGCTCGGCGTCGTCCTGATGTTCGGGCCGGTGCTCTGGCTCGGCCTCTCCTCGTTCAAGACGCAGGCCGGCTTGCTCGAATTCCCACCCTCGCTCCTGCCGATGTCGCAGAAGGAGGTCCGGGTCGAGGGCCATGCCCAACCGCTGCCGCTGTTCGAAGTGACTATGGAGGACGGCAGCAAGCGTGTGCTGGCGCAGGTGCGCCGCATCGGTATCCAGGCGCAGATGGTCGACCCGGCCAATCCCGGCCAGAGCATCCGCGTGCCGATCGACAAGCGCACCCCGGTGCGCGAATTCAAGCTCGCGACCGAGAACTATACCGAGCCGCTGGAGCGCTTCGCCTTCACGCGCTTCCTGTGGAACTCGGTCTTCGTCACCGCGGTCGCGACGCTGATCACCCTCGTGATCAACTCGATGGCGGCCTATGCGCTCTCGATCTACGAGTTCCGCGGCAAGACGGCGGTGATGCTGATGGTGATCGGCACGCTGATGATCCCGATCACCATCATCCTGGTGCCGGTCTATCTCGTCATCACCGAGCTCGGCCTGGTCAATTCGCTCTGGGCGGTGATCCTGCCGGGCGCGGCGACGCCGACCGGCGTCTTCCTGCTACGCCAGTACATGCTGACCCTGCCGCGCGACCTGATCGAGGCGGCGCGCATGGACAAGGCCTCAGAGTGGCAGATCTACTGGCGCATCGTCATGCCGCTCGCCATGCCGGCGCTGGCCGTGCTCGCGATCTTCTCGATCATGTGGCGCTGGAACGAGTTCCTCTGGCCGCTCGCGGTGCTGACCAAGACCGAGGCCTATACGCTGCAGATCGGCCTCAACGCCTTCCAGGGCGAATTGCAGACGCAGTGGCATTACCTGCTCGCGATGACGGTGGTGACCTTGCTTCCGGTCGCGCTGGTCTTCGTCTTCCTGCAGCGCTTCATCACTACCGGCATCGCCAATACGGGAATGAAATAATGGCGGGACTGAGCCTCTCCGGCGTCCGCAAGAGCTATGGCGCGACCACGGTGCTGCACGGCATCGACCTCGATGTCGCCGATGGCGAGTTCGTCGTCTTCGTCGGCCCGTCCGGCTGCGGGAAGTCGACGCTGCTGCGCTCCATCGCCGGGCTGGAAAGCATCACCGGCGGCACGATCGCGATCGACGGCGCCGATGTCACCGGGCTGCCGGCCTCCGAGCGCGGCCTCGCCATGGTGTTCCAGTCCTATGCGCTCTACCCGCATATGAGCGTCTACGCGAACATGGCCTTCGCGCTGGAGAATATGGGCTTCAAGCGCGACGAGATCGACAAGAGGGTGAAGCGCGCCGCCGGCATGCTGCGCCTGACCGACTATCTCGAGCGCAAGCCCAAGGCGCTCTCCGGCGGCCAGCGCCAGCGTGTCGCCATCGGCCGCGCCATCGTGCGCGACCCCAAAATCTTCCTGTTCGACGAGCCGCTCTCGAACCTCGATGCGGAACTGCGGGTCGCGACCCGCAAGGAGCTCGCCGCGCTCCATGCCGAGATCGGCGGCACGATGATCTACGTCACCCACGACCAGGTCGAGGCGATGACCTTGGCGCATCGCATCGTCGTGCTGCAGGGCGGCAAGATCGAGCAGATCGGCACGCCGCTCGAACTCTATAACCGGCCGGACAACCTGTTCGTTGCCGGCTTCATCGGCTCGCCGCGCATGAACCTGCTGCCGGGCAAGGTGGTGAGGCCAGGCGCGGTTGCGCTGGGGGAGGCCGGCCACGAGGTCGCCTGCCAGACCGGCAGCCTCGCTGCGGGTGCATCCGTCACGCTTGGCATCCGGCCGGAGCATCTGTCGCTCGCCGCGCAGGATGCCGGCGTGCCGCTGACGATCGAGCTGGTCGAGCGCCTCGGCGGCGAGAGCTATCTCTATGGCGCCTCGCCCGGCTTGCCGCAGATCACGCTCCGGCTCGACGGCCAGAGCGAGCACCAGCGCGGCTCAGGCGTCGCGCTCGCCTTCCCACAGCAGCATCTGCACCTGTTCGACGACGCGGGCAAAGCGGTCCGGGTTTGAATTTTCTCGCTGTCATCCCGGACGGAGCGAAGCGCAGATCCAGGATCCATTCCTGAGCCTTTCCGAAAAGGTTCCGGAATGGGTCCCGGGTCTCCCTTTGGTTGCCCGGGACGACAGCGCGGTTGAGATTGAGACGTTCGGAGACCACCTCATGAAAGCCCTGACGCAAGGCCGCTATCTCGGCCGCGACGGTGAAGCCGCCTTGTTCGATGTCGGCCTCGGCGCGACGATCGCCGTCCGCATCCTCGAAGGCGATATCGGCCGGGTCACGCTGAAGCCGCAGGACGGCTACCGGCTCGACCGCGGCTGGTCGATCGCGCCCGGCGGGCTCGAGCCGGCCTATGAAGGGCGTCCGCGCGACGATCTCTCCGGTTTCACCTGCCCGCAGGCGAGCGTCAGCGAGGGACAGGGCAAGGTCACGCTCTCGGCCGGCGGTCTCTCTGCCGAGGTCACGCTTTCTCCCTTTGGCATCGCCTGGCGGCGCGAGGGCGAGGCTGAGCCCTTCCTGCAGGACCGCACGACGCAGGCCTATCTGATCTCGCCGCGCACCGGCGCGGTCTCGCATTTCATGGCGCGCGACTATGCCGAGCGGCATTACGGGCTCGGCGACAAGGCCGGCCCGCTCGACCGGACCGGGCGGCGCTTTGCCATCGACGCGGTCGACCCCTGCGGCTTCGACGCCGAGCTCTCCGACCCGCTCTACAAGATGCTGCCCTTCTTCATCGTCGACGGGAAGGCGGGCGCCCATGGCGTGTTCTACGACAATCTCTCGACCGGCAGCGTCGATCTCGGCTGCACACTCGACAACTATCATGGCCTGTTCCGCTCCTGGACAGGCGATGACGGCGATCTCGACTATTACGTCATGGCCGGCCCGACCGTGCCGGATGTGGTCCGCCGCTTCTCCTGGCTGACCGGCGGGCAGGCTTTCGCGCCGCGCTGGTCGTTCGGCTTCGGCGTGACCTCGATGGCGATCGCCGACGCGCCCGATGCCGACGCAAGGATCAGCGACTTCGTCGCCAAGTGCCGCAAGCACGCCATCCCCTGCGACAGCTTCCATTTCGGTTCGGGCTATACCCAGATCGGCCAGCGCCGCTACGCTTTCAACTGGAACCGCGACAAGTTCCCGGAGCCTCTGGCGACGATGAAGCGGCTGAACGATGCCGGCATGCAGACCGTCGCCAATCTGAAGCCCTGTCTGCTCGACGACCATCCCCGCCTGAACGAGGCGCTGGAGCAGGGCTTCCTGGTCAAGGATGCCAATACCGGCGAGCCGGCCGTGGCGCAGTTCTGGGACGGGCTCGGCTTCCATATCGACTTCACCAATCCGAAGGGCCGGGCCTGGTGGCGCGCCGGCATCGAGAGCGCGCTGCTCGACCATGGCTTCACCACGGTCTGGAACGACAACAACGAATACGAGATCTGGGACGAGGACGCGGTCTGCGACGGTGACGGGCGTCCCTTCCGGCAGGCGCTGGCGCGCCCGGCCCAGCCGCTCTTGATGACCAAGCTGTCCTATGAGGCGCAGGCCGCGCGCGAGCCGGGCAAGCGGCAGTATTCGATCACGCGCGGCGGCTGCGCCGGCATCTCGCGCTATGCCCAGACCTGGTCGGGCGACAACGAGACAGCCTGGAAGACGCTGCGCTACAACCTGACCCAGGGGCTCAATATGAGCCTGTCGGGCATGTTCTCGATTGGCCACGATGTCGGCGGCTTCCATGGGCCGACGCCCGGTCCCGAGCTGTTCGTCCGCTTCAACGAGTTCTGCGCGCTCTGGCCGCGCATGGTGATGAACTCCTGGAACGATGACGGCGTCGTCAACCTGCCCTGGATGTATCCGGAGATGGTGCCGCAGGTGCGCGAGGCGATCTCGCTGCGCTACCGGCTGATGCCCTATCTCTACACGCAGATGTGGCGGGCGAGCCGCGACGGCATCCCGGCCGTGCGCCCGCTGCTCTACGACTTCCCGCAGGACGCCACGGCGGTCGCGGTCGACGACGTCTTCATGCTCGGCCCGGACGTGCTGGTCGCGCCGGTGCTGGAGGAGGGCGCGCGCGAGCGCGCCGTCTACCTGCCCCAGCATGAGGGCGGCTGGTATGACTGGCACGACGGCAAGCATTATCCTGGCGGCGTCACCGTCACGGTTCCGGCGCCGCTCGGCCGTTTGCCGCTGTTCGTGCGGGCTGGCGCGCTGATCCCGCTCGGCGATGCCAAGGGTATCAGCACTGAGCGCGAGGTCCTGGTCTGCGGCGTGGTCGAGGGCGCCTCGGGTGAGCTCTACGAGGATGACGGCGAGACGACCGACTGGCGCGGCGAGGGCGCGGCGCTGGTGCGCTTCAAGGTGCGCGCGGGCGAATTGCTGATCCAGCACGAGGGGCAGGCCCAGCCGGGCCTCACCAGGATCGCCGTTCGGCAGATCGGCGATGGCGGCCTGTCCTGAACCCCCCGATTCTGCGCAGGGCAGGTTCCTCCTAAGGAACCTGCCCCTCAGAACGGCAGGCCGACATAGTTCTCGGCCAGGGCCGTCATGGCGGCCGGCGAGGAGATGAGGTAGGCGCGCTCCGCCTGCTGGATGCGGCCGCCGAAGCCGTCATGGTCGGGGAAATGGTGCATCAGCCCGGTCAGCCACCAGGAAAAGCGCTCGGCCTTCCAGACGCGGGCGAGGGCGCGGGCCGAGTAGGCGTCGATACCGGCGGATGAGCGCTCGGCATAGTGCTCGCGCAGGGCCTCCGACAAATAGTGGACGTCGCTGGCGGCGAGGTTCAGGCCCTTGGCGCCGGTCGGCGGCACGATATGGGCGGCATCCCCGGCAAGGAACAGGCGGCCGAAACGCATCGGCTCGGCGACGAAGGAGCGCAAGGGCGCCAGCGACTTCTCGAGCGAGGGGCCGGTGACCAGCGCCTCGGCGGTTACAGGGTCGAGCCGGCGGCGCAGTTCCGCCCAGAAGCGCTCATCCGACCAGTCGTCGACGCGCTCGTTCAGGGCGCATTGCAGGTAATAGCGGCTGCGGCTGTTGGAGCGCATGGAGCAGAGCGCGAAGCCGCGCTCCTCGCCGGCATAGATCAATTCGTGCGAAACCGGCGGGACATCGGCGAGCAGGCCGAGCCAGCCGAAGGGGTAGACCCGTTCGAAGGTCTTGAGGGCGCGGCTCGGCACGCTGGCGCGCGAGACGCCGTGATAGCCGTCGCAGCCGGCGATGAAATCGCAGTCGAGGCGCTTTTGCTCGCCGCGGTCGAGATAGGTGACATAGGGCGCGTCGCCGTCGAAATCGTGCAGGGCGACCTTCTCCGCCTCGTAGACGGTGAGTGCACCCTGGCCGGCACGTAGTTCCATGAGGTCGCGGGTGACCTCGGTCTGGCCGTAGACGGTCACATGCTTGCCGCTCAGCCCGGCGAGGTCGATCCGGTGACGCGCGCCGTCGAAGAGCAGGTCGAAGCCGTCATGCGGCAGGCCTTCGGCATGCAGGCGGGCGCCGGCGCCGACCGCATCGAGCAGCCGGACCGTGCCGCTTTCGAGGACGCCGGCCCGAATGCGCGACAGCACATAGTCGCCGCTGCGCTGCTCGAGAATGACGTTGTCGATCCCGGCCGCATGCAACAACTGGCCGAGCAGCAAACCGGCCGGCCCGGCGCCGATGATCGCGACTTGCGTGCGCATTCTGGATACGTCCTCGGCCGTCCCGGCTCGGAGCTGGCCGGGTACGCGTTCCCCGCGCGCATCCTGCGCGGAGTTCCGAAGCTGCGTCCAGAGTGCCGCCCGCCGGCCTTTCGTCGTAGTTACCGGCGCGGAAAGGGCTCAGAAGCCGGCGGCGTGGCCATCCTTGCGGAAGTCGGAGCCGCCGACATAGCCGCCCTCTATGCGATGGACGAGCTGCGCGCCACCGAAGCCGAAGCTCGAATCGGGGGATTCGAGCGCAATGCGGTGGCCGAGCGCTCCGAGCTTCTGCACCACGGCAGGGTTCATCGCGCTCTCGATGGCGACATCGAGGCCCTCGATCACACGCCAGCGCGGCGCATCGGCCGCGGTCTGTGGGTCCTGCCCCCAGAGCTGGGTGCGCAGCATCATCTGCAGATGCCCTTGCGCCTGCATCGGTCCGCCCATCAAGCCGAAGGCCATGATCGGCTCGGAAGGGCCCATGACGAAGCCGGGGATGATGGTGTGGAAGGGCCGCTTGCGCGGGCCGACCTCGTTGGGATGCCCGGCCTGCGTGGTGAAGCCGAAGCCGCGGTTCTGCAGGCTGATGCCGGTGCCGGGCACGACAACGCCGGAGCCGAAGCCGGCATAGTTGGACTGGATGTAGGAGACCATCATGCCGTCGGCGTCGCCGGTGGCGAGGCAGACCGTGCCGCCCTGCTTCGGCGCGCCGACGGGGAACTCGGTCGCGCGGCTGCGGTCGATGAGCTTGGCGCGCGAGGCTAGATAGGCCGGGTCGAGCAGATGCGCTGTCGTGATCTCCTGCATGCTGCCTTCGTCGGCGACATAGGTGTCGACGTCGAGGAAGGCGAGCTTCATCGCCTCGATCTGGAGATGCAGCGCCTCGGCGCTGTCGGGTGCGAAATCTGCGATATTGGTCTCCCTGAGCATGCCGAGCGCCATCAGCGCGGCGATGCCCTGGCCGTTGGGCGGAATCTCGTGCAGCGCGGCCGTGCCGAAGCGCTGGCTGATCGTGCCGCACCAGTCGTTGCGATGCGCAGCGAGATCGTCCTCGGTGAGGGCGGCGCCGTGCTCGCGCGCGAAGGCGGCGATCTTGCCGGCGAGCTCGCCGCGATAGAAGGCCTCGCCGCGGCTTTCGGCGATCAGGCGCAGGCTGCGGGCCATGTCGGGCGTGCGGAAGATCTCGCCGGCGAGCGGGGCCCTGCCACCCGGCATGAAATGCTCGGCGAAGCCGGGCTGGGCGTGCAGGAGCTTGGCGCCGCGCTGCCAGAGCTCGCCGATGATCGGGCTGACGTGGAAGCCCTTCGACGCGTATTCGATCGCCGGCTCGAACAGCGTCTCGAAGGGCAGCTTGCCGAAGCGCTGCGACAGCTCGGCCCAGGCCGAGACGGCGCCCGGCACGGTGACGCTCTCCCAGCCCCGCTGCGGCAGGCCCGCCTGGCCGGCGAAGCGCTGCGGTGTCCAGGCGGCGGGCGAGCGGCCCGAGGCGTTCAGCCCATGCAGCTCCTTGCCGTCCCAGAGGATGCAGAAGGCATCGGAGCCGAGACCGTTGCCGGTCGGCTCGACCACAGGCAGCGTGATCGCCGCGGCGAGCGCCGCATCGAGCGCATTGCCGCCCTTGCGCAGCATCGCAAGCCCGGCCTCGGTCGCGAGGGGATGCGAGGTCGCGACGAGGTTGCGGGCGAGGACGGGGGAGCGCCGGGACGGGTAGGGCGCATCGATCGGGAACTTCATGGCAAAGCCTTCAGCGGAGTTTTTGCGCACGTACGCGCGGCAAGACGGAGAGGCGGCGAGGCCGACCGGGTGATTGGTGAAATCCGGGTGCGACCGGAAATGACAAGGGCTCCGAACCTGCCGTGAAGCCGCGCCGTCAGCAAGCCTTCGCGGCTGTGTCCGGGGCTGGCCGGCTATGCCTTGCGCGAAGCCGGGATCATGATCGCGCCCGAAGCGGCGACGACGAGCGCGAGGCCGAGCCAGTCCGTCGGCGTCGGGCGCTCGCCGAGCAGCAGCACCGAGCCGAGCACGCCGACCGCCGGCACCATCAGCGTGCCGAGGCTGGCGATACCGGCCGGCAGGCGCGCAACCACGACGAACCAGAGGAAGTAGGCGAGCGCCTGCGCGCCGAGGATGTGGAAGCTCAGCGCCGCCACGACCTTCGGCGAGAGGAGCTTGGGCACGGGCAAGCCCTCGAATACGAGCATGCCGAGGCCGGCTGCGGCGCCGCCGACCAGCAATTGCCAGGCGGCGATGGTGAGCGCCGGCGCCGCCACCGGCCAGCGCTTGGTGACGATGGTGCCGAGCGCCCAGCTCAGCGCGGCGAGCAAGGCGAGTGCGAGCCCGGGCGAGAGCTGGCCGCTGCGGATCAAGGGCAGGCCGAGGCAGACGAGGCCGGAGATGCCGAGGCCGAGGCCGAGAAGGCGGCGTCGATCGAAGCGCTCGCCGAGGATCGGCAAGGCGAGGAGCGTCGCCCAGATCGGCATGGTGAAGGTCAGGATCGCGGCGCGCGAGGTCGGCGCCATCAACTGGGCGAAGGCGAGCAGAATGTTGAAGGCGGCGATCGAGAGGAAGCCGGCGATGATCAGCCGCGGCCATTGCTCCCTTGGCACGGCGAGCGGGATGCCGCGGGCGAGCGCCACGGCGACCAGCACCAGCCCGGCGAAGGTCATGCCGGCGGCGCGCAGCGTCCAGGGTGCGATCTCAGTGAGCGATATTCGCACCGCCGGCCAGTTGAAGCCCCAGAGCAGGCCGAGCAGCGGGACGAGCAGGAGCGAGCGGGAGGGCGCGGGCGGCATGGCGGGACTATGCGGGATGGCGAGCCGCGGGCGTCATGTCATTTCGATGGAGGCTCGATGCACGAACGATGCGCGCTCGTCGTCACCAACTGCGGCGTCATCCCGGCCGAAGCGAAGCGTAGAGCCGGGATCCATGCCGGAGCCTTTCCGAAAGTGGTTCAGGCATGGGGCCCGGGTCTCCCTCCGGTCGCCCGGGACGACATCGACGTATTAGCCGGCCACTGGCTCGACCCCGCACCATTCGGCGACGAACAGCGCCATGGTGCCGGTGATGCGCTTCAGCGAGGCGAGGCTGACGCGCTCGTCGAAGGCGTGGATGTTCTCCGAGATCGGCCCATAGCAGAGCGCCGGGATCTTGTCGTAGAGCGCGTAGACGCGGGTATCGAGATAGCCGGGGGTCATGAAGCTCTTGAGCGGCTTGCCGGTCGAGGCCTGGTGGGCGCGGCCGAGCACGGCCTCGGCCTCGCTGCCGGGCTCCAGCACATAGCCTTCGGAATAGAAGCCGTTGAAGGTCAGTTTCGGCGGGTTGTTGGCGAGGAACTTGTCGCCGCGCGCATAGGCGAGGACAGCCGCCTCGATCCGACGCGCCAGTTCCTCGGCGCCGACGCCCGGGTAAAGCCCGATGCGGCAATCGATCCGGCACCAGCACGGCACTGAGGAAGCCCAGTCGCCGCCCTCGATCTTGCCGATGTTGAGGTTGATCGGGTGGGCGATCTCCTCGAAATGCTCGCGGCCGGCCTTTTCGCGGTTGAGTTCCTCCTCGAGCCCGCGCAGCGCGCCGATGACGCGGTAGGCGGCGTCGATCGCATTGGCGCCGGCCGCCATCTCGCGGACATGCATCGGCACGCCGCGGACCTCGACCTGGAACCAGAGCACGCCGGTGTTGGCGCGGACCAGCATCTCCTCTTCCGGCTCCGGGATCAGCACCGCATCGGCCTTGTAGCCACGCAGATGGGCCATCAGCGCGCCGTTGCCGGTCGATTCCTCCTCGACCACCGACTGCACATAGACGGTCGCCGCCGGCTGCAGGCCGATACGCCGAAGCGCGTCGAGGCAGAAGAGATTGGCGGTGCCGCCGGCCTTCATGTCGGCGCCGCCGCGGCCATAGAGCCAGTCGCCGTCGATCGCCGGCTCGAAGGGCGGATGCGTCCAGGAATCGGCCGGGCCGGCCGGAACCACGTCGACATGGGATTGCAGGATCAGCGAGCGGCCCTTCTCCTCGCGCGGATGGTGGATGCCGACGACGATCGGGGCTTCGGAGTGCGTATCCGAGAAGGGCGCGCCGCCGGGATGGGCCGCGATCGCCTCACGGTCCATGGCGAAGCGGTCCATGGTGAAACCGCGTCCCTTGAGCGCCCGGAAGACGAAGTCCTGCACGGTGTGCTCTTCGCCGCGCACCGAGCCGAAGCGGATCATCTCCTGGGTGAAGGCGACCTGCTCGGCAAAGCCCGCCTCGACGGAGGTGAGGATGCGGTCACGAAGGGCGGGGTCGAGCGGCATGGGCATCTCCGGCAGATCGTAGGGCTATGCCGTCATGCTCGCCCTTGTGGCGAGCATCCACGTCTTGAACACCGCCTGTGAGCAGCGAAGACGTGGATGGTCGGGACAAGCCCGACCATGACGAGTTTGATCACCGCCCGAACCATTTACCGCCGGGGACGGCGGCGAGGAGCTGGCGGGTATAGTCGTGCTGGGGCGCGGCGAAGAGCGCGGCCGTCGGGCCGCTCTCGACGATCTTGCCGCTCTGCATCACCGCGATCTTGTCGCAGATCTGCGCGGCGACGCGCAGGTCATGGGTGACGAACAGGATGGCGAGGCCGAGCCGCTGCTGGATGTCCTTGATCAGGGTCAGGATCTGCGCCTGAACGGAGACGTCGAGCGCCGACACCGCCTCGTCGGCGACCAGCACGTCGGGTTCCAGTGCGAGCGCCCGGGCAATGCCGATGCGCTGGCGCTGGCCGCCGGAGAACTCGTGCGGATAGCGGTCGATCGCATTGGCCGACAGACCGACCAGCTCGAGCAGCTCCTTCGCCCGCACCAGCGCCTGGGAGCGCGGCGTGCCATGCGCGACAGGCCCGTCCGAAATGATGCGGCCGACCGTCTGGCGCGGATTGAGCGAGGCGAACGGGTCCTGGAAGACCATCTGGATGCGCTTGCGGTGCTGGCGCAGAGCGGCGGCGCCGAGATCGCTGAGCACGAGATCGCCGAGCGTGATCCTGCCGCCATCGGGCTCGATCAGGCGCAGGCAGCAGCGCCCGACCGTCGACTTGCCCGAGCCGGATTCGCCGACGAGCCCGAGCGTCTCGCCGCGGGCGAGGGTGAAGCTGACATCGTCGGCCGCTTTCACCTCTCGTCCGGGACGGAAGAGGGAGCGCTTGCGATAGACCTTGCCAAGCTTCTCGACGGTCAGCACCGGCTTCGTGTCGGGCAGCGCCGGCCGTTCCGGCGGCGTCAGCGAGGGCACGGCCGCGAGCAGCTTCCGGGTATAGGGATGGCGGGCTGCGCCGAGCACCTCGTCGACCGTGCCTTCCTCGACCAGCACGCCCTTTTCGAGCACGGCGATGCGGTCGGCGATCTCGGCGACCACGCCCATGTCGTGGGTGATGAACAGCACCGCCGTGCCGTGCTTGTGGCGGAGATTGTCGATCAGCTTGAGGATCTGGGCCTGGGTCGTCACGTCGAGCGCCGTGGTCGGCTCGTCGGCGATCAGCAGCTTGGGTTCGAGCGCCAGCGCCATCGCGATCATCACGCGCTGGCGCTGGCCGCCGGACAACTCGTGCGGGTAGGCGCGCGCCAGCCGCTCGGGCTCGGGCAGGCCGACCTCGGTCAGCAGTGCGACGGCTCTGGCGTAACGCTCGGGTTTGGCGAGGAGGCGATGCGCCTCGAAGGTCTCGACGATCTGGTCGGCAACCCGCATCACCGGGTTGAGCGAGGTCATCGGCTCCTGGAAGATCATGCCGACCTCGCGGCCGCGCACGCCTTCCATCGCCGCCTCGTCGAGCGAGAGCAGGTCGCGCCCGGCGAGCCGGATCGCGCCGCCGGCCGGCTTCACCGCCTTCGGCAGAAGCCCCATCACGGCATGGGCGAGCATCGACTTGCCGGAGCCGGATTCTCCGACGACGCAGAGAGTCTCGCCCGGTGCGATCGAAAGCGTGACGTCCTCGACCGCATAGGGGCGGTCGGCGAGGGCGGGGAGGGCGAGCCGCAGCCCTTCAACGGCGAGAGCCGGAGCCACCATCATTCCCTCTCCCGGGCAAGACGCGGGTTGAGGGCATCGTTCAGCCCTTCGCCGGCGAGGTTGAGCGCGAGCACGGTGAGGAAGATCGCCAGGCCCGGGAAGAAGCTGATCCACCAGGCGTCGAGCAGCCGGGTCCGCCCCGCGCCGACCATGTAGCCCCAGCTCATCAGATTGGGGTCGCCAAGCCCAAGGAAGGAGAGCGAGGATTCGAGCAGGATCGCGGAGCCGATCATCAGCGAGCCCATGACGATGATCGGCGCCAGCGTGTTGGGCAGGACCTGGCTGAAGATGATGCGCGGCGTCGACTGGCCGATGGTGACGGCGGCCTGGACATATTCCCGCGTCCGCAGCGAAAGCACCTCGCCGCGCACCAGCCTAGCCACCGGCGGCCAGGAGACGACGCCGATGGCGAGCACGATCGAGCCGAGCTGCGGCTGCAGGATCGCGACCAGCACGATGGCGAGCGCGAAGGAGGGGATGGTCTGGAAGAACTCGGTGAAGCGCATCAGCGCATCGTCGACGAAGCCGCCGGCATAGCCGGCGACGGCGCCGAGCGGGACGCCGATCAGCAGCGCGACGAGCGTCGAGACCACGCCGATCATCAGCGAGACGCGGGCGCCGTGGACGAGGCCTGAGGCGAGGTTGCGCCCGAGCGTGTCGGTGCCGAGCGGGAATCGCTCCATGACGAACGGCGCAAGGAAGGGGCGGCCGACGGTGCGCCAGGGCGATTGCGGGTAAAGCCAGGTCGCGAGCAGCGCGAACGCGATCACGACGAGCAGGATCAGGACGCCGATCAGGGCGCCGCGATTGCGGGCGAAGCGCTTGAGGAAGCTCATGAGGTCGCCTCGATGCGCGGGTCGACCAGGCGGTAGACGAGGTCGGTCAGGATATTGAAGCCGACGACCATGGCCGAGGAGATGAAGAAGACGCCGAGCAGCACCGAATAATCACGCTGCACCAGCGCATCGAACATCAGCCGGCCGATGCCCGGCCAGGCGAAGACGGTCTCGGTCAGAACGGCGCCGCCGACAAGCTGTCCCGCTTGGAGGCCGGCCAGCGTCACCACCGGCAGGATCGCGTTGCGCGCGACATGGCGGCGCGAGACGACCGCTGGCGAAAGCCCCTTGGCGCGCGCGGTCTTGACGAAGTCGGCGCCCGCCACTTCCAGCATCGAGGCGCGCATCATGCGGGCGTAGAGCGCGGTGAAGAACAGGCCGAGCGTCAGAGCCGGCAGGATAAGGTGGCGGCCGATGTCGAGCGCGCGGGCAAGGCCGGTATAGTTCGCGCCGATGGTCTCGTAGCCGACATTGGGGACGAGGCCGAGCTTCAGCGCGAAGGCGATCTGGCTCAGAAGCGCGACCCAGAACAGCGGCGTCGCGTAGAAGACGAGCGCCAGCGTCGTGATCAGGCTGTCCTGCCAGCGCCCGGCTCGGCGGGCGGCGAGGGCGCCCATCAGGGTGCCCAGTGCCAGCGAGACGATGAAGGCGGCGCCGGTCAGGAGCAGCGTCGCGGGCAGGCGCTCGAGGATCAGGTCGAGGACTGGGCGCTGCTGGCGATAGCTGAAGCCGAGATCGAGCGAGGCATAGCCCTTGAGATAGATCCAGAGCTGCTGGAGCAGCGGCTGGTCGAGGCCGAAGCGTTCGCGCAGCTGCTGCAGCAGCACCTCGTCGGCGGCGCCGGCCTCACCCGCCAGCACCTGCGCCGGGTCGCCCGGCGCGGCCCGGATCAGGAAGAAATTGAGCACCGCGATGGCGAAGAGGACAATGATCCCCTTCGCGAGGCGGCCGGCGAGGAACTGGGGCAGGTTCATTCAGACGATCCGAAGAGACTGGCGATCTGCCGATCGATCGCAGGCCGCCGGGGCCTCACCCGTCATGGTCGGGCTTGTCCCGACCATCCACGTCTTCATTGGTCCAGGGCGGAGTTCAAGACGTGGATGCTCGGCACAAGGCCGAGCATGACGGTACGGTGCGACGGTCGAAGCCATCACTCCTTCCAGGCATCCCGGAAGCCGTCGTTGACGCCGACGCCCGTGGTGACGAGGTTCTTGACGTTGCAGCGATAGATGGTCGGGAAATCCATCTCGAGCAGCCAGAGAACCGGCAGTTCGTCGGCGAGCAGCTTCTGCACCTTGGTGTACAGCTCCTGGCGCTGCGCGTCGGTCGGCGCGATCGCGGCCTCGGCAAAGAGCTTGTCGACCTCCGGATTGGAGTAGCCGCCGACATTGGCGAACGGGTTGCCCTTGGCGATATTGGACGAGATGTAGCTGCGGGCCACGCCCATTGCGGGGTCGCCGAGCTGGTAGAGGAAGTTGAAGTTGAGATCGAAGTCCCAGTTGCTGGCCTTCTGGGTCCAGCCGGGGACGTCGGTGTTCTCGATCTGGACCTTGACGCCGACATCCTCGAGGTTCTGCTTGATCGCCTCGGACCAGCGGCTCCAGGTCTCGCCATAGGGCAGGTTGAGCAGCTTGATCGTCTCGCCCTTGTAGCCGGAGGCCTTGATCAGCTCCTTCGCCTTCTTCGGGTCGAAGTCATATTTCGGCACGTCGGCGGAATAGAAGCGGGTCTTCGACGAGATCGGCCCTGTCGGCAGCTTGCCGAGGCCGCCCCAGACCACCTCGCGGCCGAATTCGCGGTCGATCGCGTGCATCAGGCCCTGGCGGAACTGCTTGTTGCCGAGGATGCCGTTGCGGACGTTCGGCGTCAGCCAGGCATGGGGGGCGAACATCTCCCAGCCCTTCGTGGTCATGCAGGTATTGGGCAGCTTGGAGAGGCGGGCGACGTCGTAGACATCGACCGAGCCGCCGGTCAGCACGTCGACCTTGCCGGTCTCGTAGGCGACGGCGCGGGCCGCCGCGTCGGGGATGATCTGCCAGTAGATCTCGTCGATGTTCGGCTTGCCCTTCAGCCAGTAGTTCTCGTTCTTGACGAGGTGGATATAGGAGCCCTTCTTCCACTCCTTGAACTTGAACGGGCCGGTGCCGATCGGCGTGTTGTTGGCCGGGTTGGCGCGGTAGTCGGTGCCGTCATAGATGTGCTTCGGGATCATCGGCGCCGAAGCGACTTCCTGCGTCATGATCAGCGGCCCGAAGGGCTGCTTCAGCGTGATCCTGACGGTGAGGTCGTCGACCTTCTCGATCTTGTCGACCTGGGCGTTGACGATCGGGCGCCAGCGCGGATGGACCTCGCGCAGGAACTTGTCGAGCGTGAAGACGACATCGTCGGCGGTGAAGGGCTTGCCGTCATGCCAGGTCACGCCCTCCTGCAGCTTGAAGGTGTAGACCTTGGCGTCGGGCGAGATCTCCCAGCTCTTGGCGAGCGAGGGCTGCGGCTCGAGCTTCTCATTGTAGCGCAGCAGCGATTCGTAGATGTTGCCGGCGACCATGTTGGTCGGGCCGTTCTGGTTCAGCCCCTGCATCAGCATTGGCGGCTCGGGCTGGACCACGACATGGACGGTGCCGCCCTTCTTCGGTTCCTGCGCGGTCGCGGCGCCGAGCGCCAGCACCGACACGGCGAGGGCGAGTCCCAATCTCGATACCGTCATCGTCGTTCTCCGTTCCCCGTGGCCTGCTCTCGGCTGCGACTGAAGCCCTGCCGAGGCGACCTTGTTTCGACCTGTTCTCTCAGCCTGACGGGATCGCACCCGATCATGCGCCGATTGGCAAGCTCCATGCCATTGAAAGCGAGAGTCAAAATTCGTGTCAATGATTGACATGCCGTGTTGTCAGGCGACACGATGAGGCTGTGATGGTGGACCGGTCGTGAGCACAGCCGACAGGGTGAAGGAGGGCCGGGCTGCCCGCCTGCCGCCAGGTGTCCCGATCGTCCGGGCGGTCGACCGTGCGATCGCGCTGCTGCGCGCCTTTCGTCCCGACCAGTCGCGGCTGGGCCTCAGCGAGCTTGCGCGGCAGGTGGGGCTCGACAAGGGCACGACGAGGCGGCTGCTGCAGACGCTGCAGCTCAACGAGCTGGTCGAGCATGACGAGCGCACGCAGACCTATGCGCTCGCGGTCGGTCTCGCAGAGCTCGGCAGCGCCGTCACGACCGGGCGTGAATTGCGCGACATTGCCGGCCCCTATCTGACCGAGATCGCCGAGAAGACCGGCGCGACCTCGTTCCTCTGGGTCCATGTTGCGGGGCGCGGGCTCTGTGTCGACCGCGTGCGTGCCTCGCTGCCGCATGTCGATGCGACCTGGTTCGCCGTCGGGGCGCAGGCGCCTTTGAATTGCGGCGGCGGCCCGCGCGTGCTGCTCGCCTATCTCGATGACGAGCAGCGCAGGCTCGCGCTGTCGATCGAAATGCCCAGGCGCGCGCCGGCGAGCCAGACCGATCCCGAACTGCTCCGGCGCGAGGCCGAACGGATCCGCACGCAGGGCTGGGAGCTGGCGGCCGATGATTTCTTCATCGGCCTGACCGGGGTGGGCGTGCCGATCTTCGACCGCTCGGGCGCGCTGGCAGGCGCGCTCAGCATCTCGTCGCTGACCTCGATCGTCGCGCCCGACGGCCATCCGGTGCATCTCGAAACTCTGTTCGATGCGGCCAGGCGTATCGGCAGCAAGCTCCTGCCGGCCTGAACGGGCTTGGCGGTTCCGGCTCCGGGCTGTATCAGCCAGCCATGGAACTGAGGCATCTGCGCTATTTCGTCGTGCTGGCCGAGCAGCGCCATTTCGGCCGCGCGGCCGAGATCCTGCACATGGCGCAGCCACCGCTGTCGCAGCAGATCAAGGCGATGGAGGAGGAGCTCCAGGTCACGCTGTTCGATCGCAGCGTGCGCCCGATCGAGCTCACCCCAGCCGGCAAGACGCTGCTGCGCGAGGCCCGCCAGATCCTGCAGCAGATGTCGCGCGCCCAGGCGATGACCAAGCGCGTCGGCCGCGGCCAGGAAGGCAGCCTCGTCATCGGCGTCACCGGCTCGGCGGCGGCGGAGTTCCTGCCGCCGATCCTGGAAGCCTTCTACGAACGCTGGCCGGATGTGACGCTGTCGCTGCGCGAGATGTCCTCTCCGGCCCAGCTCTTGGCGCTGGAGAAGGGCGAGGTCCATCTCGGCTTCGTCCGCCCGCCGATCCTCGACGACAGCCTCGGCATCCGCCTCGTCCATCAGGAGCCCTTCCTGGTGGCGCTGCCCGACAGCCACCCGCTGGCTGCCTCGCCTGCGGTCCGCCTCGCCGATCTCAACGGGGCGGCGCTGGTGATCTTCGACCGCGACGAGGCGCCGGGCTTCCGCGACCTGATCATGCATCTGTGCCAGAGCGCCGGCTTCTTTCCCGGGCGCGTCCAGGAGGCGCACCAGATGGTGACGATCCTCGCTCTGGTCGCGGCGCGGGTCGGGGTCGCGCTGGTGCCGCGCTCTGCCAGGCATCTTACCCCGGAGCGCGTCGTGCTGCGCCCGATCCTCGACGATACGCCGCTGATCGAACTCTACGCCGCCTGGCCGCGCGACCGGCACTCGGTGCTGATCGAGGAATTGCTTGCGGTGATCGACGAAGCGCGCATCACCCAGGCAGTCGATCTCGACCCGACGCCGGTATAGCGGCCGGCCAGCGCGATATGCGCAGCACTATAATAGGATAGAAACTCGATATTGGACCGTGGTCCGAGCCGCCAACTAGCCTCATCCAGTCGGTGTTGCCTCGATAATCATATCGATCCCAGCGCCTTCAGCGATGAGAGGCCGAGGCGTGAGCAATTCCGTAGATCCGATCACCCGATCCGTCGTCCAGCACCGGCTGATTTCGATCGTCGAGGAAATGGGCGAGGCGATGCTTCGCACCTCCTACTCGCAGATCCTCAACGCCAGCCGCGATTTCTCGATCGGCATCTGCGATCCCCAGAGCCGGCTGATCGCGCAGGCCGACCATATCCCGATCCATGTCGGCGCCCTGACCTGGGCGGTACGCGCGGTCGAGGAGAAGTTCGGCGACGCGGTGCAGCCGGGCGATGTCTACCTGCTCAACGACCCCTATTGCGGCGGCAGCCATCTGCCTGACGTCACCGCCTTCGTGCCGGTCTATGGCGACGGCAAGCGCCTGCTCTGGAGCGTGGTGCGGGCCCATATGGGCGATATCGGCGGCGCGACCCACGGCGCCTACAACCCGCAGGCGACGGAGATCTGGCAGGAAGGCCTGCGCATCCCGCCGATCCGCCTCGCGGAGGCGGGCCGCATGCGGGAGGACATCCTCGACATGCTGGCGCTGAACGTGCGTTTTCCCCGCGATTTCCGCGGCGATCTCGCGGCGATGATCGGGGCGGCCCATCTCGGCGAGAAGCGGATCGGACGGCTGTTCGCCGATGTCGGCACCGAGACCGTCTCTAATGCGATCGAGGCGATCCTCGACGGCGCCGAGCGCCAGTCCCGCGCCATCGTCGAGAGCTGGAAGGACGGGGTCTATCACGGCGAGGCGCTGCTCGACGATGACGGGCGCGGCCGCACCGACATCAAGGTGGTGGCCAAGGTCACCAAGCGCGGCAGCGATCTCGAGATCGACCTGACCGGCAGCGATCCGCAGTCGAAGAGTTTTGCCAACTCGCCCCATGCCAACACACAGGCGGCGGTGGCGATGGCCTTCGCCTATCTCGTCGATGCCGAGATCCCGAAGAACGATGGCTGCTTCCGGCCACTCTCGGTGAAGCTGAAGCCGGGCACGATCGTCTGCGCCGATAACAACGTGCCGGTGACGCTGTGCACCACCCATCCCGCCAACGAGATCGTCGAGGCGGTGATCCGCGCGCTGAGCCAGGCCTGCCCCGACCGGGCGATGGGCGGCTGGGGACGGCGCTTCCGGATCTCGATCACCGGAGACAATCCGCGCACCGGCAAGCGCTTCATCTGGCACATGTTCCACGCAAGGCCGGGTGGCGGCGGCTCGCCGCGCGGCGATGGCTGGTCGGCGGCCGGCGAATGGCATTCGGTCGGCGGTATCAAGTTCGGCAGCATCGAGGTCGCCGAGGCGCGCTTCCCGCTGCGCTTCGAGAGCCATGAGTTCCGTCCCGGCTCGGGCGGCGATGGCGAGCATCGCGGCGGGCTCGGCACGAGCATGGACCTCGTGGTCGAGGTTCCGGCCTATGCCCATACTGCGGGCGAGGGCGCCAAGCACGGCTCGGCCGGCATGCTCGGAGGGCAGGATGGCGCGCCGCATGACTACCGGATCGTCTCCGGGGACAGCAGCCGTGCCTTGAAGACCAAGGAGTTCGGCATCGGCATCGCGGCGGGCGACCGGCTCGAGATCCGCTCCTCCGGCGGCGGTGGCTGGGGGGCGCCGGAACGGCGCTCCGCCGAAGCGCGCCAGCGCGACATTGACACCGAATTCACGAGCGCCTGAGCGGAGCCCACGCGTCATGACCAAGCTTTTCCGCGTCGGCATCGATGTCGGCGGAACCTTCACCGATCTCGTCGCGATCGACGAGGCCGGCGTCACCACCTTCACCAAGTCGCCCTCGACGCCGCAGGACCAGTCGATCGGCGTGCTCAACGGCCTCGCTGATCTGGCGACACGGGTCGGGCTCGAGCTGCCGGGCTTCCTGGCGGCGATCGAGCGTATCGTCCACGGCACCACGGTCGCGACAAACGCGCTGCTCGAAGGCAAGGGCGCCAAGGTCGGCCTGCTGACGACGCAGGGCCATCGCGACGTGCTGGAAATGCGCGAGGGGCTGAAGCCCGAGCGCTACAACCTCCTGCTGCCGCCGCCCGATCCGCTGGTGCCGCGTCAGCTGCGGCGCGGCGTCAAGGAGCGCGTCGCCTTCGACGGCAGCGTCTCCGTGCCGCTCGACAAGGATTCGCTCGATGTGGAAATTGCGCGCCTCAAGCAGGAGGGCGTGACTTCGGTCGCTGTCTGCTACCTGCATTCCTACCGCAACGCTGCGCATGAGCGCGAGACGGCGCTGGCCTTGGCGGAAGCCCTGCCGGAGGCCTTCATCTCGCTGTCGAGCGAGGTGCTGCCGCAGATCAAGGAATACGAGCGCGTCTCGACGACCGTGGTGAACGCCTATGTCGGTCCGGCCGTGCGCAAATATCTGCAGAGCCTCGAGACGCGGCTGGAGCAGGCGGGCTTTGCCGGCTCGCTCTTCATCATCCTCTCGCATGGCGGCATGGCGCCGCTGCAGGAGGCCGCGCGGCTCGCCGCGGCGACGGTGCTTTCCGGCCCGGCCGGTGGCATTGCCGGCTCGCGCCGCGTCGCCGAACTGATCGAGACCCGCAATCTCGTGCCCTTCGACATGGGCGGCACCAGCACCGACATCTCGCTGATCGAGGATGGCGAGATCGCGCTTTCAGCCGAGCGCGGTCTCGCCGGCCAGCGGATCGCGCTGCGCAGCCTCGACATCGCCAGCATCGGCGCCGGCGGCGGCTCGATCGCCTATGCCGATGCCGGCGGCACCTTCCATGTCGGCCCACGTAGCGCCGGCTCGGTCCCGGGCCCGGCCTGCTATGGCAATGGCGGGGAGGAGCCGACCGTCACCGATGCGAACGTGCTGCTGGGCTATCTCGGCGCCGAGACCTTCATGGGCGGGCGTCGCAAGCTCGACACTGCCGCGGCTGAAGCTGCGGTCGACCGACTCGCAGCCCGCCTCGGCATCGACCGGATGCACTGCGCCGCCGGCATCTACCGGCTGATCAACCTGAAGATGGCCGACGGCATCCGGCTGATGACGCTGCGCCGCGGCGTCGATCCGCGCGGCTACACCCTGCTCAGCTTCGGCGGGGCGGCGGGCCTGCACGCCGTCGAGGTGGCGCGCGAGATGGAGATGCGCCGGGTCGTGGTGCCGACCGTCGCCTCGGTGCTCTCGGCTTGGGGCATGCTCGCCAGCGACCTGCGTTACGAGGTGACGCGCAGCCATCTCGGCGACATGGCGCAGCTCGACGGCAAGACGCTGCGGGCCGCGTTCGAGGCGCTCGAGCGCGAGGCGTCGGAGCATCTGACGGCCTGGTTCAAGGGACCGCTGCGGATCGAGCGCTCGGCCGAGATGCGCTATGGCGAGCAGATCTTCGAGGTCGACGTGCCGCTGGAAGGGCTCGACCTCGACGACGAAGGCGCGATGACCGAGCTGGTCGAGCGTTTCCACCGCCGCCATGAGGAGCTCTACACCTATTGCTCGCCCGGCCAGGAAGTGGTGCTGGTCAATGCCCGCGTCGCAGTGGTCGGCCTGGTCGAGCCGCCGCGTGACGAGCCGCGCGTCGCCGCGGCCGGCGGGGCACCGGACCCGGCAAGGATGCGGCGTGCCTTCTTCGGCGAATGGCGCGAGGTCCCGGTCTTCCGTTTCGAGACCCTGGGCCCCGGCAACGAGGTCGAGGGCCCGGCGATCGTCGAGGCGGAGACGACAACCGTGGTGCTGAATGATGGGGACAGATTGAGCGTCAACGGGCTCGGCTGGCTCGATATCGCGCTGAAGCCGCGGCCGGGTGCTTGAAACCCGGCCAGTTCGCCGCTTTCGGCGGCATCATATGCACAGGCTAATAATCGCATACGAACTGGGTATTTGACGGGCAAACTGTCGAAATTTCAGGGTATTCCGCCAAGAACTCGGAAGACTTCAACCAAGAAGAGGGGTCGTGTCATGTCCGTCCTGAACTGGCTCGGGGGAGCCTTAATCACTGCGGCCGTGGCCGTAAGCGGCCAGGCCGCCGCGCAGACCAGCCTCAAGGTCGTGGCGCCCTGGTCGAACCTCAACGCCTATGGCAAGGTCGAGCAGCCCTTCTGGTCGAAGAAGTTCGGCGAGCTCACTGGCGGCCAGGTCACGGCACAGGTGACTTCCTATTCGGAGCTCGGACTGTCCGGCGTCGAGTTGCTGCGCCTCGCCAAGCTCGGCGTCTTCGACATTGCCCATATCGTCGTCGGCTACTCGGTGGCGGACGACCCGGTGATCGAAGGTCTCGAGCTCTCGACCCTGATCCAGGACATTCCGACCGGCCAGAAGGCGCTCGACGCCTACCGTCCGGCCGTCGCCGAGACGCTGCTGAAGAAGCACAATCTCGTTCTGCTCGGTGCCTATCCCAATCCGAGCCAGGTGCTCTACTGCCGCGAGCCGGTGAAGAGCCTCGCCGATCTGAAGGGCCGCAAGGTCCGCTTCTACGGCGCCAGCATGAACGACTTCATTTCGGCCGCAGGCGCGGTCGGCGTCAGCGTGCCGCTGGCCGAGGTCGTGCCCTCGCTGCAGCGCGGCGTCGTCGATTGCGGCATCACGGGCACGCTGACCGGCTATTCGTTCAAATGGCCGGAAGTGACCAAGAACCTCTACACCATGCGCTTCGGCTGGGGCCTGACCCTGATCGCCGCCAGCAAGGCGAAGTGGGACGCGCTGCCGAAGGATCGGCAGGAGGCGACCCGCAAGGCCGTCGGCACGCTCGAGCAGGAACTCTGGGCCCTGGCGGCCTCGGACGACAAGGCCGGCGTCGACTGCAACACCGGCCGCGCCGCCTGCGCATACGGTGCGCCGGCCGCGATGGCTCTGACCGAGCCCTCGGCGGCCGACGAAGCTGAGCGCAAGCGCATCCTCCAGGATGTCGTCCTGAAGAAGTGGGCGGCGCGCTGCGACAAGGCCTGCGTCGAGCAGTGGAACGCCACGGTCGGCAAGGTCGCTGGCGTCACCGCGGCTCCCTGATGGTTTCCTCGCCCGGCGCGTCATGCGCCGGGCGAGATCGCTTGTGGGCGCTGGCAAGCGGGCATTGCCAGACGGGCCGCGATCCGGTCTTTCGCCCTGGTGCCAGCCGGATGGCTGGCGCGGCCCCACCAATCGCATCGCAGTGCTGCTGACCCGATGCGAGCGCAATCAGCACGAGGGAAGAGATTGATGGATCCGGTGACGCGCCCGCAAGGGCGAGAGAGCGGCGCGCTGGGCCGGCTGGACGATGCCCTGCGCCGCCTCGCGCGGGGAATGTTGCTGGTCGCCGGTTGGGGGCTGCTGCTGCTCGGCATGCTGGTCGCGGTCGATGTCGCGGCGCGCAACACGATCGGCCGCAATATCGGCGGCGTCGACGAGATCGCCGGCTACATCTTCGCGATCGGGATTTCCTGGTCGCTGGCCGAGGCCTTCTATGCCCGCAGCCATGTCCGGATCGACTTCCTCTACCAGAAGGCGCCGCTGCGCCTGCGCTCCCTGCTCGACGTTCTCTCGATCCTGGCGCTGGGCTTTGCCGCCGCCTTCCTCGCCTTCAGCGGCTGGCTGGTGGTGTCCGGCTCCTGGGGCATGGGCTCGCGTTCGGCGAGCGTGCTGCAAGTGCCGCTGGTGATCCCTCAGGCGCTCTGGTTCGCCGGGATGGTCGTCTTCCTGGCGGCGCTGCTGGTTTCCTCGCTTCAGGCCTGCCTTGCCCTTGCCGCCGGGCGGCATCCGCAGCTGGCGGCGCGCTTCGGCATCATGTCGGCCTCGGAAGAGGCCCAGGAAGCGCTCGGCGCTCGTGAGGAGAAGGCCTGATGCTCGCCAATGCCTCGCTTCTGCTGGCCGTCCTGATCGGCGCGAGCCTGCCGATCGCCGCGACGCTGATCATCTGCGCGCTGCTGCTCAGTTCGATCTATTCGCCGCTGCCGCTCTTCCTCGCGGCTTCCGAGATCTTCTGGAAAGTCTCGACCGAATTCACCCTCACCAGCGTGCCGCTGTTCATCCTGCTCGGCGAGATCCTGCTGCGGGCCGGCATTGCCGAGCGCATGTACGGCGCCGTCGCGCTCTGGCTCAACCGCCTGCCCGGCGGCCTGCTGCATGCCAATATCGGCGCCTCGACCCTGTTCGCCGCGACGTCCGGCTCCAGCGTCGCGACGGCCGCGACGATCGGCACGGTGGCGCTGCCCGAGGTGCGCCGGCGCGGCTACAACGAGCGGCTCTTCCTCGGCAGCCTCGCTGCCGGCGGCACGCTCGGCATCCTGATCCCGCCCTCCATCCACCTGATCATCTACGGGATGATCACCAATACCTCAGTGCCGAAGCTCTATCTCGCCGCGGCCATTCCGGGCCTGCTGCTGGCGGTGCTGTTCTCGCTGATCATCGTCGTGATCTGCATGGTCAAGCCCGGCTTCGGCGGCGAGCCGATCAAGGCGACCTGGCGCCAGCGCTTCGTCAGCCTCGTCGATCTCGTCCCGATCCTGCTGCTCTTCGTCGTCGTCATCGGCTCGATCTATGCCGGCTTCGCGACCCCGACCGAGGCGGCCTCGCTCGGCCTCGTCTTCGCGGTCGTGCTCGCCTGGTGGTATGGCAAGCTCTCGCTGGCGCTGCTGCACGAGAGCTTCATCGGCGCGATGAAGGCGACGGCGATGATCATGCTGATCGTGCTCGCCTCCTATTTCCTCAACTTCGTGCTCTCGGTGATCGGGCTGTCGCAGCAGCTGACCAGCTTCATCTCGGGGCTCGGCCTGTCGCCGCTGCAGACCATGCTGGTGATCATCGCCTTCTTCGTGGTGCTCGGCTGCTTCCTGGAATCGCTGTCGATGCTGGTGACGATCACGCCGCTGGTCGCGCCGATCGTCATCGGCCTCGGTTATGATCCGATCTGGTTCGGCGTGATCCTGACGATCCTGCTCGAGCTGGCGCTGATCACCCCGCCGGTAGGCATCAATCTCTATGTCGTCCAGGCGATCCGCGGCCGCGGCAGCATCCAGGACGTCATCGCGGGCTCGGCGATCTTCGTGGTCAGCATGTTCGCGCTGATCGGGCTGCTTCTCGCCTTCCCGGACATCGCGATGTGGCTGCCGACGCATTTCGGCGAGTGACGGGCAGCGCCCCGCCGCCCTGCATGATGAGACGTCGTCATCCCCGCCCGGTTTCCGGGCGGGGATTTTTCATGCCAACGGACTGCGCGTTGAGCCCAGCGCCGGCCGCGCCTGCCTTCGCGCAGGCCCGGGCTGACAGGCCGCTGAGCATGGTCCGCCGGCCCATGGCCGCGGGCGGCATGCGCCGCCGCCTCCGCTGCGGCCTCCTCAGCGCCGCACGTCAGCAAGGTGTAGCGCAACCGGCCGCGCGCGGCGGAAGGCACCCGCTTGGGCGGTGGCGTGCTGCACCATCACCAGTGCCGTGGGGCTCTGCGGTCGGCAGCGCGCGGAGGGCGCCGCCCGGCGGCGGCCGGCGACGCGACGTGCAAAGGAAAAGCCCGCGCAACTTGCGTCGCGCGGGCCTTGGTTCTGTCGGCCGTGATGGCTTGCGACCGCAGTCAGATGACGCGGGCCCGGATCACCGAGGTCACGAGCTCGGTCACGACGACGACGGCGAAGATCACCACGAGGACGAGGCCGACCTGGTCCCAGTAGAGATTATCCATCGCCGCCTGCAGCGCGACGCCGAGGCCGCCGGCGCCGACGAGGCCGAGCACGGCGCTCTCGCGGACATTGATGTCCCAGCGGAACAGGCTGACGGCGAGGAAGGCCGGCTTCACCTGGGGCCAGAAGCCCTTGAGCAGCACGGCGCGGCGGGGTGCGCCCGCGGCGCGCAGCGCCTCGATCGGGCCGGGCTTGGCCTCTTCGATCGCCTCGGCCAGGAACTTTCCTGTGAAGCCGATCGAGTGGACCGCGACCGCCATGACGCCGGCGAGCGCGCCGGGGCCGAAGACCGCGACGAAGAGCAGCGCCCAGACCAGGGTGTGCACCGAGCGGGTCGCGACCAGGATGAAGCGGCCGAGCGTGTTGACCCAGATCGAGGTCGAGACGTTGCGGGCGCACATCAGAGCGACCGGCGTCGCCAAAAGGATCGCGAGGATCGTGCCGAGCGTCGCGGTGTGCAGCGTCTCGACCAGCGCGGTCTGCACCGTGCTGGCATAGTAGCTCCAGTCGATCGGCCACATCCTCGCGAAGAGATCCACCGTCTGCTGCGGCGCGTCGTAGAGGAACTCGGGGATGATCTCGATGGTCTGGAAGGACCAGCCGAGCGCGAGTGCTGCGATGCCCCAGAAGGCGAGCCGCAGCGTCCGCTCCGTCGTGGTGAAGCGGTGCCAGATCGGGCCGGCGGGGCCGCGCTTGACCTCGCCGGTCGGCGCCTCGTCCTGGTAGATCCGGCGCATGAAGGCCGAGAGCACCTCGCCCGCCATCACGGCCGCGATGATCGCGATGATGATGGTCAGCACGAAGTCGTAGTCGAAGCGCTGGAAGGCGGTGAACAGGGTCGCGCCGATGCCGCCGCCGCCGACGAGGCCGACCAGCGCCGAGTTCCTCAGATTGGAATCGAGCTGATAGGCGGCGAAGCCGATGAAACGCGGCAAGACCTGCGGCACCACGCCCATGATCACCACGGAGAGGAACGGAGCGCCCGCGGCGCGCAGCGCCTCGATCGGCTTCATCGACATTTCCTCGATCGCCTCGGCGATCAGCTTGGCGATGAAGCCGAGCGTCGCGACGATGAGGGCGAGGATGCCGGCGAGGGCGCCGAAGCCGACGGCCTTGACGAACAGGATCGCGACGATGACCGGGTGGAAGGTCCGGCAGAGGGCAATCAGCCCGCGCGCCGCCACGGTGACCGGCAGCGGCATCAAATTGCGGGCAGCGAACAGGCCGAGCGGCAAGGCGAGCAGTACGCCCGCGCCGGTCGCGATGATCGCGATCTGCAGCGATTCCAGCATGCCGTCGAGCAGGAGTTGCATCTTGTCGGCGGCGGTATTGGGCGGGAACATCCGCCCGAGGAAGCGCGCGCCGTTGTCGAGGCCCTGGACGAAGCGCTCCCAACGGATGTCGAGGATCTGGGCGGCGTAGGCGACATAGGCCAGGAACAGCACCGCGGCGATGCGCAGGGGCCAGTTCGGCGGAAAGGCGCGGCTACGCAGGCTGCCGGTGGCGGGAAGGGCGCTCATTCCATCCAGCCTTCGCCGCCATAGATCTCGGCGAGATGGGAATCCTGCAGCCCGGCAGGCGGACCGTCATAGACGATCAGGCCCTTCGACATGCCGATGATGCGGCGTGCGTAGCGCTTGGCCAGCGCGACATTGTGGATGTTGACGAGGACCGGGATGCCGCGGTCGCGGCCGACCTCGGCGAGCAGCTCCATGATCTCGACCGAGGTCTTGGGGTCGAGCGAGGAAGTCGGCTCGTCGGCGAGGACGAGGTCCGGCTCCTGCATCACGGCGCGGGCGATGCCGACGCGCTGGCGCTGTCCGCCGGAGAGCTGGTCGGCCCGGCGGGTCGCGAAATCGCCGAGACCGACGGATTCGAGCAGGGCGAAGGCACGGGCGATGTCGGCTTCCGGGAAGCGCCGGGTCCAGCTGCGCCAGACCGGGACATAGCCGAGCCGGCCGCAGAGCACGTTCTCGATTACGGTGAGCCGCTCGACGAGATTGTACTCCTGGAAGACCATGCCGAGGCGGCGCCGCGCCTGGCGCAGCGCATCGCCCTGGAGCTTCGCCAGATCGACGCCGTCGAGCATGATCGAGCCGGAGGTCGGGTCGACCAGCCGGTTGATGCAGCGGATCAGCGTCGACTTGCCGGTGCCGGACGGGCCGATGATGGCGACCGTGCCGGGCTCGTCGATGGTCAGGGAGATATCACGCAGGACGGGCTGGCCGGCCCGGTATTCCTTGACGAGATTGCGGATGATCAGCGTCCGGCAAGTGCCGGACGCTTCGTTTGGCAGGGCGCTCATGAGATGCGGCTGCTTTCCGATCAGGGAGCCTTGGCCGGCGCGGGCTGCGCCTTCTTCTTGGCGGCGGCATCGGCCTCGCGCTTCGACTCGGCGTCGTAGGCCGCCTTGTTGTAGGGCGTGCCCGACTTCTCGGCGACGTCGCGCACGATCGCCCAGTCCTTCTGGTAGGTGATCGGCAGGAAGCGGTCGTCGCCGTTGAACTCCTTGGTCATTTCCGGCGTGAAGCGGAAGGAGAAGAAGCAGTCGGTGAGCTTCTTGGCGAGCTCGGGCTTCAGATCGTGGGCATAGGCAAAGGACGAGGTCGGGAAGACAGCGCTGCGATAGATCTCGCGCGTGTCGTCCTTCTTGATCGTGCCGCGCACGATCATGCGCTCATAGACGTCGCCGGCGACGGCGCCCATGTCGTAGTCGCCCGAGACGACGCCGAGAATCGACTTGTCGTGCCCGCCGGACATCAGCGGCTTGTAGTCCTTCTCGGCTTCCAGCCCATGCTCGGGGAAGAGCACGCGCGGCGCGAGATTGCCCGAGTTCGACGAGGGCGAGGTGTGGGCGACCTTCTTGCCCTTGAGGTCGGCGAGCTTCTGGTAGGGGCTGTCTTTCTTGACGACGGCGACGAGGTTGTAGCCGCGCACGCCCTCGGCAGAGCCCTTGGCGGCGAAGGGGATCGCGCCGGCGAGGTTGACGGCGAAGCCGGTCGGGCCGGTCGAGAAGCCGGCGAAATGCAGGCGGCCCGAACGCATGGCCTCGATCTCGGCCGAGTTGGACTGGACCGGGTAATAGACGATGCGCTTGCCGGTGCAGGTCGCGAGATGGTCGGTCAGCGGCTTGAAGATGTTGGCGTAGACGGCCGGGTCCTCGACCGGGGTGTAGGCCCAGACCAGCGCCGACGGGTCCTTCAGCTTGGAGGCGTCGGTCGGGACGTCGGCGACGAGATCGTTGTTCGCATCGCAGTAATTGGTGTCGAGCTGGCCGCGGTTGGTGCAGCTGTCCTGCGCCTGGGCAGGGATCGCGGTCGACGCCATGAAGGCGAAGGCGAGCGGGGCGGCCGCGGCGAGGCGGACAAATTTCAGATCGAACAAGGCGTCTTCTCCCGTTGGACAGGCTCCTCGCGGAGCCGTGTTGATAACATGTGACACAAAATCGTCATAATCCAGCCGTGGCCGGTAGCTCAGGCGGCCAGCCACATCAAGGCGTGCCGGGGCAGCGTCAGCGTCGCATCCGTGCCGATCTCGTGGAGATCGCTGCCCGACTGGAAAGGCAGATCGACCGAGACTTCCGAATTGCCGATGCGGGCGCCGTAGCGGACGCTCGCGCCGAGGAACTCGCGATGGACGACGCGGCAGGGCAGGGCGATCAGGCCGGGTGCGGCGGCGCCGGCCGCGACGAGGCCGGCATGCTGCGGCCGGAAGACCAGGCGGGCGCCTTCGGGCACAGTCCGGTCGGCCGGAACCGGGACGGAGAAACCGCCCTCGATCTCGAAGATGCGGGTCTCGCCGTAGCCGGTAACCTTGCCTTCGAGGATGTTCGCCGTCCCCAGGAAATTCGCGACGAAGAGGTTGGCGGGCCGCTCATAGAGCTCCATCGGCGTGCCGACCTGCTGGACCACGCCATCGCTCATCACGGCGATGCGGTCGCAGATCGTGTTCGCCTCCTCCTGATCGTGGGTGACGAAGATCGTCGTCAGGCCGAGGCGCTGCTGCAGGTCGCGCAGCTCGCGGCGAACCTGCACGCGCATCTTGGCGTCGAGATTGGAGAGCGGCTCGTCGAGCAGCAGCACCTTGGGCTCGACCGCGACGGTTCGTGCCACGGCGACGCGCTGCTGCTGGCCGCCCGAGAGCTGCGAGGGGCGCCGGTCGGCGAGATGGGCGAGGCCGACGAGGCCGAGCGCGGCCTCGACGCGGCGCTCGACCTCGGCCCGTTTCACGCCACGCTCCTCGAGACCGAAGGCGACGTTGCGGCGCACCGTCATATGCGGCCAGAGCGCATAGGACTGGAAGACCATGCCGACATCGCGCTTCCAGGGCGGCAGGTCGGTGATCTCCTTGCCGCCGATGCGGATATGGCCGGTATCGGCCTGGTTGAAGCCGGCGATCAGCCGCAGCAGCGTGGTCTTGCCGCAGCCGGACGGGCCGAGGAAGGCGAAGAACTCGCCCGGCCGGATCGCGAGGCTGACATCCTTGAGCACATGGTTGGTGCCGTAGGACAGGTTGACGCCTTCGATGTCGACGGAGACAGCCGGCGTGGTCAGGGAGACGTTTGCGTTCATGGTCAGTGGCCCATTCCCTTGGCCTTCTGGCTGCGTTCGATGATGAGATGCGAGAGGAAGGTGCAGGCGGCGACGAGGATGACCGCGACGACGCCGAGCGCGGCGCCGGGCCCCCGGCCGGCGGCCGACTGCATGAAGACGTAGAGCCCGTAGGCGAGCGGCGCGTCGGAGTTCGACTGCACCAGCATCAGCGTCGCCGAGAGCTCGACCGCCGCGGTCGAGAACGAGGTGACGAAGCCGGCGAGGATGCCGCCCGCCATCAGCGGGACGACGACCCGGCGTACCGTGCGCGCCTTGGTGGCGCCGAGGTTTTCCGCCGCCTCCTCGAGCGAGACCGAGATCTGCTGGAGCGCCGCATAGCAGGCGCGCAGCGCATAGGGCAGGCGCCGGATGGCGAGCGCCAGCACGATGGTGATCCAGAGCGAGGCCAGCGGCGTGCCGTCGGGCAGGGTGACGCCGTAGAAGGTCCTGAGATAGCCGATGCCAAGCACGACGCCGGGGATGGCGAGCGCCGCCGAGGCCATCCAGTCGAGCCATTCGCGGCCGATCAGCTTGGTGCGCAGCACGAGATAGGCGATCGCGACGCCGAGCACGATGTCGATGCCGCCGGCGAGGGTGGCATAGATCAGCGTGTTCTTGATGTAGACCGAGCTCTCGCCGAAGACGCGGCCGTAATGGGCGAGCGTGAAGGCGTCGGGCAGCGGCGAGTACGACCAGATCGTCGCGAAGGAGAGCAGCAGCAGGCCCATATGCGGGGCCAGCACCAGCGCCAGGATCAGGAAGACGGTGCCGTAGCCGAGCACGGCCTCCCAGCGCGTCATCTCGCGCTTGGCGAGGCCGCCGCCGCCGCGCTGGGTGGTGGCGTAGTCGCGACCCTTCAGCGCCCGCGCCGAGAGCCACATGGCGGTGACCGAGGCGACGATCAGCACGACCGAAATGACGTAGCCCATCGGGTCGGCGATGCCGATCGAGGTGACGCGCAAGTACGCCTGCGGCGCCAGCATGTCCTTGACGTTGAGCAGGAGCGGCGTCGCAAGATCGTCGAAGACCTTGACGAAGACCAACGAGGCGCCGGCGAGATAGCCCGGCATGGCGAGCGGGAAGACGATCCGCCGGAACAGCCGGAAACCCGAGGAGCCGAGATTCTGCGCGGCCTCCTCCATGGCGCGGTCGATATTGCGCAGCGCCGCCGAGAGATTGATCAGGATGAACGGGAAATAATGGACCGATTGGACGAAGATGACGCCGTTCAGCCCCTCCATGAAATCGATCTTGAAGCCGAACCAGTCATCGAGCAGCAGATTGATCGAGCCGTTGCGGCCGAAGAAGAGCTGCATTGCCACCGCGCCGACGAAGGGCGGCATGATCAGCGGCAGGAAGCCCAGCGTCTGGACGATGGCGGCGCCGCGGAAGACGAAGCGCGTCGTCAGATAGGCGAGCGGCAGGGCGAAGACCGAGGCCCAGACCACCGACATCGCCGAGACGTAGAAGGAGTTCCACAGCGAGCGCATGAACAGCTCGGTGCGGAAGAAGTCGTAGAAATTGACCAGGGTGAAGGTCGAGGTGCCCTTCTCGGTGAAGGCGACGTAGATCACCGTCGCCACCGGCAGCACCAGGAACATCAGGAGGAAGGCGGCGATGGCGAGCGCCAGCGCGATCTGGCCGGGCGTGGCCGACAGCGTCTTCCGGCGCGGGAGTGCCTTGGCAGGTATGGCGGTCATGGTGGTCCTGAGCGTCGGCCGAAGGGCGGGCCGTCATCCCGGCCGCAGCGAAGCGGAGCGCCGGGATCCATCGGAGGGAACTGCGTTCGACGATGGATCCCGGAGCTGCGCTGCTACGCCGCCCGTCCGGGATGACGGTGGAGGTCGTGCGAGTTACTTCGCCGCCTTGAGGGCTTCCTCGGCCTTGACCTTGGCCTTGGCGTAGTTGTCGCGGGCGAAGCTCGCCCACTGCGCTTCGAGTTCGGCCTGGCGCGCGCCCTTCTCCTTGCCGCCGGTGAAGGCGCCGCGCAGCTCGGGGCTCGCCGCCTGGATCTGGGTGACCGGCAACGCGGCGACCAGCTTGCGGGCTTCGTCGGCGAGGGCCTTGGCCTGCGGGTTGGGCTTCTTGGCGAGCGCCGCATCGACCTCGTGCAGCGTCTTGGTGACGCCCTTCAGCGCGTCGAGCTGGAAGGAGATCAGCTGGTCGAACAGCGTGTCGACGACGGCGGTGCGGGCCTCCGACTTGTCGACGTCGAAGCCGATCATCTTCTGGAAGCGCGGATCGGTGAAGGGGTTGGGGTAATCGGCGCCGGCCTTGGCGTAGACCGCCGGGTTGACCGGCAGGCGGCGGATGCCGGGCTCGAGCAGCACCTCCTGGCCGGTCGGCGAGAGCAGGAACTCGATGAAGGCCTCGGCCGCGGCCTTGTTCGGCGGGTTGGCGATGATGCCGACATTGGCCGGAACCACGGTGGTCACGCTCGGATAGACGAACTTGACCGGGAAGCCCGAGGCCTGGGCCGAGAAGGCAAAGAAGTCGATGACGATGCCGACGCCGACCTGGCCGGAATTGACCGCCTCCGGAACGCCGAAGGAGCGCTCGGTGATCGAGCGGAAATTGCCGGCCATCTCCTTGATCGTGCGCCAGCCATTTTCCCAACCCTCGCCCTGGAGGATGGTCTCGATGGTCAGGTGCGTCGTGCCCGAGCGGGCAGGCGAGGCGATCGAGACATGGTCGTAGAAGACCGGCTTGGCGAGATCCTGCCAGTCTTTCGGCTCGGGCAGCTTGTTGGCCTTGGCATAGCGGTCGTTCCACATGATGCCGTAGCCGGAGGCCGCGAAGCCGAAATAGAAGCCCTGCGGGTCGTTGATCGGATAGGAGCCGATCTTCTCGGGGATGCCGGCCGCCTTGGGCTTGTAGGCGGTGAGCAGCTTCTTGCCCTTCAGCACCTCGAAGGCGTCGGGCGCCGAGGCCCAGAACAGGTCGACCTGGTTGTTGGCCTTGGTTTCCTCGACGTATTTCACGCCGGCGTTGGTGTTGCGGTTCTGGACCTCGAGGGTGACGCCGGGAACCGCCTTCTCGAAGGCCTTCTTGATGGGGTCGGTGACGTCCTTGGAGAAGGAAGTGACGACGGTGACCTTGCCGGCGGGTGCCTGTGCGACGGCAATAGTCGCGAACGATGCGCTCAGCGACAGACCGAGGGTGGCCGCCAGCGCGGCCCTGCGATTGAGCATGGTTTCCTCCAGGACAGTTTCTTCAGCTCGACGTCGAGGCCGATGCGTCCTGGACAGCAACTGCGATGCCAACCATGGGCATCGTTGAATCCATTCGGGAATCCGACGGGATGTTACCGGATGGGCCCAATTCCGGGGTTAGTTCGGTAACCTGCCGGTGGGGCCGATGGGTCAGCTCGGTAACATGGGCGCGGTGGCCCAAGCCCGGTAATCTGGCTGCTCAATCGGCGAGCGCGGCGGAGCTGCCGAGCCCGTAGCGCCGCATTTTCAGGTAGAGCGTCTTGCGGGTGATGCCGAGGGCTGCGGCGGTGATGCCGATGCGCCCGCCATGACGCTTCAGCGCGGCGCCGATCGCCTCGGCCTCCGCCAGCGCGACCTCCTCCTCCAGCGTCCGCTCGACACCGCCGGGCGCGGAGACAGTGGCATCCTCGAACTCCTCGTCCATGCCGAGCAGGCTGCGTTCGGCGGCATTGCGCAATTCGCGGACATTGCCGGGCCAGTCCTGCCGCGAAAGGCGCTGCAGGAGATCGCGCCCGAGCGGCGGCGCGGAGCGGCCGACGCGCGCTGCCGCCAGCGCCAGAAAGTGCCGGAACAGCATGGAAATGTCCTCGCGCCGGTCGCGCAGCGGCGGCAGGCGCAAGGTCACGACATTGAGCCGGTAGACCAGATCCTCGCGGAAACCGCCGGCCTTGGCGAGGGCAGCGAGGTCGGCCTTGGTCGCGGCGACGATGCGGATGTCGACGGCGATCTCGCGGTTCGAACCGAGCCGCTCGATGCGGCGCTCCTGCAGGGCCCGCAGCAGGCGAACCTGCGCCGCCATCGGCATGGATTCGATCTCGTCGAGGAAGAGCGTGCCGCCGCTGGCATGCTCGATCTTGCCGATCCGGCGCTCGCGGGCGCCGGTGAAGGCGCCGGCCTCGTGGCCGAAGAGCTCGCTCTCGATCATGGTCTCGGGGATGGCGCCGCAGTTCACGGCGACGAAGCGGCCGGCGCCGCGCTTGCCGAGATCGTGGAGGGCGCGCGCAGCGACCTCCTTGCCGGTTCCGGTCTCGCCGAAGAGCAGCACGTCCGTGTCGGCATCGGCGAGAAGCGCAAGCCGCCCGCGCAGCTTGGCGATGGCCGGTGAATTACCGACCAGCCGGGCGGCCCAGGGGTCTTCCGGCGTGACGCCGGCGCGCAGCGAGCGGTTCTCGATGATCAGCCGGCGATACTCGCTGGCGCGCCTCACCGTCTCGATCAGCAGGACGGGGTCGGCCGGCTTCTCGACGAAATCCCAGGCGCCGTCGCGGATCGCCTTCACCGCCATCGGTACGTCCGCATGGCCGGTGATCAGCACGACCGGAATTTCGGCGTCGATCGCGGTCACCGCCGCCAGCAGCCCGAAGCCGTCGCGGCCGGGCATGCGGACATCGCTGACGAGGACGGCTGCGCTGTCGCGGTTGAGCAGTGCGAGTGCAGCATCGCCGGAGCGCTTGGCGACGACCTCGAAACCATCGAGCTCCAGCGTCAGACGCCAGGCTTCGAGAACCTCGGCGTCGTCATCGACGAGGATGACCTTCGGGGGGCTCATGCGTTCGTATCCAATGGGGCCATGACATGGGTGGTCGTGCCCTCGAGTGTGATCAGGAAACGCGTGCCTTTCGGCCCTGTTTCCGCCACGGCGAGGGTGCCGCCCAGATCCTTGATGATGTTGTAGGAAAGCGAGAGACCGAGGCCGAGGCCGGAGCCGACCGGCTTGGTCGTGAAGAACGGGTCGAAGATCCGCTCCAGATGCGGGCGGTCGATGCCGGGGCCGCTATCCTCGACCCAGAGCTCGACGCTGCGGCCGCGCCGCCGCGCGCCGATCGTCAGCGTCGCGCCAGGGCGGCCGGCGACGGCGTCGAGCGCGTTGGCGACGAGGTTGACCAGCACCTGCTCCAGCCGGATTTCCTCGGCGTGGACGTAGAGCCGGCTCGACGGCAGTTCGCGCTTCAGCGTCACGCCTTCGGCCTCGAGCCGTGGTTCGAACAGTGAGAGCGCGGTTTCGACGACGTCGCCGACCTCCACCGGGGCGAGCACGACGCCGGGCTTGCGCGCGAAGCGGCGGAGATGCGCGATCAGCTCGGCAGCGCGGGTCGTCAGCGCCTGGATCCGGGCGAGGGCCTGGCGGGCATCGTCCGGCCGGTCGCGTTCGAGCAGCAGCGCACCGTTATGGGCATGCGAGCGGATCGCGGCGAGCGGCTGGTTGAGCTCATGGCTGAGCCCCGCCGCCATCTGGCCGAGGGCCGCGAGCTTGGCGGCCTGGATCAGGTCGTCGCGCGTCTGGCGGAAGACCGCGAGCGCACGGGCGAGATCGCCGAGCTCGTCATTGCCGGCCTTGGGCAGGACGGCGGAGGACTGGCCGCTGGCGATGCTGGTCGCGGCCTCGGTCAAGACGCGCAGCCGCGCCACGAGATGGCGCCGAACATAGAACCAGCCGATCAGCAGCGCCCCGAGCAGCGAGGCGGCGGCGATCGCCAGCAGCAGATTGCGCCCGAGCAGGATCGCTTCGGCCGAGCGCTCGGCGGCGGCCTTCGCCACGGCCTCGGTGCGCTGCACTTCCTGCGAGACAAGCGTGCCGAGCTCGGTGACGAGGCGCCGGCTCTCGAAGATCAGCCGCTGCGCGTCGGCCAGCGCGGCCAGTTCGGCCCGCTTGATCCCGGGCAGTCCGGTCGTCGTGTCGGCGAGGCCGATCAGGCGCTGGGTGATCTGCCGGACGGTGATGGTGTCGGCCCAGCCGGCGAGGGCCTTGGCTTCGACTTCGAGCTGGTCGACGGCTTCTCCGATGACATGGCCGGTCTGCTCCATGTCTTCGCGGGTCCGTACCGCGCCGAGGCGGCCGAAGAGGCCGACGATCAGGTTGGCCTGGGCATTCAGCGTCATCAGGGCCTCGCTCTTGCGCGTCTCCTCGCGGATGGCGTTGGGACGGCCGGCTTCTACTGCGGCCGTATTGGCCTGGCCCAGGGCGGTCTCGATGTTGAAACGGGCGTCGTCGGTCAGCGGCTCGATCTCGTCGAGCAAATCGGCCTGGAGCCAGCGCAACTCCTCGCCGATGCCCCGGTTGCGTTCGCCCAGCGGAAAACGGCGCTCGGAGACGGCGTCGATCGCCGCCAGATTGCCGCGGATCGCGGCCGCCACCGCCGACAAGGCCGGCACGTCGAAGCCGCCCTGCTTGCGCTCGGAGAGGACGCGGTCGAGCTCGTCCAGGCGCTCGCCGACCGCGCGCCGGCTGCGCTCATAGACGTCGCGTCGCTCGGCATTGGCGAGCTCCGGCACGGCCGAGATCACGCGCGCACTGGCTTCGGCGAGCCGGGCCGCGGAGGCGAGGCCCGGTAGGTGGTCGCGGGCGATGGCGGCGAGTTCCTTGCTCAGCCGCTCATAGGAGATGACGCCGACGATGCCGGCGCCGACGGCGAACAGCCCGACCCCGAGGAAAGCGGCGATCAGGCGGCCGCCTATGCCGAAGCGCCTGCCGGACCAGAAGCGTCTCACGGCCGCCCTCCGGAGAGACCGTCCTCGCCGCCGGTCCAGCCGACGGCGGCAAGCCGCTCGGTCGCCCGGCGCAGCGCATCGGCAGCCTCCGCGGCATGGCTGGCGATGGCGCCGCGGATCTGCGCCTCGATCCGGGCCTGCGCTTCGGGTGCGGCGATGCCGCGCGGGACGCGCACGAGATTGCGGAAGCGCTCCGGCTGCTCCAGCTCGGCGGCGGTGACGGGCGGGCGGGTCAGGGCGGCGCGGGCCTGGGTCAGGAGCCGGGCGGTCTGCTCATCGGGATGGCTGAGCAGGGCAGCCTCCATCGCCTGGAGGCTGCGCCAGAGCCTTGCATGCTCGGCGCGGCGGAAGGTGATCCACTCGTCGAAGATGATGTTGACGAGCTCGTAGCGGCTGGCCGACAGGCCGGCATCGAAGCGGGTCTTACTGAACAGGCCTGCAGTGTCCGAGAGATGCGGCGGCGTCTCGTCCGGCCCATAGGCGGCCGGGGAGACGGCGAGGCGGCCGATCTTCGGCTCGCGCAGCAGCCTCTGGCCTTCCGGTGAGAGGACAAAGTCGACGAAGAGCTCGGCCTCCTTGGGATTGGGCGAGGTTGCGAGGCGTGCGATGCTGGCCGGCGCGAACAGGGTTTCCTCGGGCAGTACGAAACGGTTGGCCTCGCCTTCGGCGGCGCCGGAATCCGTCAGGAAATCGATGGAGATGCCGATGCCGAAGCGGCCGCGCGCGACGCCGGCGGTGACGCCGAAGCTGCGCGCGGTGAGCGTCGCGAGATTGCCGCCGATCGCCGACCAGAGCGCCCAGCCGCGCTCCCAGCCGAGCGATTGCAGCAATGCCTCGACCATCAGATGGGTGGTGCCGGACCGGGCCGGCGAGGTCAGGCCGATATGGCCGGCATAGGCGGGGGCGGCTAGATCGGACCAGTTGCGCGGCACCGGCAGATTGCGGGCTGCGAGATAACCGGGGTTGTAGACCAGCCCGTAGCCGGAAATGGCGAAGCCGAGATAGCGGCCGGCGGGGTCGTTGACCGGGTAGCCGGCGATGGTCTCGGGCGCGCCGGTCGCGCGCGGCTGCAGCTGCGCCAGCAGCCCGGCCTGCTTCAGAAGCTCGAAGGCATCGGGCGCGGAGGCCCAGAACAGATCGGTCTCCGGCCGCTTCTGGGCGTGGATGTCGGCGAGCGCTGCGGTCGTCTTGCGCTGGACGATCTCGACGGCGATGTCGGGATGGCGGGTGCGGAAGGCGGTGCGGAACGGCTCGAAGAAGGACGGTGGGAACGAGGTGATGACCTGGACGCGGCGCGCCTCCGCCGGCCCGGCGGCGAGCCAGCCGAAGACGGAAAGGGCAAGCCAGAGAGAAAGGGCGCGGCGGCTCATCGAACCGTCATATAGCCGGGAAATCGGCCCGCATAGATCGGCAACGCGACCGCTCGGCGAGAGAAAGGGCCGCCGGCGGCGGCCCCTCGGTCGTCTGGCGCCGCCTCACTTCACGTGCAGGAGGACCGCGCCTTCCAGGACGGTGGGAGCGCCGACGCCGGTATTGGCGGCGTGCTCCTTGATCCACTCCTTCGCCTTCTTGAGGCTTTCATCGGTGCCGGCCTTATCCTTGCAGACAGTGACGGAAACCCCGCCATCTGCGGTTCGGATCAGTGCGTAGTTCGAGAAGCCCGTCACCGCCCGCATCAACTGCTCGACCTCGGCCTTGCGCTTTTCAAGCAGGTCGAACAGCTCCTTGGCGCCCTTGCCGGAATAGGCTCTGACGATCGCGTGCATGGCCAGTCCTCCCTTCAAGGCCCCGCCAGCCGCGACAGCTATGCGCCTTCGCGCAAAGCTTGCCAATTCAAGATGACGCAAGGGAGGGTGCTTTGGCCCCTGCGGGCCTTGCTCCGGCGAGGTAGCCCATTCGCTCCACACAGGGCGGCAAGGCGAAAGAACCGGTGAGACAGCGCAGCATGCAGTTGCGGCAGTCACGAAACTGTCACACAAGCTGCCGGCAATTCGGCTTGTTTTTCGCTGCGACGAGGGCGGCGAGGCTGGCCGTGCGATCACGACGAGGTGCGCGGTGCTCGGCTGGTTCCAGAAGCTGCTTCCGAAAGAACCCAAGTTCTTCGATCTGTTCGAGGCGCATGCGGTCCCGCTGGTGGCCGGGGCGAAGGCGCTGGATGCGCTGCTCTCCGGGCGGATGCCGGTCGAGGCTGGCTGTGCCGAGATCTTCAAGCAGGAGGATCTGGCCGACGAGGTCGCCGGCGAGGTCATGCTGGAGACGGGGCGCAGCTTCATCACCCCGTTCGACCGCGGCGACATCGAAGAGCTGATCGGCTCGATGGACGATGCCATCGACCAGATGAAGAAGACCGCCAAGGCGATCGCGCTCTACGAGGTCGAGGCTTTCGAGCCCGGCATGGCAGAGCTCGGCGCGGTGATCGTGCAGGCTTCGGAGCGTGTCGCCGTCCTGCTGCCGATGCTGCGGGACATCAAGAAGCATGCGATCGCGATCGGAGCCCTCTCCAAAGAGATCGGCGCGATCGAGGAGCATTCCGACGAAATCCATGGCGACGGCCTGAAGGCGCTATTTCGGGCGCATCGGAGCGGCGACGCCATGGGCTTCATCGTCGGTGCCGAGATCTACGACCATCTTGAGAAGGTGGTCGACCGGCTCGAGGACGTCGCCAAGCGGGTCAGCCGCATCGTGCTCGAACATCTCTAGGCGGCACGCGCCGTGGACCTTTCGAGCGTCGCCACCGCCCTGATCTTCCTGATCGCCGTCGCGCTGCTGTTCGACTTCCTGAACGGCCTGCACGACGCAGCGAATTCGATCGCCACCATCGTCTCGACGCGGGTGCTGGCGCCGCAATGGGCGGTGTTCTGGGCCGCCTTCTTCAACTTCATCGCCTTCATGTTCTTCGGGCTGCATGTCGCCCAGACCGTCGGCTCGGGCATCATCCAGGCGGCGATCGTCGACGACCGGGTGATCTTCGGGGCGCTGACCGGCGCGATCGCCTGGAACGTGCTGACCTGGATCGCCGGCATTCCGTCGAGCTCCTCGCATGCGCTGATCGGCGGTCTCGTCGGGGCGGGTCTCGCCAAGGCGGGCTTCTCCTCGATCGTCTGGTGGGGGCTGGGCAAGACCTTCGTCGCGATCTTCATGTCGCCGGCGATCGGCTTCGCGCTGGCGCTGCTGCTCGTCCTGATCGTCTCCTGGAGCTTCCTCAAAGTCGCGCCGATCAAGGCCGACAGCACCTTCCGGGCCCTGCAATTCGTCTCCGCCTCGCTGTACTCGCTCGGCCATGGCGCCAATGACGCGCAGAAGACGATGGGCATCATCGCCGTGCTGCTGTTTTCGCACGGAATGATGGGCGACACCTTCTCGGTGCCGTTCTGGGTGGTGATCTCCTGCCAGGCGGCGATGGCGCTCGGCACGCTCTGCGGCGGCTGGCGCATCGTCCACACCATGGGCTCGAAGATCACCAGGCTGACGCCGCAGCAGGGCTTCTGCGCCGAGACCGGCGGGGCGATCACCCTGTTCATGGCAACCTATCTCGGCATCCCCGTCTCGACGACGCACACCATCACCGGCGCGATCATCGGCGTCGGCGCCGCTCGCCGGATGGCGGCGGTGCGCTGGGGCGTGGCGCGCGGCATCGTCTTCGCCTGGATCGTCACGATGCCGGCGGCCGGCGCGATCTCGGCCGCGGCCTATTTCCTGTCCGGCTACTTCCTGACCGGGCGCTGAGGGCGGCGAGGCACCGCGAGCCTCAGGGCAGGTTCTCGCGGAGCACGATCTCGGTGCTCGGCCGGCTCGTGCCCTCGGTCGCTGGGCGCCTGGCGCGGAGATTGGCGAAGATCGAGACGCAGGTCATCAGCGTCGCCTGCGGGTGCTGGGTGATCACCGCATCCATGGTGCCGTCTATCAGCAGCGCCCGGGTGTCGGGCGTCAGGCCGTGGCCGACGAAGACGACATCATGCTGGCGCCCGGCCTCCTTCAGGGCCCGGCCGATGCCCTCGGCGGCGCCGCCGATATTGTAGATGCCGGCGAGGTCCGGATGTTGCGCCAGCAGGGTCTTGGTCTGCCGGTAGTTCTGGCCCTCGTCGTCATGGCCCTCGCGCAGGCCGACGACCTCGATCGCCGGATAAAGCTCCTGGAACAGGTGCAGGAAGCCCATCTCGCGCTCCTCATGGGCGCGATAGCTCAGGCTGCCGGCGATCATCGCGACCTTGGCCGGGCGGCGGCCGATGAAGCGGGCGACAAGATATCCGGCAGTGCGCCCTGCCGAGCGGTTGTCGAGCCCGACATAGGCGACGCGGCGGCTGTTGGCGATGTCGGAAATCAGCGTCACAGTCGGCACACCGCGTTCGGCGAGGCCGTCGACCGCCTCGCGCACGGAAGGGTGCTCCAGCGCCATGAAGGCGATGCCGTCGACGTCGCGCGCCGACTGGCGCAGATGCTGGGCGAGGAGCTCAGGCTTGAAGCTCTCGATGTATTCGACGCGGGCGCGCATGTTGAAGGAAGCGAGCTGATCTTGTGCGCCGGCGATCTGTCGGCCGAGCAGGGTCAGGAAGCGATTGCTGCCGGCGGGCAGCAGGAAGGCGAGTTTAAGCGGCCGCAGCGCGCTGGCGGGGAGGGCGCCCTCCATGACGTAGCCGAGCTCGCCGGCGGCCTTGAGCACGCGCTGTACCGTCACCGCACGGACGCCGGGCCGCTGGTTCAGCACCCGGTCTACGGTCGCGGTCGAGACGCCGGCGAGTTTCGCGACATCCTCGACACGGGCCATCTGGCGCCGCCGCGGGGCGACATCCAGACCGGTGTCCTGGGCTTCCGCGAGCTTTGAGGTCGCGATGTTCATTCAATCAAAAACCATCACAGAATGAGCTTGATGACCATCAGACGTGATTTCTATCCTGAGTGCAAGACGCTCAAGAGCAATCAAATCGCATCAAGCGAATCTGGGAGGACATCATGACCGGACTGACCCGCCGCGCTGCGTTGCAAAGCCTTGCCGCCGTTCCCGCAGCTTCGCTGATCGGCATGCCGATGATCGCGCGGGCCGCCGAGATCGAGCTGAAATACGGCAACAACCTGCCGCTCAGCCACCCCCTCAACATCCGCGCCCAGCAGGCGGCCGAGCGTGTCGCCAAGGAGACCAACGGCCGGGTCGAGATCAAGATCTTCCCGAACAACCAGCTCGGCGGCGACACCGACATGCTGAGCCAGGTCCGCAATGGCGGCATCACCTTCTTCACCCCGTCGGCGCTGGTGATCGCGACGCTGGTCCCGGTCGCGGCGATCAATGCGGTCGGCTTCGCCTTCGCCGATTACGACCAGGTCTGGAAGGCGATGGACGGGCCTGTCGGCGCGCATGTCCGCGCCGCGATCGAGAAGGTGAACCTCTATGCCTTCGAGAAGATGTGGGACAACGGCTTCCGCCAGATGACGACCTCGGGCAAGCCGATCGAGCAGGCCGCCGACATGGCTTCGCTGAAGATTCGCGTGCCGGTTTCGCCGCTCTCGATCTCGATGTTCAAGGCGCTCGGCGCCGCCCCCGCCAGCCTGCAGTTCTCCGAGGTCTACTCGGCGCTGCAGACCAGGGTGGTCGACGCGCAGGAGAACCCGCTGCCGATCATCCAGGTCGCCAAGCTGTTCGAGGTGCAGAAGCACTGCGCGATCTCGAACCATATCTGGGACGGGTTCTGGTTCATCGCCAATGGCCGCGCCTGGCGCGGCCTGCCGCCCGACATCCAGAAGATCGTCGCCTCAGCCATCAACGATGCCGGTGTCGCGCAGCGCGGCGACATCAAGAGCCTGAACGAAACCGTGCAGGCCGATCTGCAGTCGAAGGGGCTTTCCTTCAACAAGACCAATCCGGACAGCTTCCGGGCCAAGCTGCGCGAAGGCGGGTTCTACAAGGAATGGCAGGAGCGCTTCGGCGCCGAGGCCTGGGGTCTGCTCGAAGGCGCGGTCGGCAAGCTCGCTTGAGCAAAACCGTCGTGTCATCCCGGGCGACCGCAGGGAGACCCGGGATCCATTCCGGAACGCTTCAGGCATGGATCCCGGCTCTGCGCTACGCTCCGGCCGGGATGACGATGAGAAAAGATGAGGAAATCGCTATGGCCGGGCACATCGCCTTGATGCCGACGCAGGCCATGCCTGCGACGGGCCTCGGACGCTTCGTCGGCCGGCTCGACCATGCGGTCGGCTCGCTGGTCGAGGCGATCGCGGCCGTGCTCGTCCTTGCCGAGATCGTGATCCTCGGCGCTGGCGTCACCGCCCGCTACGCCTTCCACGCCCCGCTGGTCTGGTCGGATGAACTGGCGTCGATCCTGTTCCTCTGGCTTTCCATGCTCGGCGCGGTCGTCGCGCTCAGGCGCGGCGAGCACATGCGGATGACCGGCCTCGTCTCCCGCGTCGGGCCGCAGGCGCGCATCCTGCTCGAAGCGCTCGCGATCACTGCCGCGATCGCGTTCCTGGTGATGATCCTGCCGGATGCGCTGGACTATGCCGAGGAGGAGCGCTTCATCGTCACCCCGGCGCTGGAGATCGCCAATAGCTGGCGCGCCGCGGCGCTGCCGATCGGCATAGTGCTGATGCTGTTCGCCGCCTTCTGCCGGCTGCTGCGCTTCGGCTCCTGGAAGACCGTCGTGCTGGCGGCCGGGATAACCGTGGCGCTGGTCGCCCTGCTCTATGTTGCGGGCCCGGCCCTCAAGCCGCTCGGCAAGCTCAACCTCCTGATCTTCTTCGTCGGCATCGTCGCGGCGAACGTCTTCGCCGGCGTGCCGATCGCCTTCTCCTTCGCGCTCGCCACATTCGGCTATCTCTCGCTGACGACCTCGACCCCGATGATCGTGATGGTCGGCCGGCTCGACGAGGGCATGAGCCATCTGATCCTGCTCGCCGTGCCCTTGTTCATCTTCCTCGGCGCGCTGATCGAGATGACCGGCATGGCCCGCGCCATGATCCAGTTCCTCGCCTCGCTGCTCGGCCATGTCCGGGGCGGGCTCTCCTATGTGCTGGTCGGCGCGATGTATCTGGTCTCCGGCATCTCCGGCTCGAAGATCGCCGACATGGCGGCGATCGCGCCGGTGCTCTTCCCGGAGATGCAGAAGCGCGGCGCCAAGCCGGGCGATCTCGTCGCGCTGCTCTCGGCGACGGGTGCGCAGACCGAGACGATCCCTCCATCGATCGTCTTGATCACCATCGGCTCGGTCACCGGCGTCTCGATCGCTGCCTTGTTCACCGGCGGCATGCTGCCGGCGGTCGTGCTCGGCATCGCGCTCTGCTTCGTCGTCTGGCGGCGCAATAGGGCTGAGGACCTCAGCCACGTCACCAAATATTCGAAGCGCGAGATCGGCCGGCTCTGCCTGATCGCGGCGCCCGCCATCGCGCTGCCCTTCGTGATCCGCGCTGCAGTGGTCGAAGGCGTCGCCACCGCGACCGAGGTCTCGACCATCGGCATCGCCTATGCCGTGCTGGCCGGCATCCTGATCTACCGCCAGTTCGACTGGCGCCGGCTCAAGGGCATGCTGGTCGACACCGCCTCGCTCACCGGCGCGATCATCTTCATCATCGGCTGCGCCACGGCGATGGCCTGGGGACTGACGCAGTCGGGCTTCTCGCAGGACCTTGCCAAGGTCATGGCGGCGGTACCCGGCGGCACCTGGGGCTTCCTCGCCATCTCGATCGTCGCCTTCGTCATCCTCGGCAGCGTGCTCGAGGGCATCCCGGCGATCGTGCTGTTCGGCCCGCTGCTCTTCCCGATCGCCAAGCAGATCGGCGTGCACGAGGTGCACTATGCCATGGTCGTGATCTTCGCGATGGGCATCGGGCTTTTCGCGCCGCCCTTCGGCGTCGGCTATTACGGCGCCTGCGCGATCTCGAAGATCAATCCCGACGAGGGGCTGAAATACATCTGGGGCTATGTGCTCGCCCTGCTGGTCGGCCTCGTCATCGTCGCCGCCGTGCCGTGGATCTCCATCGGCTTCCTCTAATTCCCCTCTCGAAAGCGAAAGACCAAAACCATGAGCCGCTTCTTCGGCCAGATCCGCCAGGCCGGCTATGTCGTCCCCGATATCGAGGCGGCGATGGATTACTGGAGCCGGGTGCTCGGCGTCGGGCCGTTCTTCTACAATCCCAAGGTTCCGATCAGGAACTACCGCTACAAGGGCGAGGAGTACGAGCCGCATAATTCGGTGGCGCTCGCCAATTCCGGGCCGCTGCAGATCGAGCTGATCCAGTGCCGCAACGCCGTGCCGTCCATGTACAAGGACTTCACCGATGCCGGGCATACCGGCCTGCAGCATGTGGCCTACTGGACCTCGGACTACGACGCCGACATGGAGCGGCTGCTGGCCGAGGGCTTCAAGCCGGTGATGTCGGGCGAGGTCGGGGAACGCGGCCGCTTCGTCTATTTCGACACCCACTACCATCCCGGCACGGTGATCGAGCTTTCCGAGGTCGCCGGTCCCAAGGGCGAGATGTTCCGCCTGATCCGTGACGCCGCGGACAACTGGGACGGCAAGGACCCGGTGCGGCCTTTCCCGGATCTGAGCAGGCTCTGAAGTCTTCGCCCTGGCTCTGCTGTCGTCCCGGGCGACCGCAGGGAGACCCGGGATTCATGCCTGAGCCTCACCGATAGACGCTCAGCATGGGTCCCGGATCGGCGCCGCCAAAGGCGGCTTGTCCGGGACGACCGCCATGGTGAGTATAGCGACATGTCCGCAGCCGACCGCTTCGAAGCCTCCTATCTGATCGAGACGCCGCTCGACCCGCGCAAGGTTGCGGAAGTGATGGCGGGCGAGCAGTCCTGCGGCACCTTCACCCGCGTCGCCGGGGAGACCGACGCGTTGCGCGAGCGGGCGCGGGCGGTCGTCAGCCATGTCGCGGTTCTGGAGACCGCGGACGAGCCGAGCCTTCCCAATGCCTGGCTGGCGCGCAAGGGCGTCGACGGACCCTGGCGGCGGGCGCGCGTGACCATCTCCTTCCCGGTCGACAATGTCGGCGCCAATCTCGCGACGCTGGCCTCGATCGTCGCCGGCAATCTTTACGATCTCGGCGAGGTCACCGGTCTGCGGCTCGACACGATCACGCTGCCCTGGTCCTTCCGCCGACGCTTCGCCATGCCGGCGCAGGGCATTGCCGGAACGCGCCGGCTCGCCGGAGTCACCAGCGGGCCGCTGGTCGGCTCGATCATCAAACCCAATGTCGGGCTCAGTGCCAGCGAGACGGCCGAGCTGGTCGCGGGGCTCTGCGCGGCCGGGCTCGACTTCATCAAGGACGACGAGATCTGCGCCAACCCTGTGCATGCGCCGCTCGTAGAGCGCGTGCCGGCGGTGATGGCGGCGGTGCGGCGCCATCAGGACCGGACCGGCAAGGCAGTGATGATCGCCTTCAACATCACCGACGAGACCGATGCGATGCGCCGCCATGCCGATCTGGTGGCGCGCGAGGGCGGCTCCTGCGTGATGGCGAGCCTGAACTGGTGCGGCTTCTCCGCCATCGAGACGCTGCGGCGCTCGACCGATCTCGCTTTGCACGGGCACCGCAACGGCTATGGCGCGATCTCCCGCCATCCGCTGCTCGGCATCTCCTTCCAGGCCTATCAGACGCTCTGGCGCCTCGCCGGTGTCGACCACATGCATGTCCACGGCGTGCAGGGGAAATTCGCGCAGGAGGACGAGGAGGTCGTCTCCTCGGCGCGGGACTGCGTGACGCCGCTGACCGACGGCGCCGATGACCGCGTCATGCCGGCCTTCTCCTCGGGGCAATGGGCCGGTACCGCCGAGCCGACCTTCGACGCGATCGGCCATGCCGACCTGCTCTTCATGGCGGGCGGCGGTATCCTCGCCCATCCCGGCGGGCCGGCGGCCGGCGTCGCCAGCATCCGCCAGGCCTGGGAGGCAGTGGCCGGCGGCGTGCCGGTCGCGGAGGCCGCGCAGCGGCACCCGGAACTGAAGCAGGCGCTCGACTTCTTCGGCGCGGCGGCGGGCTGAGCTGTCATGGCCGGAACGCTGCCTCGCTACGCCTGGTATGGCGACGATTTCACCGGCTCGACCGATACGCTCTCGGTGCTTGCCGAGGGCGGGCAGAAGGCGCTGCTCTTCCTGCGCATTCCGACGCGGGAGCAGCTCGCCCGAGCCGGCGATCTCGACGCGCTCGGCATCGCCGGCGCGACGCGCGCGATGGCGCCCGAGGCGATGGCGGCCGAACTCGACCCGGCCGGGCGCTTCTTCGCCGGGCTCGGAATCGCGCTGCTTCATTACAAATGCTGCTCGACCTTCGACAGCGCGCCGCATCTCGGCAGCATCGGCGCGGCGGTGCGGGCGCTGCAGCCGCATTTTCCCAACAGCCTCCTGCCGATCATTGGCGGCCAGCCCAATCTCGGGCGCTATTGCCTGTTCGGCAACCTGTTCGCCGCCGCGGGCACTGGCGGCACCGTGCACCGGATCGACCGGCATCCGACGATGAGCGTCCATCCGGCAACGCCCATGGGCGAGGCCGATCTGCGCCTGCATCTCGCGGCGCAGGGGATCGGCGTGGTCGGGCTGGTCGATTACCGCAGCTATGGCGATCCCGGTGGCCTCGCGGCACGTCTCGCCAACGGCGCCGGCCCTCTGCTCTTCGATATTGCGCGCGTCGAGGATCTCGCCGTGGCTGGCCGGGCGATCGCCGCACGGGCGGCGCTTGCGCCCATGCTCGTGGTCGGCCCGAGTTCGGTGGCGCATGCGCTGGCGGGAACGCCGCTGCTCGGTCGCATTGGGGAGGCGAGGGCCGCTGCGGCGACGCCGAAAGCGGGCGGGCCGGTGCTGGCTTTGGTCGGCAGCCTCTCGCCGGTCACGAGGGCGCAGGTCGAGGCGGCTTCGGGCTATGCCCGGATCGCCGTCGATCCCGCCCGCCTGCTCGGGGAGCGGGGCTATGCTGTGGTGCTGCGCGACGAGGCGCGGCGGTTGCTGGGGGAAGGCGATGTCATGCTGGTCACCGACCGGCCGGCCGGCGCGCCGGGCGATACCGCTAGCGTCGCCAGTGCGACGGGTGAACTCTTGCGCGCCATCGTGGCGGAGGCCGCGATCGGGCGGCTGGTGGTGGCGGGCGGCGATACCTCGACGCTCGCCGTGCGCATGCTCGACATCTGGGGGCTGTCGCATCGCGCAGCCCTGGTCCCAGGCGCGCCGCTCTGCCGCGCCCATAGCGACGATCCCCGGCTCGACGGGATCGAGATGGTGCTGAAGGGCGGCCAGATGGGGCCGCCCGACTTTTTCAGGTTGGTGGCCGGGCGCTGACGCACCCGGACCGGAGGCTTAGAACGCGACCTTGTCGGCGCCCTTGAGCTGGAGCTGCTCGCGGGCATCGTCCGGGGTTGCGATCTCGAGGCCGAGGCCCTCGACGATCTGGCGGGCGGCGCGGACCTGATCGGCGTTCGACTTGGCGAGCTGGCCCGGTCCAAGCCAGAGCGAGTCTTCCAGGCCGACGCGCAGATTGCCGCCCATCGCCACCGCCATCGCGGCGATCGGCAGCTGGTGGCGACCGGCGCCGAGCACCGACCAGTGATAGTCGTCGCCGAAGAGCCGGTCGGCCGTGCGCTTCATGTGCATGACGTCTTCCGGGTGCGGGCCGATGCCGCCGAGCAGGCCGAAGACCGACTGGACGAAGAAGGGCGGTTTCACCAGCCCGCGGTCGACGAAATGGGCCAGCGTGTAGAGATGGCCGATATCGTAGCACTCGATCTCGAAGCGCGTGCCGTTCTCGGCGCAGGTGGTCAGGATGTTGGCGATGTCCTTGAAGGTGTTCTTGAAGACGCGGTCGTCGGAGCCTTCGAGATAGGGGCGCTCCCAGTCGTGCTTGAACTCCTTGAAACGGTTCAGCATCGGGTAGAGCCCGAAGTTCATCGAGCCCATGTTGAGCGAGGCGACCTCCGGCTTGAAGTGGGCGCAGGGCTTCAGGCGTTCCTCGACCAGCATGGTCGGCGCGCCGCCGGTGGTGATGTTGATGACGCAGTTCGAGCGCTGCTTGATCACCTTGAGGAAGGGCTCGAAGGCCTCGGGCGACTGGTCGGGCTGGCCGGTTTTCGGATTGCGGGCATGGACGTGGACGAGCGCCGCGCCGGCCTCGGCCGCGCCGACGGCGGCGTCGATGATCTCATCGGGCGTCACCGGCAGATAGGGCGACATGGAGGGGGTGTGGATCGCGCCGGTGACGGCGCAGGTGATGATGACTTTGCGGTTCTTCGCCATGGTCGGGGCTCCGGTCGAGGCAGATGGGATCAGTATGGCGTCAGGTCGTCATTGCGAGGAGGCGTGAGCCGACGAAGCAATCCAGGGGCGGCAGGGCGTAGCGGCAAGTCCTCCTGGATTGCTTCGCTGCGCTCGCAATGACGGAAGCCTTTCAGTCCGGCTTGCGCTGCGAGGCGCGCTTGTGCGCCTGCAGCGCGGCGAGGCGGCTGTCGCGCCAGTCGCTCAGGCGCTTGACGCGCTCGGCTTCCTGCGCGCCGCGCCATTCGCGCATGACTTCGGCGACCGTCTCCGGCTTGAACGGGTTGCCGAGCCCTTCCGAGGATTTGACCATGCGGTCGAGCGACTCCGAATAGCGGGCGCAGTAATCGGGAATGCCGCCCGGCGCGTTGAGCTCGATGGTCTCGAACGGGCCCATGAAGGACCAGCGCAGGCCGAGCCCGTCGCGGATCGTCTTGTCGACATCCTCGGCGCTGACGACACCTTCGCCGACGAGGCGGAAGGCCTCGGCCAGCAGAACCGCCTGGAGCCGGTTGAGCACGAAGCCGGCCTTCTCCTTGCGCAGGGTGATCGGCACCTGGCCCGCCTGCTCGTAGATCCGCTTGGCTTCGGCGACGACAGCCGGATCGGTCCAGGGCGCCGGGGCGAGCTCGACGATCGGCACCAGATGCGGCGGGTTGACCGGATGGGCGACGAGGCAGCGGGAGCGTCCCGGCAGCGCTTCGGAAAAGGCCGAGGCCATGATGAAGGAGGTCGAGGAGGCGAGAATAGCGCCCGCCGGTGCGAGCCGGTCCATCTCCGCGAACAGCTCGCGCTTCGCCTCGACCGTTTCGGGACCGTTCTCCTGGGCGAGGGCGATGTCCTTCAGCGCATCAGCGAGGTCGGCCGCGACACGGATGCGGGCGAGGGCCCCCTTGGGATCGTCGACAAGGCCATGGCCGGCGAGTTCCTCGAGATTGGTGCCGATATGGGCGCGCGCCGCCTGCGCCGCCTCGTGCTTGAGATCATAGAGCGCGACCTCGAAGCCATGGCTGGCGAAGACGGTGGCCCAGGCGCGGCCGATCAGGCCCGAGCCGACAATGGCGATCTTGGTCATAAGGCGATGTCTCGATTGGTGTGGTCGGACGCGGGGAACCCCTCTCCTGGAAGCAGAGGGACAGGGGTGAGGTGTGCGGGAGAGAAGTCATTGGCTTGAACAGGGCCGTGCGGTGAGCGCTCGTGTAGCTGGTCGAACCGCCTACACCTCACCCCGCCCTCTCCTTCTAGGAGAGGGTTCCCCGCGCCTTTGCCGTCTATCGGACAGCTCATCACAGCCAAAGCACCTGCCGGCGCAGCGCCAGATCCTGGCTCAGCGCCCGCGAGGGGCCGGTATGGGTGACCTGGCCGCGTTCGAGCACGACGGTGCGGTCCGAGAGCGCGAGCGCGAGATCGAGATGGTGGTCGACGATCACGATGGCGATCTCCCGGCGCAGCTTGTCGAAGGCCTCGAACAGCTCCTCGACGACGGCGGGGGCCAGACCCTCGAACGGCTCGTCGAGCAGCAGCACCCTGGTATCGCCGGACAGTGCCCGGGCCACGGCCACCATCTGCTGTTCGCCGCCGGAGAGGTAGTCCGCAGGGGAATGCCAGCGCTGCTTGATGCGCGGGAAGAAGGAGAAGATCTTCTCGTCCTCCCAGCGCACGCCATTGCCGGTGATGCGGCGCAGGCGGCCGAGCTCCATATTGTCCTTGACGCTCATGCCGGCGAACAGGCCGCGCCCCTGCGGGACATAGGCGATGCCGGCGCGGGCGATCCTGGCCGGCGGCAGGCGGGCGATGTCGCCGCCGGCGAGCGTGATCGAGCCCTGCGCCGGCGGGGCGATGCCGGTGATCGTCTTGAGCAGGGTCGACTTGCCGGCGCCGTTGCGGCCGAGCAGGGCTACGATCTCGTTCTCGTGCACGTCGAGCGAGACCTGCCGCAGGATGTGGCTCTTGCCGTAGAAGGTGTCGACCTTGTCGAGGCCGAGCAGGACCTTGGAGCCGGCGGCGCTCTCGCGCGGCTTCTCGGCGAGCGCATGCGCGCCGGAGCCGATATAGACTTCCTGCACCTTGGGCGAAGAGCGGGCGTCCTCGACCGTACCGTCGACCAGCACCGAGCCCTCGTTCATCACCGTGACATGGTCGGCGATGGCGAAGACGCGGTCGATGTCGTGCTCGACGAGCAGCACCGGCAGGTCGCGCGAGATCGACTTGATGAGGTTGCCGACGCGCTCGCGCTCGGCCGCGGCGAGGCCGGCGAGCGGCTCGTCGAGCAGGAGCACGCGCGGGCTCGTCGCCAGTGCCAGGCTCATGTCGAGCAAGCGCTGGCCGCCATAGCTCAGCGAACCGGCTTCCGCCGCCTCGATGCCGGAGAGGCCCATGGTCGAAATGACCTGGCGGGACTCGTCGTTGATTTTTTCCAGGTCTCCCGCCGCGCGCCAGAAGCCGAAGCGTTCGGGCGCCCGCGCCTGCACGGCGAGGCGGACGTTTTCGGCGACGGAGAGCGTCGGGAACAGGTTGGTGATCTGGAAGGCGCGGCCGATGCCGGCCTGGGTGATCGCTTCGGGCGAGAGCCCGGCAATGTCGCGCTGGCGCAGGCGGACCTCGCCGCGATCGGGCGGGAACAGGCCGGAGATCAGGTTGAAGGCCGTGGTCTTGCCGGCGCCGTTCGGGCCGATCAGCGCATGCAGCTTGCGGTCGCGCATGGTGATGTCGACATTCTCGACCGCCTTGATGCCGCCGAAGCTCTTGGCGAGGCCCTTCGCGGCGAGGATCGTGCCGTCGCCGGCATCGGCCGGCTTCATGAAGGCCGGCAGCTCGACCGCGCCGGCCTTGCGGGCCGACATCGCGGCATCCTCGGCCGGGACCTTGCGGAAGGGTTTGAGCAGGCGCTGGCCGACGCCGACGAGGCCATCCGGCGAGAAGACGATGAAGGCGACGAAGAGCAGGCCGAACCAGAACAACCAGTTCTCGGTGACACTGGAGAGATAGTCGCGGAAGACGACGAAGAAGAGCGCGCCGAGCGCGGGCCCGAGGAAGGAGCGCATGCCGCCGATCACGACCATCGCCAGCAATTCGCCGGAGAAGGCGACCGAGATCGGCTCGGCCGAGGTCATGCGGTTGTTGAACAGCAGAAGCGTGCCAGCGAGACCGGTCAGCACCGCAGAAAGCGTGAAGGCGACGAGCTTGTAGCGGGTGGTGGCGTAGCCGAGGAAGCGGGCGCGCTGTTCGTTCTCGCGGATCGCGACCAGGACCGTACCGACCGGCGAGCGGTGGAAGCGCCAGAGACAGTAGACCACGCCGAAGCCGATCGTCGCGACCAGCGTGTAGAAGGGCAGGGCGGTCTCGAAGTCGATGCCGGCGAAGAGCGGGCGCTTGATGCCGCCGAGCCCGTCCTCGCCGCCGGTGACCGAGGTCCAGCGGAAGGCGACCGAATAGATCATCGCGGTCAGCGCCAGCGTCAGCAGCGAGAAGTAGACGCCCCTGCGGCGCAGGATCAGTGCGCCGAAGGTGACGGCGACGAGACCGACGAAGACAAGCGCCAGCAGGATCGGCAGCGCGAACTGGCCGGGCAGCCAGTTGCGCTGGATCAGGCCGGCTGCATAGGCGGCGAGGCCGAACCAGGCGCCATGGCCGAAGGAGACCAGGCCGGTCGTGCCGACGAGGATGTTCAGCGCCATGCAGGCGATGGCGAAGACGACGACCTCGGTGGCCGAGGTCGTGCCGAGGCCGATGGCATGCATCAGCGAGGGCAGGGCGGCCAGGCCGATGGCGGCGATGGCGAGCGGGAGATAGTCGCGTGCGGTCGGGTTCATCGCGGCCTCACTCGAAGCGCTGGATGCGCTCGCCGAACAGGCCGCGCGGACGGAAGAGGAGGACGAGCAGCATCATCAGGTAGATCACGGCCGTCGACCATTGCGTGAAGCCGAGCCCGATGGTGATGCCCTTGACGAGGCCGACCATGATGGCCGCGACGACGACGCCCCAGAAGGAGCCGAGCCCGCCGATGACGACGACGACGAAGGCCGGGGTGATGATCTCCTGCCCCATGGCGGGATGGATCGAGTAGATCGGCGCCAGGAGCACGCCGGCGAGGCCGGCCAGGCCGATGCCGATGCCGGCGATCGCCATCATGTAGGGCTGCAGGGAGATGCCGAGCGCGCCGACCATGTCGGGGTTCTGGACGCCGGCCCGCACGACGCGGCCGAAGGCGGTGCGCTGCAGCAGGAACCAGAGGCCGATCACGCAGGCCGCCGCGATCAGCAGCAGCAGGGCGCGGTAGCGAGAATAGATGAAGTCGCCGATGAAGATCTGGCCGCGCAGCTCCGGCGGAATCGAGAAGGAGAGCGGCGGCGCACCGAAGATCATGCGCAGGGTCTGCTCGGCGACCATGGCGAGGCCGAAGGTCAAAAGCAGGGACAGGATCGGGTCCGAGCGGTAGAAGCGCTGGAACAGCCCGCGCTCGATGACGATGCCGAGCAAGGCGACGAGCACTGGCGAGGCGATGATCGCGCCGCCGAAGCCGATATGCGGCGCCAGCACGATCGTGAGATAGGCGCCGATCGCATAGAAGGCGCCGTGCGCGAGGTTGACGATGCCGCCGAGCGAGAAGATCAGCGACAGGCCGAGCGCGATCAGGAGGTAATAGACCCCGTCGAGCAGCCCGTTCAGCACCTGCTGGATGAAAAGGGTGAGCAAGGGAATGCCTTTGCAGTTTCGATCCGTCTACCGCGCGGTCATCCCGGGCGACCGAAGGGAGACCCGGGATCCATGCCTGAACGGTTCAGGCATGGATCCCGGATCGGCGCCGCTGCCGCGGCTTGTCCGGGATGACCCCGCAGAGAAGCGCGGGCTGCTCAGCTCATCTTGCAGACGGCTTCGTCGCCCTGGGTCGCGATGACCTCCATGCTCTCGTTCGGGCCGGGGATCGGCGGCGAGGAGGTGAAGAGGTCCCACTGGTTCTTGACCTTGGCGGCCGGCAGCGCGGTGATCGCGTACATCTCGCTGATCAGCTGATGGTCGGAGGCGCGGAAATAGCCTTCGCGCGTCTTCAGCACATCGAACTTGGCGCCCTTCTCGAGATGCTCGAGGATCTTGGCGGTCTCGGCGCTCTTCAGCTCGTTCATCGACTGGGCCATCATCTTCACGGCCATGTAGTCGCCCCAGGCCTGGTTCTCCGGGGGCTTGCCGTATTTCTTGGTGAAGGCGGCGACGAAGGTCTTGGTGCCGGGGGTCTCGATCAGATGGTGCCAGACGCAGGGCCAGATGCCGCCGAAATTGTCCTTGCCGGCGGCCCAGGCGAGCGCGGTGTCGAAGCCGAAGCCGGCGACCGGGAAGGTCAGACCGAATTCGGAATACTGCTTGAGGAAGTTGGTGATCTGGTTGCCGGCGAGGTTCGAGATCACGAGGTCGGGCTTGGCGGCGCGGATTTCGAGCAGCAGGGCGGAGAAGTCGGTCGCGTCGGTCGGGACCAGCTTGTCGGCGGCGAACTGGCCGCCATTGGCCTCCATGAAGCGCTTGGCGACCTTGAGAAGGTCATGGCCGAAGGCGTAGTCGGCGGTGAGCGAGAACCACTTCTTGCCCTTGACCAGGCCCTGCTCCATCAGCGCCCGGCCGCAGCTCTTCACATACATCGAGTTCTGATGCTCGACATGGAACATGTAGCGGTTGCAGTTCTCGCCGCGCAGCGCGTCCGAATTGGCGCCGGTGTTGACGAACAGCGTCTTGGTCCGGCCGGCGACCTGCGCGATCGTCAGCGCCGAGGCGGAGGAAATCTCACCGATGATACAGGCGACCTTGTCGCGCTCGACCATGCGCTCGGCCTTGGTCGAGGCGGTCTGGGGATTGACCGAGTCTTCCTTCAGCAGCTCGAGCTTGCGGCCGTTGATGCCGCCGGCGGCATTGATCTCCTCGGCGGCGAGGTCGGCCGCCATGACGCCGTACTCGCCGAGCGGGCCAAGGAAGCCGGTGCGCGGCGTCAGGTGTCCGAAGCGGATCGCATCGGGCGTCTGCGCCAGGATGATCGACGGGCTCGCGATCAGCCCCGTCGCGGTCACGCCGATGCCGGCCAGTGCCTGACGGCGCGAAAGGCCGGTTTTCTTTTGATCTGACATTTGGTTCCTCCCAGAACGCATGCCGCGCCTCTTGGCGTCGGCGTTTCGCTGTCGTTCGTCTCGTTTGCGGTCTTCGTGCCGCTTGTCGTGATCTGTGATCACAGTTAGGTTGGCAGACATGACCGCCCCTGTCCAGTCCTCGCGCCGTTCGCCCACATCGGGCTTGGCCGCCGCTGCCCCCGCGGCGCCGGAGGGCGGCGCTCTCGACGAGATCGGCTCGCTCGCCCGCGAGACGCTGGGCGAAAGGGTGACCGAGGAATTGCGCGCGCTGCTGGTCTCGGGGCGCCTCGCACCGGGCGAAAAGCTCTCGCTTCGCCGCGTCGCCGAGGCACTCGGGGTCTCGATGATGCCGGTGCGCGAGGCGGTGAACCGGCTCGTCGCCGACAAGGCGCTCGAGGTCCTGCCGGGCCGGGCGGTGCGGGTACCGGTGCTGACCCTGGCGCAGTTCCGCGAGCTGACCCGGGTTCGCCTCGTCGTCGAGGGTTTCGCCGCCGAGGAGGCGACGAAGATCGCGACGCCGAACCAGATCGCCGTTATCGCCAGCCATGAGCAGGCCTTTCGCAAGGCCGCGAGCGCCGACCCACCGGACCTCGCGGGCGCGGTCGCTGCCAACCGAAATCTGCATTTCGCGCTCTACGAGGCTGCCGGGATGCCGCTTCTGGTCGAGACGATCGAGCGCCTCTGGCTCAAGGCCGGGCCGATCCTCAATCTCGACATGCGCGCCGAGGCCCGCCGGCTCGACCGCGGCAGCGCGGTGCTGATGCATGCGGCGCTGGTCGTGGCGCTGCGCGAACGCGACCCGGCGGCGGCCCGCAAGGCCCTGGCGGAGGATATCCAGCAGGCGGCGGACCATATCGAGGGCACGGGAAGGCTCGCCTCAGGCTAGGGCCGGCAAGCGATCGCAATCACGGCCGGCAATGACCGGCAAACGACAAAAGGCAAAGGGACGGAAACGATGGATTTGACGATCAAGGGCCTGCGCGTGCTGGTGACGGCGGGTGCCAACGGTATCGGCCGCGCGACGGCACGGGCCTTCGCGGCGGAGGGCGCCAAGGTCCATATCTGCGATGTCGACGAGAAGGCGCTCGCCGAAATGGCGCAGAGCGATCCTGCGATCACGCGCTCGGTCTGCGACGTCTCCGACCGCAAGGCGGTGGCGCGGCTGTTCGAGGAGACAATCGGGACGCTCGGCGGGCTCGATTGCCTGGTCAACAATGCCGGCATCGCCGGGCCGACCGGCCGCGTCGACGAGATCGCGCCGGAGGACTGGGACGCTTGCGTCGCCATCGACCTGACCGGCCAGTTCAACTGCACCCGGCTTGCGGTCGAGCACCTCAAGCAGTCGAAAAACGCCTCGATCGTCAACCTCTCCAGCCAGGCTGGCAAGCATGGCTTCCCGCTGCGCTCGCCCTATGCGGCGGCGAAATGGGGCGTGATCGGCTTCACCAAGGCGCTTTCGGCCGAGCTCGGCGAATTCGGCATCCGGGCGAACGCGATCTGCCCTGGCCTGGTCGACGGCCCGCGCATCCAGAGCGTGATCGCCAACAAGGCGCGCTCGCTCAACGTCTCGCATGAGGAGATGACCGGGCGGCTCTTCGCCGGCGTCTCGATCAAGCAGTTCGTCGACCCCAACGACATCGCCAAGCAGATCGTCTTCCTGGCCTCGCCCTTCGCCAAGACGATTTCGGGACAGGAGATCTCGGTCTGCGGCGATACGCGCATGCTGAGCTGAGAGGCGGGCCGGTCATGCTCGCCCTTGTGGCGAGCATGACCGGCTTGAACACGACACTGCCCAAAGGAAGACGTGGATGGTCGAGACAAGCCCGACCATGACACCAGAGTTCGCGGCCCGCTTGCCCTGTACCTTCCGCCCTTAATCGCCTAGAGGATGCCGCTTGGACAGGAGCGGCGGCTTGGCGAAGGGCGTGCATCACGAATTCGGGGCCGGGGCAGGCCATGACGATGGCGAGGGATCGAGCGATCGCTCCTTCGGCTTCGTCTTCGCGGCCGTCTTCGCGCTGATCGGCCTCTACAACGCCTGGCATCACGGGCGAGCCTGGCCCTGGCTTGCGCTCATCGCGGCAGGCTTTCTTGCCGTTGCGCTGATCCGGCCTGCGCTGCTCGCGCGGCTGAACAGGCTCTGGATGAAATTCGGCCTGTTGCTGGCGATGATCATCAACCCGATCGTGCTCGGCATCCTGTTCTTCCTCGTCTTCACGCCGATGGCGCTGGTCGCCCGGCTGGTCGGCAAGGATTTTCTCAAGCTCAGGTCTCAGCCGGAGGCGAAGAGCTACTGGGTCGTCCGCGATCCGCCGGGGCCGGAACCGGTCTCGATGAAAGACCAGTTCTGACAGGGAAACACCGATGTCGTTCCTGCGCGAGTTCTTCCGCTTCATGGCGGCGCGAAAGAAGTTCTGGCTGGCGCCGATCCTCCTGATGTGCGTGCTGCTCGGCGGCCTGCTGTTCCTGACCAAGGGCAGCGCGATCGCGCCCTTCATCTACACGCTGTTCTGAGCTGCAGGCGGATGCGCATTCTCGGCATATCCGGGCTCTATCACGACAGCGCGGCTGCGCTGGTCGTCGACGGGCGGATCGAGGCGGCGGTGCAGGAGGAGCGCTTCACCCGCAAGAAGCACGACGCCGAGTTCCCGAAACATGCGGTCGAGTACTGCCTTTCGGTCGCCGGTTGCGGGCTCGACGAACTCGATGCGGTGGTCTTCTACGACAAGCCCTTCATCAAGTTCGAGCGCCTGCTCGAAACCTATCTCTCCTTCGCGCCGCGCGGCTTCCAGTCGTTCAAGATGGCGATGCCGCTCTGGCTGCGCGAAAAGCTGTTCCAGAAGCAGATCATCGCCAAGGAGTTGAAGAAGCTCAGCCCCGGCTTCGATGTCGAGAAGCTGCTCTTCACCGAGCATCATCTCTCGCACGCCGCCTCCGCCTTCTATCCCTCGCCATTCGAGGAAGCGGCGATCCTGACCATGGACGGGGTCGGCGAATGGGCGACGATGACGCTCGCCGTCGGCAAGGGCAACGATCTCAAGGTCCACAAGGAGCTGCATTTCCCGCATTCGCTCGGGCTGCTCTACTCGGCGGTGACCTATTACATCGGCTTCAAGGTCAATTCCGGCGAGTACAAGGTGATGGGCCTCGCGCCCTATGGCGAGCCGCGCTTCGCCAGGCTGATGCTGGAGAAACTCGTCGACCTCAAGGAAGACGGCACCTTCCATCTCGACCAGAGCTACTTCAACTACAGCGTCGGTCTGACCATGACCAACGACAAGTTCGCCGCGCTGTTCGGCGAGCCGGTGCGCGGGCCGGAGCAGTTGCTGACCCAGTTCCACATGGACATGGCGGCCTCGATCCAGGCGGTGACCGAGGAGATCGTGCTGAGGCTCGCGCGTTCGGTGCGGGCCGAGACCGGCATGAAGAACCTCTGCCTCGCCGGCGGTGTCGCATTGAATTGCGTCGCCAATGGCAAGCTGCTGCGCGAGGGCATCTTCGAGTGCTTGTGGATCCAGCCGGCGGCGGGCGATGCCGGCGGTGCGCTGGGCGCCGCGCTCGCGGGCTACCACCTCTTCCATGGCAAGCCGCGCGACGTCCCTGCCAAGGGCGACGCGATGCGCGGCAGCTATCTCGGCCCGAGCTTCAGTGAGGCCGAGATCGAGGCCGAGCTGACGGCCGCCGGGGCGAAGTTCGACGTTCTGGACGATGCCGCATTGATCGAGGCGACGGCGCAGGGTCTCGCGGACGGCAAGGCGGTCGGCTGGATGCAGGGGCGGATGGAGTTCGGCCCGCGTGCGCTTGGCGGCCGCTCGATCCTCGGCGATCCGCGCTCCCCGGCGATGCAGAAGACGCTCAATCTCAAGGTGAAATACCGCGAGAGCTTCCGGCCTTTCGCGCCGTCCGTGCTGCGCGAGGATGTCGCCGACTGGTTCGAGCTCGACGGCGACTCGCCCTATATGCTGCTGGTCGCCGATGTGCGCGAGGAATTGCGCCGCGAGATGACGGCGGAAGAGAAGGCGCTGTTCGGCATCGACAAGCTGAACGTGCCGCGCTCGAGCATTCCGGCCGTGACCCATGTCGACTATTCGGCCCGCATCCAGACGGTCCATGCCGAGACCAATCCGCGCTATCACCAGCTGATCTCGCGCTTCAAGGCGCTGACCGGCTGTCCGGTCGTGGTCAATACCTCCTTCAACGTCCGCGGCGAGCCGATCGTCTGCAGCGCGACCGACGCCTTCCGCTGCTTCATGGGCTCGGAGATCGAGCTTTTGGTCGTCGGCGACTGCATCCTGCGCAAGGAGGATCAGGACCCGGCGCTGAAGCTCGACTACAAGGAAGCCTTCGAGCTCGACTGAGGAGCGCGGGGATAAGATCGCAAACAATCCCCGTCGCTGTGGGAGCCCGCATAATCGGCCGGCATGGCGCGCCTCCCGCGTGCCGATCCGACCTTGCGAGGCCCCATGAGCGAAACCCCGCGTCTCGGCCTGCCCCTGCTCGCCGCCGGGCAGGCACAGAAGCATGTCACCCACAATGATGCGCTGATGCGGCTCGATGCACTCGTGCATCTGGTCGTCGCCAGCCGCACGCAGACCGCAGCGCCAGCGTCGCCGGCTGAGACCGCGGCCTATATCGTCCCGGCCGGCGGCAGCGGCGCCTTCGCCGGTCGTCAGGATGAACTCGCCATCTTCGAGGACGGCGCCTGGAGCTTCCTGCCACCGCGCGCCGGCTGGCAGGCGTGGGTGAGCGACGAGGCCGAGCACCATGTCTGGACCGGCTCGCAATGGCGCCGCTCGCAACCCGAAAGCAGCCTGGGCGCTGCGCTCTGGGGGGTGAACGCAACGGCCGATGCGACGAACCGGCTTGCCGTCTCGGCCGACGCCACATTGTTCAACCATGCCGGCACGGATCACAGGCTCAAGCTCAACAAGGCGAGCGCGGCGCGCACGGCAAGCCTGCTGTTCCAGGATGATTGGTCCGGCCGGGCCGAGATCGGGCTCGCCGGTGACGATCAGTTCCGGATCAAGGTCAGCGCCGACGGCGCGAACTGGACCGAGGCGCTGGTCGTCGACCGGGCGAGCGGGCTGGTCAGCTTGCCGGCGAGCGACTGGGCGCGCGACGTGCCGCGGCCGAACCTGCTGATCAATGGCGACTGGCAGGTCAACCAGCGTGGCTTCGCCGGTGGAGCGCTGACGGCGGGCGCATTCGCCTATGACCGCTGGAAGGCGCATGCGGGCGGCGCCACGCTCAGCCGCAGCGGCTTCGATCTGACCCTGACCTCCGGCGCGATCCAGCAGATCGTCGAGCCGGCGCTCTGGGGCCTGTCGTCCTTCGCATCGACGCCGCTCTGCCTGTCTGTCGAGGACTTGAGCGGCGGCGATCTCGAGGTGACGCTCGGCAGCGTCTCGGGAACGATCACCGCCGGAAGCGGCCGGCGCTTCGTCATCTTGACGCCGGCGGTCGGCGACAGCGGCAATCTCGCGGTCCAGATCGCACCCTCGGCGGGAGCAGTTACATTCCGTGCGATCAAGCTCGAAACGGGAAACGCGCCGAGCCCATGGCTGGCGCGCAATCAGACGCAAGAGCGGCAGCTCTGCGAGCGCTATCATTGGCGCCCGGGCATGCCGGTCCACCTCGACTGCTATCATGCCGCCTTTGGCTACATGCAGCAGCTGCTGAAGTTTCCGGTCGCGATGCGGGCGATGCCGGCCGCAAGCTACACGGTCATAGCCGAGGCCAACATCTATGGTGGCGAGAGGTGGATCACGCCGAACTCCACCGCCATTGCGGTCGCCTCGATCCGCGCCTCGGCGGAGGGGCGCACCTATGCCAGCTTCGACGAGATCGCCTTCGACGCCGAACTCTGATCGGTGGGCCGTTCAGGGCGCAGCTCGTCCCGAAGCGATCGCGCTCTCATCGATCCTGCCGATTGGACGGGCGCGGTGCTCTGGCTCGATCAGGCCTTGAAGACGTGCGCTGCGCCGACGCCCTTGCGGGCACAGACATTGCGGGTATCGACCACGAGCTTCGCATTGGCGACGACCGAGGCGTAGTCGACATCGTCATGGTCGGTCGCGATCAGCACGGCATCGTAGCCGGCGAGCGCCTCCTTGCCGATCGGAACGCTCTTGCGGCCGGTCAGCTCGGGGTGCTCGCGGGTCGGCGTGATCACCGGGATGAAGGGATCGTGGAAGGCGACCGTTGCGCCGCGCTTCTCGATCAGCTCGATCAGCTTGAGCGAGGGGCTCTCGCGCATGTCGTCGATGTTCTTCTTGTAGGCGATGCCGAGGATCAGGATCTTGGCATCGCTGAGATTCTTGCGGCCCTCGGAATCGAGCAGCCGGGCGAGCTGGTCGACCACCTGATAGGGCATGCGGGTGTTGATCTCGCCGGCAAGCTCGATGAAGCGGGTCGTGATGTCGTATTCCCGCGCCTTCCAGGTCAGGTAGAACGGATCGATCGGGATGCAGTGCCCTCCGAGCCCCGGTCCCGGATAGAAGGGCATGAAGCCGAAGGGCTTGGTCTTGGCGGCGTCGATTACCTCCCAGACGTCGATGCCCATCGCGGCGTAGACCGTCTTCAGCTCGTTGACGAGCGCGATGTTGACGGCGCGGAAAATGTTCTCCGTGAGCTTCACCGCTTCTGCCGTCGCGGTCGAGGAAACCGGCACAGCCTTGACGACGAGGGCGCCGTAGAGTGCCAGCGACATCGCCAGTGCGTCGGCGCCGTCGCCGCCGACGATCTTGGGAATCGTCGACGTCCCGAAATCGGGATTGCCGGGGTCCTCGCGCTCCGGCGAGAAGGCGAGGAAGAAGTCCTTGCCACTCGTCAGCGCGCTCGTGCTTTCGAGGATCGGTCGCATCACCTCCTCGGTCGTGCCGGGATAGGTGGTCGATTCCAGCACGACGAGCTGGCCCTTGCGGAGGCGCTGAGCGATCGCTTCCGTCGTTCTGACGACATAGGACAGGTCGGGTTCGCGATATTTGGTCAGCGGCGTCGGCACGGCGATGAGCAGCGCATCGGGCTCGCCAAGCCGGTCGAAATCGGTCGTTGCGACAAAGCGGCCGGTGCGGGTTCCCTCGACGATCAGGTCCATCGGAATATGCTTGATCGCGATCTGGCCGGCATTGAGCGCATCGACGCGCTTCTGGTCGATGTCGAAGCCGATGACCTTGATGCCCTGCCGGAGCGCCGCGAGTGCGAGCGGGATGCCGACATAGCCGAGACCGATGACCCCGATCACGATGGAACGGTCATCGACACGCTCGATGAACTGCTCGGCCACTGAGGACGTCACGGAACCTCCGGGAAATGCGGCGAAACACGCGACCACGCGCTTTCGTGCCGAGGCTGTCCCAGAGTTGCCGGGCGTCGTCAACAGCGGGCAATGCCGTGCCTCGACGACCGGCAGCAGCTCTCAGTGAATTTCCGGCTCCGCCACCTTGGCCGTGCCGGTGAGGTAGTCGAAATCGCAGCCCTTGTCGGCCTGCTGGATGTGGGCAGCGGACATTTTGCCCCAGCCGCGCGGATAGTCGCGGTCGGGCGGCGTCCAGCTCTTCAGGCGCTCGGCGATCTCCTCGGGCGTGAGATCGACCGAGATTCTGCGAGCCTCGACATCGACCCTGATGATGTCGCCAGTCTTCACCGCCGCGAGCGGGCCCTTGATGTAGGCTTCCGGCGCGATGTGGAGGACGCAGGCGCCGTAGCTGGTGCCGGACATGCGGGCGTCGGAGAGCCTGAGCATGTCGCGCACCCCCTGCTTCAGCAGCTTCTTCGGGATCGGCAGCATGCCCCATTCCGGCATGCCGGGGCCGCCGACCGGGCCGCAATTCTTCAGCACCATGATGTGCTCGGCGGTGACGTCGAGATTCTCGTCGTTCACCGCCCGCATCATCGCGTCATAGTCCTCGAAGACGAGCGCAGGGCCGGCGTGCTTCAAGAGGCGCGACTCGGCGGCCGAAGGCTTGATGACGCAGCCATCGGGGGCGAGGTTGCCCTTGAGCACGGCGAGCCCGTTGGCGGTCGACACCGCCTTGTCGAGCGGGCGGATGACGTTGTCGTCATAGACCTGGGCGAGGGCGATCGTCTCCGAAATCGGCTTGCCGGTGACGGTCATCGCGTCGGTGTGGAGCTTGCTCTCGAGCTGCTTCAGCAGGGCAGGGAGTCCGCCGGCGTAGAAGAAATCCTCCATAAGGAATTCGCCGGAAGGCCGCAGATTGGCGATGACCGGCACCTTGCGCGAGAATTCGTCGAAATCGTCGGGGGTGAGCGGCACGCCGGCGCGCCCTGCCATGGCGACGAGATGGATGATCGCATTGGTCGAGCCGGCGACCGCCATGTGGACGGTGAGCGCGTTCTCGAAGCTCTTGCGGGTCAGGATGCGGTCCGGCGTCAGGTCTTCCCAGACCATTTCGACGATGCGCTTGCCGGCAGCCGCCGCCATGCGCGGATGGGCGGCGTCGGCGGCGGGGATGGCCGAGGCGCCGGGAAGGGTAAGGCCGAGCACCTCGGCATGGCTCATCATCGTCGCGGCCGTGCCCATCACCATGCAGGTGCCGTGCGAGCGCGCGATGCCGCTCTCCATGTCGCGCCACTGGTCGTCGGAGATGTTGCCGGCCTCCTTCTCGGCCCAGTACTTCCAGACGTCCGCGCCGGAACCCAGCACCTTGCCGGCCCAGTTGCCGCGCAGCATCGGCCCGGCCGGCACGAAGATGAAGGGCAGGCCGGCGCTGCAGGCGCCCATGATCAGGGCCGGGGTCGACTTGTCGCAACCGCCAAGCAGCACCGCGCCGTCGAGGGGATGGGAGCGGATCGATTCCTCCGCCTCCATCGCCAGGAAGTTGCGATAGAGCATGGTCGTCGGCTTCTGGTACTGCTCTGAGGCCGACATCACGGGGATCTCGACCGGGAAGCCGCCGGCCGCCCAGACTGCGCGCTTCACCGCCTCGGCACGGTCGCGCAGATGGGTGTGGCAGGGGTTGATCTCGGACCAGGTGTTGAGGATGCCGATCACCGGCTTGCCCATGAACTCGTCATGGTTCAGCCCCATCTGCAGCGCCCGCGAGCGATGTCCGAAGGAGCGCAGGTCGCTGGCGCCGAACCAGCGCTTCGAGCGTAGCGTGTCGGGCGTCTTGCGGGGATAGGACATCGGCGTTTCCTCGAATTCTTGGTGTTCTAAGTTTTGCTCATGACGGGCACTGCCGTCATGCTCGCCCTTGTGGCGAGCATCCACGTCTTGAACACCGCGCTTGGCGAAGGAAGACGTGGATGGTCGGGACAAGCCCGACCATGACGATGAGGCGCTACTCCGCCGCTGCTCGCTGGCCACCCCAGCTCGAAACGATCGCCCGCAGCTCGGCGCGTTCGCTCTCGTTGAGCTCCGGGAGGCCGGGCAGCCGCACCGGGCCGACATTGGTGCCGAGCAGGCCGAGCGCTTCCTTGACCACGGTGACGTTGGCGCCGTTGCCGTATTTCGTCCTGAGCTTCTCGAAGCCTGCGATGGCGTCGACCTCGCGGCGCGCGGCGTCGTAGTCGCTGGCCTCCAGCGCCCGCCAGACCGCCAGCGACCGCTCCGGCGCGACATTGATCAGGCCGGAGGTGAAGCCGCGCGCGCCGAGCGCGTAGAAGGGCGCCGCCCAGCCCTCGGCGAGGCCGCAGATCCAGTTGGCGCTGGAGCCTTCAGTCTCGCGGACGCAATCCGCCAGCAGCATCATGTTGCTGGAGGCGAACTTCACGCCGGCGACGTTCGGGTGGTTCGCGACGCGGGCGAGATCCTTCACGCCGATCGCATCGGAGCGGACATAGGCGACGAGCGGGATCTCCAGCACCTCTGCGATCGCCAGGAAATAGTCTGCCTGGGATTGCGGTGCGGCGAAGGGGTCGAGCGGGTGATGCACCATCACGGCATCGCAGCCGGCCTTGGCGGCAAGCCTGCCGGTCGAAACCGCCTCGCGCAGGGAGCGGCCGATGCCGGCGGTAACCAGCGCCTTGCCGGCGGCAGCCTCGGCCGCGACGGCGTGGCTGCGCACCACCTCGTCGGTGGTCATCGGGTAGAATTCGCCGGTATTGCCGGCCGAGACGATGTTGTGGATGCCGGCGACGGCGATGCGGGCGACGATCTTGCCGGTCAGCGCCCAGTCGGCCTCGCCATCGTTCTTCCAGGCGGTGACGTGCACGCCGGAAATGCCGCGCAGCGCCTCGCGCACCTTCTGCTGTCCGCTCTCATTCGTCATAGGCCAATCCTTCCGCGTCGGCGCCGAAGACCTGGCGCACATGGCTCTTGGCGGAGCGGACGATGTGGCTCCGCATCCTTTGCTCCGCCAGCGCCGGATCATGGGCGGCGAGCGCTTCGAAAATGCCCTTGTGCTCGACATAGCCCTGGCGCCGTTCGGCCGGCTCGCCGAGCAGGGCGATGCGCTGGGCATGGTCGTACATGCGCTGGCCGTCGAGCCGGCGCTCCAGATAGGCGCAGCCGGAAATGCGGTGGATCATGCCGTGATAGGCCTCGTTCAGGTTGACGAGGTCTTCGAGCGCACTGTGCTCGGTCGCGTGCGCCATCTCGTCGATCAGCCGCGCCATCTCGGCGATCTCCGCGTCGCCGATCCGGTTGGCCGCGATATGGGCCATGACGCTTTCGAGCGCGGCGCGGCCGAGCGCCATTTCCAGCGCCTGCCTTGCCGAAAACTCGACGAAGACGCCGCGGCGCGCCTCGGTGCGGACAAGGCCCTCGCTTTCGAGCTTGCGGATCGCGTCCTTCACCGGGGTGGTGGAGACGCCGAGCAGATCGGCAAGATGCCGCTCGTTCAGGCGCTCGCCATTGCGGAAATTGCCCGCGACGATCGCTCGGCGCAGGCGCTCATGCACATGCTCGCGCAGCGAGCGCAGCAGGTGCGGAGAGACGGGTTCGATCGCGAGCAGGTCTGACATCGGGGCTCCAGCCATCCGTCGGCCGATCCCTTGTGCGGGCCGCGCCGGACAGCGCCATTCCGCATCAGTCACCACAAAGCGCAAGCTGTATCAAGTCTGAAATTTCAGATTTCAAATTTCAAATCCCGTGCTATGGGAAAGGGCAAGACGCCCAACGAGGCGCGGCCTGAAGCACGCGGCAGGGCGGGAAACGCAGAAGGGGAGGAACAGATGACGAAGTTCACACGCCGGGCTTTGCTCGCCGGCGCGGCCAGCCTGATCGCGGCGCCGGCCCTGGCGCAGTCCGCCTATCCCGGCAGCAAGGTCGTCACCATCGTGGTGCCCTTCGCCGCGGGCGGTACGACCGATTTGCTCGGGCGCATCCTGGCCGACCGGCTCAGTGCCCGTCTCGGCGGCAAGTTCATCGTCGAGAACCGGGTCGGCGCCGGCGGCAATACCGGGGCTGCGGCGGTGGCCCGCTCCGAGCCCGACGGCTACACGCTGACCATGGGCACGGTGTCGAGCCATGCGATCAACCCCGGCGTTTATGCCAAGATGCCCTATGACCACATCAAGGATTTCGCGCCGATCTCGCAGGTGGCGAGCGTGCCGAACATCCTGATGGTCAATCTCGACCTGCCGGCCAAGACCGTGCCGGAGCTGATCGAGCTGCTGAAGAAGAACCCCGGCAAATACTCGTTCGGCTCGTCCGGCGCCGGCACCTCGACCCATATGGCCGCCGAGCTGTTCAAGGTCGCGACGGGCACCGACATGGTCCATGTGCCCTACCGCTCCAGCGGGCAGGTGACGCAGGACCTGCTCTCCGGCCAGATCCAGCTGACCTTCGACAACATCACCATCGCCTGGCCGCATGTCGAAGCCGGCAAGATCCGCGCTCTCGCCACGGCGACGCCGAAGCGGCTCGCGGTCGCGCCCGACCTGCCGGCGCTCTCCGAATTCATCCCGGGCTATGACGCCAGCTCCTGGCACGGCTTCTTCGCGCCTTCGAAGGTTCCGCCGGAGATCGTCGCCAAGCTCTCGACCGAGACGCAGGCGATTATGCGCGAGCCCGCCGTGATCGAGCAGCTCAAGAAGCTCGGCGTCGACGCGGTCGGCTCCTCGCAGGCCGAGTTCACCACCCACATCGCCAACGAGACCAAGCGCTGGGCCGAGGTCGCCCAGAAGGCGAATGTCAGGATCGAGTGAGCGGCGGGTTCGCCGCTAGCCTCGCTCGTCATTCCGGCCGCAGCGAAGCGGAGTGCCGGAATCCATCACAGGGCTCGCCTCGAGATGGATTCCGGAGCTGCGCGGCTTATGCCGCTTGTCCGGAATGACGATCCTGGCGCTGATTGAGTCGTGGCCTGAACGAGGACGCCCGCCAATGACATCGACTGCCCTGACGCCCGAGAACCGCGAGAAGCTCAAGCGCGTCTCGACCGCGACCCTGACCACCGCCCTGTTCAAGCGCGGCTTTCGAAACGTCTTCATCCAGGATGTGCGTCCGCTCGATCCCAAGGCGCGCATGGTCGGCGAGGCCTATACGCTGCGCTATATCCCGGCGCGGGAGGATCTCGACCATCTCGGCGTCTTCGCCGGCACCGAGCATCCGCAGCGCGTCGCGGTCGAGGCCTGCCCGCCGGGCCATGTCATGGTGATCGACAGCCGCAAGGATCCGCGTGCCGCCTCCGCGGGCTGCATCCTGGTGACCCGGCTGATGCAGCGCGGCGTCGCCGGGATCGTCACCGATGGCGGCTTCCGTGACACCCCCGACATCGCCGCGCTCGGCATCCCGGCCTATCACAACCGGCCGAGCGCGCCGACCAACCTGATCCAGCACCATGCGCTCGACCTCAATGCGCCGATCGGCTGCGGCGACGTCCCGGTCTATCCGGGCGACATCATCGTCGGCGACGGCGAGGGCGTCTGCGTCATTCCCGCCCATCTCGCCAACGAGGTCGCCGCCGAGGCCTATGAGCAGACGGCCTATGAGGACTTCGTCGAGGAGAAGGTGCGCGAGGGGCGCGGCATTTTCGGGCTCTACCCGGCCAATGACGAGACCAAGGCCGAATTCGCGCGATGGCGCCCCGGCTGGAAGTAGCCGTCGGTCGCGGCACCAGCCGCGCGAGCAGGAAAGCAAACGAGGGCCGATCATGAAAGGGGGGCGTCCAGCGGCGCCCGTGAACGCAGCAACACAAGCAAGCATGGGAGAACGCAATGGAAGATGCCTCTCGCCGTCAGTTGCTGAAGGGAGGGCTCGCAGTGGCGGCGAGCCCGATGCTCGCCATTCCGGCGCTCGCCCAATCCTTCCCGTTCACGCCGAACCAGCGCTATCCCGATCCGGCGGTCGAGATCCTCGATCCGAGCTTCGCGAAATACCGGATCTATTCGAGCACGGTCGAGCAGCTCGGCAGCGGCATGCGATGGGCCGAGGGGCCGGTCTATTTTCCGGAAGGGCGCTACGTTCTCGTCAGCGACATCCCGAACAACCGGATCATGAAATATGACGAGGTGAAGAACGGCTTCACCGTGTTCCGCGACAACGCCAACTACGCCAACGGCAATGCCCGCGACCGGCAGGGCCGGCTCGTCACCTGCGAGCATTCGGTGACGCGGCGCGTCACCCGGACCGAGAAGAACGGCAAGATCACGGTGCTCGCCGACAAGTTCGAGGGCAAGCGCCTGAACGCGCCCAACGATGTCGTCGTCAAATCGGATGACACGATCTGGTTCACCGATCCGCTCTTCGGCATCAACGGCGAATGGGAGGGCGCGCGCGCCAAGCCCGAGCAGGCGACGACCAATGTCTACCGGCTCACGCCGGACGGAAAGCTGACGGCCGTCATCACCGATCTCGTCAATCCGAACGGACTCGCCTTCGCACCGGATGAGAAGAAGCTCTATGTCGTGGAATGGCGCGGCACGCCGAACCGCAGCATCTGGAGCTATGACGTCGCCGCCGACGGCGGCGTCGCGAACAAGGTCAAGCTGATCGACGCCGCCGATTTCGGCGCGCTCGACGGCTTCAAGGTCGACCGAGACGGCAATCTCTGGTGCGGCTATGGCAGCAATGGCGCGCTTAATGCCGAGCCGAGCGATGTCGGCGGGCGCAAGGTCCACACGCTCCGGGGCAGATCGGAGGATCTCGACGGGGTGATGGTGTTCAGCCCGGCTGGCAAGCCGCTCGCCTTCATCCGCCTGCCGGAACGCTGCGCCAATCTCTGCTTCGGAGGGCCCAAGGGCAACCGGCTCTACATGGCGAGCTCGCACTCGCTCTACGCCTTTTATGTCGAGGCGCACGGCGCGGTCTGACGAGCACTCGACAAGGGCTCCGACCTGACAACGAAGGGCCGGCAACCGCGGAGGTCGCCGGCCCTTCCTGCCTTTTCGGGGGTCAGCTCTTCAGGAAGGCCAGCATGTCCTGGTTGAGCCGGTCCTTGTGCGTGTCGGAGAGGCCGTGCGGGGCCCCCTCATAGACCTTGAGCTCCGCATGCGGGACGAGCTTCTTCGAGGCGCGGCCGGCGGCGTCGATCGGCACGATCTGGTCGTCGTCGCCATGGACGATCAGCGTCGGCTTGTCGAACTTCTTGAGGTCCTCGGTGAAGTCGGTCGCCGAGAAGGCCGCGATCGAGTCATAGGTGTTCTTGAAGCCGCCCTGCATGCCCTGCGCATACCAGGCGTCGATGATGCCCTGGCTCGGCTTCGCGCCCGGCCGGTTGTAGCCATAGAAGGGGCCCGAGGCGATGTCCTTGTAGAGCTGGCCGCGATCGGCGATCTGGCCGGCGCGGATGCCGTCGAAGACGTCGATAGGCAGGCCGCCGGGATTGGCAGGGGTCTTCAGCATCAGCGGCGGTACCGCCGAGACCAGTCCGAGCCGGGCGACGCGCTTGGTGCCATGGCGGCCGACATAGCGCGCCACCTCGCCGCCGCCGGTCGAGAAGCCGAAGGCCGAGACATCGCGCAGGTCGAGCGCCTCGATCACCTCGGCGAGGTCGTCGGCATAATGGTCCATGTCGTTGCCGTCCCAGGGCTGGCTGGAGCGGCCATGGCCGCGCCGGTCATGGGCGACGACGCGGAAACCGTTATTGGCGAGGAAGAAGGCCTGATTCTCCCAGCTGTCGGAGGAGAGCGGCCAGCCATGGCTCAGCGTGACGACCGGGCCGTCCTTCGGACCCCAATCCTTGAAATAGAGGCTCACGCCTTCACGGGTGGTGACATAGCTGCCGGCGACGGTCGGCTTGGCATTGGCGGTCATGATCGTACTCCCTGGCTCGAGGCCCGGCTTCCGGGCGGATCGCATTGCAGATCTATAAATCGCTCACGATTAGATCGTGAGCGATTTATATGCGGATCTTTTCCAAGCTGTCAATCCCTTGCGATCAGATCGCGCACGATTTATCTGGGGCGCAAAGGAGACAGCCTCATGACGACCGGACCTGCCGCCGCGAGTCCAGCCCTCAGGCTCGACAATTTCCTCTGTTTCGCGGTCTATACCGCCGGCCACGCCTTCAACCGGCTCTACACGCCGTTGCTCGAGGCGCTCGGCCTGACCTATCCGCAATATCTCGCCATGGTCGCGCTCTGGGAAAAGGACGACCAGACCGTCGGCGAACTCGGCGAAAAGCTCTTTCTGGAATCGAACACGCTGACGCCGCTGCTGAAGCGGCTCGAAGGCATGGGGCTGGTCACGCGGGTCCGGGACAAGGCCGATGAACGCCAGGTCCGGCTGCAACTGACCGAGGCGGGCAGGGCGCTGCGCGAGAAGGCGGAGACGGTGCCGCCCTGCGTGCTCGATGCGGCGGGGATGACGGCCGCCGATGCCGGCGCGCTGACCGATGCGGTGACGAAGCTGCGCGATACGCTGCTGCGGCGCGACTAGGCCGCGGCCTCGCCGACCAGCTCGCGCACCATCGGCATAACCTTGCCGCCATAGAGCGCGATGCAGCGCATCATCCTGTCATGCGCCAGCGGCCCGGCGCTGATCTTCAGCTGGAAGCGCGAGAGACCCAGCCCCTTGACGGTCGTCGCGATCTTGCGCGCGACCGTCTCGGGCGAGCCGAGATAGAGCGAGCCGCTGGCGACCTCGCGCTCGAATTCCTCGCGCGTCATCGGCGCCCAGCCGCGCTCGCCGCCGATCCGGTCGCGCATCTGCTTGTAGGCGGGGAAGAACTCCTCGGCGGCCTCAGCATCGCTCTCCGCGACATAGCCCGGCGAGTGAACGCCGACGGGTCGCACGGGGCGGCCGAGGCGCTCGAAGGCATCGCGATAGAGATCGACGAAGGGCCGGAAGCGCAGCGGCGGCCCGCCGATGATGGCGAGCATCATGGGCAGGTTGTAGCGCGCGGCGCGGACCACCGATTCCGGGCTGCCGCCGACGCCGATCCAGGTGGTGAGCCCGCCCTTCTCGATCGGCGGGAAGACCTGCTGGTCCTGGAGGGGCGGGCGTAAGTGCCCCTGCCAGGTCACGCTCTTCTTGCTGATCAACTCGGCGAAGAGGTCGAGCTTCTCCTCGAACAGCGCCTCGTATTGGCGCAGGTCGAAGCCGAAGAGCGGGAAGGATTCGGTGAAGGAGCCACGGCCGAGGATGACTTCGGCACGTCCGTTCGAGAGTGCGTCGACGGTCGAGAAGCGCTGGAAGACGCGGATCGGGTCGTCCGAGCTCAGCACGGTGACGGACGAGCCGAGGCGGATACGGCTGGTGCGGGTGGCGATGCCGGCGAGCACGGTCTCGGGCGACGAGACCGCGAAATCGGCACGGTGATGCTCGCCGATGCCGAAGAAATCGATGCCGAGCCGATCGGCGAGCACGGCCTGTTCGACGAGGTCGCGGATCACCTGCGCATGCGGCAAAAGCTTGCCGTCCGGGCCGGCGGTGACGTCGCCGAAGGTGTCGAGGCCAAGCTGCAGGCCGCGGCCGCCGCGGGTTGCATCTTCAGGCGTTTCGGGCATTGCGGCCACCGTTCCTCGGGAAGACGGAGGGGAGGGTTCGAGCGCCACTGCCTAGCACGGGGCGGGGAGGGCGCCGCATGCATTTGTGAAAGCCGTCGCTTTCCCGGATCGTTCGCCCGGATTGCGCTCTGGTGCTTCCGGCTGCGCTAGCGGCCCGAGCCTTCCTTGCCGTCGAAGGCCTCCTGCGCCTTTGCGATCCGGGCCTCGTGCTCGATCGCCCAGAGCCCGAGCTGCTCGACGGGCTCACGCAGCGAATGGCCGAGCTCGGTCAATTCGTAATCGACGCGCGGCGGCTTGCTCGGGATGACCGTCCGCCTGACCAGCCCGTCCCGCTCCATGCCCTTCAGGGTCAGGGTCAGCATGCGCTGCGAGATCGTGCCGATGGCGCGCTTGATCTCGTTGAAGCGGCGCGGACCGTTGCGCAGCGCCATCACGATCAGCACGCTCCATTTGTCGCCGACCCGCGCCAGGATCTGACGGACGGGCCAGCACATCTCCAGCAATCCGCCGGTCTCAGGTAACACCGGTGTGCCTCCTTGCGCGGTTTCTGGCAGTCACAATATGAGGCCAGGTTACGAAAATATACTGATCGAAGGGTGCGGCAGCAAGCGGCGCCCTTCGCGAAGGAGGGATCATGGAACTGGGAATCTACAGCTTCGGCGACGTGCAGCGCGATGCGGCGACGGGCGAGCTCGGCTCTACCGCGCAGGCGACGCGCAATCTGCGCGAAGCGATCAAACTTGCCGACGAGGTCGGGCTCGATTTCTTCGGCATCGGCGAGCACCACACCCGCGAAATGCCGGCCTCGGCCGCAACCGTGGTGCTCGGCGCCGCGGCCAGCGTGACGAAGCAGATCAAGCTCGGCAGCGCGGTCACGGTGCTCAGCACCGACGATCCGGTGCGTGTCTACCAGCAGTTCGCGACGCTCGACGCGCTCTCGAACGGCCGAGCCGAGATCACGGCCGGGCGCGGCTCGTCGACAGAGTCCTTTCCGCTCTTCGGCCATAGCCTGAACGATTACGACGAGCTCTTCGCCGAGAAGCTCGATCTCCTGCTCGACATCAACGAGAACGAGACGGTGAGCTGGAAAGGCAAGCACCGGCCAGCCCTGAACGAGGCGCTGGTCGTGCCGCGCCCCGACAGCGGCAAGCTGCCGATCTGGCTGGCGACTGGCGGTAATCCGCAATCCTCGGTGCGCGCCGGGCTGCTCGGCCTGCCGATCTCCTATGCGATCATCGGCGGGCAGGCCGCCCGTTTCGCGCCGCTGGCGGAGCTTTATCGCCGCGCCGGTGCGCAGGCGCAGATTCCGGCCTCCGAGCTCAAGATCTCGGTCGCAAGCCCGGGCTTCGTCGGCGAGGACGCGGCCAAGGCCAAGGAGCAGTTCTGGATCCACTGGCATGCGGTGATGGAATCGATCGGCAAGATCCGCGGCTTCGCGCCGCCGCCGCGCCATCACTACGATCTTGAGGCGAGCGGCGCCGGGGCGCTGTTCGTCGGCGACCCCGAGGAAATCGCCCGGCGCATCGTCGCCCTGCACGGGCAGATCGGTCATATGCGCCAGTTCTTCCAGATGGATGTGGGTCATCTCCCGCAGAAGGATTTTCTACGTTCGATCGAGTTGCTCGGCACGCGGGTGAAGCCGCTGGTCGATGCCGAACTCGGGGCAAAGCAGGCTGCTTAAGGAGATGTCGATGCGAGACGTTGCGAAGACCATCGGCATCCTCGGCGCGGGACGCGTCGGCACCGCGCTTGCGCGCCGAGCCGTCGCGGCCGGCTACGAGGTCCGGGTGGCGACGGCAAAGCCCGCGGCGGAGATCGCGCTGCTGCTCGAGATCATGGCGCCGGGCGCCAGGGCCGATGAGGCGCAGGCGGTGATCGCCGGCTCCGATATCGTCATCCTGGCGCTGCCCTTGTCGAAGTACCGCGCTCTGCGGCCGGAGCTGTTCGCCGGCAAGGTCGTGGTCGACGCGATGAACTATTGGGCGCCGACCGACGGGGTGATCCCCGAATTCGAGGGCGCCCGCTCCAGCAGCGAGGTGGTCCAGGACCATCTTACCGGAGCCCGGCTCGTGCGCAGCTTCAACCATATGGGCTATCACGAGATCGACGAGGCGGCCCGGCCTGCGGGCGATCCGCAGAGGCGGGCGCTCGCGCTGGCCGGCGACGATGGCGAGGCTCGCGATCTCGTCGCCGGCTTCATCGATCGCATCGGCCTCGATCCTGTCGATGCCGGTCCGCTCGCGGCGAGCCGGGGTTTTGCCACGGGTGGTCCGATCTTCGGCGCCAACCTCGGGCGCAGCGAAATGCAGCGGCGCCTGCAGGAGGGCGCGTTCGCGGCCTGATATCCCGTCGGCGTCGCGGCCCAGTTGCATGCGCCGGCTGGAAGAATGAGAGAGTGAAGGCGCCCCGGTCGCGAAGGCCCCCGGGGCGCGCCTGGAGAAAGGACGAGTGACCTGACATGACCAGCGGGATCCACCATCTCACCCTGATCACGCGCGACGTGCAGGCCAATGTCGATTTCTATGCCGGCTTTCTCGGCCTGCGGCTGGTGAAGCAGACGGGCGGCTACGAGGATGCCGAGCAGCTTCATCTGTTCTATGGCGACCGGCAGGGCACGCCGGGCTCGCTGATCACCTTCCTGGTCTGGCAGGACGGATCGCAGGGGCGCGTCGGCCATGGCCAGGTCAGCGAGATCGCGCTTGCGGTGCCGCCGGCCAGCATCGGCTTCTGGCTGACGCGGGCGCTGACCCGGCAGGTGCCGGCCGAGGGGCCGCGGCAGGAGTTCGGCGAGCCGGTGCTGCGCCTGCGCGATCCTGATGGCGTAGTGGTCAAGCTGGTCGGCACGGAGATGCCGGCCGCTGCGCCCTGGGCATCGCCCGGCATCGAGCCCGGCGATGCGGTGCTGCGCCTGCGCGGCGCGACGATCCTCACCGAGACGCCGGAGGAGACCGCCCATTTCGTCGGGCGCTTCGGCTATGAACCCGCGGCGAAGGCCGATGGCGTCCAGCGCCTGATCTCCGCGAGCGGCGATGTGATCGATATCCGCGAGGCGGGCGGCTTCTGGCCGGGCGCGCCGGGCACCGGCGTCGCCGACCATGTCGCGTTCCGGGCGCCCGACGTGGAAGCGGTCGCGGCGGCGGAGGCTTCGCTGGCGCGCCTCAACTCCTCGATCACCAACCGCCACGACAGAAAATACTTCACCTCGCTCTATGTGCGCGAGCCCGGCGGCACGCTGATCGAGCTGGCGACGGACGGGCCGGGCTTCACCATCGACGAAACCGAGCAGGCGCTCGGCACGACGCTGATGGTCCCGCCTTCCGACGCCGAGCGCGCCGATGCGATCCGGGTGATGCTGCCGCAATTCGCGCGGCCGGGCGAGCCGCGCCCGACCTATCGCGACCTGCCCTTCGTCCACCGCTTCCATGTCCCGGCCGAGGATGACGGCAGCACCATCGTGCTCCTGCACGGGACGGGCGGCAACGAGGCCGACCTGATGCCGCTTGCTCACCGAGTCGCGCCGCAGGCGACCCTGCTCGGCCTGCGCGGGCGCAGCACCGAGGAGGGGACGGCGCGCTGGTTCCGGCGGTTCGGCGAAGGCAAGTTCGACCAGGGCGACATCCGCGCCGAGGCCGCGGCCTTCGCCGCCTTCGTCGAGGAGGCTTCGCGGGCCTACGGGCTCGATCCCGCTCGCACGACCTGGCTCGGCTATTCGAACGGCGCAAACTTCCTCGCTGCGGCGATGCGGCTCCATCCCGGCCTGATCCGCCGCGCCGTGCTGCTGCGCGCGGTCGATGTGCTCGAGGAGCAGCCCCCTGCCGATCTTTCGGACAGCGCGGCGCTGATCGTGGCGGGTGAGGCCGACGCCTATGCTCCAGGGGCCGAGGCGCTGGCGGAGGCGCTCCGTGATGCCGGCGGCAAGGTCGAACTGGCGCGGATCGACGCCGGTCACGCGCTGTCGGACGCCGATGTCGTCACGATCAGGACCTGGCTCGCGGCCCGCTGACAGGGCTGGGGAAGCCGCAGGCCAACACCGGCAAGCCGTCCTGCCGGGCCAGACGAGCGGGAGGCTGCCGCGCGGATCTACCGCGGCAAGGCAGGCGGATGCGTCAGCCGGCCTTGCCGCCCAGCGACTCGCGTTCCTTCAGCAGCGTGTTGAGCCGCTGCTGGAGATCGTCCAGCCGTGCGGCGAGGCTCTCTTCCGTCGCGGCTCCCGATGCGGCGGTTGCCTGCTCCATCAGGTCGGAAATGGTCCGTCGGAGAAGCGCGATCCGTTCGTCCAAGGTTGTTGCGGAGTCAGACACAGGCCATCACTCCTTCCGTTTCGCCAACGCACGCAAAGGCGACGGCGTCGCTGCAGCTCCGCCAGCAGATCACCGGGCTTCGCTTTTGTACAGATGACCTGCGGGCGCGGGCGGCCAGGAGCCATCTTGTTCTTCGTCCGCGTCGGTGGTGGCAGTGGACGAGCCGGGACCGATAGGGCGCATGCCGATGCACGCCATCCTGCTTCAATTGCTTGATGCGTCTCGGGCTGGAAGCCCCTCGTGGAGAAGACCGATTGGCGCTACTATTCGCTTGCGCTCAGTCGAACCGACGAATGCGCGTCTGTGACCTCAGGGTTCGTGACGTGCTGTCCGGCATCGAGAGGACAGCCAATCCCGGCCGGGAGGTCGCAGCGACACCACTGCTATGACGCGAAGCGCCCGCGGCGCTTAGGCCTGAGATCGTTCCCGTTCCGCTTGCCCGCAGGGCTTGGAGGAGGCTGGCGTGGGTCTTGTGCTCGACAAGGTACGTCGCGACGTTGGAGCGCAGACGCATATCCATGAGACGAGTTTGCGGCTTTCGCCGGGCACCATGACCGTGCTGCTTGGCCCGACACTCGCCGGCAAGACCTCGCTGATGCGGCTGATGGCCGGCCTCGACAGGCCGACATCGGGACGAATCCTGGTCAATGAAGGCGGACGAGAGAAGGACGTGACCGGGACCGCGGTCCGCGAGCGCTCGGTCGCGATGGTCTACCAGCAGTTCATCAACTACCCCAATCTCAGCGTCTTCGAGAACATCGCCTCGCCGCTCCGGGTCAAGGGCCTGCCGAAGGCCGAGGTCGACAGCAAGGTGCGGGCAATGGCGCGTCTCATGCAGCTCGAGCCCTTCCTCGCGCGGATGCCGCTCAATCTCTCGGGCGGGCAGCAGCAGCGGACGGCGATGGCGCGCGCGCTGATCAAGGGGGCCGACCTCGTCCTGCTCGACGAGCCGCTCGCCAACCTCGACTACAAGCTGCGCGAGGAACTGCGCGAGGAACTGCCGAAGATCGTGCGGCTGTCGAATGCGACGGTCGTCTACGCCACCACCGACCCGCAGGAGGCGCTGCTGCTCGGCGACCATACCGCCACGCTCTGGCAGGGCCGGGTGACGCAGTACGGGCTGACGGCGGCGGTGTATCGACAGCCACAGGATCTGATCACGGCGCGCATATTCTCCGATCCGCCCCTCAACATCCTGCCCATCGCCAAGAGAGGCGCCGACATCATGCTGCCCGATGGCGCGAGCGCCCCCGCGACGGGAGCGCTGGCCGGGCTGGCGGATGGCGACTACCAGGTCGGCTTCAGGGCCCATCATCTGGGACTGCAGGCCGGGGCCGGACCCGGCCTAAGCTTCGACGGCACGGTGATCGTGTCGGAGATCGCCGGTTCCGAGAGCTTCGTCCATGTCGAATGCGCAGGGGCGCGCTGGGTCGCACTTGTGCCCGGGGTCCAAGAGCTGGAGCCTGGGGCCGCAATTTCTGTCCATGTCGACCCGGCGACTGTCTTCGTGTTCGATTCCGACGGGCGGCTCGCTCACGCCCCGGCCTTCCTCTCGGCTGCTTGAGGAGACGCTCCATGGCGCGCATCGAACTTTCCGATCTCGCGCATTCCTACAAGCGGGGCGCCTCGGATCCCGGCGATTTCGCCCTGAAGCCGATGACCCTGACCTGGCGCCAGGGCGGCGCCTACGCCCTGCTCGGCCCCTCCGGCTGCGGCAAGACCACGCTGCTCAACATCATCTCGGGCCTGCTCGTCCCGTCGCACGGTCGCGTGCTGTTCGACGGCCGGGATGTTTCACACCTGCCGACGGAGGCCCGCAACATCGCCCAGGTGTTCCAGTTCCCGGTCGTCTACGACACGATGACGGTTTACGAGAATCTCGCCTTCCCGCTGCGCAATCGCGGCATGATGGGCGGGACGGTCGATCGCCGTGTCCGTGAAATCGCGGCGCTTCTGGATTTGACCGAGGAGCTGAACCGCAAGGCGCGAGGCCTGACGGCGGACGCCAAGCAGAAGATATCGCTCGGCCGCGGTCTCGTACGCCCCGATGTTGCAGCGATCCTGTTCGACGAGCCTTTGACCGTCATCGACCCCCAGCTGAAATGGGAACTGCGTTCAAAGCTCAAGGCCCTGCACAGGGCGCTCGATCTCACCATGATCTACGTGACGCATGATCAGACCGAGGCGCTGACCTTCGCCGACACGGTGGTCGTGATGCATGACGGAAGGGTCGTGCAGGTGGGGCGGCCGGACGAGCTGTTCGAGAAGCCCGCCCATACCTTCGTCGGCTATTTCATCGGCTCGCCGGGCATGAACGTGCTTCCTGCTGCGGTCGTGGGCAACCACGCTGAGATCGCCGGCGCGACGATCGAGCTGCCGAAGAGCTACGACATCCCGGCCGGCAAACGGATCGAGATCGGGATCAGGCCCGAATTCGCCATGCTCGCCCGCCCCGGCGAGGGCCTGCCGGTCAGGGTCGAGCGCATCGATGATCTCGGCCGCTCCCGGCTGGCCCGCCTGCGCCTGCGAGAACATGCGGTTGCCGCGGGTGTGCCGGACGGGCTCGGCGAGATCGGAGAGACCGCGGGGCTCATTCTCCAGCCCGGTCACATCCATGTCTACGCCGATGGCGCACGCCTGGACGGAAGGGCGTGATGGACAAGCCCTATGACAATCGCGCCTGGCTCCTCGTCCTGCCGGTGCTTGCCATCGTCGCCTTCTCGGCGGTGATTCCGCTGATGACCGTGGTCAACTATTCCGTGCAGGACACGTTCGGCAACAACCAGTTCTTCTGGAACGGCACCGGCTGGTTCAGGGAGCTGCTCGACCCGTCGAGCGACCTTGGCGGCCGCGTGCGCGACTCGCTTTGGCGCAACCTCCTGTTCTCGGCGATCATCCTCGCGATCGAGGTGCCGCTCGGCATCGCAGTCGCGCTCGCCATGCCGCGCGAGGGCTGGAAGGTTGCGGCGACGCTGGTGCTGATGGCGATGCCTCTGCTCGTGCCGTGGAACGTCGTCGGCACGATCTGGCAGGTCTTCGCGCGCGGCGACATCGGGCTGCTCGGCTACACGATCAACCGTCTCGGCATCGACTACAACTATGTCGCCGATCCGCTGGCGGCCTGGATCACCATCATCGCGATGGATGTGTGGCACTGGACCTCGCTGGTGGCGCTGCTCTGCTATGCCGGCCTGAAGTCGATCCCCGACGCCTACTACCAGGCCGCGCGCATCGACGGCGCCAGCCGCTGGGCGGTGTTCCGCTTCATCCAGCTGCCGAAGATGCGGCGCGTGCTGATCATCGCCGTGCTGCTGCGGTTCATGGACTCGTTCATGATCTACACCGAGCCCTTCGTCGTCACGGGCGGCGGCCCGGGCAACTCGACGACCTTCCTGTCGATCGAACTCGTGAAGCTCGCGCTCGGCCAATTCGACCTCGGCAAGGCTGCGGCGATGTCGATCGTCTACAACCTGATCATCCTCGCCGTGTGCTGGGTCTTCTACACGGTGATGACCAATCTCGATGTCGAGCGCCGGCGCCCGCCGGCCGATGGATGAGGGCGGCCGATGTCGACGGACAGTCTCAGCCCGACCGCCGCGCTCCCCGCCGCCGGGGCGACGCCGAAGGCGCGCTCGGCCTTCCGCTTCAATGGCGGCGCGCTGACGCTCGGCCTGTACCTGATCTTCCTGACCCTGCCGATCTACTGGCTCATCGTGATGAGCCTCAAGACCAATGCCGAGATCAATTCGGGCATGACGCTCTGGCCGCGCGAGATCACTTTCGCGAACTACCGGACGATCTTCACCGATCCGTCCTGGTATTCCGGCTACATCAACTCGCTGAGCTATGTGGTCATGAACACGGTGATCTCGATCACCCTGGCGCTGCCGGCGGCCTACGCCTTCTCGCGCTACCGTTTCCTCGGCGACAAGCACCTGTTCTTCTGGCTGCTCTCGAACCGGATGGCACCGCCGGCGATCTTCGCCCTGCCGTTCTTCAACCTCTACTCGGCGATCGGCCTGTTCGACACGCCGCTCGCGGTGGCTCTGGCCCACTGCCTGTTCAACGTCCCGTTGGCCGTGTGGATCCTCGAGGGCTTCATGTCGGGCGTCCCGCGCGAGATCGACGAGACCGCCTATCTCGACGGCTACTCCTTCCCGCGCTTCTTCGTGCGGATCTTCGCTCCGATCATCGCCAACGGCATCGGGGTCACCGCCTTCTTCTGCTTCATGTTCTCCTGGGTCGAGCTGCTGCTGGCGCGAACCCTGACGACGGTGAACGCCAAGCCGATCGCCGCGACGATGACGCGCACGGTCTCGGCCGCCGGCATGGACTGGGGACTGCTCGCCGCCGCCGGCGTGCTGACGCTGATCCCCGGCGCGCTCGTGATCTGGTTCGTCCGAAACTACATCGCCAAGGGCTTTGCCCTGGGGAGGGTCTGATGCCCGGCTTTGCCTCGATCGATCTGGCATGGATGGCGTGGACGCCACAGACCGGGCTGTTCTTCGCCGGGCTCTTCGGCCTGCTCGGGCTGATGACGGCGCTGGCGATCTGGCGGCCCGAGCTCGAGCGCGTCGGGGTGCTCGGCATTCCGACGACGCGCGGCGACCGCCTCTTCCTGAGCCTGCTGGGCTCGGCCTTCATCCACCTTGCCTGGCTGGGCCTCATAGGCGCCGATCTCTGGTGGGCGACCGGCCTTTCGCTTCTCTACGCCGCGGCGGTTTTCCGCTTCGTCTGACTACCCACGGAGGCTGTTCTCGGACGACCACTGCCTTCGCAACAAGAAGCCGGCAAGGCTCGCAGGAACAATCATCCAGTGGAGGAAACGATGAGAAAGCAGATGCTAGCCGCGACCGCGCTCAGCTCCTTGCTCAGCGCCGTACCCGCCCTCGCCGATATCGACGCGGCGCGACGCTGGATCGACAGCGAATTCCAGCCTTCGACGCTGACCAAGGACGATCAGCTCAAGGAAATGGAATGGTTCATCAACGCCGCCAAGCCGTTCGCCGGCATGGATGTCAATGTCGTCTCCGAGACAATCACCACCCATGAATACGAAGCCCGGACGCTGGCCAGGGCCTTCAGCGAGATCACCGGCATCAAGGTGAAGCACGACCTGATCCAGGAGGGCGATGTCGTCGAAAAACTGCAGACGCAGATGCAGTCCGGCCGGAATGTCTATGATGGCTGGATCAACGATTCCGACCTGATCGGCACGCATTTCCGCTACAAGCAGACCACCAATCTGACCGATTGGATGGCGGGGCCGGGCAAGGATGTCACCAACCCGATGCTCGACGTCGACGACTTCATCGGAAAATCCTTCGGCACCGCACCGGATGGAAAGCTCTACCAGCTGCCGGACCAGCAATTCGCGAACCTTTATTGGTTCCGCTACGACTGGTTCACCCGCCCCGACCTCAAGGATAAGTTCAAGGCCAAGTACGGCTATGAGCTCGGCGTGCCGGTCAACTGGTCGGCCTATGAGGACATCGCCGAGTTCTTTTCGAACGACCTCAAGGAGGTCGATGGCGTCCGTGTCTATGGCCATATGGACTACGGCAAGAAGGACCCCTCGCTCGGCTGGCGCTTCACCGATGCCTGGCTCTCCATGGCCGGCAACGGCGACAAGGGCATCCCCAACGGCAAGCCCGTCGATGAATGGGGCATCCGCATGGAGGGCTGCCGCCCGGTCGGCTCCTCGGTCGACCGCGGCGGCGACACCAACGGTCCCGCTTCGGTCTATGCCGTGCAAAAATATGTCGACTGGCTCAACAAATATGCGCCGCCTCAGGCGCGCGGCATGACCTTCTCGGAATCCGGGCCGGTCCCGGCGCAGGGCGCCATTGCCCAGCAGATCTTCTGGTACACCGCCTTCACTGCCGACATGGTCAAGCCCGGCCTGCCGGTGGTGAATGCCGATGGCACGCCGAAATGGCGGATGGCGCCTTCGCCGAAGGGCTCCTACTGGAAGGAGGGCATGAAGCTGGGCTACCAGGATGCGGGATCGCTGACCCTGCTTGAATCGACGCCGCTGGAGAAGCGCAAGGCGGCTTGGCTGTACCTGCAGTTCATCGTTTCGAAGTCGGTCAGCCTGAAGAAGAGCCATGTCGGCCTGACCTTCATCCGCGAGAGCGACATCTGGGACAAGAGCTTCACCGACCGGGCTCCGAAGCTTGGCGGCCTGATCGAGTTCTACCGCTCGCCGGCGCGCGTGCAGTGGACGCCGACCGGCAACAACGTTCCCGACTATCCGCGTCTCGCGCAGCTCTGGTGGCAGAACATCGGCGACGCGTCCTCCGGCGCCAAGACCGCACAGGCAGCCATGGATTCGCTGGCCGCGGCGCAGGACTCGGTGCTCGAACGCCTCGAACGCTCGGGCGTCCAGGGCGATTGCGGCCCGAAGCTGAATCCGAAGCAGACCGCGGAGGCCTGGTTCGCGAAGTCGAAGGCGGACGGCAACGTCGCTCCGCAGCCCAAACTCGCGAATGAGAAACCCAAGGGCGAGACGATCGACTATGACACGCTGATCAAGTCCTGGCCGGCGACGCCGCCCAAGAAGAACTGAGACCGAACCCCAAAACGCGGGCGGACGATACGAGCCGCCCGCGCACGCGCAGCGAGGACTGGCGCGCTTTGCCTTTTGCCTTCAGCCTGTCGTCAGCAGGCTTAGTTCTGGTTTCCGAACTGCTGGGAGAGCTGATCCGGAGACGATGAGCTCTCTTTTTCCGTCGGGGTTGAAGCGTATCACGCTGCCATCGTCTCTCAGGAGATATGCCGAGAGCCCGGCACGTCTCATTTGCTGAATGGTGTTGCGGTGGAACAGCGCGATTTTCCGATCGAAGGTGGGGGGCATGTGGTGCGCTCCGCGGCTCAATCCAGCGCAATGGATACGCAATTCTCCGGAAGTGAATGTGACGGGGCTCACAGAACGAATATTGCCAACTGGCTTGGCGGGCGGGCCGCAAGCTGAATTGGAAGATCGTCGCCAGCGACGGTTGGACGAGCGGCCGAACCAAAAATGTGCGAGTTCCGACTTCGACGCGAAGCGGCTATTGAGCCGGGGTGACCTCGTCAAAGCTCAGGAACGCCACGATGACAGAGCCCGCCACGATCCTCTTGAGCCGCGTCAATGGCCACGGCGCCTCCACGAGCGGGCAAAGCAGCTGCCTCGATCTGACGGATAGCAATGGCCAGCGCTTCATTCTTCACATCCCGCGTCACCTTGAGGGTGATTTCCTGTCGCGGTTCGAAGCTGCTGCCATGCACGCTGCCGAGCTCCGTGGCTCGCCAACACATGCCGACGTGGTCAGCGCGGTCCTTGCCGAACAAACCAGCTTCGTCATGGCGGACGACGGAACGCTCATACTGAGGACGAAAACCCGTTCAGGCGTGGATATCGACATCAGCTTTGACGAGAGCACTGTCCGCGGCCTTCGCGCGCTCCTGGACATCCGGCACCCCTGAATTTGGATTGCTACGGCGCTTTGCCTCGGCGCGTCGTGACGTCGACGTTCGCACCGCGGATGAGGGGCCAGCTCCCGGAGCGAGCCGGAAGCGATCGCATCCATCAGGGTCTGGAATCGGCAATGAGGTATGCCTGTGAGATGTCTCACAGTCCGTAGGCGCGAAAGATCGCCGAAGAAACGATTGATTTCAAAGTCTTGAACCTGCTCAGGGGGTTCAAGAAAGGAAATGGTAGCGGGAGAGGGACTTGAACCCCCGACACGCGGATTATGATTCCGCTGCTCTAACCAGCTGAGCTACCCCGCCCCGATGCGCCGCGTCTCGAAAGACGCTCAATCGCGACGGCGCGGATATAGGGTTTCGCGGGGGGCGGCGTCAAGCCTTGATGCGGCTTAGATTCACCGCAACTTTCGCAGCCTCACGACCTTGAAGTAGCCCTGGCCGACATGGACGGTCTCGTAGCGGCCCGTCGCAGCGGCCCAATCGGTCAGCCGGCTGACCTTGAAGTCGCTGCTCCAGCCGACCGCCTTGGCCAGCGGCGCGACCAGCGACCAGAGCGGCGCGGCGAGCCCGCCTTCGCCGACGAGGCGGCTTGAGATGACGATCTCGCCGCCCGGCCGCAGCACGCGGTCCATCTCGGCCAGCGCCTGCTCCGGGTCCGGAACCAGCGTGATCACGAACTGCGCGGTGACCGCGTCGAAGGAGCGGTCGGCGAAGCCGAGGCGGCAGGCGTCCATCACGAGCAGGCCGATGACGTGATCGAGCCCCTGGCTCTGAACCTTGGCGTGGGCAACGCGCAGCATGTCGAGCGAGAGATCGGCGCCGACGACCCGCCGGTCACGCTCGAAATAGGGCAAGGTCAGCCCGGTGCCGACGCCGATCTCGAGGATGTCGCGGCCGCAGGCGCAGGCCGCGGCCACCGCCTCGCGCTGGGCGCGCGACAGCAGCCCCTGATAGATCCGGTCGTAGAATTTCGCCCAGACCGCATAGACGCGCTTCTGCGCGTCGAGACCCTTGCCAGCCGTCATGATGTCGCGAGCGAAAGTTCCGGAGTGTCGGGAATGCGGCGGGTCTTTTCAGCCAGGATGACGCCGCCGCCAAGGACGCGCGCGCCTGCGCCGGCATGATCGTAGATCACGCAGGCCTGGCCGGGCGAGACGCCTTCCTCGCCCTGGGCGAGCAGGACATGGACGCCGCTGCCGTCGACGAGGAGACGCGCCTCGCGCGGCGCCCGGGTCGAGCGCACGCGGACCGCGACTTCGAGGCCTTCGGGCGGCAGTTCGGCGAGCGGCGTGTCGCCGATCCAGTTGAGATCGCGCAGGTCGACGCGGCTGACGCTCAGCGCCTCGCGCGGGCCGACGATGACGCGGGCGTTCTGCGCGTCGAGAGCGATGACATAGAGCGGCTCGGCGCCACTGATGCCGAGACCCTTGCGCTGGCCGACCGTGTAGCGCAGCACGCCTTCGTGCTGGCCAAGCACGCGCCCGTCGAGATGGACGATCTGGCCGGGGCGGGCAGCGCCCGGCTTCAGCCGCTCGATGACGTCGGCATAGCGGCCGTTCGGCACGAAGCAGATGTCCTGGCTGTCGGGCTTGTCGGCGATGGCGAGGCCGAATTCGGCGGCGAGCGCGCGGGTCTCGGCCTTTTCCATCTCGCCGAGCGGGAAGCGCAGCAGGTCGAGCTGCTCCTGCGTCGTGGCGTAGAGAAAATAGCTCTGGTCGCGGTTCTCGTCGGCGGCGCGGAATAGGCCGCGATGGCCGTTGCCGAGATCGCGGCTGGCGACATAGTGGCCGGTGGCGAGCGCGTCCGCCCCGAGTTCGCGGGCGAGCCCGAGCAGGTCGCGGAACTTCACGGTGCGGTTGCATTCGACGCAAGGGATCGGCGTCTCGCCGGCGAGATAGCTTTCGGCGAAGCGCTCGATCACCGCGTCGCGGAAGCGGCTCTCGTAATCCAGCACATAATGCGGGATGCCGATCGCCTCGGCGACGCGGCGGGCGTCGTGAATGTCCTGGCCGGCACAGCAGGCCCCGGCGCGGTGCACGGCGGCACCATGATCGTAGAGCTGGAGCGTGACGCCGACGACGTCATAGCCCTGGCGCTTGAGCAGCGCCGCGACCACCGAGGAGTCGACGCCGCCCGACATCGCGGCGACGACACGCGTCGCCGCGGGCGGCTTGGCGATGTCCAGCGAGTTGAGCGGGGCGGTCATGATGAATTCTGGCGCGCGGCAAACGAGGGCGGGGTGCCCACTTGACGGGTTCTATACCGGCTTTGCCGGGTCGGGACCAGCATCCACCCGGCAAATACTGCCGGGCCGGTTCGGCAAGGCGGCGCTTCCTGCCGGGGGGTGGCCAAGTTGAACCCGTCAAGTAACTGATTTGACGCGGTAATTTATCTGGCCCGGCTCTTGCTGCGGCGAGGCTGGCGCCCTTCGCCATCTGGCCGTTCCGGAGTCCTTCATGTCCACCGCGTCGATCTCGCGTTCTCCGTTCGAGACTGCGCCGCCCGCTCGCCGCGAGCCGGCCAAGGCGCGCGGGACGGATGAGGTCTTCACCCTGCCGCAGGCCGAAAAGTCCGGTCAGCAGGATGGGGCGAGCCGCCAGCGCACGCGCGTCGAGCCGGGGCGCGGCGTCGGCGAAGCCGCGGCGGCAGAACGTGCCGGAGCAGGCGGCAAGGAGGTTGCCGAGGCGACGCCTCCGGACGGAGCGGAGAAGACCGAAGGCGGCAAGGCGACCGATGAGACGAAGGCCGACGGGAGCCGGGCCGACGCGGGCCCGCAGCCCGGCGAGGTGCCTGCCGAAAAGCCTGTCGCTGGTGAGAAGCCGCTGATCGGCGAGGAGATGATCGCAATCCTGCCGCAGCCGGTGCCGCACGTGGTCGAGACGGGCAAGCCAGGGCTCGCAGCGGCGCCCGAGGGAGCGGCGCAACCCGCCCCGGATGTCATTCCCGCGACTGGCGAAACGCCGCCGGAGGCTGCGAAGCCTCCAACCAGCCCTAGCGAGATCGCGACGCAATTCCTGGCGCTTGTCGCCACGATCCAGCAGCCCGGCACCGCTGCCGAGCCAGACGACGCAGCAGACAAAGAGGCGGGCGCTGTGCCGAACGGCAAGCCGGAGACCGTGGGCGCGTTGCCGGCCGCCGCCGCGATTGTGTCGGCTCCAGCCGCGCCGGTCCAGGCGGAAGGCGAGGCGAGCGTCGGTGGCGAAGTCGTTGTCGGCGAGGCCAAGGCCGCAGCCAAGCCGATGGTTGCAGGCACCATGCTGCCTGCCGAGGCCGTCAAGGCCGATCCCGAAGCGGCCGACGAGGCCGGCACGGGACAGACGAGTACTCCGAGCGCCACGGCCGGCGCCGAAGGCAAGCACGCCGAGCGCGCAGCAAGTGCCGGACAGGTTCCTGCGGCGACCGAGGCCGGCAAGGCGGATGCGCCGCAACAGGCGGCGCCCGCGAACGTCCAGGCCGTCCCGGCCGCCGCTCCGCAGGTGCCGGCAAGGCCGGAGTCGCCGCTTGCGCCGCTCGAGGCCGCTGCCCAGGCCAATGCGCAGGCCCAATCCGAGGCGAATGCCCGGGCTCCGGTCGAGACCACGAGGCCGACGCCGCTGCATGTCGTGCCGGTCGAGATCGGCGCGCGGGCGTTGGCAGGCAACAAGCGCTTCGATATCAGGCTCGACCCGGCCGAGCTCGGCCGCGTCGATGTTCGCCTGGAGATCTCGGACAAGGGCGAGGTCAGCGCCAAGCTGACGGTCGACCGGGTCGAGACGCTGCATCTGCTGCAGCGCGATGCGCGGACGCTGGAACGGGCCTTCGAGCAGGCCGGGCTGAAGCCTTCCGAAGGTGGCGTCGAGATGAGCCTGCGGGATTCTGCCGATCAGAGCTCGCGCCAGCACCGCCAGGAGGATGAGGGCGGACGCACGCGTCGGGCCTGGATCGAGACCACCGAAGAGGCCGTGCCCGTCACCGAGATGGCACCGCTGCGCCGGGCCGCAAGGCTCGGCGGCGTCGACCTCAGCATCTGAAGAGAGGCGATACCGTGAGCATCTCCAACACCGGCAAGCTGAGCAATTCGGCCGTCACCGCCGCGCAGAACGGGACCAATGCAAGTGGCGGCGGCACCTCGATCGCCAATAATTTCGACCAGTTCCTGACGCTGCTGACGACGCAGCTCAAGAACCAGAACCCGCTCGACCCGCTCGACACGAACCAGTTCACCCAGCAGTTGGTGCAGTTCGCCGGCGTCGAGCAGCAGCTCAAGCAGAACGAGACGCTGACCGCGCTGCTCGGCGTCAGCAAGGCGACGACCGGGGCGAGCGCGATCGGCTTCGTCGGCCAGAAGGTGACGGCCGACGGTGCCGCGACCCAGCTCAAGGACGACAAGGCCGAGTGGAAGCTCAACGCCTCGAAGGGCGGCACGGCGACGATCACCATCAAGGATGTGAACGGCAAGGTCGTGCAGACCGCCACGACGACGCTGACGGCCGGCGATCAGAGCTATCGCTGGGACGGCAAGACCTCGACCGGCTCGGTCGCTCCCGAGGGCGAATACACCATCACGGTCGACGCCACGGACATTTCCGGTGCCGCTATCACGGTCAAGACCGAGGTCACCGGCATCGTCGACGGCGTCGACTTCTCGACTGCGGTCCCGACCCTGCTGATCGGGGCGATCAAGGTGCCGCTCGACCGGGTGAAGTCGGTGAAGAGCAATTCCTGACGCGCGGCATACTGAAAGCCTGCGCGGTTGCTTTAGGCAAAATTTAAGTCCGGAGGGGTACGGTCGGGAAGAAGTAGGTCTGTTGAGTTGTGTGAGTGTACCATGACCGAGCCGCTGCGACCGCGCGTGAAGTATGTCATCGGCCCCGACGGGAGCCCGCTGACCATCGCCGATCTGCCCCCGATGAACACCCGTCGCTGGGTGATCCGGCGCAAGGCCGAAGTCGTCGCCGCCGTGCGCGGCGGCCTGCTCAGCCTCGAAGAGGCCTGCCAGCGCTACACGCTGACGGTGGACGAGTTCCTGAGCTGGCAGATGTCGATCGACCAGCATGGCCTGGCCGGTCTGCGCACCACCCGTATCCAGCATTACCGCCAATAGGCGCTGCTGCATTTTAAGGTTTACCGAGAGGCGGCGGTCCCGACAAGGACCGGCGCCTCTCGGCGTTTGTGCCAGCCAATTCCATCTTGAGACGCCTCGATCATCACGGCGTTAACCCGGTGCTAACCATGCACTGGGAAAAACTTGCCTAGCGATAGCTGCGCGGGTTGGTCCGCGTCGGCGACGGGCATCGGATGGCGGCGTGAACGGTTTGGTCGATCAGTTCCGGAGATTTGGCGCGGCGCGGCTGGCGGCGATGCTGGCGGTGACGCTGGCGCTGATCGGCTTCTTCGCCTTCGTCATGCTGCGCATGTCGCAGCCGGCGATGGGCGTGCTGTTCGCTGACCTGTCGAGCCAGGACGTCAGCGCGATCCTGAAGGATCTCGACGCGCGCGGCGTCAAATACGAGCTGCGCGGCGACGGGCAGACCATTCTCGCGCCGCGCGCCGACGTGCCGCGCCTGCGGCTCGATCTCGCCGGCAAGGGCATCCCGTCCGGCGGCGGCGTCGGCTACGAGATCTTCGACAAGGGCGATGCCTTCTCCTCGACCAGCTTCGTCCAGAACATCAACCATTTGCGGGCGCTCGAGGGCGAGCTCTCGCGCACCATCCGCTCGATCGGCCGGGTCCAGGCCGCGCGCGTCCATCTCGTCATTCCAGAGCGGCGCCTGTTCGAGCGCGACCGCGAGCCGCCGCGCGCCTCGATCGCGCTCAAGCTCGCCGGCGACCTCGACGCGGCCCAGGTCCGGGCAGTTCGCCATCTCGTCGCCTCGGCGGTGGACGGGCTGAAGCCGGAGCGGGTCTCGATCGTCGACGAGCGCGGCCGGCTTCTCGCCGACGGCGCCCAGGGCGAGCAGGGGCTCGCCGGCGTCGGCCTCGACGAGCGCCAGGGCGCGATCGAGCGGCGGATCAAGTCGCAGGTCGAGGATATCGTCGCCAGCATCGTCGGTCCCGGCCGGGCGCGCGTCCAGGTCTCGGCCTCGCTCGACAGCAACCGTATCGAAAGCCGCTCCGAGACCTTCGATCCCGAGAGCAAGGTCATCCGTTCGAGCCAGAACCGCAACGAGACCTCGACCACCAACGAGTCGCGCGAGGGCGTCACCGTCGGCAACGAGCTGCCGGGTGCGCAGCAGCCGAACCAGGCCCAGCAGGGCGTGCAGAAGGACGCCACCAACAAGAACGAAGAGGTGGTCAACTACGAGATCTCGCGCACCACGCGCACCGAGGTGCTCGAGGGCGGTCGCGTCCGCAAGCTTTCGGTCGCGGTGCTGGTCGACGGCACCTATGCCCGCGGGCAGGGCGCCGAGGCGAGCTACCAGCCGCGGACCCAGGAGGAGCTTGAGCGGATCGGCCAGCTGGTGCGCACCGCCATCGGCTTCGACCGGCAGCGCGGCGACCAGGTCGAGGTCGTCAACCTGCGCTTCGCCGAAGGGCCGCAGGCGCAGGCCGATCTCGTCGAGCAGAGCCTGATGCAGCAGCTGCTCTCCTTCACCAAGGAGGACATGGTCCGCTTCGCCGAGATCGGCGTGATCTCGCTGCTGATCCTGATCGTGCTGATGGTGGTGGTGCGTCCGCTTCTGAAGCAGGTTCTGGCGCCCGAGCGCGACTTCCGGGCGATCCCGACCTTCATGCGCAATGGCGTGATCGTCACCACGGCCGAGCAGGGCACCGGTGATCCGGCGAACCTGCCCGCAGTCGCCGGTGGCTCCGTTGGCGACGGCGGCGATGGCGATGTCGCCGCACCATCCGAGCGGATGCTAGCGATCGCGCAGGTCAAGGGCCAGCTCAAGGCCCAGTCGGTCGAGAAGATCGGCGCCATGGTCGCGCAGAACCCGGCCGATTCGGTCGCCGTGCTGCGTGGCTGGATCCACGAAAAAGCACCGGCGTGAGGGGCTGAGCCATGGCCACGCGCTCCATAGCTACCCGAAGCGCCGGCGAGAGCGATCTCGCCGAGAGCTTTTCGGGGCAGCTGCCGGTGGTCTCCCTGGAGGCCATGACCGGCCCGCAGCGGGCGGCCGTCATCCTGCTGGTGCTCGGCGAAGACCATGGCCGGGTGATCTGGCAGGAGTTCGACGACGAGGAAATCCGGATCATCACCCGGGCGATGGCCGAGCTCGGCACGGTCGATTCCGACCAGGTCGAGCGGCTGATGCTCGAATTCGTCGGCAAGCTCTCCAGCGCCGGCGCGATCACCGGCTCCTTCGACCGCACGATTTCACTACTCGAAAAGATACTGCCGACCGATCAGGTCGCCCTGATCATGGAGGAGATCCGTGGTCCGGCCGGCCGCAACATGTGGCAGAAGCTCGGCAATATCGACGCCGTCGTGCTCGCCAACTTCCTGAAGAACGAATACCCGCAGACCATCGCGGTGATCCTGTCGCGTATCCGCCCCGAGCATTCCGCCAATGTGCTGCGCAACCTGCCGGGCGAGCTCTCGATCGAGGTGGTCAGCCGCATGCTGCGGATGGAGTCGGTGCAGAAGGAAGCGCTCGACCATATCGAGAACACGCTGCGCACCGAGTTCGTCTCGACCCTGACGCAGACGCGCCGGCGCGACCCGCACGAGATGATGGCCGAGATCTTCAACGGCTTCGACCGCCAGACCGAGACGCGCTTCCTCGCGGCGCTCGATGCCACCAACCAGGAATCTGCCGAGCGCATCCGGGCGCTGATGTTCACCTTCGAGGACCTCGGCAAACTCGATTCCGCCGGGCTGCAGACGCTGATGCGCCAGGTCGACAAGGACACGCTGGCACGGGCCCTCAAGGGTGCCGGCGAGGAGATGCGCAACTTCTTCCTCGGCGCCATGTCGCAGCGCGCCGCCAAGAACCTGCTCGACGACATGCAGGGGCTCGGCCCGCTGCGCCTCAAGGAGGTCGACGAGGCGCAGATGAAGATGGTGACGCTGACCAAGGATCTCTCCGAGAAGGGTGAGATCGTCATCTCCAAGGGCAATGCCGAGGACGAGCTGGTTTACTGATGGCCCCCGCCAAGAAATTCATGTTCGACACCGACTTCAGCGGCAACAGCCGCAAGGCGGTCGACGAGGGGGCGCTGGATGCGGCCCGGGCCGAGGGTTTCCACAGCGGCGTCGACCAGGCGCGTCGCGAGGCCGACCAGCAGACCGCAACGCTGCTGTCGCAACTCGCCAGGTCCTGCCAGCAATTGCTGGCGCAGCAGGATGCCCGGCTGGCCGCGATCGAGGAGCAGGCGGCGCATCTCGCCGTGGCCGCCGCACGCGGCCTCGCCGGGGCGGCGCTGGCGGACAAGCCGTTGGTCCAGCTCCTTGCTGCCGCCCGCGAGTGCTTCGGCCATGCAAGGCAGGCACCGCATCTGGTGGTCCATGTGCATGAAAGCCTGGTCGAGACCGTCGAAGGCAAGCTTGCGGGGCTGGCGCGCGAGACCGGCTTTGCCGGCCGCGTCGTCGTGCTCGGCGAGCCCGATATCGCACCGGGCGACGGGCGCATCGAATGGGCCGATGGCGGTCTCGCCATCGACAGCGCGCAGCGCGACGGCGCCATCGAGGCGGCGATCAGAAGCGTATTTGGCCCGGCCGGATCGTCCGGCCAGGGAACGAGGTGACAGACATGGCCGACAACGACCTCAACCTGCCTCCGCTCAACCCGGCCGATCTTTCCTTCGACCACAACAACGATGCCTCGGTCGCCCGGTCCGGACCGGTGCCGGTGAAGACGGCCGAAGATCTGGAGCAGGTCTTCGACGTGCCGGTGACGGTCTCGGCGGTGCTCGGCTCCTCGCGCATCGCGGTCGGCGATCTCCTGCGGATCACGCCCGGCGCCGTGCTCGAACTCGACCGGCGCGTCGGCGAGGCCATCGACATCTTCGTCAACGAGCGCCTGGTGGCACGCGGCGAGGTGGTGGTGGTCGAGGAACGCCTCGGCGTCACCATGACGGAAATCATCAAGGCTGACCGGTGACGAACCGGACGGCCAAAGCAGATCACGCAAGGAAGTCCTGACCCATGCGCCTCATCATCGTCGGCAGCCTCAAGGGCCAGCTCATCACCGCGGCCAAGATCGCCGTCTCGCATGGCGCCGCCGTGACCCATGCCGAAAGCGCCGAGCAGGCGCTCGCCGTGCTGCGGGCCAAGGGCGGCGACCTGCTGATGGTCGATGTCGAGCAGCCGATCGCCAAGCTGATCGCGGCGCTCGAGGCCGAGCGCATCCGCACCCCGCTCGTCGCCTGCGGCACCTCGACCGATGCCCGGGCCGCAGTGGCGGCGATCCAGGCCGGCGCGCGCGAATATGTGCCGCTGCCGCCGGATCCGGAGCTGATCGCGGCGGTGCTCGCCGCCGTCGCCTCCGACAAGGCAAGCCTGATCTGGCGCGACCCGGCGATGGAGCGTGTCGTCCAGCTCGCCAACCAGATAGCCCGTTCCGACGCTCCGGTGCTGGTCACCGGCGAAAGCGGCACCGGCAAGGAGATGATCGCTCAGCACCTGCACCAGAAGTCGCTGCGCAAGGACAAGCCCTTCGTCGCGGTGAACTGCGCGGCGATCCCCGACAACCTGCTCGAATCCGAACTGTTCGGCCATGAGAAGGGCGCCTTCACCGGGGCGGTCGCCCGGCGTATCGGCAAGTTCGAGGAGGCCAGCGGCGGCACGCTGCTGCTCGACGAAATCTCGGAAATGGATGTGCGGCTGCAGGCCAAGCTGCTGCGCGCCCTGCAGGAGCGGATGATCGACCGGGTCGGCGGCACGCAGCCGGTCAAGGTCGACCTGCGCATCATCGCGACTTCGAACCGCAATCTCGGCGACGCCGTGCGCGAGGGCTCGTTCCGCGAGGACCTGTTCTACCGGCTCAACGTCGTGCATCTGCGCCTGCCGGCGCTGCGCGAGCGCCCGGGCGACATCCTGGCGCTGGCCGACCATTTCGCCCGGAAATACGCCGAGCTGAATGGGCTGCCGCAGCGACCGATCGCAGCCGAGGCGCGCAAGCTGCTGCTTGCCAATGGCTGGCGCGGCAATGTCCGCGAGCTCGAGAACACCGTCCACCGCGCCGTGCTGCTGGCGCAGGGCGTCGAGATCGGCACGGAGGCGATGCTGACCCCGGAGGGCGAGACGCTCGGCCCGGCCACCGGCCGCGATGTCGCCTCACGGGCGGCCCAGACGGCAGAGGCGATGACGCGCGGCCTCGTCGGGCGCACCGTCGCCGATGTCGAGCGCGACCTGATCCTCGACACGCTCGACCATTGCCTCGGCAACCGCACCCATGCGGCGAAGATCCTCGGCATCTCGATCCGGACCTTGCGCAACAAGCTCGGCGAGTATGTCTCCGCCGGCATTCCGGTGGCCGAGCCGGGGCAGGCGCGGACGCAGTCGCTCTGAGCGCAGCGACGGCCGCAGAAAATGAAGCGGGCCGGAGCGATGCTCCGGCCCGTGGAAAACCACTCAGTAGTAGTAACGACGGCGGTAATAGGGCCGCGGGCGATAATAGTAGCGCGGGCGATAATAGGGACGCCGATAATAGCGCGGGCGATAATAGGGGCGCCGGTAATAGGGGCGCCGATAATAGTAGTACTGGCTGAACTCGGCGTCGGTCTTGTCGAGCGCGGCGCTGGTCTCGGCGTCGAGCGCTTCGCCGCCTTCAGTTGCCTTGGGCTCGGGCGCCGGCGTTGGAACGAGCTTCGGCTGGGCCGCTTCGGCAGCGGCGATACCGCCGACGCTGGCAGCGGCCAGACCGCCGAACAGCGCCATCACGAATGAACGTCTATCCATGCATTCCTCCATCAGGTTCGATCCGAGCGCCGCGTACCCGCGAAGCCACTTTAGGTTCCCCCTGACCAGCCGTCACGTCCCTGGACGCGCCGATCGGCAACGGGGCTGACGGCGCGGGGGGCCGGCCGTTAGCGCTTTGGGATGGTCTGAGGCCAAATCGCCCGGCCTCGTCGGCATCCCGATTATTGCGGCCTGCGGGAGTCATTGCGCCCCCAGCGGCCGGCTGATGTCCTCCAGCGAGCGGCGCTCGGCCCTGACCGCGAATTTCCAGGCGATCAGGCCGGCGCCGATCATCAGCACGGCACCGAACAGATAGCCGCCGAGCACGCTGGTGCGCGAGCCGGTGTCAATCAGGGCGCCGAAAACCCACGGGCCGGCGACGCCGCCAAGGCCGGTGCCGAGCGCGTAGAAGACGGCGATCGCGAGCGCCCTGATCTCGAGCGGATAGGTCTCGCTCACCGTCAGATAGGCCGAGCTCGCCGCCGCGGATGCGAAGAAGAAGACGACGCTCCAGCAGGCGGTGAGCTGGGCGGCCGTGAGCAGGTCGCGCTCGAAGAGCAGGCCGGTGCCGGCCAGCAGCAGGCCCGACAGCACATAGGTCGCAGCGATCATCGTCCGACGGCCGAGGCTGTCGAAGAGCCGGCCGAGCAGCAGCGGGCCTAGGAAGTTGCCGGCGGCGAAGGGCAGGATGAACCAGCCGATCGCGTTGGACGGCACGTTGTAGAAATCGGTGAGGATCAGCGCGTAGCTGAAGAAGATGGCGTTGTAGAAGAAGGCCTGCGAGGACATCAGCGCGAGCGCCACCAGGGTGCGCGGCCGGTGGGTCACGAACAGCGTGTGGCCGACCTCCTTCATTGGCGTGAAGCGCCGGGGCCGCAGGGTGAGGGTCGGGAGCGGCGCCTGCGGCGGCGGGGCAGGGGCAAAAGCCTCGATCCGCGCCACGATGGCTTCGGCCTCGGCGAGGCGGCCATGGCTCATCAGCCAGCGCGGGCTTTCGGGAATCCAGCGGCGCAGGAAGAGGATGATCAGGCCGAGCGCGGCGCCGATGAAGAAGGCGAGCCGCCAGCCGAGCTCGGGGTCGATCACCCTGGGGTCGAGCAGCACGATCGCGCCGATTCCGCCCATCGCGGCACCGACCCAGAAGGAGCCGTTGATGACGAGGTCGGTCCAGCCACGGACACGGGCGGGCACCAGCTCCTGGATTGTCGAGTTGATCGCCGTGTACTCGCCACCGATGCCCATGCCGGTCAGGAAGCGGAAAAGGAGGAAGCTCCAGAGGTGCCAGGAGAAGGCGGTCGCGGCCGTGGCGGCGAGATAGAGCAGCAGGGTGATGGTGAAGAGGCGCTTGCGGCCGAGCCGGTCGGTCAGCCAGCCGAAGAGCACGGCTCCGATCACCGCGCCGGCGAGATAGGCCGCGCCGGCGAGGCCGACCTCGGTGTTGCTGAACTTGAGGACCGGGCTTTCCTTCAGCGCGCCGGACACGGAGGCTGCGAGCGTGACCTCGAGGCCGTCGAGGATCCATGTGACGCCAAGGGCGACGACGACGAGCGTGTGGAAGCGTGACCAGGGCAGCCGGTCCAGCCTGGCGGGGATGTCGGTGACGATTTCGCGGGGCAGGTCGCGCGTTTCGTTCACGGCTCCCGTTCCATCACAGGGCGGCCGGAGGCCGCGAGGAGGGAAAGGGCCGGCGCCTTCGCGCCGGCCCGTTCGGCGTCAGCGCACGTAGACGCGGCGCGGTCGGACGACGGTGGTGCGCCGGACCACGACAGGGCGCCGATAATAGCCCGGCGGGCGGCGGACGACGGTGGTACGCCGGACGACGACGGGACGGCGATAGCCGACCGGACGGCGCACCACGGTGGTGCGGCGGACCACGGTCTGGGTGAAGTCGGCGTCGGCCTTGTCGAGACCAGCCTTCAATTCGGGTGCGAGATCCTCGGGACTGGGAACCGGGCTGGCTGGCGCCGGCATTGCCGCCTGAGCCAGGCCCGCACCACCGATCGCGGCTGTGGCGAGGCCACCGAACAGGCTCAATACAAACGAGCGTCTATCCAAGATTTCCTCCAATAATCCAGGCCCGAAAGCCAATCTTGTCGACCCGCGCCGAGTTGGCTGGCCGAATGCGGCCGCAAAGCGGCCATTCGATAACGGTCTGTTCAGGGAAAGGTTCCAAACGGGATTTTTTCGCCCTTCTTAACCACTCGTTCACCATACACCCGGCAAGAATTGCCGGGTGTGGATCGCGCTTCGTGACGGGCCACGCATGGAGCGGGCTGGGCGATGAGCGATGTGACGGCGGGCGCTGGCGGTGGCATGACCATGCCGACGCGCGGCCAGATGGGCAGCCTGCTGAACCGTCCGGACCTGTTCCTCGCGATCGGCGTGATGGGCATCCTCGTGGTGCTGATCTTCCCGATGCCGGCGGTCCTTCTGGATCTCCTCCTGGCGCTGTCGATCATCCTCTCGGTGCTCGTGCTGATGACGGCGCTGTTCATCGAGGAGCCGCTGGAGTTCTCCGCCTTCCCGACGGTGTTGCTGATCGTCACCATGTTCCGGCTGGCGCTCAACCTCGCCTCGACGCGCCTGATCCTGTCGCATGGCCATGAGGGCAGCTCCGCCGCCGGCCATGTCATCGAGGCCTTCGCCAATTTCGTGATGAGCGGCAATTTCGTGATCGGGGTGATCGTCTTCACCATCCTGATCATCGTGAATTTCGTCGTCATCACCAAGGGTTCCGGCCGCATCGCCGAGGTTGCGGCGCGCTTCGCCCTCGACGCCCTGCCGGGCAAGCAGATGGCGATCGACGCCGATCTTTCGGCCGGTCTGATCGACCAGGATGTCGCCAAGGCCCGCCGCAAGGCGCTGGAGGACGAAGCCTCCTTCTTCGGCTCGATGGACGGTGCCTCGAAATTCGTGCGCGGCGACGCGATCGCCGGCCTCCTGATCACCTTCATCAACGTGATCGGCGGCATCATCATCGGCGTCGCGCAGCAGGGCATGAGCTTCGGCGCGGCGGCCCACAACTACACCCTTCTCACCGTCGGCGATGGCCTCGTCAGCCAGATCCCGGCGCTGATCGTCTCGACTGCGGCTGGCCTGCTCGTCTCGAAATCGGGCGTGCGCGGCGCTGCCGACAAGGCGCTCGGCAAGCAGCTCTCGGGCTATCCCAAGGCGCTCGGCATGTCGTCAGCGGTGATGGCGCTGATCGCGATCCTGCCCGGCATCCCGATGCTGCCCTTCCTGGTGCTGGCGGGCGGCTCGGCCTGGCTCGCCCGGCATTTCGGTCAGATCGCCAAGGAGCGGGCGGTGGAGACCGCGCAGGCGGCGCAGGACGCTTCGCCGCTGGCCGCCGACGGCACGCCGAAGGAAGAGACGCTGAACGACCTGCTCAAGCTCGACGAGCTCAAGATCGAGATCGGCTACGGGCTCTTGCCGCTGGTCAACGCGCCGGGCGGGGCAGACCGTCTGACCGACCAGGTCCGGGCGCTGCGGCGCCAGCTCGCGGCCGAGCTCGGCTTCGTCATGCCGGCGGTGCGCATCGTCGACAACGTCCAGCTCGAGGCGAACAACTACTACATCAAGATCAAGGAGATCGATGCCGGCCACGGCGTCGTCTACGCCGGCCAGTACATGGCGATGGACCCGATGGGCGGCAGCGTGAACCTGCCCGGCCACAATGTGCTGGAGCCGACCTTCGGCTTGCCGGCGACCTGGATCGACGCGGCGCTGCAGGACGAGGCGCAGCTGCGCGGCTTCACGGTGGTCGACGCCGCGACCGTGATATCGACCCACCTCACCGAGGTTCTCAAGTCGCACATGCCGGAGCTGCTCTCGCATGGCGAGGTCCAGAAGCTGCTGCGCGAGCTGCCGAAGGACCATGCCGATCTCGTCAAGGAGATCGTGCCGAACCAGATCTCGACCACCGGCATCCAGCGCGTGCTGCAGCTCCTGCTCGCCGAGCGCATCTCGATCCGCGACCTCGCGACCATCGTCGAGGGCATCGCCGAGGTCGCGGGCGGCATCAAGAACCCGCGCGACATCGCCGAGCATGTCCGCGTCCGGCTCGCCCGCCAGATCTGCGCCCAGTTCTCCAACCAGCACGGGCAACTGCCGATCATCACCCTGTCGCCGGCCTGGGAGAGCGTCTTCGCCGAGTCGATTGTCGGCCAGGGCGAGGACCGCCATCTCGCCATGCAGCCCTCGCGCCTGCAGGAATTCGTCCATGCCGTGCGCGACAAGTTCGAGGACGCGGCGCGGATGGGCGAGATGCCGGCGCTCGTAACTTCAGGAATGGCGCGGCCCTTCGTGCGCCAGATCATCGAGCGCTTCCGGCGCGAGACGCCGGTGCTCTCGCAGGGCGAGATCCATCCGCGGGCCAAGCTCAGGACGGTCGGGAGCGTCTGACCTGCACGGCCAGCTTCGCGCAACTTCCAAGCTCCCATCCTTCGAGACGCCGCTTCGCGGCTCCTCAGGGTGAGAACTGAAGGAGCGTGTTCCCAGGGAGTCAGCGCCGCGACACTACCACGAGATAGCGCGCCGGCCCGGGGCCGGGATTGCTGAAGCGGCAGTCGCTCGGCGGGCCGAGCTCCATGCAGTCGCCTGGCTCGAGGCGCGTGACGATGCCGCCCTCGTCGAAGTCGAGCACGCCAGACTGCATCCAGATCTGCTGGCGGATGAAGGCATAGGAGCTGGCGGGGTAGGCGATGGCGGCGCCGGCAGGAAGCTCGCCCGCGACCAGTTCGAGATCGCCGTTGCCGGCCGGCGAGATGGCGCGGCGGACGAAGCCGGTCTCCGGGTCGCGCCAGGAGGGCTGGTCGGCGGCGCGCCGAAGGCGCTCGCCGGCGCTCTCGATGCGGGCGAGCAGATTGGACAGGGTCAGGCCGAAGGCGCCGGAGAGCCGGCCGAGCAGAACCGCCGTCGGGCTGGCCTCGCCGCGCTCGATCCGGCTGATCATGGCGCGCGAGACGCCGGAGCGCTCGGCGAGATCGTTCAGGCTCCAGCCCCGCGCCTCGCGCTCGCCACGCAGCCTCTCTGCCAGTCTTGACGCGAGATCGTCCATCATCATACCCTTCTTTCTCATATAATAGACTGCGGTGGGGGCCTTGGCCAGATGGCGAGGCGGGCGCCCTGCATCCGCGCCATGGCTGCATGCCCGGCCGGCATTGGCCCTTGCTCGTCTCTCTCGCTAAGCGCAGCCCATGTCCCGCAATGCCGCTCTCTTCGCCTTGATGTGCCTCGTCTGGGGCCTGACCTGGCTGCCGATCAAGGTCGGGGCTCAGCATGTGCCGCCGGTCTTCCTCGCGGCGGCGCGCTTCACCATTGCGGGTGTGCTGATGCTCGCCTGGGCGGGGCGCGACCTCAGGAAGGTGCCGGCGGATGCATGGCCGCGCCTCGTCGCCACGGCGCTGCTGCTCAACACCGGAAACTATTCGCTGCTGTTCTGGGGGGCCGCGCAGGCGCCGAGCGGGCTCGCCGCGATCGTCAACTTCGCGACGATCCCGATCTTCACCATCATCGCCAGCCGGACGATCGAAGGCCAGGCGATCGGCGCGCGCAAGCTGGCCGCCATCGGCCTCGGCACGCTCGGGCTGTGCTTCCTGTTCGCGACGCGGGCGCTCGGCGGTCTGGACGCGGCGAGCGGCAATCCGCTGGAAATCTGGGGCCTCGCCGCGATCGCGCTCGGAACCCTGCTCTACTGCTTCGGTGCCGTCCTGGCGCGTCCCATCGCCAGCCGCATGCCGACACTGGCCCTTGCAGGCTGCCAGACGCTGATCGGCGGGATCGGCCTCAGCCTCGTCTCGGCCAGCTTCGAGACCGTGACGGCCGCGCATTTCCAGGCGCTCGTCGCGTGGCCGACGCTGCCTTCGCTCGCCTTCCTCGTGCTCGGTGGCTCGCTGATCGGCTTCACCGTTTACATGCGGCTGGTGCGCGACTGGGGCGCTTTCCGGGCCGGGCTCTATGCTTTCATCAGCCCGGCGGTCGCGGTGGCCGCTGGTGTGCTCGTGCTGTCCGAGCCGTTCGGCTGGAGCGAGGCGCTCGGGAGCCTTTTGATGTTCGGCGCAGCGGCGATCGCGCTGAAGCGCTGAGGGCCCTCCGCTTTCCGGTTGCCGCGGTGGTGTGGCCGCCGGGCGACTTCTTTGCGAGGGCACCGGTGCTGGATTCGAGGCTCAGGCCTTCGGCCAGTCCCGGAAAGACGGCATGGTTCCGTTCGTAAGCGAGCGTGCGCTCAAGCCTTAATCCGGCTTGTCGATGTGCAGGGCTGCGGCCTTGGCAGCCGCCTGTTCCTGCGCCTTCACCTGCGTCTCATGCGCCATCGCCTTGCGCAGCTGCGCGCGCTCGAAGGCGAGCACGATCGGCAGCGAGAGCACCAGCGGCAGGATGAGATAGAACAGGCGCCAGATCAGCAGCGCGGCGAAGACGGCGGGGGCGGGCACGCCCGGCATGACGGCAAGGAAGACCGCCTCCATCACGCCGACGCCGCCGGGAACCTGGCTGAGAAGCCCGGCCGAGAACGAGATCAGGAAGGCGCCGAGCACGATGAAGAAGCCGGGATTGCCCTGATCCGGCAGGGCGAAATAGATGATGCCGGCTGCCCCCATCAGTTCCAGCGGCGCGGCGAGATACTGTCGTGCGACGATCGGCAGGCGGGGATAGACCAGCTCGAACTTGCCGATCCTGAGCGGCTTGAAGCGCAGCCAGGAGCCGATCGTGTAGAGAACGCAGAAGGCGAGGAGGCCGAAGCCGATCAGCCTCGCCTGCGTGTCGCCGATCCCGAACCATTGCGAGAGGCGATGGAGCGGGCGCAGGATCTGCGGCTCGCCGACCAGGACGAGGCCGAGCAGCAGGATCGTGCCGAAGGCGAAGGTGAAGGAGCACAGGGCGACGAGCACCGCGATCTCTGCCGCGGTCAGCCCCTTCGCGTGATAGGCGCGGTAGCGCACCATGCCGCCGGAGAACACCGAGGCGCCGATATTGTGCGACAGCGCATAGGTGACGAAGGAGCAGAGCGAGATATAGGGCCAGGAAATGCCCTTCTCCTTGCCGAGATGGAGCAGCGCGATGCGGTCGTACCAGGCGAGCGCGGCATAGGCGACCAATGTCGCAAGGCCGGCATGGAAGAAGGCGGCGGGCGGGATCAGCGCAATCTTCTGGCCGATGCCGCCGGCGACGATGGCGATGCTGTCCCAGAGTCCGGCATGTTCGAGGCGCGCGCTCATCGCCTCGTTGGTCAGAGCCTCGGTCTTGAGCTTGTCCCAGAGCAGCTCGACGGACCAGATGACAGCGACGAGGCCGATCAGCGGCCAGAGATAGTCGAGATACTTCTTCATGAAACCCGCAGGCGGCCGGACGGCGAGGGAGGTATCGAGGCTATGCGCAATCTGCAGCCGGCGCATGCGAAATCCGCGCGGGTCGCGTTCGTTCTCTCTGCCAGCGGCCGGCAGCGAGGGCAAGCGGCGCGACGGTATTTCGTTTCAGCCGAGCCACTTGCCGTAAGGTCGGTCAGTGGCCGTTCTTCTTGAGCCAGTCCCGCATGAAGGCGATCTCCTTCTCCTGCTCGGTGATGATCGCATTCGCGAGCTTGCGCAGCTCCGGGTCCTTGCCATGGGCGAGCACGACCTTGGCCATGTCGATCGCGCCCTGGTGGTGCGGGATCATGCCGCGGACGAAATCGGCATCGGCGTCGCCGGTGAAGGCAACCATCATGTCCTTGTGCATCTTGTCGTTGACCGCCTTGTAGGCGGCGGTCGAGGCGCTGTCCGCGGCGCTGGCGCCATGGCTGCCGTGGCCCTGATGGCTCTGGGCGAGGGCGGAGCCGGCGGAGGCGAGGGCGCCGGACAGGGCGAGACCGGCGAAAAGCCTGCGGTCGATGGTCATACGATATCCTTTCGAAGCACTAGGCCGCCGTCAGGGCGCACCGGGCCAGGCCCGGCATCGCCTGTGGGCGGGCTGCCGGACGAACAGCCGGCCTGGTCCAGTTGGGCCGGGATCATGTCATGATCGCGGCGAAACGAATCGAGCCCGGGCGTCGCCCCGGCGGAGCCCCATGCCCGAGACCTTTTCCATCAGCCTCAACGGCGTCACCGACCTGCCGCCGGGCAAGGTCGCCGCCATCGTCACCTCGCTCGAAATGACCGCGGCGCCGCCAGTGCGACAGGACCCACCGGGCACCGAGGGGCTGGCGCTGGAGCCGATCGGCGCGCCCGACACGGCGCGTTATCTCGCCATGTACAGGGTGTTGGGCGAGCGTTGGATGTGGTTCAGCCGCCTGGTCAAGCCGGCGGCCCATAGCGAGGCGATCCTCGGCGACGCGGCGGTGCTGTGCTTCGTCGTGCGCCTCGAGGGGCGCGATGTCGGATTGCTGGAGCTGGACTTCCGTGAGGCGGGCGAGGGCGAGCTCGCCTTCTTCGGCCTGGAGGAAAGCGTGCTCGGCAAGGGCGCGGGGCGCTGGCTGATGAACCGGGCGCTGGAACTGGCCTGGGCCCGGCCGATCTCACGCTTCTGGGTACACACCTGCACGCTCGATCATCAGGGAGCGCCGGAATTCTACCAGCGCTCCGGATTCAGGGCGTTCAAGCGCAGCGTCGAGGTGGTCGACGATCCAAGGCTCGCGGGCCATATGCCGCGAGCCTCCGTGCCGCATCATCCGGTGATCGAATGATGCGGCTGTGGGCTTACATGCCGGGGCGCGAGGAGCGCAGGCCGATCGAGTCCATCATCGCCTGATCGCGGGCGGCGTCGGCGGCACGCTCGGTGGCGCGCTCGCGGTCCTCGAGGATTTCGACCTTCTTCATCTCCTCGAAGGCCTCCTGCAATTCACCCTTGGCCTCTTCGAGCTGGCCCTGCAGGTTGTCGGCCGACTGGCGCAGATTATCCCGGCGACCGAGCGCCGCCTTGGCATAGGTCGGGTAGGCGAAATGGGCGGGATCGGAGATCCCGGCGCGGCTTTCCTCGTTCTGGATCTCGCGATCCAGATCGCCCGCCATCCGGTGAAACTCGGCGATCATCATCTCGATCTGGCTCACGCGGCGGCGCTTCTCGTCCACCTGGAACCGTTTGAGACGCAAAAGGGTCTCTCGCGACTTCATGTCGGCTCTTACTCCTGATTACGCATGGCGGCGTGCCAACCCCTCGGCACGGCGCCCGAACGACTTACGCGAGACGAAAAGGACAATGGCGCAAGGAGGTTGACCGTTCCTTACCGGCAATGGCCGCATTTGACGCATGTTGCATCTGCGCCATGGAGCCTGCCGACCGGACGCGGCCTCGCCTAGTCTCGGCGTTATTAAGAATCAGCAGCAAAAGTGCTGCGGGACCATCGTCTTGCCCGGCCCTTTCCGTCTTCCCCAATATGGGCCGCTGCTTGCCGGCCTCGCCCTCACCCGGATCATCGGCTGGGGTTCGATCTACTATTCGCCCTCGGTCCTTGCGGCCTATCTCGACCGCGATCTTGGCCTCGGCCCGGCGGTGGTCTTCAGCGGGGTGACCATCCTGCTGGTCACCGGCGCCGCGCTCTCGCCGTCGCTCGGGCGTCATCTCGACCAGCGTGGCACGCGGCAGGCGATGTGCGTCGGTGCGGTGATCGCCGCGATCGGGCTCGCTTTGCTCTCGCAGGTGCAGGGGCCGATAAGCTATCTGGCGACCTGGTTCGTCATCGGCATCGGCCACGCGATGCAACTCGCCAACACCGGCAACGTCACGGTGGCGCAATTGATGGGCGAGCGCACGCGCAAGGTCATCGGCCTGATGATGCTGGTGACCGGGCTCGCCTCCAGCGTGTTCTGGCCGCTGACCGCGGCGCTGACCGCCGCTTATGGCTGGCGCGTCTGCCTCCTGATTTTCGCGGCGATCCAGCTCTTCATCGTCCTGCCGATCCACCTCGCGATTCCGCGCTACCGGATGAAGCCTACGGGCGAAGCTGTCGATGCCGGGCAGGAGACTGCCGATGAAGGCCGGGTGCCGCCATCGGCACGGCGCGCGACCTTCTGGCTGATGGCACTGAGCTTCTCCGCCAGCGGCCTTGTCTCCTGGGGGTTGCCGCTGCACGTGATAGGCCTGATGCAGAACGCCGGGCTCAGCAATGCGACTGCGGTGGCGATCGCGACGCTCAGCGGCCCGGCGACCCTGGTCGCCCGGGCCATCGATGCGGTGGCGGGCCATCGGTTCCCGGTCGAGCGCGTCGCGCTCGGGGGGCTCGCGCTCGGACCGCTGTCCTGCCTGCTGATGGCGCTCGCGCCGGGGGCTGCTCCGGTCGCGGTCGCCTTCATCCTGTTGTTCAACGCCGCGATGGGGGTGATCGCAGTCGCCCGCGCGACCTTGCCGCTGGCGCTGTTCGGCCGCCACGGATTTGGCAGCATGTTGGGGCGGCTTGCGGTTCCGCAGAACCTGACCTTTGCGGCCGCGCCACTGCTATTCGCGTTGATGATCGAGCGGATCGGCCCGTCCGGAACGCTCTACATCTCGGCCATGATCCAGTTCGCGGCGCTGCTGGCGATGGTCGCGCTGGTGCGTCGCCTCAGGACTTGAGTCCGGCGGGCGCAAATGTCGCGGCTGGTGCCTTGAGCGTGCCGTGTTAGGGCGGCAACGGTTCTGTGCCGCAGTGTCCGCGGTTGCCGGATGATCGCGCCACCGCCCCGACGAGGCGCGTGGATCTATTGAGAAACTCCCGAGCCCGATGCCGCTTCCACTCTTCTCCCGCCGCTTGGTCCTTCCGACCTTGTTCGCCGGGCTCGCCGTCTCGGCTGAGGCCGGCGAGCGCCCGCCGGTCTTCCGCACCTCGCGCTATCAATTCCGGGAGCTCGACCCGGTCGTCACCATGGCGCCGCTGGCGCTGGCGCGGCTGGACGGCAAGCCGGCTCTGGCGAAGCCGACAAACGGGAAGGTCACCTTGGTCTATCTCTGGGCGACCTGGTGCCCGGTCTGCCGGATCGAGCTGCCGCGCTTCGAACGCCAGCTGGCGCAGTTGCGGCAGGGCGGGGTCGATCTCCTGACGATCGCCACCGACGAGCGCGAGCCGGCGCATGTGAGGTCCTATCTCGCCCGGCTCGGCGTCAAGCAGCTTCCGGTCTTCCTCGACCATGGCGGCACGCGGCTCTCGGCCCGGCGCGATGATGGCAGCGAATCGCCGTTCTCGCTTTCCGAAGGCCAGCCGATCACCTATGCGGTCGATCCGCGCGGCGGAGTGCGAGGCTATATTCTCGGGGAGGCGGACTGGTCCTCGCCGCAGGCCCAGGCACTGCTCGGCTATTTCGCCAGAGCTTGAGAAGACCGGTGCTCACATCCCCATGATGCGGGCGAGCCTGGCATAGCCGTCGCCCAGCCCCGTCGCCTCGTCCTTGGCCTGTTTCAGGAAGGCCTCGAGCTCGGGGTTGAGGCGGATCGCCTCGTCGACCTCGGCGGAGGCGCCCTGGCGATAGGCGCCGAGGCGAATCAGCTCCTCCATGTCGGCATAGGTCGCGAGCGTGGCACGAGCCTTATGCACGACCGGATAATAGGCGGGGTCGCAGGAGCGCGGCATGGTGCGCGAGACCGATTTCAGCACGTTCACCGCCGGATAGCGGCCGCGTTCGGCAATGCCGCGTTCCATCACGATGTGGCCGTCGAGAATGCCGCGCACCGCGTCGGCGACCGGCTCGTCATGGTCGCCGCCATCGACGAGCACGGTGAACAGGCCAGTGATGGCGCCGTCGCCGGTGCCCGGCCCGGCGCGTTCGAGCAGGCGGGGCAATTCGGCGAAGACGGTGGGCGTATAGCCCTTGGTGGTGGGCGGCTCGCCGGCGGCGAGGCCGATTTCACGCATCGCCATGGCGAAGCGGGTGACCGAGTCCATCAGGCACATCACCTGCAGGCCCTGATCGCGGAAGAACTCGGCCAGCGCCAGCGTCGTCAGCGCCGCCTGCTTGCGCATCAGCGCCGGTTCGTCCGAGGTCGCGACGACGACGACCGAGCGGGCGAGTCCGTCCGGCCCGAGGTCGTCCTGCAGGAATTCCTGTACCTCGCGGCCGCGCTCGCCGACCAGGCCGATGATGTTGACGTCGGCGCGGGCATAGCGGGCGAGCATCGAGAGCAGCACCGATTTGCCGACGCCGGAGCCGGCGAAGATGCCCATGCGCTGGCCGAGGCAGCAGGTCAGGAAGGTGTTGAGCGCCCGCACGCCGAGATCGAGCGGCGGGCCGACGCGGCGCCTCGCATGGGCCGGCGGCGGGTCGTTGCGGAACGGGATTGTCCTCTCGCCGAGCGGGAGGGCCGGGCCGCCATCCACAGGCCGGCCGAGCGCGTCGACGACGCGGCCGAGCCAGGCCGAGGTCGGGCGCAGGCCCGGCACCGTACGCTCGACATAGGCGGGGCAGCCGCGTCGGACGCCGTCGAGCCCGCCAAAGGGCATGACCAGGGCCTTGTCGCCCGAAAAGCCGATGACTTCGCAGGGAATCCGGGTGCCGGCGGCGATTTCGATGCCGACGCGCCCGCCGAGGCTCATCGCCGAGATCGGCCCGGAAACCTCGACCATCAGGCCGCGGACGGCGGTGACCCGGCCATAGACGGTCGTGCCCTCGATGCCACCGATGATGGCAGCGAGGTGGGAAAGCCGTTCGGGATCGCGTTGCGCACCGCTCATGATGCCTGCCGTCAACCTTTCATTTACCTCTGTGATTAACACTGCGTTTCGAAGCTATGCCGCTGGGAGGTGCCGTTTTCGGGCAAATCCTCGGGGCGAGCTTCCGCGAAGGGCGCTTTCGCGGCTGAAGCCAGATCGATCCGTGTCAAATTCGACTCACCTCGACAAGGATCGTTAGCTTTCTCCGAAGAAGCGCTTGCGCCCGGGAATCAGGGTTTGTTAACCATTTCCCCGTAGCGTGTCGCGTGGCGTTTCATCAGGCAAGCTTTCGCCGTCCAGGGCCGTGGGGGTTCGGGGCGGAGTCAATTCGGATCGCTGGCCTCGGGGCGAAATTGGGGACGTGACATGCGGGTTCTGCTGATCGAAGACGATAGCGCAACCGCCCAAAGCATCGAGCTGATGCTGAAGTCAGAGAGCTTCAACGTCTACACGACGGACCTGGGCGAAGAGGGCGTCGATCTCGGCAAGCTCTACGATTACGATATCATCCTGCTCGACCTCAATCTGCCCGACATGTCCGGCTACGAGGTCCTGCGGTCCTTGCGCGTCGCCAAGGTCAAGACCCCGATCCTGATCCTCTCCGGCCTCGCCGGCATCGAGGACAAGGTTAAGGGCCTCGGCTTCGGCGCCGACGACTACCTGACCAAGCCGTTCCACAAGGACGAGCTGGTCGCGCGCATTCACGCCATCGTCCGCCGCTCGAAGGGCCATGCCCAGTCGGTGATCACGACCGGCGACCTTGTCGTCAATCTCGACACCAAGACGGTCGAGGTCGATGCCCAGCGCGTCCACCTGACGGGCAAGGAATACCAGATGCTGGAGCTGCTCTCGCTCCGCAAGGGCACCACGCTCACCAAGGAGATGTTCCTCAACCATCTCTATGGCGGGATGGACGAGCCCGAGCTCAAGATCATCGACGTGTTCATCTGCAAGCTGCGCAAGAAGCTGGCGAACGCGTCCGACGGCAAGAACTACATCGAGACGGTCTGGGGCCGCGGCTATGTGCTGCGCGAGCCGTCCGACGCCGAGGAACGCATCCCGGCCTGAAGTTCGTCATCAGCGTGTCATCACCGGCACGCTACAGGAAAGTCGCCTGATCGTCGGATGTACACGACAGGTGAACGGGGACCCCGCCGAGAGGCGGGGTTTTTGTTTGGCGCCTTGCGCAAGAGGCTCGTGGGATCGAGACGGAAGGTCCGCGCAGCGCGGGCCGCGTCAGCTCAGCGGGACGAAGCTGCGCGCCGGAGAACCCGCCGGGCCCGCGGGCTCGGGGCGCTGCGTCGCCCGGCTCGCGGCGTCGCGGTAAAGGCCGCGATGGAGAGGGTCGGGCACCAGCGTCGTGGTGATGCCGATGACCGTCTCGGCTGCGCCGAGAATGAAGGCGCCGTTCGGCGCCAGGCGCTGGGAAAGCGCCGCCATCACCCGCGCCTTGGTCGGCACGTCGAAATAGATCAGGACGTTGCGGCAGAAGATGACGTCGAACTGGCCGAAATGGGTGCTCGATTCCAGCAGGTTGTGCTGCTTGAGCTCGACCATGGCGCGGACACGGTCATCGACGCGCCATTTGTCGCCCTCCTGACGGAAATATTTGAGCAGGAGCTGGATCGGCAGGCCGCGCTGGACCTCGAACTGGCTGTAGAGGCCCTGGCGGGCCTTCTCGAGCACCTCGGTCGAAATGTCGGTGCCGAGGATTTCGATCTTCCAGCCGGCGAGGCGCGGCGCTGCCTCGTCGAGGATCATCGCCAGCGAGTAGGCCTCCTGTCCGCTCGATACGGCGGCGCACCAGATGCGCAGCTGCCGGCTCTGGGCATTGGCGGCGAGCTTCTCGGGCAGGATGACGTCCCGGAACAGGTCGAAAGGCGTCCTGTCCCGGAAGAACAGGGTCTCGTTGGTCGTCATCGCTTCGACGACGGCGTTCTCCAGCTCGCGGCCGGGCTCTCGGCGCAAGGTCGCGACAAGCGCGCTGATGCTCTCGATGCCGCGGCGCCGGCAGAGCATGCCGAGGCGGCTCTCGACGAGGTAGCCCTTCTCGGCGCTGAGATGCAGGCCGGAGCGGACCTGGAGCAGGATGCGCAGGAAATCGAAATCCTGTTCCGTCATGCGCCGTGGCCTCCGCCGACGAGGGCGCGAATGGCCGGGCCGATGTTGGCGAGCGGGATGATGGCGCTGGCATGGCGGGCCCGGACGACGGAACCCGGCATGCCCCAGATGGTGCTCGACGCCTCGTCCTGGGCGATGACGGCTGCGCCGGCGCGCCGCAGCGCGGCCGCGCCCTCCGTGCCGTCGCTGCCCATGCCGGTCATCACCAGGCCGAGGGCTGCGGGCCCGAGATGACGAGCAGCCTCGTTGAACAGCACGTCCACCGCCGGGCGGCAGAAGCGCACCGGCGGCCCGTCGCTGACATTGGCGACGATATGGCCGAGCTTGCGCTCGATGCCGAGATGGCGCCCGCCGGGCGCGATATAGACGGTGCCGCGCGCCAGCCGCTCGCCGTCATAGGGTTCTCGTGCGGGAATCCCGATCTGGGTTGCGATCTGATCGGCGAAGGAGGCGGTGAACAGCGGCGGCATGTGCTGCACGACCAGCGTCGTCAGATGGTGCACGGCGTCGCCGAGATCGGACAAGACGCGGGCGACCGCACGCGGACCGCCGGTGGAGGCGCCGATCACCAGATAGCGGGGCACGACCGAGACCAGCGGCTTGAGATCGACCACGCCGACCGGGGGTAGGGCGAGCGGCATGGGCGGCTCGGCGTCGGCTGGAGCGGTCCGCCCGCGGGATTGCTCGATGCTGGCAAGCTTGCCTAGGAACTCGCTTCGAAAATCGAGCGACAGGGTCAGGCCGCTGCGGCTTTCCGGTTTCGGCAGGACATCGACGGCGCCCATCGTCATGCATTGCAAGGCGAGGCGGGCATTGCGCTCGGTCAGCGTCGTCGTCATCAACACGGCGCTGCCGGGGCTCTCCTTGACGAGGCGGGGCAGGGCGGCGACGCCGTCGAGGCCAGGCATGTCGATGTCGAGCACGACGATGTCCGGGTGATAGCGGGCAGCATGCTCGATCGCCATCTCGCCATCGCCGGCGACGGCGACGACGTTGAACTTGCCGCTTTCGCCAAGCCAGCGCGCAAACAGCCCGCGCACGACGACGGAGTCGTCGACGATCATCACGGTACTGAGCCGTGTGCTAGGCTGGGGCATCGGGCTCGCGGTCAGCATCGAGGGCGCTTGTTCGAAGGAGGCTCGCGGTGTCCGAGAGGGCGCCGCGGAGGCATCACGTCAGAGCAGCCCCACCTGATGGAACTTCGACGCGACGATCTCCTTGTCGAACGGCTTCATGATGTACTCGTCGGCGCCGGCATGCATGGCGCGGGCGATATGGGCGATGTCGTTCTCGGTGGTGCAGAACACGACCTTGGGGCGCTTGCCGCCGGGCATCTGCCGGAGATTCCTCAGGAAGTCGTAGCCGTCCATGATCGGCATGTTCCAGTCGAGCAGCACCGCGTCGGGCATCTCGCCGCGGCAGGCGTCGATCGCGCGCGCGCCGTCCTCTGCCTCGGCGATACGGAACTGCAGGCCCTCGAGGATCCGGCGGGCGACCTTGCGGATGACGGCGGAGTCATCGACCACGAGGCAGTACTTCATTTCGGTTCTCCAGAGAGGCGGCTGCTCAGGCGGCGACCGGCAATTCGATTCTGAGGATGGCATCGACGTCGAGAACGACCAACAGGCGATCTTGGAGACGGTGCACGCCCTTGGCGACACCGGCCCAGCTCCGGTCGAGGTGAATCGGGACGGGCTCGAAGGTCGAACGTTCGAGGCGCATCACCTCGCCGACCTTGTCGACGATGAGTGCGAAGGCCTCGCCACCTTGGTCGATGCCTACGGCGACGAGCTCGCGCTCGCCGTCGCCGGGCGAAGTGGGGGCGGAAGGCTGGCCCATGCGCTCGCGCATGCTAATGGCGGTGACGATGCGACCGCGCAGATTGAGCAGGCCGACGATCTCGCGTGGCGCCAGCGGCACCGGCGTGATGCGCGTGGCGATGAAGACGTCCTGGACGCGGCCGATCGGTAGGCCGAGCAACTGCTCGTCGATGAAGACGGTGACGTAGTCGAGCGAGTCCTCGAAGCCGGATTCGTCGGCCTCGTCCCTGGAGACTATCGTGCTCATGCCGCTTGCCTCTGTGCCCGGCACTCGGCCAGCTCCGCGATCAAGGCGCGGCGGTCGAATTTGGTGACGACCTCGTCGAAGCGGGCCTGTGCCGCGGCGAGGTGCAATTCGGGGGTCGGCAAAGTCGACAGCCCGATGATCCGCAGGCCGGCATGCCTCGGCTCGGCGCGGAGGCGGGCCGCAAGCGCCAGGCCGGCAGCCGGATCGCGGTCCAGATCGAGCACGACCGCTGCAAGATCGGCATGGCCGGCGGCGATGCCCGCCGCGACCCCGATGTCGGCGCTCTGGCTGACCCGCATGCCCGAGGCCTTGAGCACCGGCAGCAGCATCTCGCGCAGGAAGTCGGAAGGCTCGATCAGCAGCACATGCGGCGCGTCGGCGAGGGTCGCATCGCGGCGGCTGCGCAGCCAGTTGGCGTTCGCCTTCGGCAGATAATGGGCGAGATCGAGGATCTCGGTCGCGCGGCCGCGGATGATCGCCGAACCGACCACACCTTGTTCGGCCATGGCGACCATCTCGATGTCGAGCGTCTCCTCGACGATGTCGACGATGGCATCGACCGCGAGCGCCATGGTGAAGTCGCCATCCGAGAAGATCACCAGCGGCTGCAGGCCGCTGGCCCGGATCTCGACGCCCTCGACGGGCACGATCGGCATCAGCCGGCCGCGGTAGTTGAGCAGGGAACGCCCGCCGCCGCTTTCGAAGATTGCGGCATCGACCTCCTCGAGCCGGGTCACCAGTGCCAGCGGTACGGCCTTGAGCCGGTTCGCTCCGGCCCGGAAGACCAGCATGGTGGTCCGCTCGGCAGCGGTGGCGACGTCACCGGCCGTGCCGGGGAGGGGGCCGTCCTGGCCGGCGGTCAGAGCCCCGACCAGGCGCGCGACGCCGTTCGGGTCGATGATCAGCACGACGGCGCCGTCGCCCAGGATCGTATTTCCGGAGAAGAGCGGAATGTGCCGCAGCTTCGTCGACATCGGTTTGACGACGATTTCTTCGGTGTGGAACACCGAGTCGACGAGGATGCCGAACTGGCGCTCGCCGACCTGCGTCACGACGATGAAGCCGTCCTCCAGCGAGGCCGTGCCGCGGTCCATGACGCCGGCGAGCGCGATGATCGGCAGCAGCCGGTCGCGCAGGCGCAGCACCGGCGAATCGTTGATGCTCTCGATGCGGTGCTCGCTGCCCGCCTTGACCCGCACCAGTTCGCGCACGACGACCTGGGGAATGGCGAAGCGCTGCGCGCCCGAGGCGACGATCAGCGCCGAGACGATGGCCAGCGTCAGCGGGATCTTGATGGTGATCGCCGTGCCGGCTCCGGCGATGCTGGCGATGTCGACGACCCCGCCGATCGCGTCGACATTGACCTTGACGACGTCCATGCCGACCCCGCGCCCGGAGATCGCGGTTATGTCCTCGGCGGTGGAGAAACCGGGGTGGAAGACGAAGCGCAGGACCTGCGCCTCGCTCATCTTCTCGAGCTCGGCCTCGCTGGCCAGCCCTTTCTGCAGCGCCTTGTTGCGGATGCGGGCGACATCCATGCCGCGGCCGTCATCGGCGATGGCGATGGTGACCGCGCCGCCCTCGTGATAGGCCGAGACGCGGATCGTGCCGGCTTCCGGCTTGCCGAGTGCCAGCCGCTCCGCCGGCGGCTCGATCGCGTGGTCGGCGCAGTTGCGCACCATATGGGTCAGTGGATCCTTGATCTGGTCGAGGATCTGGCGGTCGAGTTCGGTGTCTTCGCCCTCCATCACCAGCTCGATCTTCTTGTCGAGATCCGTGGAGAGGTCGCGCACGATGCGCGGCAGTTTCGACCAGGCGTTGCCGATCGGCTGCATCCGGGTCTTCATCACGCCGTCCTGCAGCTCGGCGGTGATCAGGGAGAGGCGCTGCAGCGGCGCCTTCAGCCCGGCATCCTCCTGCTGACGCGCGATCTCGAGAAGCTGGTTGCGGGTCAGCACCAGCTCGGAAACCATGGTCATCAGGTGTTCGAGCGTGTCGACATTGACGCGTAGCGTGGCCGGCCCGACGGGACGCGTCGCCTCTTCGCTGCCAGCCGCGCGCGGCTGGTCAAGCGGGCTCGGTGCCGCCCTGAAGACCAGGTCGATATCGTCGGACTTTGTGTCGCTGGCAGGCCTGTTCTCGGCCGCCGATCTGGCGAGGTAGGCCGCGACCGGGTCGAGGTCAGCGGGTCCCTCGCGGCTCGCCAGTTCCTGCTTGGCCTTGGCGGCCAGGGCACGCAACTGGCCGATCAGAGGCTCGTCATTGCCCGGCGGCTCCTGCCCCTTCTCGGTCAGCTCGGCCATGATCTCCTTGATCTGGTCGATCGTCTCGAGGATCGCGGTGACGGCGGTCGAGGAGACCGAGGCGCCGTCGCGGAGCTGGCCCATCACCGATTCCGCGGCGTGGGTCAGCGCCTCCAGGCGCGGCAGGCCGATGAAGCCGCAGGTGCCTTTGACGGTGTGAACCAGCCGGAAGATGTTGCGCAGGATATCGGTGTTGTTCGGTTCCTGCTCGAATCTGACGAGCTCGCGATCGACCGTGTCGAGATGCTCGCCGGTCTCGCTAAGGAACTCTTGCAGCAACTCGTCCATGCGAGGACCGTTCACTCACGCCACTGATGCCGCCGGGATTGTGCGGGCGAAGGGTTTATGATCGGTTGAGAACGCCCGGAAAAACGGTGTTTCCGAGCGCTTGCCCTTTGGTTTTTCGAGCGTTTCGGCTCAGGCCTGATCGGCGGAGATGCTGACGGTGTCGCCCTCGATGCTGAAGGCTATCGCCATTCCGGCCGCGCGGGCGACCATTCCGGTATAGACCGGCTGCACGGCATGGGCGTCGATCGCGCCACTTTCGGAGCGGCCGGCGATGAGGTCCTCGACATGGGCGGGAATGCGGGCATGCGAGCCGGTCGCAGTGATCCGGAAGGTGCCCTGCTCGCCAGTGACCGTGGTACGGCAGGTGATCTTGCCGCCGCGCGGGATCGCCTGCGTCGCCAGCACCAGCAGGTTGAGGACGAGCTTGACCTGGTTCTTCGGCAGCAGGGCGCGCGGCGCCTCCCAGTCGAGCGAGAGCTTCTCGTCGTTGAGGAAGCCGTTGGCGACGTTGCCGGCATCGCCGAGGTCGATCATCGCTCCGGCGGAGCCGGCCGCGCCGAAGGCGAGGCGGGCGAACTGCAGGCGGGCGGAGGCATTGCGGGCGCTCTTCTTGATCAGGTCGAGCGCGAATTCCTTCATCGAGGGATCGTCCTCCTCGAGAACCTCGAGCGCGTTGACGATGGCGCCGACCGGGCTGATCACGTCATGGCAGACGCGGCTGCACAGAAGCGCTGCCAGATCGAGCGGCTCGAGCGTGATGGCGGTCATGATCTGGTCCTGGGTCACAAGGGGGCAGCGCCACCGGCGCCGGCATAGGTGTCGCAGAATGCGCGAGTCTGGTTTGCGGGAAGTTAAGCATAAGAGCCGGGGGCGAATAACTTCGGCCAGCATGTCCGCCCGGGATGGCGGCCAGAAGGCGAGCCGGCTTTCCCTTTCTCCTGCAATGCACTAGGTGGTTATCTCTCGCGCAGCGTGTCCGACATGGGCTGCGGGTAGGCTCGGAAACCATGACGATTGCTCCCGACGATCCGCTGCTCGACGACCGGGACCGGCTTGCCGGCCTCCTCGGCGAGGCGGCGCGGCGCAGCGCGGCGGTCCTGCTCGCCAAGCGTTCGGCCCGCGACGTCAAGCTCAAGCCGGACGGCTCGCCGGTCTGCTCGGCCGACATGGCTGCCGACGAGGCGGCGAAGGCGGCGCTGGCGCAACTGCTGCCCGATTTTCCGGTGATCAGCGAGGAGAGCGTCGGCGAGATCGAGGTCGCGCCGGTCTTCATCCTGCTCGACCCGCTCGATGGAACGCGCGAATTCCTGGCGGGCGGCGACAGCTATTGTGTCTGCATCGCCATCATCTGCGCCGGCCGGCCGATCGCGGGCGCGATCGCCGCGCCGGGTCTCGGCCGGCTCTGGTATGGCGGCGAACGCGCTTTTGCGCAGCCGCTGGGGCCGGATGCGGCGCCTGCCGGCGCTCCCGTCATGATCCAGGTCAGGGCCGAGCCCGCGGCCGGGCCACGCATGCTGGTCAGCCGGTTCCATGGCGATCCCGTCAGTGCCGGAATCGCCGCCGCGATCGGCGACGGCGAGGGGGCCCCGGTGTCTTCGGCGGTGAAGTTCGGCCTGATTGCCGCCGGCGAGGCCGATCTGCATGTCCGCTGCGGCACGACCATGGAATGGGATGTCGCCGCTGGGGAAGCGATCCTGGACGCAGCCGGCGGTGTGGTGCGGACCCTCACCGGCGCGGTAACGGCCTATGGCTGCAGTGAGCGGGCCTTCCGCAATCCGCCTTTCGTCGCGGCGGGCAGCGAGGACCTCGCGGCTCGCGCCATCGCGCAGGCCCTCTGCAGCCCCTCCGCCTGAGGCTCAGCGGGCGATCTGCCGGGCCACGGCCGGCCAGTTGATCTGCGCCTTCTCTTGCAGGCCCGCATCGGCCAGGAAGCGGCGGCGGCTCTCTTCATCGCGGAAGAAGAACAGCTGGTTGCCGATGAGCGCGAAGCGGCGCGGATCGGCATCGGCAGCATAGCCATCGGCGACCGCACTGGCGTCGAAGCCGGCGAAGCGCGGCTCGTAGAGCGCGGGAGCGTCGAGGAAGGCGTCGCGATTGGCGGCGCTGGCGAAACGCCAGACGGCCCCGGCATGGGTCAGCTCGTGCTCGGGCAATCCCGGCATCGGCTCGCCGAGATGGTAGGCGACAGGATCGAAACCGGCGAGTGCGATCGGCGAGCGCGTGCTGCGCATCATGGTTTCGCCGATGCCGGGCAGGTCGGGCAATCCGGCCGGCAGGGACCGGGCCTGGTCCTGTCCACGGGCCGCGCCGACAGACAGCGCAAGCACGGCTCCGATCAGGGCGAGGATGTGCCGATTTTGCCTTGCTGCGGCCTTCATTGCCGGAAAATCCTCGGAAATGCGTCGTCGCGCGCGGCAGGCGGGCGGTTGTTCACCGCTTGGATACATATGCAGGGTATCCAAGCAGTTACCGTAATCGCGTGGAATCGACGCGTATTGGCGCACTTCTGCGCCGCCGCCGCCCGGATCGAAGGCAGAATGCCTGGCGCCCGGGCCGGCCTGGAGACGATGTGATGAACCAAACCCGCCGCAACCTGCTGGCTGCCGCGCTCCTGCTCGCGGCCAGCGCCGCGAGCGTAGTCAGCGCTCCTGCTGCCGCTCAGCAGAACTCCTTCTCGCAGAACGAGCTGGTCACCTCCGGCCATCAGTTCTTCGGCAATGTCTCGCGCGGCTTCGCGCTCACCGTCGAGGAGGCGGTGCGCCGCTGGGGTGAGCCCAACGGCTATGTGCTCGGCCAGGAGGCGTCCGGCGCCTTCGTTGGCGGGCTGCGCTATGGCGAGGGCACGCTGTTTACTCGCAATGCCGGTGACCGCAAGGTCTTCTGGCAGGGGCCCTCGGTAGGCTTCGATTTCGGCGGGGAGGGCGCCCGCACGATGATGCTGGTCTACAACCTGCCGAGCGTCAGCGCGCTGTACCAGCGCTTCGCGGGCATCGACGGCTCGGTCTACTTCGTCGGTGGCTTCGGCTTCACGGCGATGGCCGCCGAAGGCGTCACGCTGGTGCCGATCCGCACCGGTGTCGGCTGGCGGCTCGGCGTCAATCTCGGCTATCTCAAGTTCACGCCGGAAGCGACCTGGAACCCGTTCTGAGCAGTCGAGCTGCCGTTACTGGAATTGTGCTTTCGATCATGGCAAGCTGACTTTTCGGGCGTAGTCTAGAATGGAGCTGCCAGCCTTGATCGAAGCCGTCATGCTCGTTGCGCTCGGCTTCCTGGCTGCCAGTCTGCTTGCGCTCGCGGCGCTGCCGGCTCTGGCGCGGCGGGCTGATCGGCTGGCGCGAAGGCGGGCCGAAGCGGCATTTCCGCTGTCGCTGGCGGAGATCGCAGCCGACCGCGATCATTTGCGGGCCGAGCTCGCCATGCGCGAGCGGGCGCTCGAGCAGCGGGCGGAGAGCGGCTTTGCCGCCAAGGCCGGCGCGATGACCGAGGTCGGCCGGCGCGACATGGCGATCAGCCGGCTCGAGCGCGATCTTTCCGATCATCGCAAGCGCATCGAGGGCCTCGAAGCGGATCTGACGCAGACCCGGCACGATCTTGCCCTCACCCGCGAGGAACTCGCCCGCGAGAGCGCCGGTCACCGGACCACGCAGGCGACACTTTCGGAGCGGGTCGACGATCTTGCTGCGCTGGAAGAGCAGCTCGCTGAGACGCGGACCGCGCTCGGCGGTACCGGTGCCGACCTTGCGGCGCGCAGCCACGAACTCGCCGAAAGCAGGGAGACGAACGGTCGGCTCGAAACGCTCCTGGCGGAGCGCGAGGCGGAACTGGGGGCGATCCGGATTTCGCATGACGGCCAGCGTGTCGCATTGGTCGAGGCCGGCACGCAGCGCCTGACGCTGGAGACGAAGCGCGACGAGCTTGCGTCAAGGCTGGCCGCGAGCGAGAAGGCGCTGGCCGAGGTGAGGACGTCGCTGGCGGCGATGAAGATCGACCGCGACAGCGAGCGCCTGCGCGCCGACGCCGTCACCGGTCGCGCCGTCGAAGCCGAGGCCGCACATGCGGCGGCCGATGCCAATGCCGTCAAGCTCGGAGCCGAGATCGTCAGGCAGGAGGCCGCAGTGAAGCAGGGATCGGTCGAGCTCGCCGAAGCACTCAGCCGGATCGCGACCTTGGAGAAGCAGCTGGAAACCGCCGCGGCCGCCAAGGCCGAGCTCGAGCAAGGGCTGGCGACAGAGGCCACGCGGCAGCGCGAGACCATGCGCGAGCGCGACGAGACGATCGAGGCGCTGCATGGCGAGGTGCTGACCCTGCGCGGCGCGCGCGATCAGGCGCGGGCCGATCGGGCCGGGCTGAAGCGCGAGCTTGCGACGCTGCGGCGCCAGGGCGGCACGGGCGACAAGGCCGACGAGACCGCCTTGCGCCAGGAGATCGTCAGGCTGGCCGACACCTTGCTGGCATCGGCCGAAAGCCGCGAGGCGGCGGAGTAGGCCGCGCCCTTCCTCAGTAGGGATGACGGTCCTTCTTGTTCATCCAGGCCTCATAGGCCTTCAGACCGGTTTCCCGCTCGAAGTTCTCGGCGACCTTGATGCGCCGGTCGGCCCAGGGCTTGGCGAAGTCCTCGTACTGGAAGGCGTCGTCGAAGCCGATCGCGCTCGTGTCCTTCAGGCTCGCAGCGAAATAGACGTTGTCGATGCGTGACCAGTAGATCGCGCTCATGCACATCGGGCAGGGCGCGCCGTTGATGTAGATGCTGCAGCCCTTGAGCATGCGGGCGCGCTCGGGAACCGGATCGGGCGAGCCCTGCTCGCGCGGGATCATTTCGAGGATGGTGCCGGCGCCGTAGTCGCTGCCGAGCAGAGCTTTCGGGTTCAGACGTGCCGAGGCGTCCATGATCGCGGTGACTTCGGCATGGAAAACCGGGATGCCGGTGAGCAGCACGCGATTCTGGCCGCGGCCGATGATCTCGCCGTCCTTGACGATCACCGCGCCGAACGGGCCACCCCAGCCCTTCTCGACGGATTCGATGGCGAGGCGGGTGGCCTCTTCCATGAACTTCTTGTCGCCGGGTGGCGGCGGGGCGGCGTTGGCCGAGCGGGCCGATAGGCCGATCATGCCGGCAGCGCCGGTGGCAACCGCCGTCGCCAGGAATTTGCGCCGTCCCGGCGCCGCGGGCGCCTCGCACCCCGCCTCATGGGCGGCCTTGCAACTGCAGCTCTTCATGCCGTTTGGCTCTCTCGCTTGGTGAGGGAATTCTGACAGGCCGGATGCGGACGCCGCCCTTCTGCTTGCGACAGGATAGGGTGGCGCGCAGAGCCGCGCCTCTCCTTACGGCAGAAGTGCTGTGCGATTGGTTACCTAGCGTCAGGTTCTGGTCGGCGAGAGAGCGGAAAACCGGTTTCCCCTTTTCGGCGGGATGCTCTAGGGAGACGACGCGTCTTCGCTTGGGCGCAGCCTCTCTGTGCGGCTCTATCGGTAGGGATGATGACGGATATCGTTTGTATCGGCGAGCCCCTGGGCGAGTTCAACGCGACACGCGACGAGGCGGGCGCCTACCGCTTCGGCCTGGGAGGCGACACCTCGAACTGCGCCATCGCGGCGGCACGGCAGGGCGCCAGCGTCGCCTATGCCGGGGCACTCGGCAATGACGAGCCGGGGCGAGCGCTTCGAACGGCCTGGGCGCAGGAAGGCATCGACGACAAGCATGTCTCGACCCATGCGACGGCGCCGACCGGGCTCTATTTCGTGGCGCATGGCGAGCAGGGACACGTCTTCTCCTATCTGCGCGCGGGCTCGGCTGCGAGCCTCTACGGCCCGGCCGATCTGCCGCGGGAGCTGATCGCCTCGGCCAAGGTGGTCCAGGCTTCCGGCATCAGCCAGGCGATCTCGGCCAGCGCCTGCGACGCGGTGTTCGAGGCTTTCGAGCTGGCGCGCCAGAACGGCGTGCTGACCGCCTACGACACCAATCTGCGCCTCAAGCTCTGGCCGCTGACCCGGGCCCGGTCGATCGTCCATACCGCCTGCCAGATGGCCGACATCGTCCTGCCGGGCGACGGCGACGCCAAGCTCCTGACCGGCCTCGAAGAGCCCGACGCCATCGTCGATTTCTATCTCAGGCTCGGTGCCAAGGTGGTGGCGCTGACGCTCGGCCATGAGGGCTCGCTGGTCGCGACGCCCGAGCGCCGCCAGCGCTTCGTGCCGATCAAGGTCGAGGCGGTCGACGCGACCGGTGCCGGCGACTGCTATGACGGCGCTTTCCTCGCCGAGTACATCCGTACCGGCGACGCTTTCGTCGCCGGCGCCTATGCGAATGTCGCGGCGGCGCTCTCCACCCAGGGCTATGGTGCGGTAGCCCCCCTGCCGCGCCGGGCCGAGGTCGAGGCGCGGATCGCAGCAGAGGCAGCTCTCAAGGCATGACTATTCCGATCCTGACGCAAGCGGGCGAGCTCCTCGCCCGCTACGAAGTGCTGATCAGCGACGTCTGGGGCGTCGTCCATGACGGCGTGCTGGCGCTGCCGCCGGCCTGCGAGACCCTGACGCGCTATCGCGAGGCGGGCGGCACCGTCGTCCTGCTCTCGAATGCGCCGGGGCCGTCGGAGCAGATCGCCGGCGTGCTCGACGACAAGCGCGTGCCACGCACTGCCTGGGACCGGCTGGTCACCTCTGGCGATGTGACGCGGGCGCTGATCGGGGCGAGCCATCTGCGCAAGGCCTACCATATCGGCTGGCATGAGGACCGCGCTGTGTTCAAGGGCTTCGACGTCGAGCTCGTCGACGAGGACGAGGCCGAATTCGTCGTCGCGACCGAGCTCAACGACTATCGTACCGAGCAGCCCGAGCAGTACCGGCCGCAGCTCGAGCGCTTCGCGGCGCGGGGGCTGCCCTTCATCTGCGGCAACCCCGACCTCGTCGTCCATGTCGGCCATGATCTCCTGCCCTGCGCCGGTGCGCTGGCGACGATCTACGAGGAGCTCGGCGGCCGGGTCGCCTGGGCCGGCAAGCCGCATCGGCCGGCCTACGACCTTGCTCTTGCAGCGGCGCGCGATGCGCGCGGCGGCCGCGACGTCGATGCCGGCAAGGTGCTGGTGATCGGCGACGCCGTGCGCACCGATCTCGCCGGCGCGCGGCTGATGGGCTTCGACAGCCTGTTCATCGCCGGCGGCATCCATCGCGACGAGACGATCCGCGATGGCGCGGTCGATCCTGCGGGGCTCGCCAAGGTGCTGGCGACGCATGCGCCGCTCCCCGTCGCCGCGATCGCAGCGCTGGCCTGAGGCTCACACCGGCGGCGGGTTCGCCTTGCGGATCCGCTCGCCTATCGCCTGGAAGAGGCCTTCGAACGGCCGGAAGGTGAAGCGGATCGTCGAGCGGCCGGGCGGCACCTGCACGGCGCGGAAGATCACATTGGCACGCAGCAGCTCGGCCGGCTTGCCGTCGACCTCGACCTGCCACCAGGGCTGCCAGACATCGTTGAGGACGACGAAACCGCCCGCGGGCGCGTCGGCCTCCAGCGTGACGTCGGTGGTGCCGTAGTCGCGGATGCTCACCGTGCCCGGCCCGGCGGGGCCGCCCGGCAGCTTCGGCGGTGCCTTGTCCAGCAGCACGGTGCGCCGCGGATCGAAGCCCGCCGGCCATTGCCCGCTCTTCAGGATGGCGTCGAAATCGGCCTGCTGCGCATTCGTGACGAGCAGGACGCGCGGCAGGGCCCGCGGATTCTCGTAGACGAAGGCGTCGGCGGTCCGGGCGATCTGGACGAGGTCACCGGGCTTCAGCGCCTTGTCGATCTGCTCGACCGGTACGCCGGTGGCGATGAAGCGCAGGCCGAGCATGTCGGCGAGCAGCGAGCGGTAGGACGGCATCAGCGCCGAGAAAGTCCGCTGATCGGGCAGGGCGACATGGTCGCCGGCGCCGGTGGCGGCGCTGTAGAGGCCAAGCCGCAACGGATTGTAGCCGAGCGTATTGTCGAGCCCGTGGACCAGGCTGGCATTGGGCCAGTGGAAGTCGATGCCGGCGAGCTCGATGCGGTCGCGACGATCGGGGCCGGCGGTGCGCGCGGTCTCGCGCTTGAGCAGGGCGATGGTCTCGTTGCTGCTGTCGGCGCGCAGGACCTCGTAGCGCGAGGAGGGCAGGGCAGTCGACTCGCTCGGGCCGTTGTTGACCGAGAGGTCGATGGTCATCGTCATGGCGAGGATCAGCGTGGCGGCCATGCCGGCGCCCTGCAGCGCGAGGCCGCGGGCCGCGACGAGGGCGCCGGCGACCAGCAGCAGGCACAGCAGGGCGGTGATTGTCGGCAGCGCCGCGATGGCGAGCCGGCCCGTCGTCCAGGCGAGCCAGATGGCGAGGCCGAAGGCGGCGCCGAGCAGGGCGGCTTCCAGGGCTATCTGCCAGGGCCGGGCGCGCGGCGCGGTGTCGGTCAGGACGAGATGGGTGAAGTAGCCGCCGAGGATGGCGAAGAGCGCGCCGAGGATGAAGAGCGCATCGGCCGGCCGGCGGTAGAGATCGATGCCGGGCAGGGCCGCGAACATCAGCTGGAAGCCCGGCGTATAGCGCCCGAGCGCGTAGACCAGCACCAGGATGGCGGCGACGCTGAGAGCGATGATCTCACGCCGCCAGAGGCCACCACGCACGACGCCGACGCCGATGATCATCAGCAGCGGCAGCAGGCCGAGATAAAGCACGCTCATATTGCGGGCGAGGTAGAGATCGACCGGGCCAAAGCGAGCTTCCCAGGCTGGGCTCGGCGGCCCCCAGAAATTCTCCAGCGGGCCGGCGGCACCGTAGAGATTGGCGATCAGCCCGGTGAGCAGCGAGGCCGGATGCAGCGAACCCTTGCCCGCTCCCACGAGATCGATCGCCGGGCGGTTCGATTCCTGGGCGAGGAAGGCGGTGAGCAGGATCGGTATGGCAGCGACCAGCAGAGCGCCGAGCACGCCGAGGGACAGCGGCATCAGGCTGCCCTTGAGGGCGCGCAGCGGCTGCTTCGCCATGGCGATCGCGGCGACGACGAGCCCGGCGAGGACGTAGACGCCGATCAGCGCGACCTGGTCGCGTCCCAGCACCATGAAGCCGGCGACGATGCCGGCGAAGAAGCCATAGCTCCAGGAGCCGCGCTCTAGGGCGCGCGAGAGCAGCAGCAGCGTGATGGCGAAATAGGCCAGGCTCAGCACCTGCCCGACATGCTGGATGCGCCAGGCGGCCGAAGCTCCGAAGGCGAAGGCGAGGGCGCAGACCACGGCACCGCCCGGATGCCAGTTGCGGTCGCGGAAGACGAGGACGAGGCAGAGCGCGCCGACCAGCAGCGAGCCGAGCAGCGCGCCGTCGCTCCAGCGGAAATCCGGTGTCGGATTGATCAGCGCGATCAGCGCGAAAGGCGGCGAGAAGATCAGCGATTGCGGATCGGCGACCTGCGGCGAGCCGGCAAAGACGAAGGGCGTCCAGAACGGCGACAATCCCTTGTGCAGGGCGCTGGCGAGGAACTGGAGCTGCGGGTGGAAATGCGCCTTGGCGTCCCAGGGCACGGTGACGACGCCCGACAGCCAGGGCCAGGACAGAGCGAGCCAGGCGGCGCAGACGATCAGGAAGACCTTGGCGACAGGCCAGGGCGCGCTCACCGCCGCGGGATCGGACCGTTCTTGCTCGGACAGCTTCTGCTCGGACCGCTTCTGTTCGGACATGGCGGCTTCCTGCCCCAGGCCCCGCACCGGATCAATGCCCGGCGCGGGCTCGCTGCCTGGAGCGAGGTCAATCCTTCGGGGCGGCACGCGCCATCAGCGCGTCCATGTCGATGAAATGGCCGGCGCGATCGCGCTTCGAGGCGAGATAGCGGACATTGTGGATATTCGGGCGGCCGAGCACGCGCTGGGTCGCGGCCACCTCGAGTCCGGCGGCCTTGATCGCGCCGACCTTGAGCGGATTGTTGGTCAGCGCCGTAACGCGGGTCACGCCGAGCTGCTTCAGCATTTCGGCGGCGAAGTCGAAATGGCGCTGGTCGAGATCGAAGCCGAGCACTTCATCAGCGTCGTAGGTATCCCAGCCCTGGCTCTGCAGCTTGTAGGCGCGCATCTTGTTGGAGATGCCGTTGCCGCGCCCTTCCTGGTCGAGATAGAGCAGGATGCCGCCCTCGTTCTGGGCCATCCACTCGACGGTCTCGCGCAGCTGGTCGCCGCAATCGCATTTCAGCGAGCCGAACAGGTCGCCGGTCAGGCAGGCGGAATGCAGGCGCACCGGCACGGCGGCCGACAGGTCCGGCTTGCCGACGATGATCGCGACCTGGTCGCGCAGGCCCTCGCCGCCACGAAAGACGACGAATTCGGTGTCGGGGGCGCCCTCCAGCGGCACCGGCGCGCGGCCGACGATGGCGAGGGTCGCGACCTGCGCCGCGCGATAGCCGTTGATGGCGGCGATGGCGACCTCGACCAGCGGCTCCCCGGCGATCTGCGCCGCGGCGACCGGGACCAGGATGATGGCGGGCAGGACGAGCGCAAGGCCGGCGAGCTCGAGCGCCGCAGCGTCGAGCGTATTGGCCGGGCCGACCGGCGCATCGACGCGCGCATCGATCTTGAGGGCGAGGGTTTCGACGCGGGCGATGTCGATCGCGGGCATGGCGAGGACGCCGGTCTCGCTGCGGCCCTTGGCGCCGAGGCGGCGCAGGCGCGCGGCGCTCAGCACCAGCCTGGCATTGCCTTCCGCAAGCGTTTCGAGCCGCTCGGCGATGTCGACATCCGCAAGCTCTGCCGAGAGGGCCAGCGCCAGGTTCTCGCCGTCGCGCAACAGGACGGGGCGGCCGGCCCGAAATTCGGCGAGCGCCCGGTCGACTGCGATGATCTCGGTCTCGCCGGGACGGCCGAAAAGCGTACGCGACTTAGGCATGGCTGAGTCCGTCAGATTGCGCCGGCTGGCGGCGGAGGAGATGGTCTTATACGCTCGTTTCGGCGGGACGGATGCCATCCGGCGCAATACGGCGTTCCTACAACGTGTCCGGTGCTGCGTGGTTCCCAACTTCGTGAGCGCAGCCGGGCTTTCAGGCGGTTTTCCAATGCCATCCGGTCGACTGCATGGTGGGCTATAAAAGCGAGACGTTGAACGCGAGATGAATGCGGGTGCCAGACCCTTATCTGGGGCGCCGGCAAGTGGATGCGAAATGATGCAGGCACATGACCCCATGACAAGGATGGGAGATTGCGAGGCGGTCTACAGCGCCGCGGCGCGGCGGTTCCATTGGATCACCGTGGCGGCCGTCTTCACCATGATCCCGCTCGGCCTCGGCATGACCTATCGCGGCAATACGCTCGATATCTGGGACGGGCTGACCAACGCGCTCTATTCCGCGCACAAGCTGCTCGGCTTCCTGGTGCTCTGGCTGACGGCGGGACGGCTGGCCTATCGGCTCCTGCACGGCGCGCCACCGGACGAGCCGACGCTGGCCTGGTGGCAGAAGGCAGCCTCCCATCTCGTCCACTGGGCGCTCTACGGGCTGCTGCTGATCGTGCCGCTGCTCGGCTGGATCGGCGTCTCACTATATCCCGCCCTGACGATCTTCGATCTGTTCAACCTGCCGGCGCTGGCTGCACCGAACGAGGAGGTGGCGAAGCGCGTGCTCGCTCTGCATGGCTGGCTCGCGATCCTGCTCGCGCTCGCGGTCGGCGGGCATATCGTCGCGGCGCTCTCTCACCATTTCATCCGCAAGGACGGCGTGCTGCGGCGGATGCTGCCGGGGCTTAGATAGCTTCACCAGCGGCTGTCTATCGGAGCGCCCGCCGTAATCTCGGCAAGGCGGCGGCGTGTACCGGCAGTCGTCGTTTCCGGCAGGGCCGAAAGCGCGAAGAAGCCGATTTCGGCGATCTCCAGATCGGAGCTTTTCGGCGCGGTCCGGGTGAAATCGCGGATGACGAAGACCGCGACATGATCGCGCCGCGCCCCTTCATAGCTCAAAAAAAGGCCGTGCAGTACGGCCGGGCCCGTCAGCGCGACATTGGCCTCCTCGCGCAATTCCTTGCTGATCGCGTCAGCAACCGTCTCGCCAGGCTCTACGCCGCCGCCCGGCAGATGCCAGCCGGGCGAGTAGGTGTGGCGGACCAGCAGGACCTCGCCCGCCTCGTTCAGCACGGCACCGCGCACGCCCAGCGTCAGGCCACGGCTCATCCGGAAATACAGGTGAAGGAACCGGCCGACCAGGCGCCATAGCGGCTTGGGCAGCCTGTCGAGCAGCGCGCGCCGTGGCACAGGCGAAGGCGAAGAGCTGCTCATCTTGGTGGCATTTTTCGCTGTGCGGCGAAATGTCTATGCAATAGGCGCATATCGGACCCCATATTTGCCCTCTCGTACCAACACAAACGCGCCTTAAATCATGCGGATAAGGCCTCACCTACCGCTGGGGAATTTGTCATGCTTCTCGCCTTCATCACCTCCTGGTTTCAGGCCAAGCCCGCCTTCGTCTGGAAGCCGGCGCTGACCCTGACCGATCCGCGCATCGTCTCGGAACTGACCGACTCCTTCAACTGAGACGTTGCGGACCCTGCGTCACATTGGTCGGATCGTCCGTCTTTGCTTGACTGCGCCTGCCTGCTGAGGGCAAGCGCAAGGTGTGTTCACGCTTGCGCATCTGTCGGACCCGCATCTCGGGCCGCTCGCCCGGTTCTCCCTACGGGAGCTGATCGGCAAGCGCGCGACCGGCTACGTCAACTGGCGGCGCAAGCGTCGCCATGCCCATGACATGGAGATCCTCGGGCTGATCGTCGCCGATATCCTGGCGCAGAAGCCCGACCATATCGCCTGTACCGGCGACGTCTCGCATATCGGCCTGCCGAACGAGTTCAAGACGGCGCTGACCTTCCTCGACACGCTCGGCCCGCGCGACAAGGTCTCATTCGTTCCCGGCAACCACGACGCCTATGCCCGTTCCTCGTTGAAGGCGCTGGCCGGCGAGCTCGGCCCCTGGTGCGCCAGCGATGGCGGCGAGGCCGGCTATCCCTGGTATCGTCGGCGTGGTCCCGTCGCGCTGATCGGCATGAATTCGGGCATCCCGACACTGCCGCTGATGGCGACCGGGCGAATCGGTCCGGCGCAGATCGTCATGGCCGAAAAGCTCCTGGCGCAGGCCAAGGCCGAGGGGCTGATCCGCGTCATCCTGATCCATCACCCGCCCTATGTCGGCGGTGCCCGGCGCACCCGCGAACTGCTCGACGCGCCGGCCTTCGAGGCGATGCTCGCCCGCGTCGGTGCCGACCTCGTCCTGCACGGTCATAACCACCGCTTCTCGCTGGCCTGGCGGCCGGGTGCGGGCCACGACGTGCCGATCGTCGGCGTGCCCTCGGCCTCGATCGGCCCGCGCGGGCATGGCGAGCTCGCATCCTGGCACCTGCTGCGGATCGAGGGGACGGCGGAGGCGCCGGCGATCACGCTCGAGCGGCGCTGCTTCGATCTCGACGGCACGGTGAAGCTGCAGCAGTCGATGCCGCTGACCGGTGGCGGCATCGTCTGACATTCCAGCAGCTCTCAGCCCTCATCCTGAGGAGGCCGCTCAGCGGCCGTCTCGAAGGATGCTCCAGGAGGGGCGGAAGTCGCTGAAGCATCCTTCGAGACGCAGCCTGAGGGCTGCTCCTCAGGATGAGGCGGAGTTGTGCGATTGCCGCTCAGACGCAGCGGCCGCCGTCGACCGCCAGCACCGAGCCGGTGACCATTTCGGACTCGTCCGAGCACAGGAACAGCGCGGCGTTGGCGATGTCCTGCGGCGTCGAGAAACGGCCCCAGGGAATGGTCGCGGTGAAGGCCTTGCGCTTTTCAGGCGTGTCCTCGCCCATGAAGGTCGCGAGCAGTGGCGTCTCGCCGGCAACCGGGGCGATGGCGTTGACGCGGATCCGGTCGGGCGCAAGCTCGACCGCCATCGATTTGGACAGCAGGTTCGCGGCGCCCTTCGAGCCATTGTACCAGGTCAGGCCGGGGCGCGGCCGCACGCCGGCGGTCGAGCCGATGTTCAGGATGACGCCGCCGCCATGCTCGCGGAAATGCGGCACCGTCGCCTTGGCCATCAGGAAGATCGACTTCACGTTGACGTCGAAGACGCGGTCGAACTCGGCCTCGCTGACATCGAGCATCGGCTGGTTGCGGTGGCTGATGCCGGCATTGTTGACGACGATGTCGAGCCGCCCGAAGCGCTTGATCACGCGGGCGGCGGCGCTGTCGACGCTGCGGGCCTTGCCGACATCGCAGGCGACGGCGAAGGCCTTGCGGCCGATCGCTTTGGCCGCTTCCTTCGCCTTGTCGCCGTTGATGTCGAGCACCGCAACGCGCGCGCCCTCGCGCACGAAGGTCTCGGCGATGCCGAAGCCGAACCCTTGCGCCGCACCGGTGATCAGCGCGGTCTTGCCCTTCAGTCTCATGGTGTTTCCTCGGGATTCTTCGTGTCCGAGGAGTTTGGGGCGTTTTGCCGGCCGGGATAAATACGCTTTCGCGATCGGGCGGATAGCGAAAACGTATGGGCGGTCGGTCATGGCAGCCGGCGGCAGCATTCGGATCGGCGGGCACCCCCTTGCAGCGCGGCCATGCAGGGATGTCTCGGCATTGTCGGGTTGTCGGCGCTAGGATGCGATTCCGAGACGACCATCACGAGATTGCCGATGACCAGACCTTCCCATCGCCCGGATCAGCGGTCGCGCTTTGCGGGGCGTCGCGTCGCGGCCTTGGCGCTCGTCGCCACTCTGCTCGCGGATACGGCCGCCCAGGCCTGCACCCGCCTCGTCTACTTCGGCGCCGACGGCCGAAACCTGACGGCGCGCTCTATGGACTGGAAGAGCGATGTCGCGACCAATCTCTGGATCCTGCCCCGCGGTATCGAGCGCAATGGCGAAGCCGGGCCGAACTCGCTGAAGTGGACGGCGAAATACGGCAGCGTCATCGCCTCCGGCTACGACATCTCGACGACTGATGGCCTGAACGAAGCCGGGCTTTCCGCCAATCTGCTCTGGCTGGTGGAATCGGAGTATCCGAAGTTCGATGCAGGATCGAAGCCGGGCCTGACCATCGCCGCCTGGGCCCAGTACGTTCTCGACAGCTTCGGCACCGTGGCGGAGGCCGTGGACGCCCTGCGCAAGGAGCCGTTCACGATCGTCACCGACGCCGTCCCGGGCGAGACGCGGCTCGCGACGCTGCATCTTTCGATCTCGGATGCGACGGGCGACAGCGCGATCGTCGAGTACATCGGCGGCCGGCAGGTGATCCACCATGACCGGGCCTACCAGGTCATGACCAATTCACCGATCTTCGACCAGCAGCTCGCGCTCAACACATACTGGAAGCAGATCGGCGGCACCGCGATGCTGCCGGGGACCAACCGGGCCTCGGACCGCTTCGCCCGCGCCTCGTTCTACGTCAATGCGATCCCGAAATTCGAGGATCCCGACCGCGCCGTCGCCAGCGTCTTCAGCGTCATCCGCAATGTCTCGGTGCCGTTCGGGCTGACGACGCCGGACCAGCCGAACATCTCCTCGACGCGCTGGCGCACCGTCGTAGATCACGCGCGAAAGCTCTATTTCTTCGAATCCGCGCTGACGCCGAACACGTTCTGGGTCGACCTGAAACAGGTCGATTTCTCGGCCGCCGGCGGTGTCCGCAAGCTCGATCTCGGCAAGGACCAGACCCAGATCTACTCCGGCAATGCGACTGCCCGCTTCGTTCCGGCCAAGCCGTTTCCGTTCCTGGGCAAGAATCCGTAGCTCAATGATTTCCAGCGCCGGCAGGCAAACTGCGGCCGGCGCCTGTGTTCAGGCGAGGCGCGCTCAGGCGCCGATTTCCTCGCGCAGCATTTCCAGCTCGAGCCAGCGTTCCTCGGCCTCGGCGATCTCGCGCGCCACCTCGTCCAGCCGCGTCGTCGCCTTGGCGAAGAGCTTAGGGTCGCGGGTGTAGAGATCGCCCGCCAGCGCGGTGTTGAGCTTGCCGGCCTCGGCCTGCAGCTTCTCGATCTGCTGGGGAAGGGTCTTCAGCGCGTGCTGCTCGTTGAACGACAGCTTGCGCTTCGACGTTGCAGGACTTGCTGTGGCAGATTTGGTGGCTTCCGACGCTGCTGCCTTTACCGGCACCGCCCGCGCCTTGGCGCCGACGCCGCGGCCGCGCTGGGCCAGCATATCGGAGTAGCCGCCGGCGAATTCGGTCCAGACGCCGTCGCCATCCGAGATCAGGGTCGAGGAGACGACGCGGTCGAGGAAGTCGCGGTCGTGGCTGACCAGCAGCACGGTGCCGGCATAGTCGGCGAGCAGTTCCTGGAGGAGGTCGAGCGTCTCGATGTCGAGATCGTTGGTCGGCTCGTCCAGCACCAGGAGATTGGAAGGCTTGGCCAGGGCGCGGGCCAGCATCAGCCGACCGCGCTCGCCGCCCGACAGCGCGCCGACTGCGGTGCCGCGCTGGATCGGCTGGAACAGGAAGTCCTTCATGTAGCTGATGACATGGCGCGGCTGGCCGCCGACCATGACCTGGTCCGAGCCGCCGCCGGTCAGCGCGTCGCCGAGCGGCGTCGCAGGGTCGAGGCTCTCGCGACGCTGGTCGAGCGTCACCATTTCGAGGGAGGCGCCGAGCTTGATCTTGCCTGAATCGGGAGCGAGCGCACCGGTCAACAGATTGATCAGCGTGGTCTTGCCGGCGCCATTGGGGCCGACGATGCCAATGCAGTCGCCGCGGGCGACTCGGATCGAGAAGTCCCGGACGATCGGCTTGTCGCCATAGCTCTTGGAGACATTGATCGCTTCGATCACCAGCTTGCCGGAGGCCTGCGCCTCGCTCGCTTCGAGCCGGACCGAGCCGACGGCATGGCGGGCGGTCCGGCGCTGGTCGCGCAGGGCGTGGAGCTCGCCGAGACGGCGCTGGTTGCGGGTACGGCGCGCGCTGACGCCATAGCGCAGCCAGTCCTCCTCGCGGGCGATCTTGCGGTCGAGCTTGTGCCGGTCGAGTTCCTCCTGCGCCAGCACCTCGTCGCGCCAGGCCTCGAACTCGCCGAAGCCGCGTTCGACGCGCCGCGTCACCCCGCGGTCGAGCCAGATCGTGGCGCGCGAGAGCGAGCTCAGGAAGCGACGATCGTGGCTGATCAGCACCATGGCCGAGCGCAGCGATTTCAGCTCCTGCTCCAGCCATTCGATCACCGGCAGGTCGAGATGGTTGGTCGGTTCGTCGAGCAGCAGGATGTCGGGCTCGGGCGCTAGGACGCGGGCGAGGGCGGCGCGGCGGGATTCGCCGCCCGACATGCTTGCCGGATCCTCTTCGCCGGTCAGGCCGAGTTCCTCGACGAGATAACGGGCGCGATAGGGATCGTCACCCGGTCCGAGGCCGGCCTCGACATAGGCGAGCGAGGTCTTGTAGCCGGAGAAATCAGGCTCCTGCGGCAGATACCGCACGGTCGCGCCGGGCTGCAGGAAGCGCTCGGCGCTGTCGGGCTCGACGATGCCGGCGGCGATCTTCAGCAGCGTCGACTTGCCGGAGCCGTTGCGGCCGACCAGGCAGACCCGCTCGCCGGCGGACACCGCGATCTCGGCGCCCTCGAGCAGCGGGTGGCCGCCGAAGGTCAGAGCAACGTCGCGGAGATGCAGCAGGGGGGCCATGGCGATCCTTTGATGTCAGGCCGCCCGGATAGACCGCCCGGCCTCTGCTGTCACCTCCGGCACGGGCTTGTCTGTTTCGGAATCCATTATAGGATACATTTCGTATCCCTTATTGGACGAAGGCACTCCATGAGACAGCCGGCGCCCCGCAAGCCCCGTGCCGCCCGCATCGGTGATAATGGCGGTCCTCCGCTGGAGGAGAAGCGGCCTGCGCCGGAAACCGGAAAGGGCGAGATCGGCCGCCATTTCGACTGGCGCTTCGCCCATCGCCGGGCCTGGAAGAAGCCCCGCGAGATCGCGCTCAGGCGCGAGGAGCGGGCCGAGGCGCTCGGCCTCACCTATGAGGAATATACGCTCGAAGTGCTGGAGCGCGGCTATTTCCCGCAAGCAGAGTATGTCGAGACGATTGTCGCGAAGAGGCCGGAGCGGCGGCGCGATGGCGGCGTGGTCGGGCAGTCGCTGAAGGGCATGCGGCTGAAGAGGTAGGGCTGCTCCTCAGGATGAGGCAAGCGAGCGGGTCAGGCGCGCAGCAGGCGCCGCAACAGCTTCGTCATCGGCTTCTCGAACCAGCGATAGACAGCCATTGCCCCAAGCACTGCGGCCGCCAGGGCGGCAATGATGAAGGCCGTCGTTGCGCCGGGCGCGGTGTGCAGAAAGATCTGGCGCACGGCTCGCATGGCGAAGGGGTGGATGAGATAAAGCGCATAGGAGGCGTCGCCGAGCCGCGCGAGCTGGCGCACCAGCGCCGAGGGCGCCGATTGGCCACGGCCGCAGGCCGCGGCTGTGACGAGGAGCAGCGCGGCCGGGCCGCGATAGGCGAGAGACCCCCAGGGCGTATGCGCCCAGTCGCTGCCTGCCGCGGCAACCAGTATCGCCACGCCGGCCGCGACCATCAGCCAGCGCAAGCGGCCTTCGAGACGCAGGCCGCGGTTACGCAGCAGCGCGATCGCCATGCCGCCGGCGAACTCGAGCACGATCGGCTGGGCCCAGAAGCCGAAGGGCAGCGGCAGGGGGATCATCGCTTGCGTGGCGACGAGGCCAAACAGAGCGAGGGCCGTCGCCGGCACGACGAGGCGCGCCGGCAGCAGCAGCGCCGCGCCGAACAGCGTGTAGAACAGCATCTCGTAGTTCAGCGTCCAGCCCAGCGAGTAGACCGGCTGGATTGCTCCCGCCGCATCCTGCAGCGGCCAGAACAGGTAGGAGGCGAGAATCTGTCCGGCGCTCGGAGCGCCCGAATTGAGCAGGGCCGGCGAGGCCAGCATCACCAACAGGAACAGCGTGGTCGCGGCCCAGTAGAGCGGCACGATCCGGGCGATCCGGCGGGCGAGGAACAGCCGCGCGCCGCCCGCCTGCCCGAACAGGCCGGACGAGGCGTGCACCATGATGAAGCCGGAGATGACGAAGAACAGGTCGACGCCGGCATCCCAGGGCAGGATTGTCCAGGGCGCGAACGGCACGCCGGCCTGTCCGGCCAGGAAGCCCGCATCCGACTGGACATGGTGCACGGCGACCATCAGCGCAGCGAGCGCGCGCAGGACCTGGATGCCGTAGAGCTGGGACAAGGCGCGAAGGGCTCGAAAGCGGGAACGGGATCGCTACGGCGTCAGGCGAGCCGCAACGCGTTCACGCAAACCACAACCGGGCGGGGTCGTCGAGCCCGAAACGTTCCGGCGCGCTGGCGATCGCGGCAATTCCGTGCTCGGCGGCCGCGTCGGAGGTGATGACATGCAGGGCAAAACGCGCGGCGAGATCCTCGACCGGCGGCTTGGCGCTGAAGACGGCGTGGATCGTCGCCTTGTCGGCTAGTGGCAGGATGCGCGGCGCTATGCCGCCGGCGAGGTAGACGCCGCCGGTCGCCTTGTAGGCCAGGGCGAGATCGCCGGCGACGCGCGCCAGAAGGCGCCAGAAGCAGATCACCGCCATCAACGCGGCCGGGTTGCCGTCGAGAGCGAGGGTGGTGACGTCGGCGGCGCTGATATCCGGCTCGGCGAGGCCGGATTCACGCACGACGGCACGGTGAAACCGGACGAGACCGTCGCCGCGCAGCAGCGCCTCGATGGTGACGCGCGGCAAGCCGTCAGCCAGCGCCGGCCAGAGACGGGTCTCGGTGGGATCTTCCGGACCGATGCCGATATGGCCGCATTCGGTCGGCACCAGCATGCCGGTCTTGCCGCGGCTCAGCAGGGCCGCGGCGCCGAACCCGGTTCCAGGGCCGAGCACCAGACGGGGGCCGGCCGGTTCCGGCTTGCCGGGCACGAGTGTGACGGTGTCCTCCTCCCGCAGCACCGCGAGATAGGCCGCCAGCCCCTCGAAATCATTGACCAGCAGCCCCTGTTCGAGGCCGAGGGTCCGCGCCAGTTTCGGCCCGTCGAAATGCCAGTTGGCATTGGTGAGCTGGGCGGTGCGCCCGTCGAGCGGACCAGCGACCGCAAGGATCGCCGAGCGCGGCCTTGTGTGGAGCGTCGAAAGCACCGATTCGAGCGCGGCCTCCGGTGTCGGATGAGCGCCGGTCGCGATCCGGGCGAGCGGCTGCGGCACTCCGCCCGGCTGCGAGAGCAGCGACAGCCGACAGTTCGTGCCGCCGATATCGGCGATCAGAACGGGGCCTGGGAAGCGCGGGGCCCTCAAGCCGGCGCCTTCCAGTCGGCGAACCAGCCAAGCCCTTCGAGGGTGCCGGCGCGCGGCCGATACTCGCAGCCGACGAAGCCGGGATAGCCGAGCGAGTCGAGCTGGGCGAACAGGCTCGGATAGTCCGGCCGCGTGCCGTCGGGCTCGTGGCGGCCTTCGGCGTTGGCGATCTGGACATGGCCGACGAGCGGGTAGAGCGCTTCCAGCCGCGCGCCGACTTCGCCGTGGATCAGCTCGCAATGGTACATGTCGAACTGCAGCTTGACGTTCGGCCGGCCGGATTCGCGGACATAGGCGGCCGCGGAGTCGAAATCGTTGAGGAAATAGCCCGGCATGTCCTTGCCGTTGATCGGCTCCAGCAGGAGATCGATGCCGTGCTCGCCGAGCTTGTCGGCGGCATAGGCGATCGAGGCGCGATAGGCCTGCTGCGCAGCGGGGTCCTTGGGGTCGGCATGGCCTGCCATCATGTGCAGGCGCTTGACGCCGGTTTCATGGGCGTAGGCCAGGGCGGTCTCGATGCCCTTGCGGAATTCCGCCTCGCGGCCCGGGATCGCGGCCATGCCGCGTTCACCCTTCTCCCAGTCGCCCGGCGGCAGGTTGAACAGCGCCTGCTCGAGCTCGCCGCCGGCCAGAGCAAGGCCGACCTGTTCGGGCGGATGCTCATAGGGGAACAGGAACTCGACAGCCTCGAAGCCGGCATCGGACGCCGCCTTGAAGCGGTCGAGGAAGGCCCATTCGTTGAACATCATCGAGAGATTGGCGGCAAAGCGAGGCATGGAGTTCTCTTCAGTCGATTCAGCCCGGGCAGGCTAGTCCGATCCGCCCGCTGCGTCATGCGGATAACGCGACTGGAGGCACTCCGTTCCGGAATGCGCGGTCTGCACTCGGGGTTTTCCGGGCTCAGAGGCGGCCGACAAGCTGCGGCAAGGACGATGCGAGCAGGGCAAAGCCGGACAAGGTGAGGAGGCCGAGCACGATCCTGCGGAAGCTCGCCTCGCTGATGCCGATATAGAGCCGCGTGCCGAACAGCGTGGGGATCAGCATGGCCGGCGCGACCACCGCGAAACCCGGCAGCATCTCGCGGGTGACGGCGCCGCTGGCGAGATAGGCCAGCATGGTGGCGGCGAGCGTCGCCAGGTTGAAGTTCTGGATGATGCTGCGCTGGGCGTGCTTGTCGTAGCGGCGAAGCGTGCACCAGAGCGTCGGCAGCACGCCGGTGAAGCCGCCGAAGCCGCCCATGATGCCGCCGGCGAGCCCGACCGCGCCATCGGCTGCGCGCCCGCCAAAGCGGATGGCCGGCAGATGCGTCGCGAACAGCATGGCGGGGCACCAGATGACGAGCAGGAGCCCGAGCGCTGCCTTGAACATGTTGGCGTCGAGCAGGGGCAGGATGGCGACGCCGATCGGGATGCCAGCGAGCCCGCCGAGCAGGAAGGGCCAGAGCCGGACGAAATCGAAGCCGCGACGGACCGAGAAGGCGGCGATGACCTGCCCGGTCAGGCTGCCGAACACCGCCATCACGGCGGCGAGCTTCGGGTCCAGCGTCCAGGCCCAGATCGACATCGCGACCAGGCTGAAGGCGAAGCCGGAGAGCCCCTGGACGAAGCCGGCGAGCGCCGCGCCGAGGGCGAGGCTCAGGATGATGGTGGTGTCCATGAAGGGCCCCCGGTCCGCAATATGTCGCCTAGCCCATGCGTCCCGCTCGAAACACTCACTGTCGTCCCGGGCGACCGGAGGGAGACCCGGTATTCATGCCGGAACGGTTCAGGCATGGGTCCCGGATCGGCGCCGCTTTGCGGCTTGTCCGGGACGACCAGTCGAGAGCTTGAGGAAGGCTACTTCTTCGCCTCCGGCTTGGCCGGCGGGTTCGGGTCCTTCGAGAAGCTGCGGAAGACCATGTCGGGCGAGGAGGTGTTGTGGCGCGAATGGGTGGCGCGGCCCATCCAGACATCGGTCGCCTTGCCGCCGGCGAAGGGCATTAGCGGCTCCTCGCGCCAGCCCTTGGCGCCGGGCTCGCGGATGGCGATGCGGGCGACGTCGTTGTTGAACTCGGTGACATACATCGAGCGCAGGGCGGCGAAGGCCTTGCCGCCGGTGACCGGCTTGTCGAGCACTGCGTCGAGCACCATGCGGTCCTGATCGACGCTGTCGAGCTTGAGGGTGCCGGAGGAGCCGTCCTTGAAGGCGAGATTGAAGGAGAGCGTCTTCGGATCGAAGGCGATCTCCTTGATGTTCACGACCGGCCGTGCGCCGTCCTGCTCGATCGGCCCGAACAGGAAGGAGGAGCCGTAGGCGGCGGCGGAGAGCTGCGGCGGCGGCAGCGGCCGGACGCGCCAGTAGCCGTCCTGCGGATAGACCACCAGAACCTCATAGGAACCGGTCTTGCCGAGCTTCCAGAGCTGGACGAGATGCAGCCCCTTCTCGACGCGGTCGCCGACCCGGAAGGTGGTGTCGGCCGGGCGCCAGAAGCTCTCGAAGGTGTAGCCGACCAGCCAGTACTCGATGCTCTCGTAGAAGGTGATGCGCTGCGGCGGCACCGGCGCCTTGTGGACGGGATCGCCACTCATGTCGCAATCGGTCCAGTCGGCATCCCAGTTGTCGCGCAGCAGCCCGGCGATATAGGCCGGGTGCGCCGCTTCGATGCGGAAGCGCCGGACCTCGGGCGAGATCGCCTTGATGGTGACGTTGTCCTTCTCGGCGCAGAGCACCGGCTCCGACTCGTTCTTGACCTCGACGACGACGTCGCTGGCGGCATGGCCGGTGGCGGCCGAGATCAGCAGGGCGAGCGAGACGGCGAGCGGGCGGGCGAGGCTGAGCATGTCCATCCTTCGAAAGCGGAGCGGGCCGCCATGGTGAGTGCGGCGAGATGAACGCAGGCTGGCTGGCGCCGGCCGGCATTCCCATGGCTTCATAAAGAAGGCCGCGCGCCGGCGAAAGCGCGCGGCGATGCTGCCTCGCCCGTCAGGCCGCTCGGATCGCCGCCGTCAGCGCGGCAGAACCGCATAGACGTCGCCGGAATTCGCGGCGTGCGGCAGATCGCGCAGATGGCCGCCCATCGCCTCGGCGCCGACGGCCTCGGGAAAGACGAGCGTCTGGCTCTCGCCGAGTGCGACGTTGAACCGGTAGGGGCCGAGCGCCTCGACCAGCGCCAGGCAGGCCTCGGCGACGTCGCGCTGGATCGTGGTGAACTCGAAGGAGAGCGCCGGGATCGGCCGCGTCAGGCCGGCGAGGACATGCGCCTCGAAACCCTCGACGTCGACCTTGATGAAGGCCGGCATGCCGTGCTGGCAGATCAACGCGTCGAGCGTGGTGCAGGGAACCTCGATCTCACGATCCCAGATCTGCTCGCGCCAGCCATCGGCGTCGACGGCGGCACCGACGAAATCCGTCGAGACGGTCGAGACCGTCGGGTTCGCGCTGTTGATCCTGAGCGTCACCGTGCCCGGCCGGTCGCCGCAGGCGGCCTCGACCAGGGTGACGTCGGGATCGCGGCCATGGATCAGCCGGATGGCGCGGGCCGGGCCGGGCTGCGGTTCGAGCGCCACGACGCGCGCGCCGAGCCGGCGAAAGCTGGAGATGCGGTCGCCGACATGCGAGCCGATGTCGAAGGCGAGGTCACCAGCTCTTAGGAAGCGCGCATAGAGCGCGTCCATGGCGGCGTTGCGGGCGCTATCGCCATAATAGACGCGCAGCGAGCGCGACAGGCTCTTCGCGGTGCCCCTGGGATAGGCGACGGGCTTCATTTCGGCTCGTCCGCCTGGATGGCGACCAGCTCGCGCGGCGGGTCGAAATCCTCGGGGATGCCGCAGAGGCCGCGACGTGCGAACCAGCGGCCGAGTGCAGGCGAAGCCGTCAGCATCGCGAAGGGGATCGCAAGGAGATAGCCGGCCGTCAGCGGCAGCGACCAGATCAGTACCGTCGGCGAGAGCAGAGCGAGCGTGCCGAAGATGTAGAGACCGAAGAGCAGATGCGGCCACAGGCCTTCGAAGGCGGTGGCGAAGGAGAGGGCGTGGGCATCGCGGGCCTGGCCGTTCCAGCCGATCTTCGCCTTGCCGAAGGCGAGGCCGACCATGAAGATCGTGGTCCGGAAGGTCGAGACCGCGCCCTGCAGGAAGGCGAAGACCACTTCGATCAGCGAGGAGGTGACGAAGCGGGCGGTGCCGCCATAGCGCTTCGTGCCGTCCTTGCTGAGCAGGATGTCGGCAAAGCCCGCGAGCTTCGGCGAGAGATACATCGTGAAGAACAGGACATAGAGGAAGGCGGCGAGGCCGGCGGGATAATCGAGGATGCCGCGGTCCTGCCAGACCTTGAGCGGCAGCAGCGCGATCATCAGCGTCCAGGCAGGCAGGCCGATGAACATCAGGATCGCCCAGGCGAGCTGGAAGCGGCTCATGAACTTGAGCCCCGGAATATCCATCAGCTTGAGATATTGCAGGTTGCCGAGGCACCAGCGCAGGTCGCGCCTGGCGAATTCGAGCATGGTCGGCGGGTTCTCCTCCCAGCTGCCCATCTCGACCGGCAGCACGCGGACCTCGTAGCCGGCGCGGCGCATCAAGGTCGCCTCGACCTGGTCATGGCTCATCACGGCGCCGCCGAGCGGCGGGCCGCCCGGCAGCACCGGCAGGTGGCATTGGTCACGGAAGGGCGCGATGCGGACTAGGGCGTTATGGCCCCAGAACGGGCCGCAATCGCCGATCCACCAGGCCGAGCCCATGGTGTAGGGCCGCATGCCGTGGCGCATGCCGAACTGGAAGATGCGCGCAAACGCGGACTTGCTGGGCATGCCGACGACCAGGCTCTGCAGGATGCCGAGCTTCGGCCAGGCCTGCATCATCCGCGTCAGTTTGATGATGGCGTCGCCTGACATGACGCTATCGGCGTCGAGCGGCAGCATCAGCTCGTAGCGGTCGCCCCAGCGCTCGCAGAAATCGCGGACATTGCCGGCCTTGTAGCCGGCATTGTCGGTGCGGCGGCGATAGGTCAGGCGCGAGGCGTCGCCGATCGTCGCGGCGAAGGCGGCTGCGAGCTCTTCCTCGGCTTCGGCCACGGCGGCGTCATTGGTGTCGGAGAGCACGAAATAGTCGAACCAGGCGCCTTCTCCAGTGGCGTCGAGGCTCTGCTTGACGATGGCGAGACGGCGGAAGGCGCGTGCCGGGTCCTCGTTGCGCAAGGTCATCAGGATCGCCGTGCGGATGGCGAGCGGGGTGGCCGCGTCGCCGGCCGCGGCGAAGGGCGCGACGCGCTCGAGCCCGTCCTCGACGCCATGCAGCAGCCAGAGGCCGATCGCGGCGTTCCAGAAGCCCAGCACCGTCCAGGGCGCGCCGAACAGGAAGGCGACGAAGATCACGATGTCGGCGAGGCTCCAGCCGCCTGCTGCCAGCACATGGGCGAGGCCGTAGAGCAGGGCGGCGAGCGTCGCGAGATTGAGGCCTGCGACCAGCAGCCGGCGCGAGCGCAGGCTGGCGGTCCGCTGCAGGCCGGCCGGTGTCAGGCCGCGGTCGAGTCCTGGCTCTTGCGCCGCCGCCTGGAACGTGGTCGGACCGGGACGCTGGTTCATGGCGGTCTCTGTCATGCGCTGGGCTGAGCTGAAGCTGCAGGGAACGTCGCGGAGGATCTGCGTGATAGAACCGGCAAAGCCCGCCAAGGCAAGCGGCAAAGCGGCTGCGACAGCGCTCTGGTATGTCGCGCCGCGTGAATGCGCCCTGAACGATCTTCCTCTGCCGCAGCGCGGGCCGGAGGACTGCCTCGTCCGGACGCTGTGGAGCGGCATTAGTCGCGGCACCGAGCGGCTCGTCTTCGAGGGGCGGGTGCCGGTCGCCGAGCATGAGCGCATGCGCGCGCCCTTCCAGGAAGGGGCGTTCCCGTTCCCGGTGAAATACGGCTATTGCGCCGTCGGGATCGTCGAGGAAGGGCCCCCTGCGCTGCTCGGCGAGACGGTGTTCTGCCTCTACCCGCATCAGGACCGCTTCGTGGTGTCGGCGAGCCGGGTTTCGCGCGTGCCGAATACGGTGCCGGCGAGGCGGGCCGTGCTTGCCGCCAACATGGAGACCGCGCTGAACGCGCATTGGGATGCCGGCTCCGGCCCGGCCGACCGCATCGTCGTGGTCGGCGGCGGGGTGCTCGGCCTGCTGAGCGCGTTCATCGCCGCGCAACTGCCGGGCGCAGAGGTGACGTTGGTCGATGTCGATCCCGCCCGCGCCGCATTGGCAGAGGCGCTCGGCTTTGGCTTCGCCCAGCCGCAGGACTGCCCGGGAGACGCCGATCTCGTCTTTCATGCCAGCGCCAGCGCGCCCGGACTCGCGACCGCGATCGGCGCGGCCGGCTTCGAGGCCCGGATCGTCGAATTGAGCTGGTATGGCGAGGGCGCGGTCGCCGCCCCGCTCGGCGGGGCCTTCCATTCGAAGCGCCTGCAGCTGGTCTCGTCGCAGGTCGGGCAGGTTTCGCCGTCGCGCCGGTCGCGCTTCGACTACGCGCGCCGGGCGCAGGCCGCGCTGGCGCTGCTGGCCGACGAGCGGCTCGACGCGCTGATCACTGAGGAGATCGCCTTCGCGGAGGCGCCCGCGCGGCTGCCGCTGCTGTTTGCGGGCAAGGGGATCACGGCGGTGCTGCGCTATTGATGTTGAAGGGTAGGCAGAAGCGCGCGACGGGCTTAAGCAGGCTGGGCTGAAGGAGACTGTCCATGTTTTCCGTCGAAGTCCGCGACCGCATCATGATCGGCCATTCGCTGCCCGATCCGTTCTTCGGCCCGGCGCAGGCCATGCATGGCGCGACTTTCGTGGTCGATGTCGCCTTCTTCCGCGAGAGCCTGACCCGGCACAACGTGGTGGTCGATATCGGTGCGGCGCTTTCCGTGCTGAACCAGACGCTGAAGCCGCTGAACTACAAGAATCTCGACACCCTGCCGCAATTCCAGGGCGTGCTGACCACCACCGAATTCCTCTGCAAGTACATTTTCGACGCGATGGCGGCGGCGGCCCGTTCCGGCAAGCTCGGCGCCGATGCCGCCGATCTCGCCAAGATCCGTGTCACCCTGCACGAGACCGATCTTGCCCGCGCCAGCTATGAGGGCGCGCTCGCGTGAGCGAGATCGCCTTCGCCATCCCCGGCGATCTTTCGCTGCCGACCGGCGGCTACGCTTATGATCGGCGGCTGCTGGCTGAATGGGCCCAGATCGGCGTGGCGGCGCATCATCTCAAGCTGCCCGGCAGCTTTCCGGCACCGAGCGAGGCCGATCTCGCCGAGGCCGGCCGGCTGATCCTGTCGCAGCCCTATGACCGGGTGCTGCTGATCGACGGGCTCGCCTATGGCGCCTTCCCGGAAGGGCTCGCCGCTGGGCTCGCCGGACGTGTCGTCGCGCTGGTCCATCATCCGCTCGGTCTCGAGACCGGACTTGACCCGGAGCGCGCCGCCGCCCTGCTGGCGCGGGAGACGGCGGCTCTCCGCTATGCCAGCGCCGTCATCGCCACCAGCCAGAACACCAAGCGCATGCTGGTCGTGGATTTCTTCGTGCCGGAAGCACGGATCACCGTGGCGGAGCCCGGTGTCGACCCTGCGCCGCGCGCTTCCGGCTCACCGGACGGAGGGCCGCTTCAGCTCCTGGCGGTCGGCTCGTTGGTGCCGCGCAAGGGCTATGACGTGCTGGTCTCGGCCCTTGCCGGGCTCGAAGAGAAGAACTGGCGGCTGACCATCATCGGCGCGGCCGACCGTTCGCCGGAGACGGCGGCGGCGCTGGCGGCGCAGATCGCCGAAGCGGGCCTCGGCGATCGCATCCGGCTCGCGGGGGCGCTCGACCAACCGTCGCTGGAAGCGGCCTATGCCGGCACCGACCTCTTCGTGATGCCCTCGCTGTTCGAGGGCTATGGCATGGTGCTGACGGAAGCCCTCGCCCGTGGCCTGCCGATCCTCTGCACCACCGGCGGTGCGGCGGCCGAGACCGCGCCGGACGCAGCCGCGCTCAAGGTCCCGCCCGGCGATGTCGCGGCGTTGCAGGCCGGGCTCGCCCGGCTGCTCTCCGATGCCGGGGAGCGTAGAAGACGCGCCGACGCCGCGTGGCATGCAGCCGGTGCATTGCCGCGCTGGCGAGACACCGCGACAATCGTCGCGCAAACCTGTGCGAAGGTGTCGCCATGAGTGGATTCTCTCCGGATTGGCTCGCCCTGCGCGAGCCGGCCGACCATGCCGCCCGCAATCCGCAGGTGCTGGCCGCGGTCGGTGCCGCCTTCGCCAGCCGGCAGTCGCTGACGGTGATCGATCTCGGCTGCGGCGCCGGCTCGAATCTGCGCGGCACCTATTCGGTGTTGCCGGCGCGCCAGTACTGGACGCTGGTCGATTTCGACCCGGCCCTGCTGGCCGTGGCCCGCGAGCGCCTCACCGCCTGGGCCGACGAGGCGGAGGCGCTGGGCGAGGAGCTGGTGCTGCGCAAGGGCGACAAGTCGCTGACCGTCGATTTTCGCAAGGCCGATCTCAACACGGATCTGGAATGGGTGCTCGGCTGGCAGCCCGACCTCGTCACCGCCGCCGCCCTGTTCGACCTGACCTCGGTGCGCTGGCTCGAGCGTTTCGTCGCCTCGCTGGTGAGCCAGCGCCTGCCGCTCTACACGGCGCTGACCTATGACGGGCGCGAGAGCTGGGAGCCGGCCCATCCCGCCGATGCGAAGATGCTGGCCGCCTTCAACCATCACCAGCACACCGACAAGGGTTTTGGCCCTGCCGCCGGCCCGGAAGCGACCGAGACGCTGGCGCAGGCTTTCCGCAAGTCGGGAAGCGCCGTCACCGTGGGCGAGAGCCCCTGGGTGCTGGACGCCGGCAGCGCCGCGCTGACGCGCGAGCTCACGGCCGGCATCGCGGCGGCAGTGGCGGAGACCGGCCATGTCGATGCGGAGACGATCGCGAGCTGGCTCGCCGCCCGCGCCAAGGCGGGTTCCGGCCGGATCGGCCATCTCGACCTGTGGGCCCGGCCGGTCTGACTCCGCCGGGTCGCGGCCACCACACGATTGCCATTTCATGCAAATTCCGCCATCCCGCTGCCGACCATGACCTCCCTGCCTCTGACCATCCGCCAGGAACTGCCGGGCGACGCCGCGGCGATCGAGCGCCTGCACGAGCGCGCCTTCGGGCCGGGGCGCTTCGCCCGCACCGCCTCGCGCCTGCGCGAGGGCCGGCCGCACGAGCCGACGCTCTCCTTCGCCAGCCATGTCGGCACCTTCCTGGTCGGCTCGGTCCGGGTGACGCCGATCCTCGCTGGCGGCGGTCCCGGGCTGATGCTTGGCCCGCTGACGGTCGATCCGGCCTTCGAGGGCAGGGGAATCGGCGCTGCGCTGATGAACGCGGCGATCGAGGCGGCGCGCGGCCAGGGCCATGAGCTGATCCTGCTGGTCGGTGACGCGCCCTATTACGCCCGCTTCGGCTTCAAGCCGGTGAAGCCCGGCCAGCTCGTCCTGCCCGGGCCGGCCGATCCCGGCCGCTTCCTGGCGCTCGAACTCGCCGAAGGCGTGCTGGCGAGGCGCAGCGGCGCGGTGGCGGCGCTGCGGTAGGACCAGGCTCTCTGTCGCCATTCCGGGTTCGTGCCTGCGGCATGCCCCGGAATGACGGCGCGGGTCAGCTTTCCTTGCGGAATCTGCGGCCGCTCTCGCCGATCCAGCCGGCGACCAGCGCGCCGAACAGCAGGGCAAGCCCGATCAGCCCGATGAACAGCGGCGAGATCTGCACGCCGCGGACGATGCCGGAATCGCTGATGCGCAGGCCGATCCAGTCGGCGCCGGCGAATTGCCGGCCCGAGCGCACCGGCACGATGCGCGGCACGCTGACGCCGGAGCCGTTCTCCTGGCCGATGCGGCGCGAGGAGCCGCCGGTCGCTTCCGCCAGTGCCTGCAACTGGGTGGGGTCGCTGACCACTTCCATCAGTTCGCGCGGGTTCTCCGGGCCGACGCTGGCGAAGGCAGTGAGATTCTCGGTGGTGACCTTGTGCAGACCGAACTCGGTCGTCGCGGTGCGGGCGGTGAACAGGCCGGGGCGGCCGGGCTCGAAGGGCACGGTGCGCGTCGAGCCGTCGGGCGCGGTGATCGTCGCGGGAGCCGGCGCATCGCCAAGCGTCTGGCGCTCGATCTCGAGATTGCGGCCGCGGGCGACAGCACGCAGCGCCTCCTCCTCCAGATCGGGCTCCTTCATCAGCCAGTGGCCGAGACGGCGCAGCAGATCGAGATGCGGGCCGCCATCGCGGAAGCCGCGGGCCCAGAGCCAGGCATGGTCGGAGAGGAAGAGGGCGACGCGGCCCTTCTGCTCGCGCGCCAGCATCAGCAGCGGGCGCTCGCCCGGACCGGTCATCACAGCCGAGCCAGTGCGGGCGCGGGCGCCGACCATGCGCAGCCATTCGCCCCAGCGCGGCGGCTCGACCTCGGCGCCCGGCAGGTCGCGGGTGACCGGGTGGCGGCGGCCGGGCTCGCTGACGCGGGCGCGGTAGGCCTCGTCGATGACGCTGCCATCGGGCTGCGCCGGCAGGATCTGGCCGAGCGGCGTGCGCGCGAGCGATTGCGAGCCGGAATATTCCGGGCCAGCTGCGACGAGCAGGGCGCCGCCCTCGCGGACATAGCGGACGATGTTGTCGAAGTAGAGCAGCGGCAGGATCGACTGGTTGGCGTAGCGGTCGAAGATGATCAGGTCGAAATCCTTGATCTTGACCTGGAAGAGCTCGCGCGTCGGGAAGGCGATCAGCGACAGCTCGTTGATCGGCGTGCCGTCCTGCTTCTCCGGCGGGCGCAGGATGGTGAAGTGGACGAGGTCGACATTGGCGTCGGCCTTGAGCAGGTTGCGCCAGGTGCGCTCGCCCGGATGCGGCTCGCCGGAGACCAGAAGCACGCGCAGCTTGTCCCTGACGCCCTCGATGGTGATGACGGCGCGGTTGTTGGCGAGCGTCAGCTCGTTGTCGAGCGGCGCGGCCTCGATCTCGACGACGTTCGGCCCACCGCGGTCGATCCTGACCGGCACCTGCACCGTCTGCCCGGCGATGACCTCGCGGCGCGCGATGACCTCGCCGTCGCGACGCACGGTGAGAGCGGCGCGGCCCGGGCCGCCCTTCTCGACGACGCGCAGGCGGATGTTCTGATCCTTGCCGACGATGCCGAAGCGCGGGGAATCGACCAGCACGATGCGGCGGTCGATCTCACGCTCGCGGCCGGTGGTCAGAACGTGGAGCGGGGCGCGCAGGCCGAGCGCCTCGGCATTGGCCGGTGCATCATGGGCGAGTCCGTCGGTGATCACGATCGCTCCGGCGACACGCTCCGAGGGAACGTCGGCGAGGCTGGAGGCCAGCGCCTCGAACAGCCTTGTGCCGTCGCCGGCGCCCTGCGCGTCGGTAACTTCGACGGTACGCGTCTCGACTCCGCTGACGCCGCGCAGCTGGTTCTCGACCTCGGCCTGGGCGGCCTGTGTCTGCGCACTGCGATCGGAGAGGCGGTTCGAGCCGGAGCGGTCGACGACGACGGCGACGACGTCCTTGACCGGCTCGCGCTCCTCGAAGACCAGTGACGGGTCGGCGAGCGCGATCGTCAGCACGGTCAGCGCCAGGGCGCGCAGGATGGCGCTGCGGCCGGCGAGCACCAGCGCCGCGCCGGCGGCGAGCGCGGACAGAACCGCGAGTCCGATCAGCAGCGGCAGCGGCACCAGCGGGGCGAAGGTCAGGCTCCACATCGGCTAGAATTCCAATCCCATGCCGGTCCGCCGCATCACTGCCCCAGCCTTTCCAGCAGGGCCGGGACGTGAACCTGGTCAGCCTTGTAGTTGCCGGTGAGAGCGTACATCACGAGGTTGACGCCGGCGCGCAGCGCCATTTCGCGCTGGCGCGGATCGCTGCCCGACATCGGGACGAGCGCTTCGCCACGCCGGCCTACGGCCCAGGCTGAAGCGAGGTCGTTCGAGGTGATGACGATCGGCGAGACGCTGTCGCCGGCGCGGGCCGGGCGCCGGCCATCCTCGCCGGCCGGCGGCAGGATCTCGACCCAGGTCGTGCCTGTGTCGTAGCGACCGACGAAGCCGTCGAGGATGTAGAAGGTCTTGGTCAGGACGTGGTCGCGCGGGATCGGCTCCAGCTCCGGAATATCCAGGGTCTGGAGCATGCGGCGGAGCTGGTCGCCCTCGGGCGTCGCGCCGCCGCCGGGCCGGGCGCTCATCGCGTCGCGGGTGTCGAAGATCACGAGGCCGCCGCCCTTCATATAGGCTTCGAGCTTGCGCAGAGTCTCGGCGGAAGGGATCGGACGGCCGGCGACGACGGGCCAGTACAGGATCGGGAAAAAGGCGAGCTCGTCGCGGGCGACGTCGACGCCGACCGCTTCGCCGGGTTCTAGGGCGGTGCGGGCGCCGAGCACGATGTTGAGCCCGGCGAGCCCGGCCTTCGACATCTCGTCGACCGATTTGTCGCCGGTGACGACATAGGCGAGGCGCGTCACCGCGCCGGCGGCGAAGAGTTCGCGCGGGATCGGCGGGCGCTGGTCGGCCGGAGCCGCGGGCACAGGCGTGGTGGCGGGCTGCGCCCGTAGTCCTTCGGGGGCGGCGAGCAGGCCGAAGCCGAGCGCGAACAACAGCGCGACCGGCGCGGCGCGGCGGCGCGCGATGTTGAGCCGGCCGCCGAGCCAGAGCGTCGCCAGCGTGTCGGCGACGAGCAGGACGAGCGCCAGCACAAGGAGCAGCGGCCTCATGTCCTTGGCGACCGGCTGGTCGACCGGCAGCAGCGGGGCGCCGAGCGAGGCAAGGTCGAGCGCGGCGAGATTGTCGGCCGGAGCGAGCGTGTTCACGGCCATGGTTCCGTCGCTGGGCCCGTAGATGCCGGGCGGGTGGGCGAGGATGGCGCGGCCGGTGAAGCTGCGCGGCACCGGCTGTGCCGTCACCGGCGGGCTGCGGAAGGCGCCGAGCCCGTCGAGAACCCGGGTCGGCGACAAGGTCTCGATCCTGACATCGCCGGCCTGCGCCTCCGCGGCGTCGGTCCCGGACAGGGCAACGATCTTGCGCAGCATCTCGACGAAGAGGCCCGAGAGCGGCAGGTTCGACCAGGTCGTGTCGGCGGTGACGTGCATCATGGCGAGCATGCCGTCGCCGCGTCGCTCGCCGGTGACGACGGGCGTGCCGTCCTCCAGCGCCGCCCAGGTCTTGCGAGCGAGGTCGGGCTCGGGTTCGGCCAGGATCTGGCGGCTGACCCTGATCTCGTCGCTGACCTGCGTGCCGAAGAAGGGGCTCTCGCGGTTGAACGGGGCGAGCTTGCGCGGCGTCTCCCAGGACAGGCCGCCGCCGAGGGTGCGGCCGCCGCGGCGCAGGCGCACCGGCGTCAGCTCGTCGGAAGCCGCGGCGAGGCGTGCACCGGCGAAGCGCAGCAGCACGCCGCCACGCTCGATGAAGGCGTTGACCTTGTCGGCGGTGTCGCGATCGAGCGCGCCGATATCGGCCAGCACCAGCACGGAGAGGTTCTGGGCCAGCAATTCGCCGATCGGATCGGTCGAGCCGGCGCGCGGCTCGCGAATCTCGGCGAAGGGCGAGAGCGCCCGCGAGACATAATAGGTCGGCGAGAGCAGGGGCTGGGCGGTGTCGGCGGTGGTGCCGGAGACGATGCCGACACGGCGGCGCTTGGCGCGGTCGTCGAGCAAAGCGACGGCCCCGGCGCTGCGCTCGCCGACGATCTCGAGCCTGGAGACGGCGTTGCGGACCTCGATCGGCAGCGTCAGCCTGGCCGTGGTCTGCAATTCGGTGGTGCCGAAGACGAAGGGCGCGTCGCCGAGCGGCAGGCCCTTGAGGTCGAGCGCCCTGACCTGGCCGCTGGCGGCGGCATTCACGCTCGGACGCAGCACCTTGACGGTGAGCGCGCCGGCGAGGTTCTCCGGCGCCGTCAGCGCGAGCTGATCGGCCGGGCTGGTATGGATCGACAGGCGTCCGCCCGAGGCCTCCTGCCGCATCCTTGCGAGAAAGTCGTCGTCGCCGCCGAGCCCGAGCCCGTCGGCGATCCAGACGGTCTCGGCCTGCGGTTGAGCCCGCCAGAAGGCTTCGAGGCGCTGCAGATGGGCGCCGCGATCGGGCGCGTGCGGCTGCAGCGAGAAGGCGCGCAGGCGCTCGACGGCGGCGCGCGGCTCGGAGAGCGCGATCTCGGCCGGGGCCTCGGCGAGGCCGACCAGGGCGACGGCGCGACCATCGCGGGCCGCGGCGGCGACCCGGTTCTCGGCAATGGCGAGCCGCTCGGTCCAGTCGGTGGCGGCGCCGAAGCCGTTGTCGATCACCAGCAGCAGCGGGCCGCGCAGGGCGGCGGCGTCGCGCACCGGGTTCCAGACCGGGCCGGCGACGGCGAGGATGGCGAGCGCCGCCACCGCCATGCGCAGCGCCAGCAGCCACCAGGGCGTATGGGCCGGCATTTCGCGCTTGGCGACAAGGTCGCGCATGATCTTCAGCGGCGGGAAGTCGATCCGCCGCGGCCGGGGCGGCGTGACCCGCAAGATCAGCCAGAGCGCGGGCAGCAAAGCGAGCGCGATCAGGGCCAGCGGGGCGGAAAAGGCGATCGGCAGGGATGACAGCATGGCTCGCCCTCCCTCAGCCGCCCGGGCCGCGCGAGGCGGCGATCAGGCTGGCGATGCGCAGCACGCCCTCGCTGGCTGGCCGGTCGGTGCGGTGAAGGGTCAGGGTCCAGCCGGCATGGCGGCAGGCCTCGCGGATGGCGTCGCGATGCGCCTGCAGGCGCTGGCGATACTCCTCGCCCCAGGCGCCGGCATCGCCGACGCGCAACGACAGCCCGTCCTCGAGATCGAACAATTCGGCCTGGCCGGAGAAGGGGAAGGTCTCCTCGATCGGATCGACGATCAGGAGGAGGTGGCCCTTGGCGCCGCTGCTCGCCATGGTGGCGATGCGCCTGGCAAGGCCCTCGGCCGGCGTGAGCGCGTCGGTGATCAGGATGGCTTCCGCCAGGCGCGGCAGCGGCTGGTCAGGCGGCAGGTCGGCATCGCCGCCATGCCTGTCGGCGAGGATCGCCTGCGCCAGGGACTCGACGATGCGGCGCGAGGCCAGCGCCCGGGTCAGCCCCATATGGCCGACGCGCTCGCCGCCCTCGACCAGCGCCTCGGCCAGAGCGAAACCGGCGACGAGGGCGCGGTCGACCTTGCTGGCCAGCGCCAGCGACGAGGAGAAACCCATCGAAGCCGAGCGGTCGATCCACAGCCAGATCGCGTGCGAGGCCTCCCATTCGCGCTCACGCACGAAGAGATGGCCGTCGCGGGCGGAGCGGCGCCAATCAATGCGCGAGGCGGATTCGCCGGCGACCAGCGGCCGGTATTGCCAGAAGGTCTCGCCCGGGCCGGAGCGGCGGCGACCATGGATGCCGTGCACGCTGGCCGAGACCCGGCGCGCCTCGAGGACCAGCCGCGGCAGGCGGGCGGCGAGATCGAGCGAAGCCTTGAGGACCGGCTGGGCCGGCTGGCGTTCGGCCGGTCCGAGGACGCGCGTGCGGAGCATCAGCTTTCCCTCATCCCAGGCGCTCGACCAGCCTGGCGACGACGCTTTCGACGGTCTCGCCATCGGCGCGCGCGGCGAAGGTCAGGGCGATGCGGTGCTTCAGCACCGGCGCCGCCAGGGCCGCGACATCGTCGATCGAGGGCGCGAGCCGGCCTTCGACCAGCGCACGGGCGCGGGCGGCGAGCGTCAGCGCCTGGCTGGCGCGCGGACCCGGCCCCCAGGCGAGCTTGTCGGTGACCGCCTTGTCGCCATCGCCCGGGCGGGCCGAGCGGACGAGGTCGAGAATGGCGTCGACGACGGCTTCGCCGACCGGCAGGCGGCGCACCAGCCGCTGTGTCGACATCAGCGTCTCGGCCGTCATCGCCTGGACGGGCTTGTGCTCGGCGACGCCGGTGGTCTCGAGCAGGATGCGGCGCTCGGCCTCGCGATCGGGATAGTCGACGTCGATCTGGAGCAGGAAGCGGTCGAGCTGGGCCTCGGGCAGCGGATAGGTGCCTTCCTGCTCGATCGGGTTCTGGGTGGCGAGGACATGGAAGGGCGCCGGCAGGTCATGGCTCTCGCCGGCGACGGTGACATGGTGCTCCTGCATCGCCTGGAGCAGGGCCGACTGGGTGCGCGGCGAGGCGCGGTTGATCTCGTCGGCCATCAGGAGCTGGGCGAAGACCGGGCCGCGGATGAAGCGGAAATGGCGCTTGCCGTCGGCGCTCTCGTCGAGAACCTCGGAGCCGAGAATGTCGGAAGGCATCAGGTCGGGGGTGAACTGCACGCGCCGCGCCGAGAGGCCGAGCACGGTGCCCATCGCCTCGACGAGCTTGGTCTTGGCGAGGCCGGGCACACCGACCAGGAGGCCGTGTCCGCCGGCGAGCAGCGTGACCAGCGAGAGGTCGACGACCTTCTGCTGGCCGAAGATCACCTGGCCGATCTCGTCGCGGGCGGCGCCGATGGCGGCAAGGGCCGCCTCGGCCGCCTCGACGACGCCGTCGTCGAGATTGATCGGGGCTCCGGCTTCCTGGGACTGTGCGCGGGCTTGCGCCACCATGGCGATCTCCTTCAGCCTCGCCGCGGCGCGGCCATGACCTGTAATCCGGAACTGTGGCCCCGGGGAGGGACCGGCTCAAGGGGCCTGTGCGTGCCGGTGCACAACACTGCGCTTCACGATTATGTAGAGTTCAAGGCGAGAAAGCGATGCAACCGGCATGCCGCAGGCAGGAAACAGGTCACAGATGAGTGAGACGGGAAGCGCCATGGACCGGCTGCTCGGCGCGTTGGGTAACGGTAAAACGCGCGGCCTGCCGCCGGTAGAGCGCTGGAATCCGCCTTTTTGCGGCGATCTCGACATGCGCATCGCCAGCGACGGCACCTGGTTTTATCTGGGCACGCCGATCGGCCGTCCGGCTCTGGTCAAGCTCTTCTCCTCGGTGCTGTGGCGCGAGGGAGGCGATTACTTTCTCGTGACCCCGGTCGAAAAGGTCGGGATCAAGGTCGAGGATGCGCCGTTCCAGGCGGTCGAGATGGCGGTGTCAGGGGAGGGCGACGGGCGCAGCATCGCCTTCCGCACGCAGGTCGACGAGGTCGTGAATGTCGATGGCGAGCATCCGATTCGGTTCGAGCGCTCAAGCAGTGATGGGGTGAAGCCCTATGTGCATGTCCGTCGTGACCTCTGGGCGCGGGTGACGCGGGCGCTGACCTACGACCTGCTGGCGCTCGGGGAAGTCCGCGAGGTCGACGGCGCCCGCCAGTTCGGCGTCGCGGTCGCGGGGGCATTCTATGTCGTCGCGCCGGCGAGCGAGATCGAGGGGCTGTGATGCCGGTTTCCGGACGTTTGCTAAGGCAGGGACGGGATTGGGATTTCTCCGATATCGCCGATGTGCTGGCAGGAAGGCTGCGCGCCGTGCCTCCGGCTTTCGGCGACCTGATCGCCCGGCCGCGCGGCGACCACGACCTGCAGGAGGAGCCGGTCGAGATCCCCGACGAGGCGGGCGCGATCGCGGCGGCAGTGCTGATCCCGATCGTGCTGCATCCTGGCGAGCCGACCGTGCTGCTGACGCAGCGGGCGACCGCGCTGCGCAACCATTCCGGGCAGGTTGCCTTCCCCGGCGGGCGGGTGGACGCGGTCGACGGCTCGCCGCTGATCGCGGCACTGCGCGAGGCGGAGGAGGAGATCGGGCTGGCGCGCGACAGGGTCAGGACCGTCGGCTATCTCGACGCCTATCTGACCGGAACGGGTTATCGCGTCGTGCCGGTGGTCGGGCTGGTCGAGCCGCCGCTCGCACTGACGATTAATCGGCATGAGGTCGACGAGGCCTTCGAGACCCCGCTGTCCTTCCTGATGGATCCGGCCAACCACCAGCGCCATGCCCGCGAATGGAAGGGGCGACATCGCACCTACTATGCGATGCCGCATGACGGTCACTATATCTGGGGTGCAACGGCCGGGATGATCCGCAATCTTTACGAGCGCCTGGCCACCGGAGAGTTCTGAAGCAGATGATGTCGTTCGAAGACCAGAAGCCAGCGTTCGGCGTCATGCTCGCTGGAATAGGTCACGCCTGATGCTGCGCACGCTGATCGAGGAGTTCCTGCTCTTCGTCCTGCCCTTCTGCCTGTTCGCGGGCTACCTCGTGATCCGGCGGCGCAATCCCTTCGACGTCGAGCACTGGAGCGGCCACCTGTTCTGGCTTTCGGTGGTCGGGCTCGTCCTCGGCATCTCCGCCTTCATCTATGCCGGCATCGTCGCCCCGCGGCACACCGGCGCCTTCGTGCCGCCGCATGTCGAGGGCGGCCAGCTGGTGCCGGGCCAGTTCAATGACAAGCCCTGAGCAAGGCCGGCTCGCGCCGTTGCTGGCGCGGGGCGAGGTCGCGGCGCTGATGGCGGCGCTGAACCGGGACGGCGAGGAGGCGCGCATCGTGGGCGGCGCCGTCCGCAATGCGCTGCTCGGCGAAGAGGTGGCGGATATCGATGTCGCGACGACCGCGCTGCCGGAGGAAACGGTGCGGCGGGCGAAGGCGGCCGGCTTCAAGCCCGTACCGACCGGGATCGAGCATGGGACGATCACCGTCGTGGTCGCCGGCATGCCTTTCGAGGTCACGACGCTGCGCCGCGATGTCGAGACCGACGGCCGACACGCCGTCGTCGCCTTCGGTCGCGATTTCCGGCAGGACGCGCTGCGGCGCGACTTCACCATCAATGCGCTCGGGCTCGATGCCGAAGGTCGGCTGCACGACTATGCCGGCGGAGTGGGCGATCTGGCGGCGCGCCGGGTCCGCTTCATCGGGCAGGCGCGCGAGCGCATCGCCGAGGATTATCTGCGCATCCTGCGCTTCTTCCGCTTCCATGCCCGCTATGGCGCGGGCGAGCCGGACAAGGCGGCGCTCGAAGCCTGCACCGAGGGGCGGGCCGGGCTCGAAGGCTTGTCGCGCGAGCGGGTGCGGGCGGAACTGCTGAAGCTGCTCGCCGCACCGCGCGCCGCCTCGACATTGCGGGCGATGGCTGGGGCCGGGCTGTTGGTGCCGGTCATCGGCGGCGTGCCGCAGCTCTCGCGCTTCGAGGCGATGGCCGGCGACGGCGAACAGGGTGGGGATCGCGTCCATCCGGATTTCAGGCTGGCGGCCCTGGCGGTCCTGACCCGCGAGGACGCGGCGCGGCTGCGCGAAAAGCTGCGGCTGTCGAATGCCGAGTCAGGGCGGATCGAGGCGATCGCGCTGGCGCTCGAGACTGTTTCAGGGCGCGAGAGCCTGCCTGCCCTCGCCGAGCTGCGCGAGACGGCGCACCGTGTCGGGACCGATGCGGTCGCCGCGGCGCTCGTGCTGCTGAACGCCACCGCGGGCGCGGCGCGGGCGGAAGAAGGGCAGGCGCTCATCGCCGGCCTCGGCCAGACGCCGCGCTTCCTGCCGAGCGGCAAGGATCTGCTGGCGCTCGGCGTGGCGGCGGGGCCGCTGCTCGGGCAGGTGCTGGAGCAGGCGCGGCGCGACTGGACCGCGGCCGGCTGTCCGGCCGGGCGCGACGAGCAGATGGCGCTGGTCGCAAAAGCGGCCGCTATGCTGTCGCCGGCATAAGCTTACCGGTCGCCCGGAGCGCCGCTGCTGCGGTGCTCCGGGGCGATAACGTGCCTCAGCGGCGGGCCGTGATTACGGCCACCGCACCGTCGGCGGCAGCGAGGACAGGATCGAATCGACATTGCCGCCGGTACGCAGGCCGAAGATCGTGCCGCGGTCGTAGAGCAGGTTGAACTCGACATAGCGGCCGCGGCGGACCTGCTGCTCGTGCCGGTCGGCCTCGGTCCAGGGCGTGCCGAGATTGGCGCGCATGATCCTCGGGTAGATGTCGAGGAAGGCCTCGCCCACGGCGCGGGTGAAGGCGAGATCGGCCTCCGGCTCGCCGCTCCAGACATAATCGTAGAAGATGCCGCCGATGCCGCGCGGCTCGCCCCGATGCTTCAGGAAGAAATACTCGTCGCACCAGGCCTTGAAGCGGGCATAGTCGGCGACGCCGGCATGGGCCTCGCAAGGCGTCCGCATCGCGGCGTGGAAGGCCTGCGCATCGGGGTCGTCCTGCTCGCGGCGCCGCACCAGCACCGGCGTCAGGTCGGCGCCGCCGCCGAACCAGGGCTTGGTCGTCACGACGAAGCGGGTGTTCATGTGCACGGTCGGTGCGTGCGGATTCCAGGGATGGGCGATCAGCGAGATGCCGGTGGCGTGAAAGCGCGGATCCTCGGCCGAGCCCGGAATTTGGCCGGCGAATTCCGGCGCGAAGGTGCCATGCACGGTCGAGACATGGACGCCGACCTTCTCGAAGACGCGCCCGCTCATCAGCGACATCACGCCGCCACCGCCAGGGGCGCCGTCATGGTTGCGGCGCTGCCAGGGTGTGCGGACGAAGCGGCCGGGCGTCGAGCTCTCGGGCGGGTAGGGGCCCGCCGCCTCGTCCTCGATCGCCTCGAAGGCGGCGCAGATGCGGTCGCGCAGGCTCTCGAACCAGGCGGCGGCGCGCGGCTTCAGCGCCTCCACGGCGGCGGGGTCGAAGCTAGGGCTCGCAGTCTCTTGCTGTTGCATGTCTTTCTCGTTCGAATGCGTCAGGCGGCCGGGACTGGATAGCCGCCAAGCTGCCGCAAGGCCTCGCCAACTACCAGCGCGGCGGCGATGGCGACATTGAGCGAACGCAATCCCGGGCGCATCGGCACATGCACGCTGGCATCTGCCGCTGCCGCGACCTCGGAGGGTACGCCGGCCGATTCGCGCCCGACCAGCACGATGTCGCCGGGCCGGAAGGCGAATGCGGTATGGGCAACGGCGCCGTCCGTCTCAGCCAGGACCAGGCGGTGACCGGCGTCGCGGCGCCAGCTCTCGAAGGCGCCGAAGGAAATATGCCGCGTGATCGCGGCGCGTTCGAGATAATCCATGCCCGAGCGACGGAAATTGCGGTCGGACACGTCGAAGGAGGCCGGCTCGACGATGTCGACGGCGACACCGAGGCAGGCCGCCATGCGGATCATCGTGCCGGCGTTCTGCGGAATGTCGGGCTGGTAGAGGGCGAGGCGCAGCATGGGCGCGTCATCCGCGCTGCGCCTGCCGGCGTCAAGGCATCACGCTCAGGGGCGGACGGCGATGGCGACGATCTCGACCTTCGCATCCAGGGGAAGGCGCGCGACCTCGACCGTGGCGCGTGCCGGCGGGGCGGTCTTGAAATAACTGCCATAGACCCCGTTCATCTTGCCGAAATCGTTGAGGTCCTTCAGGAAAACGTTGGTCGAGACGATATGGTCCATGGTCAGGCCGTCGGCTTCGAGCACGGCCTTGAGGTTTTCGAGCGTCTGCCTCGTCTGGTCCTCGATGCTGGCGTCCTTCATGAACTGCTTGGTCTTCGGATCGATCGCGACCTGCCCGGCGAGAAACACCATGTTCCCGACCTTGATCGCCTGCGAATAGGGGCCGATCGCCTCGGGCGCGTTCGGTGTCGCGATCACCGTCTTGCCCGCGGTCTGGGCGATGGCCTGTGTGGCCAGAAGGAGTGTGCCCGCCAAAGCGAGCGCGGCGTGAAACCTGATCATCGAGCAGACCTCCGGATCGCCGCCTTCATGCGCGGCGCGGCCTCATGCTCTGCGGGGTGATGATGCGCGGCAAGCAGGAAACCGGCGCGATTGCAACTTAAGTCGGGAGTCTTTCGTCGTAGATCCTGCGGCCACTGCAGGGCGGCGCGCTTGCGCCATGCTGCAGTCTGCTGTCATGGCATGACGGAGCCGCGCTTGCAGGCTCTGGTTGCCGCAAGCTGCACGCACCATATCGGTCACGTAGCCATTGCCTGCCTAGGAGGGCGATCCCACGTCCATGTTCGCCCCGCTGTTCCGGTTCCTCGAAAGCCGCGTCGACGTCTTCGAGCCCTTCGACGAGACCAGGACGCCGCCGCGCGGCGTCTTCCCCTTCATGTGGCACCACATCAAGGGCGTGAAGGGCTGGATGGCGCTGATCATGCTGACCGGCCTCGGCTTTTCCGGCATCGAGGCGGCGATGTATCTGATGGTCGGCTGGTTCGTCGACCTGCTCACCACCCAGTCGCCCGAGACGGTGTTCCGCGAACATGGCTGGCTACTCGCCGGCGCGGCCTTTCTCGTGGTGGTGGTGCGGCCGCTGGTCTATTTCGCCAACCATGCCATCGTCGACCAGGTCGTGGTGCCGCAGATCACCAACCAGATCCGCTGGCGCAACCATGTCTACACGCTCGGCCACGCGCTTTCCTATTTCCAGAACGATTTCGCCGGCCGGCTCTCCGCCCGGGTGATCCAGGCCGGCCAGGCCATTCGCGGCGCGACCATCGAGGTGATCGACGATCTCTGGTACGCGCTGATCTTCGCCTCAGTGGCGATCGGCTTCTTCGGCTCGACCAGTCTGTGGCTCGCTTTGCCAGTGATCGTCTGGCTCGCCGCCTATGTGACGCTGCTGATCTATTTCGTGCCGCGCGCCAAGAAGCGCTCGGAGGCGAACTCGCTCGGCCGCTCGACCACGACCGGGCGCATCGTCGACGCCTACACCAACATCCTCACGGTCAAGCTCTTCGCCCGCGCCGACGCCGAGCGCTCGGCGGTGCGCGATTCGCTGACGCGCTGGAACGATTCCTTCCTCAACCTGTCGCGGCTGATCACCGGCGTCAGCGTCATCCTGCAGACGATGAACAGCCTGCTCGTCGTGGTGACGGCCTGGCTCTGCCTGACGCTGTGGAGCCACGGCGAAATGACCCCCGGCGCGGTGGCTGCGTCAATCGGTCTCGTCCTGCGTCTCGTACAGATGTCGACCTGGCTGATCCATCTGGTCCGCGGCATCTTCGAGAACATCGGCTCGGTGCAGGAGAGCATGGAGACGATCGCCAAGCCGCACGATCTCAGCGACGCGCCGGACGCGAAGCCGCTGGCGGTCACCGACGGCGCGGTGCGCTTCGAGCAGGTCCGCTTCAATTACGGCCGCAAGACCGGGCTTTTCGAGGGGCTCGACCTCGACATCCGCCCCGGCGAGAAGGTCGGCCTGGTCGGCCCGTCAGGGGCCGGCAAGTCGACCCTGGTCAACCTCCTGCTGCGGCTCTACCCGCTCGAAAGCGGCCGCATCCTGATTGACGGCCAGGACATCGCCGGCGTCACGCAGGAATCGCTGCGGGCGCAGATCGGCATGGTCACGCAGGACAATTCGCTCCTGCACCGCTCGATCGGCGACAATATCGCCTATGGCCGGATCGGCGCCACGGAAGCTGAAATCGCCGAGGCCGCGCGCCGGGCGGCCGCCCATGAGTTCGTGCTCGGCCTGACCGACCAGGACGGGCGCAAGGGCTTCGAATCGCGGGTCGGCGAGCGCGGCGTCAAGCTTTCGGGCGGGCAGCGCCAGCGCATCGCTATCGCGCGCGTGCTGCTCAAGGACGCGCCGATCCTGATCCTCGACGAGGCGACCTCCGCGCTCGATTCGGAGGTGGAAGCCGAGATCCAGGCGCAGCTCGCCACGCTGATGGAAGGCAAGACAGTGATCGCGATCGCCCACCGGCTTTCGACGATCGCGGCGCTCGACCGGTTGATCGTGCTCGACAAGGGCAGGATCGTCGACAGTGGCAGCCATGCAGAGCTCGTCGCGCGCGGTGGCCTCTATGCGCGGCTCTGGGCGCACCAGTCCGGCGGCTTCCTGGCGTTGGCGGACAGCGACCAGATTCCGGTCTGAGCCTGCCGCAAGGCCGGGTTGCTGCGCCGCGACAGGCTGCGGCGCGAGCGACAGTAGACTTCATCAAAACTGCATGCCAAAGAGCCCCGAGCCGACAAGCTGCCTCACGGCGGCTGAGGCAGGCGTTCGCATTGCGGACGCCTGACATTTTTGTTTGAGCCGGCAGGGCCGGCGGCCGAGTAGGGAACTGGATCGTGGCGCACGCGACCGAGACGACAGGCACCGAGACCACCCGCCGTGACTTCCTGATGCTGGCGACCGGTGCTGCAGGCATTGTTGGAGCCGGCGCGGTCCTGGTGCCGCTGATCAGCCAGCTCGCCCCCGACGCGCAGACCGTTGCCGCCGGCGCCCCGATCGAGCTCGATCTGGCCCCGATCGCGGAAGGTCAGGCGATCAAGCTGTTCTGGCGCGGCAAGCTGATCTTCGTGCGTCACCGCACCAAGAAGGAAATCGACGAGGCCCGCGCGGTGAACGTCGCGACGCTGCCCGATCCGCAGTCCGACCAGGAGCGCGTCAAGGAAGGCCATGCGCAGTTCCTCGTGGTCTACGGCAACTGCACCCATCTCGGCTGCGTGCCGCTCGGCAATGCGCCGGGCGACCCGAAGGGTGATTACGACGGCTGGTTCTGCCCCTGCCATGGCTCGCACTACGATTCGTCGGGCCGCATCCGCAAGGGACCTGCGCCGCTGAACCTTCCCATTCCGCCCTATGCGTTCATGGCGGACACCAAGATCAAGATCGGCTGAGCCTGAGTAGACGGGCGAAGACGGCATTCAGCGGATTTGAGAGAGCTTGAGGCGAGCAGCATGAGCGGGCACAGCACCTATCAACCGAAGACGGGTATCGAGCGTTGGCTCGACGCGCGCCTGCCGATCGTGCGGCTGATGCACGATTCCGCGGTGTCCTATCCGGTGCCGCGCAACCTTAACTATCTGTGGACCTTCGGCGGCATCCTGATGTTCATGCTGGTGGCGCAGATCATCACCGGCATCGTCCTGGTGATGCACTACACGCCGCATGCCACCATGGCGTTCAACTCCGTCGAGCACATCATGCGCGACGTGAACTACGGCTGGCTGCTGCGCTATCTGCACTCCAACGGCGCCTCGATGTTCTTCGTCGCCGTCTACATCCACATCTTCCGCGGCCTCTATTACGGCTCCTACAAGGCTCCCCGCGAGGTGCTCTGGATCCTCGGCGTCGTCATCTTCCTGCTGATGATGGCCACCGCCTTCATGGGCTACGTGCTGCCCTGGGGGCAGATGTCCTTCTGGGGCGCGACCGTCATCACCAACCTGTTCTCGGCCCTGCCGGTGATCGGTGAGACGATCGTCACCTTCCTGTGGGGCGGCTACTCGGTCGACAACCCGACGCTGAACCGCTTCTTCTCGCTGCACTACCTGCTGCCGTTCATGATCTTCGGTGTGGTGATCCTGCACGTCTGGGCGCTGCACCATGTCGGCCAGAACAACCCGACCGGCGTCGAGGTGAAGAACGTCGCCAAGGACACGGTTCCGTTCACCCCCTATGCGACGATCAAAGACCTGTTCGGCATGGTCTGCTTCATGTTCGTCTTTGCCTATTTCGTCTTCTACCAGCCGAACTTCATGGGCCACGCCGACAACTACATCCCGGCGAACCCGGCGGCGACGCCTGCGCACATCGTCCCGGAATGGTACTTCCTGCCCTTTTACGCGATCCTGCGCGCCATCCCCGATAAGCTCGGCGGCGTCATCGCCATGGGCGGCGCGATTGCGATCCTCGCCTTCCTGCCCTGGATCGACACCTCCAAGATCAAGTCGATGACCTATCGTCCGATCGCCCGCCAGTTCTTCTGGGCGTTCTTCGTGGTCTGCATCGCGCTCGGCTATCTCGGCGCCATGCCGGCGGAAGGCGGCTACGTCATCGCCTCGCAGATCTTCACCGTCCTCTATTTCGGCTACTTCGTCGCGCTGGCTCTGATCGGCATCTTCGAGCGGCCGCGGCCTCTGCCGGCTTCCATCGCGGACTCGGTGCTGGGCAACCTCCAGGGCGGTTCGGGCGCGCGTCTCGGCGCCGCCACCGCCTCCGCACCGAACGCCAAGGGTTGATGAGACCATGCGCATGATCCCTTTCCGTCTCTCGCTCGCCGCTGGCCTGGCCGTCATGGCCCTGGCCGGCCCGGCCTTCGGCGCCGGTGAGCGCGTCAAGCCGCCGGCCGAGACCTGGTCCTTCTCGGGCCCCTTCGGCAAGTTCGACCAGGCTCAGCTCCAGCGCGGCTTCAAGGTCGTCAAGGAAGTCTGCGCCAGCTGCCATTCGATGAACCTGATCAAGCTGCGCAACCTGTCGCAGCCGGGTGGCCCGGGCTTCACCGCCTCGCAGGTCGCGGCGCTGGCGGCGACCTACACGGTCAAGGACGGGCCGAACGAGTCCGGCGAGATGTTCGACCGGCCGGGCCGTCCGGCGGATGCCTTCCCGGCTCCGTTCCCGAACGAGCAGGCTGCGCGCGCCGCCAGCGGCGGCGCCTATCCGCCGGACCTCTCGGTCCTGGCGAAGGCGCGGACCTATGAGCGCGGCTTCCCCTGGTTCATCTTCGACATCTTCACCCAGTACCAGGAGCAGGGGCCCGACTACATCACGGCCCTGCTGCGCGGCTACACCGAGCCGCCGGCCGGTCACTCGCCGCTGCTGCCGGGCCAGTACTACAACACCTATATGCCCGGCCATCTGATCGCGATGCCGCAGCCGCTCAATGACGGCCAGGTCGAGTATCCGAAGGGGCCGGACGGCAAGCCGCAGGTGCCGGAGACGGTGGCGCAGTACGCCAAGGACGTCTCGGCCTTCATGATGTGGATGGCCGAGCCGCATCTCGAGGCGCGCAAGCGCATCGGCATGCAGGTGATGCTGTTCCTGATCATCTTCGCGGGCCTGCTCTACTACACCAAGAAGAAGGTCTGGTCGCGCCTGCCCGAGCACGCCTCGTCGCACTGAGCTTTGACAGCGTTCGAAATCGAGAGCCCCGGCAACGGGGCTCTTTTCGTTTGCGCAGCCGGCTGTGGACGCCGCTTCTGACGGCCGGTAGCGGTTGCTGCAACGTCACAAACTCCTGATCCTGATCCGGAACGATAACGGAGAACGAGCATGGCTGAAGCGGTTCTGGGGATCATCGGCGGCTCGGGCATCTACGATCTGCCGGGGCTGACCGATCTGCGCGAGGAGCGCATCGAGAGTCCCTGGGGCGAGCCTTCCGACGTGCTGCGCATCGGGCGGATGGGGGCGACCAAGATCGTCTTCCTGCCGCGTCACGGCCGGGGCCATGCGATCCCGCCCTCCGAGATCAACTACCGCGCCAATATCGACGTACTGAAGCGCGCCGGCGTCACCGATCTCGTCTCGCTCTCGGCCTGCGGTTCCTACAAGGCCGAGCTCTATCCCGGCCTGTTCGTGCTGGTCGACCAGTTCGTCGACCGCACGGCGGGGCGCCAGAGCTCGTTCTTCGGCCGGGGCTGCGTCGCCCATGTCTCGCTGGCGCACCCGGTCGGTCCGGCCCTGCGGGCGCGGATCGCCGAGGCGGCGACGGCGGAGGAGCTGCCTTTCGTCAATGGCGGCACGCTCGTCACCATGGAAGGCCCGCAATTCTCGACCTATGCGGAATCGCTGACCTATAAGGGCCTTGGCTACGATCTGATCGGCATGACGGCGATGCCGGAAGCCAAGCTCGCCCGCGAGGCCGAGATCACCTATGCGACCGTTGCGATGGTGACCGACTACGATTGCTGGCATGAGGAGCATGGCGCGGTCGACGTCGCCTCGGTGATCGCAGTCCTGCATGCGAACGCCGACAAGGCACGCCGGCTGGTGGCGCGGCTCGCAGCCGATTTTCCGGCGGAGCGGGTGCCGTGCCCGGCCGGCTCCCACAACGCGCTCGACTTCGCGCTGGTCACGGCGCCGGAGTTCCGCGATCCCGCTTTGCTCGCCAAGCTCGATGCGGTGGCGGGGCGCGTGCTGAAGCCGGCCGGCTGAGCCGCTCACCCTGTCGCGGCGCCGGCGATACCGGCAAGTCTAGGGGGAGCATCGCGAAAGCGGGTTCCCAGTGCTTCGCCTCCTGCTCTAAGAGGGAGCACCGCAGCCGATGGAAGACCTGATGGACCGGCCCTCTTTCTCCGATCTGAAGAACGCGATCCGGACGATCCCCGATCATCCGGCGCCGGGAATCCTGTTCCGCGACATCACCACGCTGCTCGGCGATGCGCGGGCCTTCCGCCGTGCGGTCGACGAACTCGTCCAGCCCTTCGCGGGGTTGAAGATCGCCAAGATCGCCGGAATCGAGGCGCGCGGCTTCATTCTCGGCGGGGCCGTGGCGCACCAGCTCTCGGCCGGCTTCGTGCCGGTGCGCAAGAAGGGCAAGCTGCCCTTCCAGACCGTGAGCATGCCTTACTCGCTGGAATACGGCAGCGACGAGATCGAGGTTCACAAGGACGCCGTTTCGCCTGGCGAGCGCGTGCTGCTGGTCGACGACCTCGTCGCGACCGGCGGCACGGCGGAGGCGGCGGTCAAGCTGCTTTCCTCGCTCGGAGCCGAGGTCGTCGCCGCCTGCTTCATCGTCGACCTGCCGGATCTCGGCGGTGCCGACAAGGTTCGCCGCCTCGGCGTGCCCGTGCGCACGCTGGTCTCCTTCGAAGGACATTGAGGCGGGCATGAAGATCGACGGCAAGGCCTATCGCACGATCTGGCTCGGCGAGGATGGCTGGAGCGTCGTGGTCATCGATCAGACTCAGCTGCCCTTCAGCTTCGAGACGGTCCGGCTGATGCGGGTCGAGGAGGCAGCAGACGCGATCCGCCACATGACCGTGCGCGGCGCGCCGCTGATCGGCGCGACCGCCGCCTATGGCGTGGCGCTCGCCCTGAGGGGCGATGCCTCCGATGCCGCGCTTGAGCGGGCGCTCGCCTTGCTCGGCGCGACGCGGCCGACAGCGGTGAACCTGCATTGGGCGCTGGCGCGGATGCGGGCGCGGCTGATCGAGCTGCCCGAGACGGAGCGCGTCGCTGCCGCCTATGCCGAGGCCGCGGCGATCTGCGACGAGGATGTCGCGCTCTGCCGCGCCATCGGCGAGCATGGCCTCGGGCTGATCCGCGCCATCGCTGCGGCCAAGCCGGCCGGCGAGCGGATCAACATCCTGACCCATTGCAATGCCGGCTGGCTCGCGACTGTCGACTGGGGCACTGCGCTGGCGCCAATCTATCTGGCGCATGATGCGGGCATTCCGGTGCATGTCTGGGTCGACGAGACGCGGCCGCGCAATCAGGGCGCGGCTCTGAGCGCCTATGAGCTCGGCGCCCATGGCGTGCCGCACACGGTGATCTCCGACAATGCCGGTGGCCATCTGATGCAGCATGGCGAGGTCGACATGGTGATCGTCGGCACCGATAGGACGACGGCGACCGGCGACGTCGCCAACAAGATCGGCACCTATCTCAAGGCGCTGGCGGCCCATGACAACGGGGTGCCGTTCTATGTCGCCCTGCCGTCGCCGACCATCGACTGGTCGCTCAGCGATGGCCTCGCGGAGATCCCGATCGAGGAACGCGCGGCCGGCGAAGTCACGCATCTGCGTGGGGTCGGCGAGGATGGCCGCCCGGGCATTTTCCAGGTCACGGCGCCGGGCAGCCCGGCCGCCAACCCGGCCTTCGACGTCACGCCGGCCCGGCTCGTCACCGGCCTCGTCACCGAGCGCGGCGTCGCGCCCGCGAGCTTCGAGGGGCTGAGCCGGCTTTTCCCTGAACTGGCGCAGGAGCGCATGAAATGACCGAGACCGAACTTCGCCAGCAGATCGTCGAGGTGGCGCAGGCGATCGACCGAGCCGGGTTCTGCCCGTCGAAGTCGGGCAATGTCTCGGCGCGCTTCGAAGGCGGTCTGCTGATCACGCCGTCTGGCCTGCCTTATGCGAAGACGAAGCCGCAGGACCTGATCCATCTGACGCTCGACGGCAGCGTGCTCTCGGGTGCCGGAAAGCCCTCCTCGGAATGGCCGTTCCATACCGAGATCTACAAGGCCCGCCCGGACGCGCAGGCGATCGTGCACACGCATTCTCCGCGCGCCACTGCGCTCGCCAGCGCGCGGCGCGGCATTCCCGCCTTCCACTACATGATCGCGCTCTGCGGCGGGGCCGATGTGCGCTGCGCCGAATACGCCACCTTCGGGACGCCGGAACTCGCGGCGAATGCCGTCAAGGGGCTGGAGGGGCGCAAGGCGGTGCTGCTCGCCAATCATGGCGTGATCGCGCTCGGCGGCAGCCTAGCCGGCGCCCACACCATCGTCGCCGAAGTCGAGAACCTCGCCGGGCAGTATCTCGACCTGCTGGCCTCCGGGCTCGAGCCGGTCATCCTCGATGCGGCCGAGATGGAGAGGGTCTCGGCGCGGTTCGCGGGTTACGGAAAGGTAGGTTGATCTTAACGGCGCGTCTTACTGGTTGTTAAGGCCTCTTCTTTAATCAAGGGAGCATGAAGCTCTCGCGCTATCTGCTCGATTCGCTCGACGCCCTCGGTATTGGGGCTTGTGAATACGACGCCGATATGCGGGCCCTGGGCTGGAACAGCACCTTCCTCCAGCTCTTCCCGGAGGATGAAGGCGAGATTTATGTCGGCGAGCCCTATGCCGACAATCTCGTGCGCTTCTATCGCCGCCGCCTGCCGCCCGAGGAACTGCCGGATATCGACCGGCATGTGGCCGAAGGCGTCGCGCGGCATGAGAACCAGACCCAGCCGTTCGAATTCAGCCATCACGGGCGGCGCCTGCGCGCCGCATCCCTGCAGGCTCCGGATGGCGGGCGCGTGCGCCTGTGGCAACGGCTCGATGTCGACAGCCAGGCGGAGACGGCGCCTGAGATGACGCTGCCGCTGATCGACGCGCTTCCCTTCATTCCCGACGGCGCGACGATTCTCGATGCGAATGACCGCATCATCGCCGCCAACAATGCCTTCCGACGGCTCTACGACCTGCCTCGCGGCGCGCCCGTGGTCGGGCGCAAGCTCGACGAGATCATTGCCCGCTGCTGGGCAGGAACCTCGCCCGTGGCGGCCTGGAGGGCGGCGATCAGCAACGGCTTGCGCTATGATGGCGTGCCGTTCGAGATCGAGCTTCCCGGCCAGCGCTGGCTCAGGCTGATCGCGCGGCACAGCGCCGGCGGCCTCAGCTTCTTCACCCATGCCGACATCACCGTGGCCAAGCGCCAGCAGATGGAACTGCTGGAGGCGCAGGAGGCGTTACGCCGGGCCAATGCGGCGCTGGCGGAGCTGGCGGAGACGGACGGGCTGACGGGGCTCGCCAATCGTCGCCGTTTCGTGGCGCGGCTGACCGATGCCGTCGCTCTCCCGCAAACGCTTTCGCTGATGATGATCGATGCCGACCACTTCAAGTCGATCAATGACCGCTTCGGCCATCTGGTCGGCGATGCCTGCCTGCGCATGATCGGCAAGGTCGTCGCGGACCAGGTCGCGCCGGTCTCGGCGCTCGTCGCGCGGATCGGCGGCGAGGAGTTCGGCGTGCTGCTCGCCGGGGTACGCCTCGAGGCGGCATACGGCATGGCGGCGGCCATTCGCCGCTCGCTCGCCCTTGTGCCCTGGCAGACGCTCCACCCCGATCTGACGGGCGTCACCGTATCGATCGGCCTCTGCGCAGGCGAAGGACCACTGGACGCCACCAGCCTGCATGCACTGGCTGATGACGCGCTCTATGCGGCCAAGCGCAATGGCCGCGATCGCATCGAGACGGCGAGCGGGCCCGCGCTGCCACGGCGCATCGCCGGCTGATCAGGCCCGACGTTCGACGAAGGCGCAGCCCTCGAAGCTGAACACGGTCTCGCCGTTCTGGTTCACGCCGGTGTTGTGGTGGAAGAACAGCCCCCATTGCGGGCGCGAGGCGCTGGCGCGCTTGTCGGCAAGAACCGAGTGATAGGTGATGCGGTCGCCCGCATAGACCGGCTTCAGCCAACGTAGGTTCTTGAAGCCGGGGGAGGGGCCGAGGCGAGGCGCGCTGGCGTCTCCGAAGGCGGCCTTGAAGGCAGCCTCCTGGCCGCGCCGATGGACGACCATCGCCGCCATCCAGCCGGCCGCAGTGTGCCAGCCCGAGGCGCAGAGCCCGCCGAATGAGCTCTGGCGAGCCGCGTCCTCATCCATATGGAAGGGCTGCGCGTCGAAGGAGCGGGCGAAGGCGACGATCTCCTCGGCGGTGAAGAGGAGGCTGCCGAGCTCATGACTCTCGCCGACTACGAGATCGTCGAAGAAGCGGGCCGGCGTCGCTGGGCCGGCGGCCGGCTCGACCTCGCTGGTACGAGCCGGCGCGACATAGCTCGGTGAATGCGCCAGCCAGTTGCCGGCAGGAGCCTCGAAGCCCGAGCCGCGGCGGCCGAACATGATCCAGTTGGTCTGCTCCAGCACGGGCTCGCCGCGCTGGTTGAGAAGCTCGAAGCGGAACTTGACCAGGCCCATTTCCGGGCGCGAGCGCGATTCCTTGGTTTCGATGACGGTCCAGCGCAGGCTGACGACGTCGCCCGGCTTGAGGGGCCGCAGCCATTTCACCTCTTCGATGCCGGGTGCACCCATCGAGGTTGAATCGAGGATGAAGCTTTCGGCGATCAGCCGCATCAGAAGCGCGCAGCTATGCCAGCCGGACGCGATCAGGCCGCCGACGAAGCTCGCCTTGGCGGCCTCCGGATCGGTGTGGAAGTCCTGCGCGTCGAAGCGGCGGGCATAGGCGAGGATGTCCCCCTCCGAGATCGCGAGCGAGCCCCCCTCGACGACCGCGCCCGCGACAAAATCCTCGAAGTACCGCATTGCCTATGCCCCCTGTCCGGCGCGAGTTGCGAGCGTTCGCCCGTTGGCGGGCGAACGCAAAGCGCGTTAGTTGGCGAAGCGGAAATGCAGCACGTCGCCATCGGCGACGACATATTCCTTGCCTTCGAGCCGGAACTTGCCGGCCTCGCGCGCGCCCGCCTCGCCCTTGTTGGCGATGTAGTCGTCATAGGCGATGGTCTCGGCGCGGATATAGCCCTTCTCGAAATCGGTATGGATCACGCCGGCGGCTGCGGGGCCCTTGGTGCCGTTCTCGATCGTCCAGGCGCGGGCTTCCTTCGGGCCGACGGTGAAGTAGGTGACGAGGTTGAGCAGGGCGTAGCCGGCGCGGATCACCCGGTTGAGGCCGGGCTCCTCGAGCCCGACCGCGTCGAGATAGTCCTTCTGGTCGGCCTGCGGCAGCACCGCGATCTCGCTCTCGATCTTGGCGGATACGACGACGGCGACCGCGCCTTCCTCGGCGGCGCGCGCCTTGACCAGTTCGGAGAAGGCGTTGCCCTTGTCGGCGCTCGCCTCCTCGACATTGCAGACATAGAGCACGGGCTTCGACGAGAGCAGGCCGAGCATCGCAAAGGCCCTGCGCTCCTCGGCGGCGACCTGCACCAGCCGCGCCGGCTTGCCGTCGCGCAGCAGGACAAGGCAGCGGTTCATCAGCTCGGCCGCTTCCTTGGCCTCCTTGTCGCCGGACTTCGCCTTTTTCTCCAGCGGCTGGACACGCTTCTCGAGGCTCTCGAGATCGGCGAGCATCAACTCGGTCTCGATGGTCTCGATGTCGTCGATCGGCGAGATCTTGCCCTCGACATGGGTGATGTCGCCATCCTCGAAGCAGCGCACGACATGGGCGATGGCATCGCATTCGCGGATATTGGCGAGGAACTGGTTGCCGAGGCCTTCGCCGCGCGAGGCGCCGCGGACCAGCCCGGCGATGTCGACGAAGGTCAGCCGGGTCGGGATGATCTCCTTCGAGCCGGCGATCGCGGCGAGCTTCTCCAGCCGGTCATCGGGCACCGCGACGTCGCCGACATTCGGCTCGATCGTGCAGAAGGGATAGTTCGCCGCCTGGGCCGCCGCGGTCTGCGTCAGCGCGTTGAACAGGGTCGACTTGCCGACATTGGGCAGGCCGACGATACCGCATTTGAAGCCCATTTTTGCTCGCTCATCAGGTCGCGGCCACGCTCCGGCGGCTGCGATACAGCATTTCGGTTCTCGGGGGCGTTATTGGGTGCATGGCAGCAAAAGACAAGATGGCACGCCGGAGACTAGCTCGCGCGAAAGTGCATGGCGGTCGCCGCTGGCGGGGCGCAGGACTGGTCCTCAGCCATCTGTCGGCGGCCGGAGATCGGTTCGATGCGCCTCCCTTCGTTTGCCCTCGCCACTGTGCTTGTCAGTTCCGCCGTCTTCGGCGTGGCGGCGCAGACGCAGCAGGTCCGCATCCGCGGCAGCGTCGAGAGAATTGAGGGACAGATGCTGACGGTGAAGACGCCGGACGGCATAGCTTCCGTCGCTCTGGCGCCGAACTATGCGGTCGGTGCCATCGTCAGGGCGTCGATGGCGGACATCAAGAAGGGCAGCTTCATCGGGGTCGGGGCACGCACGTCGTCAGGAGGCGAGCTTCAGGCGGTGCAGGTCGTCATCTTCCCAGAGGCGATGCGCGGCACCGGCGAGGGGCATCGACCCTGGGCGGTGCTCCCCGAGGCGACGATGACCAACGCCACGGTCGCCGAGACAGTCACGCAGGTCGGGGGCGGCAGCGTCACGCTGACCTATCCCGGCGGCGAGCAGAGGATCGCGATCCCGCCCGAGGCCAACATCGTCATGGCGGCACCAGCGCAGGCGAGCGACCTTGCCGCCGGCGCACAGGTGGCGCTGACGGCGCAGCGGCAGGCGGATGGCGGCCTGACCACCAGCCGTGTCACCGTCGCGAGGGCTGGTGCGCAGCTTCCGCTCTGAGCGGCGTCAGTCCGCCTTCTCGCCGAGACGCTTCACCGCGCCATGGCCGCGCGCTTCCATGAAAAGGTGCACCTTGTTCTGGAAGCCGGCATCGTCATGGGCGGCGAGGAGGGTGGCATTGTCGGCGCAGGCGCTGCAGAGATCCTCGACCCAGGCTTCCTCAGCCTTGCCGAAATCGTTCAGCACATAGGCGTGGACGAGAGCCTTGTCGCCGGGATGGCCGATGCCCATGCGCACGCGGCGATACTCGTTGCCGATCGCAGCGGTGGTCGAGCGCAGGCCGTTATGGCCGGCATTGCCTCCGCCGAGCTTGATCCGCAGCTTGGCGGGAGCGAGGTCGAGTTCGTCATGGAAGACGATCACGTCCGCCGGCGCGATTTTGAAGAAGCGTGCCGCCTCGCCGATGGCCCGGCCGGATTCGTTCATATAGGTCTGCGGCTTGAGCAGGAGCACCTTCTCGCTGCCGATCGTCGCCTCGCAGGCCTGCCCCTGGAATCGCACGCGCCAGGGCGCGGCGCGGCAGGCGCGGGCGATCGCCTCGACCGCCATGAAGCCGATATTGTGGCGGTTGCGCGCATAGCGCGTGCCCGGATTGCCGAGGCCGGCGAAGATCAGCATTCCTGCTCTCCAGCATCTGCCAAAAGAAAACGGCCGGGCGAGCCCGGCCGTCTGACGGTAGTCGCACCGTATGGCGAAAGGGCCCTGATCAGGCCTTGGCGGCTTCCGTCTCGGCAGCTTCCGGCTCGGCATCGACCGTCGGCGGCAGGATCGTGACCAGCGTGAGATTGTCACGCGAGGTCAGCGAAACGCCGGCCGGCAGCTTGATGTCGTTGCTGTGCAGGGTATCGCCGACCTCAAGGCCAGCGACCGAGACTTCGAGGAATTCCGGGATGCTCTCGGGAGCGACGTCGATCTCGACGGTGTGCTCGACGATCTGCATGGTGCCGCCGCTCTTCAGGCCGGGGGACGATTCCTGGCCGACCACGTGCACGGGCACCTGGACCTTGATGGTCTGGCCGGCGGCGACGCGCAGGAAGTCGACGTGCAGCGGGGTGTCCTTGACCGGGTCGAGCTGGTAGTCGCGCGGGATGACACGGGTCTTCTTGCCGTCCACCTCGATCTCGAGCAGCGTGGTCAGGAAGTGGCCCGCATAGATCATCAGGCGGGTCTGGTTGGCGTTGAGCGCGATGGCCTGCGGGGCTTCGCCGGCGCCGTAGATCACGGCGGGGGTGAGGCCCTGACGACGAACTGCCCGGGCGGCCCCCTTGCCGACCTGAGCGCGCGCCGAAGCCTGGATCTGCTTCACAGCGGTCATTGGTGTTGTCCTTGCTTTCAAATGACAAGGCCGCCTGGTGGCGGCCGTCTCGGTTCGCGCTCCTGCCTCCAAGGGTGTCAGTGGAGCGCAGGCAGGCTCATAGGCGAAATAGCCGCCGATCTCAAGCCCGGCCGCCTCAGGCCGCCGTTGCGGCTTGCGTATCCGGCTGCGCCGCCGGTCCGCGTTGGCGCAGGTCCTGGATGAAGCTGGCGACGCCGGCGGCGGGTATGGCGCGCGAGTAGAGATAGCCCTGGCCGAAAACGCAGCCCATGGCGCGCAGGCGCGCGAGCTGCTCGGCGGTCTCGATGCCCTCGGCGACGATCTTGACGCCGAGCCGGTTGGCGATCCCGACCAGCGCCTCGACGATGACGTTGCTGCGGGCGCCGGCCTCTATGCCGCCGATGAAGGAGCGGTCGATCTTGATGATGTCGACCGGGAAGTCGAGCAGATGGGTCAGCGAGGCGAAGCCTGTGCCGAAATCGTCGAGCGCCACCTGGATGCCGCGCTCGCGCAGCGCTTCCATGGTTCGGGCGACGCCGTCGCGGCGTCCGCCCATGATGACCTGCTCCGTGATCTCGACGACGAGGCGCTCGAGCGGGAGCTGGGCGCGCTCGAAAACCCGGGAGATGCGCTGGACGAGGTCGCCCTTCTGGAAGTCGGCGGTGGTGAAGTTGATGCCGACATGCCGGAGCTCAAGTCCGCCGCTCTGCCATTGCGCCATGTCGGCGGCGACGGCCGCGAGCATCTGCCCCGAGATCCGGTAGGCGACCTTGGGATCGAGCATCGCCTCGTGGAACTCGCCGGCGGCGACGATGCGGCCATCGTCGAGCCGCATCCGGGCCAGCGCCTCGACGCCGGCGAGCTCGCCGGTGTCGAGGCGGATGATCGGCTGGTAGTGCGGCAGCACCCGGCCGCTGCCGAGGGCGTCGTCGACGGTCTGGACGATCTGGACGCGCCGCATCATCGAGGTGCGAAGCCCGTACTTGAAGCGGACATACCGGCCGCGCCGGGTCTCCTTGGCGTGATACAGCGCGAAATCGGCGTTCTGCCGCAAGGTGACGCTATCGGTGCCGTCGGCTCCGGCCAGGGCGGCCCCGATCGTGACGCTCGGGATAATGGTGTTGCCGTCATGGTCGAAAGGGGCGGGCATCGCGGCAAGGATGGCTGTCGCCGCCGCGCGCAGCTGCGGAGCCTGGCCGCAATCCGGCAGCAGGACGGCGAACTCGTCGCCGCCGATCCGGAAGGCCGTGCCGGTCCCCGCGACCTCCGCCAGCCGTGCCGCGACGGTTTCGATCAGGCGGTCGCCGGTGGCGTGGCCCATCGTGTCGTTGACCGCCTTGAGATGATCGATGTCGATCAGCAGCAGGCCGAAGCAGGGCTCGGCCCTGGCGGTCATGCGGGCGATGGCGTCGTTGAACTGCGCCCGGTTCGGCAGGCGGGTCAGCGCGTCGAAATAGGCGAGCTGATGGTTGCGCGTCCTGACCTCGTCATGCTCGATCGCGATGGCGCAGAGATGGACGCAGGTCGCGACGATGCGGCGCTCCAGCGCGTCCGGGCCGCGCTTGCGGCGATAATAGAAGGCGAAGCTGCCGACCACGCGGCCGTCGCGCGCCTTGATCGGGCTCGACCAGCAGGCGCGCAGGCCGAGCGGCAGCACCAGCCCTTCATAACCCTGCCAGAGCGGATCGCTGGCGATGTCGGTCACCTCGACGGCACTGCCGCGATGGATCGCGGTCCCGCAGGAGCCGACGCGCGGTCCGCATGAAACGCCGCGCAGGGCCGCGGCGTAGCTCGCCGGCAAGCTGGGCGCCGCCAGCGGCTGGAGGCAGCTTTCCGCATCGACGGCGACGACGGAGCAGACGACCTCGGGGGCGATGGCTTCGACCCGCAGGCACAGCGAGGTCATGATCGCCGTCAGCGGCTCGCCGCGCGCGATCGCCTCCAGGGTTGCGTTCTGCAGGGACTGGAGACGTTCGACGGAGTCCAAACAAGCCTCGAGGCAGCAACAAGCACATTTCCGCGATCATGCCCCAAGGGCATGAACCTACGGTTGCGCCGTTATCTCGAATTGTTCGGAAAACGGCCCTTCAGGCCGGCATCAGGCCGAGGCGCTCGTCGCGCCGCCGCAGCCAGAACATCAGCGGCAGCGCCAGCAGCACCATCCAGGCCTTGCCGATGATCTGGCCCGTCAGGAAGTCCAGGCTGCCGAAGGCCAGCTGCAGGAAGACGATGCTGTCGACGACGAGCCCCATGATGCTGGAGGCGGCGACCGCGGCAACGAAATGATTGCGCTGCAGCGGCGTGTAGACCGCGAAGTCGGTCAGCTCCGACAGCAGGAAGGCCGCCATCGAGGCGATGACGATGGCGGGTGGGGCGAGCAGACCGGAGAGAAGCGCACCGGCGGCAATCGCGATCAGCGCCGCCTTGGCGCCGAGCCGGCGCTGGACGATGTCGCGCAGCACGAGCGCGAGCCCGACCATCAGCACGCCGCTCGGTGCCATGATGCCGGGAGCGACCGGAACGAGACAGGGGCCGTTCGGCGCGCAGACCGTGCCGGCATTGCCGATCAGCCAATTGGCCGCCGGAATGCTCAAGCCGAAGAGGACGAGGGCGATCAGTCCCTCGATGCGCCGTTGCCGGTCAGTCGTCATAATTCGGTCCGCTGTCACCTGGCGCGGCCTCGAAGGCCGCGAAACCTTTCGAACGCAAGTCGCATGCCGGGCAGTGGCCGCAGCCATAACCCCAGGCGTGGCGCCTGCTCCGGTCGCCGAGATAGCAGCTATGGGTGTCCTCGACCACCAGGTCGAGCAGGGGCTGGCCGCCCAGCCGGCGGGCAAGGGCGAAGGTCTGCGCCTTGTCGCGCCACATCAGCGGCGTGTGCAGCACCAGCCTGCGGTCGAGCCCGAGGCCGAGCGCGACCTGCATCGCCTTGACGGTGTCGTCCCGGCAATCGGGATAGCCGGAATAGTCGGTTTCGCAGACGCCGAGAACGATGTGCCTGCAATCGCGGCGATAGGCGAGGGCGGCGGCGAAGGAGAGGAAGATCAGGTTGCGGCCGGGCACGAAGGTCGTCGGCAGGCCGCTCTCGGCGAAGGCGATCTCGCTCTCGCTGGTCAGGGCGGTGTCCGAGATCCTGCCCAGCGTCGTCAGATCGAGCAGGTGGTCGGGGCCGAGGCGCTCGGCATAGGCCGTAGCGAGCGCAGGCAGCTTGTCTCTGATCGTCAGCCGGGCTTCGAGCTCGATGCGATGGCGCTGGCCATAGTCGAAGCCGACCGTCTCGACGCCGGAAAAGCGCTGCAGCGCCCAGGCGAGGGCGACGGTCGAATCCTGGCCGCCTGAGAAGAGGACGAGGGCTCGGTCGCCGCCGGGCGTCGGGGCCGCCATGGCGGGCCCGTCAGTCGAACAGGCTGGAGACGCTCGATTCGCTCGCGGTGCGCTCGATCGCCTCGCCCATCAGATTGGCGATGGAGATGACCCGGATGTTGCGTGCGACCTTCACCGCCTCGGTCGGCATGATCGAATCGGTGATCACCAGTTCCTTGAGCTTGGAATTGGCGATGCGCGCCACGGCGCCGCCCGAGAGCACGCCGTGCGTGATGTAGGCGTAGACTTCCTTGGCGCCCTGCGCGAGCAGCGCCTCGGCAGCGTTCACCAACGTGCCGCCGGAATCGACGATGTCGTCGAGCAGGATGCAGGAGCGGCCTTCGACCGTGCCGATGATGTTCATCACCTCCGACTCGCCCGGCCGGTCGCGACGCTTGTCGACGATGGCGAGCGGCGCGTCGATGCGCTTGGCGAGGGCGCGGGCGCGCACCACGCCACCGACATCCGGCGAGACGACCATGGCGTTCTTCCAGTCGAGCCGGTCCTTGATGTCGCGGGCCATCAACGGAGCGCCGAACAGGTTGTCAGTCGGGATGTCGAAGAAGCCCTGGATCTGTCCGGCATGCAGGTCGAGCGTCAGAACGCGGTCGACACCGGCATGGGTGATCAGGTTGGCGACGAGCTTGGCCGAGATCGGCGTGCGGCCGGAGGCGCGGCGATCCTGCCGAGCATAGCCGAAATAGGGAATCACCGCCGTGATGCGCCGCGCCGAGGAACGGCGCAGGGCGTCGGTGATGATCAGCAGCTCCATCAGGTGGTCGTTGGTCGGGAACGAGGTCGACTGGATGACGAAGACATCCTGGCCGCGAACGTTCTCCTGGATCTCGACGAAGACCTCCATGTCGGCGAAGCGCCGGACGGAAGCCTTGGCGAGCGGGATGCCGAGCGAGGCGCAGATGGCCTCAGCCAGCGGCCGGTTGGAGTTACCGGCGACGACTTTGATGGAGGAGTTCATGCCGGGCGCACCGTGAGGACTGGCAGTCCAAGCCGCGAGGGGCCGGCTTGGTTCGAACGGCTCTTAACAGTGGTGCGACGGTGAGTCGACCGCTGCACTGCAACAGAACTGCAACAGAAACGTGGAAAAGCCATGACCGATCAGGTTGCCGATAGGTCAGTTCGGCCGGTCTGATGGCCGGCTGCTAGAGACGCTTGGCGCCGCCCGCCGATCCCGCCCGGGCCGTCGTCGACTTGCTCTCGGCCGCCTTGCCCTTGGCATCGGGCTTGGCCTCCGCCTGGGGCGCCGTGGTCAGGAAGCCAGCGATCGCATCCATCGAATCGGAGGCCGCCTTGGCGACGATGGTCTGGTCGATGCCTGCCCAGGGATCACCGCCGCTGCTGCGGCGACCAAGGCTCTCGCCCTGGACACGCTGCGCGCGCTTCTTGGTCTCGTCATAGACGTCCCAGACGAAGGCGAGCGAGGTCTGGCCGTCCTCGGTCGGCTGCGCGGTCAGATAGCCGCGGACGCGGAACCGGGCCGGCTTGTCGCCGGGGACGATCTCCATCTTGCGCTCCGCCGCAGCTTCGCCGAGCAGCCCGGCGAAGGCAGCCGTGACCTGGTCCGGCGCACCGGAAATGCTCTGCACCGAGACGGGCACGCCGGGAGCGTCGACCCGAGGTCGCGCGGCGGTGGTGGTCTCCTGGCAGCCCGCAAGTGCAAGCGCAACGAGCGACCCCAGAAGGGGTGCGTAAGTACGAATCGACATGTTGCCTCCCGCCCTGTTTGTTGTCGGGCTCGGATTGCTTGGTCTTCCCTGCGGCGTCCGTTCTAGATCATGTCGTGCGAAAGTGAAATGCGCTTTCGATGTGCAAGACTAACCGGCTCTTCATCAAACTCCTTGACGCGCTGGCGATTCAGCGCCGCGCGAAGCGCAGGCGGCCTCTCCGGCATGGCTGGCGCGCATCGGATCAACGCAAGACCAGATCGAGATCGGGCAGGTTCAGCGCCTCGGCGCCGTCCTCCCCGACGAGATAGGTCCGGCCGAGGCACATCGCGGTCTCGCTCTCCGAATCCATCAGGATCATGTGGGCGAACATCACCATGCCGGGCTCCAGCACCCAGTCATTGCCTTCGTAGAACATCGGCCAGTCCATCCAGGACGGGGTGAACTTGGCGCCGAGCGAGTAGCCGCAGGCATTGAGCCGGTGGCCCGACAGGCCATGGGCGTCGAAGCTGCGTGCATGGGCGGCGAAGACGTCGCCGGCGGTGTTGCCGGGCTTCAGCGCCGCCTCGCAGGCGAGCAGCGCGTCCTTCGCCGCTTCGTGATAGCGAATGTGCAACGGGCGCGGCTTGCCGATGACGACGGTACGCATGATCGCGGCGTGGTAGTGCCGGTCGGCGCCGGCGAATTCGAGCGTGATCTGGTCGTCGGGGTCGAGCTTGCGGCGGCCGCTCTTGTAGCGGCAGAGCAGCGCATCGCGACCCGAGCCGATGATGAACTCGTTGCCGGGATAGTCGCCGCCGCCGGAGAAGATCGCATTGTGCTGGGCGGCGAGGATCTCGCCCTCGTCGGCGCCGGCACGGATCAGGTCGAGCGCCGCCTTGTCGGCCGCGTCGGACAAGGAAGCGGCGCGGCGGACATGGACGATCTCCTCCACCGACTTCACCGCTCTCAGGCGCGTCACCAAAAGGGAGGCGTCGACGAGTTCGGCGATGCCGGAGAAGGCAGCCTCGAGCTTGCGGCTATTGGCGGCGACGAGACCATAGGATTCGAACTCGACGCCGATGCGCTTGCCGGCGAGCCCCATGTCGCGCGCCAGTTCCAGCAAGTCGCGGGCGGGGTTGGCGTCGCGGCCGTCCTTCCAGATCCGGATGTCGGAGAGATTGGAGGTGTGCTGGGCCTGGCGCAGATCGGCCGAGCGGGTCAGCAGCGCCATGGTGCCGTCCGCCTTCACCACGAGGCACTGGAAGAAACAGAAGCCGAAAGTGTCGTAGCCGCTGAGCCAGAACATCGATTCCTGCTGGAACAGGAAGGCGGCGTCGAGCCGCTCGCGCGCCATGGCGGCGAGCAGGGCGTGACGGCGGCGGGCGAACTCGGCGGAGGAGAAATGCAGGGCCATGGCGAAGGACCGTCGGGCGTTGCGATGCATCAGGGATAGCGTGCTGGGGTCGCCAAGGCGAGAAGGGCGCGGCCGTGACGAAAGCGCCGAGCCGGCGCATGCGCGATTGCGCCGCGCGTGCTCCTTCGCCATATCTCCGGTTCAAGGCGCACAGGGCGCCGCAGCGCCGGAGGCCGCCATGGTCAGCACCAGCAACCGCATCCTCGACGACATCGCCCGTCTGGCCACCGACGCGGCCGGGGCGGCACAGGGCGTGCGCCGCGAGGTCGAGACCGTGGTCAAGACCCAGATCGAGCGGTTGCTGCGCGACATGGACGTGGTCACCCGCGAGGAATTCGAGGCGGTGCGCGAGATGGCACTCTTGGCGCGCGAGGAGAACGACAAGCTCGCTGCCCGCCTTGCCGCGCTCGAGGGCAAGTCCGCGAAGGACTGAACGGCTCCCCTCGCATGGACTCGTGCTGTGGACAGCGCCGCGAGGGGATTGAGCCGGCGGTCGAATCCGCCGAGCTTGGATAGCGTGTTGGGCACGTTGACCGCCTGCGCTATCGTCGATGAAGAGAGGTGATTCGTCGGCAGGCTTCGTCTCGCGAAGCTTTCCGATGATCCGGCGGCCGCTCGCGGCCGTTCAGTCGGGTTGTGTGCCTTACGCTTTTCCCAGTCGCCGTGTTCCTGTTCTCAAACGCGTCGGACCTGCGTTCGCAGGGCGCCGGCAGTTGGACCCTGGGCATGATGGACCTTGATCTGGATGCCGAGAGCGATCGGCCTTCCAATCCTCTCGACCTGATTGAACGCCTTGCCTCCCTCAACCATTGGAGCTTCGACCGCGACAGCGACGATGAGCTCTCGGTCGCCGTCACCGGCGGCTGGGCGGACTACCACGTCGCGATCACCTGGCTCTCGGAAGTGGAATCGATCCACGTCGCCTGCGCCTTCGACCTGAGGGTGCCGGATCGCCGCCGGTCCGAAGTCCTGAACCTGGTGAGCCTGGTCAACGAGCAGCTCTGGCTCGGCCATTTCGACCTGTGGAGCAATGAGAACGTGGTGATGTACCGCCATGCGCTCCTGCTCTCGGGCGGGGCGGAGCCGACCGAGGAACAGGCGGCCGGCATGATCAAGGCCGCGATCGACGCCTGCGAGCGCTATTTCCAGGCGTTCCAGTTCGTCGTCTGGGCCGGAAAGAGCGCCCGCGAGGGCCTCGAGGGCGCGCTGCTGGAGACGGTCGGCGAAGCTTGAGCGGCCCGCCGGCGGCCGCGATCGGGCTTGACCCGGCACCCCCCATGCGCGTCATGGTCGGGCTTGACCCGACCATCTCATGACAGAGATTCTCGGGTCTCCGCTTCGCTGCGCCCGAGGATGACGCGCGGCATCGACAAGAGAGACGCCCATGTCCAGCCAGCTTCCGCAATCCCTCGTGCTCGTCGGGGCCGGCAAAATGGGCGGCGCCATGCTCGAAGGCTGGCTCCGCATCGGCATGGCAGGACCTGGGATCACCCTGGTCGATCCGCATATCAGCGAGGCCATGTCGACGCTCGCTGCCGAAAAGGGCATGGCGGTCAATCCGCCGAAGGTCGCTGCCGCCGAAGTGGTGGTGCTGGCGACCAAGCCGCAGATGCTCGACACCGCCGCCCCTGCCGTCCAGGCGCTGATCGGCCCGCGCACCCTCCTGATCTCGATCCTCGCCGGCAAGACGCTCGGCGATCTCGCCCAGCGCCTGCCCAATGCCGGGGCGATCGTGCGGGCCATGCCGAACCTGCCGGCCTCGGTGCAGCGCGGCGTCACCGCCGCCGCCGCCGGGCCCGGCGTCAGCGCCGCCCAGCGGGAGATGGCTGACGCGCTTCTCGGCAGCATCGGGAAGGTCGAATGGCTGGCCGATGAGGGGCTGATCGACGCCGTCACCGCAGTTTCGGGTTCCGGCCCGGCTTATGTCTTCCATCTGGTCGAAGCTCTCGCCGCCGCGGGGGCGGCCGCCGGCCTGCCTGCCGATCTGGCGGGGCGGCTGGCGCGGGCGACGGTCGAGGGCGCCGGCGAAATGCTGTTCCAGTCGGACCTCGCGCCGGGAACATTGCGCCAGAACGTGACTTCGCCCGGCGGCACGACCGCCGCGGCGCTCGAAGTGCTGATGGCCGAGGACGGCATGCCTCTGCTGATGCGGCGCGCCGTTGCTGCCGCCAAACGTCGCGCCGAAGAGCTTTCCGGCTGAGCGGCCTTTCAACCGGCGCCGGTGGAGCCTAGATTCAGGATATCTGCAGGCGACAGGAGAATCCGATGGCACGCAAGCCCGCTTCCCCCAAAGCCGAGCCGGCTGCCGCGAAACCGGCGGCCCCGAAGCCCGATCCGCGCCGCGCCGTGGTCGATGCGCTGTTCCGGCTCGCGGCCAATCGCTCCTGGGACGAGATCGAATTGCCCGAGATCGCACGCGAGGCCGGGCTCTCCCTTGCCGAGATGCGTGGCCTGTTCCCCTCGAAGCTCGCCATTCTCGGCGGGCTCGGGCGCATCGCCGACGACGCGGTGCTGGCGGGGAACTCGGACGATCTGATGGAGGAAAGCTACAAGGAGCGCGTCTTCGACCTGGTGATGCGGCGGCTCGACGCGCTGGCGCCCTACAAGGCCGGGCTGCGCGCCGTGATGCCGGCGCTGCGGCGCGACCCGTTGGCGCTGGCGGCGCTCGGCCGCAACGCCGTGAACTCCTGGCGCTATATGCTGGCCTCCGCGGGCATCCCGACCGAGGACAGCCTCGGCGGCGTCAGGGTGCGTGGCGCGGTGCTGCTGATGAGCCGGGTCGCGGAGACCTGGCTCGAGGATGACGAGCCGGAGCTGTCGCGGACCATGGCGAAGCTCGATCGCGAGCTGAAATCCGCCGGCCGGATCATGGCGCGCGTCGAGGATGTGCACCGGCTGACGGCGCCGCTGCGCGGCCTTGCGCGGGCGCTGTGTGGTGGCAGGAGGGAGAGCCGCCGCGAGCGGCTGCGCAACGAGGATGGTGACGGTTACGCGGCGGCGATCTGAGGCGCCGCGCCGAGCGGCCGGGATCGTGGCCAAACCGTGGCAGTGTTAAGCGGCCTTTAGCGATTTCTCGCAACTGTGCGGACCTCACCTTCGAGGTCCGCCAATGTCATTTCTGAAGAAGATCGCCTCCCTGTCGATCGGCCGCTCGTTCGGGCTGGTCGCGATTCTGGCCGCCGGTATCGGCGTCGCCAGCGTTGCCGTGACCTTGAACCAGGCCCGCATCGACATGATGGACCTGAAGCGTTCGGAGGTGAAGGACATCGTAGAGGCGGCCGCGTCGACCGTGAACGCCTATGTGGCACGGGTTGAGAAGGGCGAGCTCAAGGAGGCCGAGGCTCAGAAGCTGGCGCTCGACGCCATCGCCAATGCCCGCTTCGACAACGGCAACTACCTGTTCGTGGTGCGCTTCGACGGCGTCAACATTGCCCATGCCAGCCCGAACCTTGTCGGTACGGACATGATGGCGTTCAAGGACGCCAATGGCCGGTTCTTCGTCAAGGACATGGTCGAGCTCGGCAAGACCAAGGGCTCGGGCTTCGTCGACTATTTCTGGCTGAGGAGCGGCGACAAGCAGCCCTCGCTGAAGATTTCCTATGTCGCGGCCGTGCCGAAATGGCAGTGGGCGATCGGAACCGGCATGCATGCCGACAGCGTCGATGTGGCGTTTGCCGGGCTGGTTCAGGATGTCGCCATCGTGCTCGTGCCGCTCGCGCTGCTGATGTTCGGGCTGGTCTTCTATCTGAGCCGCCGTGCTTCGCGCATGCTCGCCGGGCTCTCGGAAAACATGGGCGCCCTCGCCGCCGGCGATCTCCGGGTCGCCATCGACCATCAGGAGCGCCAGGACGAGGTCGGCAACATGGCGCGTGCGCTGGTCGTCTTCCGCGATGCCGCCCTGGCGAAGCAGCAGGTCGAGGCCGAGAAGGCCCAGGCCGAAGCCGAAGCGAGCGATCAGCGCCGCGCTGCCGATACGCAGCGCAACCTCAACGAGGCGCAGCGCAGCGAGGAGGCGCAGAAGCAAGCCGTTGTCGTCGAGGCGCTCGGCGCGGGTCTCGAGCATCTGACCGCGGGCGATCTGACCTATCGTATCGATGCCGTCTTCAGCGGCGAGTACGCCAAGCTGAAGCAGGACTTCAACACGGCCATCGCCCATCTCGAAGAGACGATGCGCCAGATCGCGACCAACACCGAGAGCATGAAGGCCGGCGCCGGCGAGATCAGCCAGGCGGCCGACGATCTCGCCAGCCGCACCGAGCAGCAGGCCTCCTCGGTGGAGGAGACCGCGACCGCGCTCGACCAGCTCACCGCGACGGTGCGCCAGACCGCCGAGGGCGCCCGGCAGGCCAGCCAGGCGACCACCCAGGTCAAGGGCGAAGCCGAGCAGTCCGGCCAGATCGTCCGCGAGGCGGTCGCCGCCATGGGCGGCATCGAGAAGTCCTCCGAGGAGATCTCGCAGATCGTCGGCGTGATCGACGAGATCGCCTTCCAGACCAATCTGCTGGCGCTCAACGCCAGCGTCGAGGCGGCCCGCGCCGGCGATGCCGGCAAGGGTTTTGCCGTCGTCGCCTCCGAGGTGCGTGCGCTCGCCCAGCGTTCGGCCGACGCCGCCAAGGAGATCAAGGGGCTGATCACCGCCTCCACGATCGAGGTCGAGAAGGGCGTGGCGCTGGTCGGCCAGACCGGCAAGGCGCTCGAGCGCATGTCCGGGGAGATCACCCGCGCCACCTCGCTCGTCGCCGAGATCGCCTCGGCTGCCGGGGAACAGGCGACCGGGCTGCAGGAGGTCAACACCGCCGTCAACGAGATGGACCAGGCGACGCAGCAGAACGCGGCGATGGCCGAGCAGTCGACCGCCGCCTCGCAGGCGCTGGCCCAGGAGGCCGACCGCCTCGCCGCCCTGGTCTCGCGTTTCAAGCTCGGCGGCGACGTGACCGCGCTGAAAGCCATGGCCGCCCGGATGGCGCAGGTCGCGAACGCTTCGACCGCTCCCGCGCCGCGCCCTGCGCGCGCCGCCGCCCCAGTCGCCAGCAACGGCCATGCAGCGCCGCGCAAGCCGGTTCTCGCCAGCAATGATCGGGGTTGGGAGGAGTTTTGAGCGTGTCTCCCGAGCCCGCCGCGCCGATCGGCTTTGAGGATTTCCTCAAGGTCGACATCAGGGTCGGTACCATCGTCGAGGCCGAGCCCTATCCCGAAGCGCGCAAGCCTTCGATCAAGCTCGTCATCGACTTCGGCGGCACGATCGGCCGCAAGAAGTCCTCGGCGCAGATCACCCGGCATTACCGGCCCGAGGACCTCCCGGGCCGGCAGGTGCTGGCGGTGGTGAACTTCCCGCCGCGCCAGATCGGCAAGTTCATGTCGGAAGTGCTGACCCTCGGCATTCCCGATGGTGATGGCGAGGTGGTGCTGATCGGTCCGGGGCTTTCGGTTCCGGATGGCGGCCGGCTGTATTGAGCGTCAGCCGGCGGCGGCTGCCGCTGGTCGCCAGACCCCTGTCGCGAGTGTGGTCGGAGCTGGTTCCGCGACGGACCAGCGCAGCGGCAGCGCCGCGCGGCGCCTCCAGCCGCGCTGGCTGCGGAAGCGCCAGAGCCGCTGCGCTCCGGCGATTTCGGCGAGCTCTTGCCCGCCCCAGAGGATCTCGGTCTCGCCCTGGAGCTGGAGCACATCGCCGCTCGAAAAATCGATGAAGAGCAGGCTCGCGGCCGGTTCGAGCAGCAGGTTTCCGAGCGTGTTGAAGTAGCTGTTTCCAGCGAAATCGGGGACGGTCAGGCAGTCGCCCTCTACGGCGACGAATCCCGGCCGGCCGCCGCGATGCGAGATGTCGACGCCGCCCGCCGCTGCACTGGCGATGAACAAGGTGTCGGAGCGCGCGATCAGGGCACGAGCCTCCGCGTCGAGACCAGCGAACGCCTCGGCCGGGGCGGTGACGGCGGGAACCCGCATCGGTTCGCGGCTCTGGATGTATTTGGCGCAATTGCCGAAGCTCTCGCTGACCTCGACCGTCAGGCCAGCATCGGCGAGCGCGCTGATCGTGCCATTGGCGCGGTTGCGCCGGCGCGTGCGGAAGTCCAGCCCGAGCAGGCCGATCGGCGCCCCGACCGCGAAGGCCGTCATGGCCGGGTCATGCGGCGACGGCCGCGCTGCGATCGCAAGCTCCGTCGGCGAGGGGCTGGTGACGAAGCCCGCTTCGCCGGTCAGCACCGTCGCGATCGGGTGGCCTGCCGTGTCGAGCCCGGCGGCGAAGATGTAGGGCAGCAGCCCGAAGAACTCCCGGTGCTGGTCCGGCATGAAGCTGCGGATGCCGGCGCCGCGCGAGCTTTGCCCGGCAAGCGCCTGCGCCTTCAACTCGCCTTGGTGGAAGGGCTGCCCGTCCATCGCGGTCAGCCTCTTGCCGGAATTGGCGAGCGCGGCATCGGCTTGAAGAAGGGCAGGGCTTCGACGCGGGCGAGCCAAGCGCCTATTGCGGGGAACGTATCGAGCGGAATGCCGCCCTCGGGGGCGTGCGCGACATAGGAATAGCAGGCGAGGTCGGCGAGCGTCGGATGTTCGGCAGCGAGGAAGCTTCGCTGCTGGAGATGATCTTCCATGAAGCCGAGGAGGCGGGTCGCGATGCGCTCCGCCCGCACCGGCTCGTCGGGAAAGTTGAACTGGGCGATCATCCGCGCGGCGGCGGGGCCATGCATCACCTCGCCGGCTGCGATCGAGAGCCAGCGCTGCATCTGTGCCGCCGTCACGGGCTCGTCCGGCATCCAGGCGCTGTGAGGCGCATAGCGCCGGACCAGATAGACCATGATCGCATTGCTGTCGGCGAGAGTGAGGTCGCCATCCTGCAGGACCGGGATCTGGCCGAGCGGGTTGAGGGCGCGAAAGGCCTCCGCCCGACGGATTTCCGCCGGCGCGGGCACGAACTCGAACTCCAGCCCGAGCGCGCGCAGGAGGAGTTCGACCCGGTGGGTGTGACCGGAGAGAGCGGTGCCGTGCAGGACGATGCGGGAGCCGGACATGAGAACCTCGTTGTTGTCCGGCAAATCTGATTGTTTCGCACAGCGGTCGAAAGACGGTATGATCGCAAATCAGAATTCCATCGGGGGCAACGAAGCTGGACCGTCTCGACGAGCTTTCGATCTTCGTCGCGATCATCGACACCGGCAGTCTCGCTGGAGCGGCAAGACAGCTCCGGCGTTCCCGTCCGGCGGTGACGCGTGCGCTTGCCGCTCTCGAAAGGCGCGCGGGCGTCAGCCTGATCGCCCGCACCACCCGGCAATTGATGGCGACGGAAGCGGGCCGCGAGCTGGCGGCCTCGGCGCGGCGGATCCTGTCGGAGTATGATGTATCGCTGTCGGGCGTCGCCGGTGCGCCGGTGCGCGGGCTGCTGCGGATCACGGCGCCGCTCGCCTTCGGCCGGCGCCATGTCACGCCGATCGTCGCCGAATTCCTCGACCTCTATCCCGAGGTCCAGGTCGAGCTGACCCTGTCCGACCGCAATCTCGACCTGATCGAGGAGGGGCTCGATCTTGCGGTCCGGATCGGGGCACTGCCGAATTCGCGGCTGGTCGCCCGCAAGGTCGGCGAGGTCAGGCGGGTGCTGGTCGGCGCGCCGGATTATCTCGAACGCCGCGGCGTCCCGCAGCGCCCGTCCGATCTCGCCGGGCACGACACCATCGCCAGCATCGCCGCCGGCCAGACCCTGCTCTGGCGTTTTGCCGGCAGCGGCCGCGATGCCGGCGTGACGATCACGCCGCGGCTGATCGTCAACGAAGTCGAGTCGGTGCTGATCGCGGCCCGCTCGGGGCGCGGCCTGGCACGGGCGCTGTCCTATCAGGTCGCGCCGGATCTCGCGGAGGGCACGCTGGTCCGGCTGCTGCGCGAATGGGAGCCGCCGGCCGCGCCGGTCCAGCTCGTTATCCCGGGCGGCCAGCATCTGGCGCCGAAGGTTCGGGCCTTTCTCGACCATGCGGCGGCGCGGCTGCAGCATTTGCCGGTGATCCGGCCGGAACACGGCGGCTGAAGCCACTGCGGCTTTCAGAGCTGCTCGTTATGGGCCCTGGCCTCGTCGCGGATCCAGTTGCGAAACGCCGCGATCGCCGGCCGGTCTGCCGACGCTTCCGGGCAGACCAGATAATATTGATGCGGGCTCCTGACCTGATGGGGAAAGGGGCGGACGAGACGGCCCGCATCCTGATAGTCGCCGATCAGGACGCTGGTCGCGAGCGCGACGCCCTGGCCCGAGGCGGCCGCCTGCAAGGCCAGGAAGGTATGGGAGAAGCGCGGGCCCTGGCTGGCATCGACATCGTCGACCCCGGCCAGAGCGAGCCAACGCGGCCAGGTGATGTAGTCGGGGATGCCTTCCGCCGCCTCGTGCAGCAAGGTGTGATGGCGAAGATCCGACGGCGAGCGCAGGGGGCGCAGCGGGTCGTTGAGCAGGGCGGCGCTGCAGACCGGAAAGAAGTGCTCTTCCATCAGCAGGTCCGAGCGCAGGCCGGGATAGACGCCCTGGCCGAACCGAATCGCGACGTCGACATCCTCGCGGCCGAAATCGGTGAGGTTCACCGAGATCGAGATGCGGACCTCGAGCTCGGGATGGCGCTCCTTCAGCGAACCCAGCCTGGGGATCAGCCAGCTCAGGGCGAAGCTCGGCATGGTGCTGACCGTCAGCACGGTGGAGGCGTCGGGTCGCATCGCCTGCGCGGTGGCTTCGTTGAGCTGGTCGAGCAGGCCCGAGATCGCGGCGGCGTAGCGCTCGCCGAGGCCGGTCAGCGCCACGCCCTTGCTCGGCAGGCGGATGAACAGAGGGCGCCGCAGCCAGGCCTCCAACGCCCGGACCTGCTGGCCGATCGCGCTGGCCGTGACCGCGAGCTCCTCGCCAGCCCGCTCGAAGTTGAGATGCCGGGCAGCCGCCTCGAAGGCACGCAGCGAGGTCAAGGGCGGAAGCTGGCGACGGGACATTGGCTGGCCAAGTTCAGCTTGGGCGGAAGCGTAGAACTTCTCATTTGCTCTGTCGGCCTGCAAGGCTCAGATTCACAGGCATAATCTCCATGAGAGGAGGCCGCCATGCCGGCCAGGATCGCCACAGAAAATCTATCCCAGCTCGCCGAGAAGCACGCCGCTGCGGGTATTTCCGGCCTGCTGCTGCGCTTCGAGGACTGGCTCGCCATGCGGGCAAGCGCACGGGCCCTCTACCGCATGGACGATCAGGCGCTTTCCGACCTCGCCTTGTCGCAAAGCGATGTCGAGCGGGTGAATCGGTCGGCGCGCAAGGCGCCCTGGCGCCAGTAAGCCGTCTGCAGCGCACAAGGACAAGCAGCCCCGGGGAGCGTAGCTCATCCCGGGGCTCAGGTGTATTCGCCTGAGAATCCGCTGCCTCAAACCGGCAGGCGCACCGTCGCGCGCAGGCCGCCCAGCGGCGATTCTCCCAGGATGATGTCGCCGCCATGCGAGCGGGCGATGTCGCGGGCGATGGCGAGGCCGAGGCCGGTGCCGCCGCCATCGACATTGCGGGCCTCGTCCAGGCGGAAGAACGGCTTGAACACGTCCTCACGGAGTTCCGGCGCGATGCCCGGCCCGTCATCGTCGACCATGACGATGAGGTAGCGCGCATCATGCGTGGCGCGGATGGCGATGCGGTCGCCGAAACGGGCCGCGTTGGACACCAGATTGGTCAGCAGCCGGCGGACGGCATCGGGGCGAACGACGACGAGCGGGTCGCCGACGACAGTGAGCTCGGTCTGGTGGCCCTGGCGCTCGGCATCGGCCTTGAGATGTTCCAGCAGCGAGCGGATGTCGGTCTCGACCGGCGATTCGCCTGCATCGCCGCGCGCGAAGGCGAGGTAATCCTCGAGCATGCGGCTCATCTCGTCGACATCCTTTTCGATCGCCTCCAGGTCGGGCGATCTCTCAAGCAGCGCGAGGGAGAGCTTGAAGCGGGTCAGGATGGTGCGCAGATCGTGGCTGACGCCGTTCAGCATCATGGTGCGCTCGCCGATCGAGCGTTCGACGCGGCGCTTCATCTCGATGAAGGCATTGCCGGCGCGGCGAACCTCGCGCGCCCCGCGCGGGCGGAAATCGGCGTCGCGCCCCTTGCCGAAGGCCTCGGCCGCGTCGGCGAGCCGCAGGATCGGCCGGATCTGGTTGCGCAGGAACAGCACCGCGATGGTCAACAGGATCAGCGAGGTGCCCGTCATCCAGAGCAGGAAGATGTGGCTGTTCGAGGCATAGGCCTGGCTGCGTCGGGTCAGGACCCGCATCACGTCCTTGCCGAGCTTGATGCGGATCTCGATCAGGCTGGAGCGGCCGACGGTGTCGAGCCAGAACGGCCGTTTCACCTGCTGGCTGAGCTCGGTCGAGAGCGCGCTGTCGAGCAACGAGAAAAAGGGGCGGGGTCCCGGTGCCGGCAGGTCGGTATCGGGCAGAATGTCGACGTCGAGGCCGAGCCGCTCCTGGGCGATGCGCGAGAGCAGGGCGGCGTCCTTGTCCTGCGGGTAGCTCTCATAGACGTCGATCAGGGCGGCGATATCCTGGGATACCGCCGCTGAGAGCCGCTGCGTCACGGTCTGCCAGTGGCGCTCCATGAAGACATAGGCGATGACCGATTGCAGCAAGACCACCGGCGCGATGACGATGACCAGGGCGCGCGGATAGAGCCCCTTGGGCATGATCCGGCTGATCGCCCGCGCCGGGCGCTTCTGCAGGCGCTTGAGCGGCGCGAACAGCGTGGCGCCGATCCGCGCCAGCACGGCGCCCACCGGGCGCAGCCAGGCACCGATTCTCGCCGCGAGCGGGAGGAGGCGGCGCCGGAGTGAGGCGTCGGCCATGATCTTCAGCCCCGGTCGATGACGAGGCGGTAGCCGACGCCGCGAACGGTCTGGAGGTAGAGCGGGTCGGCCGGATCGCGCTCGATCTTTCGGCGCAGGCGGTTGATCTGGACGTCGATGGTCCGGTCGTTGGCAGCCGAGCCCTGATTGGCGAGCTGCTCGCGCGGCACGTGCTCTCCGGCCCGCTCGGCGAGCACGGTCAGGATTTCGCGCTCGCGCTCGGTGAGGCGGATCGATTCCTCGCCCTGGCGGAGTTCGCCGCGGGCGAGGCCGAAGACGAAGGGGCCGAAGCGGACATAGTCAGGCCGGGGCGGCGCCGGCGGCGGTTCGGGTTGGGCAGTGCGCTTGAGGATGTTGCCGAGGCGCAGGATGAGCTCGCGCGGCTCGAACGGCTTGGCGAGATAGTCATCGACGCCGATTTCCAGCCCGTTGATGCGGTCGCCGCTCTCGGTCCGGGCCGTCAGCATCAGGATCGGGATCTCCGAGCCGGCGCGCAGGCGCCGGGCGAAGTCGAAGCCGTTCTCGCCCGGCATCATGATGTCGAGCACCATCGCGTCGAAGACGAGATGGCCGAGCCGGGCGTCGGCCTCGGCCGCATTGGCTGCAGTGGTGACGCGGTAGCCGTGATCGCCGAGGAAACGGGCCAGCAGGTCGCGCAGGCGGCGGTCGTCGTCGACCACCAGGATATGTGGGGCCTCGTCCGGAATCGGTTTGCGCTGGCCGCTCGGCGCCATCATCCCCGTCCCCTCGATTCTGTCGGAGCTCCGCTCATGCTCCTTTCGAGTAGCACGAAGCGTCAGGTCGACCCAGCCAGATGCGCCATCACGCTGCGCCGCGCAGCAGGATCGATCAGGCCGGCGAGATAGCGTGTGATGATCGGGGCGGTTTCGGGGCCCGCCGCTTCGAGCGCGCGGCCGATGCGCCTTGCCTGCAACTCAGCGAGGCGTATGGCGAGCTCGCGGCCCGCCTCGGTGGCGTGCAGTTTGCGCTGACGCTTGTCACGGGTGCCGGGGCGCTGCTCAACAAAGCCGGTCTCGACCAGTTCCTTCAGCACGCGGTTGAGGCTCTGCTTGGTGATCTGCAGGATGTCGAGCAACTCGGCGATGGTCATGCCCGGTCGGCGCTGGACGAAGTGCAGCACGCGGTGATGAGCGCGGCCGAAGCCGTAATCAGCGAGGATGCGGTCGGGATCGCCGACGAAGTCGCGATAGGCGAAGAAGAACAGCTCGATCAGGTCGTAGGGCACCGGCTGGCTCGACGCCTCGGATGTGGCCGGAGTGACGGGATTCGGGGTGGGCGTGCTCACGTTCGTGATCTCTTTTTATGTCAGCCTTGTTGACATATCTCAGACGTAAGATTACCGGTCAAGCACGCGGAGCGACCGATTATGTCGCAAGCGCCGGTCTCGGCGTAGTTTTGATACCGCGCTTGCACCCGCTTTCGCCTTGTGGCGATGTCGGCTGCAAGAAAAGGATCAGGAGGATCTGTACCATGTCAGTCATTCCTTTCGACCAGCGCGACGGCGTCATCTGGTTCGACGGCAAGCTCGTGCCGTGGAAGGAAGCCAAGGTGCACGTACTCACCCATGGGCTGCATTACGGATCCTGCATTTTCGAGGGCGAGCGCGCCTATGACGGCGTGATCTACAAGTGCACCGAGCACTCGCAGCGCCTGCAGAAGTCGGCCGAGATCATGGATTTCACGATCCCCTATTCGATCGCCGAGCTCGATGCCGCCAAGTATCTCTGCCTCAAGGAGAACGGCCTGCGCGACGCCTATGTCCGCCCGGTCGCCTGGCGCGGCTCGGAGATGATGGCGGTTTCCGGCCTGAACAACGCGATCCATACCGCGATCGCGGTCTGGGAGTGGCCGAGCATGTTCGACATGGCGCAGAAGCTGAAAGGCGTGCGCCTCGACGTCGCGGCCTATCGCCGGCCCGACCCTGCCTGCGCCCCGGTGCACGCAAAGGCCGCCGGCCTCTACATGATCGCGACGCTCTCCAAGCATAAGGCGGAGCGTGCCGGCTATGCCGACGCGATGATGCTCGACTGGGAAGGCAATGTCGCCGAGTGCACCGGCGCCAACATCTTCTTCATCAAGGACGGCGTGATCCACACCCCGACCGCCGACCGCTTCCTGAACGGCATCACCCGCCAGTCCGTGATCGAGCTGTGCAAGAAGCGCGGCTTCGAGGTGGTCGAGCGTCGTATCCGGCCGGAGGAGCTGGAAGGCTTCTCCGAGTGCTTCATCACCGGTTCCGCCGCCGAGGTGACGCTGGTCTCCGAGATCGGTCCCTACAACTTCGTCACCGGCAATATGGGCAAGGTGATCATGGAAGACTATTCGGACGAGGTTCGGCCGAAGTCCAAGGCGGCCTGAGACCGGCCTGCATGTCCGATTGAACTCGTCCCGGGCAGCTCGGCTGCCCGGGATTTTTCATTTCGTGACCTTCACATCGCTGCGGAAGAGGACCAGCCAGTCGTCCGACGGTATCTGGCGGCATTCGCCCATCGTGCTGAGCGTCGTGAGCGCGAAGTCGGAGCCGGTCCAGGCGTAGGTGCCGGAGCCGCCGCAATCGCCGATGCCGCGGCCCTTGGCGAAATAGCCGAGCTGGCCGTCCTTCGGGGTGTAGTCCGAATTGATCAGCACGTTGTTGTCGTTGCCGGCGAAAGCGACCTTGCGTGCACCGGCCACCGCATCGCCCGTGACCAGCCAATAGCCGGTGAGGATATTGTAGGCGCCGGCGCCGCAGTAGAGCCCGATAAGCTTGCGCCCGCCATCGAGCGGCCAGACGCGGTCGGGATTGTAGCGGGCGCCTTCGTCATCCTGCTCGCAGGCGTCCGGATCGCTCGTCTTCAGATGCTTGCGCAGGGCCGCGGCCAGTGTCTTCGCCGCGCCTTCGGCCAGCGCCGGCCCGGTCGCCCTGGCGGTGATCACTGGCAGGGCCGGCGGCGACGGCACGGTGCTCGCGGCAGCGGGGCCCTTGCGGACCAGCGCCGTCGTCGTGTTGAGCCGGCCCTGCTGCTCGTCGATCCAGAGCATGGCCGCGACCGAGCCGGCGAGCGAGATCGCGTAGCTCTTCCCGGCCAGGGACGCAGAGAGCTTCGTCGCCTTGCGCGCCGCGGCGATCAGCGCCGCGGCGTCGGCTTCCGAAAAGACGATGCGGGCGGTCTCGGCGTCTTCGACCGTGGCGGCCAGCGGCTTGCCGCCGGAAGGGAAGGGCGCGCCGTCGAGCTTGAGGCCGATCGTAAGCGGTGCCTTTAGCTTCTCGCCTGTCAGCTTGAGCGAGAGGGAGATGGCGCCGTCAGGGCCGGCGGGCCTTTCGAGCCTGAGGTAGCCGACGGTCTCGGCGGTTTCATCGGGCAGCGAGAGCGCCGTGCAGCTGCGAAGGTTGTCGCAGCCGGCGATCCAGTCGCGGAAGGTCTTGCCCTGGCTCTGCGCCGATGCCGGGGCCGTCGCGGCCATGAGGATCGCCCCCCAGAGCGGGACCAGCCTCGCCACCAACCATCCCGTGCCCATCGTCAGCTCCAGCGTTCCGCCGCCTTGTCGTCGACTTCCTTGGCCTCGACCCAGCCGCCAAGCGTGCCATCGGCGAGGTGCTCGCGCTTCCAGAAGGGCGCGCGGGTCTTGAGATAGTCCATCAGGAAATCGGCGGCCTCGAAGGCCTCGCGGCGATGGCTCGATGCGGCGATCACCAGGACGATCTGCTCGCCTGGCCTGATCAGGCCGAAGCGGTGGATCGCAACGAGGCCGGAGAGCGGCCAGCGCGCGGCAGCTTCAGCGGCGACGCGCGCGATCTCGGCTTCGGCCATTCCCGGATAATGCTCGAGTTCAAGCGCCGCGAGGCGGCCGCTCTCATCGCGGCAAAGCCCGGTGAAGCTGACGACGGCGCCGATATTGGCGTTGCCGCGGGCGAGCGCCGCGACCTCGGCGCCGAGGTCGAAATCCTCGCGCTGGATGCGGATGATCGGAGTCATCACGCAAGCTCCGAAAGAAAGCGCCGGTTTTCCCGAACAGTCGTCCCGGCCGAAGCGAAGCGGAGAGCCGGGATCCATGCCTGAACCGTTCCGGAATGGATCCCGGGTCTCCCTACGGTCGCCCGGGATGACCAGAAAGGTTCACTCACGCTCAAAGAACTCTCACCCACCGGTCATCGGCGGGAAGAAGGCGATCTCGCGGGCGCCGGCGATCGAGGCAGCCGGCTTGGCATGGGTGTGGTCGATGGCGGCGCGCACGATCGCCTCGTTCTCGAAGGCGAGCTCATAGCCCTCGCCACGGGTCTTCAGCCAGCGCACCAGCTCTGCGATGGTCCCCGTGCCCAGCGGCGGCGTGACGATCTCGTCGGCAAGCCCGACGCGCTCGCGCACCCAGGCGAAATAGACCAGCTTCAGCGATTGGGTGGCAACGTGCTGGTTCATGGCGCGCGCTCATCCATGGCGACGAGATGGCGGATACCGGCGTTGAGATAGTCCCAGCCGGTATAGATCGTCAGCAGGGCGGCGACCCAGAGCATGACGATGCCGATCTGCGTGTTGTGAGGCAGGACCTGATCGCCCGCCGGACCGACGACGAGGAAGCCGAGCGCGAAGAGCTGCGCCGCGGTCTTCCATTTCGCGACCTTGCTGACGGGGACGCTGACCTTGAGGTCGGCGAGGAATTCGCGCAGGCCGGAAACCAGAATCTCGCGGCAGAGGATGACGATCGCTGCCCAGATCGACCAACCGTGAATCGTGTCGGTATGGACGAGCATCAGCAGGAGAGCACAGACCAGCAGCTTGTCGGCGATGGGGTCGAGCATGCGGCCGATCGCCGATTGCTGGCTCCAGGCGCGTGCGAGCCAGCCGTCGAGATAGTCGGTAACGGCCGCCGCGACATAGATCGCCAGGGCCGCCCAGCGGGCCCAGTCGTCACGCGGCCAGAACAGCAGCGCCACCAGCGCCGGAATCGCAGCGATCCGGCCATAGGTCAGCAGGTTTGGCAGCGACCAGGGGCCGCGTCGCCGGATAGCGTCAGGAAGAATCGTCACGAAGGATACCAAGCCGCGCGTTTGCGACAGCGTCAACACGCAACACGGTGATTGCATGGCGAAGCTGCGTTGCGAAATCGGCAGGTCGCCGGTGGAGCAGGTTCGCGGGGCGTGCGAGCGAACCTGCCGCAACGACCTTCAGCGGTCGTGAAAATGATCGTGAACGGCCTTCGCGGTCGCCGCGTTGACGCCGGGCGTCCTCATCAGGTCGTCGAGCTTGGCGCGCTGGATCGCCTTGACCGTGCCGAAATGTAGCAGGAGCGCGCGCTTGCGGGCGGGGCCGATGCCGGGGATCTCGTCGAGCGGGTTCTTGGTGATGTCGCGCTTGCGCTTGGCGCGGTGCGTGCCGATGGCGAAGCGGTGGGCTTCGTCGCGCAGGCGCTGGATGAAGTAGAGCGCCGGGTCGCGCGGCGGCAGCTTGAACGGCTCGCGTCCCACCATGAAGAATGTCTCGCGCATGGCGTTGCGATCCTCGCCCTTGGCGATCGCGACGAGCGCAATGTCGCTGGCGCCGCATTCGGCCATGATCTTGCGCGCCGCCTCGAACTGGCCCTTGCCGCCGTCGACGATGACGAGGTCGGGCCGCGAGGGGAAGGGGGCGTCGTCTTCGGGCAACTCGGAAGCCGGCCCCGCCATCTTTTCAGCAGGAATGGTAGCGGGAGAGGGACTCGCCCCCCCGAGTTCGTCCACAACTGTGTCAGGCTGCTCGCCCGTCTCCGCCTGAACCAGTTCGGCTGCTTCGGTCGCCGCTCCCCCCTCCTTCGCCAGCCGCGAGAAGCGCCGCTTCAGCACCTCGCGCATCATGCCGAAATCGTCGCCGGCGATGGTGTCGCTGGAGATGTTGAAGGTGCGGTAATGGCTCTTCATGAAGCCGTCCCTGCCGGCGACGACCATGCCGCCGACCGCGTTCGTGCCCATGATGTGCGAGTTGTCGTAGACCTCGACGCGGCGTGGCGCCTTCTCCATGCCGAAGGCGGCGCCGAGCGCGTTGAGCAAGCTCTGCTGGCCGGCATTGTCGGCGAGCTTGCGGGCGAGCGCCTCATGCGCGTTCTTCTGGGCATGGGCGACGAGATCGCGCCGCTCGCCGCGCTTGGGCGCCGCGAGTTCGACCTTGCGGCCGGCGCGGGCGCAGAGCGCCTCGGCAATGAGGTCGGCCTCCGGCAGATCATGCGAGACCAGCACCAGCCGCGGGGGCGGCTTGTCGTCGTAGAACTGGGTGACGACCGAGGCCAGCACCTCGGCCGGGCTCAGGCTCTTGTCGGCGCGCGGGAAAAGCGCGCGGTTGCCCCAGTTCTGCTTGTTGCGGAAGAAGAAGATCTCGACGCAGAACTGCCCGGCCTGCTCGTCGATCGCGAAGACATCGGCTTCCTCGACCCCTTGCGTGTTGATGTCCTGCCCGGCCTGCACGGCCGAGAGCGCCGCCAGCCGGTCGCGATAGCGCGCCGCCTTCTCGAATTCGAGTTCCTCGGCCGCCGCCTGCATGCGTTCCGACAGGAGCTGCTTCACCGCCGAGGAACGGCCGGAGAGGAAGGCGCGGGCCTGGTCGGCCAGGGCCTGATAGTCAGTGTGCGAGATCTCGCCGGTGCAGGGACCGGAGCAGCGTTTGATCTGGAAGAGCAGGCAGGGTCGGGTACGGTTCTCGTAATAGCTGTCCGAGCAGGAGCGCAGCAGGAAGGCCTTCTGTAGCGCATCGATGGTGCGCTCCACCGCCCAGACCGAGGCGAAGGGGCCGAAATAATCGCCCTTGCGCTGGCGCGAGCCGCGGTGCTTGGCGATCTGCGGGGCCGGATGGTCGCCTGACAGGAAGATGTAGGGGAAGGATTTGTCGTCGCGCAGCAGCACGTTGTAGCGCGGCCTGAGCTGCTTGATCAGGTTCGATTCGAGCAGCAGCGCCTCGGTCTCGGTGCCGGTGGTGACGAATTCCATGTTCGCGGTCTCGGCGATCATGCGCGCGACCGCATTGGTATGCGCCATGCCGCGGGCATAGGCCGTGACCCGGTTCTTCAGGCTCTTGGCCTTGCCGACATAGAGCACCTCGCCGGCGCGATCGAACATCCGGTAGACGCCCGGCCGGTTCGGCAGGTGCCTCGCGAACTCGGCGATCACCTCGATGCCCGCCTTGAGCGCGCCCGGAGCGGCCTCTCCGAGATCGAGCGCAGGCTCGGGCGCGGGGAGGGCGGTTTCCTCCTCCAGCTCGATCTCTTCCTCGGGCAGGTCTGGGCGTTCGCGATTCATGGGCTGCATGTAGGATGTCGCAGGCGCTTCGTCATGTCAGGAGCGGCTTCGTTCCTGCTCGACGCGCCCGACGTCTGGTCCGCGCCGGTTAACCTGTCACTCGCACGCTTGAATTGCACTGTATTCAGGCCGGCGGAGCGACCGTTTTCCGTTGATGTGATCGAGATTCCATAGACCGCCTGCGAAGGATGCCACGAGGTGATCTGATCTATTTTTGAATTTTTAATTGACAAAAGCGTTTCCGGATTCCATATCTATGTCTCGATATTAGGCCGAACGACTTGGCCTCGGTGCTCGTGAACGCGCCGCGCTGACGATCTTCCTCCTCTGTTCGAAATCGCCGCTGCACTAATTCGTGCGGCTTCATCAAGTACGACTGTAGGAGGCTCCCATGAGCTCGGGTTCGGTCAAGTGGTTCAACGCCACCAAGGGTTTTGGTTTCATTCAGCCGGATGACGGCGGTCAGGACGTCTTCGTCCATATCAGCGCCGTCGAGCGGGCAGGCATGCGCGATCTGCGCGATGGCCAGAAGATCAGCTACGAGCTGGTGCAGGACAAGCGCTCCGGCAAGATGTCGGCGGATAATCTGCGCGCCGAATGAAAGCCCGCTGCTACGGGGCAAGCGATCTGAAAGGCGACCACGGATGTACTGGCGCCATCACGTAACGCTCTGAAGCAAGGGCTATCGAGGGGTCGGGACATCAAGCCCGGCCCTTTTGCTTTTTTGAAGAGAGGATGTCCGATGCAGGTTCTTGTGCGCGACAACAATGTCGATCAGGCGCTTCGCGTCCTGAAGAAGAGGATGCAGCGCGAAGGCGTGTTTCGGGAAATGAAGCAGCGCCGATCCTATGAAAAGCCGTCGGAGCGCCGCGTGCGCGAGCGCGCCGATGCCATCCGGCGTGCAAGGAAGGCGGCTCGCAAGCAGGCGCAGCGCGACGGCCTGTTGCCCGCGCCGAAGCGTAAGCCGCCGCTCGGCAGAACGCCCCGGCCCGGTCTGCCGCCCGTTTCGACGAACTGACGCGCGTCCGGCGCCAGCCGGGGAGAGGTTGCCATGTCGAGCCGCAGCATGAAGCTGGAAGATGCCAAGGCCCGCGCGCAGGTCGCCTTTGAGAAAACCGAGCAGCGCAAGCGCGATGCCTCGCAGGTCTGGCAGGCGATCGAGGACGAGGCCCTCCAGGTACGCCTTAAGACGGAACGCCTGAAGGCGCTGCGTCTCGCCAAGGAAGCGAGCGAGGCCGAAGCCAAGGCCAAGCTGCCGGAGCCGAGCGAAGCGAAGCCGGTCCGCCGTCGCCGGGCCAAGGATAACTGACCGCGGTTCGACGATTCCGGGCTGCCGTGGCCGGAGCGCAGGCTGAGCCTGCCGATGCGGTCGCCGGCGGGAGAGCGGTGCGCATTTCCGCTTGACCGCGCCCTGTCAGCGTTCGACATCACGCGCAACGCCCCCCGGATTGCCTGCCCATGCCCGTCTTCGTCCTTCCCTTCCCGGTGATCGATCCGGTCGCGCTCCAGATCGGGCCGCTCGCGATCAAATGGTACGGGCTCGCCTATGTCGCCGGGCTGCTCGGCGGCTGGTGGTATGCTCGCAAGCTGGTGATGGCCGATGGGCTGTGGGGTGGGCGTGCTCGGCCCGGGGCCGACCAACTCGACGACATGCTGCTCTTCGTCGCGCTCGGCGTCGTGCTCGGCGGGCGCCTCGGCTTCGTGCTGTTCTACGATCTCGAACGCTATCTCGCCCGGCCGCAGGACATCATCGCGGTCTGGCAGGGCGGGATGTCCTTCCATGGCGGACTGATCGGGGCCGCGACCGGGCTCGTCCTGTTCGCCCGCCGGCGCGGCGTGCCGGTGCTCAGCGTCTTCGATCTCTCGGCCGCGGTCGTGCCGATCGGCCTGTTCCTTGGCCGCATCGCCAATTTCATCAATGCCGAGCTCTGGGGCCGGCCGGCGCCGGACGTGCCCTGGGCGATGGTCTTCCCCCATGCCGGGCCGGTGCCACGCCATCCGAGCCAGCTCTACGAGGCCTTTGGCGAGGGGCTGGTGCTCTTCATCCTGCTCGCTCTCATCGTGCGGGCTGGCGGGTTCAAGAGGCCGGGCCTCGTCGCTGGCGTGTTCGGCATGGGCTATGCAGTGGCGCGCATCGTCGCCGAATTCTTCCGCGAGCCCGATCCGCAGCTCGGCTTCCTGTTCGGGACGGGCAGCGGTGCCGGTGGCGGCCTGACCATGGGCATGCTGCTGTCGATCCCGCTGTTCCTGGCCGGTCTCGCCCTGTTCCTGGGCGCCCGGCGAGGGCCGGCGCAACCGTGACGCCGCTGGCGCTGGACCTCGCAGGGCTGATCGCACAGGAGGGGCCGCTCAGCCTCTCCCGCTACATGGCGCTCTGCCTCGGCCATCCCAGCCATGGCTACTACATGAAGCAGGACCCGTTCGGCGCGGAGGGCGATTTCACCACAGCGCCGGAGATCAGCCAGATCTTCGGCGAGCTGGTCGGGCTCTGGGCCGCGACGGTCTGGCGGATGATGGGCGAGCCGGCCGCGTTCCGCCTCGTCGAGCTCGGACCGGGACGTGGCACGCTGATGCAGGACATGCTGCGGGCGGGCAGGGTCGTGCCGGGCTTTCGCGAGGCGCTGACGGTCCATCTCGTCGAAACCAGCCCGGTGCTGCGCGAGCGGCAGATGGCGACGCTGGCGGCGAGCGGCGTCGCGCCGCATTGGCATGAGCGGCTCGACCAGGCGCTCGAAGGCCCCGCGATCGTCGTCGCCAACGAATTCCTCGATGCGCTGCCGCTCGACCAGTTCGTGCTGACGCCAGAAGGCTGGCGCGAACGGCTGGTCGGCCTCGACGGCGAGGGGCGCTTTGCCTTCGGCCTGTCTGCCGAGCCCGAAAGGCAGATCGCGCGCGCAGCCCCGCAAGGCGCCGTGCTGGAGCAGCCGCTTGCGGCGCTGGAGACGGTCGCGATGGTCGCGCGCCATGTCGCGGCAGAGGGCGGCGCGGGGCTCTTCATCGACTATGGCGCGGCGCAGACCGGCTTCGGCGATACCCTTCAGGCGATGCGGCAGCACGGATTCGTCGATCCGCTGGCCGAGCCCGGCGATGCCGACCTCACCGTGCATGTCGATTTCGCGCGCATGGCGCAGGCTGGGTTGGCGGCCGGCGCGACGGCGCACGGTCCGGCAACGCAGCGCGATTTTCTGCTGGCATTGGGACTGGAGCAGCGCGTCGCGGCGCTGTCGCGGCGGGCGACGCCGGAGCAGGCGCGCACGCTCGCCGCGGGTGCGAACCGGCTGGTCGAGGCCGGCACCGCTACCGATATGGGGCAGCTCTTCAAGGTGCTGGCACTGGCCGACCCGCGCCTGCCGCTTCTGCCCGGATTTGACCTTCATCGCCTGCCAGAGCAGGCCGCCCCCTGAAACGGAGCCGGAAAGCGATGTTCATCACCTCTCCTGACCTCGCCGGCGAAACCGGCATCCGGCACGCCTTCTTCACGCGCGAGGGTGGGGTCTCGACCGGGATCTACGCCTCGCTGAACGGCGGCGTCGGCTCGCAGGACGACCAGGCCCACGTCACCGAGAACCGCGCGCGGATGGCCGCCCATCTCGGCGTCGAGCGTGACAAGCTCGTCAGCATCTACCAGGTGCACTCGCCGGATGTGGCGGTGGTGACCGGTCCCTGGCCGGATGAGCGCCCGAAGGCCGACGCGATGGTGACGATCGCCCATGGCGTCGCGCTCGGTGTCTCCAGCGCCGATTGCGGGCCGATCCTGTTCGCCGACAGCGAGGCGGGGGTCATCGGCGCGGCCCACTCCGGCTGGAAGGGTGCTTTCGGCGGCGTCGTCGGCGCGACCGTGACGGCGATGGAGAAGCTCGGCGCGCGCCGCGAGCGCATCGTCGCGGTGCTCGGCCCGACGATCAGTGCCGCGGCCTATGAGGTCGGGCCGGAGTTCATCGAGCGCTTCAAGGCAGAGAACGCGACCTATTCGCGCTTCTTCCACGCTTCCGAGCGTCCGGCTCATGCGATGTTCGACCTGCCGGCCTTCATCGCCCACCGCGCCCAGGAGGCGGGAATCGGCCGCTTCATCGATCTCGCCCTGTGCACCTATGGCGACGAGTCCAGATTCTACAGCTATCGGCGCACGACCCATCGCCAGGAGGCCGACTACGGCCGGCTGATCTCGGCGATCGCGCTGGGCTGATCCTCGCTGGCCTGCCCTTGCGTCATCTTTTGTTGCTTGCGGGACGGGACGGAGTCATCCTTCCGCGGTCATCCACCATCAACATGGCTGCGGGGGACGCATGGAACAGATCCTGATGAACCTGGTCGCCGGCGCGATCGGCGGCAATGCGGCCGGCAAGGCTTCGCCGACCTTCGATCTCGGTACCATCGGCAACACGATCGCCGGTCTTGTCGGCGGCGGCGTGCTCGGCCAGCTGGTTCCGATCGTGCTGCCGGCGATCACCGCGGCGGCGGCAGGCGGCAATCTCAGCATTGGCGGCATTCTCGCCAACCTGATCAGCGGCGGTGCCGGCGGCGCGATCCTGACCGCGATCATCGGCGCGGTGAAGAACAAGGCCGCCTGAGGCGCGCAAAGCCGGAAAGCGCTCGTCGTCGCCGAAGGCTCGGACGCTGCTGCTCAGCCCGTTCACGCGATTCGCGCATGAGCATTCGCGCCGGAACGACTTGTCGCGGCGCATCGCTAGAGGGCAATCTCTCGCGCCTTGCGTGGAGACCGGCGATGCAGCGACAGATCGACTATTACTTCTCCCTCCTTTCGCCCTGGACCTATCTCGGGCACGAGCTTTTCCTGTCGATCGCCGCGCGCCATGGCTGCGCCGTCAACTATCTTCCGGTGCCGCTGCGTTTGGTCTTCGACGAGACCGGCGGCCTGCCGCTGCCCAAGCGCCACCCCGTACGTCAGCGCTACCGCATCCTCGAACTGCAGCGCTGGCGCGAACGGCGCGGCAAGCCTCTCAACCTGTTCCCACGCCATTTCCCGCTCGACATCGCGCTCGCGGATCGGGCGTTGATCGCCGCGACGCTCGCCGGCAAGGACCCCGGTGCTTTCATGGAGCGCGTGCTGGCCGGTGTCTGGGCGCAGGAGCTGGACCTCTCGCAGCGGGCGCTGGTGATCGAGATGGCAGAAGCGTCCGGGCTCGACGGCGAGGCCCTGGTCGGCCAGGCCGAATCGGAGGCGGTGGCGGCGCGCTATGCCGCGTCGAGCGAGGCGGCGGTCAAGGCGGGCGTCTTCGGCGCGCCCAGCTATGTCCTCGGCGGCGAGGTGTTCTGGGGCCAGGACCGGCTCGAACTGCTCGATGACGCGCTGGCGAGCGGCCGGGCGCCCTACAGCACCGAGGCCAAGGCCTGAGCGCTCCGCGCCGTCAATCGACGATATCGGGCGTGCGCCAGGACAGGTGCTGGCCGGCGTCGACCGCGATCATCTGCCCGGTGATCGCCTCGGCACGGGCGAGATAGAGCACCGCGTCGGCGATCTCGCGGGGCTCGACCTTGCGGTTCAGCACCGTGCCAGCCGCCTCGGTGGCGAGGGCGCTTTCGCCGCCATGGGAGTTGGCGAAGGTCGGGCCCGGACCGACGGCGTTGACGCGGATGCGCGGGGCGAGCGACTGCGCCATGGTCGTCGTCGCCGCCAGCAGCGCCGCCTTGGTCAGGGTGTAGGAATAGTATTGCGGCGTCAGCTTCCAGACGCGCTGGTCGATGATGTTGACGATCGCGCCTTTCCGGTCAGCCGGAAGCCGGTTGGCCATCGCCCCGGCGAGGACAGAGGGCGCGCGCAGGTTGGTCGAGAACTGCCGGTTCCAGCGCAGCACCTCGAGGGAGCGGACATCGTCGACCAGGAAGCTCGAAGCGTTGTTGACCAGCAGTGTCACCGGGCCGAACGGCGCCTCCGCCGCCGCCGGCAGGCCGTCGGTGGAGGCGGCGTCGGCCAGATCGGCTGTGACGACGGCCGCCTGGCCGCCCTTTTCGCGAATCTGCGCGGCGAGCTCCTCGGCCTCGCTGCGGGACTGATTGCAGTGAATCACGACCGCATAGCCCGCTTCCGCCAGGCGCTCGACGATGGCGCGGCCGATGCGTCGCGCCCCACCGGTGACGAGTGCGACTTCAGCGGTCATCATGACCTCCCTCACGGCGCTCGCCGCGGCGCTGGAGCCGGCGCTCCCAGTGCTTGGCGACGCGCAGATAGCGATAGAATGCGTAGTTCATGGCCGTCATGAAGCCGTAGACACCGCGCAGCGCATGGCGGCGGCCGATATAGGCCTTGAAGAAGTTGCCGGGGAACTCCAGCGCCAGCCGCAAGGCCGAGAGCGTCGCGCCACGCTGATCGAGGTCGTCGGCTTGGGCGTCGCTATAGGAATTGAGCTTGGCGATCTGCTCGCCGAGCGAACGCACGGAATAGTGGTGGATGGTGCCTTTCAGCCGGCCGACCCGGGTTCCGGGCTGAAGTTCGACCCTGTCATGCACCGGGGAGGGCGAGTAGCGCCCCTTGTCGCTGCGATAGAGGCGTACCGGTGTCAGGGCGTAGGCAAAGCGGTGCGGCGCGCCCTCGCCGGGGAACATCTCGGCGATACGCAGTCTGTAGGCTTCCTCGGGGGGCTCCCCCGTGGCGAACAGGGCGGCGATCTCGTCCACGAGCTCGGGAGGCGCGACCTCGTCCGCATCGAGGTTGAGCAGCCAGCGATGGCGGCACTGGTCCTCAGCGAAGCGCTTCTGCTGGCCGTAGCCGGGCCAGGGGTTCTCGATGACGCGCGCGCCGAGTCCGGCGGCAACGGCCTGCGTGCCGTCTGTCGAGCCGGAATCGACCACCACGATGTCGTCGCTCAGCGAGCGCACCGCCGCAATGGTCCGGCCGATCCGGTCGGCTTCGTCGCGGGCAATGATGAAAATCGAGAGAGGCGGCACGCAAAACGTCTCGGTGGCGGGCGGGAATGTCGGCTAAAGCATGGGGCGAGGGAGCCTGCAAGCAGCCGGGCCGGCGGGCCCCCGAGAGGCGGGCCTGCGAGGAGCGCGGGAACCGAATTCAGATTGCGGCGTTAATGTGTTCGCGTCGTCCAGTCATAGATTTGGCGGCTGCCGATACGTTACCGTTTGATTCACCATTCACGCTATCTTAACAATCACTAACCGAAGTTGATCAATATGCCTTTATGGTTCCGCATTCTGCCGCAATTTCGCCGCGGTCTGGCAAGCAGTTGTGTTTTCGCAGCAACAGACACGGCCAGCGAATACCCCTATAACGGGGACATCGAAATCACCGTCGGTCCAGCGCCGGCCCCAGTGACGACACCAAGGAGTATACTATGAAGAAGTTTCTGCTCTCGGGCGTTGCGGCCCTTGGCCTCATCGCCGCCGGCGCTGCCTCCGCTGCCGACCTGCCGAGCCGCAAGGGCCCGGTCGTTGCTCCGGTCTACGTTCCGGTCTTCACCTGGACCGGCTTCTACGTCGGTGCCAACGCCGGCTACGGCTGGGGTAACGTGAGCCTCAACGGCTGGGCAAACAACATCGGCGACCTCGACGGCTTCGTCGGCGGTGGCCAGGTCGGCTACAACTACCAGATCGGCCAGTTCGTGGTCGGCCTCGAAGCTGACATCCAGGGCGCCGATCTCGGCACCGGCCGCGACGTCTTCGGTGACAGCGTCAAGACCGAGTACTTCGGCACCGTCCGCGCTCGCGTCGGCGTCGCCTTCGACCGGTTCCTGCCCTACGTCACCGGTGGTTGGGCCTACGGCAACGTCAAGACCTCGATCCCGGGTCTGGCCTTCTCGTCCGACCGCACCCACACCGGTGGCTGGGCTGTCGGCGCGGGCGTCGAGTACGCCTTCACCAACAACCTGATCGGCGGCGTCGAGTACCTCTACGTCGACCTCGGCGAGAAGAACATCGCTGGCTTCGGCACCAAGGTCGGCACCGACTTCTCGGTCGTCCGCGCCCGCCTCAGCTACAAGTTCTGATTTCTCCTCCCGGAGACGGAACGAGACCCGGTGGCTTCGGCCACCGGGTTTTTCTTTGCCCGGAGCTTGGCCGCCGTGAAGCTTTTCGCAGCCTTGTCTTGCCCGGACATTGCACAAAAGGCCGCCCCTCAGGAGCGGCCTTGTTCGGAACTGCAATCGGATAGACGGGGCGTAGCGCCGTGAACCGTCTGGCCGGCTATGAGGCTACCGTCAGCCCTTGAAGCGTGTCGCCTCGAAGGCCGGCACCTTTGCAGCGAAGGCATCGAGCCAGGCGACGAGGCGCGGATGCGCTGCGCGCCATTTGCCTTCATGGCGCAGGTCGAGATAGCCGAGCGCGCAGGCAAGTGCGATTTCGCCGATTCGCGGGCGGTCGGCAAAGGCCGGCGGCTCGGCTTCGAGTGTAGCTAGCGCCCGGTCGATCTTGCCCTGCTGGTTCTCGACCCAGCCGGCGTGGCGCATCTCAACCGCCCTGAAGCGGACTTCGTAGACCTGGAGCAAGGCTGCGTCGCAGATGCCGTCGGCGAGCGCCTGCAGCCGCAATTGCGCGAAGCGTTCCGCACCGGCCGGGATGATCCGCCAGCCACCGGCAAGATGGTCGAGATAGTCGACGATGACCCGCGAATCGAACAGGCTCGACCCGTCCTCGAGGACAAGGGTCGGTATCTTGCCGAGCGGGTTCTGCTTACGCAGAGGGTCGGCGGGGTTGGTGGTGTCGGCCACCAAGATCTCGATCTTGTCCGTGAGACCGAGCTCGATCATGGAGATCTTGACCTTGCGGCCAAAGGGCGAGGCGGGGGAAGAACGCAAGGTCAGCATGGCAAGGCTCTCGGGCTCGCTGCGAATCGGAACGATCAGCCGTCGGGGCGGATCGCCTCGCATCGATAGCGCGGCCGCGGGCCTTGCGCGAGGCGCTCGCACAGCGCCGGCAGCAGGATTTCCGCTTCCTGCGCGAGCAGCCAGGGCGGATTGACGACCAGCAGCCCGGTCGCGCCGAGACCTCCGGCTGCCTCAGGCCGATCGACATCGATCTCGAGCCTGAGCAGGCGGCCAATGCCGGCGTCCGAAATTGCCGATACGAGGCCATCCACGGGCCGCCGATCCTTGATCGGATACCAGAGCGCGTAGGTGCCGGTCGGCCATTTGCGCCAGGCGGCGACGAAGGCGTCGGCGAGCGTCGCAAACTCGTCCTTCTCCTCGAAGGGCGGATCGATCAGGACCAGTCCGCGCCGCTCCTTTGGCGGCACATTGGCGCCGAGGGCGACCCAGCCGTCGATGGCCAGCGCCTTGCAACGCGAGTCGCTTCCGATTGCCTGGACCAGCTTGCGGTGGGTGTTCTCGTGCAGCTCGGCGGCGATCAAGCGATCGTCGGCGCGCATCGCCTGACGGCAGAGCCAAGGCGAGCCGGGGTAGGCGTCGGCGCCGTAGAGAGCTCGAGCGGCCGCCACCGCCTTGCGCCAGGGGGCGAGCAGTTCCTCCACCGCCGGGGCGAGAAGGGACTGGTCGAGCCGTGCCACGCCGTCGCGCCATTCATGTGTGCGCAGAGCCTCGTCCGAGCCGAGATCGTAACGTCCGGCGCCGGCGTGGGTGTCGATGATGCGGTAGGGCTTATCCTTGCCGTTGAGATGCGTGAGGATACGCATCAGCATGACGTGCTTCAGGATGTCGGCGAAATTGCCGGCGTGAAAGCCGTGACGGTAGTTCATGCAGCGGTCTTAGAGCATTTCCTTGAAACGCGGAAATGCTCTAATCCCTTGTTTTATCGGATTTTCTTCAAGCTGACCGCTGACGGCTCTGCTTGAGCATGCCCGGGCCCGATCTCGCTCCGGCTGATATCGGCCGTGGCAGCTAGGGCTCAGGGACTGGCGTTGACCTTGAAGTCCGGCGCCCGGCAGCCGGAGCGGTCGACTTCCTGGCAGGTGCGGAAGCTCCGCAGGTCCCGGGTGAAGCAGATCCGCACTTCCTGGAGCACGCCGCGGCGGCAGGCGACCGACATCATGTCGGTGCGCAAGCCGGGATTGGCGGCAACGAAGGCGCGTTCGAGATCCATCGGCGTCCAGATCTGCTCGCGGCCGCTGTCGCGCAGGGGAGGCGGGATCACGATCTTCTCGCGGGCGCGGCGAACATCGGCGAAATAGTCGCTCGGGCTCGAGCCGGTGCAGGTGCCGTGCTTGCGCCATTGATAGCGGGCGAGCCCTTCGGACGGGAACAGCCCCTCGGCTTCCGACATCGCCATTCGTGAAGGACTGCGCCCGGACGGGCCGCAATCGGTCGGATAGCCTCGCTCGTTCTGCGGCCAGAGCCCGTGCACGACGAAGCCGAGATTGGCGCCGGGCGCGCATTGCTCGCGCGCCCGCCCGCGGCCGCCATCCTCCAACTCGCAAAAGCCCGGCGACCAGGAGAGGGCGAGCACATAGAAATCAAAATCGCCGGGCGCACCGCCACGGCTATGCTGCGCCTGCGCCGGAGCGCCGAAGGCAACAAGACCGAGCAGCGCCAGCGATGACAGCCAGGCGCGTGAAAGCTTCATGCGCCGACGTTACCGCTCGGGGCCGGGGCGCGCCATCTGGCAGCCGGGGGCGTAGGAGCGGTGGCGGTCGAGCCCGTCGACGCACCAGTTGACGTTCCAGGTCCAGCCGAACAGGCCGAGGTTCTCACGCACGGAGTAGTCGACCCGGCGCAGGACGCCGTCATTGGTCATGACGCGCGCGGTGCAGAAGCGGCGCGGGATGAAGTCCGCACCCCAGGGGCGCCAGGCGATCGGCCGGACATGGTCGAAGCTGACAACTCGCAGCGGGCCCCAGAACTTGGCTTCGCGCGAATTGAACCAACTCGTGATCTCGCCCAGCACCGCCGGGTCCTCGCAGGCAGGCAGGTTGCCGTACATCGGGATGATGCGTTCTTCGGCGCGGTCGGCCGGGTCGACATAGCGGCCGCCCGAGCGATAGGCCGGGTCGCCATAAACTTCACCTCCTGCCCGCGCCGGCAGGGCAGCGAGGCAGAGCGTGGCGGCAAGGGCCGAGAGGAGCGAAACGCGGCGCATGGGCGGCCTTCGGAAAAAGGGACTGAATCCGTTCCGCTACGATGGCGGCGAGCCCCGTTCCGGTCAAGGCGACGGTTGCCTTTCGGGCGCAAACCGTCGCTGATTGTGACTTTCCTATCGCGCTTTCCGGTCAGCCGAAGGACTCTTCCAGCATGGCCTCATAGTCCGCGGCGCTGGCGGCGCGCGGATTGCTTGCGCTGGAATGATCCTTCACCGCGGCCTCTGCGATGGCGGGCAGGACCTCGCGCGGCACGCCCATCGCCGAGAGCGAGGCCGGCATGCCGAGCCTTGCGGTGAGGCCGGCGATCCATTCTGCGAGATCGGCATCGGCGGAGAGGCCGAGTGTGCGACGAATCTCGGCATACTTGTCCTTGGCCGAAGGCTCGTTGAAGCGCAGCACGGCCGGCAGGAGCACGGCGTTCAGCGTGCCGTGATGCAGCGAGACCTGCTTCAACCCGCCGAGCGGATGGGAGAGGGCGTGCACGGCGCCGAGCCCCTTCTGGAAGGTGAGGCCGCCCTGCAGGGCCGCCATCAGCATTTCCTTGCGTGCCTCGCGGTCGGAGCCGTCGACGACGGCGCGTTCGATATGGCCGACCGCGCGCTTCAGCCCGTCCAGCGCGATCGCCTCGGCGACCGGGTTGTCGCGCGGGCTGAGATAGGTCTCGATGCAATGGGTGATCGCGTCCATGCCGGTCGCGGCGGTGAGCCAGGCCGGCAGGCCGAGCGTCAGCTCGGGATCGCAGATAGCGAGCTTCGGGATCAGGTGGGGCGAGATGAAGCCGAGCTTGCGGCCGTCGTTCAGCGTGATCAGGGCAGCGCGGCCGACCTCGCTGCCGGTGCCGGCCGTGGTCGGGATGGCGATGACCGGCGCGACCTTGGCGGTGATCTTCGGGATGCCGCCGAGGATCGCGGCATAGGTTTCGAGCGGACCGTCATGGCCGGCGAGTAGGGCGACGCCCTTGGCGAGATCGATCGGCGAACCGCCGCCGATGGCGATAAGCCCGTCGCAAGCGTGCTCGCGATAGACGGCGAGCGCGGAGAGGACGGCTTCCTCGGTCGGGTTGGTTGGGGTCTCCGCGAAAAGCGCGGCATTGCCGAGGACAGGCGAGACGGCGCGCAGGCGCCCGATCAGATCGGTGGCGGCGAGGCCGCGGTCGGTGACGATCAGCGGACGGGAGATGCCGAACTGGGCGAGGCCGTCGGCAACCGCCTTCAATTCGCCGAAGCCGAACTGCACCGTCGTCAGATAGGAGATCGTCGCCATCATCGTTCCTCGCCAGCGCCCGGCTCTGCGGCCGGGCCGGAGACTTGTCGCGCGTCCGCGCCGACGATACCAGCCCCGCAGCCCCGACCTCGACGCAGGACACCCCGGCAGGGAGCGGGACGATCGCCAGACGGCCGAACCGGCAGCGGGCTGCGGCGGCCGCCGCTGGCGCGCGCGCTTAGTTCTGTTCGACGCGGTCCTTGGCGGCTGCCTCGGACAGCGCGTTTCCGGCCCGCCTTTCGAGCACGAGCAAAGCGAGGCCGGCGGCGATGATGAGGGCGGCGCCGAACAGCATGGTCGGCGTCGGCCAGTCGCCGAAGACGAACCAGCCGAACACCAGCGCCCAGACGATCAGCGTGTACTGGTAGGGCACCACGACCGAGGCCTCAGCCAGCTTCAGCGAGCGCGTGACGCACAGATGCGCGACCATGGCGATGATGCCGAGCAGGCCGAGCAGGCCGAGATCGGCAAGGGTCGGCGTCACCCAGCCGGTGGGCAGCAGCACGAGGCCCATCACCAGCGCGCCGAGCGTCTGCCAGAAGACCAGGGTGACGTCGGGCGTTCCGCGCAGTTGCCGGCCGGTGATCATCATGGCCGCAAAGGAGAAGCTGCCGACCAGCGCAATGATCGCCGGCAGGGACAGGCTCTGCCCGGAGGGGTTGAGCGCGATCGCGACGCCGACGAAGCCCGCAGCCACCGCGAGCCAGCGGCCGGCATCGACCCGTTCGCCGAGTAGCAGCGCCGCCAGCACCACCGCCCAGACCGGCGCGGCCAGCCAGAGTGTCATCGTGTCGGCGAGAGGCAGATAGGAGACTGCCCAATAGAAGAGAGCGACCTCGCAGGAGCCGAGCGTGACGCGCAGCAGCTGCAGGCCGGGCCGCTCGGGGCGTAGCGTGCGGCCTACGCCCTGCTTCACCACGAAGGGGATGATCACCAGGAGTGCGGCTGCCGAACGCAGGAGCAGGACCTGGCCGACCGTATAGGTCGCGACCAGCCATTTCCCCATCACGTCGTTGAGCGAGAACAGCAGGATGCCCAGCAGCATCATTGCGATACCGGCGAGCGTGGTGTTGCGGCTGGGCATGGCGATCTTTTGGGCAGGGCGGGAGCCGGTTCCATCGCCCGTTGCCGACGCCGAGGCAAGTCGCCCGACGCAAGGGGAGGCCGCGTCAGGTACAGGGCCGCTGGCACAATTCATTTTTGTATTGACTTAATTAAGCAGAAAATGAAGTATCGGGACATGGACAGGTTCATGGCTCTCGCAGACCCGACGCGCCGCCGCATCATCGAGATGCTGGGCGAGGGGGCGCTTGCGGCCGGCGAGATCACGGCGCGCTTCGAGGTCAGCGCGCCGGCGATCTCGCAGCATCTCAAGGTGCTGAAGGCGGCCGGCTTGGTGACGGTCGAGGTCAGCGGCCAGCGCCGCATCTATCGGCTCGATCCCGAGGGGCTGGAGGCATTCGAGGCCTGGGTCCGGCAGGTGCGCGGCTTCTGGAACGCCTCGCTCGGCCGGCTGGAGCAGGAACTGGCAAAACCCGAGAAGGACGAGGGAGTGGCGTGATGAACGAGTACGGGGTTGTCCTGGAAAGCGGCGCGGTGCGTTTCGAGCGTGTCCTGCCCGGGCCGCTGGAGCGGGTCTGGGCCTACATCACCGAGTCCGGCAAGCGCGGGACCTGGCTGGCCTCGGGCGAGATCGAGCCGCGGGTCGGCGGCAAGGCCGAACTGCTGTTCAAGCACTCGGAGATCACCGACGAGGCGCCGCCCGAGCGCTATCGCGAGGTGCATGAGAAGGGGTGGCTCAGCCACGGCACGGTGACACGCTACGAGCCGCAGCGGGCGATCGCCTTCACCTGGCCGGGCGAGGGGCAGGCGACATCGGAGGTGACGTTCGAACTTGCGCCGGAAGGCGAACGGGTCAGGCTCGTGGTGACGCATCGCAAGCTGGCCGACAAGGCCGAGATGACCAGCGTCTCCGGCGGCTGGCACATGCATCTCGGCATCCTCGAGGACCGGCTGACAGGCGCGCCGCCGCGCGGCTTCTGGTCGAGGCTCGGCGGGCTCGAGGCGGAGTACGCTGCGCGCTACGCCGAAGCGGCGAAGTAACGCTCTGCCGGGGAGAGCCTAAAGGCTTGCCGCAGCACGCGTCGCCTGGTCGTACTGGCCGGAGAGCGAGCGCATCACGGCGGCGATCTCGGAGAGGCGCGCCGGGTCGATGCCCGTCGCCAGCACCGATTTCACCAGCAATTGCTCGCGGACCTGGGCATAGCGCCGGCAGGCCTCCTCGCCAGCGGGGGTCACCGCGGCGGTCTTTTCCTTGCCCTTGCGCCCGCCCTTGATCAGGCCGAGGCGCTCGAGCTTCTTCAGCGCGTAGTTCACGACATGCGTGTCCTCGATATTGAGGATCAGGCAGATATCGGCGAGGCGCTTGGGCTTGCCGCGATGGTTGACGTTGTGCAGCACCAGCACGTCCATCGGCGTCAGATCGGGGATGCCCGCCGCCGTCATGCCGCGCAGCATCCAGCGATGGAAGGCGTGCACCGTCATGCTGAGCGCGAACTCGAACTCCGAGAGGGCCGGCATCGCGCCCGAAGCCAGATGGCCGGAGGAGACGATCGGGCCGAGCAGCGAGGCCGCAAGCTTCGTATCGGGCGGGGTGGCGTCGGGATCTTGCATCGCGCGGTCATCCTTGGCGGCGAGGTCCCTCGCAAGCGGGGCCTCGTCATGTCGTGGGCCGGTGTGCATAGCCGCCCGCGCGCGAGCGGGCGGCTATGCGTGGCGTCACATCTTCTTGTAGGCGTCGATGATCGCCTGGCCGTCGGCGCCGGCCTTCTTCAGCCAGTCGGCGGTCAGGGTGTCGCCGGCCTTCTTGAAGCCGGAGGCGAGCGCTTCGCTCGGCTTCTGGACCTTCATGCCCTTCGACTTGAGCTGGTCGAGATACCAGTTGGTCTTCTCTTCCCAGAGCTTCCAGCCGCGTGCCTCGGCATCGGCCGACGCCTTGAGGATCGCGTCCTGCGTCGCCTTGTCGAGGGCGGCGAAGGCGGCCTTGTTGACGAAGGTGGCGTTCTTCGGAATCCAGGCCTGGACGTCGTAGAAATGGCTCAGCGTCTCCCAGGCCTTGGAATCGTAGCCGGTGCCGCCGGAGGACATGAAGGAGTTGACGACGCCGGTCGCCAGCGCCTGCGGCAGCTCGGCCGCCTGGATCGTCACCGACTGCATGCCGAGGATCTCGCCGAGGCGGGTGGTGCCGACATTATAGGCCCGCCATTTCAGGCCCTTCATGTCGTCGGTCGAGTTCAGGTCCTTCTTGGCGTAGACGCCCTGCGGCGCCCAGGGGACCATGAACAGCAGCTTGATGCCCTGGCTGTCGAGCTTCTTCTCGACCGCCGCCTTCGAGGCGGCATAGAGCTTCTTGGAATCCGCAAAGGAGGTGGCGAGGAAGGGCACGACGTCGATGCCGAAGACCGGATCCTCATTCTCGTGGATCGACATCAGCACTTCGCCCATCTGGGCCTGGCCGGTCTGCACGGCGCGCTTGATCTCGGGCGCCTTGAACAGGGAGGCGTTGGCGTGGACGGTGACCGAGAGCTTGCCGCCGGTTCCCGCCTCGACGTCCTTGGCGAAGGTGACGAGGTTCTCGGTGTGGGGATTGTCGCCCGGATAGGCCGCCGGCAGGTTCCATTTCGTCTGCGCCAGCGCGCCGGTCGCCGCGAATGAAAGGCTGGTGGCGGCGACGCCTGCGACCAGCAGGCCCCTGATGAAATCGATACGCTTCATGGTGTTCTCCGTTCCCTCTTGGTTGTGATTGTCGTTGCGCATCATTTCGGAAAGGCGAGTTCGGGCAGATACATCACGATCTGCGGGAAGATGGTAATGATCGCCACTGCGGCGACCAGCAGAAAAAAGAAGGGCAGGGCGGCGAGCGCCACCGTGTTGGAATCCTTGCCGGACATGGTCTGGAGCACGAAGAGGTTGAAGCCTACGGGCGGCGAGACCTCTGCCATCTCGACGATCAGCACCAGGAAGATGCCGAACCAGACGAGGTCGAAGCCGGCGGCCTTGATCATCGGGATGACGATCGCGGTGGTCAGCACGATCATCGAGATGCCGTCGAGCGCGGCGCCGAGGATGATGTACATCACGGTCAGCGCGGCGATCAGCGCGTAGGGCGAGAGGTGCAGCGAGTCGACCCAGGCGGCCAGCGCCAGCGGGATGCCGGTATAGGCCATCGAAGTCGACATGAAGGAGGCGCCGGCGAGGATCAGCATGATCATGCAGGTGATCCGCGTCGTGCCCATCACGCTCTGCCAGAAGGCTTCCCTGGTGAGCGAGCCCGACCACCAGGCGATGCCGAAGGAGCCGAGCACGCCCCAGGCGGCGCATTCGGTCGCCGTCGCCCAGCCCAGCAGCAGCGACAGGAAGACCAGCGCGATCAGCAGCATGCAGGGAATCAGGTTGGCGGATTCCCTGAGCTTCTCGCGCAGCGGCATCTTCGGCTCGGGCGGCGGCGCCTTGTCGGGATGCATGAGGTGCCAGACCGCGATGTAGCCGGAATAGAGCGCCATCACGAGCAGGCCGGGCAGGAAGCCGGCGAGGAAGACCTGGATGATCGAGACGTTGGCCGCCACCGCATAGACCACCATGGTGATCGATGGCGGGATCAGGATGCCGAGCGTGCCGGCGCCGGCGAGCGAGCCGAGAGCGAGCTTCTCGTTGTAGCCGCGCTTCTTCAGCTCGGGCAGGGCGATCTTGGCCACCGTTGCGCATGTCGCCGCCGACGAGCCGGAAACCGAGCCGAAGATGCCGCAGGCCAGCACGTTGACGTGCATCAGCCGGCCCGGGAGCCAGTTCAGCCAGGGGGCGAGGCCGCGGAACATTTCTTCTGAAAGCCGGGTGCGATAGAGGATCTCGCCCATCCAGATGAAGAGCGGCAGGGCGGCGAGCGTCCAGGAGGCGCTGTTGCCCCAGATCGTCGTGGCGAGCACGGAGCCGGCCGGAATCCCTCCGGCGACGAACTGCATCGCCACCCAGCCGCAGGCCATCAGCGAGATCGCGATCCAGACGCCGCCCGCCAGCAGTACAGCCAGCAGGCCGAGCAGCAGCGCAGAGATTTCGATCATGGACATGGCTCAGACCCCGCTCTGCATGGCGCGCTCGACGATCTCCTCGTCGGATTGCGGGGGAGGCTTCTCGTAGCGCGGTTCGTTGCCGCGCAGCACGACATGGATGAATTCGTCGAGCATGGCGATGAACAGGATGACCAGCCCGCCCGAGAAGCCGAGCTGCGGAATCCACATCGGCATGGCGACCACGCCGCCGGCGACGTCGTTGAAGGCATAGGACTGCCAGGTCATCACCGAGGCGTGCCAGGCGAAGAAGCCGGTGAAGCCGAGGCCGAGCACGAGGGAGAAGGTCTCGAACAGCCAGCGCTTGCGGCCCTTGAAGCGGTCGATCAAGAGGCCGACCCGGATCATCTCGCCGGATTTGAAGGTGTGGGCGAGGCCGAGAAAGGCCATCGCGGCCATGCACCAGGAGGTGAAGTCGTCGCCGGCGGGAATGTTGAACCCGACCTCGCGGCCGAGCGAGAGCCCCATCATCAGAACGAGAATCGCAATCAGGAAGCAGCCGGCGGCGTAGCCGGCGAAGAGGTAGAGCTTGTCGAGCGCCGTGCGGATCATCTGGCGCTCCGCTGCGCCGGGACAGGCTGAGCCATGCGGACGGCGTTGAAGCGCCGGCGCTCTCCGGGCCAGAAGGCCAGGGCCGATCCCGTCATTGCTCTCTCCCTTGTCCCGGCCGGCCTGGCCCCTCAGCCATGTTCCGGTCACAATTGCGATCGTAGCCGCCGAATTCGACTTGTCAATTTTTCATCGACGATTTATCGATGAAGTGTAATCCAAATCTCTGTCGTCACTTGGGAGGGTGCGATGACCGCGAGCCGTTGGGATTTCTGGATCGACCGTGGCGGCACCTTCACCGACGTGATCGGCCGTGATCTGCATGGCAAGCTTCATGCCAGGAAGCTGCTCTCGGAGAACCCCGGCGCCTACCGCGACGCAGCCGTGCAGGGCATTCGCGACCATCTCGGACTGAAGGCCGGCGAGCCGATCCCCGAGGCGCTGGTCGGCGAGGTCAGGATGGGCACCACGGTCGCGACCAACGCGCTGCTGGAGCGCAAGGGTGACCGCACGCTGCTCGTCACCACCAAGGGTTTTCGCGATGCGCTGCGCATCGGCTACCAGGCCCGGCCCGACATCTTCGCCAAGGAGATCATCAAGCCGGAGCAGCTCTACGAGGCGGTGGTCGAGGTCGAGGAGCGCGTGCTGGCCGACGGCGCCGTCGAGCAGGCGCCTGACGAGGCGGCGATCCGCGCCGCCCTGCAGGCGCAATACGATGCCGGCTTCCGCGCCGTCGCCATCGTCTTCATGCACGCCTATCGCTATCCGGCGCATGAGCAGGTCGCGGCGCGTATCGCCCGCGAGATCGGCTTTCCCCAGGTCTCGGTCAGCCACGAGGTCTCGCCGCTGATCAAGCTCGTCGGGCGCGGCGACACCGCCGTTGTCGACGCCTATCTCTCGCCGATCCTCGGCCGCTATGTCGCGCAGGTCTCCGAAGAGCTCGATATCGCCCGCACCGGCGCGCGCCTGATGTTCATGATGTCCTCGGGCGGGCTCACCGCCGCCGAGCTCTTCCAGGGCAAGGACGCGATCCTGTCGGGCCCGGCCGGCGGTGTCGTCGGCCTCGCCGAGACCGGCCGCTCGGCTGGCTTCGACAAGGTGATCGGCTTCGACATGGGCGGCACCTCGACCGACGTCGCCCATTTCGACGGCGAGTATGAGCGCGCCTTCGAGACCGAGGTCGCAGGGGTGCGCATGCGCGCGCCGATGATGCTGATCCATACGGTCGCCGCGGGTGGCGGCTCGATCCTGCATTTCGACGGGGCGCGCTTCCGCGTCGGCCCGGATTCCGCTGGCGCCAATCCGGGGCCTGCCGCCTATCGCCGTGGCGGCCCTCTCGCGGTGACCGACGCGAACGTCATGGTCGGCAAGCTGATCCCGTCCTATTTCCCGGCGATCTTCGGCCCGAAGCAGGATGCGCCGCTCGATGTCGAGACGGTGCGCAAGAAATTCGCGACGCTGGCGGCACAGGTTGGTGACGGCCGCTCGCCCGAGGAGGTCGCCGACGGCTTCATCCAGATCGCCGTCGCCAACATGGCCGAGGCGATCAAGAAGATCTCGGTGCAGCGCGGCTACGACATCACCCGCTATGCGCTGAACTCCTTCGGCGGCGCGGGCGGCCAGCATGCCTGTCTCGTCGCCGACGCGCTCGGCATCAAGACCGTGCTGCTGCACCCGTTCTCCGGCCTACTCTCGGCCTATGGCATGGGCCTTGCCGAGATCCGGGCGACGCGAACGGCCGCGCTCGACGTGCCCCTCGATGGCGAGGCCAAGGCGGCGATCGCGACCGTAGCCGAGCGGCTCGGCGCCGAGGCGACGGCCGAGGTTGCAGGCCAGGGCGTGCCGGCAGGCGACATTGCCATCCATGTCCGCGCCCATATCCGCTATGCCGGCACCGACACCGCGATCGCGACGCCGTTCGGCAGCCGCGCCGAAATGCAGGAGGCCTTCCAGAACGCCCATCGTGCGCGCTTCGGCTTCATCGACGAGACCAAGGCGCTGGTCGTCGAGGCGGTCGAGGTCGAGGCGGTCGGCGGCGGCGCGAAGTTCGAGGAGGCCTCGGCCAGCGAGGCGGCCGGCGAGCCGGCCATCGCCGAGCGTACCCGCCTGTTCTCGAAGGGGCAGTGGCATGACGCGGCGATCGTGCGGCGCGAGGCGCTGGCGCCGGGACAGTCGGTCGCCGGGCCGGCCATCATCATCGAGCCGAACCAGACCGTGGTGGTGGAGGAGGGCTGGAGCGCCAAGCTCACGGCCAAGGACCATCTCGTCCTCGTGCGCAGCAAGGCGTTGATCCAGCAGGCGGCGATCGGCACCAAGGCCGATCCGGTCATGCTCGAGATCTTCAACAACCTGTTCATGTCGATCGCCGAGCAGATGGGCGTGACGCTGCAGAACACCGCCTATTCCGTGAACATCAAGGAGCGGCTCGACTTCTCCTGCGCGGTCTTCGACCAGACCGGCGCGCTCGTCGCCAATGCGCCGCACATGCCCGTGCATCTCGGCTCGATGGACCGCTCGGTCGAGACGGTGATCTCGAACAACCCGGTGATCCGGCCGGGGGACGTCTACTGCCTGAACGCGCCCTATAACGGCGGCACGCACCTGCCGGATATCACGATCTGCACGCCGGTCTTCGACGCGCAGGACAAGGACATCCTGTTCTGGGTGGCGAGCCGCGGCCACCACGCCGATGTCGGCGGCACCGCACCGGGCTCGATGTCGCCGCTGGCGACGAACATCGAGGAAGAAGGCGTCTATATCGACAATTTCAAGATCGTCGATCAGGGACGCTTCTGCGAGGAGGAGCTGATCAAGCTCCTGACCGGGGCGCGCTACCCCGTGCGCAACGTCGTCCAGAACGTCAACGACCTGAAGGCGCAGATCGCAGCCAACGAAAAGGGCGTGGCGGAGCTGAAGAAGATGATCCGCTCCTTCGGCCTCGACGTGGTGCAGGCCTATATGGGTCATGTCCAGGACAATGCCGCCGAGAGCGTCGCGCGGCTGCTCGCCAAGCTCCACGATTGCGAGTTCACCTATCCGATGGACCAGGGCTGCGCGATCAAGGTGAAGATCACCGTCGACCGCGAGAAGCGCGAGGCGACGGTCGACTTCACCGGCACCTCGCCGCAGCGCGAGGACAACTTCAATGCCCCGGCGCCGGTGACCCGCGCCGCCGTGCTCTATGTCTTCCGCGTCATGGTCGACGATGCGATCCCGATGAATGCCGGCTGCCTCAGGCCGATCAAGGTGATCGTGCCAGAAGGTTCGATGCTCGCGCCGCGCTATCCGGCTGCCGTTGTTGCCGGCAATGTCGAGGTCTCGCAGGCGGTGACCAACACGCTGTTCGGTGCGCTGGAGGCGATGTCGTGCTCGCAGGGCACGATGAACAACCTGACCTTCGGCAATGATCAGTACCAGTATTACGAGACGATCTGCTCGGGCTCGCCGGCCGGGCCGGGCTTCAACGGCACCTCGGGCGTGCACGTCCACATGACGAATTCGCGCCTGACCGATCCGGAGATACTGGAGACGCGCTTCCCGGTCGTGCTCGAGGACTTCCACATCCGCGCCGGCTCGGGCGGCAAGGGCGAATGGAATGCCGGCGACGGCACCAGCCGCACCATCCGTTTCCGCAAGAGCATGGACTGCGCGATCCTTGCCTCGCATCGCAAGGTCAGGCCGTTCGGCATGAAGGGCGGCGAGCCCGGCGAGCTCGGGCGGACGCTGGTGCGCCGGCTTTCGGGCGAGGTCGAGGAGCTGAAGCCCTCGGACCAGACCTTCCTGCAGGCCGGCGAGGCGGTCACGGTGCTGACGCCGACGGCGGGGGGGTATGGAAAGCGCAAGGGCTGAGACATAGCTCTTCGCCTGTCGTCACTGCGAGTGCGGCGAAGCAATCCGGGGTTGCGCTTTGTCGCCTTGGATTGCCTCGCCGGCTGAAGTCTCCTCGCAAGGACGCTTGCGCCAAGGAGACCTGAGCATGTCGCAGACCTGGATGATCACCGGCGCCAATCGCGGCATCGGCCTCGCTCTGACGATGGAATTGCTGCGACGGGGCGATCATGTGATCGCCGCGGCGCGCGATCCCTGGGGCGGGGCGCTGGCCGAGCTCGCGGGCGTGCATGTCGGGGAGCTGACCCCGCTAGAGCTCGACGTGACCTCCGACGACAGCGTCGCCGCTGCCAAGCGGGCGCTCGCCGGGCGGCCGCTCGACGTGCTCGTCAACAATGCCGGGCTCTATGGCCCGCGCGACCGCCAATCGGCCTTCGAGATGGATTTCGACGCCTGGCGCGAGGTCTTCGAAGTCAATGTCTACGCGCCGTTGCGGGTGGCGCAGGCTTTCCTGCCCAATATCGAGGCCGGCAGCGGGCGAAAGATCGCGACGATCTCCAGCCGGATGGGCTCGCTCGGCGGCAACCCGTCCGGTGCCATCGCCTATCGATCCTCGAAGACGGCGGTGAACATGGTGATGGTCGCCTTCGGCAATGCGGTGCGCGCGAGCGAGATCGCCGTGCTGCTGTTCCATCCCGGCTGGGTGCAGACCGACATGGGCGGCGGCGGGGCCGATATTCCGGCGACCGAGAGCGCCGCCGGTCTGATCGAGACCATCGACGCCTCCGGCATGGCCGAGACCAACAGCTTCCGGACCTGGAAGGGCGAGACGATCCCCTGGTAGACGGTGCCGCTGGATCTCAGTTGCTGCGGGTCGAGGCGAGCCAGAGCCCGCCGCCGATCAGGAAGCCGCCGCTGAACCTGGAGAGCAGGCGCACGCGCCGCTGCGACAGGAAGCGGCCAGCCCGGCCGGAGAGCACGGCATAGGCGCCGTCGCTGACTGCCGCGAACAGCATCGTGGTCGCGCCCATGATCGCGATCTGTGTGGCGTAGTCGCGCGTCGGATCGAGGAATTGCGGGAAGAAGGCGCCGAAGAAGAGCAGCGTCTTCGGGTTGCTCAGCGCGACCAGCAACCCCTGCAGGAAGAAGCCGCCGCGCGGTGGGCGCGCTTCGGCTGCACCTTCGGCGGCCTCACCGGTGCTGCGGTACATCTTCCATCCCAGCCAGATCAGATAGGCGGCACCGGCGAGCCGCACCCAGTCGAACCAGTGGCCCATCGCCGCGATCACCGAGCTGAGGCCGATGCCGACGATCGCTATCATGATGGCGAGGCCGGCCTGCGTTCCTGCCATGTTGAGAAGCCCGGCGCGGCTACCATGCCTGAGACTGTTGGCGATGATCAGCGTCACGGTCGGCCCGGGCACGATGATGATGACCAGGCAGGCGAGGAGATAGGCGGCGAAGAGTTCGAGTGACATGGGTGAAGCCTCCCGAGGCTTGGCGGCCGCCTTGGAGGCGACGCTTCATTCCTCGCCTGTTTGCGGAAGCCTGTCGAGAGAGGGGAGAAGACGCGTGGCGAGCACCGGGTTTCACGTCGTTCCTCTGACGTCGGAGCTCTGGCCGGCGTTGGAGGACCTCTTCGGGCCGCAGGGGCCGTGCTATGGCTGCTGGTGCAATCATTTCCGCATGGCGCCGAAGCTGCGCAAGCCCTTGCTCGGCGAGGGCGCACGGCGATTGTTCGAACAGCGCGTCAAGCAGGGGCCGCCGCCCGGCGTGCTCGCCTTCTTGGGCGAAGTCCCGGTCGGCTGGCTGCAGATCGGCCCGCGCGCGCATGTGCCCGAGTGGAACAATCCGCGCCGTGCCTCGACGCCGCTGCCCGATGCGCCGGCGCAGGACGAGCGCAACTGGGCGGCGTCCTGCTTCTTCGTGCGCAAGGGCTTTCGCGGCCAGGGCGTCACCGGCGCGTTGCTCGACGGCGGCATCGACTTTGCGCGCCGCAGCGGCGCCCGGCTGCTCGAAGCCGCGCCGATGGCGAACGATACGAAGCGCAGTGGCGAGGGGCTCTATGTCGGGCCCGAAGGCGTGTTCCGGCGCGCCGGTTTCGCGGAGGTTGCTCGGCATAAGGAGGGCCGGCCGCTGATGCGGCTCGTGCTCTAGCCAAAGCTCTCCTCTGGTCGGCGCCGATGGACCTTGCCGGGGCGCTCGCCTAATCCTCGCTTGTTCGAGATTTGCGAGGAGCCGCCCATGATCCGCATCACGCTCGCCGGCTGCACCGGCTGGGTCGGCAAGGCGCTCGTCGCCGCGATCATGGCTGCGCCCGATCTAGGACTGGTCGCGGGCGTCTCGCGCCAGGCGGCCGGGCGCGACCTCGGCGAGGCTGCGGAGCTTCCGGCGAACGGACTGCCGGTCTTCGCGACGGTCGCGGAGGCGCTTGGCGTGCCGAGCGACGTGTTGATCGACTACACCAAGCCGGACAGCGTGAAGGGCAATGTGCTCGCCGCCATCGCGGCGGGGCGGCATGTCGTGGTCGGCGCTTCCGGCATGTCCGGCGAGGACTATGCCGATATCGCGGCGGCCGCCGAGCGTGCCGGCGTCGGTGTGCTCGCCGCCGGAAACTTCTCGATCACCGCGACGCTGCTGCGGCGCTTCGCCCGCGAAGCGGTGAAATACGTGCCGGATGTCGAGATCATCGACTATGCCTCGCCTTCCAAGCCCGATACGCCTTCCGGCACGGGGCGAGAACTCGCTGAGACGCTCGCCGCCGAGCGCATGGCCGGGACCTCGCTGGCGGTTTCCGAACTCGGCGGCGTGCGCGAGACGCGCGGCGGCGCGATCGGTGCGCCTCACCCCGTGCAGGTGCATTCGTTGCGCATGCCAGGCTTCGTGCTCTCCTGCGAGGCGGTGTTCGGCCTCGCCGATGAGCGGCTGGTGATCAGGCATGATGCCGGGACCTCGGCCGCGCCCTATGTCGGCGGCACATTGCTGGCGGCGCGTCGTGTCGGCGAGCAAATCGGCCTGCGCCGTGGGCTCGACAGTCTGATGGCATGAACTGCCGCGGATCACGCCGTTCTTAGAAAAATATCGTTCTTTCAAATACTTAGCTGGCTTCATTAAGAATCTGTTCGTTCGCAGCTGCGAGAAGAGCCGCGTTGGGCATGACGGTGAGGCGGGATGCGGCGGTTCGGTTTGACGGCGAAGATCACCTTGCTCTTCGCCCTGTTCGGAATCGCGGCGGCCCTGGGGCTGGCGAGCGCGCTGGGCGGCCTCGCCTCGGTGCATCAGATCGATCGCGAAGCCTTCAACGGCCTCCAGCTCGCCAATCGCGCCTCGCTGCTGTCGAGCCGGGTGGCGCAGGCCTCGCTGCTCAGCCGGTTCGATGACGGCGCCGGTCCGAAGCAGGTCGAGGAGGCGATCGATGCGCTCGACGCCGCCGTCGAGCTGGTCGACGCCGCCCGTGCCAGCCTGATTTCGGCCCTGCCGCCTGTGCTGCTGCAGGCCCATCCGACGCTCGATGCGCGCATCCGGACCTTCATCGACTTCCAGCGCGACATCGTCGACATCGGTCGTCGCGTCTCGGCCAAGGCTGCGCTGATCGAGGCCACGGCGGACGCGGCGAGGGACAATGTCCGCGAGATCATCAGCGTCACCGCAACGATCCGCGACGATCTCGACCGGCAGGCAGGGCAGGCGGCCTCGCGCGCCGAGGCGCTGGCGCAACAGGTCAGGCGGCGGGTGATCCTGATCGCCGTCGGCCTGCTGCTCGGCGGCGGGGCGCTCGCCATCGCCCTGCTGCGCGCGCATCTGACCCGGCCGCTGCGCGAGCTGATGGCGGCGATCGACGCGACCATGGGCAGCGACGAGATCATCGAAGTGCCGCATCGGCGCCGGCGCGACGAGATCGGCGAGCTCGCCCGCACGGTGCGGACGCTGAGCGAGGCGCGCGCCACGCTGGTGACGCGCGATGCCGAGGCGGAGCAGGCGCAGGCGCATCAGGCGCGCCGCACCGAGGAACTGCACCGCATCGCCGAGGAGTTCGAGACACGGATCGGCAGTCTGCTCGCCGACATTGCCGGGTTGAGCGAGGGCCTGCGTGCGGCGCTCGGCGATTCCGCCGTCCAGGCCGAGCAGATCTCGCAGAGCGGCGGCGCCGCCGCAGGGGCGGTGATCGACGCGGCCGAGGAGGCGAACAGAATCTCGGACGCTGCCCTACGGCTCGAGGATGTGGTCGAGCAGATCAACCACGAGGTCCGGCGCGTCTCGCAGACGGCGACCGAAGCGACGCGCGACGCTGCCGGCACGGCGAGCCTAGTCGGGCGGCTGACCGACAATGCCGGGCAGATCCGCGATGTCGTCGCGCTGATCGAGGCGATCGCACGCCAGACGAACCTCCTGGCGCTGAACGCCACGATCGAGGCGGCGCGGGCCGGCGCTCATGGCCGCGGCTTTGCCGTGGTGGCGGGCGAGGTGAAGGCGCTGGCGACGCAGACGGCGGACGCCACGGCCCAGGTTGCGGCGCGCATCGCAGCGGTCGACGAGGCCCTGTCCCAGGCGGCGACGGCGATTTCCGGCATCGTCACGCGCGTCGGTGCGGTCGAGCAGACCAGCACCGAGATTTCCAGCATGGTCGCCTCGCATAGCGGCCTGCTGCAGAATCTCGGCGAGACCATTGCCCGCATCTCGGAGGTGACGCGCGCCGGCGTCGAGGCGATGACGACGATCGTCGAGGCCAACTCCCTCAGCGTGAGCCGCGCCGAGCAGGGTGCGAGCGGCGCAAAACGGCTCGACGAGCGCATCGGCTCGCTGCAGGTCGAGGCGAACCAGTTCGCGCGGCGCCTGCGCTCTGCGTGATCGGCACTTGCCGTAAGAGCGCGACTCGCGGCCATTGGGCGCCATGTCCGCAACAGAACGCTTCCCACGATGAACTGGTCGCCGCAGCAGGACGACGCGCTCCGCGCCGTCGCCGACTGGCTGAAGGGCGGCGCGCCGCAGCTCTTTCGCCTGTTCGGCTATGCCGGCACCGGCAAGACGACGCTCGCCCGGCATATCGCCGAAGATGTCGACGGCACGGTCGTCTTCGCCGCCTTCACCGGCAAGGCGGCGCTCGTCCTGCGCAACAAGGGCTGCGAGGGCGCGCAGACCATCCACTCACTGATCTATCGCTCGCGCGGGGTCGACGAGGAGAGCCCGACCTTCGTGCTCAATCGCGAGAGCGTCGCGGCCAAGGCCAAGCTGATCATCATCGACGAATGCTCGATGGTCGACGAGGAGCTCGGCCGAGACCTGCTCTCCTTCGGCACGAAAGTGCTGGTCCTAGGCGATCCGGCGCAGCTGCCGCCGGTCAAGGGCGGCGGCTTCTTCACGGAGCATGAGCCGGACATCATGCTGACCGAGGTGCACCGCCAGGCGGCCGACAACCCGATCGTGCGGATGTCGATGATCGTGCGCGAGGGCGGGCGGCTCGAGGTTGGAGAATACGGCGAGAGCCGGGTGATCCGGCGCGACGCGATTACGCCCGAGATCGTGCTCTCGGCCGGGCAGGTGCTGGTCGGCCTGAACAAGACGCGCCGGGGCTACAATGCCCGGATGCGGCAGTTGATGGGGCACAGCTCGAACGTGCCTGTCGTGGGCGAGAAGCTGGTCTGCCTGCGCAACGACAAGAGCAAGGGGTTGCTCAATGGCGGCGCCTGGATCGTGCAGGAGCTGAAGACCTCGAAGAAGGGCCTCGTCACCATGCGGGTGACACCGGAGGACGATACCGGCGGCAAGCCGGTGAAAGTCTCGGTGCTGCCGAACTTCTTCGACGGTACTGAGGAAGAGGTGCCCTGGGAACTGCGGCGCCACACGGACGAATTCACCTTCGGCTATGCGCTCACGGTCCACAAGGCGCAGGGCTCGCAATGGGACGATGTCGTGCTGTTCGACGAGGCCTACGCCTTCCGCGAGCACCGGGCGCGCTGGCTCTATACCGGGCTGACGCGCGCGGCCGAGACCATCACGGTGGTGGTGTAGCGGCTGGCGCGTTCAAGCGCGGCCGGCGTCGCCCTCCTGCCGCCGCAGCGCCTTCAGCCGGCTGATCAGGTGGCGGGCGCCCATCAGGATGTGCTGCTCCAGATGCTCCGTCGCGCGGGCGACGTCGCCCTGCCGGCAGAGGTCGAGCAGGATGCGGTGCTCGCGGTTCATCTTCTCGCGCGAGCCGGTCAGCCTGATCGGCAGCGGAAAATGCCGATAGGCGTTGAGGTAGAGCTTGCGCACCAGCGCCAGGGTCTGGGGCCGGTTGGCCGGCGCGTAGAGCGTCGCGTGAAAATCCCAGTTGAGGTTCGACCAGTTCTCGTCGCGCCGGTCTTCGACCATCTGGGCGAATAGCGCCTCGGCCTTCTGGTAGTGCTGCTCGGAGAGCAGCGGCATGGACTGTTCGAGCAGCCAGGTCTCGAGCCGGGCCCGGATTTCGTAGACCTCCTCGAGATCGTCGATCGACAGACTGGAGACGACCGCGCCCTTGTGGGATTGCATGGTCACCAGCCCTTCGGCCTCGAGCTGGTGCAGCGCCTCGCGGATCGGAACGCGGCTGACGCCGAACTCCGCCGCCAGCTTCTCCTGCCGCAGCAGCGATGCTTCCGGCAGGGCCCCGGACAGGATCTGCTCGCGCAAGAGGTCGACGACCCGGCCGGTGGTCGTGACGCGATGCAGCGTCATGGTCTTCTCAGGGCTGGTCGCGCTCGTCATCGCCTGATTTCTGGATTCCCGGCCTCGGCGGCTCACCCTGTTCCTGCCGCAAAACCGGCCCTCATTCAATCCGATGGCCCGATGGAAGCAGCCTTCCTGACATTATTGGATCCGATCATCGATCGATCATGGCCCAGAATTGGCCATAATTCGACCATGATTAGCCCGTTGCGGATGCGGTCGGCTTCCATTAGATAAAAATTGGATTCAATATTCAAAACACCCGGAAGGCACCTGCGATGATCGCGATCAGCAACAATGAGGGGGCCAGCGGCATCGGCGCGACGGCGCACAAGCTCCTCGGTGGTGCCGGGGCGCTGGACGCGATCGAGGCCGGGGTGCGGCTGGTCGAGGCCGATGAGAGCGTTCGGACGGTCGGGCGCGGCGGCTGGCCGAACCTGCTCGGCGAGGTCGAGCTCGACGCCTCCGTGATGGACGGCTCGACCCTGCGGACCGGCTCGATCGGGGCGCTGAGCGGCTATCTGCATCCGATCAGCATCGCGCGGCAGGTGCTGGAGCAACTGCCGCATGAGCTCCTGGTCGGGGAGGGGGCACGGCGCTTCGCCGCCGAGATCGAGGCCGAGGCCGGCGATCTCCTGATGCCGCATGCCCGCACGGCCTGGGCGCGCTGGTTCGCGGAGGAGGTTGGCGATGCGCAGCGCGCCGCCTGGCCCGACGTGCCGATGGCCGAGCTCTGCAAGCAGGCGATCGACCCCGAGATCGGCCGCGACACCACGGTCTTCCTGGCTCAGGACATGGCCGGGAACATCGGAGCCGGGACGAGCACCTCCGGCTGGGGCTGGAAATATCCCGGCCGCCTCGGCGACAGCCCGATCATCGGCGCGGGTTCCTATGCCGATACCCGCTATGGTGCCTGCGCCTGCACCGGCGTCGGCGAAATGAGCATCCGGGCCGGCACCTCCCGCGCGGTGGTGCTTTACATGAAGATGGGCATGAGCGTGGAGGAGGCGGTCTACGAGGCCGTCGCCGACATGCGCAGCCTGAAGGGCGGCCTGATCGGGCGTGTGACGATCCATGCCATCGACGCCGCCGGCGGCCACAAGGTCGTCGCCGTCAACGGTCTGCCGGAGAACCATTACTGGCTCTGGCGCGAAGGCGAGGCCGAACCCGCCAGCCATCCAGCCGAAATCATCGCGATCAGCGAGGATGCCGCGCCCAAGCCGACCGCCCATCGCCGCTATGAGCGCATGGGTCTCTGAAAGCCGAGTTCGGCTCGACCACGATCAACCGCAGGAGGAGGAAGCTCGATGACCCGGATTGGAAGGACCGCGCTGCTGGCGCTGGCTGGCTCGCTGCTGATCAGCAGCGGCGCCCTGGCGCAGACGACGCTGGCGAAGGTCAAGGAGCGCGGCCAGCTGCTCTGCGGCACCAGCACCGGCATCGCCGGCTTCAGCCTCGCAGACGGACAGGGCAAATGGTCGGGGCTCGATGTCGATGTCTGCCGGGCGCTCGCGGCGGCGATCTTCGACGATCCGAACAAGGTCAATTTCATCCCGCTCGCCAGCAAGGACCGGCTGGTCGCGCTGCAGAGCGGCGAGATCGACGTGCTGCCGCGGACCACGACCTGGACGCTCAGTCGCGACGCCGGCCAGGGCCTCGATTTCACGGCGGTCAATTACTATGACGGCCAGGGCTTCCAGCTGCGCAAGAAGGCCGGCATCAAGTCGGTCAAGGAGCTGGACGGCGCCTCGATCTGCACCGTGCAGGGCACCACGAACGAGCTCAACCTCGCCGACTACTTCCGCGTCAACAAGATGAAGTACGAGGTCGTGGCGTTCCAGGGCATCGACGAGACGGTGAAGGCCTATGAGAGCGGTCGCTGCGACGCGATCTCGACCGACATCTCCCAGTTGGTCTCCTACCGACTGAAGATGGCCGATCCCGCCGAGCACATCCTGCTGCCGGAGGTGATCTCGAAGGAGCCGATCGGCCCCTATGTCCGCCAGGGCGACGACCAGTGGTTCGACATCGTGCGCTGGACCGTCTTCGCGATGATCAATGCCGAGGAGTTCGGCGTGACCTCCGCCAATGTCGGGGAGATGCTGAAATCCGACAATCCGGAGATCCAGCGCCTGCTCGGCGTCGGCACGAAGCTCGGCGAAGGGCTGGGGCTGACGGCCGACTGGGCGGCCAGGATCGTCCGCCATGTCGGCAATTACGGCGAATCCTATGAGCGCAATCTCGGCTCCGGCAGCCGCATCAACCTGCCGCGCGGCCTGAACAATCTCTGGTCGAAGGGCGGCATCCAGTTCGCGCCGCCGATCCGCTGATCGGCGACGACCACCATTGTCCGGATGCGCTGCCGCTCCGGGCGTGGGCACACCAATGAGGCGAAGGCGGCGCTCATGGCGAGCGCCGCCTTTCGCAAAACGACTGCCTGGTGGCTCTGGCGCGTACGCCGCGAGGCCGGGCCGGCCGGTGTCAGTGCGCCGACATCTTCATCATCACCAGCCCGGAGACGATGAGGCCGGCGGCGGCCAGGCGCATCGGGGTTGCGGCCTCGCCGAGCACGAAGACGCCGACGAGGAAGGCACCGACGGCGCCAATGCCGGTCCAGATCGTGTAGGCGGTGCCGAGCGGCAGGCTGCGCATCGCAATCGCCAGCAGGGCGAAGCTGCCGATCATGGTGACGATGGTGATGGCTGTCGGCGTTATCTTGGTGAAGCCGTCCGACTGCTTCATGAAGAACGCCCAGACGATTTCGAGCACGCCGGCGACCAGGAGGTAGACCCAGGCCATTTCTCTTCTCCCATGGAGACAGGCCGGGTCGTCCCGGCAAATCTGCCCATCATGGGGGAGGTCGTCCTCGCCTGCTTATGTTGCACTGCGATAGCGAATTTTCAAGGCTGAGGGCGCCGATTCCGGAGAGATCGGCACCGTTTCCCGGCTGATCTCGCCCCATTCCGCTACCAGGGCTCGCGCATTGGCTTTCTCACAGCCGCTGCGCTGTCGTACCCTTGGCGATGATCGGGCCGGTCGGACGGCCGGTCGGCGAGCCGCTTGCCGGCTCCAGCGTGATCTCGAAGAGCTGGTCCTTGCCGAGCGGAAGGTTGTCGAGGCGCAGCGGCGTGGTGCGGGCGCGGTCGATCAGGCCGACGGAGCGCGGGCCGACGGCGCGGTCCCAGAGCGTCCAGATCTCCAGGGCCTTGCCGGCGGGAACGTCGATCGATTGCAGCGGCAGCATCTCGACGCGGCCATCGGCATAGGTGTTTACCACGGCGGCGGCGATGCTGGCATCGGTCATCAGCACCGCGACCATTACAGGCTGGCGCCGTGCGCGATCGAGCGCACCCATAAGGCCAATCGCGAGCATCACGGTCGCGAGCGCGCCGGCGAAGGCGGCGCCGCGCCAGACGAACAGGCTGTTCCACCAATCGGCAAAGCGGCTGCGCGTGGCGGAAGCAGTGCCAGCCGCCGTGGGCGCCGCCGCGGCGCTTGGCAGGAGGCCGGCAATCCCGGCTTCGATCCTGCTCCAGAGATCGGCGGGAGGGGCAATCGGCGTTGCCGTCGCGTCGACCTCGGCGAGATGGCTGCGCCAAGCCTCGACGGCACCTGCGAAGTCGGGATCGTCGGCTTGGCGACGCTCGGCGGCGGCGCAATCTGCGCCCTCGATCAGGCCCAGCACATATTCGCCGGCCAGTGCATCGCGTTCGGCGGGAGGAAGGGGGGCTTCGGCGGAGGCGCTCATCCGAGGCACTCCTTGAGCGAGATCAGCGAGCGACGGATCCAGGATTTCACCGTGCCCATCGGCATCTTCAGCCGCCCGGCGATCTCGCCATGGGTCAGCCCCTGGACGAAGGCGAGCAGGACGAGGCTGCGCTTCTGCGGGGGCAGGGTCTCCAGGCAGGCGCGGAGCGCGCTGGCGTCCGAGAGCTTCGACATCACCGTCTCCGGATCGTCCTCCTCGCTCGGCGTTTCCTCGGCGAGCGGGGCGTCGCGCGTCTCGGTCCGCTTTTCGTCGCGCAGGATCGAGAGCGAGCGATTGCGCAGGATGGCGTAGATCCAGGTCAGGCCGGCGCCGCGTTCGGGGTCGAAGCGAGCGGCATGGCGCCAGATCAGCACGAAAGCGTCCTGCACGGCTTCCTCCGCCAGAGCGCGGCGCTTCAGCAGACGCTGCGCCACCCCCAGCATACGCGCCGACTCGGCATCATAGATGCGCCGCAACGCCGATTGGTCGCCGGAGGCACAGGCCAGCAACGCCTGCTCGATCTCGCCCGTCCCGCGCGCTGGCACGGCGCCCGTCGCCATCCTCGTCTCCTCGTCGGCGGCGCGGACCGTCGGGCGCGCGCCAGTGCGATTCTACACGGCAATCCGGCCTCCGGATGCAGCCCGGGCTTTTATTTCTTGCGGCGGCATCCGCCGGGGCACGCTGGCGCTACCCCTCCTGACGGGCACGCTCAGGCGGCTCCGTCCAGGCTTCGAGACCCGATGCGAACCGGAGGAAAGACCATGTGCCACACCCGAGCCCTGCTTCTCACCTCGACCGTCCTCGCAGCGGCCTTCGCGCCGCTGGCGGCGCAGGCTGCCATGCTCGCTGCTCTATCCGGCGACGACACGCTGACGATGATCGACACCACGACCCAGAAGGCCGGCAAGTCGATCAAGGTGACCGGCATCAACGGCAGGATCGCCGGCATCGATGTCCGCCCCACCGACGGCATCCTCTATGCGCTGGCGACGGACGGGACGATCTACACGGTCGACAAGGCCGGCAAGGCGACGATGAAGTCGAAGATGGACACGGTGCTGGCCGCCAGCGCGATGGCAACCGTCGACTTCAACCCGGCGGCCGACCGGCTGCGCGTGATCGGCTCGGACGGCACCAATCTTCGGGTCAATGTCGAAGATGGCAAGACCACTGTCGACGGCAAGCTGAAATTCGCCGAGACCGACATGCACAAGGGCGAGGCGCCGATGGTGGTCGCCGGCGCCTATAGCAACTCGGTCAAGGGCACCAAGGAGACGGCGCTCTACGACATCGACGGCAAGATCGGTGGACTGCTGAAGCAGGCACCGCCGAACGACGGCGTGCTCGGCGCGATCGGCAAGCTCGGCGTTGCCGCGAAAGCAGTCGCCTTCGACATCGAAACCGCCTCCGACGGCAGCAATACCGGTTGGCTGCTGGCGGATGGCGCCCTGCACAAGGTCGATCTCTCGACAGGCAAGGCGGCGATGGTGGGCAAGGTCAGTGGCCTCGACGGCACGGTGCGCGATATTGCAGCGCTGCCGGCGATGTGAGCGCTAGAGCCGGATCCGATCAGATTGAAACCATCTGATCGGAACGGGCTCTGGGGGGCAGAAGCGGAAAGGGCCGCCGCCTCGCGAGAGACGGCGGCCCTTTCTCAAGGGGAGCCATGCCGGCGGCCCAATGCCCGGATCACGCCCAGGCGCGGGCCTTGAGCTTCTCTTCATAGGCGTCGATCTTCGTCGCCTTTTCCATGGTCAGGCCGATATCGTCGAGGCCGTTGAGCAGGCAGTGCTTGCGGAACGGGTCGATATCGAAGGTCACGGTACCGCCATCGGGGCCCTTGATGGTCTGGCTCTCGAGATCGATCGTCAGCGTCGCGTTGGAGCCGCGCTCGGCATCGTCGAACAGCTTGTCGAGGTCCTCCTGCGAGACCTTGATCGGCAGGATGCCGTTCTTGAAGCAGTTGTTGTAGAAGATGTCGGCGAAGCTGGTGGAGATCACGCAGCGGATGCCGAAGTCGAGCAGGGCCCAGGGGGCGTGCTCGCGCGATGAGCCGCAGCCGAAATTGTCGCCGGCGACGAGAATCTCCGACTTGCGATAGGCCGGCTGGTTCAGGACGAAGTCCGGGTTCTCCGAGCCGTCCTCCTTGTAGCGCATCTCCGAGAACAGCGCGGTGCCGAGGCCGGTGCGCTTGATCGTCTTCAGATACTGCTTGGGGATGATCATGTCGGTGTCGACATTGATCACCTTCAGCGGGGCGGGCGTCGAGGTCAGGGTGGTGAAGGGCTGCATGGGCTTTGTCTCCTGAATGCTGTGGGGAAGGCGGCTTGCGGCGGCAGGTCAGCCGGCCGCCCGCTCGATCGCTTCCATGTCGTCGTCGTCGAAGCCGAAATGGTGGCCGATCTCGTGCACCAGGACATGGGTCACGATCGCCCCCAGGCTTTCGTCATGCTCCGCCCAGTAATCGAGGATCGGGCGGCGGTAGAGATGGATGGTGTTGGGCATCTGCCCGGTCTGCGGCGCATAGCCCTGCTGCGGCAGGCCAACGCCGGAGAACAGGCCGAGCAGGTCGAACGGGCTCTCCGCCTCGAGCTCCTTCAGGACATCGTCCTCGGGAAACTCGGTGACGTTGATGATCAGGTCGGCGCAGAGCTTGCGGAAATCCTCGGGCAGGCGGTCATACGCCGCCTGCGCCAGGATCTCGAATTCGGAGCCGGACGGTGCGCGCACGCCGTCCCAGTCGAGGCCTTGCGAGCTTTCCGCCGGGGCGGATGCCTTGATCGAGGGAACGCTTGCCATCAAACGCTTGCCATCACCAGATCTTCAATTGGTATCCGAGCCACCAGGACAGGCCGATAAAGGCGATCAGGGAGAGCCCGCGGCCGATGCGCCGGCCCCAGAGCTCGATCTTGTCGCCTTCCGGCGCGTCCTTGCCGGAGAAGTGGTCGGCGGCGCGGCCCATGGACGAACCGAGGAAGCTCTCGGATTCGCGCTTGACGCGATCCAGGGCTTCCTTGGCCTCGCCGGCACGGGCGGCTTCGCGGGGATCGGTGCTCATGACGTCCTCCCGCGATCGCCCCGCACTCAGCCCAGCGTGCGCACGTCGACGAAATGGCCGGCCAGCGCCGCCGCCGCCGCCATGGCGGGGGAGACGAGGTGGGTGCGGCCGCGATAGCCCTGCCGGCCCTCGAAATTGCGGTTCGAGGTCGAGGCGGCCCGCTGGCCCGGCTTGAGCTGGTCGGGGTTCATGCCGAGGCACATCGAGCAGCCCGGCTCGCGCCATTCGAAGCCGGCGGCGATCAGGATCTTGTCGATGCCCTCGGCCTCGGCCTGCTGCTTCACCAGACCGGAGCCCGGCACCACCATGGCGTAGTCCAGGCTCGCATGGATCTTCTTGCCCTCGACGATCTTGGCGACGGCGCGCAGATCCTCGATCCGGCCATTGGTGCAGGAGCCGATCCAGATCACGTCGAGCGGGATCTCGGTCATCTTGGTGCCGGCGGTCAGGCCCATATATTCGAGCGCCCGCTTCTTCGAGGCGCGCTTGACCTCGTCGGCGATCTGCTCGGGATCGGGCACGTTGCCGGCGACCGAGATCACGTCCTCGGGGCTGGTGCCCCAGGAGACGATCGGCGGCAAATTGTTGGCGTCGAGCTTGACGATGCGGTCGAAATGCGCGCCCTCGTCGGTGCGCAGCGTCTCCCAGTAGCGCACGGCCTCGTCCCAGGCGGCGCCCTGCGGCGCCCGTGGCCGGCCCTTGAGATAGGCGAAGGCCTTCTCGTCGGGGGCGACCATGCCGGCGCGTGCACCGCCCTCGATCGCCATGTTGCAGACGGTCATCCGCCCTTCCATGGTGAGGGCGCGGATGGCGTCGCCGGCATATTCGATCACCGAGCCAGTGCCGCCGGCGGTGCCGATCTCGCCGATGATGGCGAGGGTGATGTCCTTGGCGGTGACGCCCTTGGCCAGGGTGCCGTCCACCTGGACGAGCATGTTCTTGGCCTTCTTCTGGATCAGCGTCTGGGTCGCCAGCACATGCTCGACCTCGGAGGTGCCGATGCCGTGTGCCAGCGCGCCGAAGGCGCCATGCGTCGAGGTGTGGCTGTCGCCGCAGACGATGGTCGTGCCGGGCAGGGTGAAGCCCTGCTCGGGACCGACGATGTGGACGATGCCCTGGCGGATATCGAGTTCGTCAAAGTACTCGACGCCGAAATCCTTCGCGTTCTTGGCCAGCGCCTCGACCTGGATGCGGCTCTCTTCTTCGGCGATGCCGGCCTTGCGGTCGGTCGTCGGGATGTTGTGGTCGACGACGGCGAGCGTCTTGGTGGGAGCGTGGACCTTGCGGCCGGTCATACGCAGGCCCTCGAAGGCCTGCGGGCTGGTGACCTCGTGGACGAGGTGCCGGTCGATGTAGAGCAGGCAGGTCCCGTCATCCTGGCGGTCGACGACGTGGTCCTCGAAAATCTTGTCGTAAAGCGTGGTCGGGGCTTTGGTCGCAGTCATTGGCTTCGTGCCTTCGGTATGGAAATCGATCTGGCGGCCGGGCGGGCCGGGGCGCGTGCAGAGGGCCTGTCGCCGGCCGGACGGCCGGTCTCAGGCCCGGCTAAGGCCGGCTGCGAGCGAAGCGGTGAAGCGGCCGAAGAAGCGCCAGGGCAGGCGGGCGTGATCATGCAACGCGGCAAAGCCCTGCGTCGTCGGGAAGCGGCGCGGATTCAGCGTGCGGCGCATCACGCGCCGGCAACCGTCCTGAATGTGCGGCTTCTTGTTCATGGCGTGGTTCTATCAGTTCCAATCTGCGGCGGCAACGCGAAGCGCTCGCAGAGCGCCCTTGCGGCAGCCGCGCACTGGCTCGAAGCGAGCGTACCGGGCGCAATCGCCCCGGCTTGCCTCGTTCGCGCCCGAAAACTGCTTCCTCATGCGGGCGAACATGGTTTATCGGCTCCGAGGTGTTCCGCAGCGACAGGCTGCGGGCCGGCAATGGCAGGATGACGAGATGGCGCGGTTCTTTCCCTTCATGCTGCTGGCGGTCGTCGCCTATGGCGTCGCGGTCGCCGCCATGGGCGTGCCGCTTTCGCAGGAGCTGCTCAATCTGCGGCTGCCTTCCGGTTCGGTCTTCACCCTGACGATGAGCGAGCTCCTGCTCTCGATCTCGACCATCGTCCTGTTCTTCGAGATCATGAACGCGACCAGCGCCAAGTCGAGCTCGATCTTCAATCATGGCTTGTCGCTGGTGCTGTTCATCGCCTGCGGGCTGATCTTCCTGTTCGTGCCGGGTTTCGGCACCGGCACCTTCCTGATCATCACGCTGATGTCGCTGGTCGACGTCGTCGCCGGCTATTCGATCAGCATCCTGACGGCACGGCGCGACATGACCTTCGGCAACCAGGAGTAGGACGTAGTCCCGCCATCGCTCTTTGGGGGCATGCGAGCCGTTGAGCCCTGAAGTCGGAACGGATTTTTTCCGTCATGGTCGGGCTCGTCCCGACCATCCACGTCGTGAGTTCGGGCATGGGCTGACGGCTGCGACCTAAAGCTCGCTGCGCAGCTCCCAGAGCTCGGGAAAGAAGGAGCGCTCCAGCGCCGTCCTCAGGAATTTCACGCCGCTCGAGCCGCCGGTGCCCGGCTTGAAGCCGATGATGCGCTCGACCGTCTTCATGTGGCGGAAGCGCCATTGCTGGAACTGGTCCTCGACATCGACGAGTTCCTCGGCAAGCTCGTAGAGGTCGAAATAGCGGTGGGTGTCGCGATAGACCGTGAGCCAGGCCGCGCGCACGGCCGGGTTCGAGACATGAGGCTGGCGCCAGTCGCGCTCCAGGCATTCGGCCGGAATGGGCAGGCCGTGCCGCGCCAGCAGCCGCAAGGCCTCGTCATAGAGGCTCGGCGCCGCCAGCAGCGCTTCGAGATGGGCGTGATGCGCCTCATGGTGCTTGTGCATCGCCAGCATACGCGGGTCCTTGGCGCCGAGGCGGAATTCGAGGGCGCGGTACTGGTAGGACTGGAAGCCCGAGGACTGGCCGAGCGCGTCGCGAAAGGCGAGATAGTCGGCGGGCGTCATGGTCGAGAGCACGTCCCAGGCGCTGATCAGCTGCGCCTGGATGCGCGAGACCCGCGCCAGCGACTTGAAGGCCGGCTGCAATTCGTCGTTGCGAAGCGCGGCAATGGCGCCGTCGAGTTCATGGGTCGCGAGCTTGAGCCAGAGTTCCTGGACCTGATGGATGGTGATGAAGAGCAGTTCGTCGGGGGCGTCGCTCAGCGGCTTCTGCGCTGCGAGCAGGAGGTCGAGGCCGAGATAGGAGCCGTAGTCCATGCGGTCCTTGAAATCGGTCGTCATACCGGGTTCGATCCGGCTGCCCGTGCTGCCTGTATTGCCTGCCATCACGGCCTCCTTGCCTGCGGTCCGGCGCCTTGACGCAAGGTGGCTACCGGATATTTTAAGTTTAAAGTATTTCGGCGGGCGAACAAGCTGCGGCGAGGTTGCGATGACGGTTTCCGGTGAGATTGCCGTGGGAGCGAAGACGGAGATCGGTGCGCCGCCCTTCGACCTGTCGGTAGAGTTCTCGCGCTTCCGCCAGAACTGGCCGGAGCGGCTGCATTTCGCGGCGCACAGCCATCATTTCTGGCCGGACGCGACGCGCGCAGCGCAATTGCGCTGCTGGGACGATGCGGCAAGGCTGGTCGACGGCAAATGGGAAGAGGTGCTCGGCCCGGTCTGGCAGCGCGTCGCGCAGGGCATCGCAAAGCATCTGAATCTGCCGGGCATCGACGGGCTTGTGCCGGCGAACAATACCCACGAGTTCGTCAACCGGCTGCTCTCCTGCCTGCCGCGCGAGCGCAAGGCCCGCATCCTGACCAGCGATGCCGAGTTCCATTCCTTCCGTCGGCAGGTGGAGCGGCTCGCCGAAGACGGGCTGGTCGAGCTCGTCGCGGTGCCAGCCGAGCCCTTCGCGACCTTGCCCGAGCGGCTGGTCGCAGCGGCAAGAGCCGATGCCGGCATCGACATGGTGTTCGTCAGCCAGGTCCATTTCAATTCCGGCTACGCGCTGACCGATCTGGAGGCGCTGGTCGAGGGCGTCTCGGCGCCCGGTCGCCTCGTCGTCATCGACGGCTATCACGGCTTCCTGGCGCGGCCGACCGATCTATCCGCCATTGCCGACAAGGCCTTCTATATCGCCGGCGGCTACAAATACGCGATGTCGGGCGAGGGCGCGTGCTTCATGCACTGCCCGCCGGGCTTCGGCATGCGGCCGCGCGACACGGGCTGGTACGCTTCCTTCGGCGCGCTGGCCGGCCCGCAGGGCGAGATCGGCTATGCTGAGAATGGCTGGCGCTTCATGGGCGCGACCTTCGATCCTTCCGGCCTCTATCGGATGGGCGCGGTTCTCGATTGGCTCGACGGCCATGAACTCGACGCCGGCAGGATCCATGGCCATGCGCTGGCCCTGCAGGCGATCGTTGCCGACGGGCTGGCGCGGAGGCCTTGCGGCGTGCTCACGCCGGAAAACCTGGTTGTGCCGCTGAGCGAGCCGGCACGCGGCAATTTCCTGACCTTCCGCCATGCCGACGCGGCCCTCTGGCATGAGAAGCTCAGGCAGGCCGGCGTCACCGTCGACCTGCGCGGAGACCGGCTGCGCCTTGGCTTTGGGCTCTACCAGAATGCGGCTGACGTAGAGATGCTGCTAGGGCGGCTGGCACGCCTTCCCTAGAGAAAATCGCCGGAAACCGCGACGAGTTTTCAACGGTTGCGTTTGTGAGCGTCTCGTTAACGCTCGCAACACGTGTCCGCCCTATGCTATGGCGCTCACCGCGCGCATCGGGAGGCATCGTGCCGGAACAAGACTTCAACCTCGCCTTGCCTTTCGCGCGGCAGACGGTTTTTTCCCCTGAGAGCGTCATGCTCGCGGTCGCCGGGCGCGAATATACCTATGGACAGCTAGGGCAGGAGGTCGCGCATCTCGCCGGCGCGCTGGCGCCGCGGCTGCAATCGCGCCGCGTCGGCATCCTGGCGACACGCAGCCTCGAGGCCTATGTCGGCATCCTGGCCGCCTGCTGGGCCGGCGCCGCCTATGTGCCGCTCAACCTGAAATGGCCCGAGGAGCGGCTGGTCGCCCTCTTGCAGGCGCTGGAGCTCGATGCCCTCGTCGTCGACGAGAATGGCGCGGCGCTGCTGACGCCGGCCGTGCTTGAAGCGGCTCCGGATCTCGTCGTGCTGCCTGCCGGGCTGGCGAAGGAGGCGGCGCGGCCGGGCCAGTCAGTGACCGAGCGGACCGCGCTCGACACGGCGCCATTGCCGGGGCCTGCGCAGGTGCGGGCCGATGCGGTCGGCTACATCATCTTCACCTCGGGCACGACCGGCATGCCGAAAGGCGTGATGATCTCGGCCGGCTCGCTCGACCACTATATCGCCCAGAGCCGGTTCTGGACGCGCTACACCGCGGATGACCGGATCGGCGAGGCCTGTGACGTCACCTTCGACCTGACGGTCCATAATCTCTTTCTCTGCGTCGAAGCCGGCGCTTCGCTGCATGTCATGTCGCAGCTGGAGCTGATGGCGCCGGCCCGCTTCATTCGCAGCCATGAATTGACCGTCTGGATGTCGGTGCCGACCGTGATCGGCCTGATGCGCAAGAGCGGCGCCCTCAAGCCCGGCGTGTTTCCCAGCCTGCGCATGTCGATCTTCTGCGGCGAGCCGCTGCCGGTGGAGGCGGCGCAGGCTTGGGCGGCGGCGACGCCGAACGGCCGCGTCGAGAACATCTATGGGCCGACCGAGTGCACGGTGGTCTGCATGCGGCAGACGCTGACCGAGCCGCCGGTGGTGACGCCTTCGCGCGGCATCCTCGCGATCGGCGAGCCCTATCCGACCATGGAGGTGGCGATCCTCGATGAGAAGCAGCAGCCGGTTCCGCCGGGCATGCCGGGCGAGATCGCGCTTTGCGGGCCGCAGGTCGGGCTCGGCTATTTCGGTCAGCCCGAGTTGACCGCCGACCGCTTCCGCCTGCTCGACGGGCGGCGCTGGTATCTGACCGGCGATCTCGGCAGCTGCGATGCTGACGGCGTCTTCCATCACCTCGGACGTGTCGACAACCAGGTGAAGGTCAAGGGCAACCGGATCGAGCTCGAGGAGGTCGACATGCATCTGCGCCGCGCCGCCGGCAGCGAGCTCGTCGCCACCGTCGCCTGGCCGGTCGCCTATGGTTCCGCCGAAGGGCTGGTCAGCTTCGTCGCCGGCAGTGAGCGCGAGCCGGAGGCGATCCGCGAGGCGATGCTGGAGAGCCTGCCGCGCTACATGGTGCCGGGTGCGGTCTACCCGCTCGAAGCGCTACCGCAGAACGTCAACGGCAAGGTCGACCGGCGGGCGCTGGTGGCGTTGCTGGAAAGTGGCCGCATGGCCGAAGCCGCGACGGCGCCCGAAACCGTCGCCTGAAGGAGAGATATGTGACCAAGGTTTCGGCTGTCGCCATCGTCAGGGAGACTGTGCTCGCCATGCTGGCCGAGCGCGGCCATCGCGGCGCCATCTCCGACCATGATTCGCTGTTCTTCAGCGGCAAGCTCGATTCGATGGCGGCGACGGAAGTGCTGATGCTGCTCGAGCGCGAGATCGGTATCGATCTCGCGGATGCGGATTTCGACATCACCCAGCTCGACACGCTGGCGCAGATCGAGGCGCTGATCGGCGAGCACGCCTGACGCCGGCGGCGCTCAGATGCCGAAGAGATGGAGCAGGAAATCGGTCCGCTCCGCCAGCCCGAGATGGCCGCTCTCATCGGCGAAGATCTGCACCACCGCGAAGAAGCCGATGACGACGAACCGCGGCGCGACTTCGTAGCGCCAGAAGCCGTCCTCCGGCTTTGGCTTGCGCTTGCGCAGCTGTGAGAGGATCAGCGCCAGGGTCAGCAGGGCCGCGTAGAAGACATAGCTTTCGAAGCGCATGATGGCGCCGAGAAACCCATGCTCGGCCACGAGATGGACCTGCGAGATCACCGTGAAGAGCAGGTTGCCGACGAAGGCCGCGCAGAAGGTAGCGAAGGCGATGCGCAGGCGCGGGTGCGCCTTGAACCAGCGCGCAAAGGCCGGATAGAAGAAGAAATCCAGCAGCAACTCTTTGAAATAGAAGAGGTATCGGTTCCAGAACTCGGCGATGCTGCGGGCACTCAGCGGCCGTGCCGTGTTGCGCGGAATGCCGTAGCCGGCCATGCGGACGATGGCGACGAAGACATGGGCGAAGGCGGCGGTCGCCAGCACGGTCAGGATGAAGTTCTTGGCGACGATCAGCCAGCCGGCCGTCGCGGCCGGCGGCTCGCCCTGCGCCGTCATCGTCAGCGCCTCGTTCAGCGTCGGCCAGTCGGCGACATCGTAGAAGGCGGCGGAGAGCAGCGTGTGCAGCCCGGCGAGGATTGAGGCCCAGACGGCGAGCTTCAGCGCCCGCAGCCGGGTTGCGGCGAGCTCGGCTTTGGTCTTCGCCTCGAAGGTCGCGAGATAGGTCAGCGTCTTGAACGGAATCGACGGTCCGCCCCAGAACGGGCGCATGAAGCCGAGATAGAACGGCAAGGGGCGCTCGATCCGGCCGCGCTGGTCGACGAATGCATAGGACAGGAAGAAGAACGAAGCCGCGTAGATGACAATGAAGGTCCAGAGCGTCGCATAGGCCGGCGTCTCAGGCTCGAGCAGGCCGGTCGCGGCGATGCAGGCGGCGAGGGTCGCGAACTGCGTCAGCACCGGCCGGCGGGCGAGCAGGCTGGCGCGGTAGCGCCGCTGCAGCCGCAAGGCGAGGCCGCAGAACAGCAGGAAGCCCATGGCAATCGGCGCCTGCCAGGCGAGATGCGGCAGCTCGACCAACTCCGGCGTCGCCTCGCGCAGCTTCTCGGCGAAGTCCTGCTGCTGCTGGCTCCGGAACGGCCGGAGCACAATGTAGAGCAGCCCGGAAGCGGCCATGACGAGGAGGCGGCGAGCCGGAAAGAGGGCGCAGCCGAGCAGGGTCAGGCCGACCAGCGCCACGGCGGAAAGCGAGATCTGGAAGCTCAGCGCGAGCGCGGCGAAGAAGGCCGCATGCAGCAGGATCATGCCGAGCGGGGTTGCGACGAAGGCGAGAGCGGCTTCGTTGCGGTCGAGGCCGAGCCAGGCCCTATGCCAGGCTGGCTGCGCGAGCTTCAGGCGTGCGGCCGAAAAGGGGGCACATCGCGGCTCCCCGCCCGATGCGCCATCGCCATGTCTTGCCGTGTCCTGCACCAGCCGTCCCGCCCGCTCCAGACCTGTGCGGCGTTTAGACGGCTTTCCTCAAATTTCCGTTGCTCGGCGGCTGCAAAACGCAAAACGCGGCCCCGAGAGGCCGCGTTCCGGAAAATTTGCTGGTGGCAGCGCTTGGTTGCCGCCGTTCTTACTTCGCGCCGTTCTTGCCGTTCTTGGCCGGCTTGGCCTCGACGCGCTCGGCGATGCGGGCCGACTTGCCGCGACGATCGCGCAGGTAATACAGCTTGGCGCGGCGAACCTTGCCCTTGCGGACGACCTTGATGGAGTCGAGGTTCGGCGAATAGAGCGGGAAGACGCGCTCGACGCCCTCGCCATAGGAAATCTTGCGGACGGTGAAGCTCTCGTTGAGGCCGCCGCCATTGCGGGCGATGCAGACGCCCTCATAGGCCTGAACGCGGCTGCGCTCGCCTTCCTTGACCTTGACGTTGACCTGCACGGTGTCGCCGGGCTGGAAATGCGGGATTTCCTTGCCTTCGGCGAGCTTGGCGATCTGCTCCTGGTCGATCTGCTCGATGATGTTCATGGTTCTCTCCATGGCCGTTGTCGCGTGTGTTCACGCGGGCGTTACGGCGCGCTGTTTTCAGTTGAGAGCCGGGCCATACAGCAGCGCGACAGGTTTGTCGAGACGGTGCCGATGTCGCGGCCGAAATCGCCGAGGCATGTCGATCGCGGGGCTTGCGCGTCAATAGCAGAATCGGCTGCGGTGAGCCATCGGCGAGGCGGCGACGAGGGCAAGGCGCGGTGGCGGATATCCTGACCTTTGCCTCCCTGTTCACCCTGCTCGTCGGGCTGGCGGCCGGCGTCGTCGGCGGGGTGGTCGGAACCGGCTCTTCGATCATGCTGCTGCCGGTGCTGGTCTGGTCCTTCGGGCCGAAGCAGGCGGTGCCGATCATGGCGGTCGCCGCGGTGATGGCGAATCTCGCGCGCGTTCTGGCCTGGTGGCGCGAGGTCGACTGGCGCGCCTTCCTGGCCTACGGTCTGCCTGGCATCCCGGCTGCGATGCTCGGGGCGAGCACGCTGCTGCGCCTGCCGCCGGCGCTGATCGATGTCGGGCTCGGCCTGTTCTTCCTCGCGATGATCCCCGGCCGGCGCTGGCTGGAGGCGAAGCGGATCAGGCTTTCGCTCTGGCAGCTCGGACTGGCGGGAGCCGCCATCGGCTTCCTGACCGGGCTCGTGCTTTCGACCGGGCCGCTCAGCATTCCCGCCTTCATGGCCTATGGGCTGACAAAGGGCGCGCTGCTCTCGACCGAGGCCGCGACCTCGCTGTTCATCTACATCACCAAGGTCGCGACCTTCCGCTCGCTGGGCGCGATGCCGCTTGCCATCCTGGCCAAGGGCCTGATCGTCGGCGCGTCGCTGATGGTCGGCACTTTCGCCGGCAAGGCGCTGGTGATGCGCATGGACCGGGCGACCTTCCAGCTCCTGCTCGACGGCATGATGCTGTTCTCCGGCCTGTTCCTGATTGCCGCCGCATTCCGTTGATCGTGGCGCGGCGTTGATCGCAGCGGGGCCTGCCGGCAAGCGCGCTTCCGACCGGCGGGCGGGGGCTGTATGGAAGGCGACAGCAAGTCGCCGGGAGTCATGCGCAATGTCGGAAAGCTCGATCAGGACCGTTCTCGTCACCGGCGCTGCGCGCGGCATCGGGCTGGCGACGGTCAAGCGCTTCCTTGCCGACAACTGGCGCGTCGCGCTGCTCGACATCGACGCGCACGGCCTTAGCGAGGCGATGGCGGAACTCGATGCGCCGACGGTGACTCTGTCGCTGGTCTGCGACGTTGCCGACCCCGTCGGCGTCGCTGCTGCGGTCGATGAGGCGGTCGAGCGCTTCGGCCGGCTCGACGCCCTCGTCAACAATGCCGGGACGGCGGTCTTCAAGCCGCTGCTCGAGACCACGCATCAGGAATGGCAGCGCGTGCTCGACGTCAACCTGACCGGGCCGTTCCTGACGACCCAGGCAGCCGCTCCGGCGATGGCCGACAATGGCGGTGGCGCCGTCGTCAACATCACCTCGATCTCGGGCCTGCGGGCATCGACGCTGCGCGTTGCCTACGGCACCAGCAAGGCGGCGCTCGCCCATCTCACCAAGCAGCAGGCGGCCGAGCTCGCCGGACTCGGCATTCGGGTCAATGCGGTCGCTCCCGGCCCGGTCGAGACCGCCATGGCCAAGGCGGTGCACTCGCCGGAGATCCGCGCCGACTATCACGATGCGATCCCGCTCGCCCGCTACGGGCTGGAGGAGGAACTCGCCGAGGCGATCTTCTTCCTCTGCAGCGACAAGGCGAGCTACATCACCGGCCAGGTGCTCGCCGTGGATGGCGGCTTCGACGCGGTCGGCATCGGCCTGCCGACCCTGCGCGGCCAGCGCCGCAATCGCTGAGCGTAGATAAGCGGGGTCGTTCCGGACAAGCAGCGAAGCTGCGCAGATCCGGGACCCATGCCTGAGCCTTCATCGATGGTGCTCAGGCATGGGTCCCGGGTCTCCCTTCGGTCGCCCGGGACGACGCGCGCGCTGATCGGCGAGAGAAAAGTCCGGCAGGGGGGTCGGCAGGTCAAAAAGCGCGACAACATTCCCCTTGCACCGGCCCGCATTCGGCGCGAACCTTTCTCCCGACATCCCTCTTCGACGGCCGCCCGACCCTGTCGGGCCCGAGCGACCGCCGCCTCACCGGCGTGGGCGCTTTCCGTTCCCGCCGGTCTTCCGCCGCCGGGAGCGAGGCCCGTAGCCTTGGCGTCCCCATGCGGCCAGAACCGAAGGAGGACGACATGGCTGCGATTTCCGCCAATGGAGGAAGCCCGTCCGGCGTCAGAGGCAAGGGGCCACGATGCATCGCCATCGTCGGTCCCTTCCAGAGCGGCAAGACAAGCTTGTTCGAGAGCATATTGGAGCGCTGCGGCGCCGTTTCGCGCGCCGGATCGGTCAAGACACGCAACAGTGTCGGCGACGCCTCGGCCGAGGCCCGCGCCCATCAGATGAGCACCGAGCCGAATGTCGCCACCGTCAGCTTTCTCGGCGAGCGCTTCACCTTCATCGACTGCCCCGGCTCGGTCGAATTCCTGCACGAGATGCGCCATGTCCTGACGGCGGTCGATGCCGCGGTCGTGGTCTGCGAGGCCGACGACCGCAAGGCTCCCGCGCTGGAACTGGTGCTGCGCGAGCTCGAGGAAGCCGACATTCCGCGCTTCCTCTTCCTCAACAAGATCGACACGGCGACTCGCCGGGTCCGCGAGACGCTGGCGCTGCTGCAGCGCGCCTCGCGCACGCCGCTTTTGCTGCGGCAGATCCCGATCTGGCGCAACGGCATTGCTGTCGGCTTCATCGACCTCGCTCTGGAGCGCGCCTTCGTCTATCGCGAGCATGCGCCGAGCGAGGTGGTGCCGCTTGCCGCCGAGGAGGTCGAGCGCGAGCGCGACGCCCGCTTCTCGATGCTCGAAAAGCTCGCCGACTACGACGATACCCTGATGGAGGATCTGCTCGGCGACATCGAGCCGCCACGCGACCTGATCTTCGACGATCTCGCCCGCGAACTCAGGGAGCGGCACGTCGTGCCGGTGCTGATCGGCGCTGCCGAGCGCGGCAACGGCGTGACGCGCCTGCTCAAGGCGCTGCGCCACGAGGCGCCGGGGCTCGAGGCGACCCGCGGCCGCATCGGCGTCGTCGACAGCGGCGCGCCGCTCGGGCTGGTGATGAAGACCTGGCATTCCGGTCAGGGCGGCAAGCTCTCGCTCGCCCGGGTGTTGCGCGGCCGGCTCTCCGAGGGCGACACGGTGACGTCCTCCGCCGGCATCGAGGCGCGGATCGGCGGCGTGCTCGAATTGAAGGGGCCGGAGCAGTTGCGCCAGCCGGTCGCCGAGGAGGGGGAGGTCGCCGCGTTCTCGCGCCTTGAAGGCGTGCGCACCGGCGATGCGATCGCAGCGGGCAAGGTCAGGCCGGACGCGATCAGCGCCGTCGTGCCGCCCGAGCCGGTGCATGCGCTGGCGGTGACCGTGAAGGAGCGCAAGGACGATGTCCGGCTGGCGGCGGCGCTGGCCCGGCTGATCGAGGAGGATACCGGGCTCAGCCTGCAGCATCTTTCCGAGTTCAGCGAGATGCGCCTGTCGGGCCAGGGCGAGATGCATCTGCGCGTCGCGCTGGAGCGGCTCTCCGGCCGCTATGGCGTCGCGGTCGAGAGTGCGGCGACCGAGATCGGCTATCGCGAGAGCATTCGCGGCAAGGCGAGCGCGCGCGGGCGGCACCGCAAGCAGAGCGGCGGCCATGGCCAGTTCGGCGATGTCGTGCTGGAGATCGCGCCGCTCCCGCGCGGCGAGGGCATCCGCTTCGTCGACAAGATCACTGGCGGCGTCGTGCCGCGCCAGTACATCTCCTCGGTCGAGGCGGGCGTGCGCGATTTCTGCCAGCGCGGGCCGCTCGGCTTTCCGCTGGTCGACATTGAGGTGACCCTGACCGACGGCTCCTATCATACCGTCGATTCCTCGGACATGGCCTTCCGGCAGGCGGCGCGGATCGCGATGAGCGAGGCCTGTCCGCAGGCGAAGCCGGTGCTGCTGGAGCCGATTCTCGCGGTCGAGATCGTGATTCCCTCGGATGCGATGTCGCGTGCCTCGGCGCTGGTCTCGGCCCGGCGCGGCCAGATCCTCGGCTATGATGCGCGGCCGGGCTGGCGGGGCTGGGACCAGATCAATGCCCAGGTGCCCGAGGCGGAGATGGGTGGGCTGATCGTCGAGCTGCGCTCGGCGACTTCCGGCGTCGGCTCGTTCAGCGCCCGCTTCGATCATCTATCCGAACTCGCCGGCAAGCCGGCGGACGCTGTCGTGGCGGCGCAGGCGATGGCCCAGGCACGATAACCGGGTTGCGACGGATAGGTTCATATGTAAACTTTTTTGTGCGGAAGCGCGGCGGGTGCTTGCACCCGCCGCGAGCATTTCGCACTGTAGTGCAAGCCATGAGACGAGACGGGCTTTCGCCGGGCGAGGTGTCCAGGCGGATCGTCTCCGGCGAGCTTCGACGGCCCGGCAACAGGGCGCGAGGCGCTAAGGGAGGACGACGATGAACGCGATGACCGCCGCGGACACCACTCCGGACCCGCGGCCCTGGCTGGCCCATTATCCGGCCGCCGTACCGGCAGAAATCGATCCGGCCGCGCCCGGAACCCTGGCGGAGCTGATCCGCTCGGCCTGCGAGCTCTACGCGCAGCGCAATGCCTTCGAGAGCTTCGGCAAGAACCTGACCTATGCCGAGATCGGCCGTGCGGCGCGGGCCTTCTGCGCCTGGCTGCAGGCGCAGGGCTTCCAGAAGGGTGACCGCATCGCCCTGATGATGCCGAACATCCTGGCCTATCCGGCAACCATCTTCGGCGCGCTGCTCGGCGGCTACACCGTCGTCAACGTCAACCCGCTCTACACGGCGCGCGAACTGACGCATCAGCTGACCGATTCAGGCGCCCGCGCGCTGGTGGTGATCGAGAACTTCGCCCATGTCGTCGAGGAGGCGCGGCCGAACCTTAAGCTCGACGCCATCGTCGTCGCGACGGCCGGCGACCTGATGGGCTTCAAGGGCGCCATCGTCAATTTCGTCGCCCGCAAGATCAAGAAGGTGGTGAAGCCCTTCACCCTGCCGGGCTCGTTCCAGCTCAAGGCCATCCTGGCCGGTCCGGCGACGATGGCACCGGTCAACGTCGTGCCCGATGACATCGCCTTCCTGCAATATACCGGCGGCACGACCGGCGTCGCCAAGGGCGCGATGCTGACCCATCGCAATGTCGCGGCCAATGTCGAGCAGGCGCGGCTCTGGCTGGGCTGGGCGGTCGAGCCGCCGCTCGGGCGCAGCGACTACCAGCACGTCATGGTCACGGCGCTGCCGCTCTACCACATCTTCGCGCTGACCTGCTGCTGCATGTTCATGCTCAGGATCGGCGCCAAGGGGCTGCTGATCGCCAATCCGCGCGACATCGCCGGCTTCGTCAAGACGCTGAAATCGAGCCGCTTCACGCTCTTCTCCGGCGTGAACACGCTTTACAACGCGCTCGGCAACCACCCCGATATCGGCCAGGTCGACTTCTCGGAACTGCGCTTCTCCGTCGCCGGCGGCATGGCGACCCAGGCGATCGTCGCCAAGCGCTGGCGCGAGGTGACCGGCAAGCCGATCATCGAGGGCTACGGCCTGTCCGAGACCTCGCCAATGGCCTCGGTCAATCGCCCTGACATCAACGAGTTCACCGGCACGATCGGCTTCCCGCTGCCTTCGACCGACATTGCGATCCGTGACGCCGACGGCAACGAGACGCCGCTGGGCGAGCCTGGCGAGATCTGCATCCGCGGACCGCAGGTGATGGCGGGCTACTGGAAGCGGCCGGACGAGACCGCCAAGGTGATGACGCCGGACGGCTTCTTCCGCTCGGGCGATATCGGCATCATGCTGCCCGACGGACAGGTCAAGATCGTCGACCGGATGAAGGATATGATCCTGGTCTCCGGCTTCAACGTCTATCCCAACGAGGTCGAGGACGTGCTCGCTGCCCATCCCGGCGTGCTCGAGGCGGCGGTGATCGGCCTGCCCGACGAGCATTCCGGCGAGGCCGTCGCGGCATTCGTGGTGAAGAAGGATCCGGCGCTGACAGCAGACGCCCTGCGCGCCTTCTGCAAGGACAGCCTGACCGGCTACAAGGTGCCCAGGCAGATCATCTTCCGCGATACCCTGCCGAAGACCAATGTCGGCAAGGTGCTGCGCCGGGCCTTGCGCGAGGAAGTCGCCGCGAGTGCAGCCAGCGCGGCGAAAGGCTGAGGCGAGGTGCCTCAGCCCTGAGCGCCACTCATTCCGGCGCGTGGATCGTCGCCCGCAGCGCCTTGAGCTGCGCCAGCGAGGAGGCGAGTCCGGCCTTGTCAGTGACGCAGATCAGGGCGGTGCGTCCCTTCGGCGTCTCCAGGGTCGAGGTGAACATACGGACGTTCTCGGCATTGGGGCCGGTCTTCGGCGTCACGACCAGTTCGATGCCGTTGAAGCCCTGATGCTCGAAGAGCTTGAGGTCGGAGACAGTGCCGATTGTCTCGAACATGTCGCGATAGAGCTGCTGCCATTCCGGCTTGGCCATCTGCGCGTTGATGATCTCACGGTTGAGCTGGGCGTTCTGGGCAGCGGGCTTGAAGCCGAGCGTGCAGAGCCGGCCATCGGCGTTGGCCGCCTTGGGCGTTCCGGTGGTCGAATCGATGTCGATCGTGACGTCGAATTGCGGATGCGGCCTGCCGGCCTTGCCGACGAAAGGCTTCGGCGGCGAGACGGACAGGTTCGTGGCCGGGTCGCCATAGGACTGGGCGCCGGCCGCGGTGCAGGCGAAGGCGAGCGGCAGCGCGGCGAGGAGGGCGGTCTTGCGGAAGCGATGGATCATGGCGTGAGGCTTAGGTCCAGATTGCGACATGGGCGAGACGTCTGCGCCGTACGGCGTTGCATGAAGGGGAAGCGGGCGGCGCGTCAAGCCGCGAGCAGCGCCTTGTCGCCGCAGGATCGCGGCGTGACCTCGACGATCTGCCCGGCAGGGACGCTGTGCCCGAAGCGGACAAGGGTGAAATCCTCGGCCCGGCCGCTATCGCCGCGCTCGGTCAGGATGGCGAGCTTGCGGCCGATCCGGGCCTTGAGGTGACGCTGGTGGGCCGCCTGCGCCGCCTCGCGCAGGCGCTGGGCCCGCTCGCGCACGATCTCGCCGGGAAGCTGCGGCATGCGCGCCGCCGGCGTGCCCGGTCGGGCCGAGAACGGGAAGCCGTGGACATAGGAAAGGCCGCAGTCCTTGATCAAAGCGAGGGTGCGCGAGAACATCGCTTCGTCCTCGGTCGGGAAGCCGGCGATCAGGTCTGCGCCGAAGACGATGTCCGGCCGCAAGGCCCGCACCTCCGCGCAGAAGCGCACGGCATCGGCGCGGCCATGGCGGCGCTTCATGCGCTTCAGGATGAGGTCGTCGCCCGATTGCAGGGAGAGATGGAGATGCGGCATCAGTCGCGGCTCGGAGGCGATCAGATCGCGCAGCTCGTCGTCGATCTCGACAGCGTCGAGCGAGGAGAGGCGCAGGCGCGGCAGGTCGGGGAGTGCCGCCAGCAGGGCGCGGACGAGGCTGCCGAGCGAAGGAGCGTCAGCCCGTTCGCGGCCATAGCTGGTCAAATCGACGCCTGTCAGGACGATCTCGCGGGCGCCTTCGGTGACAAGTGCCTGCCCCTGGGCGACCACGTTCTCGACGGCGGAGGAGCGGGCATTGCCGCGGCCGAGCGGGATGACGCAGAAAGTGCAGCGATGGTCGCAGCCGTTCTGGACCTGCAGGAAGCCGCGGGTGTGATTGGCGAGGGCGCGGGTGCGTTGAGGTGCGGCGCCGCGCGCCAGCATGATGTCGCCGACCTGCAGCTTGTCCTCCGGGGGGCGGTCGCCACCGCCGCGCAGGCTGTTGGAAGCGGCGAGCCGGCGCCAGTTCTCCGGCTCCAGCTTCTCGGCATTGCCGAGCACCGCTGCGACTTCGGGCATGGTCGCGAAGCGGCCGGGCTCGATCTGCGCCGCGCAGCCTGAGACGATCACCGGCCGTTCGGGCCGTTCGCGCCGGAGCCGGCGGATCGCCTGGCTGGCCTGGCGGACCGCCTCGGCGGTGACGGCGCAGCTGTTGACGATGGCGATGTCGCGCAGGCCCGCCGCCTCGGCCTGCGCCTGCATCCCCTCGCTCTCGACGAGGTTGAGGCGGCAGCCGAAGGTGAGGGTCTCGACCGGCATCTCAGGCCGCGACGAAGAGCGCCGGCTCCAGCACGCCTTCGCGCTCCAGCTCGACAGGGCCGGTCATCAGGACATGGCCGTCGCTCTCGCGCCATTCGATGACGAGATCGCCGCCGGGCAGGCTGACGGTGGCCTTGCGGTCGCTGAGCTCGCGCCGGACGGCGGCGACCAGCGCCGCGCAGGCGCCGGAGCCGCAGGCGCGGGTGATGCCGGCGCCGCGTTCCCAGACGCGCAGCACGATATGGTCGGGCGCCTTCACCGCGGCGAGGCTGATATTGGCACGGTCGGGAAAGATCGGATGGTTCTCGAGCAACGGGCCGATCTGCTCGAGATTGAAGCGATAGGGATCGTCGACGAAGAAGACGGCATGCGGGTTGCCCATGCTGACGGCGCCCGGCGTGTGCAGGACCGGGGCGTCGATCGGGCCGATCTGCAATTCGAAGCCGCTGGTGTCGTGGAAGGGCTCGGCGAGCGGGATCTCGTCCCAGGCGAGTCGCGGCTTGCCCATGTCGACGGTGAAGACGAGGTCGGAGAGGCGCCTGGCTGGCAGCAGGCCGCCCTTGGTCTCGAGCGTGAGCGTCTTTCTCGCCGGATCGCCCATCTCGGGGTCGGCCATCATCGCCCAGGCCACGCAGCGCGTGCCGTTGCCGCAGGCACCGGCCTCGGAGCCATCGGTGTTGTAGATGCGGACGAAGGCGTCGGTTCCCGGCGTCCTGGGATCGTGCAGGACCATCAACTGGTCGAAATGCATGCCCGGCGCGGCGGCGATGGCACGCGCCTCCGCTTCCGATGCGACTGACTTGGTGCCGCGCAGGTCGAGCACGGTGATCTCGTTGCCGAGGCCGTTCATCCTGAGGAACCGGCGATGCGCGAGAGCGTTCATATCGTCACATGTCCATGATGATGCGGCTCTATGACTGAGACGCCGAAAAAACGCCACCCTGTGAGGCTCTTGTCTGCGCATGCGAACAGCGTAGCTTGCGGCGCAACGACGCGATTCGGTCGTGTCAGGTCGGGACTATCGGGATGCGACACTCCAACCTGTGCATGATCGCCCTGGCGGCCGGCCTTGCGGTTTCCGTAGCCGCGTCGGCCCAGACCAGGGTCGCGCCCCCGGCGAGCGTTGAAAGCGCGCCGCTCGCACCGCCGGCAGGCCAGGCGACTACGGGGCAGGCGACGCCCGTGCAGAGCGCCCCGTCGACGCAGGCACAGCCGGGGCAGGCGCAGACCGGCCAGGCGCAGGCTCCGCAGACCCAGCCTCCAGCCGCGAACGAGCCGCAGCCGGTCCAGCCCGCGCCGGTCCCGCAGGCGCCGGTGACGCCCCAGCCGGTCCAGCCGGCACCCGTCCCGCAGGTTCCGCTCGAGCCGCAGCCGGTGCAGCCGCCGCCGACCCTGCCGAATCCATTGCCCGCGCCGCCGACGCAGCAGCAGACCGGCGCGCCCAATCCCAATGCGACGCTGGCCGGCAAGCCGGGTGACCCGTCTGATGTCGACGAGGTCGCGCTCACCGCCCGGCCGGTGCTTACCCTGCCGGGACAATCGAGCTGGGACCAGGGCTTCCAGCGCCTCGCCGAGAGCATCAACCTTCTGCGAGCCGAGGCGACGAAGGCCGGGCTGAAGATCGCCGGGCGGCCGCTGGCGCTGTTCGTCGAAACCGATGATAACGGCTTCAAATTCGAGGCGATGCTGCCCGTCGACCGTGCGCCGGATGCGGCTGCGTCGGGCGGGCTGGCGAACGGCGTGCGGGCCGGTCTGTCGCCGTCGGGGCGTTCGCTGCGCTTCGTCCATACCGCGCCCTATGACGACATCGATTCGACCTATGAGACGATCACCGCCTATCTCGAGGCCAAGAACATCGTCGTGAAGGACGCTTTCCTTGAGGAGTATGTCGGCGAGCTCAAGGATCCCGGCGACCCGAACCTCGAGATCAACGTCTACGTCCAGCCGAAATAGGCTGCCGATCGAACGACCTACACTTCCCAGACCAGCCCGGGCTGCATCGCCCGGAAGCGCTCCGGCGGCAGCCCGGCCTTGTCCAGAGCGACGGTCAGGGCTTCGGCCGGACGGCTGACGCCCTCGTCGGTGAGCTGGAACGTGCCCCAGTGATGGCCGAGCGCCTGCTCCGCGTGCAGGAAGCGCATCACCTCGACCGCCTCTTCAGGATTCATGTGGTTGTCGCCCATGAACCAGCGCGGCTCATAGGCGCCGATCGGCAGCAGTGCGAGGCGGAAGGGCCCGTGCTTTTCCCCGAGCTCGCGATAGAGCGAGCCGTCATGGAATCCGGTATCGCCGATATGGAAGAGCTTGCCGGCCGGTGTCTCGATGACGAAGGAGCACCAGAGCGCCATGCGCCGGTCGAAGGCGCCGCGCGCCGACCAGTGATAGCTCGGTACCAAGGTCACGGCGACCTTGTCGGACAGCGTCAGGCGCGTGCCCCAGTCATGGGCCTCGGCCTGGATCGCGGTGTCATGCGCCTTGACGATGCTGTCATTGCCGAGCGGCATGATCATCCGCGGCCGGTCGCGCTGGTGCAGGCGCGCCAGCGTGTCGACATCGAGATGGTCGTAATGGTTGTGGGTCACCAGCACGACGTCGATCTTCGGCAGGTTGGCGAAGGCGACGCCAGGCGCGTTCACCCGCTTGGGCCCGAAGAAGGAGAAGGGGCTCGCGCGTTCCGAATAGACGGGGTCGACCAGGATGTTGAGGCCGGCTGCCTGGAGCAGGAAGGAGGCGTGGCCGAGATGGGCGACGCGCAGGCTTTCGACGCTGGCCGGCGGCACATCCTGCGGCGGCGCCGGGAAGTGCTCCGGGAACTTTTCCTTCTGCCGGTCACCGGTCTGCCAGCGCAGAAAGTCGAGCAGCCCCTTGGTCACGGGGCGCCCGTCGCTGAAGGTCAGCCCGTTGAAATGGTCGCTGACCGGCCCCTGGTAATAGGGATTGCGCGAGCGGGCATAGGAGGCCCAGGCGACACCGCCGGAGGCGAAAAGCGCGGGGATTCCGAGGAAGCGGAGAAATTTGCGGCGGTTCATGACAGCCGATGTGGGCGGCGATCGGATGGTTTCAAGTCGCAGGCTTGGCGGGAAAGCGGGAGAAACACCTGCGTTCAAGCGTTCTTGATCGCGAAGGCGTGCAGCCAGCGGGTCGGCTCGCCGTCATAGCCGCCGCCGGATTCCGCCGCGATATCGAGGCTGTGCCAGGCCTCGGCGCCATAGGTTGCGCGCAGCCATTCCGTCGAGGGGTAGTTGTAGTAGCGCCCGAAACGATCCCGCCCTTCCGCATCGCCGGCCTTGAAGCTGGCATAGAAGACGCCGCCCGGCCGCAAGGCTGCGTGGACCCTCGCGATGATGGCGGGGAGGGCGGCGCGCGGCACGTGCAGCAGGCAGGCATTGGCCCAGATGCCGTCGTAGGCCGCGCTGGCGGCGAGGTCCTCGAAGAGCAGGACCGCTACCGGCCGCCCGAGCCGGAGCGCGGCCTGGGCGGCGAGTTCCGGCGAGCCGTCGGTCGGCGTCACGTCGAAGCCGCGCGCCAGCAGCGCCGCGCTGTCCTGGCCGCCGCCGCAGCCCAGTTCGAGCACCTGCCCACCGGCCGGAAGCAGGCCGGCGAAGCGCTCGATGCGGGCGCGGTCTGCTTCGCGCTCGCGCCCGGCATAGGTCTCGGCTTCCTCGGCGTAGAAGCCGAGCGTCGCGCTGTCGCGGGCGGGCATGATGCGAACCTCAGTGGCTGCCGGAGCGCATCGCGACCGTCGCGATCCCGGCCCCGACCAGCAGGGTGCCGCCGGCCTTGTTGAACAGCCCGATGGCCCGTGGATTGCTGACCACCGAGCGGGCGCGCGAGGCGATCAGCGCGTAGCCGAGCGCGTTGGCGAAGGCGAGCCCGATGAAGGTCGCTTCGAAGATCAGCATCTGCGTCCAGAAATCGGCCTTCGGATCGAGGAACTGCGGCAGGAAGGCGACGAAGAAGGTGATGCCCTTCGGGTTCAGCGCCGTCACTAGCCAGGCATGGCCGAGCATCTTCCACGCTGAGGTCGCGTCCTTGCGGGGCTCGGCGTTCAGGCTGCCGCCGGCGCGGAAGAGCTTGATGCCGAGATAGATCAGATAGGCCGCGCCGATCCATTTCAGGGCGGTGAAGATCGTCGCCGAGGTCGCGAGCAGGGCGCCGACGCCGAGCATGGAAAGGGTCATCGCGGTGAAGTCGCCGAGCGCGACGCCGACCGCCATCGGGAAGGCGGTGCGCCAGCCCTGGCCGAGCGCATAGGAGATCACCAGGAGGATGGTGGGGCCGGGGATGACGAGCAGGACGGCGGTGGCGGCGGCGAAGGCGGCCCAGGTTTCGAAGGTCATGAGGAAAGGCTCCCGTTAAAGACGAGAGCCATCACCAGCCGGGGCGGTTTGTAAAGGGGGCGGTTTGGCCGGGCTGACGCAGCGCTACCAGGCGATGCCAAGAAGTCGAGCCATCTCGGGAACGGGTCGTTCAGTCTGCGGCGGTCGCCCGGAGAAGCACAATGGACTGGTTTCATGCCCCTGCGTCAGATTGGGGGCGATTTCGAACGAGGCCGCCCATGCCAAAACTGCTCTCGCGTATCCTTCTCGCCGTGATGCTGTGCTTCGCCAGTTCCGTTGCGCAGGCCGAATGGCGCCGGGCCGGGCCGGTCTGGAATCAGGACGATGCGCGCGGCAAGTGTCCTCGCGTCTGCGGGCGCGATGGCTGGGACGGCAATTGGCGCCAGACCGGCCCGGGCTTCGAGGCGATCTGCAATTGCGGCAACCGCTGGAGCGGAGGCGGCTACGGGTATGGCTCTGGCGATCGCGGCGTCGATCAGCGCCGCGGCGGCTGGGACAGGCCGCGCGGTCCGCGCACGGTGCAGGTCGATGCGGGGCCGATCTGGCACAATGGCGATGCGCAGAACAAATGCCCCGGCGTCTGCAACCGGGTCGGGCGCTGGAACGGCAACTGGCAGACGATCGGACCGGGGCGTTCGGTCTGCGGCTGCGTCACGCGCTAGCCGCTGCGCTCAGAGCGACGGCCCCCAGCGGAAGGTCGTGGTGCCGCGGCCGCTGGCCGGCACGAGCGGCCCGGCGGAGAGTTCCTGACGCTTTTCCGGCTCGGCAGCGAGCACGATCGTCCACCAGGCGCCGTAGCGGGTCTGCGGATTCTTGGCGAGGGCGATGCCCATGCGCGTCGCCTGCGGCATGACAAGGTTGGCGGCGTGGCCGGAGGATTTCTTCCAGCCTTCGAAGGCTTCCTGCGTCGAGAAATAGCCGGCGCCGAGATTCTCGGCCGCGCGCACCGTGTCCAGGCCGGCGGCATGGACGCGCGCGTTGAAGGTGCCGGCGGCGTCATGCGAGAGGCTGTCATTCGCCGCCATCGCATCGGCCTGGCGCTGGGCCATGGTGGTCAGCGCCGGGTCGAGCCGAACCGCGCCGAGGCCGCGCTCGGCGCGATGGGCGTTGAGGATGCGGACCGCTTCGGCCGAATCGAGCCTGACGGCGGCGAGGCGTTCCTGCCGCTTTGCATTCGGCGCGGCGGTCTCGCGCTGCTGGGTGGCGCAGCCGGCCAGCAGCAGGGCGGTCAGAAGGGCTGCGCCCGAACGTGTCATCATGCTCATCGATCTTTGTCCGTCCCGCCGCATGCGGGCAGCGGGACGGCCTAATGCCGGATTCGGGCAAGAATGTCGCTGCTCTTGATAATCTCGCGGCGCTCAGCCGCGTCCGCCGTCGATGACGCGGCAGAGCGCGGCGCGCGTATAGGCTTCCGGCGCGAGCTGGCCCTGCTGGACGACGAAGGCGGCATCGACGCGTGTGCCGCCGCCACTTTTGCGGGCGGTGATGCGCAAGGTCTGCGGACGGCCTGAGCCGGAGGTCTCCTGCACCGCGAGCACCGAGCTCGTGGCCTTGTCGATGCGGATATCGGCGAAGCCCTCGGCCGAGACGGCAGCGGCGAGGTCCTTGAGCACCGCGGCCGGGGCGCGCTTGGCGATGCTGTCCCAGGTCTTGTAGGTCAGGCCGGTCAGCATCGGCGTACCGACCACGGAAAAATTGCCCTCGCAGGACTGGGCCTGCGCCTGGGCGAGGCCGAGCGCCAGCATTGTCGCGGTGGTAGCCAAGAGCTTCATGTCGTCTCCGTCGTGGGTTGAGCGGGGTCGCTTTGGGGGGCACAGAAAGACGGCCGCGCGAGGTGTGCTCGCCGGCAGCCGCTGCGCTATTGTGGCGTTTAGCTTGACTTTCGCCGCAATCTTCCGCTTTAAGGCGCCATCCGTTTCGCCGCATCGACGAGACTTCATCCGCCGACCGGGCCGCTCGCATGAGCCCTATGAGCCCGGAGGTCAACGCCCGACAGCGCGTCTGCGCCCTCGGGCGCGAAACCGCTTGGGGGCTGAGGCTGGTTCGGCCGGCATTTGAGGCAGTAAGCAGGAACGCATGTTCGGCACGCTGAGCGACAGACTCTCCGGCATCCTCTCGGGCCTGACCCGCAGGGGTTCGCTGACCGAGGACGACGTCAACGCCGCGCTGCGCGAGGTCCGCCGCGCCTTGCTCGAGGCCGACGTCGCGCTCGAGGTCGTCCGCTCCTTCACCGACAAGGTCCGTGAGCGCGCCGTCGGCGCCGAGGTGCTGAAGTCGGTCACGCCCGGCCAGCAGGTCATCAAGATCGTCAACGACGTCCTGATCGACACGCTCGGTGGCGAGGGCGAAGGCATCACCTTCGATGCCGTGCCGCCGGTGCCGATCCTGATGGTGGGTCTCCAGGGCTCCGGCAAGACGACTTCGACCGCGAAGATCGCCAAGCGCCTGACCGACCGCAACAAGAAGCGCGTCCTGATGGCCTCGCTCGATACGCGGCGTCCGGCCGCGATGGAGCAGCTCGCCGTGCTCGGCCAGCAGGTCGGCGTCGAGACGCTGCCGATCATCGCCGGCCAGAGCGCCGTGCAGATCGCGCGGCGCGCGGTCGAGGCGGCGAAGCTCGGCGGCTACGACGTCGTCATGCTCGACACGGCCGGCCGCGTCACGCTCGACGAGGCGCTGATGGCCGAGGTCGCCGAGGTCAAGGCGGCGACCAATCCCCATGAAGTCCTGCTCGTCGCCGACGCGCTGACCGGTCAGGACGCGGTCAACACCGCCCGCGCCTTCGATGGCCGGGTCGGGCTGACCGGCATCGTGCTGACCCGCATGGACGGCGACGGCCGCGGCGGTGCTGCGCTTTCGATGCGTGCCGTCACCGGCAAGCCGATCAAGCTCGTCGGTACCGGCGAGAAGACCGATGCGCTCGAGGATTTCCATCCCTCGCGCGTCGCCAACCGCATCCTCGGCATGGGCGACATTGTCGGCCTCGTCGAGAAGGCGGCCGCCACGGTCGACGCCGACAAGGCGCAGGCGCTGGCGCAGCGCCTCGCCAAGGGCAATTTCGACCTTGGCGACCTGCGCATGCAGCTCCAGCAGATGGAGAAGATGGGCGGTCTCGGCGGGCTGATGGGCATGATGCCCGGCATGGCGCAGATGAAGAACCAGCTCGCCAACGCCAAGATGGACGACAAGGTCATCGGCCGGCAGATCGCGATCATCAACTCGATGACGCCGGCCGAGCGCAAGAATCCCGACCTGCTCAAGAACAGCCGCAAGAAGCGCATCGCCGCCGGTTCAGGAACGTCCCCCGAGGCGATCAACAAGCTGCTCAAGATGCACCGCCAGATGGCGGACATGATGAAGCAGATGGCCAAGCAGAAGGGCGGCATGCTCGGCAAGCTCGGCCAGATGTTCGGGCTCGGCGGTGGCATGGGCGGCCTGCCCGGCGGCATGCCCGATCCCTCGAAGATGGACCCGGCACAGCTCGCCGAACTCCAGAAGCAGCTCGGTGCCGGCGGGGGACTTCCCTCTCTGCCTCCGGGTGGCTTTCCGGGCCTGCCCAAGGGCGTCACCCCGCCTGCCGGCATGATGCCGAAGCTGCCGGGTCTTGGCGGCGGCCTGCCCGGCCTCGGCAACCCGTTCGGGAAGAAGAAGTGATTCCCGTTCTGGAAACAGAACGGCTGGTTATGCGCGGCTGGAAGGCCGGCGATTTCGATGCCATGGCCGCCTTTCTGGCCGATGAGGCGCTGACGCGCTTCGTCGGTGGAACGAGCGGCCGGGAGGATGCCTGGCGGCGTTTCGCCAGCATGGCCGGGCACTGGATCCTGCGCGGCCATGGCCTCTGGGCGCTCGAGGCGAAGGACGATCGCCGCATCGTCGGCTGGTGCGGCCTCCTCTCGCCGGAGGGCTGGCCCGAGCCCGAGATCGGCTGGAGCCTTTTCGCGGGCGAGCACGGGCGCGGTTATGCGACCGAGGCAGCCCTGCGCGCCCGGGACTATGCCTATCGTGACTTGGGATGGACGACGCTGATGAGCCTCATCCATTCCGACAATCGACCCTCGATCCGCGTGGCCGAGCGTCTCGGTGCCGCGTTCGAGAAACCCTTCGTGATCCGTGGTTCGGAGGTCGGCATCTACCGGCACCCGGCCCCCGAGCCAGCGAAATCGATACCTGCAAACCTGAACTGACTGGAGAAGACCATGTCCCTCAAGATCCGCCTGACCCGTGGCGGCGCCAAGAAGCGCCCCTATTACCGCATCGTCGTCGCCGACGCCCGCTCGCCGCGCGATGGCCGCTTCATCGAGAAGATCGGCGCCTATGACCCGATGAAGGCGAAGGATTCGCCGGAGCGCGTCGTGCTCGACATCGAGAAGGCCCAGGCCTGGCTCGCCAAGGGCGCCCAGCCGACCGACCGCGTCCTGCGCTTCCTCGATGCCGCCGGCATCGCCAAGCGCCCGTCGCGCAACAACCCGAAGAAGGCCGAGCCGGGCGAGAAGGCCAAGGAGCGCGCCGCCGCCAAGGCCGAGAAGGCTGGCGCTTCGGCTGACGCCGAGGCGTGAGCTTGGTGATGTCGATGCAGCTTCCGGGCGGGGCAGCGCTTCGCCTCGGGAGCTTCTTCGCAAGGGATGCCCGGGCTCTGCCCGGGCATGATGCATCGTGACTGCTGACGAACTCGTACTGCTCGGCATCGTCGGCGCGCCGCATGGCGTGCGGGGCGAGGTCCGGATCAAGACCTTCACCAGCGATCCGCTGGCGCTGGCCGAATACGGCCCGCTCACCGACGAGAAGGGGCGGCGCTTCGAGATCGCGGCTTTGCGCCCTGCCAAGGAAGTGGTCGTCGCGCAGATCAAGGGCGTGACCAGCCGCGAGGGCGCCGAGACGCTGAACGGCGTCAAGCTCTTCGTCGAGCGCTCCCGGCTGCCCGAGCCCGAGGACGAGGACGAGTTCCTGCAGGCTGATCTCATCGGCTGCTCGGTTATAGGTCCTGATGGTGCCAATCTTGGCACCGTGACCGCCGTCGCCAATTATGGCGCCGGCGACCTGCTCGACATCGAGACGCCGGATGGCCGCTCGGTGCTGATGCCCTTCACCAAGGCCTTCGCGCCGCGCATCGACATCGCCGGAAAGCGGATCGAGACGCTGCCGCCGGCCGGCCTGTTTGAGGACGACGATGCTGCGTAACATGCCGGCCAAGGCCCTGATCTTCGACATGGACGGCACCATCGTCGACAATATGCGCTTCCATGACGATGCCTGGGAGCAGTGGTATGGCGGCCGTGGCCTGCCCTTCGAGCGCGCGACCTTCTCGGCGCAGACCGCGGGCATGGCGATCTCCGACATCATCGGCCCGCATTTCCCCGGCGCCGACGCGGCCGAGCTCGACCGGCTCGCCGAGGAGAAGGAGAGCCTTTACCGCGAGACCTACCGTCCGCATGTCGCGCCCATCGGCGGCCTCGTCGACCTGCTCGTCCGTGCCCGTGACCATGGCGTGCCGATGGCGGTGGGAACCGCTGCGGCGCCGGCCAACATCTCGCTGATCCTCGACACGCTCTCCCTGCGCGAGCGCTTTGCGACTGTCGTCTCGCCGAGCCAGGGTTTCCGCGGCAAGCCGCATCCCGACATGTTCCTCGCCGCTGCCGAGCGCATGGGCGTCGATCCCGTCGACTGCCTCGTCTTCGAGGATGCGCCGAACGGCGTCGAGGCGGCGCGCCGCGCCGGCATGCGCGCGGTTGCCATCCTGACTATGCTGGGCGCCGAGGCTTTCGCCGGCTTCGACAACGTCATCGCCAGCGTGCCGGACTTTTCAGCGCTGGACGGGCTGCCGGCTCTGCGCTTCGCCTGACATCTGAAGGGCCGGCTCGCCTCCGGTCCCGCGGATTTGCCCTGAGGCCGTAACCACGGCTATGGTCCGGCACCATGAAGCAGGCCCACTGTACCAGCTGCATCGCGTCCCCGCGCCACTGAGCCGAGGGACGAAGACCGGAGGGCATCGGCCAGGCCGAGCGCCCAGCTTACCCATGTCTTTCAGCTGGCTGCGCTCGGCGAGCGCATGCCGCTTTGCGAGCAGAGCTTCATGACCAACTATTTCGAAAGCCCCTTCAAGGGCATCCCGCTGACGCAGCAGGTGCGCCGTCCCAACATCGTCGTCGGGCGCTACAGCTATTATTCCGGCTATTATCACGGGCACAGCTTCGACGATTGCGCCCGCTATCTGCTCCCGAACGAAGGCGCCGACCGGCTGATCGTCGGTAGCTTCTGTTCGATCGGTTCGGGCGCCGCCTTCATCATGGCCGGCAATCAGGGCCACCGGAACGAATGGGCGAGCACCTTCCCGTTCCATTATCTACCGGATCAGCCGCATTTCGTGGCCGCGCGCGACGGCTATCTTCCGGCGGGCGACACCGTGATCGGCAACGATGTCTGGATCGGCTCCGAGGCGATCATCATGCCGGGCATCACGGTCGGCCATGGCGCGGTGATCGGGACGCGGGCGCTGGTGACCCGCGATGTCGAGCCCTACGCCATCGTCGGCGGCAATCCGGCGAAGCTGATCCGCAAGCGCTTCGACGAGGCGAGGATCGCGATGCTGCTCGAAATGGCGTGGTGGGACTGGAGCGACGCGCATCTGCGCGACGCCATGCCCCTGCTGACCAGCGCCGACATCGAGGGGCTGCACGCCCATTGGTGCGCGTGCGTCCGGGAAAAGGGCGCCGCATAGCGCACCCCGGGCATGGCACGGAGCGATGGCTGCGCCGCGCTGATGACGCGGCCGTCGTTTCGTGCCAGCAGAGGGCATGACCTTCCATGCCTCGATCCTGACGCTCTACCCCGACATGTTCCCGGGTCCGCTCGGCGCCTCGCTGGCCGGCGAGGGCCTGCGCAGCGGGCTGTGGTCGCTCGACACCCACCAGATCCGCGACCATGGCATCGGCCGGCATCGCAATGTCGACGACAACCCGGCCGGGGGCGGCGCCGGAATGGTCCTGCGCTGCGACGTGCTGGCGGCGGCGATCGATGCCGCCGTCCCTGCCGATGATCCGCGGCCGCGGCTGCTGATGTCGCCGCGCGGGCGCAGGCTCGACCAGCGCATGGTCCGGGAGTTCGTGGCGGGCGAGGGCGTCGTCATCGTCTGCGGGCGTTTCGAGGGGGTCGACGAGCGCGTCATCGAGGGGCGCGGCCTGACGGAGGTCTCGATCGGCGACTACATCCTCTCCGGCGGCGAGATGGCGGCGATGGTGCTGCTCGATGCCTGCGTGCGGCTGATTCCCGGCGTGATGGGCAAGCAGGCTTCCGGGCAGGAGGAGAGCTTCGAGAACGGGCTGCTCGAATACCCGCATTACACCAGGCCGCGCGAATGGGAGGGCAGGGGCCTGCCCGAGGCGCTGCTCTCAGGCGACCATGCCCGGATCGCACGCTGGCGGCGCGAGCAGGCGGAGAAGATCACGCGGGAGCGGCGGCCGGATTTGCTCGGCGATCACGACCGCTCCTGAAGGGCCCCGGCCGCCGCTCCGGCTCTCGGCGTTGCGATCGATCGCCCGGCGCGCCTGGTGAGAATTGTTCCGCGGTCGACTGGTCAGGTCAGCCTGTGTCCAGCCTCGATCAACAACGCGCACGCCTTCTCGAAATCGACGGCTTTCACCAAGAGATGGTCGCCGTCGAAGGTCGAGACCACGAAGATGCCGATGCCGTTGGTCGACAACGGCGCGATCACCGACAGGACGATGCCGGTTTCGCCAAAGGCGAACGGCCCCTGCAGCTTGAGGCAGGACCATCCGCCATCCATGCGCACGTCGTGCGGGATACGGTTCTGCAGGCAGACGATGGACAGTTCGTCATCGCTGCGGCTGATGCTGACGAAGCCACCGCCGTCGGCCCAGGCTGGAAACGGATCTGAGGGACCCAGCCGCGCCACGCCGTAGGCGCCGGCTAGTGCTTTGAGTGAGATGCTGGACGCCATTTGCGACCTATCCTTTCCTGATAGTTTCTGTGCGGTGGGCCATTGCGCTGGTCGCAAGGCGATGATGTCGGGCAACAAAAATCCCGCCGACCGGGAGGTGGCGGGTTGGAGACAATTCTTCGACGCTGGGAGGGAGGTTAAAGCCTCCGAAACTCTCGTCGTCGCGCAATCGGCACACCCCGCTGCAGGTTGATGCAGCGTTGGCGTCGAGCGATGTGTGAGGGGCGCGAACCGAGACTCATTGCGCGAGCATGTGACCGGCGATCCGCCTCGTCAATCTGTCGGTTGCAGATGTCGGGGCCTCAAGGATAAGCCTTCACCGGCAGGTTCTCGCTGAGCCAGCCCTTGTCCCGGGGATTGCCGAGCAGGCCACCGCGGACGTCGACGACATCGCGCCAGCCGCGGCCCGCGAGCTTGCGTTGCAGGCTGGACGAGCGGTTTCCGGTCCGGCAGATCAGCGCGATCGTCTTGCCGGGATTGTCGAGCTTCACGCCGGCGAGGCGGGCCTCGAAGCCGCTGCCTTCCATGTCGAGCCGGATCGCACCCTCGGGCACGCCGGTATCGGCCCATTCCTCGGGTGTGCGGATGTCGACGAGGACGAGGCGGCCAGCCTTCGCGGCGTCATGCGCCTCGCGCACCGAGAGCGAGGGGTCGGGCGCCTGGGCACGGCCGTGGGCCGGCAGAAGGAGCATGGCAGCGACGGCGAGTAAGGCGCGGCGTTTCATGCCGGAGCGTTAGCGAATGCGCGCTGCGCCGGCAATTCACGATGCCTGGAAGCGGCGCGCAACGACTGCGGCGCTCAGCCGCGCGCCGGGCGAAACCCGGTCTTGTCCGCCTCGGTGATAGCGCGCAACACCTTGCAGGGCACGCCGGCCGCGATCACACCGGCCGGCACATCGCGCGTCACGACGCTGCCGGCTCCGATGATGCTGTCGTCGCCGATGCTGACGCCCTGGTTGATCTGGACGCCGCCGCCGACCCAGACGCGGTTGCCGATGGTGACGGGCCTCGCATAGCAGCCGCCGGCGATACGCTCGCCAGGGTCGATCGCATGGTTGGCGGTGTAGATGCCGACGCGTGGCCCGAGCAGGACATTGTCGCCAATGGTGATCTGCGCACCGTCCAGCATGACGCAATCGAAATTGGCGTAGAAGCTGCGGCCGATCGAGATGTTGAAGCCGAACTCGCAGCGGAAATTCGGCTCGAACAGTGCGCCCTCGCCGACCTCGCGCAGGAAGGCGCGCAGCAGCGCCTCGCGTTCCGCGGCCGGCTGGCCGAAGCTGCGATTATAGGCGTCGGTCAGGCCGACAGCGCGGGCCCGCGCCGCGATCAGCTCGGGCGAAAGGTCGTCATACATGCGCCCGGACAGCATCAGGGCGCGCAGTTCTTCGAGATTCATCGCGGAATGAGACGAGGCCGGCGACTGGAGTGCCGGCCTCAACCCTCAATGTCAGCGCAGCTCGGCGCAGAAGCGCTGGATGCGGCGGCAGGCCTCTTCCAGCGTCTCGTCGGCGGTGGCGTAGGAGATGCGGAAGTTCGGGCCGAGGCCGAAGGAGGATCCGTGCACGGCGGCGACGGATTCGGTCTCGAGCAGGCCGAGCACCAGGTCCTCGTCGGTCTCGATCTTCTTGCCGTTCGGCATGGTCTTGCCGATCAGCTCCGAGCAGTCCGGATAGACGTAGAAGGCGCCTTCCGGCGTCGGGCACTTCAGGCCGCGGGTCTGGTTCAGCATCGAGACCACGAGGTCGCGGCGGCGCTCGAACGCCTTCTTGAATACCGGCAGATGGTCCTGCGTGCCGTTCAGCGCCTCGACGGCGGCCCATTGCGAGATCGCCGAGGTGCCCGAGGTCTGCTGGCCCTGCACGGTGTCCATCGCGGTGATCAGCTGCTGCGGGCCGGCCGCGTAGCCGATGCGCCAGCCGGTCATCGCATAGGACTTCGAGACGCCGTTCATGGTGAGCGTGCGCTCGTACAGGCCGGGCTCGACCTGGGCCGGGGTGACGAACTGGAACTCGCCATAGACCAGATGCTCGTACATGTCGTCCGAGAGGATCCAGACATGCGGATGGCGCATCAGCACGTCGGTGAGCTTCTTCATCTCGTCATGGGTATAGGCCGCGCCCGAGGGGTTCGAGGGCGAGTTCATGATCACCCATTTGGTCTTCGGGGTGATGGCGCGCTCGAGCTCTTCCGGCTGGAGCTTGAAGTTGTCCTCGATGCGGGTGTTGGCGAAGGTCGCCTTGCCGCCGCAGAGCTGGACCATGTCGGGATAGCTGACCCAATAGGGCGCGACGCAGATCACCTCGTCGCCGGGGTTCAGCGTGGCGAGCAGCGCGTTGTAGATGACGTGCTTGCCGCCGGTCGAGACGATGGTCTGACCGGGCTTGTAGTCGAGCCCGTTCTCACGCTTGAACTTGGCGGCGACGGCCTCGCGCAGCTGCGGGATGCCGGCGACCGGCGTGTACTTCGTCTCGCCGCGGCGGATTGCGGCGATCGCCGCCTCCTTGATATTGTCCGGCGTGTCGAAGTCGGGCTCGCCGACGGAAAGCGAGATCACGTCTTTGCCCTGCGCTTTCAGGTCGCGCGCCTTCTGCGTGATGGCGATGGTCGCAGACGGCTTCACGCGCTTCAGGGCGTCGGCAAGGAAAGCCATGATCCATATCTCCGGGAGCTTGCAGGGCGCGCCTTCCGGCGCGGGCGTGGTTTAGGACCCAAGCGCCGGTACCGCAAGCGCAACTCCTTGATATCGGCCAGAAGCAACGCGAATGGCCGGCTGCGTCCCGCCGGGTGGCGCGTATCAGCCGGCCTCGGCCAGCCGCTGGCGTCGGCGCCGCACCGTCGAGACCGCGACGGCGTTCCAGCGCGGGCGGCCATAGCAGGGGAAACCGCGGCGGTTGAGCCGGCGGGCGATATCGGCGGGATCATGGATGCCGGCTTCGACGAGCTGGTCGATCAGCGCGCCCGCGGCCTCCAGGAAGATGTCGAGCAGCGCGCGCTCCAAAGCGCGCGCCGCCCGATCGGCATGACGGGGATGGGTCAGTGGATGCCTGTGCCGAAGGAGGGCTCGACAGGGGCGGGCGAGAGCAGCACGGCATTGGCATGCCCGCCCTCGTAGAGCGCGAAGCGCATCGCCTCCTTCTGGTCGCGGAAGATGCCTTCGCTGCGGCCTTCGAGATCGCGCGCCACCCAGAAGCCACGCTTCGACTGGCCAACGAGAAAGAGGTGGCTTTCGGCGCCGAGCGGCAGCGGAGATTTGGAACGGGGCATGGCGGATCTCAATTCGGCAAAGCGAGCCAGGCGCGCAGGCCGATGAAGCCGGCCGTGGCGAGCGCGAAGACCGCGAGCGCGACCATCTCGGCGCAGAGGATGCCGACCATCGGGCGCTTATGGGCGAGACTGGCGTAGACGGCGTGAGCGCGCCGCTGCTGGGAATTGCGTTTGAGGGCAGTTTCAGTCGACATTTCGACCTCCGTTGAGGTCCTTGGATGTATGTCCGACGCCGATAAGGCCGCCATGCGGAAGGTGCGGCCGGGCATAAGGCCGGCATAAGGACCGGCTTGCATGCGCGCTTCGTCCCTGCGATGGCCCTTTCCATGGACGAGAGCCCCAAGACCATCGCGATCTATGTCGATGCCGACGCCTGCCCGGTGAAGCCGGAGATCTACCGTGTCGCCGAGCGGCACAGGCTCAAGGTCTTCGTCGTCGCCAACAGCTTCCTTGCGGTGCCGCGCGAGCCGCATATCGAGCGTGTCATCGTCTCCGACGGCTTCGATGCCGCGGACAACTGGATCGCCGAGCGGGTCTCGCGCGGCGCGATCGTGATCACCGCGGACATCCCATTGGCCGACCGCTGCCTCAAGGCCGGCGCCGACGTGATCGGGCCGACCGGCAAGCCCTTCACCGAGGCCTCGATCGGCATGGCGCTGGCGACGCGCGACATGATGGAGGATCTGCGCGCGATGGGGGCGGCGAGCGGCGGGCCGAAGCCGTTCTCGCCGAAGGACCGCTCGGCCTTCCTGCAGGCGCTCGACCTTGCGATCCAGCGCCTGAAGCGGGCGGGGTTCGCAGCCTAGATATCCCCGAAATCGCCGCCGCGGCCCTTTCCTGCGGCGAAGCGGCCGGCGCCGGCCGCCCCCTCCGTCGCGATGGTCTGGACGCCGCCTTCCCATTCGCGGGCCAGAGCCTCGCGAATGGGAAGGCCATGGCCGGCGATCGCGCTTTTGCGGTCGGCCAGCATTGCCCCTTGCGGGAAACGCGCGATCTGCTGCGCCATCGCCTCGGCCGCCGCGCGTGTCTGGCCGCGGCCGACGACCTGCTCGCAGAGCCCGATCCGCAGCGCCTCCTGCGCCTCGACCTTGCGGCCGGTCATGATGATTTCGAGCGCCCGGCCCTGGCCGACGAGGCGCGGCAGGCGCACCGTGCCGCCATCGATCAGCGGGATGCCCCAGCGCCGGCAATAGACGCCGAAATAGGCGTCATGCGCCATGATGCGGACGTCGCACCAGAGCGCGAGTTCCATGCCGCCGGCCACGGCCGGCCCCTCGACGGCGGCGATCAGCGGCTTGTTCATCTCCAGCCGCGACGGGCCCATCGGTCCGCGCGGCGCGGGGGCGTCGCCCTCGGGAAAGGCGAGGCCGTCGACGATCTCGCTCCGGAAGCGCCCGGCATCGGTGAAGGCCTGGGCATATTTCAGGTCCCAGCCGGCGCAGAAGGCGCCGCCTTCGCCCCAGAACACGATCGCCGCCGTCGCCGGGTCGGCATCGAGCTTCTGGAAGGCTTCCGTCAACGCGACGGCGCTGTCCGGGTCCATGGCGTTGCGCGCCTCGGGGCGGCTGTGGATCACGGTCGCAACCTTGCCCTGGCGTTCGATGCGGACGGTCATGCGGTATTCCTCCCTGGACCCGGCTCTTGCTTCTTTGGTCGCAGGCTACAGGCAGCAGTGCCGCGCCCGCCAGTGCTGGACGCATCGGCGCTTTGCCCGTAATCCTCGGCCCAACGCCCGTGGCTTCATCGGGCTTCCGGGAGGAATTTGATGACGCTTACCCGCCGTTCCACGCTCGGCCTCGTCGCCGGCGCCGTCTTCGCTCCGGCCATTGCCCGGGCGCAGAGCTTCCCGTCGAAGCCGATCACGCTGGTCGTTCCCTATCCGGCCGGCGGGCCGACCGATGCGATCGCGCGTTTCGTGGCGCAGGAAATGTCGACGACGATCGGTCAGAGCGTCGTGGTCGACAACCGTGCCGGTGCCTCGGGCGCGGTCGGCACGCGCGCCGTCGCCAAGGCCGATCCGGACGGCCACACCTTCATCTTCGGCAACAACCAGACGCATGGGAACAACATGTTCCTGCTGAAGGAGCCGGGCTATGACGCGGTCAAGGACTTCGCGCCGGTCGCCGGCGTCGGCGCCTTCGAGCATGCCTTCGTCGTGCGCAACGACCTGCCGGCCAAGAACATCGCCGAGCTGATCGCACTCGCCAAGGCCGAACCGGACAAGCTGAACTACGGCTCGACCGGCGTCGGCTCCGGCTCGCATCTCGCCATGGAGCTGTTCATGCAGCGCACAGGCATCAGGATGACGCATGTGCCGTTCCGCGGCGCGGCGCCGCTGGTGCAGGAGATCATCGGCGGGCGCATCGACATCGCCAATTCGACGCTGCCTTCGGTGCTCGAGCAGATCAATGCCGGCACCCTGCGGGCGCTCGCTCTCGCCTCGCCGGAGCGCAACCCGCGCGCCAAGGACATCCCGACCCTGCGCGAGCAGGGCGTAAGCAATGCCGACGCCGATAGCTGGGCGGCCTTCTTCGCGCCGGCGGCGACCCCGGCGCCGGTGCTGGAGAAGCTGTCGCAGTCGGTGATGGCGGCGATCGCCAAGCCGGAGATCACCGAGAAGATCCTGAAGCTCGGCTTCACGCTGAAGGTGCGCGACCCCGCCGCCTTCAAGCCCTACCATCTCCAGGAAATCGCGACCTGGGAGAAGATCATCAAGGAAGCCGGCGTGAAGCCGGAGTGATCTAGTTTCAGGCTTTGATACCCGCAGCCCTCATCCTGACAAGCGATCGCAGATCGCGTCTCGAAGGATGGTTCCAGCGTGCTCTGGAACATCCTTCGAGATGCCGCTGCGCGGCTCCTCAGGATGAGGGCTGCGGTTCTTTCGGGAGGACTGCATGAACCTGATGCCCAAGCTCGCCGCCCGCGCCGAGGCCGGCCGCCCCGTTCGCTGTGCCCTGATCGGGGCCGGCAAGTTCGGCTCGATGTTCCTCGCCCAGGTGCCGCATATCGAAGGACTAGAGGTCGCGGTGATCGCGGACCTCGATCCCGAGCGGGCGCGTAACGCCTGCCGCACCGTCGGCTGGGACGAGGCCCGCCTGGGGCAGACGCGCTTCGTCGCCGACGGGCTCGAAGCGGCGCAGGCCGATGGCGTCGAGGTGGTGATCGAGGCGACCGGTCACCCGGCCGCCGGAGCACGCCACGCGCTCGCGGCCATCGCGGCCGGGCGCCATGTCGTGATGGTCAATGTCGAGGCCGACGTGCTGGTCGGCCCGGTACTGGCGGCGAAGGCCAAGGCGGCCGGCGTCGTCTATTCGATGGCCTATGGCGACCAGCCGGCGCTGGTTTCCGAGATGGTCGACTGGGCGCGGGCGGCCGGTTTTACCGTTGCCGCCGCCGGCAAGGGCACGAAGTACCTGCCGGCCTATCACCAGGTGACCCCGGACGGGGTTTGGGGGCATTACGGGCTGACGCCGGAGGCGGCCAAGGCCGCCGGCATGAACCCGCAAATGTTCAACTCCTTCCTCGACGGCACCAAATCGGCGATCGAGATGGCGGCGATCGCCAATGCCTGCGGGCTCGACGTGCCGGAGGACGGGCTGTCCTTCCCGCCCTGCGGCGTCGACGATCTCGCCCATGTGCTGCGGCCGAAGGCGGTCGGCGGCCAGCTCGAGCGCGACGGCATGGTCGAGGTGGTGTCCTCGCTGGAGCGCGATGGGCGCCCGGTCTTCCGCGACCTGCGCTGGGGCGTCTATGTCGTGCTGAAGGCGCCGAACGCCTATGCCGCCGCCTGCTTCAAGCAATACGGCCTGCCGACCGATTCCACCGGCCTCTATGCGGCGATGTACAAGCCCTTCCACCTGATCGGGCTCGAACTCTCGATCTCGGTGCTGAACGCTGCGCTGCGAGGCGAGGCGACCGGGGCGACGCGCGGCTGGCGGGGCGATGCGGTCGCGACCGCCAAGCGCGCGCTCAAGGCCGGCGAGATGCTGGACGGTGAGGGCGGCTACACCGTCTATGGCAAGCTGATGTCGGCCGCCGCGAGCCGCGCCGCCGGCGCCCTGCCGATCGGGCTTGCCCACCACGTCAAACTGAAGCGCGACGTTGCGGCGGGGGCCGTGGTGACGGCGGACGACGTCGTGCTCGACGAAGCCTCGCAGATCGTCACGCTGCGCCGGGAACTCGCGACGCTGTCCTGACGCGGCGCTCCCATAGGGCAGACTTTAACCATCGCGATTGACCGCGCCTTAAGCCGGTCCGGCCTAGAACGGGCCGGGCCGACGGGGTTTCGGCAGATGGCGAAGGGGAAAGCGGTGAGCATCCGCGCAAGCATCGCGAGCTGGACGCTGATCTTCGGAGTGCTGCTGGTCAGCCTCGGCTGGCTGCCTTTCACTAATGTCTCGATCGTCCCGATGTCGCTGATCGGGCCCTTCGCGGCGGGCGCTGCCTGCGCAATGCTGGCCGGCTACTACCGGGTCTATCGCGCCGAGACCAAGCTCGCGGACGGGCTGGATTGCATGGGCCAGGTCATGGCCTTCATGATCGCCGGCGTCCTGCTGTCCTATCTCGCATCCACGCTCAATTTCCCCGAGCAGGATGCCGCATTCTATGCGCTCGATCGCAGCCTCGGTCTCGATTGGCTGGCCTATCTGAAGGCGGTCGATGCCCGGCCTTGGCTCGGAACGATCCTGGGCCTGGCTTATGCCAGCATCCTGCCCCAGATCATCATCCTGGTCATCGTACTGGCCTTTTCCGGTCGAGGTGACGCGGCACGGGTCATGGTTCTCGCCATGATGCTCGCGGCGCTGATTTCGATCGCCATCTCTGCCGTACTGCCGGCAGTGGCGATGTTCGTCCATCTCGGCCTGACGCCGGCGGATTATCCCAATCTCAATCCGGGCGCGGCCTTCGTCCATGTCGCCGACATCAAGGCACTACGCTCCGGCGCGCCGTTTCTCGTCGACCTGTCCAGGACGGAAGGCATCATCACCTTCCCATCCTATCACGCCGCCATCGCCCTGCTGATGCTGCTCGCCGGCTGGGCCCATCCCTGGCTGCGTTGGCCCTTCCTGGTGCTCAACCTGCTGATGATCGCCGCGACGCCGATCGACGGAGGCCACTATTTCGTCGACGTCTTTGCGGGGCTCGCCATCGCGCTGCTGTGCCATGTCGCTGCGCGCCGCTTCCTCGCCGCCAGCTCGGTCAAGCCGGCGACGCGCCCAGCCGAGATCTCCCCGGTGCTGGCGGGCTCTCAGCCCGGATAGGCCGCCGAAACGCGCTTCTGCCGTTGTCCCGATCGTCGCCCGGCCTATGTAAGGAGGCCAAGTGGGCAATGGAGGCCATATGCGCGGGATCGTCTCAGCTTTGATCGTGGTTTCCGGGCTTGTCGCCAATCCGGCGATGGCCCAGCAGCGCTACCCGTCCAGCGCCGGCGAATTGCTGGTCGAGACCGTGGCCAGCGGGTTGGAAAACCCCTGGGGCCTCGCCTTCCTGCCCGATGGCCGCATGCTGGTGACTGAGCGGCCGGGGCGGCTGCGGCTGGTCTCGGTGGACGGCAAGCTCTCGGCGCCGCTCTCCGGGGTGCCCAATGTCACCGGGCGCGGCCAGGGCGGCCTGCTCGACGTGGTGCTCGATCCCGGTTTCGCGCAGAACCGCCTCGTCTATCTCTCGTTTTCCGAGCCGCGGGCCGGTGGCAATGGCACCAGCGTGGCGCGCGGCCGGCTGAACGCGGCCGGCACGGCGCTGGAGGGCACGAGCGTGATCTTCCGGCAGATGCCGACGGTCAGCAGCAACATGCATTTCGGCTCGCGGCTGGTGTTCGACCGGACGGGCGCGCTCTTCGTCACCACGGGCGACCGCTACAGTCAGCGCGACCAGGCCCAGAACCCCGAGAACCATATCGGCAAGGTCATCCGTATCCGCCCGGAGGGCGGGGCGGCGGAAGGCAATCCGAAGAAGCCGGGCTGGCAGCCGGAAGTCTGGTCGATCGGCCATCGGAACGTTCAGGGAGCTGCGCTCCATCCCCAGAGCGGGCAGCTCTGGACCGTCGAGCACGGCGCGCGCGGCGGCGACGAGGTCAACACGCCGAAGGCCGGGCTAAACTATGGCTGGCCGGTGATCACCTATGGCATCGACTATTCTGGCCTTCGGATCGGCGAGGGCACCTCCAAGGCCGGGCTGGAGCAACCGCTCTTCTACTGGGACCCGTCGATCGCGCCCTCGGGTGCCGTCTTCTACACCGGCGACCGCTGGCCGGCCTGGAAGAACTCGCTCTTCGTCGGCGCGCTCGCCGGCCAGATGCTGGTCCGCGTCTCGACGCAGGGCGAAAGGGTGACCGGCGAGGAGCGGCTGCTGACAGATATCGGCGAGCGCATCCGGGACGTCCGGCAAGGGCCGGACGGCTATCTCTACCTGCTCAGCGACGATGCCAAGGGCAAGATCCTGCGGGTCCGCCCGGCGCGCTGAGCCTCACGGCCCGCAATCCCATTCGCGTTCGACGACGAAGACCTTGCGGGTCGAAAGCTGCCCGCGCGCGTCGTAGAGATCCCCGACATAGTATTCCGTGCCGGCGGCGTCGCGCACGCTGCGATCGACCTGCAGCGACCAGCCATAGCCGACATGGTTCGGTGCCTTCCAGTCGCGATGGATGTTGGCCGGCGAGGCCGAAGCGAGGATGCGGGCGTTTTCGTCGCTCGGCGAACAGGTCGGTCCGGCAAGGGCCGGGGCGGCGGCGACAGTCAGCGCGCTGGCGATCAGTGCCAGTTTTCTCATCTTGGTAGCCCTTGATCGATGTGGATGGTCAGGTGATCTCGGCGAGCCTGGTGTCAAGCGACAGCACCAGGCACCAATGCGGCTCGAAATCGGCACCGAGCGGCCAGATCTGCTCCTTAAAGATCTCGAGCAGCGCCGCCTGGTAGCGTTCGAACCAGTCGCGCTGGCAAAGCACGAACTTGGTCGCGCCGACAATGGTCTCGCGGTCGATGATGCACAGGGGAACAATGCCGGGATTGGCTTCGAGATAGTCCTGCACCGCGACCATCAGCGTCGGGTAGCCGGGGTGCAGCATGTCGTCGAGCACGATCAGCCCGCCCTCCGAAAGGCACGCGGTGGCGAGCGCCAGGTCCTTGGACAGCGCGGCGCGCGAATGCTCGCCGTCGACATGGATGAAGCGCAGCCTCTCGCCGCGGGCGTGGGCCAGCAGCTCGGCGGGTGCCATCGCTCCGGCATCGCCCTTGATGGTGACGCGTTGCTCGGGCGCGATGCCGTATTTCAGGCAATTGGCCTCGAAACGGTCCTTCACCTCCGGGTTCGGCCATTCGAAGATGTCGATGCCGAGCGCGATTTCGCCGGGCTCGAGCGCATGCGCCAGGGCGATGAAGAAGCGGCCCTCGAAGGCGCCGATCTCGGCGATCGGCCCGGTGACGCCTTCCTCGGTCTGCAGCCGCAGCAGCCTTGCGCAGATCGCGGCGGCAAAGCGCGAGGACATGCCGACGACCCGCTCATAGCCGTCGCTAAGATAGGCCTCGACCGCGGGGTGGCCCGAGGCGGGGAACGGCGCCATGGTGCTCAGGCCTTTCCGTGGAAGATGAAGAAGGCGCCGGCGGCGATCAGGGCGAAGCCGATGGCGTGGTTCCAGCTCAGCGATTCCTTCAGCCAGAACACCGAGAACAGCGCGAAGACGCAGAGGGTGACGACCTCCTGGATCGTCTTCAGCTCTGCGGCCGAATAGACGCCGTGGCCGATGCGGTTTGCCGGGACGGCGAGCATGTATTCCGGCAGCGCGATCATCCAGCTCGCCAGGATCGCCAGCCAGATCGCCGAACTCTTATAGGAAAGATGCCCGTACCAGGCGAAGGTCATGAAGACGTTCGAGGCGATCAGCATGCCGATCGGCAGGAGATGCGCGGTCGTGATAGTGGGCATGGCGGGGTTCCGTGGCGGGCGGGGCCTGGCGTCTCGAAGCGGGACCTGCGCGACTCAGCCGTGGCGCAGCTTCATCGCAAGTATGACCGAAACCAGGCAAAGCGAGACCGCATTCGCGCCGATCAGCGGCCAGGACGCGATCAGCATGCCATAGACCAGCCAGAGCACGATGCCGCTGGCGAACATCGCCTGGGTCCAGAGCGAGATCGCGCGGGTGTCGCGGGTGCGGATCGTCTGCACCGCTTGCGGCAGCCAGCACAGCGTCGTCAGCGTCGCGGCGGCGAAACCGAGGGTCTCGATCAGAGCAGGCTGCATGGCTGGTCCGGGGGCGATTCGCGCTGTCTGCGCAGGCATAGATCAGGCCGTGTCCGCGCGCGACTGGCTAGAGGGGAATAAGGCGCGGGCGCGAAAGGCCGCATGGTTAACCTCCTTTAACCGGAGCGCCCTAGTTTCGTGCCATTCCTGCGATTCGGTGGACCTATGCGCGCTCTGATCCTGGCCTTGCCTTTCGTCCTCGCCGCTCCGGCGGCCTTTGCCAATTTCGACCGGTGCGTCGCCGGCCTGCGCTCGGATGCGGCGGCCAAGGGCGTCTCCGGCGCGACCTTCGACCGGGCCATGGCGGGCGTCACGCCCGACATGAAGATCATCGAGGCGATGAACAACCAGCCGGAGTTCAAGACGCCGATCTGGGACTATCTCGGCACGCTGGTCGACGACGAGAAGGTCGCCGAAGGGCGAGCCATGCTGCGCCAGCACGCCTCGACGCTGGCAGCAGCCGAGAGTCGCTTCGGCGTCGACCGCCACACCATCGTCGCGGTCTGGGGCGTCGAGAGCGATTTCGGCAAGGCCAAGGGCCGCTGGCCGCTGGTCCAGGCGCTGGCGACGGGCGCCTGCCTCGCGCCGCGGCGCAACGCCTTCTTCAAGGGCGAGCTGATCTCGACCCTGCAGATCATCCAGCGCGGCGATGTCCGCGCCGACCGGCTGACCGGCTCCTGGGCCGGTGCCTTCGGCCACACCCAGTTCATTCCCTCGACCTATCTCAGGCTCGGCGTCGACGGCGATGGCGACGGGCGGCGCGATCTCGTCGATTCGATCCCGGACGCGCTGCACTCGACCGCGAATTTCATGGACAAGGCCGGCTGGGTCACCGGCGCGACCTGGGGCTACGAGGTCCGGGTGCCGCGCAGCTATTCCGGCGCGACCGGGCGCAACCCGAAGCGGCCGGTCTCGCATTGGGCGGGCCAGGGCATCGTCAAGTTCGACGGCTCGGCCCTGAACGGCACGGGCAATGCCGGCCTGCTGATGCCTGCCGGGCGCAACGGCCCGGCCTTCCTGGTCTTCAAGAACTACGATGCCGCCTTCAGCTACAACGGCGCGGATTCCTATGCGCTCGCTATCTCGCTGCTTTCCGACCGGCTGCGCGGCCGGCCGGGCGTGCAGGGGCAGTGGCCGACCGACGATCTGCCGCTGTCGCGCGAGCAGCGCCGCGAGCTCCAGCGTCTGCTGATCGCGCGCGGCTACAATGTCGGTGAGCCCGACGGCGCCGTCGGCTCGCTGACGCGGGCGGCGATCAAGGATGTCGAAGGCAAGATCGGCATGGAGCCGACCGGCCGGCCGGGCGAGAAGGTTCTGCGCGCGCTGAAGGGCGGGCGGCTCTGACCGGCATCAGCGGCCCAGAAACCGCCTGACCGCTTCCGGGCCGTCCTTTGCCGTCAGCTCATCCCAAGGTCCCGCCGCCTCGACGCGGCCATTGGCGACGAAGGCGAAGAGGTCGGCGGTTTGCGACGCCTCCTCCGGGGTGTGCAGCGTCATCAGCACGGTCAGGCCGTGGCTGCGCCTGAGCGCGTCGACGCGGTCGATCATCTCGCGGCGCAGGCCGGGATCGAGCGCGCCGAAGGGCTCGTCCAGCAGCATCAGCGGCTTGCCGCGCAGCAGGGCACGTGCGAGCGCGACGCGCTGGCGCTGGCCGCCGGAAAGCTCGGCGGGGCGGCGCGAAGCAAACTCTGTCAGATTGACCTCCGCCAGCGCCGCCGCGACGCGCTCCCGCTCGCCGGCATCCAGCCGCAGCGAGGGCCTCAGCCCGAGCGCGACATTCTCGGCCGCGGTCAGATGCGGGAAAAGGTTGTGGTCCTGGAACAGGATCGAGACCGGCCGCGCGGCCGGCGCCAGCGGCAGCAGATCCTGTCCAGCGAAGCGCAGTGTGCCGGCATGCGGCCGCTCGAAGCCGGCAATGGCGTGGAGCAGCGTGGTCTTGCCTCCGCCGGAAGGGCCGATTACGGCGCAGAGCGCACCGGCTGGCACCGTCAGATCATAGCACGCCGCGAAGTCCGGATAGCGTAGGGCGAGCCCGGCGATCTCAAGCATGGCGCGCGCTCCAGCGCTGGGTCAGGAAGGCGAGGCCGCCGGCGCTGAGGACGAGCACCAGCGCGAGCGCGCTGGCCTCCTCGATCCGATAGGCGCCGAGGCGGTTGGCCAGAAGGTAGGGCAGGGTGGTCAGTTCCGGGCCGCCGAACAGGGCGATGACGCCGAAATCGCCGAGCGAGAGTGCCGTGGCGAAGGCGAAGGCTGCGCCGAGCGCCCCGCGCAGCGCCGGCCATTCGACCAGACGCAGTCGGTCCCAGCCGGCGATGCCCAGGCTTTCCGCCAGTCGGCCATGGCGCTGCGCACTGGTCGCAAGCGCCGGAGCGAGCAGGCGATAGGCGTAAGGAAGGGCCATCAGCGCATTGACCAGCGGCACCAGGACGAGGCCGAGCGAGGCGGGATCGGTGAAGCCGCGCAGCAGGACATAGAGTCCGGCGACGAAGGCGAAGGGCGGCAGGCCGAGCATGGCGAAGGCGGCGAGATCGGGCAGGCGGGAGCGCTGCGGCAGTCGGCGTGCGCCGCTGGCGAGCAGCAGAGCAAGGAGGCAGGCCAGAAGGCCGGCGCTGACGGCGATGACCGTGCTCGTGACGGCAGCCTGGATGAATTCGGCCGAGGCGAGGGTCGTCATGGCACCGAGCCCGCCCGCGACGCTGAAAAGCGGCGGTGCGATCAGCGCCGCCGCGAGGATCAGCACTAGGCCATCGAGACGGCGCAGGGCGAAGAGGTCGGGCCGGGGGGCGTTGCGCTCGGCGCCGGCTTCCTCGCGTGCTTTCGGCGTCAGCGCGGTCATGGCCGCGGCGAGGGCAAGGCAGATCAGCAATTGCAGGCCGGCCAATGCGGCGGCGCGGACGAAGTCGGCCTCGAAGCGGATCGCCTCGTAGATCGCGACCTCCAGCGTCGCATTGGCCGGGCCGCCGCCGAGCGAAAGCACGATGGCGAAGCTGGTGAAGCAGAGCAGGAAGACGAGGACAGCCAGCGCCGGCGCCTCACGGCGGATCACCGGCCAATCGAGGTGGCGGAAGCAATCGGCGGCGGAGAAGCCGAGCGCCGAGGCGAGCCGGCGCCGCTCGCCCGGTTCGCGCTCGAAGGCGTGGAGCAAAGCGCGTGTCACCAGCGGCATGTTCATCACGACATGGGCGATGACGATGCCGTGCAGCCCATAGATCGAGGGCGGCTCGGCGCCGAGGCTGCGGGCCAGCGAGCCCAGCAGGCCGGAGCGGCCATAGATCGCGACGATGCCGAAGGCGATGACGATGGTCGGCGCGACCGCGGCGGTGGTGAGCAGTGCGAGCAGCAGCTCGCGGCCGGGGAAGTGCCGGCGCAGCAAGGCGAGCGCGAGCCCAGTTCCGAGCACCAGCGAGAGCAGTGTCGAGAGGGCCGCCTGCAAACCGGCCGAGGCGATCAGGCGGGTGAGATAGGGGCCGAGCGTCGCGAGCGTGGCGATGTCCGAGCCGGCTCGCGCCAGGCCGAGCAGCGAGCCGCTGGCGAGGGCGAGGATCGCGAGCGCGGTGAGCGTGGCCGGCCTGAGCAAGGTCTCAGCGGCTCGTCGCGGCGAGCCAGGCGTCGATGAAGGCCCTGCGCTGGCTGCGGACCGTCTCCGGCGCGACCAGCAGGGTCTTCTCCGGCCTGATCACCTCTGCGAAGGAGGCGGGCAGGCCAGCGGCCGGAAGCTTCGCCGGCATCATCCAGTTGCCTTCGGGGATCAGCGACTGGAAGGCGTCGGAGAGCATGAAGGCGAGGAAGCGCTTCGCCAGTTCCGGCTGTTTCGTCGCCCGCGTCATGCCGGCGAGCTCGACATGCAGGTAGTGCCCCTCCGCGAAGGGCGCTGCCTTGTACTGCGTCTTCTTCTCGGCGCCGAGATGGTACGCCGGCGAGGTGGCGTAGGAGAGCACCATGTCGGCCTCGCCCTTGAGGAACAGGCCATAGGCCTCGGACCAGCCCTTGGTGAAGGTGACGATGCGCGGCTTCAGCTTGCTCCAGGCGGCATCCGCTTCGTCGCCATAGACCGCGCGCATCCAGAGCAGGAAACCGAGGCCGGGCGCCGAGGTGCGCGGGTCCTGCAGCACGAGCTTCGGCCCCTTGGGGTCGTCGACGAGCTGCTTCAGGCTCTGCGGCGGCGTCGCGAGCCTGGTGGAATCGTAGACGAAGGCGAGATGGCCCCAGTCGAAGGGCAGAAGCGTATCGTCGGTCCAGGGCGTCGGCAGGGTCAGTGACGCGCCGTCCTGACCGTGGGGCTGGAACAGGCCGCTCGCCTTCGCCTCGGCCGCGAGGTTCATGTCGAGGCCGAGCACGAGATCGGCCTTCGTCGTTTCGCCCTCGAGCTTGAGCCGCGCCAGCAGCGAGCCGGCATCGTCGGCGGCGACCCAGTTCAGCGTGCAGCCGCACTGCGCCTCGAAGGCGGCCTTGACCTTAGCTCCGGGGCCGTATTTCCCGGTAAAGGAGGAATAGGTGTAGACGCTCAGCGCCGGCTTCTCCTGCGCCTGCGCAGGGGCTCCGAAGAGCAATGCCGCCAGCATTCCGGCGATCAGTCCCGCTCTGCCGCTCAGACCAGTCATGACGTCCCCGCATGCTTCGTTGGGGCTTTGACGGGGAGGGCTTTGCGTCGCCATTTGCCGGCGTCGATGCTCAATCCCTCCGCCGGCACGACCCGGATCAGGTTCTACGGGTCGTGGCGCCCTTATGCGCCCCTCTCAGCCCGGTTGCCGGGCACCCCGTTGAGACCCCTGACGGATAGGCCTCCGTCGCGCCCAAGTCCAGCCTGCGGCTTGCTTCGCGCGGCTTCCGCCCGTAACCAGCGCGCAGGGGCGCGAAGGCCCTGAAGATAACAGCATTCCGAGAGGCGACCATGGCGAACCACAAGCTCCTGCTTCTGCCCGGCGACGGCATCGGCCCCGAGGTGATGGGCCAGGTCGAGAAGATCGTTTCCTGGTTCGAGAAGCAGGGTCTTGCTTCCTTCTCGCTCGAGCGCGGCCTCGTCGGCGGCTCGGCCTATGACGCCCACAAGGCGGCGATCTCGGAAGGCGACATGAAGCTCGCCCAGGAGGCAGACGCGGTGCTCTTCGGCGCGGTCGGCGGCCCGAAATGGGCTGATGTCCCCTATCAGCATCGCCCGGAGGCCGGCCTGCTGCGCCTGCGCAAGGATCTCGGCCTGTTCGCGAACCTGCGTCCGGCGATCTGCTATCCGGCGCTGGCCTCGGCTTCGTCGCTCAAGCCGGAAGTGGTCGAGGGCCTCGACATCCTGATCGTGCGCGAGCTTACCGGCGGCGTCTATTTCGGCGAGCCGAAGGAAATCGTCACGCTCGAGGACGGCCAGAAGCGCGGCGTCGACACCCAGCTCTACACCACCGGCGAGATCGAGCGCATCGCGCGCGTCGCCTTCGAGCTGGCGCGCACCCGCCGCAACAAGGTCTCCTCGGCCGAGAAGCACAACGTCATGAAGACCGGCGTGCTCTGGAAGCAGACGGTCACCGCGCTGCACGCTGCCGAGTACAAGGATGTCGAGCTCGAGCACGTGCTCGCCGACAACTGCGCGATGCAGCTGGTGCGCTGGCCGAAGCAGTACGACGTCGTGGTCTGCGACAACCTGTTCGGCGACATCCTCTCCGACGTCGCGGCGATGCTGACCGGCTCCCTCGGTATGCTGCCCTCCGCCTCGCTCGGTGCCGAGGACCCGGCGACCGGCAAGCGCAAGGCGCTCTACGAGCCCGTGCACGGTTCGGCTCCGGACATCGCCGGCAAGGGCCTGGCCAACCCGATCGCGATGATCGGCTCCTTCGCCATGGCGCTGCGCTATTCCTTCGGCGCCGGCGAGGCTGCCGACCGGCTCGAAGGCGCGATCGCCGACGTGCTGGGCGCCGGCACCCGCACCAAGGACATCGCCGCTCCGGGCGCCAACGCCGTCTCGACCACCGAGATGGGCGAAGCCATCATCAAGGCGCTCGAAGCGCGCGGCTGAGGCGGTTTATCGCTGTATGCGCGGTCCCAGCGGGGCGGCGCATACCTGCTCAATAACAGGGCCGGTGCGGGACATCCCCGCACCGGCCTTATTTCGTCAGTCGACGGAGACGATCTTGCCGCCTTCCCATTTGAACATGGAGAAGGCCGGCGAGCTGAGGTCTCCGTTCTTGCCGTAGGACAGCTTGCCGATCGCGGTCGGCACCGTCATGCCGGATTTCAGCGCGGTCGCGACGGCGGTGGCACTGTCGGCCTTGCCCACCTTCTCGATGCCGGCCTTGAGCACTTCGACGGCGGCATAGGCGTTGAGCGTGAAAGCCTCGGCCGGGATGCCCTTCGCCTTCAGCGCCGCCACGGCCTCGGCCGAGTCGGGGCTCTTCTGGGCGTCGGTCGCGTTGGTGAACAGCGAGCCGGCCGCCGACTGGTCGGCGATCGCCCAGAACTCCGTGTTGGACAATCCCTCGCCGCCGATGATGGTGGCGACGATGCCGGCGTCCTTGAGCTGGCGGGCGAGAAGGCCGCCTTCAGGGTGGTAGCCGCCGAAATAGATCAGGTCGATATTGGCGGCCTTCAGCCGGGTGATGACGGCCGAAAGGTCCTTCTCGCCGGGCGTCAGCGTCAGATAGAGCGCTTCCTTGACGCCGCCGTCATTGATGCCCTTCTTGAAGGCGTCGGCGAGGCCCTTGCCGTAGGTGCCCTTGTCGTGGAGCACCGCGATCCGCTTGTCCTTCAGGTTCTTCAGCACGTATTTCGCGGCGACTTCGGCCTGCTGGTCATCGCGGCCGCAGGTGCGCAGGACATTGCTCAGGCCACGGCTGGTGAGGGCCGGGGCGGTCGCGGTCGGCGTCACCATCAAGGTGCCGTGCTCGGCGAGGACGTCGGAAGCCGCCATCGCGACGCCGGAGGTCACCGGGCCGACGACGAACTTGACCTTCTCGCCGACCAGCAGGTTGGCGGCGGAGACGCCCTGCTTGGGATCGCCGGCGTCGTCGGCGAGCTTCAGCACGACTTTCTCGCCGAGAATGCCGCCCTTCTTGTTGATCGCCTCGACGGCGGCCTCGGCGCCGTTGCGGACCTGGTCGCCATAGGCGGCGACGGGGCCGGTCAGCGGCGCGATCAGGCCGATGACGATGTCGGCGCGGGCCGGCAGAGCGGCCAGAAGGGTGGCGGCGAAGGCCGTTCCAACCAGGAATTTCAACTTGCCCATCGCAATCGTCTCCTCGACGTTCATCCAGCTTCCGCCCGCGGTTCGGCCGCGCTGGTCGGGGACGCGCGACAGGCCTTTCCTCCGAAAGGCCTGAACTCTCTACCGAGCGGAACTGGCTGTCCGACCATTGCCGAAATTTCTAGCATGCGCCTGCGATCCGGGCACGCCCCGGCAGCGAGCGTGGCGAGCATGACCGCGATGCAAGGTGGATGGCGCCCTGCGGAAGGAAGGCCGAGGGCGCGACAGAGCGCCGCTGATCCTCTCCCGCTCGTGAATTGCGCATCGGCCCGCTCTGTGGACTAGCTGCCGCCGGATAACCGGAGCTTGTCGTCCGATGCTGATCAAGACCCGCGCCGGCTGGGAGATTCCCGAAAGCCAGGCGACCCCCGAGGCGACCTTCATGGACCGCCGCCGCTTCATCGCCGCCGGTGCCGGGCTGATCGCCGGTGCCGCCTTGCCGGAGATGGCGTTCGCCCAGGGCGCGGACCCGACGCTCGACCTCTATCCGGCCAAGCGCAACGAGGCCTACAAGCTCGACCGGCCGGTGACCGAGGAAGAGCTCGCGGCCAACTACAACAATTTCTACGAGTTCGGGACCTCGAAGGATGTCGTTGCCTCGGCGAAGCGCCTCGGCACGCGGCCCTGGACGGTAACGATCGATGGGCTGGTCGAGAAGCCGTTCGAGATCGGCATCGACGAGTTGATCCGAAAGATGCCGCTGGAGGAACGGCTCTACCGCTTCCGCTGCGTCGAGGCCTGGTCGATGGCGGTGCCCTGGACCGGTTTTCCGCTGAAGAAGCTGGTCGAGCTCGCCAAGCCGCTTTCGGGCGCGAAATACGTGCAGATGCAGACCTTCATGAATCCGCGCGTGGCGCCCGGCCAGTCGCAGCGCTGGTATCCCTGGCCCTATACCGAAGGGTTGACCATCGCCGAGGCGAGCAATGAGCTCACGCTGATGGTGACCGGGATCTACGGCAAGCCGGTACCGAACCAGCATGGCGCGCCGATGCGGCTGATCGTTCCCTGGAAGTACGGTTTCAAATCGGTCAAGTCGATCAACAAGATCAGCTTCGTCGCCGAGCGGCCGAAGACCTTCTGGGAGGGCTTGCAGGCGTCGGAATACGGCTTCTGGGCGAATGTGAACCCGGAGGTCTCGCATCCGCGCTGGAGCCAGGCGAGCGAGCAGGTGCTGGGCTCGCGCGAGCGGCGGCCGACCCTGCTGTTCAACGGCTATGGCGAGCAGGTCGCCGATCTCTACAAGGGCCTGGAGAAGGAGCGGCTCTGGGCCTGAGCTTGCCGGGATGGTTCGGCAGGAAACGGGTGCCGTAGTGCCTTCGCCTGCGCTAGCGTCGAGCCATGCAAAGCTTCTGTCTCTTCGATACCGCGATCGGCAGCTGTGCCCTGGTGTGGCAAGGCGAGAAGATCATCGCCGCGCAACTGCCGGAGCATGACGAGACCACGGCCCGCAGGCGCCTGGCCCACCGTTTTCCGGAGGCTGGCGAGGCCGAGCCCGTTGCTTTCGTGCAGGAAGCGATCGCCGAGATCGTCGCCCTGCTGGCCGGCGAGCAGCGCGATCTCGGCCATCTGCCGATCGATCTCAGCGCCACGTCGGAGTTCAACCAGCGCGTCTATCGCGTCACGCTGGCTATCCCGCCCGGCGAGACGCTGACCTATGGCGAGGTCGCGGCACGGATCGGCGAGCCCGGCGCGGCGCGGGCCGTCGGCGTGGCACTCGGTCAGAACCCGATCCCGATCATCGTGCCCTGCCATCGGGTGCTCGCGGCCGGCGGCAAGACCGGCGGCTTCTCGGCCGATGGCGGCGTCGAGACCAAGCTCAGGATTCTGACGATCGAGAAGGCGCGGACGAGCGCCGAGCCGTCGCTGTTCGATTCGCTGCCGCTGGAAGCCAGGCGGCGATAGGAAGGCGCCCTTCCATCGTAGAGCAGGCCGCCCTTCGCTGATTCCGGAGCTGCGGCGCTATGCAGCCTGTCAGGAATGACGGTGATCAGCAGGCAGCAGCGAACGTCGCGACCAAGAAAAAAGGCCGGCGTCCCGAAGGAGCCGGCCTAGAAGTTTGAAATATTCGGCGCAAGCGCCAAACATCTCAGAGGGGAACGGCTGGAACGAACTCAACGCCGGGAGGAGAATGCGGAGCCCGTTCCGAACAACCGTGAGCACAATATCGAGCAGGACCTGCCTTTTTGCAATGCAGCATTGGGCGGGGCGGTCATGCATCCACAGCATGATGAAATGCTAGGATTTGACATAATTGCCATAATTGACGTGACGCAATGCGTCAGGGGCGGGACGGGAGACCCCGTCGCCGGGTTTTCGGGCAGGCTCTGCCTGCCGGGCGGCCAGGGCTCAGAACGTCCAGCGCTGAGCCTTCTGGATCAAGAAATCACGGAAAACCTGGACACGGGCGACTGATTTCATCTCTTCCGGGTAGACCAGATAACTTTCGAGCTGCGGCATCTCGGTCTCGCGCATCAGCTGCACGAGCGGCGAGCCCGCCTCGATCAGGTAGTCCGGCAGGATGGCGATGCCGGCTCCCGAATCGACCGCCCGTTTCATCGCCGTGATGTTGTTGACGGTGAGATGGATCGGGCGCGGGTTGCGCTGGTCGCGGCCGAGCGTGCCGAGCCAGTGCACGGCGGTCAGATAGGACGGCGAGGTGTTGCCGAACGACAGAAGCCGGTGATTGTCGAGATCCTCATAGCTCTTCGGCTCGCCGAAGCGCTTGATGTAGGCCGGCGAGCCGTAGACGTGGAAGTGCACGGTGAAGAGTCGGCGCTGGATCAGGTCCGGCTGCTGCGGCTGGCGCAGCCGCAGGGCGATGTCCGCCTCGCGCATCGAGAGGTCGAGTTCCTCGTCGGTCAGGATGAGGTCGACCTTGATGTCGGGATAGAGGTCGAGGAACTCGGCCAGGCGCGGCGTCAGCCAATGGCCGCCAAGCCCGCGGGTCGCGGTAACCTTCAATTCGCCGGAGGGGTGCTCGCGTGTTTCCGAGAGCTGCGCGCGCGTGCGCTCCAGCCGCTGGGTCATCTCGCGGGCGGCGCGCCAGAGCAGTTCGCCCTGCTCGGTGAGGATCAGGCCGCGGGTATGCCGGTGGAAAAGCGGCGCGCGCAGTTCGCGTTCCAGCGCGCCGATCTGGCGGCTCACGGCGGACTGGCTCAGTCCGAGCCCGTCACCGGCCTTGGTGAAGCTGCCCGATTCTGCGACTGTGTAGAAAATCCGGATGCGGTCCCAATCCACCGCCTTCCCCCCTGTTATGCGTTCAGCGCATGATGGGAGGGAGGGGACGCGAGGTCAATGTTTCCTTTGCCGGATGCCTGGTTTTTAGCCCTTAAACTCGTTGGGTAACTCATCAGCAACGCTGATGAGTTAACAAAACCCTATTCCGCGGCCTCGCGGAGCTCGGATTCGTTGGCTGCGAGCCAGCGTTCGGCGTCGAGCGCGGCCATGCAGCCGAGGCCGGCCGCGGTCACGGCCTGGCGATAATGCTCATCCGTGACGTCGCCCGCGGCGAAGACGCCGGGCACATTGGTCTGAGTCGTGCCGGGCGTAACTTCGAGATAGCCCGATTCGCGCATGGCGAGCTGGCCGGTGAAGAGCTCGGTCGCCGGCTTGTGGCCGATGGCGACAAAGACGCCGTCGGTCGGCAGGTCCTGCAGCGCGCCGGTCTTCAGGTTGCGCAGGCGGACATGCGTCACCGAGGGCGGCTGCGTGCCACCCAGGATCTCTGCGACTTCCGAATCCCAGACGATCTCGACCTTGGGATGCTTGAACAGGCGGTCCTGCATCACCTTCTCGGCGCGCAGCGCGTCGCGCCGGTGGACGAGCGTAACCTTGGCGGCGAGGTTGGCGAGATAAAGCGCCTCCTCGACGGCAGTGTTGCCGCCACCGACGACCACGACCTGCTTGTTGCGGAAGAAGAAGCCGTCGCAGGTGGCGCAGGCCGAGACGCCGAAGCCCTGGAAGCTCTGCTCGGAGGGCAGGCCGAGCCACTTGGCCTGGGCGCCGGTGGCGATGATCAGCGCATCGCAGGAATAGGTCTCGCCGCCATCGCCCCAGAGCCGGAACGGGCGCTGCGAGAGATCGACGCGGGCGATGTGGTCGGAGACCATCTTGGTGCCCATGTGCTCGGCCTGGGCGCGCATCTGCTCCATCAGCCAGGGACCCTGGATGACGTCGGCGAAGCCCGGATAGTTCTCGACATCGGTGGTGATCATCAGCTGGCCGCCGGCCTGCATGCCGGAGATCAGCACGGGCTCGAGCAGAGCGCGGGCGGCATAGATCGCGGCGGTGTAGCCGGCGGGGCCGGAACCGATGATCATCACCTTGGCGTGGGTATGGGCCATTCTCGTCTTCCTCTGCCGGCCGGGCCGGTGAATTTTTGCCTTTGCCGGCCCATGCCGGCGACATCGCCATTCCGGCCGAAGCCGGACATATCGGTATCGGGAGGCCGTCAGTCCAGCCCTGCCGCCGCCCTGTGACGCAGCCAGCCTTCGCCGACGGCCCGCGCGATCGCTTCCGTCGAGTCTAGCGGCTCGTAGCGCCCGCCTTCAAGCCGGCCCTCGAAGTGATGCACAGCGCCATAGGCCTTCAGCGCTTCCAGGAATTTCGCCAGCCGGCCATGGCCGCCATGCGGCTCGAAGACCAGAATCGGCGCGCCGGTCGCCGTGGCTTCGCCGATCATGTTGGTCGAGTCGGCGGTGACGACGATCGCATCGGCGAGCGCCAGCAGCGGCACATAGGGATTGGCGCCTGTTCCGTCCCACCACCAGCCGCCATGGCGCCGGAATACGGCGCTGACCGCGGCGTCGAGCGCGGGCGGGGTGCGGCGTGAGCGCGACCCCATCAGGGCGACGCCGGAGGCGGCGAGCTCCTCCAGCCGGGCGGCGAAGGCCTCGATATCCTGCGGCCGGAAGCGGTGATGGCGGCTGTCGCCGCCGACCAGCACGGCGGCACGCGGCGAGGGCAGGGCGGCGAGCTCCGGCGGCGGTGTCTGGCGTGCTGCGGCGAGCGCGGTCGGGGCGAGGCGGTGCGGCGAGGTGATCGTCACGAGGACGTTGTCGCCGCGCAGGCGGTCGTGCTGCGGCACCCAGATCAGGTCGGCGGCGCCGGTGCCGGTACGCGGGTCCTTGAGGAAGACAGTGAAGCTGCGTCCGTTCGAGGCCTTCTTCAGTGCGCGCAGATAGGCGACGGCGCGCCGGCCCGAGGCGATGGCGATATCGGGGAAAGGCGGGCGGAGCGGGCTGCCGGGCCGGTCCGGCGCCTCGCGTGGGTCGATCGGCCCGCGCGGCATCAGCCAGGACCAAGGCTTCCCCGGGGCGACCCGGCGGATCTCGGGGACGAGGCCGAGGCGCTCGGCCACGCCGATGCACTGGACCTCGTCGCCGGCCTTGCCGTCGGTCAGCACCCAGAGGGTGGGAATGGCTTCCGAAGCCTGCTGCTCGCCCACGAATGATGCCCCCGACGCGAGCCCCATTCCCGGCAGCTTTCAGGCTGCGCCGCGGGAAGAGGGCTCCAGTTGTCGCCCCGCCGAACTCGGCTTGGCCTGCGCCTTGTATCGCGTGGACACTGCGTCTACACCAGCGCGACCTTTTTCCGGGAGGATTTGTGCGTTCCAAGCTCGACGAGATCGATCTCCGCATCCTGACCGAATTGCAGCGTGACGGGCGGATGACCAATGTCGAGCTCGCCAGCCGCGTCGGCATTTCGCCGCCGCCCTGCCTGCGGCGGGTCAGGGCGCTGGAGGAGGCGGGGGTGATCACCGGCTACCGGGCGCAGCTCGATGAGCGCAAGCTCGGAATCGAGGTGGTCTGCTTCGCCTTCGTCCACCTTGCCAGCCAGGCCGAGGCCGATCTCGCCGCCTTCCAGAGCCGGATCCGCGACTGGCCGGCGGTGCGCGAATGCTGGACGCTCTCCGGCGACATCGATTTCATCTTGAAATGCGTCGCGACCGATCTGAAGGCCTTCCAGGATTTCGTCGGTGACCTGACGGCGCTGCCCAATGTCCGCAATGTCCGGACCGCGCTGGCGCTCGACCGGGTCAAGGACGAGCCGATCGCGCCGCTGGGTTGAGCGTCGGCCACGACATGCAACCGACCATCCGCAAGGCGGCGATCGGCGATCTGCCTGCAATGCTGGACCTCTATTCCCAGCTGAATGCCGAGGATCGGCTTCCGGACGCGGGTTCCGCTGCCGCCGTCTGGGGCCGGATGCTCTCCAGCGAGATGATGAGCGTGCTCGTTGCGGAACTCGACGGCCGGGTGGTCGCGACCTGCGTGCTGGTGGTCGCGCCCAATCTGACGCGTAACATGCGGCCCTTCGCGCTCATCGAGAACGTCGTCACCGAACGAGGCCTGCGCGGGAGCGGCGTTGGCAAGCGCGTGATCCAGGCGGCGATCGAGCAGGCCTGGGCCGAAGGCTGCTACAAGGTCATGCTGCTGACCGGGCGCAAGGACGAGGCCGTGCTCGGCTTCTACGAGGCCTGCGGCTTCAAGCGCGGCAAGACCGCGTTCGAAATCCGGCGGCCGGTTGCCAGCTGAGGCCTCAGCCGAGCACCATCTTCCTGATCCAGGCGGCGTGATTGACGACGAGGCGCTCGACGCGGCGCTCGTCGATACCGGGTGAGAACCAGAAACCGGAATCCCCGGCCCCGTTCATCGACAGGATCGGATAGGTCGCCAGCACCTCGCCCTTGCGGCCGGTGACGGTGACCAGGCTCTCGAGATAGTCCGAGGTCGCGCCGTCATCGATATCGCCGCCGACATAGGTCGGCAGGGTCAGCCCGCGCACGGCGACAGTGAGCGTCGCGCCGCCAGGCTGACGCACCCCGGCGAAATCGCGCGCCAGCTCCTGCTCGAGCCGGGTCCTGACAAGCTCGGCGCGGGGGCCGACGCCGAGCTCGACCAGCTGCGAGACATCGACGCGAATGGTGCCGATCGCGGTGCGAGGGCCGAGCGGGGGCGTGGTCTGGCAGCCGGCCAGCAGGGCCGCGGCAACGCCCAGGGCGAAAAGGCGGCGGGTCGGTAGCATCATCTCAACCACCTAGGTAGCGCCTGATCCATTGCGCGTTGCTGGCGACCAGGGCCTCGATCCGGCGCTGATTGACGTCGGGCCGATACCAGGCGCCGCCGGAACTCGGAGCCATGATGGCGAGGACCGGATAGCGGGCGATCTCGCGTCCGTCGGCGCCGATCAGCCGGGCCTCGCTTTCGAGGGTGTCATTGCCCATGGTGACCGCCTGTCCGCCGGCATAGCTCGTCAGGTAAAGGCCGGTGACGGTGACCTGCAGCGTTGCGCCATGCCCGCTTCGGAGGCTGGCGAGCTCGCGCTCCAGCATCGGCTTGATCATGGCGGCCGTGGCGCTCTGGCCCTTGGCGGCCAGCGGGCCGGTGTCGACGCGAATCGCGCCGATCGCGACCGGTGGAGCGGTCTGCGCAGTCGTCTGGCAGCCGGCCAGCGTTGTGGCGGCAATGCCGATCAGGAAAGCGCGGCGCGCGAGCATGGTCTCAGCCACCGAGATAGCGCTTGATCCAGAGCACGTTGTTCTCGAGCAGCGCCGCGACGCGGCGCTCGTCGACATCGGGCCGGTACCAGGCGCCGCCGAAACTGGAGAGCAGGGCGGTGCGGATCGGGTAGCTGGCAAGCACCCGGCCACGGTCGACGAGTTCGGCGACGCTGTCCATGTTGTCGGTGTTGTCCGAATCGCCGGGGCTGCCGCCGCCCGCATAGCTGGCGAGCCAGAGGCCCTGGACGGTAACATAAAGCGTCGGCGCGCCGCGTTGGCGCTGGCCGCCGAGCTGATAGGCGAGCTGCTGCTCGAGGGCGCGTGCGATGCTGGCGGACCTTTCGCCCCAGCCTTGCGGGCCGAGACGGGTGGCGTCGACGCGGATGGCGCCGACCGGTGCGCCCTGGGCCTGGGCCCCAAACGAAACGAGCCCGCCTGCGGCTAGCGCGGCGGACCCGGTGAGAAAAGCGCGACGGCTGGTCATGGCTGCATCTCCGGCGGCAGGCACCACCCTCAATCTAGGGGCTGATGCCGGGATGGCCAAGGAGCCACGACCAGGAAGCGACGCTGAAAAACGGCTCAGCGAAAGGCGACGCCGACCACCTCATAGGACTTGCCGCCGCCGGGCGTGTTGACCTGCACGGAATCGCCGACCTTCTTGCCGATCAGGGCGCGCGCGATCGGCGAACCGATCGAGACCTTGCCTGACTTCACGTCGGATTCCGGCTCGCCGACGATCTGGTAGAGCTTCTCTTCCTCGGTGTCGTCGTCGATCAGCTTGACGGTCGCGCCGAATTTGATGGTGTCGCCGCCCAGCTTGCTGACATCGATGATGTCGGCGCGGCCGATCAGCGATTCCAGCTCCATGATGCGGCCCTCGTTCAGCGACTGGGCTTCCTTGGCGGCGTGATACTCGGCGTTCTCCGAGAGGTCGCCGAGGGCGCGTGCCTCGGAGATCGCCTGAATGATGCGTTGGCGTTCGACCTGCTGCCGCTGCTTCAGCTCGACTTCGAGAGCGGCGAAACCGCCGGCCGTCATAGGAACCTTGTCCATCGTCCCGTCCCAGTTCCGAAACGCGATGCGGCGCCGGTCGGATTGAACCACACCAGCGCCGTCGCTTTCGATCGTTAGAAAAACTACCCCGGCGCGCTGCCCGACTCAGGCGGCGCTGTCGAAGTAGGATTGTAGCGACCTCACTTCGAGATCGCCGCTGCAATAGGCCTTGATGCCCTCCGCCGCAGCGATCGCTCCGGCCAAGGTGGTATAATAGGGCACCTTGTGCAAGAGGGCGGCGCGGCGCAGCGGGCGTGAATCCGCAAGTGCCTGGGGCCCTTCGGTCGTGTTGAAGACCAGCTGGATTCCGCCGTTCTTGATCGCGTCCACGATGTGCGGGCGGCCTTCCAGGACCTTGTTGATCTTGGTGGCGCGGATGCCGTTGTCCTGGAGCAGGCGCTGGGTGCCGCCGGTCGCGACGATCTGGAAGCCGAGCTCGGCGAGCATCCGGATCGAGGGCAGGATCCGCAGCTTGTCCTGGTCGCGGAGCGAGACGAAGACGGTGCCCTTGACCGGGACCTTCGAGCCGGCGCCGAGCTGGCTCTTGGCGAAGGCGACGTCGAAGGAGCGGTCGAGGCCGATGACCTCGCCGGTCGAGCGCATCTCCGGCCCGAGCAGCACGTCGACGCCAGGGAAGCGCGCGAAGGGGAAGACCGCTTCCTTCACGCCGACATGGCCGAGCTTCTCCTGCTTCAGGCCGAAGCTGGCGAGGCTCTCGCCCGCCATCAGCCGCGCCGCGATCTTGGCGATCGGCTTGCCGATGACCTTCGCGACGAAGGGCACGGTGCGCGAGGCCCGCGGATTGACCTCGAGCACGTAGATGACGTCGTTCTGGATGGCGTACTGGACGTTCATCAGGCCGCCGACATCCAGCGCCAGCGCCATGGCGCGGGTCTGGCGTTCCAGCTCGGCGATCATCTCAGGGCTGAGCGAACGCGGCGGCAGCGAGCAGGCGGAGTCGCCGGAATGGATGCCGGCCTCCTCGATATGCTCCATGATCCCGGCGATGAAGGCGTCCTTGCCGTCCGAGAGGCAGTCGACGTCGACCTCGATGGCGTCCGAGAGATAGCGGTCGAACAGCAGCGGGTTCTTGCCGAGGACGGTGTTGATCTGCCCGGTCTTGTCGTTCGGGTACTTCGCCTTGACCTCGGAGGGGATCAGCGAGGGCAGGGTGCCGAGCAGGTAGTTCTCGAACTGGGTCTCGTCGCGGATGATCTCCATGGCGCGCCCGCCGAGCACATAGGAGGGGCGGACCACGAAGGGCAGGCCGAGCTCGGCGGCGATCAGGCGGGCCTGTTCGACCGAATAGGCGATGCCGTTCTTCGGCTGCTTGAGCTGGAGCTTGTCGAGGAGGCGCTTGAAGCGGTCGCGGTCCTCGGCGAGGTCGATCGCGTCCGGCGTGGTACCGAGGATCGGGATGCCGGCCTGCTCGAGCGCATGGGCGAGCTTCAGCGGGGTCTGGCCGCCGAACTGCACGATGACGCCGTGGAGCGTGCCCTTCTGCTTCTCGGTCTCGAGGATCTCGAGCACGTCCTCGGCGGTCAGCGGCTCGAAATAGAGCCGGTCCGAGGTGTCGTAGTCGGTCGAGACCGTCTCGGGGTTGCAGTTGACCATGATGGTTTCATAGCCGGCATCGCGCAGGGCGTAGCAGGCATGGCAGCAGCAATAGTCGAACTCGATGCCCTGGCCGATGCGGTTCGGCCCGCCGCCGAGGATGACGACCTTCTTGGCGGAGGACGGCATGGCCTCGTCGGCCGGGGCGCCGGCGAAGGGCATGGCATAGGTCGAGTACATATAGGCGGTCGGCGAGGCGAACTCTGCGGCGCAGGTGTCGATGCGCTTAAACACCGGCCGGACGTCCAGCGAACGGCGCAACGCCTTGACCTCGGCCTCGGTCTTGCCGGAGACCGCGGCGAGGCGCTTGTCGGAGAAGCCCATCGCCTTGACCTGACGCAGCGCGATCGGCGTCTGCGGCAGTCCGTGGACGCGGATCTTCTCCTCGGTGTCGACGATGCCGCGCATCTGGGCGAGGAACCAGGGGTCGATCTTGCAGCTCTCGTGGATCTGCTCGTCGGTGAAGCCGAGGCGCATGGCCTGGGCGACATGCAGGATGCGGTCCGGAGTCGGGGTCGAGAGCGCTGCCTTGACGGCGTTGCGGTCGTCGCCCTGGCCGAGGCCCTCGACCTCGATCTCGTCGAGCCCGTCGAGGCCGGTCTCCAGCGAGCGCAGCGCCTTCTGCAGCGATTCCTGGAAGGTGCGGCCGATGGCCATGGCTTCGCCGACCGACTTCATCGCCGTGGTCAGTGTCGGCTCGGAGCCGGGGAACTTCTCGAAGGCGAAGCGCGGGATCTTGGTGACGACATAGTCGATCGTCGGCTCGAACGAGGCCGGGGTCGCGCCGCCGGTGATGTCGTTCTCGATCTCGTCGAGCGTGTAGCCGACGGCGAGGCGCGCCGCGACCTTGGCGATCGGGAAGCCGGTGGCTTTCGAGGCCAAGGCCGAAGACCTCGATACGCGCGGGTTCATCTCGATGACGATCATCCGGCCGGTCTCGGGATCGACCGCGAACTGCACGTTCGAGCCGCCGGTCTCGACGCCGATCTCGCGCAGCACCGCCAGCGAGGCGTCGCGCATGATCTGATATTCCTTGTCGGTCAGCGTCAGCGCCGGGGCGACCGTGATCGAATCGCCGGTGTGGACGCCCATCGGGTCGAAGTTCTCGATCGAGCAGACGATGATGCAGTTGTCCGCCTTATCGCGGACGACCTCCATCTCGTATTCCTTCCAGCCGAGGACGCTTTCCTCGATCAGGATCTCGCTGGTCGGCGAGGCGTCGATGCCGCGCTCGCAGATCTCGATGAACTCGCTCTTGTTGTAGGCGATGCCGCCGCCGGTACCGCCCATGGTGAAGGAGGGGCGGATGATCGTCGGCAGGCCGATATCCTCGAGCGCTTCCAGCGCGGCGCCGAGCGTCTTGACGTGGTGCGAGCGCGGGGTCGAGAGGCCGATCTTGGTCATCGCCTCGCGGAAGCGCTCGCGGTCCTCGGCCTTGTCGATGGCGTCGGCGGTGGCGCCGATCATCTCGACGTCGAACTTCTCCAGCACGCCCATCTTTTCGAGCGAGAGGGCGCAGTTGAGCGCGGTTTGCCCGCCCATGGTCGGCAGCAGGGCGAAGCCGCCCGGCAGGACGTTGCGTTCCTTCTCGATGATCTTGGCGACGATCTCGGGCGTGATCGGCTCGACATAGGTCGAATCGGCCAGCTCCGGGTCGGTCATGATCGTCGCCGGGTTCGAGTTGACCAGGACGATGCGGTAGCCCTCGGCCTTCAGCGTCTTGCAGGCCTGGGTGCCGGAATAGTCGAATTCGCAGGCCTGGCCGATGATGATGGGCCCGGCGCCGATGATCAGGATCGTCTTGATGTCTGTGCGCCTGGGCATGGGTCTCGACCGTGCTTGCGAGCGCGCGTCACCCTCGTCCGGTCGTGCGAACGGCGGGCAGCGAGCGCCTGAATGAATGCTAGGCGCTCGCTATAGACGGGAGCGGCGGCCGGGGGAAGCAGAAAGCGCGGGCAGGTGGCATGCGCGGGCTGGCATGCCTTTCGCCGGCGGGTTCGAGAGGCGTCGTTGGCCCGGGCAAGGGGAGGCCGGTTCGGGTTGCGGGCCCCGGCCATCGATGCGATAGAGGGCCCGGGTGTTCCGCCGCGATGGTGCGGCGGGCAGGTTTTTTTGCGCTGGTCGGGCCGCCAGCGCGAGGAGACCTGCATCGATGATCCCGGCCACCCGGGCGCGCCTCCTGCGTGCGCGCCGCGCTTTTTTCCGCATTTCCGCAATCGCCTCGGGCAAGGGGCAGCGTCGATGAGCGGGACCTCCAACGCGCGCAAGCCGATCACGACGCTCCGCAAGTTCGTCGAGAGCGAATCCGCCGGCGGTCTCGTCCTGATGGCGGCCGCGCTGCTTGCCATCGTCATCGCCAACTCGCCTCAGGCTCCGGCCTATTTCGCCGCGCTGAAGGTCTATATCGGGCCGCTCAGCCTGCTGCACTGGATCAACGACGCGCTGATGGCGGTGTTCTTCCTGTTCGTCGGGCTCGAGATCAAGCGCGAGATGCTCGACGGGCAGCTCTCGACCTGGTCGCGCCGGATATTGCCGGGGGCGGCGGCACTGGGCGGCATGGTCGTTCCCGGCCTGATCTTCCTTGCCTTCAACCGGGCCGATCCGTCCGCGCTGCGCGGCTGGGCGATTCCGGCGGCGACCGATATCGCCTTCGCGCTCGGCGTGCTGTCCCTGCTCGGCTCCCGCGTGCCGGGCTCGCTCAAGGTCTTCCTGGCTGCGCTCGCGATCATCGACGATCTCGGCGCCGTCGTGATCATCGCGCTGTTCTACACCGCCGAGATCAACCTCTATGCCTTGCTCGGCGGCGTCGTCGTGTTCGGGCTTCTTTTGGGGCTGAACCGTCTCGGCTATCGGAAGCTGCCGGCCTATCTCGCCCTCGGGCTGGTGCTGTGGGTGTTCACCCTGATCTCCGGCGTCCATGCGACCGTGGCCGGCGTCCTTCTGGCGCTGACCATCCCGATCAGGACGACGCCGGCCAAGCCCGAGGCCGATCCGGCGCACTCGCCGCTGCATCGCCTCGAACACCATCTGCATCTGCCGGTCGCCTTTCTGATCGTCCCGATCTTCGGCTTCGCCAATGCCGGCGTCTCGTTCTCCGGCCTTTCCTCGGCGGTACTGGGCGACATGCTGGCCGTCGGCGTCGCCGCCGGCCTGTTCTTCGGCAAGCTGATCGGGGTGCTTGGCGCGGTCGTGCTGATGGAGCGCAAGGGCTGGGCCGACCTGCCGGCCAATGCGAGCTGGAGCCAGATGGTCGGCGTCGCGCTGCTCTGCGGCATCGGCTTCACCATGAGCCTCTTCATCGGCCTGCTGGCCTTCGAGGACCCCGCCATGCAGGCGCGGGTGAAGTACGGCATTCTCGCCGGTTCGCTGCTCTCGGGCGTGGCGGGCTATCTCGTGCTGCGGCTCGCCCGCAGGGAGGCCCCGCCGCCGCGAGCCGCCGGTTGAGGCGGCGGCCGCCTTCGCGCTTTCCGAGCCCCTGCCGCAGGTATAGCATCGCCGCTTCCGCGATGGCGTCGAGCCGGTTCGCGACTGTTCCCGGCCACGCCCCAACCAGAGGAGCATGGTCATGCGTCAACCAGATCCGCAAAAGCTCGATGCCCTGGTCGGACGCCTTGTCGGGGACGTCGGCGCCTGCGTCACCGGTTCCCTGATCGTGCTGGGCGACCAGCTCGGCCTCTACAAGGCGATGGGAGACGGCAAGCCGGTCTCCGCCGCGGAACTCGCCAGCCGTACCGGCGTCAAGGAGCGCTATGTGCGCGAATGGCTCTCGGCGCAGGCGGCGGCCGAATATGTGCAATATGACGAGAAGACGGATCGCTTCAGCCTCTCGCCCGAGCAGGTCATGGCCTTCGCGGAGGAAGGCAGCCCGGCCTTCTTCGCCGGAGCCTTCGAGATCGTACAGTCGATGTGGGTTGACGAGCCCAAGGTCGAGCAGGCCTTCCGGACCGGCGAGGGGCTCGGCTGGCACGAGCACAGCAAATGCCTGTTCCGCGGCACCGAACGCTTCTTCCGGCCGGGCTACAACGCCAATCTGAAGACGAGCTGGATTCCGGCGCTCGACGGCGTCGAGGCGAAGCTGGAGAAGGGCGCGGTCGTCGCCGATGTCGGCTGCGGCCACGGCGCCTCGACCATCCTGATGGCCCAGGCCTATCCGAGATCGCGCTTCTTCGCCTTCGACTATCACGGGCCCTCGATCGAGAAGGCGCGCGAGGCGGCCGACAAGGCCGGCGTCGGCGACCGGATCGTCTTCGAGCAGGCCTCGGCCAAGGATTTCCCGGCGAAGAAATACGATCTCGTCGCGATGTTCGACTGCCTGCACGATATGGGCGATCCGGTCGGCGCCGGCCGCCATGTCATGGAGACGCTGGCCGATGACGGGACCTGGATGATCGTCGAGCCCTTCGCCCATGACCATCTCAAGGACAATCTCAATCCCGTCGGGCGGATCTTCTACGGGGCGTCGACGATGATCTGCACGCCCGCCTCGCTGTCGCAGGAGGTCGGGCTCGGGCTCGGGGCACAGGCCGGCGAGATGCGCCTGCGCAAGGTCGCGCTCGATGCCGGCTTCTCGCGCTTCCGCCGCGCCACCGAGACGCCGTTCAACATGGTGTTCGAGGTTCGTGCCTGATCAAAGTGCAATCTTTGTATAGGATTACCTCGGCGGCAGGCCCGCGCGCTTGTTGCGAGCGGATCGAGGCAAAGCTCAGTGTTGTAGGTTCCTGCGCTTCGGCGAGGGGGAAGTTAATGAGGCCCAGCGCGGTCAGGTTCGGCGGGCGATGAGCTCTCTCAATCGAGTATCCACTTTTACCAACGATGCTGCGGCACCATCGTTGATTGCGCGTGTTACATTCCATTGGCTCTCGGCGAACCCAGCCATCTGAGCCGCATATTCGGGCCCTTGCTCCTGGCCACTGCCTTCGTGTGGCACAATCGCCTCCCGAATGTCTCGCGATCGAGATGAGCGGGCTAGATCGATAACGTAGCGTTTTGGATTTGGGAGTGTTTCCGGGCTGGCATTCACTCTAGCAACTGGGATTCTGAGAAAATCCGCCAGCCCTTGCCGGTCTGCCAGTATCCAGCTCTCAACCTCTCGAACCGCGATTCTCACGCAAAAATTATCGGTCGGTCGCACGCCGAGGCGCTGTAACAACTCCGGTGCGCAAGCCGAATCGCGATCCAGATCGCGTAGAATCAGCCATGGACTGCCGTGTTCGGAAGCGCTTCGATACTTTTGTAACAACGGGTCTAATTTGTGCTTTCCGTGTGCGGGCCTTTCAAGGCCAGGCTCAGCCCCCGCATGAGCAATTAGTCGCCGCGCGATAGCTGCGTCGACTATCCCTTCGGATGCAAAATTTATCTTAACCACTGACGACGTCGAAAAGTGAAAGCTGATTGATATTCCTTGGGCGAGCCATCGGCATTACCGCTTCGCCAACAGTGAAGCCCGCCTTTACCATATTCATAACATCTTGGTTGTCCGCTGCCATCTCAGCGGTTGTGCCATTTTTTCCTGGCTCCAAGCGGAACACTTCGTGAGTGCCAATTCCGGGCTCGCCTGCAATCGCTTCGGAATGAGTGGTCATGAGAACTTGTCGCCCCGAATGACGCTGCATGCGAGCGATCATGGCGGGCAGCTGCCGCGCCACGTCCTCATGCAATGACAATTCAGGCTCTTCTAGGAGAAGGGGCCCATCTCGTTCGCTCGTCGACCACAGAAATCCGATCAAACGAAGCGTCCCATCAGAAAGCTGACTTTCGTTTTGAGTTGTCGGATTCGGTCTCCAGTGCTTAAACAATACCTTAAGATGTGGACTTCCGCGTTTGTCTACCTCTAGTTCAAGGTTGACGAATTGCGGGACCGCAATCCTTAAAGCTTCCGAAATTCGCCTTAGCCGAGCGTTACGTGTTTTTGGAGGGGTCGCATTTATTCGTTCCAAAAGGTCTCCACCATACGGGTCTTCGCCTTTTTCCAAAGCGCGCCGTGAATCGCGCATAATCTGAGGAACGATGTGTAGGTAGCGTATAGATTCAAAGAATTCGACCAGCTCTCGGAAATGAGCATTTTGACCAGCTTGCTGAATTAAAGTCTGCGCCAGCTTTTGTTGGTCATCAGCGTCGCTGCGGCGTTGAGCGGCAATTTCTTCACCGTTCCGCTTTACGACTTCCTCGGTGACGCTGGCGAAATTGTCTTTACCTATCCGAGTGAAGCTGAGCCGATAAGACCACTGTAAAGGGTCTTCATCATCTCCAACATCGACGTCGATAACGACGTCTGTGCGCGTTCCCCTTGCGTAAAGCGACCGGAGCTTTGGTATGCCGCCGCGTTCCTCAACTGCAGCAGCTAGCCCACCGCCAACAGGTTTAACCAAATCACGGAGAAACCGAATCGCATCGAGCAGATTTGACTTACCCGATGCATTCGGTCCCACAAAGATCGCGCGCTTTCCAAGCCGTACTTCGACCTCGCGAAAGTTTCGCCAATTTCTTACTTTGAGCCGAGTAAGTCGGAGTGCTGATTTTGCGCGAGGCGCCATGCCAATAGATTCCTATTCGGCGTACAGCATAGCGTTCGAACAATCGCATTCAACCATCTGGGTCCCACTCACCGCAGAATCGGGGCGGCGGCGACCTTGCTGACGCAGGCAGCTTCGCGCGCCGCGGCCCGTTTCCGCCGCAGCGAGACCAGCAGCAGGCCGAGTGCGCCGAGCTCGCAGAGGGCTCCGACGAAGCCGAGCTGCCAGGATGCGCCATGGCGCAGGACCTGCTGGCCGAGCGCGGCGCCGGCCGCGATGCCGACATAGAGCGCCGAGGCGTTGAGCGAGAGCGCGACGACGGTGGCGTCCGGCGCCATCGCGGCGAGCCGCGACATTTGCGAGGGATGGCCGGCCCAGCCGGCGCCGCTCCAGACCATCATCACCACCGGCAGAACGAAGATCGCGAGTGCTGGCGGCAGGGTCAGGGCGACGAGCGAGGCGGTGGCGAGCGCGGCGGCGAGCAAAGCGAGCACGAAGATCAGCGTCGGCTCGGGGCCGAAGCGGTCGCTGGCCCTTCCGCCCCATTGGTTGCCGAGTGCCGAGCCGATGCCGGCGACGACGAGGGTTGCGCTGAGCCAATGGCCGGTGATGCCGGCTTGGGCGGCGAGGAAGGGTGCGATGTAGGTGTAGAGGGTGAAGGCGCCGGTGGTCCAAAGCGCGGTGGTGCCGAGCGCGAGCAGCACGTCGCCGCGACGGGCGACCTGCAGCCGCTCTGCGAGGGTGTTGGCGCCGCGCGGCAGTCCCGCCGGCATCTTGAGGAGCAGGCCGAGCAGGGCGAGGGCGCCGAACAGCGCCACGACGAGGAAGGCGAAATGCCAGCTGAGCGTTGCGACGGCGGTGCCGAGCGGCACGCCGAGGATCAGCGAGACGGTCATGCCGCCGGTGACGAGCGCGATCGCGCGGGCTCTGCGCTCCGGCGGCGCCAGCGAGACGGCTACCGCGTTGGCCGCCGGCATGAACACGCCGGCGCCGAGCGCCATCAGGATGCGGGCCAGCATCAGCCAGCCGAAATCGCTGGTGAAGGCGGCCAGCAGATTGGCGAGGGTGAAGACGCCGAGCGAGCCGATCAGCACGCGCCGCCGGTCGAGATTGCCGAGCAGCGTCGAGAGGACTGGCGAGCCGATGGCATAGGCGATGGCGAAGACCGAGATCAGCAGGCCGGCCATGTCGACGGAGACGCCGAAGGCGGCGGCGAGATTGGGCAGGATGCCGGTGATGACGAGGCTGCCCGTGCCGATGGCAAAGGCGCCGCCGGCCAGCAGGAGAAGGCGGATGTCCATGGCAGATCGCTCCGTAGGGAGTTGCCGACAATTTCAATGATTATTGAATCATGGGCGCCGGCCGAACATGAGTCAATCCTAAATTCAAGGATCATTGAAACTTGTCAGGAGCGGCGCCGGCAATTAAGCCTGAGGTGATGAAGCAGCTCTTCCATCCCGAGATCGAGGACGTCGTGCCGGCCGACGTGTTCGCTGCGCTGGGCGATCCGATCCGGCTCGGCATCCTGGTCTCGCTCGCCGATTGCGACGAGGTCGACAAGGCGCGTTGCGGCGCCTTCACCGAACTCGCCTCGCCCTCGCTGCTCTCCTACCATTTCGCCAAATTGCGCGAGGCCGGGATCACGCGCTCGCGGGCGGAAGGGACGGTGCGCTTCCTCAGCATCCGCCGCGAGGAGTTCGAGCGGCGCTTCCCCGGCCTGCTCAACAGCGTGATCGAGACGGCGCGGCGCGACCCGTCGGTGCCACGGATCAAGCTCGACGTGTGACTGCCCTCTCCGTCATGGTCGGGGCGACCGCCAGTTCACGGCTTTTACGATGTGGCGGATGCTTTCCAGAAGGTGATGAAAGACCTGTCACGCGCGGGGAACCCTCTCCTGGAAGGAGAGGGTAGGGTGAGGTGTAGGTCGTCCGACCAGTTCCGCGAGCGCTCAACGCGCGGCTAGGTTCAGGCCAACGTTTCCAGTCCGAACACCTCACCCCTACCCTCTCCTTCCAGGAGAGGGGATCCCGCGCCAGTCTCGTCCGCCGGGGAAGGTCCGCCTAACCGCAACACGGACAGCCCGGCCCAAACACGGCGCGGCTGCCGAGCGCCGCGAGCTTTCCGCGCCAGCCCGGTACCTTCTCCCTGATCCGGGCCATCGTCCGCTCGCGGTCGAGGCGGGTCGGGCGGCCGTCCTCGACCAGAAGCGCCCCGTCGACGATGCTGGTCACCACGTCGCTCGCCCTCGCGTAATAGACCAGCGCGGCGTAGTCGCCGTAATAGGGCTGGAGGTGCGGGCGGTCTATGTCGACCATGATCAAATCGGCCTTCTTGCCCGGCTCCAGCGAGCCGATCTCGTCCTCCAGCCCCATGACGCGGGCGGCGCCGATCGTCTGCAGTTCCAGCGCCTGCGCGCAGGAGAGGGCGGTCGGGCTGCCAAGGCGCAGGCGCATGGCGTTGAGCGCGTTGCGCATGCCCTCGAACGGGTCGTTCAGCATCCAGTCGGTGGCGAAGCCGGTCGGGATGCCGCGCGACATGATATCCTCCAGCGGCGGATAGCGGCCGCGGCGCGGATAGATCGTCGGGCAGTGGGCATAGGCCGCGCCGCTTTCCTGGACGGCGTCGAGATCGCCCGTCCCGGCGAAGACGAGATGGGCCAGCACGACATCCGGGCCGAGCATGCCGACATCCCGCAGGAACTCGACGGGGCCGCAGCCATACGCCGCCTTGATCTGATCGACCTCGCCTGCGCTCTGGGCGGCGTGGATATGCATGCCGATGCCGAGCCGGTTCGCCTCGGCACGGGCCGCCTTCAGCAACTCGGGCGAGCAAGTGTCGGTGGCATGGGTGCCGATGCGCGCGGTGATGCGGCCATCGGCGGCGCCGTGCCAGCGCTCGGCGAAGGCGACGCCGTCGCGCAGGCGCTCCTCGCCGATCGTGGCATGGTGGGTGTAGTCGCCGCGCCAGAGCTCGTGCAGGCGGACATCGAAGACCTTGTGGGCGATCTGGGCGCGCAGGCCGCAGCCTTCGACCGTCTCGGCGAGGCGGTGCGGTGCGTACCAGATGTCGTTGATCGTGGTGATGCCGGCCTGGAGCATGTCGGCGCAGCCGGCCTCTGCCAGCAGCGCCCATTCATCCTCGGTGATGTCCTTCTCCATCCGGAAGGCGACTTCGAGCAATGCCGCCTTCGCCGCATGGTCGTCGGTCTGGCTGCGGAAGACCAGCGAGGCCGCGTGCGAATGGCAGTTGACGAAGCCGGGCAGGACTGCCCGCCGAGCGCCGTCGATGGTGCGGGCCGGGTTCCAGTGCCCCTGCGGTTGGCGGGGCCCGGCATGGAGGATGCGCCCGCCTAAGATCGCGACCTCGCCGTCTGGAATAATCGGTATTCCCGGGCTGACCGGATAGAGGAATTCGGCGCGTACCAGGAGGTCGATCTCGATCATGGCGCGGGCTCCTCCGTCGGCAAGGGAAGGGCGAGCTTAGCGGCGTTTGAAGCGTTCTGAAGCGCTCATCAATGCAGGGCCGCTACTCACCAAAGGGCACGAGTCATCCCGGGCGACCGGAGGGAGACCCGGGATCCATTCCGGAACCTCTCTCGGAAAGGCTCAGGAATGGATCCCGGATCTCCGCTGCGCTCCGTCCGGGATGACGGTGCGATGGAATGTGGAAGCTCCAATCGCAGCCTTGCGTCCGCAATCTGCTCTCGTTATGAAATGTTACAACGTAACAAAATATGAGATCCGAGATGGACTCCCGCCTTCCCGTCACCGTGCTTTCCGGCTTTCTCGGCGCCGGCAAGACGACGCTGCTCAACCACGTCCTCAACAACCGCGAGGGCCGCAAGGTCGCGGTCATCGTCAACGACCTCAGCGAGGTGAATATCGACGCCGACCTCGTGCGCGCCGGCGGCGGCGATCTCTCGCGCACCGACGAGAAGCTGGTCGAGATGAGCAATGGCTGCATCTGCTGCACCTTGCGCGACGATCTCCTCGCCGAGGTCGGCCGGCTCGCCCGTGACGGACGCTTCGACTATCTCCTGATCGAGGGCACCGGCATCGCCGAGCCGCTGCCGATTGCTGCCACCTTCGAGTTCCGCGACGAGGACGGCTTCTCGCTCTCCGACCTCGCCCGGCTCGACACCATGGTGACGGTGGTCGATACGGTGAACCTGCTCAGGGACTACGGCTCGCGCGACTTCCTGCGCGAGCGCGGCGAGACGGCGGGCGAAGGCGACGAGCGCACGCTGGTCGATCTCCTGGTCGAGCAGATCGAGTTCGCCGATGTGGTCGTGCTCAACAAGGTCGGCGATGCCGGACCCGAAGCGGTGGCGCAGGCGAAACTGGTGATCCGGGCGCTCAACCCGGATGCACGTTTGATCGAGGCCGATTTTGGCCGCGTGGCCCTCGATCAGATCCTCGATACCGGCCTGTTCGACCATGAGAAGGCGCAGGAACACCCGCTCTGGCACAAGGAGCTCTACGGCTTCAAAGACCATGTGCCGGAGACCGAGGAATACGGCATCTCCTCCTTCGTTTACCGGGCGCGCCGGCCGTTCCATCCGGAAAAGTTCAACGCGTTCCTGGCGCAGAGCTGGCCGGGGCTGATCCGCGCCAAGGGCCATTTCTGGCTGGCGACGCGGCCGGAATGGGTCGGCGAGATGTCGCTCGCCGGGGCGATCTGCCGGACCGAGGCGATGGGCTTCTGGTGGGCCGCCGTGCCGCGCCCGCGTTGGCCCGACCATCCCGAATGGAAGGCGATCCTGAACCGGCACTGGCATTCGGTCTGGGGCGACCGCCGGCAGGAGCTGGTCTTCATCGGCACGGGGCTGGACGAGCAGGCGATCCGCGCCGCGCTCGATGCCTGCCTTATCGGCGAGACGCCGACGATCGCCTTCAGGCCCGAGCGCTATCGCGACCTGCCCGACCCGTTCCCGGCCTGGCGCCGGGCCGAGGCCGCCTGAGATCCCGCCAACTCAGCCCTCATCCTGAGGAGCCGCGCAGCGGCGTCTCGACGGGTGTTCCAGCTGGTTCCGGAGCCTCCTGGAGCATCCTTCGAGACGCGCCTCTAGCGCTCCTCAGGATGAGGGCAGGGGAGGTCCGCGTCGTTTTCTCGTCGCCCGCTGTGGCGCCTGTCCCGGAGGTTTAGAATGCACCCTCATTTGCTGTCTTCCCTTGCGCTGTCCGTCGGACTCGCGAGCGTGCCGGCCTTTGCCCATGATCATGCCGTGCTGCGTGGCCGGCTGGTCTTCGCCGACCATGAGAAGCCGGTCGTCCGCGTGCTCGATCTCGATACAGGCGAGGTCACGCACAGTTTCGATGTGCCCAAGGCCAATCCCGGCTTCGCCACGGCGCAGGGCGGCCGCTTCGTGGTGATCAAGACCGGCGACGATGCCGGCACGATCCGCTTCCTCGATACCGGCCTGACGATCGAGTCGCATGGCGACCACAACGATGTCGAGAAGGGGCCGGTGAAGCTCACCGACCTCGTGCTGACGGGTCAGAAGCCGGCCCATGTCATTTCGGGCCATGGCCAGCTCGCGCTGTTCTATGACGGCATTCGTCCCTGGGACGGGCCGAGCACGGCGAAGGCGGTGCTGGTTGCGATCAACGATCTTGCCAAGGATAAGCCGGCGCTGACGGAATGGCCAAGCCCCGGGCCGCAGCACGGCATCGTCGTGCCGCTCGGCGCGCGGCGCTGGCTGACCTCGGTGCCCAACCCCGCCTATGTCAGGGGTGACGACCGCAAGGCGTCGTCGCGGCCGGACGGTTTCGAAATCCAGCAGCAGGATAAAAGCGGCTGGCGCAGGCTTGCTTCCTTCAACGATCCGGCGAAGGCCGACGCCTCCTGCAAGCTCTATCACGGCCATGCTGCGGCCGGCGGGCGCCATGTCTTCGGCTGCGCCGAGGGCGAGGGCGGTGGCATGCTGATCCTGTCGCAGAGCAAGAGCGGCTTCAGCGCGCGCAAGCTCGCCTATCCCGACGAGCGCCGGATCAGCGCGATCAAGGCGCGGGCGGGCGCCAAGTTCATGGTCGCCAATTACGGCAAGGCGGCGCCCTATGATGCGCTGCTGCGGGTCGATCCGGCGGCGCAGTCGCTGTCGACGAACGATGTCCTGCCGGTGCCGGGCGGCCAGCCGGCCTGCCAGTTCGAGCTTTCCGGCAATGGCAAGCGCCTCGCCAATCTGACGCCGGACGGCAAACTGCGGATCTACGAGATCGCGCCGGCCTGGAAGGAGCTCGCCAGCTTCGAGGCGGTGCCGGCCTTCGACTGCCAGTATGGCGCGCGGACGCCGACGCCGTCGCTGGCGGTGATCGGCGGCAATGCCTTCGTCAGCGATCCCCTGAACGGCCGCATTCGGGAATACAGCCTCGATTCGCTGAAGCAGGGGCTCGACCTGCCGGTCGAGGGCAAGCCGGCCAATCTCGCCGGCAGCGATGCGGGGTGAGGACCGGCATCATAGACCGCGAGTCGTCCCGGGCGACCAAAGGGAGACCCGGGACCCATTCCGGAACCGTGATTGGAAATGCTCAGGAATGGATCCCGGATCGGCGCCGCTGCGCGGCTTGTCCGGGATGACTCGAGAGAGGAAACCGCATGGCTTGTAGGCTTCCGTTCAGCATCCGGGGTATAGGCATCCCGGATGCTGAACCGTCTTCCCCGCCATACGCGCCAGGTCATCGCCTATGCCTTTTCGGGCGTGATGGCGGCGGTTGCGCATTACGGCTCGCTGATCGGTCTGGTCGAGCTCGGCGGGGCTGATCCTGTTGCAGCCTCGCTCGCCGGCTTCGTGCTCGGCGGCTTCGTCTCTTACGCGCTGAACCGCTGGCTGACCTTCGAGGCGACGCGGACCCATGGTGAAGCGAGCTGGCGCTTCGGGCTGATCGCCTTCGGCGGCTTCCTGCTGACCGGGGTGCTGATGCACCTCTTCGTCAAGGTTGCCGGCCTGCCCTATCTGCCGATGCAGGTGGTGACGACGCTGATCGTGATGGTCTTCACCTTCGCCGGCCACAAATTCTTCTCCTTCGCCGATCGCGAAGGGGCGTGATCAGGCACTCGCGCTTGCTTGAGGCGCAATCTCCGGGACCGTGAGCGCCTTCCTGGCCGAGAAGGCCATACGGTGCGGGTTATGGCCGAAATTCGCGCGGCGTGTGACGCCTTCGAAACCGGCGGCCTCGACCAAGGCGGTGATGCCGACGGCGCTGTAGGTCGAGAGGCCGTATTGGGCGCGCAGCTTGCGGTAGTCCGAGAAGACGGTGCGGACGAGGCCTCCGAGCGCGGCGAAGAAGAAGCCGCCGCGCCAGGCGAAGGCAAGCAGTTCGCTCGCATCGGTCAGGGGCGAGAGATCGGGCGGGATCACATCGGCGAGGATGAGCTCGCCGCCGGGCCTGAGCTTGGCGAGCCAGGTCGCCAGCGCCCGTTTCAGTTCGTCCTCGCTCAGATACTGGATCAGCGAGTTGGCGACGACGAGATCGAGCGAATCATCCGGCAGCGCCTCGACCTCTTCCGGCGAGACGACCAAGAGGTTGGCCAGCGAACCGAAACGCGCCCTCAGCCTGTCACGGACGGTCGGCGCCGCCTCGCACAGGATCAGCTTTCCGCTGGCGGCGGCGGCGAGATCGGCTGAGAGCGCTTCGCCGCAACCGACATCGAGAACGGCCGCATCCCTGCCCGGTACAGCGGCGGCGATGTCCTGCGCGATGCGCCGGTAGTGCAAGGCCTTGTGGCGCTCCGAGACGTAGATCGCGTGCTCGCCATTCCAGAAGTCGCGCCAGGACATCGGGCCTTTTCCGTTTCGGGCCGGCGCGGAGGGCGCCTTTCCGGCTAGCCCTAGCCTGTTTCCGGGGAGCGCGGAACCGGGGCGTCTCGGGTTTCGCCAGCGCGGAAAAGCGCCGCGCTCAACCGAAACAGCCGCAGGTGCGGCCAAACGGTTTGCGCTCCGGCTGGCGAGACCCTAGCCTTTCCGGAGCCGAACATGTGCCCGGGGGGACCATGCTGCTGCTGCCTAAGCTCCTGAAGCGTTTCGTCCGCCAGGGCCGTCTCACCGTGATAACGCCGGATGGCAAGCGCCATGTCTTCGGCCCCGGTCCCGGCCCGATCAGTTTCGCCGGCCAGAACAAGATCGCACCCGACGTCACGGTGCGTTTCTCGGACGACAGGATCGAGCGCGAGATCTTCCTCAATCCCGAGCTCGCACTGGCCGAAGGCTATATGGACGGGCGCGTCAATTTCGAGGACGGCTCCTCGATCCACGACCTGCTCTCGCTGTTCTGGCTGCAGCGCAAGGAACTGCGCAAGCACCCGCTGCAGCAGGCGATCCGCAAGGTGCGGTTCAAGATCAGGCGCTTCCGGATGCACAATCCGCTCGGCGTCGCCGGCAAGAAAGTGAAGCATCACTACGACATCCCGACCGAGTTTTACCGGCTCTGGCTCGACGAGACGATGACCTATTCCTGTGCGTATTGGCATTCTCCGGACGTAGGATTGGAGAACGCGCAGAAGGCCAAGCTGCGCCATCTCGCCGCCAAGCTCAGGATCGAGCCGGGCATGCGCGTCCTCGATATCGGCTCGGGCTGGGGCGAGCTTGCGATCTATCTCGCCAAGGCCTGCGGGGCGAAGGTCACCGGCCTCAACGTCTCGCCGGACCAGATGGCGGCGGCGCAGAAGCGAGCGCAGGCGGCCGGCGTCGGCGATGCCGTCAGCTTCATCAACAAGGACTATCGCGAGCTTACCGGCACGTTCGACCGCGTCGTCTCGGTCGGCATGATGGAGCATGTCGGCGTCGCGCATTACCTCGAATATTTCGAGAAGATCCGCGATCTGCTCACGCCGGACGGGATCGCGCTCGTCCACTGCATCGGCCGGGTCGGGCCGCCCGGCTTCACCGGTCCGTTCTTCGACAAGTACATCTTCCCGGGCGGCTATGCTCCGGCGCTGTCGGAGGTCTTCGCCGCGGTCGAGCAGACCGGCCTGTGGCATTCCGACTGCGAGTTCTGGCGCCGGCATTACCACTGGACGCTGGAAGCCTGGCGCGAGCGCTTCATGGCGCATCGCGACGAGGTCGTCGTCATGCTGGGCGAGCGCTTCGCGCGGATGTGGGAGTTCTACCTGTCCGCCTGCTCGATCTCCTTCGATATCGGCGGTGACATGGTCTTCCAGCTCCTGCTCGGCCAGCACAAGAGCGCTGTGCCGGTGATCCGCGACTATGTCACCGAGGCTGAACAGGAACTGGAGCGGCGCGGCTTCTGAAGGCATGCCGTCGCTGCCGGGACGCGGCTGGCGAAGCTCTTCCAGCATCTTCGAGCGCTGCGGAAAGATGATCGGAGAGGTACGCCAGAATATCAGCCGGCGCCTCTGACCCGTCCTGCCGAAACCAGCTATCCTGCCTGCGCTTTCCGCTCATTCAGCTTTCACATCCAGCGCGGTGATGAAGATGAGACTGGTCGCCGGAGCCATGCTTTGCGCTGCAGCTGTCCTGCTCACGTCGGGCGCAGGCATCGCGCAGCAGAAATCGGCCGAATGGGTGCTCGGCGTCGACAAGGACACGCAGGAGGAGCTCGGCCTGAAGAAGCCGCCGAGGGTCGCGCATGTACGCGCCAAGGCCGGCCGGAAGAGCAGTTTCGTCCTGACAAAATGCAGCAGGAACGCGATCGAGGGACGTTTCGACGACGATCCGACGATCAATGTCGAGAAGCTGGCTGGCGGTTCGGACACCAAGAAGATCTTCGTCTCCTTTGACGGCGTCTCGGCGGTCTCAACCTTCGCGGACAACGGCTATGCCCCCTGGTATGTCGCGCTCCCGACGCCGCCCCGCAATGCTACGACGATCAATCTCTGTCCGACCGCTGAGGCGGCGGGTTTGCGCTGCCTGCGCTTTCCGATCGAGGGTTTCGCCGGGGCCCGGCAATTCGTCTGCGGGCGCTGAGCGGTCGGTTCTGCCGCCGAGCGGCACGTTCCGCTCAGCCGGGCAGGGCGCGGAGATAACCAGTCGCGGTGAGCTCCCCGACATAATCGAGGATGATCTGGCGCAGGCTGTCGACGGTGCGTGACGGGCCGGACGAGCGCCGCACCATGCCGCCGGGGCGCGGCTCCGTCTCGATATGACAGGGCACGAGGCGCAAGCCGCCGCGGACGAGGTCGCCGACCATGGTCAGGCTCGAGAGCATCGAGACGCGATCCGAAGTCATCAGCACCTCCCGGATCATCGACATCGAGCTGGCGCGCAGCACCGGTGTCTCCAGCTCCAGCCGGTTGCCGCGCATCGCCATCTCGATATCCTGGCCAAGTCGCTGGTCGAGCGTCGGCAGGATGAAGGCTTGCGTCTTCAGGGTCTCCAGATCGATGCGCCCGTCCTTGAAGAGCGGATGGCCGTAGCGGGCAAGCAGCGCCAGCGGCTCGTCATAGAGCGGCTCGCGGATGAAGCTGTCGGGGATGACCGGCTCGTAAAGCCGTCCGACGATCAGGTCGATCTTGTTCGAGCCGAGCAGCGCCAGCAGCTCGTGCATGCGGCCCTCGACGATCTGCACGGTGGTGCCTGGATGGGCCGTGTTGAAGCGGGTCAGGACCTGCGGCATCAGCCCGGTCGCGGCCGAGGGCAGAACGCCGACGACGATCGCCTCCAGCATGCCGGTTTCGATCAGGATCAGATCCTCGCCGATGCGGTCGACCTCGGCGAGCACGCGGCGGGCGCGGGCGATCACCGCTTCGCCATAGCGGGTCAGCGCGACGCCGCGGGGCAGGCGATCGAAGATCCTGACGCCGAGATAATCCTCGAGATCGAGCAGGCTGCGGGTCGTCGCCGGCTGGGTCAGGCCCAGCGCCCGCGAGGCCTTGAGCACGCTGCCCTCATCGGCGACTGCGACCGCAACCCGCAGCTGCCGCATGCGCAGGCGCTGCTTGAGAAGGGAGAAGCTGCGTCCGGCCATCTGAGACACCATGCAAGGCGCGCGCTAAGGGGCGCGCAGGAGCGAAGACGAGAGATATACCGGTAGCGGTATATCTGTATCCGATAAACGCCGTATTTTTCGGAGTTTTCGGCGGTTATGGTCCTGAACCTATCAGGGTTTCGTAATGCCGCCGAGAGGATATGCCGTGTCGGATAAGAGCTTTGTCGTGGTTGCCGCCCATGTCGGCGATTTCGTCTGGCGTGCGGGAGGGGCAATCGCCTGCCATGCGAAGCTGGGCCTGAAGCCGATCGTGGTCTGCCTGAGCTATGGCGCCTATGGCGAGTCGGCCAAGCTCTATGAGGACAAGGCGATGACGGCCGCGAAGGCCCGCGACATCCGCCGCGAGGAAGCCGAAAACGCGGCGAAGATCCTCGGCGCCGAGATCCATTTCCTCGGCGAGGAGGACTATCCGCTGCGGCCGACGGCGGAGATGTTCGAGACGACGGTCCGCCTGCTGCGCAAGCACCAGCCCGCCTTCATGATGACACATCCGCGCGTCGACCCCTCGAACTGGGACCATGTCGAGACCTTCCGCTTCGCCGTCGAGGCGCGGCAAGTCGCGCAGGCGCAGGGGCGGCCCTGGGGCGAGATCGCGGGTGCGCCGCAGGTCTACTGCTTCGAGCCGCACCAGCCCGAGATCTGCGAATACGTTCCCGACACCTATCTCGATATCACCGAGGTCTGGGAGCAGAAGTTCGCGGCGATGCAGTGCCTCAAGGGCCAAGTCTCGCTGTGGAGCTACTACAAGGGCGTCGCCGAAAAGAACGGAAACCTGGCGCGGCGCCGCAATTTCGGCTCGGCACTCTATGCCGAAAGCTTCCAGAGGGTGTTCCCGACGACGATGAACCGGCTGGACCCGGTCTGACGGTAATCAAGAAGCACAAGCCAAAAAACACAATCGAGGGGAGAGAAGATGCCTGGGAGAGCATTGAAGAGCCTGATCATCGCAGCGTCGGCGCTGCTGCTGTCGCAGGCTGCCAGCGGCCAGGACTATCCGAGCAAGGTTGTCACCGTCGTCAACGGCTTCTCTTCGGGCGGGGCCGTCGACACCGTGGCACGGGCGCTGTCGGAGCGGCTTTCGGCCAGCCTCGGCCAGAACTTCATCGTCGAGAGCCGCCCGGGCGCCGGCTCTAACCTTGCCGCCATGGCGGTGGTCCGCAGCGCGCCGGACGGCCATACCCTGCTGCTCGGCACCAACGGCCTCGCGATCAACATGGCGCTCTACAAAACGCCGGGTTTCGACGTGGAGAAGGATCTCGCGCCGATCTCGATGGTCGGCGACATCCCGGCGGTGATCGCGGCGCACCCGTCCTTTCCCGCCAACTCGATCGCCGAGCTGATCGCCTACGCCAAGCGGAAGCCGAACGAGGCCTCCTACGCCACACCGGGGAACGGCTCGCTGCCGCATCTAGCCGTAGCGCTCCTGTCGAAGCAGGCCGGCATCGAACTGCGGCACGTCGCCTATCGCGGCGGCCATCCGGCGGTCACCGATGCGATCGGCGGGCACGTGCCGCTGGTCGTCGTCAATGCGCTCGAGGCGACGCCCTACATCAAGGAAGGGCGGCTGAAGGGGCTGGCGGTCACGGGGCCGGCGCGCCTCGCCAACCTGCCGGACGTGCCGACCGTGGCCGAGGGGCCGGGGCTCGCCGGCTTCGACGCGCAGACCTGGTGGGCGCTGTTCGCGCCGGCCGGCACGCCGCCGGCCGTGGTGCAGAAACTCCAAAGCGAGGTCCATAAGGCGCTGGCCGATCCCAAGCTGCGCGAGCGCATCGAGACCGTCGGCGGCCGCGTCCGCAGTTCCACCGCCGCGGAACTGGGCGCCTTCGTTACCACCGAGCGCAAGAAATGGGGCCAGGTCGTCGCCGATACCGGCTTGCGCGAGTGAACTGATCTTTCGCCTCGTCGCGGGTCCTGCGGCGAGGCACCGCTTCCCGATGAATGAGACGAGGCCTCGATGAACCCTGTCGTGATCCGCACGAACAAGCGCGCCGCTGCCGCCGACATCGCATCCTTGGCCGAGCTCGGCGTCTCGACCACGCATGAGGCGATGGGGCGCAGCGGCCTGATGAAGCCCTATATGCGGCCGATCTATGCCGGCGCGCAGATCGCCGGCAGCGCTGTCACGGTGCTGGCCCAGCCCGGCGACAACTGGATGATCCATGTCGCGATCGAGCAGGTGAAGCCCGGCGACGTCCTCGTCGTCGCCTGCACCACCGACAACACCGACGGCATGTTCGGTGACCTCTTGGCGACCTCGCTGATGGCGCGCGGCGGCGTCGGCCTGATCATTGATGCCGGGGTGAGGGACGTTCGGGTGCTGACGCACATGGGCTTTCCCGTCTGGTCGCGGGCGATCTCGGCCAAGGGCACGGTCAAGGCGACTTTGGGCTCGGTGAATATCCCGGTGGTCTGCGCCGGGGCGCTGGTCAACCCCGGCGATGTCGTCGTCGCCGATGATGACGGGGTCGTGGTCGTGCCGCGCCTCGATGCGGCTTCCGTCGCCGAAGCCGGGCGCAAGCGCGAGGCCGGCGAGGAGGAGAAGCGGAGCCGCTTCGCGGCCGGCGAGCTCGGGCTCGACATGTACGGGATGCGCGAGGGGCTGGCGAAGGCGGGCCTAGTCTACTGCGACGATTCCGAGGGCTGAGTTTTGCTTGAGCGGAGCCAGCGACGAATGTCGCCGGTCGCTCCGCCCAAGGTTCGGTCTCAGCGCTTCAGGTTGACGATCACCACGCCGGCGAGCGCCATCGCGCCGCCGAGGATGCCGAGCGCGGTCGGTACCTCTCCAAGCCAGAGGAAGCTGATCAGCATCGCGGTCGGCGGCACGCCGTACTGGAAATTCGAGGCGCGGGCGGCCGGCAGGCGCGAGAGCGTGATCGCCCAGGTGCCGTAGGCGATGAGACTCGGCACGACGGCGAGATAGACCACCGACCAGAGTGCCTGGTTCGGCGCGGAGGGGATCTGCTCCAGCGCGCCGGGCAGGAAGGGCGAGAGCGCGAGCCCGCCGATCGCCATGTTCCAGGCGGCGACCGATAGCGGCCTGTGGCGGGCGAAGAGGGGCTTCTGGACCACGGTCGAGATCGCGTTGCAGAAGGCGGCGCCGAGGATCAGCAGGACGCTGATGCCGATGTTCAGGTCGAGCCCGTTGCCGAGTGCGATCACGCCGATGCCGGCGAAGGAGAGGGCGGTGCCGAGCCAGGCGACGAGGCTGAAGCGCTCGTTCAGGATCAGCATGGCGAGCGCGGCGGTCATGATCGGGTTGGTGTTGATGATGAAGCTCGCGGCGCCCGCCGGCACGACGCGCTGGCCGAGATTGAGCAGGATCGCATAGAGCGCGATGAAGACGATGCCGCCGGTGAGGAAGCGCCAGATATCCGTGCCGGAGGGCAGGGCGGCGCGGGTTGCGACCAGGAAGAGCGCCGCCGGCACGCCGGCGAGCGCAAAGCGCAGCGCCGCCATTTCGAGCGGCCCGAAGCCGGTCAGTCCAGCCCGGATCGCCGGGAAGGAGGAGGCCCAGGCGATCACGGTGAACGGGACCGTGAAGAGCAGCACGGGATCGATCGTCGAGCCGGTCCGGGCTGGGGTCGCGGAGCAAGCGGTTGTCATGGCGGGCCTCGAGGGCTGGTGACGTTTCGCTCCCGATAGACGCTTCTCCGAGCTGATTGACAAACGAGTAATTCGATGGCGAGCTGTGACGATGGATCACAGCTCGAACCTGCCGCCGCTCGACACGCTACGCGCCTTCGAGGCGGCGGCGCGCTCCGGCAGCTTCTCGGGCGCGGCGGAAGCCTTGAACCTGACCCATGGCGCGGTCAGCCGGCAGGTGGCGAAGCTCGAACATTGGCTCGGCCTGCGCGTCTTCGTGCGCCAGGCGCGCGGCGTCGTGCTGACGCCGGAGGGGCAGCGGCTGCTGCAGCGGACGCAGGAGGCCTTCTCGCTGTTCGCCGACACCTCCGATCGCTGGAGCGAGCAACGCGGCGCCGCGGTGGTGCGCTTCAGCGCGACGCCCTCGGTCTGCTCGCTCTGGCTGATGCCGCGCTGGCAAAAGCTGGAAAGCGGTGATCCGGCCCTGCGCATCGTGCTACAGGTCGACCACCGGATGGTTGCGCTCGATGAGGAGGGCATCGACCTCGCCATACGCTGCGGGCGCGGCGGCGCGCCGGGCCGGGTCTCGGTGCAGCTTTTCGAGGAATGGTGCTTTCCGGTGGCCTCGCCGGCGCTCGTGCAGGCGATCGGCGAGGGCGGGCCGCAGCGGCTGCTGGATCAGCCGCTGATCCATGATTCCGATGCGGCCGGCTGGCGCGCCTGGTTCAATGCCCAGGGGCTGGACTATCGCCCGCGCCCGCAGGACCGGCGCTTCGAGGATTACAACCTCGTGCTCGACGCTGCGGCCTGCGGGCTCGGCGTCGCCCTGGCGCGGCCGCCTCTGGCGCAGGCGCAGATCGATTCCGGCCGGATCGCGATCGTCGATCCGCGCACCGCGCTGAACCCGGTTTCCTATTGGCTCGACCGGCCGCTCGGCCAGCCGCGCCCTGCCGCATCGGCGCTGGCGACGCGGATCGCAGCCGAAGCCGGGTTGCCGCCGGCCAAGCTTGCGAGCTTCCTGAAGCAGGAGGCGCGCGCCGCGGCATAGGGCGGCGTGCCGCTTTCGGGCCCTGGGCCTATTTCCTTGAAGCCAGCGGTGCGAGGCGCCGGATGAAGTCGGCCTGCGACCGGCAACCGGTCTTCGCCAGCACTTGTTTGATCTGGCTGCGAACCGTCTCGCGGTTCACGCCGCGGGACCGGGCCAGTTCCTCGCCGGTCAGCCCTTCCAGGAGCCCTGCGGCGATAGCTGCCTCGGCTTTCGTCAGGTCGTAGAGCTCGCAGAGAAGCGAGGCCGCGATCTGCAGGCTCCGCTCCGAGGTGGTGACGACGAGCATGGCCTGAGCCCGCGAGAAGATGTCCCGCGCCTGCCTGCGGATCGGCAGGACATGGATGACGAAGGCCGGGCGGTCGTCCCTGCGCGGCACCGGGATCGAGCGGGTGTCGCCGAGCTGGTCGCGGGCAAGCTCCGAGAGGGCCTTCTGCAGGAGGGCATCGGCCCGTTCGTCGTCGATCGCGACCTTGTCCCTGGCCCCGATGACGATCTGGCCTTCGAGCCTCTCGAAGCTCGCATTGGCCGCGAGCACACCCTGGCCGGCGCCGATGAGCGCCGCAGGGGAGCCCGCTTGCTCGAAGGAGGCGAGACTCGCCTGCGCACGCTGCATCTGCAGCTTGGAGGCGAGCACCGCCGCCCGGGCGAGATGCGGGCGCACACCATCGAGGAGCGTGGTTTCCCTGCGAGACACCGGGCCCATCTCGAATCTGCGCTCGAGGGTGAAGACGATGTCGTCGCCAGACGAGGAGCGGACATGGGTTGCCGTTCCCCAGCCATAGCCTTCCGGCCTCAGGAAATCGGTGTAGAGGGGCGTTCGAGCCAGCTCTTCGTCGGTGAAGAGGTCGTGGTCGGTGACGAAACCGGTGCCGCCATGGGCGAGCAGGCCGGCCATGCGGGCATTGCGGTTCATCCAGCCCTGCTGCATGAACCGGTCGAAGACCGGCGCGAACTCTTTGGAGGCCACCCAATTGGTGCCCTGGCCGGAATGGGCGAAAAGCAGCCCGCCAGTGCAGCCCACGATCTCGGCCAGTCTTGCGATCGCGCCCGGCCACACGTCGGGGACCACTGCGGCCTCGTAAAGCATGGCGACCGCATCGCCGAACTCGGCTGCGTCAAGCATAGGCATCGTCCCCCAAGCAATGGGATGCGATACGGCTACAATTTCGTCAATCATCACTTGGGCGAAAGAGCGCGCGTTCAGTCCGCGGACCCGACTTTCTCTACGAAAGTTCCGGCGGCTCGGCTGGCGGGAGTGCCAAGCGACGGATCGTTGGCCTCGGCGATGCCCTTCTTCGCGGTTGGTGCGGCGAGAGGCCAAACCTCCAATCGCGGCCGTGACAAAACGTCCGAAAACAGGCTGCCCTCATTGACCGTGCGCGTAAGCGCTATATACAGTCGTATATAGCGCTTACGCGCTTCGAATCTGAGGTCGACAGACTTGCCGCCTCAGATTTCCCTTCAACTGCCTGATCCCCGCGAGGGCGATCAGGCATTTTTTTTTTGCCCGGAACCGAAACCCAACGGCGCCCGATGGGGCCTTTTCGAGCGCTCGCTCGCCGTTGCCGGTGTTCTAGTCAGCCAGCAGAGCCTCTGCTTTCGCCTCGGACGGTGCCTGATGCTGGTTGCCGTCGAGATGTGCCCGCATCTCCTCGGCCAGCGTGAAGAAGCGGTCGCGTACTGTCCGTGCATGCGGGTTGGCGCGCTCGATGGCGAGAAAGACACCGGGTGCATCGTGACGGACCATCTCGGTCGCCTGCATCAGGAGGTCGAAGCTCGCGGTCGTCATCCGGCGCGGCAAAGGCTCCATCTGGACCAGAATCTTGGCGATCAGATGGGTCAGACCCTGGACGAGCGCAACCTCGCGGTCATGGGCATCGGGCGTGGTCAGGATGACATCGAGGCCGAGCACGCCGCGCAGGAAGGCCGCGATCCGGCCGGCGCTGCGGCCGCGGATCGGGCAGATCGCGATCTTCAGGCCCCTGATGCCATTGCGCGCGCTCTGCGGCCCGAACAGCGGGTGGGTCCCGACGATCTCGACATGCTCCGGCAGTCCGGCCTGCATGGCGAGAGCCGGGCCGATCTTGACCGAGCCGACATCGAGCACGACCGCGCCGGCGCGCAGATGCGGGGAGAGCGCGGCGAGTGCCGAAGGGACGGCGCCAACGGGAACTGCGAGGATGACGAGATCGCAGGCGCCGATCTCCGGGATTTCGGCGGGGACGAGGCCCTTGCCAGCGTCGTCGAACTGGGCGGGTCGGTCCGGATCGAAGACGCGGAGCTGGAAATGCGGCTGAAGATGGCGCGCCATCAGTCGGCCGAAGGCGCCGAAGCCGATGATGCCAATCGAGGTGACGGTCTTGCGGGGGGTATGCATCGCGTTTTCCTTGGGGGAGGCCGCGATGCCGGGTGACTGCCTGATTTCAACCGCCAGCGCGGCGGTTGAGACATGGGAATGCCACCGCCTTATGAGGACGGGGCGTAATAGTTCCGGGCGAGGAGGCAGGAGATGGCCATGGCCGGCTTAGAGCGCCACGCCGCGCTCCTGTCAACTCAGAGCTGCGGCGAGTAGGCGGTCGGCGTCAGCGTCCGGTCCTCGATCGCGCCGACGAGGTCGCCATGCTCGATCGCGCTGACGCGCTTGATCTCGATCCATTCCGGGTCGGCCTTGAAGCTCGCCCAGCGTTCCGCCTTGGTCTGCGCATCGGGCCAGGCGAGAAGATAGGCGAACTCGGTGCGGGTCGCGCTCCTGGTCTCCCAGAGCGAGAGGATGCGGAAGCCGTGGCGGGCCATGATGCGCATCGCGTGATCTCGAAAGCGGGCGTGGAACGCGGCCTTGTTGCTCTCGAAGATCTCGTAGATGCGCAACTGGTGGATCATGGCGCCCGCCTTGCTCAGACCGCGTTCTTCGCCTTGTCCTCGGCCATCATCTCGACGAAGCGCGTGAACAGGTAGTGGCTGTCCTGCGGGCCGGGCGAGGCTTCGGGGTGGTGCTGGACGCTGAAGGCCGGACGGTCGGTCAGCGCGATGCCGCAATTGGAACCGTCGAAGAGCGAGACATGAGTCTCGGTCGCGTTCTGCGGCAGCGATGCCGGGTCGACCGCGAAGCCGTGGTTCATCGAGACGATCTCGACCTTGCCGGTGGTCTTGTCCTGAACCGGATGGTTGGCGCCGTGATGGCCCTGCTTCATCTTCAGCGTCTGGCCGCCAATGGCGAGCGCCAGCATCTGATGGCCGAGGCAGATGCCGAAGGTCGGGATCTTGCGCTCCAGCAGCTCGCGGATCACCGGCACGGCATATTCGCCGGTCGCCGCCGGGTCGCCCGGGCCATTCGAGAGGAAGACCCCGTCCGGGGCGAGATCGAGGATCTGCTGGGTCGTCGCGGTCGACGGCACGACCTGGACGTCGCAGCCGGCCTTGGCGAGCAGGCGCAGGATGTTGCGCTTGACGCCGTAGTCGATGGCGACGACGCGATGCGCGGCGGCCTCGCGCTTGCCATAGCCGCGGGGCCACTGCCAGGGCGTCTCGTCCCAGTCGAAGCGCTGCGTCGAGGCGACGAGCGGCACGAGGTCGAGGCCGGCCATGTCGGGCAGGGCGGCGGCTTCGCGCTTCAGCGCGTCGAGGTCGAAGGCGCCGTTGGGATCATGGGCGATGATGGCGTTGGGCATGCCCTTGTCGCGGATCAGCGCGGTCAGGGCGCGGGTGTCGACGCCGCAGATGCCGACGATGTTGCGGGCCTTGAGCCAGGCGTCGAAATGCCTGCCGGCGCGCCAGTTCGAGGGCTCGGTGATCGCCGCATGGAGGACGACGCCGCGCACGCCGGAGGAAGCGGCGGCGTTCACCGTCTCGGTGTCGTCGTCGTTGACGCCGACATTGCCGATATGGGGGAAGGTGAAGGTGATGATCTGGCCGGCATAGGAGGGGTCGGTCAGGATCTCCTGATAGCCGGTCATCGCGGTGTTGAAGCAGACCTCACCCGGCGCCTGGCCGATCGCTCCAAGGCCGAAGCCTTCGAGCACGGTCCCGTCCGCCAGCACCAGAACCGCGGTCGCGCGCGGCTCGCTCCAGCCCGCCGCGGCGGGGTTCCCTTCGTCAACGGTCATGTCTATGTCTCGTCCAGGCCGCTCGGAAGCGCGGCAGTGAAGGCAGGGCCCCGTATGGTGCCGCCGGTCTGGAGCGCGAGCCTTAAAGAGCCGCCCCCGTGCCGTCAATGAATGAGACGAGGATAAGGCAAGTCATGTCCACCCTGCGCGAGCAATTCTCCGCCGACCTGAAGACCGCGATGAAGGCGGGCGAGAAGGGCAAGGTCTCGACCATCCGCCTGATCCAGTCGGCGCTGAAGGACAAGGACATCGAGGCGCGCGGCGCCGGGAAGGGTGAGATCTCGGCGGACGAGATTCTCGCCATGCTGCAGAAGATGATCAAGCAGCGCCAGGAATCGATCGCGATCTACGACGCCAATGGCCGCCCCGAGCTCGCCGATGGCGAGCGCGCCGAGGTTGCGGTGATCAGCACTTATCTGCCGCAGCAGATGGGCGAGGCCGAGGTCAAGGCTGCCATCGAGAAGGCGATCGCCGAGACCGGCGCCGCTGGCGTCAAGGACATGGGCAAGGTGATCGGCGCGCTGCGCGCCGCCTATGCCGGCCAGATGGACTTCGGCAAGGTCTCGCCGCTGGTCAAGGGCATGCTCGGCGGCTGATCAGCCGGAGCGGCGGCGGGCTGCCGGCTTGGTCTTCGGGCGCCGCTTCGCGGCAGACATGTAGGAGCGCAGCACAGCGTTGATGCGCTTCTGGTAGCCTGCGCCTTCGTGCTTGAAGAAATTCAGCACGTCCTCATCCAAACGGATTGAGATCGGCTGCTTGCGAGCGGGGCGGGAGATTTCGACCTGCGTCCAGTCGATATCGAGCAGGTCTTCCCAATCGGGGTCGGAGCGGGCAGCCGTTTCGATGTCGTCATCGGTCATCGCATCGACGCGTGCCCAGTCCGTCTTGTCCGTCACGCGCTCAAGGCGGCCGTCTTCATGCTCGACGATGGAGGTGCCGTCGTCGAGGTTGGCGACGAAAGTTACGATGTGTTCGCGTTCCATCGGTTGCGCTCTTCGCGCCTAGCGGCGCGTGCCGAGATGATCCGGATTCGCTCTTCGCGCACCGTGTAGATGACGGCGATGAGCCGACCTTCCGCACTTCCAATCAGGACACACCGCTGTTCAGCGTGCGGGCCGAGAGAGCGATATTCGAAGCTGTTTACATCATCGAACGCCTTGATGGCGTCCTTAAAAGCGATGCCGTGCTTGCGGATATTGGTGGCGTTCTTTTCGTAGTTCCATTCAAATCGTGCTTCGGACGCATCCATGGCTGTGACGCTCGCAGTCGGTGAGTTTGATGATTGTGCTCATCAGGCTTCTCCTTCGAGCGCCGCACCATCGCGGCCCAGGCATTCTTTGACCAGAAATGTATATACGATTGTATTTCAAAAATCAATCCCGATGCTTATTGCGTGTTTGGCCGGCTCGGCTGTGGATAGCGCAGATAAGCAGGGGCTATTGCCAAACGCCGATTGGCAGAGCCCGCTCGCATCGCCACATAGGAAGCCATGAAGTTCCCGCCCTCCGTCCTTGAGGAGATCAAGGCGCGGCTGCCGGTCTCGGCGGTCGTGGGCAAGCGCGTGCGTCTCGCCAAGGCGGGGCGGGAATGGAAGGGGCTCTCGCCCTTCAACGCCGAGAAGACGCCGTCCTTCTTCGTCAACGACCAGAAGGGCTCGTTCTTCGATTTCTCCTCCGGCAAGAACGGCGACATCTTCAAGTTCGTGATGGAGACGGAAGGGCTTTCCTTCCCGGAGGCGGTCGAGAAGCTCGCTTCGGAGGCAGGCGTCGCGCTGCCGAAGGTCTCCTTCGAGATGCAGGCGCAGGAGGAGCGCCGCAAGGGCCTGCACGAGGTGGTGGAGCTCGCTGCCCAGTTCTTCGAGGCCGAGCTGCAGACCGAACGCGGCGGCCTCGCGCGGCGTTACCTCGCCGGGCGCGGGCTCGAGGGCAAGGCGCGCCAGCTCTTCCGCATCGGCTATGCCCCGCCCGACCGTTTCGCCCTGCGTGATCATCTCGCCGGCAAGGGGGTCGGTGCCGAGCTGATGATCGAGGCCGGGCTGCTGGTCCATGGCGACGAGATCGCCGTGCCCTATGACCGTTTCCGCGACCGGATCATGTTCCCGATCCACGATGCGCGCGGCCGGGTCATCGCCTTCGGCGGCCGGGCGATGAGCGCCGAGGTCTCGGCCAAATACCTGAACTCGCCGGAGACGCCGCTCTTCCACAAGGGCGCGCTGCTGTTCAACCATCACAATGCCCGGAAAGCCGCGCACGACACCGGGCAGGTCATCGTCGTCGAGGGCTATGTCGACGTCATCGCCATGACGCTGTCCGGCTTTCCGCAGGTGGTCGCGCCGCTCGGCACGGCGCTGACCGAGGACCAGCTCGGCCTGCTCTGGCGCATGGCCGACGAGCCGGTGATCTGCCTCGACGGCGACAAGGCCGGGCGCAAGGCGGCGAGCCGGGCAATCGACCTCGCGCTGCCGATGCTGGAGCCTGGCAAGTCGCTGGCCTTCGCCCTGCTGCCGGAAGGACAGGACCCCGACGACCTCGCGCGCTCCGGTGGCAAGCAGGCGATCGGGGAGGTGGTCGGCGCGGCCAAGCCCTTCGTCGACATGCTGTGGAGCCGCGAGTTCGAGGCGAGCCAGCTCGACACGCCCGAGCGTCGCGCCGCCTTCGAGCGTAGGCTGAAGGAGCCGCTCGGGCTGATTCGCGATGAGGCGACGAGGCGGCATTACCGGCTAGAGATCGACGAGCGCCTGGGCCAGCTCTTTGCCGTCGCCGCTCCGGCGCCGCGTAATGAACAGCGCTCAGGCTATTCCGGCGGCGGCGGTGGCAGGGGCGGGCGCGGCGGCTTCGGCGGCGGCGCAGCCCGGCCGAACCTGCCCTTGCGCGCCAGCCCGCAGCTCGCCCGCTCGCCGCTTCTGCAGCGGACGCATCGCGAGAATCCGCGCGAGGCGTTCATCCTCCTGGCGCTGGCGAGCCATCCGGACCTCGTCCTGCGCTGCGTCGACGACATCGCTGAACTCGGGCTCGAAGGTCCGGCCGCCGAGCGCTTCCGCCAGGCGCTGCTCGACGCGACCGTGGAGGGCGGCTTCGATCAGGAAGCCTTCCGCAGGCGGCAGGAACAGACAAGGGTGGCTGAGGCGCAGGCCGCGCTGCTGGCGGTCACCGGCCCTGCCGAGCGGCTGAAGCTCCTGCAAACCGCTGATCCTGAATCGGTTTTTGATTCGATTAATCAAGCTCTCGTCTTGCATCATCGGGCGCGCACGCTACATAGCGAGCTGAAGGCAGCCGAACGCGCATTGGCTGACGAAGCGACCGAAGCCAATTTCGCCTGGATGAAGGATGTGAAGGCCCGCCTCGAAGCTGTCGAGGGTACGGAGGCCAACTCCGATGACTGACCGGGCGTGGCGTGTTGCATTTCGTCGGCAAATTCGGTGAAGGCGGCAGATGGTGCACGATTCATCAACGATGGATGGCGCTATCTGTGTCGGGATGATTTGGGTGGGTGCGCGGCCGATCTCACGGCCGCGGCGCCCTTTTACGCGTCGGGGCATCGTGCAGACGATGGCGCGGCGGCTTAAGAAGGCGGAGCGCTGATTTATGGCCACCAAAGCGAGCGAGCGGGAAAAGTCCGAACCGGTCTCGGCGGAAGCGCCCCCGAGCGCGGACGGACCGCTTCTCGACCTTACGGATCAGGCCGTAAGGCGGATGATCAAGCTCGCCAAGAAGCGTGGTTACGTGACTTATGACGAGCTGAACGAGGTCCTGCCGTCGGAGGAGTTCACCTCCGAGCAGATCGAGGACGTGCTCGGCCAGCTCAGCGAGCAGGGCATCAACGTCGTCGATAACGAGGATCCGGAAGCCTCCGGCGAGGAGCGCGCCGCGGCGCGCGCCGGCAAGGAAGGCGATGACGAGGAAAGCGAGGGCGGCGACCTCGTCGACGCCTCGCGCTCGGCGCTGCCCGTCGAGGTCAAGCGCAATCTCGAGCCGACCGAGCGCACTGACGATCCCGTGCGCATGTATCTGCGGGAGATGGGCTCGGTCGAGCTGCTCTCGCGCGAGGGCGAAATCGCCATCGCCAAGCGCATCGAGGCTGGCCGCGAGGCGATGATCGCCGGGCTCTGCGAGAGCCCGCTGACCTTCCAGGCGATCATCATCTGGCGCGACGAGCTGATGGAGGGCAAGGTCCTCCTGCGCGACATCATCGACCTCGAAGCGACCTATGCCGGTCCCGACGGCAAGAACCCGTCCCAGGTGCCGGGCGAAGGCGAAGAGGGCGAGGGCGGCGAAGAGGCGCCGGCCTTCGGCGCCGAGGGCGAGCAGCCCCCGGAAGGCGACGACGACGACATCGAGAACAACGTCTCGCTCTCGGCCATGGAAGCTGAGCTGAAGCCGCGCGTGCTCGAGACCTTCGATTCGATCGCCAGCAACTACACCAAGCTGCGCCGCCTGCAGGACCAGGACATCGCCAACCGGCTGGAGAACACCAAGCTCTCGCCGTCGCAGGACCGCAAGTACAAGAAGCTGAAGGACGACATCATCGTTGCGGTGAAGTCGCTCTCGCTCAACAACAACCGCATCGAGGCGCTGGTCGAGCAGCTCTACGACATCAACAAGCGCCTGATCTCGCACGAGACCCGCCTGCTGCGCCTGGCCGAGAGCTATGGCGTCGCCCGCGAGGACTTCCTGCGCCAGCATATCGGCGGCGAGCTCGACCCGAAATGGGTGCTGCGCGTCTCCAAGCTCGGCTCGCGCGGTTGGAAGGAATTCGTCGGGGTCGAGAAGGACCGGATCAAGGACCTGCGTGAGGACATCCACACGCTGGCCTCCGAGACCGGCCTGGAGATCCAGGAGTTCCGCAAGATCGTGCTGATGGTCCAGAAGGGCGAGCGCGAGGCCCGGCAGGCGAAGAAGGAGATGATCGAGGCGAACCTTCGTCTCGTGATCTCGATCGCCAAGAAGTACACCAACCGCGGCCTGCAGTTCCTCGACCTGATCCAGGAAGGGAACATCGGCCTGATGAAGGCGGTCGACAAGTTCGAGTACCGCCGGGGCTACAAGTTCTCGACCTATGCCACCTGGTGGATCCGGCAGGCGATCACCCGCTCGATCGCCGACCAGGCCCGCACGATCCGCATCCCGGTGCACATGATCGAGACGATCAACAAGATCGTCCGGACCTCGCGCCAGATGCTGCATGAGATCGGCCGCGAGCCGACCCCGGAGGAGCTGGCCGAGAAGCTGGCCATGCCGCTGGAGAAGGTGCGCAAGGTCCTGAAGATCGCCAAGGAGCCGATCTCGCTCGAGACGCCGATCGGCGACGAGGAGGATTCGCATCTCGGCGACTTCATCGAGGACAAGAACGCGATCCTGCCGATCGACGCGGCCATCCAGTCGAACCTGCGCGAGACCACGACGCGCGTGCTCGCCTCGCTCACCCCGCGCGAGGAGCGCGTGCTGCGCATGCGCTTCGGCATCGGCATGAACACCGACCACACCCTCGAGGAGGTCGGCCAGCAGTTCTCGGTGACGCGCGAGCGCATCCGCCAGATCGAGGCGAAGGCGCTGCGCAAGCTCAAGCATCCGAGCCGCAGCCGGAAGCTCAGGAGCTTCCTGGACAACTGACGCGAAGTTCGAACGGGGCGCTCAGGCGCTCCGTTTCATTTTGGCGGGAGCGATCGGCTTCCCGCGGATCCGGCCTCAGCAATTTCCTGTCTGAGCCAGCTCACGAACATCGCCGCAGCCGGCTTGCCTCCGCCGCTGCCTGGAAGCACCGCCCAGTAGCCAAGCCCGGTCGCGGTCGCGACATCCGGTAGGGGCGCGACCAGGGCGCCGCGGCGGAGATGGTCCGCGACCAGAAGGCTTCGGCCCATCGCGACCCCCTGGCCGGCGAGAGCTGCCTGCAGAACGATGTTGTAGTCCGTAAGCTGCAGTTGGCGGGAGGCTGCGATATCCAGGCCGACATGCCGGGTCCAGGCCTCCCATTCGGTCGGACGATGGCTGGCCAGCAATGTATGGTCGAGGATGTCGGCGGGCCTGGCCAGCGGTCGACGGGCCGCCAGTTCCGGGCTTAGGACGGGCATGAGCCGCTCGGCGGCCAGCAAATCGCAGTGCAAATCCGGCCAGGGGCCGACGCCGTAGCGAATCGCGATGTCGGCTTCTCCGGCGGCGAGATTGGCCCGGTTCAGGGTCGGGTCGAGGACGAGGTCGATCTGCGGATGCATCTCCCGAAAGCCGTCCAGCCGGGCGACCAGCCAGTTCGCAGCAAAGGATGGCAGCAGGCTGACGACCAGGCTCTGGCGGGCGGCATCCGAGCGGATGTCGCGCGTGCCTTCGGCGATCAGGGCGAAGGCACCCGCGACCTTGTCGAGATAACGCGCGCCTGCCGCGGTCAAGGCGACGCTGCGGCCCTTCCGGTCGAACAGCGGGACACCGAGGCTCTCCTCCAACGCCCGGATATGATGGCTGACGGCGCTCTGCGTGATCAACAGCTCCTCTCCGGCGCGGCGGAAGCTCAGCAGGCGGCCGACGGCCTCGAAGGCACGCAGGGCATGGAGCGGCGGCAGGGCAGGTGAGGAGCGCATGGCGTCGGGGTTCCAATCGGTATCGAGCACGAGGTCCTAGCGCAGACCCTACTCATGAGCCAGATCGATCGCAGGGCTGGGTGTTTCGAATTGGCCCGCCGCGAACGGCACTGTCATGGTCGGGGGCGAGAGGATTTCGACCATGATGATCACTGACCGCCTGCAGGTGCCCGGGGCCATGCTGCCCGCCGCTGCCGAGAGCAGCGTCGAGCCGGCCGAGGTCCGGCGATGAGCGGCCTCGACATCGAGCAACTGCGCGCCGCGACCCCGGGCTGCGCGACCAGCGTCCATTTCAATCACGCCGGCGCCTCGCTGATGTCCGGGGCCACGCTCGCGGCGGTGACCGAGCAGCTGCGCCGCGAAGCCCTGTACGGCCCTCATGAGGCCAGCGTCGCGGTCCAGGGCAGGCTCGACCAGGCGCGCGCTGACGCTGCCCGGCTTCTGAACGCGAGGGCGACTGAGATCGCCTTCACGTCGAGCGGCTCCGCCGGCTGGGGGCTGGCCTTCGCGGCTCTGCCGCCGCTGCGGGCTGGCGACCGGATCCTAGTCGGGCGACATGAATGGGGCGGCAATCTCGCGACCATGCAACGCGCGGCTACCCGTGCTGGAGCGAGGATCGAGGTCATCCCTTGCCGCGAGGATGGCTCGGTCGACCCGGATGCCCTTGCAGGCATGATCGACGAGCGCGTCCGCCTGGTCGCATTGACCTGGCTGCCTGCCAATGGCGGCCTCATCAACGACGCGGCGGCGATAGGCCGGGTGACGCGTGCGGCCGGCATCCCCTATTTCGTCGATGCCGGGCAGGCGCTCGGCCAGATTCCCGTCGATGTCGAGGCGATCGGCTGCGACGTGCTCAAGGGGGCAGGGCGCAAGCATCTGCGCGGGCCGCGCGGAACCGCGATCCTCTATGTCCGGGCTGCGTTTTGGCCGCAGCTCGACACGGTGTTCTCGGACGTCCTGTCCGCGCCATGGACCGTGCAGGGGCCGGCGCTACGTGATGATGCCCGGATCTTCGAGACCAGCGAGCATGCGGTCGCCCTGCTGCTGGGGCTCGGCGTCGCGCTGCACGAGGCGCTGTCGCTCGGCGTGTCCGCGATCCGGGAGCAGATCGACCTGACGGCGAAACGGTTGCGGGCCGAGCTTGCGGCGATCGACGGCGTTGCCATCCACGATCTCGGGCAGCAACGGTCCGGGCTGGTTTCCTTCACTATCGACGATCTCGACGTGAACGCGGTCAAGAACCGGCTGGCGAGTGCCGGGATTTCGGTGGGGGCCAACGGACCCGCCTACACGCCCTTCGACATGGAGGCGCGCGGGCTCGCCGGCATCGTGCGTGCTTCGGTCAGCTATCTCACCAGCGAGCAGGAGATCGAACGCCTGCTCGCCGCGGTTCACGGTATCGCGCGGGAGAACTGAGATGACGCCTTTCGGCTTCAGGCTGCTGACGTCGTCCCGGCAAGTTACGTTGCGTTCGCCATTCTTCCGCTAAGATCGCCAGGAGAAATGCTGCATCGACAGGGGAGCGCGCATGACCGGCATTCCAGATTCCACTCAAATCGACGTTGCCAGGGCTGCCGCGCAGGCGGAACTCGAGAGCGAAGCGAAGAAGCAGGCGAGCTCTTCGGCTGGAGATGCGGCCGGCGGCGCTGCCGATATCGGTGGCAACGTCATGATGGAAGGCGTCGGCGAGGTCGTGTTTGCTGCGGCCGGAACGGTCGTCGAAGGGATCGGCAGCGTCGCCGGGGCGGTTGCCGAAGGCGCGGTCGCGGTTATCGGCGGCATCTTCGAGGGGCTGGGTAGCTAAGCGACGAGCGCTACGAGCAAGCATGGCGCGATCCGGCATGGCAGAGCGTTGTTGACGATGCGGCATGGGACGCTCGACAGCGCCCGGACAGGCATGTTTGATGCGGGCCTCTCGGTTGGAGCCGCTCATGTCCCCCGAATTCCTGTTGACCTCGCTGATCATCGTCGCCTCGCCGGGCACCGGCGCGATCTATTCCATCGCCGCCGGTCTGGCGCGCGGTGGCAAGGCGAGCGTCGTCGCAGCCTTTGCCTGCACGCTAGGCATCGTGCCGCATCTCATCGCCGCGATGATGGGACTAGCGGCGCTGCTGCATGCCAGCGCGGTCGCCTATGAGATCGTCAAATATGCCGGTGTCGCCTATCTGCTCTGGATGGCCTGGCAGACGCTGAAGGAGCAGGGCGCGCTCAAGGTTGAGACCAAGGCCGACCCGCGCTCGTTCTGGCGCGTGATGGTCGACGGTATCGCGATCAACGTGCTGAACCCGAAGCTCTCGATCTTCTTCGTCGCCTTCCTGCCGCAGTTCATCCCAGCCGACGAGGCGAGCCCGCTGGCGCGCATGCTCGAGCTTTCCGGCGTGTTCATGGCGATGACCTTCGTCGTCTTCGCGCTCTACGGGCTGTTCGCGGCGGCGATGCGCGATCATGTCGTGACGCGCCCCGCGGTGATGACCTGGCTCAGGCGCAGCTTCGCCGCCGCCTTCGTCGCGCTCGGCGCCAAGCTCGCACTGACCGAGCGCTGAGCGTGGCGAGCCTGCCGCGGCAGGCTCGGCTTGCAATCGAGACGCGCGGCGCCGGGCTCTACGAATTCACCGAGGCGGCCGCGCGTTTCGTGCGCGAGGCTGCGGTCGATGCCGGACTGCTCACCCTGTTCGTCCGGCACACCTCCTGCTCGCTGCTGATCCAGGAGAATGCCGATCCGGACGTCCAGCGCGATCTCTCCGCCTTCTTCGCCCGGCTGGTGCCACCGGCCGACGATCCAGCCATGAGTTATCTGGTTCATCGCGACGAGGGGCCCGACGATATGCCGGCCCATATCAAGGCGGCGATCCTTCCAGTCTCGCTCTCGATCCCGGTGAGTGGTGGCCGGCTGACGCTCGGCACCTGGCAGGGCATCTATCTGTTCGAGCATCGCACCAGCCCGCATCGGCGCGAGGTCGTGCTGCATCTGGCCTGATCGGTCACCCTTCGGCCGGGCGCGTCAGCATTCGCATGAGGCTGCGGTAGCAGTCGTGCAGGTCCTGCGGCGACAGGCCCAGGTCGAGTTGCTGGAAGCCGACGAAGGCGGCGTATTCGATCCGGGCCAAGGCGAGGGCTTCTCCCGGCGTGCGCCCGGCCTCGCCATGGAGGCGGGCGAGATAGTCGATGCGTTCGCGGTCGACCGCCGTGCAGATCGCCGCGACGCCGGCATCGAGTTGGGCGACGCGGCGCATGCCCTGCTCGACGCGGGCATCGAGGGCGAGCGCCATTCTGTCGAGCGCCATCAGCCGCTCGCCTGCGACTTCGCCCCGGTCAGCCGCCTGCATCAGGCGCAGCGTAAAGCTCTCGCGCCAATGCCCGGCAAGCGCGGCAAGAAACGCTTCGATCGCCGGGAAATGCGCGTAGAACGAGCCTTTGGTCTTGCCGACGCGCCGGCACAATGCGTCGACCGTCAGGCCTGCCGGCCCATCCTCTGCGAGGGCGGCAAGGCCGAGTTCGAGCCAGTCCGTCCGCCTGAAGCGGGGAGGGGCCTTCACCACCATAGGCCGAGCGCGCCGCAGGCGGCCATCGGGGCGAACAGCGCCCATTGCGGAAAATGCGCGAGGCGCAGGCGGAGGCCGCCGATCATGCCGAGGCTCCAGAGGGCGAAGAGGCCGGCGCCCACGGTAGCGAAGATGGCGAGGTCGCGGCTACCATGGCCGGAAGCTGTAAGCGCGAAGGCGAGCGCCTGTCCGGCGAGGATGATCGTCACCAGATGCCAGCAATAGTACATCGTGTACTTCGGGACATTCCGGAGCCGCTCGGCGGCGAGCAGCGGGCGGGCGATCTCGCGCCCGCCGAGCCAGGCGTGGACCACCGTCGTGACCAGAGCGATGATGGCCGCAACTGCCAGCCAGAGGTTCATGGCCAGGCTCCTCAATATTCAATACCGTACGGTATGGTATTGAATTTGACAGGCGGCGCAAGTGCCATGCGGGCGGGACTGAAGTGGGGAACCTCGATTGCCCGCATCTGCGGCAGAGCTTCAACTCTGGCGGGGATGATCCCTACGGCCTCGCCGATCGGAGAACGAGAGCGCCCACCGCCAATCAACGGGCGGCGAAGTTCTCTTCCGGTGGTGGCGGCTCCCAGTCTTCGCCTGACGCGATGAGGCAGCTCAGGCCGCGCGGGGTCGTCGCGAAAATGGTGAATGTGCCTTGCGGGCTGGCGAACAACTCGATCACGAGCCCGCTATCGGCGAGCCCCTGCCCGAGGCGGCGTTCATCGAAGAGTTTGCCGAGCTTCGCCACCACCTCGTCATGCCTGCCACAGGCGAGCCCCGCCGGAGCCTGAGCGGCTGCTGAAGCAAACAGGGCGAGCCCGAACGCGAGGGCCGCCAGGAGCATTTTCAGGACACGTGTCATGGCTGCTCCGATGACAGAGCGGGCCAAGAGAGGATCAAGCTGGTCTGTAGGCCTTTGCTTCCGCCCTGCCTGACTCAAGACATGGGGATCGCTCGCGCAAAGCAACAGAGGCCTACACGGTCGTCGCCCGGTGCGCCGGCACTCTCCTTCGCTTCCGCGGAGCGGCAGGAAAAGGCGAGCCTGTCCCGGAGCGAGATGCTTGGCGCTGCGGCGGTCATCTGCGCTATAGAGGGCCAAACAGTCGGAGCCAGCCATGTCCTTTCTCAAATCCCTGTTCGGCCGCAAGGAGACCGCGCCGGCCGAGCCTGTCGCGCTCAAGACCGCGGAGCACAAGGGCTTCACCATTCGCGCCATGCCGTTCCAGGAAGGCGGCCAGCACCAACTCGCGGGGGTCATCGAGAAGGAGATCGACGGCGAGTTGAAAAGTCACAGCTTCATTCGGGCCGACCGGTTTCCGGGGGCCCAGGAGGCGGCGGACTTCGCTTTGGTCAAGGGCCGTCAACTGATCGATGAGCAGGGCGAGAAGATATTCAAGTAAACTAATGATAGTTTTCGGGTATGATAATAAATGACGTATCGTTACCTTGCCGGGGGCGCGACAGAGTTCGCTTCTCGATGCGGGGAAGCGGTACGGTTTTGTAAAAATTGTCGGCTTTCGCTTCTGCGTTCCTTCACTATCCGCATAGCGTTCGCCTTGAACGGGCCGCTTCGTGACCTCCGGCCGGGCGTCGAGCTGAGCGATTTAAAGCTTTGTTCGGATTTTTAGTTCCTTGATGGGACGGTATCGCCCAGGCCGTCCTCAAGACAGGTTTCGCATGTTTCGTAGTGCCGTGGCCGGCCAGACGCCGGCCGAGGGCCAGACCAGCAAGGCCGGGCCCGCCGGCGAGGTCGACATGGCTCTCGCCATCCTGTCCCAGCAGGGCTTCCAGTCCAGCGTGCTCGACGATGCCTGGTTCAAGGCCATCGTCGCCAACCTGCCCGCCGCCGTCTACACGACGAACGCCGAGGGGCATCTGACCTATTTCAATCGCGCTGCGGCACGTCTTGCCGGGCGTGTGCCGCAGATCGGCAAGGACAGGTGGTGCGTGGCCGAGCGCCTGTTCCTGCCTGACGGCACGCCGCTGCCGCACCAGGATTCGCCGCTCGCAGTGGCGCTGCGCGAGAAGCGCCCCGTGCGCGGGGCCGCGGCCGTGGCCGAGCGGCCCGACGGCACCCGCGTCGCCTTCATGCCATTCCCGACGCCGCTCTACGATGGCGAAGGCAGGCTGGTCGGAGCGGTCAATCTGCTGGTCGAGCTGTTCGGCGGCGCGGAGGTGGAAGACGAGGCCAGCGAGGCCAGGCACAAGGTGCAGGAGGATCTGCGCCTCGCCATCGCCGCAGAGCAGCTCAGGCTGCACTACCAGCCATTGTTCGATGCGGCAGGCGTTCTGGTCGGCTTCGAGGCGCTGGCGCGCTGGACGCATCCGGAGCGCGGGGAGGTTCCGCCTTCCGAATTCATCCCCGCCGCCGAGGAGTGCGGGCTGATCCTGCCGCTCGCCGAGCAATTGCTGCGCCGGGCCTGTGCCGAGGCGGCCGGCTGGGCTAACCCGCTGCGGATCGCCGTCAACATCTCGCCGCTGCAGTTCCGCCATGGCGACCTGCCCGGGCTGATCGAGACCGTGCTGGCCGAAACCGGGCTGGAGCCGGAGCGGCTCGAGCTCGAGGTCACCGAGGGCGTGATGATCACCGATTTCGACCGGACCATGCTGGTCCTGCACCGGATCAAGGCGCTCGGCGTCAGGATCGCGCTCGACGATTTCGGCACCGGGTACTCCTCGCTCTCCTATCTCCATGCCTTCCCGCTGACGACGCTGAAGATCGATCGCAGCTTCGTCGCCAATCTCGGCGTCGCCTCCGAGGCGGCGGCGATCGCGCGCGCAGTGATCTCGCTCGGCCATGCCCTCGGCATCGAGGTCGTCGCCGAGGGCGTCGAGACGCGCGAGCAGTTCGACTTCCTGGTCGACGAAGGCTGCAACTACCTGCAGGGCTACCTGCTGGGCCGTCCGATGTCGGCCGAGGACTACGCCGTGGAGATGGGCCGGAAGGTCTAGCTCGGCGCGCCGGCGGGACCGGCTGCGGCCTTCTGCAGTTCTGCCAGCAGCGCGTCGCCCGGCCAGTTCCTGCGGCCGTCGCTCCGTTCGGCGGCTCGCACCAGTTCCGTCAGCCGGGCGTTCACCGGTGCACCATGCCCGAGCTGCGCGGCCAGGCGCTCCACCTCGCCGTTGAGCCAGTCGATCTCGGTTATCCGGCCCGCAGCAAGATCGTCCGCCATCGAGGAGCGCGCCAGCGGGTCGATCGCCAGCATTCTGCGGGCGAGGCGCCGAAAGAGCGCGTCAGGCAAGCGCAGCACGGCCGGAAGCCAGCGCGCCGGCACCGGCGTCAATCTGGCTGGCCGGATGCCGGACTTTTCCAGCAAGGCGAGCGCCTCCTCCTGTGCCAGCGCCAGGCACTGGCGGTAGGCGTGCTGGCCGAGCTCCTCGCGGAGCGGGAGGCCGGAGAGCGCGTTGATCGCGTTGTTGAGGTTGAGCAGCAGCTTGGCCCAGAGCACCGGCTCCATATCGAGATGCCTGACGAGCGCCAGCCCGGCATCTGCGAAGCGCGCCAGGAAGGGTTCGAGGGCCGGCGATGCCTCGGCGTGCAGGTGCCCCGCGGAGCCTTGGTGGAAGGTGCCTGGGCCGCTCTTGACGACATTGAACGGCACCATGCCGGCGAGCACGCGCTGGCGGGGCAGGGCAGCCTGCAGCAGCCTGGCGTTGCCGATACCGTTCTGCAGGCTGAGTACGACCGCATTCGGAGACAGGACCGGGGCGAGCTCCGCTGCGGCAGCCTCCGTCCCGGCCGACTTTACCGTGACCAGTACGAGCGCGGCAGAGGCTGCGGCGGTGGGCCCGGCCGCGAAGGCGATGGCGGCTGGCTCCAGCCGCCAATGCCCGCCGCGATAGTCCGAGAGGGAGAGGCCATGCCGCTGCAGCTCTTCGCCCAAAGGCATGCGGCCGACGAAGCTGACGTCTGCGCCGCCCGCGAGCAGGCGCCCGCCGAGATAGCAGCCGATCGCGCCGGCTCCGTAGATGCAGATCCTGGCCATGACATGTTCCGCGCCCCGAAGACGAAGGTGAAGCAAGAAGCCTCCGCGATAAAGCGGCCGGCGGCCCTCCATCCGCGCCGCATCGCCCCGCAGCGGGTGCGCTTGCTGGCCCCCGGGCGCCCGCCTATTGCTCGATCAAACAGAAACTCGTTCTCCGGCTTTGGCCAGGGGAGGGAACATGACCAGCGAAGATCCGCGCTACGCGCCAGATTCCTCCTATGCCTGGTTCAGGCTGGCGCTCGCTTTGCTGGTCGGCATGATCGCCTGCGTCGGGTCCTGGTCGGCGGTCGTGGTGGTGACGGCGGTGCAGCAGGAATTCGGCGTGCTGCGTGCCGACGCCTCGCTGCCCTACACCTTCGCCATGATCGGCTTCGGCATCGGCAACATCCTGATGGGCCGGCTGGTCGATCGCTTCGGCATCGTCCTGCCGATCGTGCTCGGCGCGCTGCTGCTCGGCGGCGGCTATGCGCTCGCCTCGGTCTCCGCCACGCTCTGGCAGTTCGCGCTGGCGCATGGCTTCCTGATCGGGCTCGGCGCCGCGACCGGCTTCTCGCCCTTGATCGCCGATCTCTCGCACTGGTTCAGGCGCTATCGCGGCCTCGCCGTCGTCTTCGGCGCGTCGGGCAGCTATCTCGCAGGCATGTTCTGGCCGCAGCTGATCAACTGGGGCGTCGAGACCTATGGGCTGCGCACCACGCATCTGTGGCTCGGCATCGCCTCGCTCGTCGTGATGCTGCCCCTGGCGCCCTTGTTCCGCCGCCGGCCGAATGCGGCGACCTTTGCTGCGGCGGAGGCCATCAGCGCCGGCGCGCGCGGCAGCCTCGGCCTGTCGCCGAACCAGCTGCAGGCGCTGCTGGTGGTCGCGGGCTTCTGCTGCTGCGTCGCGATGTCGATGCCGCAGGTCCATATCGTCGCCTATTGCAGCGACCTCGGCTACGGCGTGGCGCGGGGCGCCGAGATGCTGACGGTGATGATGGCGCTCGGCATCGTCAGCCGGATCAGCTCGGGCTTCATCGCCGACAAGATCGGCGGCACGGCGACGCTCGCCCTGTCCTCGCTGATGCAGGGCATGGCGCTGTTCCTCTATCTCTGGTTCGACGGTTTGAGCTCGCTCTTCATCGTCACCGGCATCTTCGGCCTGTTCCAGGGCGGGATCGTACCGATGTACGCGGTGGTGATCCGCGATTACATGCCGCCGCGCGAGGCGGGCATGCGCATCGGTGTCGTGATGTCGGCGACGGTGTTCGGCATGGCCTTCGGCGGCTGGGTCTCGGGGCTGATCTTCGACGCGACCTCGTCCTATCGGCTCGCCTTCCTCAACGGCCTCGCCTGGAACCTGATCAACCTCTCGATCGTCTGCTGGCTGATGTTCAAGGCGCGGCCGAAGCTGGCAGCGGCGTGAGCGGTGCGGCACTCGGTCGATAGGTGCCGAAGCACCAGACATGGCCCTCCGGGTCGCGGCAGATGAAGTCGCGGCTGCCATAGGAGGTGTCGGTCGGCCCCAGGACGATCTCGGCTCCTGCCTTGCGGGCGCGCTCGCAGCGGGCGTCGATGTCGTCTGTCGCGATATAGGGCGAGGCGCTGGTGCCGCCGAGTTCGGAAGGCGTCTTGACCAATTTGGCGAAGTCGGTGCCTTCGCCTGAGCCGAACATGATGATTCCCTCGCCGAGCCGAAGCTCGGCATGGACGACCTTGCTGCCATCCTCCGAGAGAAAGACGGCGTGCTTCTCGAAGCCGAAGGCCTCGACGAGCCAGTCGACCATCTTCACCGCGTCGCGGTAGCGCAGGCCGAAATAGATGGCGGCGGGTTGCGGCATGGGGGCATCTCCGGTTGGGGCGCGCACCAGCAAAGCCGAGCCGCGGCGCGCCGTCTTGAACGAAACGGACCTCAGGCCGGTTCCAGTATGCCGTGCTCGCCGGCATCGTTGCGGGTGAGGGCGCCCGGCGGCAGGCCGGCCAGCGCGGTGAATTCGCGGGTCATGTGGGCCTGATCGGCATAGCCGGCGGCCTGAGCGATCTCGGCCCAGCCAGCGGGCCGGGGGCATGCCGCCAGTTCGCGCGCATGCTCGAAGCGCAATATGCGGGCGATGGTCTTCGGCCCGACCCCGGTCTCGGCCGTGAACCGCCGGGTCAGATGGCGCTCGCTCCAGCCGGTCTCGGTAGCGAGTGCGCGCATCCGGCCGCGGCCGCGCCGGGTCCCGAGCCAGGCGAGGCCGGCGGCGACTTCCGGCGAGAGGCAGCGCCCGCGCGCCAGCCTGTCGCCGATGACCTGGTCGAGCACAGCGAAGCAGTCGTTCCAGCACCGGCACGCGCGCAGGCGTGGGCCGAGCCGGCGCAGCGGGCCGAGATCGTCAAGGTCGACGATCCGGCCGGCCATGTCGCGCTGGTCGAGCTGGAAGAAGCCATAGGCGCCGGCCGGGGTGAAATCGATCTGCACGCAGGCGGCGAGGCCGGTCGAGGAAACCAGGACGGGCCGGTCGATAATGCCGGCGGTGAAGCCTTGAGGCGCGCTGCTTTCGCCGCCGGCGACGGCGAGTGCGAAGGGGGCGGCGAAGTTGACGATCAGCGGGACAATCAGCACGGGGACTTCGCGGCGCAGGATCGGCTGCGCACGGTGCTCGCGATAGCCGGTATAGCCGAGGACGGCACCCGCGAGATCGGGCCTCGGCGCCGCTCGTACCAGTTCCCAATCCACCTGCATTGCCGGTTCCGTCTGGCTTGGCGGATACTGGCGCGTATCGGAATCGCGCTCAACGACAAAGGCAGAGCCATGCTTGCGACCGGACCGGACGAGACTGCGCCGGAACAGCCCCGAACCGCCGGGCGTGGCCGGCCCGCCGACCGCCGGGCAGGAGAAGGGCATTGATGCGCCTGACGCGTTTCGAGCATCGCCGCCAACCGGTGGCCCCGCTGCGGCGCTTCGCGCTGCGCATGGGCCGCGCGATGCTGCTCTGGCTGGCGCTCACCGTGGTCGGGCTCGCCATCGGCATGGTCGGCTATGCTGCCAGCGAGCAGATGAGCGCTGTCGACGCCTTCGTCAACGCGGCGATGATCCTCTCAGGCATGGGGCCGGTCACCGAGCTCAAGACCACAGGCGGCAAGCTCTTCGCCGGCTTCTATGCGATCTTCTCAGGTCTGTTTGTGGTGATCGCCACCGGCTTCGTGCTGGCGCCGGTGCTGCATCGTGTGCTCCATTCCTTCCATGTCGAGGAAGGGAAGGACGCCGATGACTGAGCCTGGCCTGCAGCCCGAGGAGAAGCCGCGCGGCGCCCTGACGGTGCGCACCATCGCCATGCCGGCCGACACCAACGCCAATGGCGACATCTTCGGCGGCTGGGTGATGTCGCGCATGGACCAGGCCGGCGGCATCGCCGGGGTCGACCGGGCGCAGGGGCGCGTGGTGACGATCGCGGTCGAGGCGATGACCTTCTTCCGGCCGGTCAAGGTCGGCGACGTGCTCAGCGTGTATACAACGGTCGAGTCCGTCGGCCGGACCTCGATGAAGATCTATGTCGAGGCCTGGGCGAAGCGCTTCCGGACCACGATCCACGAGAAGGTCACGGACGCGACCTTCACCTTCGTCGCGATCGACGAGGAAGGGCGCCCGCGGCCGGTGCCGCCCCCGGCCGAAGACTGAGCCACGCCGGCCGGCTCCGCGCGGAAGGCAAGATCCAGTGTTCGCAACGGGTGTGGCGAGGAGTCGCGCCCAAGCGCTGCGGCGCGTGATTACTCACGGTAAGATGCCGGGGCTGCCCCAATGGAGTGCTCCGGAGCCGGGCGGCGGGCAAGTCCTAAACGAAAGTAAACCGGCATCGGGGCGCATTGATTCAGAAGACTCCACTCGCTTAAACGTTCTTTAAGCGGACCTCCCCGATCTTGTCGGACAACAGGCGCCAGCCTGACCTGCAAATTGGGGAGCCAGATGGTCGATCGCCGCGACATCCTGATAGGGTTTGCCGCCAGCGCCGGGGAGCTACCCGTTCCTCCCGACCGTTTCGCGGGCGTCCCGACCAAGGCCGAGATGGCCCCCGGCACTGCCGGCTCAGTTTCCATCTGATCGTTTTGTAAAGGCCAGCCGCTCGAGGGGAGCGGCCGGCGTCTTCTTGCTGCCGCGACCGCGCGGTCATGCCTTCGGGAGTATCGAGTATGTCGAAGACAAAGAAGCCGGCGCGCCCGCCGAAGACGGCATCGCGCGTCGGCATCGCCGCGCGAATCTATGCCGCGCTCGGCGTGCTCACCGTCCTGACCGTGGTGGCCTCGGGTGTGGCCTGGCTCTCCTATGAGCGTGTCTCGGCCACGGTCGACGACATGGTCGAGCGCAAGATGCCCGTGGTCGAGCTCTCGCTCGAGCTCTGGCAGGCGGCGACGACTTCGACCGCCCTGGCCTCGCGCTTCATGGAAGTGCAGACCGTGCGAGACCGCGCCGCCTTGACCGGCGAGTTCGACAAGGTCGAGGCGCGGCAGTTCGATCTGGTGCGCAAGATCGGCCAGCTCGGCAGTGTCGACAACAAGAAGGCCCAGACGGCACTCGACACGCTCTCGCGCCACATCAACGATATCAACGACCTGACCGGCGAGCGGCTGCGCAATGTCGCGGAGGCGGAAACCGCGCTCAACAACCTGGCCAAGGCGCAGGAGAATTTCGTCAAGGCTGCCAGCGGCGAGGCGGAGCAGGCCAAGTTCGCGCTGACCTTCGGCTTCGATGATCTCGGTTCGCTGACCGGGGACGCGCTGGCCGGCGCCGTCCGGACCCTGGTCGACCGGGATTTCGTGATCTTCGAGCTGGCTCGGACCCTGCAGGCCGACGTCAACGAACTCGTCGGCTTGCTGCGCGAGATCGCGCAGATCAACGATCAGCAGAAGCTCGGCACGGCGCGCGAGCGCTTCAACGGGGTTGCCTACAAGCTCCGGACGCTCCTGCAGGATGCCGACAAGGTCAACACCAACCAGACGCGCACGCGCACGGTGCAGGACCTGATCGCCATCGGCGAGGGCACCGAGGGCCTGATCGACATCCGCAACCGCGACATCACCACGCGGGAATCGATTGCGCGCGGGCTGAAGGAAGTCGACGACGCTGCCGAAGTGCTGCGGCGCGAGGTCGACGTGCTGGTCCAGGGCGCACGCGGCGAGGCCAAGGCTGCCAGCGCCTCGACCATCGAGACGATCGAGACCAGCAAGCTCTGGCTCGGCCTGATCGGGCTCGGCTCGCTCCTCGTCGCACTGGCGCTCTCGGTGTTCTATGTCCGCCCGATGATCGTCGGACGCCTCAACCGGCTCTGGGCCGCGACCAAGGCGATCGCCGACGGCCAGCTCGAAACCAAGGTCGAGATCCGCGGCAATGACGAGATCTCGGACATCTCGAAGAGCGTGCTGCTGTTCCGCGACAATGCGGTTGCCCTGCGTGCCGCCGAGCTCGCCAAGGTCGAGGACGAGGCCCGGGCGCAGGAGCAGCGCAAGGCGATGATGGCCGAGCTCGGCCAGGCCTTCGGCGACGTCGTCGAGGCGGCGGCCCATGGCGACTTCAGCCGCCGGGTCTCGGCGAACTTCGCCGATGCCGAGCTGAACGCGCTCGCGGGCTCGGTGAACGAGCTGCTCGAGACCGTGCAGACCGGCCTGAGCGAGACCTGCGAGGTCCTGTCGGAACTTGCCGCCGGGCGCCTGCATACCCGCGTCGAAGGCCTCTATCATGGGGCGTTCCAGGAGCTTAAGGACGGCACGAACGGCCTCGCCGGCGAGTTCGAGAGCACGCTGGCGCGGCTTTCCGAGACCGTCACCGCGGTCCGCAGCGCCACCAGCGAGATCCTCGACGGCGTCACCGATCTTGCCGAGCGCACCAGCGAAGAGAGCAACGCCGTCTCGGTGGCGACGAACCAGCTCGGCGCCTTCGCCGGCAATGTCCAGAAGACCGCCAAGGATGCGGCCGAGGCCGTCGGCATGGCCCAGAGCGCCGAGGAGCGCGCCCAGCAGGGCGAGCAGGTGGTCGCTTCGGCGCTGGAAGCGATGCAGCGCATCCGGTCCTCGTCGAGCAAGATCTCGGAGGTCATCCAGATGATCGACGAGATCGCCTTCCAGACCAACCTGCTGGCGCTGAACGCGGCGGTCGAGGCGGCCCGCGCCGGCGACAGCGGCAAGGGCTTCGCAGTCGTCGCCGCCGAGGTGCGCAGCCTCGCCAAGCGCTCGGCGGACGCCTCCAACGATGTCAAGAAGCTGGTCGATGCGGCTCATGGCGACGTCAAGGTCGGCGTCGGCCTGGTCGAGCAGAGCTCGGCGGTGTTCGGCAGCATCCTGACCTCGGTCAACGACCTCTCGGCGCTGATGAACGGCATCTCGCAGACCGCTCGCGGTCAGGCCAGCGACGTCTCGACGATCAACCGCGAGATCGACGGCATCGGCACCATGGCGCATCAGAACGCGGCGCTGGTCGAGCAGACCAATGCGGCACTGGCGCTGACTGACGAGCAGACCCGCTCGCTGAAGGAGCACATCGCCCGCTTCAGCTTCCGCGAGGGGCATGCGGTCGAACATGAGCATGCGCGCGCCGCCTGACCGGCCGGCAGCAACCTAGCCCGACATGACGGCCCCCGCCCTTGGCGGGGGCCGTTCTGCTTTGTCGCACCGTCTTGCCGGCCCGCACGCGCCTCATTATCTGGAATCATTCTAAACAAGGATCGGACCATGCTTTCTTCGCTCCTGCCGGCCGGACTCGGCGGCCGCCGTCGTTTCGACAGCCTGTCCGAGCGCGAGGTGCTGGCTCTCGCGATCTCGTCGGAGGAGGAGGATGGACGGATCTACGCGACCTATGCGGAGACGCTGCGCCAGGCCTACCCCGCCTCCGCTGCGGTGTTCGACGGCATGGCGGCGGAGGAGGACGGGCATCGCCAGCGCCTGATCGGCGAGTACCGCCGGCGCTTCGGCGATGTGGTGGTGCCGATCCGCCGCGAGCATGTCGCCGACTTCTACGTCCGCAAGCCGGTCTGGCTGGTCGAGAATCTCGGGCTCGCGCGGATCCGCGAGGAGGCGGCGGCGATGGAGCGCCAGGCCCGCGACTTCTATGTCGCGGCAGCGAGCCGCTGTAGCGATGCACAGACCAGGGCGCTGCTCGGCGACCTCGCCGCGGCCGAGGCCCGCCATGAGCGGCGCGCCGGCTCGCTCGCCGACGAGCACCTCGCATCCGAGCCGAAGGCGGAGGAGGATGCGGCGGCGCACCGGCAGTTCCTCCTGACTTGGGTGCAGCCGGGCCTCGCCGGGCTGATGGACGGCTCGGTCTCGACGCTGGCACCGATCTTCGCGACAGCCTTCGCGACCCAGAACCCGTGGACGACTTTCCTGGTCGGGCTCTCGGCCTCGATCGGCGCCGGCATCTCGATGGGCTTCACCGAAGCCGCCCATGACGACGGCAAGCTCTCCGGACGCGGCTCGCCCTGGAAACGTGGCCTTGCCTCCGGTGTGATGACGACGCTCGGCGGGCTCGGCCACGCCTTGCCCTACCTGATCCCGTCTTTTTGGACGGCGACCGCGATCGCGCTCGTCATCGTCTTCATCGAGCTCTGGGCGATCGTCTGGATCCAGAACCGCTATATGGAGACGCCGTTCGCCCGCGCCACCTTCCAGGTCGTGCTCGGCGGGGCGCTCGTTCTCGCCGCCGGTATCCTGATCGGCGGGGCGTAAGGCCAGCCTTGATGCTCTCGCAGGCAACCGGATCGCTAATCTGCGTCCGACAGGGCGCTTGGCCATCTAACCCGTTGCATCCGCAGCGGGGCGAATGCTAGGCCTGCCGCGGGCCGGTAGCTCAATGGTTAGAGCTCGCTGCTCATAACAGCGCCGGTGCCGGTTCGAGTCCGGCCCGGCCCACCAACCTCTCTGCAGATCAGCGCCTTCGGGCTGTCAGCGGATGTCGTTTCCGGGGGGCAGCGCTCAGTTGCCGCGAGGCGTCAGGCCGTTCAGCGCCAGCGTGACGTGCTCGCGAATGAACTCCGCCGTCAGCGGCTGGTGCCCGACGAGCAGCCGGTAATAGAGCGGCGCATAGAGCATATCGAGGATGACATCGGGGTCGGCCTCGCGGATCAGGCCGGCCGCGATCGCCGCATGCACGATCTCGGCGCCCTGCTGGCGCCGGGCGAGCACATAGCCCTCACGAAACGCCTGGGCAATCTCGGGATCGGACTGCCCTTCGGCGATGAGGGCGCGGACCATGTTGCCGATCGGGCCGTGGAATTCCTCGGCCATGCGGTGCAGCCGGTCGAAGACGCTCGTCATGTCGAGCTGCTCCGGATAGGGCAGGGCATTGCTCGCCTCGCGCAGAAAAGCCGACATGATCACGGCGGCGCGGTTCGGCCACCATTTGTAGATCGTCGCCTTGCTGACCTTGGCGCGTTGGGCGATCGCCTCCACGGTGGCGGCCTGCAGGCCCTCCGTCGCCAGCAGGTCATAGGCCGCCGCCAGCACCGCGTTCTCGGCTGCGGCGCTGCGCTTGCGGCCGCGGGTTCCGGCGGACTGCGTCATGCTCTCAGGTCCTTTCCCGCTGTCACGGCTATTTACAATACTGAACGTTTAGTTTTTAAATGGCGACAATCAAGTGCCGCCGGGCGCGCCGCACAGCTCCGGTTCCGCCGAAGCCATGCCGCGCGCCGCCGGTCGCGCGATCCACCGGCAAAGAACGCACAGCGCCCGCTTTCTGGCGGGCGTTGCTCTGTGGCCCATGCCGGCCCGCAATTATCGAGGACGGACATGACATTGGCGGCGCAAGATTCTTCCAAAGCAGGGCCGAACGAAGCCGTCGAACTGGTCATCTCCGCCTTGGCTGACCGCTTCGGCGAGCAGGTCACGCGCAACAGCGTCATCCGCGAGCAGCACGCCAACGCGACCTCCTGGCATCCGCTTGAAGTGCCCGACGCGGTCTTCTTCGCGCGCTCGACCGAAGATGTCGTCGCCGTCGTGAAGCTCTGCGCGGCGCATAAGGTGCCGCTCATCCCTTTCGGCACCGGCACCTCGCTCGAGGCCGGCGTCAATGCGCCATTCGGCGGGATCTCGCTTGACCTCAGCCAGATGAACGCCGTCCTCGCCGTTCACGAGGAGGACATGGACTGCGTCGTCCAGGCCGGCGTGACGCGCAAGGCGCTGAACGCGCATCTGCGCGCCACCGGCCTGCATTTCCCGATCGATCCGGGTGCCGACGCCTCGCTCGGCGGCATGGCTTCGACCCGCGCCTCCGGCACGACCGCCGTGCGCTACGGCACGATGAAGGACAATATCCTCGGTCTCACCGTGGTGATGCCGGACGGCACCGTCTGCAAGACGGGTACGCGGGCGCGCAAATCCTCGGCCGGCTACGACATGACGCGCCTGTTCATCGGTGCCGAAGGGACGCTTGGGGTGATCACCGAGCTGACGGTCAAGCTGCATGGCATCCCGCCGGCGGTCGTCGCGGCCGTCTGCCCCTTTCCCGATCTGGCCTCGGCCTGCAATGCGGTGATCGCCAGCATTCGCTACGGGCTGCAGCCCGGCCGCATCGAACTGGCCGATGCCTTGCAGATCCGCGCCTGCAACGCCTATTCGAAGCTCGCGATGGCCGAGACGCCGACGCTGTTCGTCGAATTCTCCGGCCTCGAAGCGGCGGTGCAGGAGCAGGTCGAGATCTTCGGGCAGATCGCCGGGGAATACGGCTGCCAGTCCTATGAATACGCCTCGACCCAGGATGAGCGGAACGCGCTCTGGACCGCGCGGCACGATGTCTACTGGGCCTGCCTGCAGTTGCGACCCGGCTCGAAGTTCATCGCCACCGATGTCTGCGTGCCGATCTCGCGGCTGGCCGATTGCATGACCGAGACCCATGACGACATCGCGCGCAGCGGCCTCGTCGCACCGATCGTCGGCCATGTCGGCGACGGCAATTTCCACGTCTCGATCATGGCGATGACCGAGGACGCCGAGGAAATGGCCAGGACCAAGGCCTTCATCGACCGGCTCAACCATCGCGCCATCGCCATGGACGGCACCTGCACCGGCGAGCATGGCATCGGCGAGGGCAAGCGCAGCTTTCTGCGGGACGAGCTGGGCATCACTGTCGATTACATGCGACGCCTCAAGGCGACGCTCGACCCCCATGCGATCATGAATCCGGGCAAGGTCTTCGAGGTCTGAGCCTCGTATCCGGAACCCAAGAAGGAAGCACCATGCTGTTTGCGATCATCTGCCTCGACAAACCGGGGGCGACCGCGCTGCGCACCGAGCTGCGGCCAAGCCATCTCGATTATCTCGCGCCGCACCGTGAGCAGATTCTCTTCGCCGGCCCGTTCCTGGCGGAGGATGGCGCGACCTCGACCGGCAGCCTGATCGTCATCGATTGCCCGAACCGGACGGCGGCGGAGGAGTTCGCGGCTGGCGATCCCTATGCCCGCGGCGGCCTGTTCCAGAGCGTCGAGCTGCGCGCCTGGCGCAAGGTCCTCCCCGAAGGGGCCTGAGCCAAACCCAGTCAACGCAATTGGGAAAGCGACGCGTTCGCTGGCCAGGAGAGGAAAAGACGATGTCCGCGCAAATTGACCAGCGTTCGATCATGGCCCGCCGCCGGCAGGACGGTGCGGCGATCGTCGTGACCGGGGCCGCAGGCGGGATCGGCGGTGGCATCGTCGAACGCCTGCTGGCCGACGGCTGGCGTGTGATCGCGACCGATCTCAGTGCGTCCGCGCTCGAGCGCCTGCAAGACGGGGCGCCGGGCGATGCCCTGTCGCTCGCGGCGCTGGACGTTTCCGATTCCAAGGCGGTCGATGCGCTCGCCGCGGATCTGAAGGCGCGCGGCACGCCGGTCGCCGGATTGGTCAATGCCGCCGGGCTGCTCCAGGACATCACGCCTTTCATGGCGATGGACGAGGCAGCCCATCGCCGGATCTGGGATGTGAATTATTTCGGCGCCCTGGTCTGCACGCGCGAATTCGGCGCCGCCATCATGGCGGGCGGCGGCGGTTCGATCGTCAACATCACCTCGATCAATGAGAGCCGACCGCTGCCTTTGCATGCCTATGCTCCGACCAAGGTCGCTCTCGGCTCCCTGACTGCGTTGACCGCGGGCGAGTTCGGGCAGGCCGGACTTCGCGTCAACGCGGTCGCTCCGGGCTTCACGCTGACGCCGATCATGCGGCAGAAGATCGAGTCCGGCATGCGCGACGACAGCGCCATCAAGCAGGCGACCGCGATGGGCCGGCTCGTCGAGATCGAGGAAATCGCGGCGGTCGTCGGCTTCCTGATGTCGGATGCCGCGAGTGCCGTTTCGGGCGCTTCGATTCCGGTCGATGCGGGCTGGCTCGCAACCGCGCATTGGATGAATTTCGGCTCTGCGCTGCGATAGTCGTCTCGGCCCCTCGGAACGCGCTCGCGCTGGCGCCTCGGGCATACCCCGATCCCCGATACCGACCTGCCCGGCGCGGGAACCCATCATCTTGCCTCGGGCACGGTCTTGAACCTCGTTGCTGGCCCGCGGGAAATCGGGGCTTGCCACCTCGGTTTCAGTCGATAGCTTCAAGGCAGCGGCGAGCACGGCCTGAAGGCCGGCCGACCGTTGGGGGAGCGACCGTGCGCAAAGACGCGGCGCCGAGGAAAATCGCTCGAGGGAGGAAGACCGATGTCACGCCTACCGACCTATCTGTTCTGTCTGGCCGCCACCACCATGCTGAGCCTGCCTGCGGCGGCGGCGGAGATGCGGCTGATGACCGGCCCGCAAGGCGGCGTCTGGGTGCCGCTCGGCGGCCAGCTCAAGGATCTCTGGGAGAAGGCGGTTCCGGGGCTCAGCGTGCAGTCGCTGCCGGGCGCCGGTATCGCCAATGTCCGCGCCATCGAGGAAAACAAGGCGGAAGTCGGCTTCGGCAACTCGATCTCGACAGTCGACGGGCTCGCCGGCAACGCGCCTTTCCCGAAGAAGCACGAGAACATCTGCAATGTCGCTTCGCTTTATCCGCAGTATTTCCAGATGCTGGTGCCGGCGGATTCCGGGATCAAGACCGTCAAGGATTTGAAGGGCAAGGCGATCACCACTCAGCCGCGCGGCAATACCGGCGAGCTCATCACCGGGCAGCTGCTGAAGGTCCACGGGATGAGCTATAGCGACGTCAAGATCTCCTTCGTCTCCTATACGGACTCGGTCGAGCAGGTGAAGGACGGGCATGCCCAGGCTTTCTCGCTCGGCACCGCCATTCCCTCAGGCGCGGTTATGGACCTTGCCTCGGCGCGTGACATCAAGCTGCTCGACCTTTCTGCCGATCTCGACGGCATGAGGAAGCTCAACCCCGGCTATACGCTGGTGACGGTGCCGAAAGGCACCTATCCGAAGCAGGGCGACGATGTGAAGGTGATCGGCTACGCCACCCATATCGTCGCCTCGTGCAAGCTGCCGGCCGATCAGGTCTACGCCATGACCAAGGCAATCGCCGACAATGTCCCGGCGCTGGCGGCGACGAGCAAGGCGCTATCCGATCTGACGCCCAAGCTGATGGCGGAGGATGTCGGCGTGCCGTTCCACCCCGGTGCGGCCCGGTTCTACAAGGAAAAGGGCATCACCGTCGCGTCGAAGTGACCGGTTCCCGACGCCTCGTGCGGACGGTTTGAAGACCTGGCGCGCCGGCAGCGCCGGCGCGTGCTCCCAGAAGCCACCGATCCCTTCGTGTCGCCTTGCGGCGTGAACCTCGTCGCCATGCGGGATCGGTCTCCGAGCCAGGATGCGCCCGTGGACATCAGCGTTCCCAAACCCGAATTCAAGTTCGAGTTCAGCCATGTCGGCATCGTCCGGCTGGTCACGGCGGTGATCGCCGTCGCCATGGCGCTCTATCATATGTGGGTGATCCTGCCGCCGGCGCTCGGCGGCCAGGGGACGCCGGAAGCGATCATCTTCCGCGGCACGCATCTCCTGTTCGCGCTGGCGCTGACCTTCCTGATCTATCGCAGGACGGGAGCCGATGCGGCGCCGTCGCCGCTCGACTATGCGCTGCTCTTGCTGGCGGTCGCGCCGATCAGCTACCTGTTCTGGAACTATGACTACATCGTCAACCGGATCTACTATGTCGACGACCTCAGCCCGGTCGACATGGCGATGGCGGTCCTGCTCGTCGTCATCGTGCTCGAGGCGACGCGCCGGCTGATCGGCTGGGCGCTGCCGATCACGGCGATCGCCTTTCTCTGCTACGCGCTGTTCATCGCCAGGGTCGAGCCGATGCGGCTGCTCGACCAGCTATTCATGACCACGGAGGGCGTCTTTGGCGCGCCGCTCGGGGTGTCCGCCGCCTATGTGATGATCTTCGTGCTGTTCGGCTCCTTCATGGAACGCACCGGCACGGGCCAGCTCTTCATGGATTTCGCGCTCTCGCTGACCGGTCATACAGCCGGCGGGCCGGGCAAGGTCTCGGTGGTCTCGTCGAGCCTGTTCGGCACGATCTCCGGCAGCGCGGTCGCGAACGTCATGGTCGACGGGCCGATCTCGATCCCGCTGATGAAGCGCACCGGCTTCAAGGCGCATTTCGCCGCCGGCGTCGAGGCGGTGGCCTCGACCGGCGGGCAGATCATGCCCCCGATCATGGGCGCGGCCGCCTTCGTCATGGCGGAGTTCCTCTCGGTCTCCTACAGCCAGGTGGTGATCTGGGCGCTGATCCCGGCAGTGCTCTACTATGTCGCCTGCTTCGCGGCGGTGCATTTCGAGGCCAAGCGCCACGGTATCCTCGGTGTGCCACGCAGCCAGCTGCCGAAACTCGGCACGACGCTGCGCCAGCGTGGCCACCTTTTCCTGCCGGTGCTGACCATCCTCGCCGTGCTCTACTCCGGCTACAGCGCGCCGCTGGCGGCTCTGGCGGGCACGCTGCTGTGCTTCCCGGTCGCGGCGCTGCGGGCCTCGACCCGCGGCAATGTCCGGATACCCATCATCATCGATGCGATGATCGACGGCTCGCGCAATGCGCTCGCGGTGGCGCTCGCCTGCGCCTGCGCCGGCATCGTCATCGGTGTCGTCGCCCTGACCGGCGCCGGCATCGTCTTCACCCAGGCGGTGATCGGCCTGTCGCAGAACTATCTGCTGCTGGCGCTGCTGCTGACTGCCGTCGCGGGCATCGTGCTCGGCATGGGCATGCCGACGACGCCGGCATACATCGTCATGACCTCGCTGCTGGTGCCGGCGCTGATCAAGCTCGGCGTGGCGATGCCCGCGGCGCACATGTTCGCCTTCTACTTCGCCATCCTGTCGGCGATCACGCCGCCGGTCGCGCTCGCGGTCTTCGCCGCGGCGGGGCTGGCAAAGGCCGACCTCTGGAGCAGCGGCTGGGCGGCGGTGAAGATCGGCGCTGCCGGTTTCATCGTCCCGTTCATGTTCGTTTACGAGCCGGCCCTGCTGATGATCGGCGATTGGCCGACGATCATCTGGCGCTTCGTCTCGTCCTGCATCGGCATCGCGCTGCTTGCCGCCGGTTTGCACGGCTATCTGCTGCGCCGTGCGGCCTTGTGGGAGCGGTTCGTGCTGATTGCCGCGGCGTTCTGCCTGGTGAAGCCGGACTGGGTGACGGACCTGATCGGGCTCGGCCTGGCGCTGGCGATGCTCGCCTGGCAATGGCCGGGCCGGGAGCGGGCGCAGGTTGAGGCAGGCAGCACGACGGCCGCAGTCGAGACGGCTGCGGCCGAGCCGGATGTCGTGCGGTGAGGCCGCCCTCTATTTGAAGCCGATCAGCACGCCGTCGGCGCCGAGCGAGAGCTGCAGGCCCTGGCGGCGGGTGTCGAGGCTGATGGTCACGCCCTTGTCGTTCTTGAGCACCATTCGCCCCTGGCCGGCCCGGCCGGCGGCCCAGCCCTCTCGGAGCTGGACATAGGCACCGGCGAAATCCTGCCGCTGCCTGAGCCCATAGACCCGGCCGGTAGCGGTGAGCTTCGCCGCGCCGATGCCGCCGACACCGAGCCCGCCGACGCTGATCGGATAGTTGCGGCCCTTGAAAGCAAGAGTGCCGCCGCCGACCTGGCCCTGACCGATGAAGGCGACGGAAAAGACCTCGATGCGGACCGAGCCGCTCGGCGGACCGAGCGTGCGCTGCTGGGCGATGGCGGCAGGCGGGAGAAGCATCAGCGCGACCGCGCCGATGCGGGCTAGGCTGTTCAATGTCACGGGCACGCTCCCTGCTAGGCGGATGCACTCTAAACGATAGATCCCGGCGGGTAGTTCCGCCAGTCGTGATCTCCGTGTCGTGTTGCCGAATTCTTCCGAATACCGCGCTTTTCTGGTCGGGGGCTTGGCACCCGCTTCGCTAGAACGGGGAGGGCGTCCGGGCTGGACGGCCCCCAAGCAGAATGCCCGGCCGCGGGGCCGGGCATCGAGAGGGGTGGGCCGTCGCCGGTTTGTCGCTCAGATCGTCAGCTTGCCGGCCTTGGCGGCCGCATAGCGCGCGTTGACCTTGTTCCAGTCGACGACGTTCCACCAGTTCTTGAGGTATTCGGCGCGGCGGTTCTGGTATTTCAGGTAATAGGCGTGCTCCCAGACGTCGTTGCCCATCAGCACCATCTGCTTGTCCATCAGCGGGGTATCCTGATTGGGCTTGCTGGCGAGGGCGAGCTTGCCGTCCTTGGTTACGGTGACGAATGTCCAGCCCGAACCGAAGACGCGCAGCCCGGCCGTGTCGAAATCGGTCTTGAACTTGTCGAAGCCGCCAAGATCGCGGGTGATGGCGGCGGCGACCTCGCCGGTCGGCGCGCCGCCGGCGTTGGGGCCCATGATCTCCCAGAACATGGTGTGGTTGGCATGGCCGCCGCCCGAGTTGCGCACGGCGAGGCGGGCGCCCTCCGGCACCTTGCCGAGATCGCCAAGAAGCTGCTGAAGCGGCGTCTGGGCGAGGACGCCATGGTCCTTGGCGGCGGCGTTCAGCCCGGCGACATAGGCCGCGTGATGGCGGTTGTAGTGGATGTCCATGGTGGTGGCGTCGATATTGGGCTCGAGCGCCGCCGCCTCATAGGCGCGCTTGGGCAGCGAGAACGGGCCGGTGGGGGCGGCCGGGGCGGTTGCCTGCGCCCAGACCTTGGGGGCGATCGCCAGGCCGGCCGCGGCGGCGCCGAAGCCGAGCAGCGAGCGGCGGGAAAACGAATTGACGTTCTGCATGAGGGTCCTCCGAAAGCCGGCCGCCTGGTGCCGACTCTGCCGCTACGTTAACCTGAAAAGCCGAGCCTGGATGCAGCGATCTCGAAACGAGTGCCGCTCTTGGCCGGCACACGCATTCGGACAGCCGAAAATGGCGCGAGCGGGGCCATTAACCGGCGATTTACTGCGTTCCTTTAGGTTCCGAGCGCAGATTTCTCATGCGGAAGTGCCGTGTCCATGCACGCTCTGGCTCTGAAGGCGCCTGCCCCGGCCAATGAGGACGCGCCCGACGCGCAGGCCGCCTCGCGCGCCGTCGTCGAGATCGCCGAGCGTTTCGGCAAGCTGAGCAGCGAGATCACCGACATCTCCGGCCGCATCGGCGACGTCAACGGCCAGCTCGACCGGCAGACGGCGGGGCTGCACCGCGTCGTCGGCTCGGTCGACCAGGTGGCACGCGCCAATCAGGCGATCCAGCGCTCGGCCGAGGAGGCGCAGAACGCGGCTTCGGTGGTGAAGAGCGGGCTCGAACGCGTCACCGGCGCGGTCCGGCTCGGGCTCAATGCGGCGCAGAACGACATCGCCGAACTCTCGAACGGGGCGCAGTCGATCTCGCAGGCTCTGGCCGGTGCGGTCGAGCGGGCCCACAAGCTGCGCGAGGCGAGCGAGGCGATCCAGTCGATCACCCGCGAGATCCAGCTGCTCTCGATCAATGCCGGGGTCGAGGCGGCCCGCAGCGGCGCTGCCGGGCGCGGCTTCGCGGTGATCGCGGCCGCCGTCAAGCAGCTCGCCGAGCAGACTCGCGACGCTACCAATGCCAGCTCCAGGCAGCTCGATGCGCTCGTCGCCACGGTGGACCAACTGGCGAACCAGAGCATCGCCAATGCACAGGCAGCGCGGCGCGCCAGCGAGGAGAGCCAGGGTATTTCCCGCCAGATCGGCGAGCTCGACCATTTCGGCAAGTCGGTGGTCGGGCTGATCGCCGAGATCGACAGCATCTCGGCGCCGACCCGAGAGAATGCAGTGGCCTTCGCCAAGGTCGGCGGCGAATTGAAGGATCTGGTCGGGGGGGTCGAGCAGTCGAGCCACAGCCTCGAAGTGGCGTCGCGCCGGGCGAGCTCGCTGGTCTCGACCAGCGAGGCGGTGCTCGGCTCGATCGCGGCTTCCGGAGTGCGCACGCCTCAGTCCGAAATGATCGAGACGGCGATCGAGGCTGCGACGGCTGTCGCCGGGATGTTCGAACAGGCGCTGGCGAGCGGCCAGATCGGCATGGCCGAGCTGTTCGACGAGACTTACCGGCCGGTGCCGGGCAGCAACCCGGTGCAGCATATGACCCGCTTCGTCGAGCTGACGGACCGCCTGCTGCCGCCGCTGCAGGAAAAGCTGCTCGCCGGCAACCGGCGCGTGGTGTTCTGCGCTACCGTCGACCGCAACGGCTTCCTGCCGACGCACAACCGCAAGTATGCGCAGCCGCAGGGGCCGGACCCGGTCTGGAACAACGCCAATTGCCGCAACCGCCGGCTGTTCGACGACCGGACCGGGCTTGCCGCGGCGCGCAACCAGAAGCCGTTCCTGCTGCAGACCTATCGGCGCGACATGGGCGGCGGCAATTTCCTGGTGATGGAAGATCTTTCGGCCCCGATCTTCGTCAGGGGGCGGCACTGGGGAGGCTTCCGCTTCGGACTCAGCGTGTGACGGGTGCGGAGTGGAGCGAGTGGCTCCGGAAGTAGCGGGCGGCCTTGCCCGGATGTGGTGTTGAGTATCGGGTCGTAATCGCCGTCATGCATATCGCTCCCGCCTTTCCGAATCTCTCGGTCTTGCTGATCGATGCCAGCCCGCATTACCGGCGCATCATCCGGACGATGCTCTATCAGGCGCAGCTGCAGCGGATTTTCGAGGCCGCGGACCTCGCCGGCGCGGCGACGATGTTCATCCAGAAGCAGCCCAACATCGTCATCCTCGACTGGGATCTGCCTGACGGGGACAGCATGAAGTGCCTGGCCTCGATCCGCTCCTTCAAGACCTCGCCCTTCGCCAAGGCGCCGGTGCTGGTGATGATGGAGAGGCCGGACCGCCGCGCCGTCGTGCAGGCTGCCAAGCTCGGCGCCCATGAGATCATCGTGAAGCCGATCTCGCCGAACAATCTCTGGCTGCACCTGTCGGGGATCATCAACATCCCGCGCAAATACAAGGAACAGAGCGGCGCGATCACCCTGGTGCCGCGGGCGATCAGCAACAGCCTGTTCTGACGCTCTTTTCCTGCAGCGCGGATCCGAGTCCCGGCATCTGCCGCGAGCGCGCAGCGAGCGCATCCTGCATGCCCCGAAACGGTCACAATCCTTCCGGGCTCGGCCAGCGCTTAGCGAAATTTTTACCAGTTCCGTGACAGCCTCCAGCCACGATTCATAGGTTGCGCCGCCGTGGTCATCACCGTTTCCTTGCCGCCGCTTCTCGGCCGTTCCGAGGCCGCAGCCTTCCGAAATCAACTCCTCGTCGCGCTGGAACAGCGGGAAAGCGTCAGCGTCGAATGCGCCGGCGCCGGCCCCTTTCCGAGCCTGTGGATCCAGCTTCTGCACGCGGCCGCGGCGAGCGCCGCCGTGCATGGGCTGACCGTCACGCTCAAGGCGATGTCCGAGGAGTGCCGCCAATCCTTCCAGGCGATCGGCTTCGATTTCGCCCAAAGCGCCCTCGTCGTGGAGTGAATGCGATGCGTATCCTGGCAATCGACGACACCAAGACCCTGCTTAGCCTGCTCAGCATGACGCTGCGCAATGCCGGGCACGAGGTCGCCGAAGCCGAGAACGGCGAGGAAGGCCTCGCCCGCTTCGACCAGTTCAAGCCCGATCTCGTGATCACCGACCTCAACATGCCGGTGATGGACGGCATCGAGTTCACGCGCGCCTGCCGCGCGCGGCCGGCCGGGCAGAACACGCCGATCATCGTGCTGACCACCGAGAACGGTGCCGAGATCAAGGCGGAAGGCCGCCGTGCCGGCGCCAGTGCCTGGATGGTCAAGCCGTTCGAGCCCAACACCCTGCTCGGCCTCGTCGCCCGCTACCAGAACTGAGGCGACTCGATGGATGCTCTGGCCGAACTGAAACAAACCTTCTTCCAGGAATGCGAGGAACTCCTCGGTGCTCTCGAGCAGAAGCTCCAGGCGCTCGACGAGGGCTCGCGCGATTCCGAGGACGTCAACGCCGCCTTCCGCGCCATCCACTCGATCAAGGGTGGTGCGGGTGCCTTCGGTTGCACCGAGCTCGTCGCCTTCGCGCATGTCTTCGAGGCTTCGCTCGACCATCTGCGCTCCGGCCGCGTCGCCCTTGAGGATGCGCCGTTCAGCCTGTTCCTGCGCTGCTCTGATGCGGTGTCCGATCTCGTCGCGGCTGCCCGCAACGACGAGCCCGCCCAGGCGCGTCCGGACCTGCTGGCTGCGCTGGAGAAGGTCGGACAGGCCAAGCCCGAAGCTCCGGCGCCGGTGAGCGATGAGCCGCCCGGCATCGCCGCGCTCGGCAATCTGCTCGCCATGGTCGAGGCCAAGACCGCTGCGCCGGCCGCGCCTGCGGCCGATGATGGCTGGGATGACGAACCCGCCGCAGCGGTTGCGCCCACGCCGGCCCGCCCCGGCCGCGATGTCTGTGTGCGGATCAATCCCGAGAGCGACCTGTTCCGCCGGGTGATCGAGCCGCGCGTCGTGATCGGTAGCCTGCCTGCCGAAGAGATCGTCTCGGTGACCTGCGACATGAGCCAGGTCCCGGCGCTCGAAGCGCTCGACGTCACCGACTGCCATATGCGCTTCAACGTGATTCTGCGCACCGAGCTGCCGGTCGAGGAAATCGTCGCCAAGTTCGACTTCACCCTCGCGAACGAGGAGTTCGAGGTCGAAGTCATGCCGGCGGCGGCCAATGACGACGCGGTCGAGGAGATTGCGGCGCCCGTTTCCGAAGTTCCGCAGAATGTCGCGGCGGATCTCTCCGCGATCCTCGCCCGCCTCGGCCCGGCTCCGACCGCGGCCGCGCCTGCCGAGGTCGCGTCCCCGCAGCCTCAGCCGCCTGTCGCCGTGGCGGCTTCCGCTCCGCCGCCGCCAGCCCCGCCGCGTCCCGCGGTCAAGCCGGCGGCCAACGACGCGGCCGCCGCGCGCCAGCGCCAGGCAGTCAGCGTGCGTGTCGATCTCGACCGGATCGACCGGCTGATGAACCTCGTCGGCGAGATCGTCATCACCCAGTCGATGCTGGTCGAATGCGTCCGCTCGCTGCCCTATGACGTCTACGCCAAGACCGCCGAAGGCATCCTGACCCTGTCGCGCCAGACGCGCGAGCTGCAGGACCATGTCATGGCGGTGCGCGCGCAGCCGGTGAAGGCGGTGTTCCAGCGCATGCCGCGCCTGGTGCGCGAGCTCGCCCAGACGCTCGGCAAGGAAGTGAAGCTCGTCCTCGAGGGCGAGAACACCGAGGTCGACAAGACGATCATCGAGGAACTGGCCGACCCGCTGACCCATATGATCCGCAATTCGATGGATCACGGGCTGGAGACGCCGGACGAGCGCATCGCTGCAGGCAAGCACCCCGAGGGCACGATCAGGCTGATCGCGGAGCACCGCGCCGGCCGCATCGTGATCTCCGTCACCGATGACGGGCGCGGCATCGGCCGCGACAAGCTTTTGGCCAAGGCCCGGTCCCGCGGCCTCGTCGGACCGGACGAGAGGTTGGCGCCGGAGGAGATCGACCAGCTGATCTTCGCCGCCGGCCTGTCGACGGCCGAGGCGGTCAGCGACATCTCCGGCCGCGGCGTCGGCATGGATGTGGTCCGCCGCAACGTCGAATCGCTCGGCGGACGCATCAGCGTCGATTCCGAGCCGGGCCGCGGCTGCAAGTTCACGCTCGCTCTGCCGCTGACGCTCGCTGTGCTGGAAGGCATGGTGATCCGCTGCGGCGACGACCGCTATGTCATCCCGATCGCCAGCGTGATCGAGACGCAGCATCTCGCCAACACCCCGATCGAGCACCTGACCTTCGGCCAGGAAGTCCTGCGCTGGCGCGGCGAGGTCACGCCGCTCTACCGGCTCGGCGCAGTGATGGGCTCGTCCGGCACGCGTGACGAGAACATCATCATCATCGCCGAGACCGAGCGCGGCGGGAATGTCGGCATCGCGGTCGACGAGATCGTCGGTCAGCAGCAGGTCGTGGTGAAGAGCCTCGAAGCCAATTACGGCACGGTCAACGGCGCTTCGGCCGCGACCATCCTCGGCGACGGCCTCGTCGCCCTCATCCTCGACGTCGATTCCATGCTGCGCCTGGCGGCTGCCGGCGGCCGCCAGACTGCTCCCGAACTCAAATTGGCTGGATGACCATGACCCTGCAACTCGGCGAAAAGCACTTCACCTCGGCGCAGCCGGAATCGGCGGCGCGCCGGATCGTCACCTTCCGGGTCGGCGACCGGACCTTCGGCATCGATGTCGGCATGGTCCGCGAGATCAAGGGCTGGCAGGCGACGACGCCGCTGCCGCATGCGGCCCCGCATGTCCGCGGCGTGCTCAACCTGCGCGGCGTGATCCTGGCGGTCTACGACCTTCGTACCGCGATCGGGCTCGGCGTCACCGATGCGACCGCGACCCATGTCATCGTCGTCGTCGATGTCGAGGACAAGACCGCCGGCCTGCTGGTCGACTCGGTCTCCGACATCGTCGACGTGCCGGTCAGCGCGGTTCGTCCGGCGCCGGATCTGGAGCGCGACGAGCACGGTCTGATCGAGGGGCTCGTCCTGCTCGACACCGACATCGTGGCGCTGCTCGACCTCGCGGCGGTGATCAAGGACGGTGGTGACGCTCAGGCTCGGCAGGCCCGCGCCAACTGAGCCGTCGCAAGACCGCCGGAGGACGCCCGCCAAAGCGCCAGAGGAAGCTGCCCCGCCTGCGACTGCACCGAAGAGACCAACAGAGCCTATGAGCATGATGCCGGCGGGCCTTTCGAAACTGACCTTCAAACTGCCGGCGCTGTTCGCCGGCGGGTCACTGCTCGCCGCCGCCGGGGTCACGATCGCGGTGCAGCAGGCGACGGCGGCGAAGCTCGCCGCCCTTGGGCTGAGCGGTTCGCAGGCCGAGACGGTGACCTCCGCCATGCTCGGACCGGCGCTTACCTTCGGCTCTGCGGGAATCGCCGTTGCTGCCGGGCTCGGCTGGCTCGCTGCGCGTTCGCTGGCGAGGCCGCTGGCGGCGATGCGCGAGGGCACCGAGCAACTGGCGCAGGGCAAGGAAGCCGAGCTGCCGGAGCTGGCGCGCCGGGACGAGGTCGGCGAACTCGCCCGCAGCCTGCAGCAGCTCCAGGACAGCAGCGTCGAAGCCAGCCGTATCCGCGCGGCCCTCGACGGCTGCCGCACCAACATCATGGTCTGCGATGCGCAGGGCCGCGTCGTCTTCGCCAACCGCTCGCTACTGAAGTTCTTCGCCGAGGCGCAGGATGATTTCCGCATCGCCTTTCCCGGCATTTCCGCCAAGGACATGCTCGGCAAGGTGATGGATGTCTTCCACAACCAGTCGTCCGGCGGGTTCGTGGCCGGCGGTATGCGCTCGCTGCGCTTCGCTCTGGGCCGGCGCACGGTCGCGCTGACCCTGAGCCAGATGGTGCAGGCGGACGGGCGCCTGCTCGGCGCGACGATGGAGTGGCGCGAACTGACGGATGAGGTCGCGGCCGCCAACGAGGTCGCCGATGTCGTCTCGGCCGCAGCGGAAGGCGACTTCTCGCGGCGCATCCCACTCGCCGGGAAGTCGGACGCGTTGGCGCGGATCGCCGAAGGCATCAACCAGATCAACGTCATCGTCGAAGGGGCGGTCGGCGAGTTCGCCGAGGTGCTCTCCGGCATGGCCGATGGCGATCTCAGCCAGCGCATCGACGGCGACTATCAGGGCCTCCTCGCCGAGTTGAAGGCCGGGCTCAACGAGACCATGGCGCGGCTGGCGCAAACCGTGTCCGGCATCCAGGGGACCTCTGGCCATGTCGCGACGACCGCGGCCGAGATCCGCTGCGGCGCCGCCGATCTCGCCCGCCGTACCGAGGACAGTGCCGGCAATCTCGAGCAGACGGCAGCGACGACCGAGCAGCTCGCGGCTTCGGTGAAGCAGAGTGCCGAGCGCTCGCGCCGGGCGACGGATCTGGCCGGGGAGGCGATGGGCGTCGCCGAGGCGGGCCAGAAGGTGGTCGCCGACGCCGTCGGTGCGATCGAGCGTATCGAGGCGTCCTCCGCCCGCATTTCCGAGATCGTCTCGGTGATCGACGGCATCGCCTTCCAGACCAATCTCCTGGCGCTCAACGCCGCGGTCGAGGCGGCGCGCGCCGGCGATGCCGGCAAGGGTTTTGCCGTCGTCGCCTCGGAGGTGCGGACGCTGGCGCAGCGTTCGAGCCAGGCGGCCAAGGACATCAAGGGCCTGATCGTCAACTCGAACGAGCAGGTTGCCGATGGTGTGCGCTTCGTGCGCCACACCGGCGAGGCGCTGAACCGGATCGTCGCAGCGGCTGGGCAGGTCTCCAGCACCGTGGCCGAAATCTCCGAGGCCACGGCCGAGCAGGCCGGCGGCATCGCGGAGATGAGCCAGGCCGTCGCGCATATGGACGAGGCGACCCAGCAGAACGCGGCGCTGGCCGAGCAGAGCGCCGGCTCTGCGAACAGCCTCGCCAGCCAGATCGAGGCGCTGCGGAACCTCGTTGCCTTCTTCCACACCGGCGAGGCCCAGGCGCGGGCCGTGCCGGCCACCAACGGCTTTGCCGCGCCTTCCCGGGCAGCCGCCGGTGTTCCGACTGCGCCGAGGCAGGCCGCGGTGTCGGTGAAGCCCTATCGCCAGGCCGAGGTCCGTGCTCGCGCCGTCGAGCCGCGCCGCAAGGTCGCCGGCGGCGGGCGCTTCGAGGAATGGGCGGAGTTTTAAGTCTTTGCGTGCCCAGAGTCAGACCATGCTAGCCCCGCCGCCCCAGGCCGAACCCACCTTGACCCGCGACGACATGGGCTTTGTTGCCAAGCTCGTCTACGAGCATGCCGGCATCGTCATTCGCGAGCACAAGGAAGCGATGACGCGCGGGCGGCTGGCGCGGCGCGTCAAGGCGCTGGGGTTGAACTCGGTCGCCGAATACTGCGCCTTCCTGAAGACGCCAGCGGCGCTCGACGAAATCCCCGAGCTGATCAACGCCGTCACCACCAACCACACCGCCTTCTTCCGCGAGCGCCACCATTTCGACCATCTGCGCGGCGATGTGCTGCCGCGGCTGATCCAGGAGCGCGCCGCCCGGCGCGGCCGCATCCGGATCTGGTCCTCGGCCTGCTCCTCGGGCGAGGAGGCCTACAGCATCGCGGCGGTCTCGCGCGACGTGATCGGCCATCGCGGCGACCTCGATTTCAGGATCCTCGCGACCGATATCGACACCGACATTCTCGACCGTGCCGCAGCAGGGCTCTATCCGCTGGAGCTGTTCGAGCGCCTGCCTGCCGATCTGCGTCCGCTCCTGCGCTTCGAGGGCCAGGCGGGCCGCGGCGAGGCGCGTATCAGCGACGATCTCAAGCGCCTGATCGCCTTCAAGCGGCTCAACCTGATCGAGAGCTGGCCGATGAAGGGCGCGTTCGACGTCGTCTTCTGCCGGAATGTCTTCATCTATTTCGACACGCCGACCAAGGCCGCGATCCTCGATCGCTTCGTCTCGCTGATCCATCCGGGCGGCTTTCTCTATCTCGGCCATTCGGAATCCCTGCCGCAGCCACACCCCAAGCTTCGGCTGATCGGCCGGACGATCTACGAGCGCACGCCATGAGCTTTGCCAGATGAGCCTTGCCCGATCCTCACGGCGTTATTTCGATCCGCGCTTCGACGCGACGATCATCACGGTCGCGCCCGGTGAGCATGAGATTACCTCCGCGAAAGACGAGATCGTGGCGACGGTGCTCGGCTCCTGCATCTCGGTCTGCATGCGTGACCCGAATATCGGGGTCGGCGGGCTCAACCATTTCCTGCTGCCAAAGAACAATGGCGGCTCCGACACCAGTGCCGGCGAGCGCTATGGCGACACCGCCATGGAGGTGCTGATCAACGGGCTGCTCAAGCGCGGCGCCAGGCGCGGCCAGCTCGAGGCCAAGGTCTTCGGCGGCGCCCGCGTGCTCTCCGGCGCCACCATGCTGGCGATCGGCGAGGGCAACATCACCTTCGTCAACGAGTTCCTCGCCCGCGAGGGCATCCCGGTCGTGTCCAGGGATGTCGGCGGCACCCGCTCGCGCCGCATCCACTACCAGCCCACGACCGGGCGCGCCTGGGTCCAGCATGTCCAGCAGGCCGCGCGCGATCCCGAGCGGGAGCAGGAGCTTGCCTACCTCAACCGCCTCAAGACCCAGCCGGTGGCGGGCGAAGTGGAGATCTGGTGATGGGCATGCCGAACCCCTCCGCCGGCCCGGTGAAAGTCCTCGTCGTCGACGATTCCGTGCTGATGCAGAAGCTGATGACGCAGATCATCAACTCGACGCCCGGCTTCCAGGTGATCGGCGTCGCCGGCAGCGCCGAGGAGGGCTGGGACGCGATCCAGGAATTGCGGCCGGACATCCTGACGCTCGATCTCGAACTGCCGGGCCGTCACGGGCTGAAGCTGCTCGCCCGCGTGCTGAAGCAGGACCCGCTGCCGGTGCTGATCGTCTCGGCCTTCGGCGGGCCGGGCGCCGACAACACCATCCAGGCGCTGGAGCTCGGCGCGATCGACTTCATCGAGAAGCCGGACGGTACCACCCATACGCTCGACAGCTTCATGAAGCATGTCGGCACGGCGCTGCAGCGGGCCTCGGCCAGCCGACGCCTGCTGATGGCGGCCCGCGCCGCGAAGGAAGCCCCGGCCGCTGCCGTGCCGGCGCGTCCGACGATCGCCCGCGAGATCAGCCGCACCGTCGGCAAGTCGCCGCTGATCGCGATCGGCGCCTCGACCGGCGGCGTCCCCGCTGTCCAGGTGGTGATGCGCGATCTCGCCTTCACGCGGCTGCCGATCGTCGTCGTCCAGCACATGCCAGCCGGCTACACCGCGAAGTTCGCGGCGCGGCTCGCGGCGGCGACCGGGCTCGATGTCCGGGAAGCCGCCGATGGCGACCGGCTGCGGCCCGGCATGGCCGTAGTCGCGCCCGGCGGTCACCGCCATCTCGAGATCGAGGAGCGGCGCGGCGAATTCGTCTGCCAGCTCAGGGAAGGGCCGCTGGTCAGTGGGCACTGCCCCTCCGTCGACGTGATGTTCCATTCGGTGGCGCGGGCCGCCGGCGCCCAGGCGGTCGGCGTGCTGCTCACCGGCATGGGACGTGATGGCGCTGACGGTTTGTTAGCCATGCGCAAAGCCGGGGCCGAGACGTTAATCCAAAGCGGTGAGACCTGTGTGGTAAACGGGATGCCGAAAGCCGCGTTCGAGATCGGCGCCGCTGATCGGGCCGTCGCGCTCGACCAGATCGGTGGTGTCGTCGCGGGGTTGATCGGCGAGCGGCCGCATCAGCGGACCGCGTGAGGAGAGTGTTATGACAAAGGCGAGAAGCGATTATCGCATCCTCGTGGTCGACGACCAGAAGAGCATGCGCGGGCTCGCGACCTATTTCCTGAAGCAGATCGAATTCCAGGACATCGACGAGGCGGAGAACGCCCGCGAAGCCCTGATGAAGATGCAGACCAAGCGCTACGACTTGCTGCTGCTCGACTGGAACATGGACGGGATGAGCGGCATCGACCTGCTCCGCGCGATCCGCTCGGTGCCCGAGCTCAACCAGATCAAGATCATCATGGCGACCTCTGAGCGCTCGGTCGACAAGATGGACGAGGCGACGACCAACGGCGCCGACCACTATGTCGTGAAGCCTTACGAACTGCGAGACCTCGAGGTTCGGGTCAAGAAGGTCCTGTCCTGCTGAGCTGCCTGCTGCGGCGGCAGTTTCTTGCGAAGCCCCGGCCCCAGGCCGGGGCTTCGTCGTTCCGGGGCGGGCTGGGGCAGGGGCGCCGAAAAAACCGGCTCCCACCTTTTCTCATTTTGCTCTACGATGTGTTCCGATTTCGCCGGAGCCAGCCCATGCGTCTCCACCGCCGCCAGGTCCTTGCCCTACTCGCCTATCCGATGATCGCCGAGGTGAACGCGGCGCAGGGCGACAGCAACGCCTATGCTTTCAGCTTCGACAGGGCAGAAGGCGGAAGGGTCCCGCTCGAGGCCTATCGCGGCAAGCCGATCCTGATCGTCAACACGGCGACGCGCTGCGGCCTCGCCGGACAGTTCGCCGGGCTGGAGCAGCTCTGGCAGCGCTACCGCACGCGCGGTCTGATGCTGATTGCCGTGCCGAGCAATGATTTCGGCGGGCAGGAGCCGCTCGCCGGGGCGGCGATCGCCGAGGCGGTACGGCAGAGCCATGGCGCGAACTACCTGATCACCGAGAAGGTCGCGGTGCGTGGCGAGGCGGCCCATCCCTTCTATCGTTGGGCGGCTAGCCAGCGCCCGGCCGAGACGCCGAGCTGGAACTTCCACAAATACCTGGTCGGCCGCGACGGCAGCCTTGCCGGCAGCTTCAGCTCGCGCACCGACCCGGTCTCGCCCGAGCTCGTCCAGGCGATAGGGCAGGCCCTGGAGAAGCGGCGCTGAAGGGAGCGGCAGGCACCGCTCTCAGTTGCGTGCGTAGATGTCCTCGATCCTGACGATGTCGTCCTCGCCGGTATAGGAGCCGACCTGGACCTCGATCAGTTCTAGCGGAATCTTGCCCGGGTTCTTCAGTCGGTGGGTGCAGCCGATCGGCAAGTAGACCGACTCGTTCTCGTGGACGAAGACGGTGCGGTCGTCGACCGTGACCTCGGCGGTGCCGGAAACCACGACCCAGTGCTCGGCGCGATGGAAGTGCTTCTGCAGGCTGAGCTGGCCGGCTTCCTTGACGTGGATACGCTTGACCTGGAAGCGCGTGCCGAGGTCGACGCGCTGGTACCAGCCCCAGGGACGGTATATGCGCAGGTGCTCGCTGGCCTCCGGCCGGCCGCTCGCTTTCATCTGCTCGACGAGGTTCTTGACCTTGCCGGCAGCGGCCATCGAGGCGACCAGCACGGCGTCGCGGGTTGCGACGACGACGACATCGTCGAGGCCGACGACGGTGGTCAGCATCTCGTCGCTGCGCACCAGCGAGCGATGGGTGTCGATCACCACTGCAGGGCCTTCGAGCACGTTGTCGTCGCCGTCCTTCGGCTTGATCTCATGGATCGAATCCCATGCGCCGATATCCGACCAGTCGAAGGAAGCAGCCAGCATGCCGGCCGAGTCGGTACGCTCCATCACCGCGTAGTCGATCGAGATCTTGGTGGCGCGGGCGAAGCTCTCTGGATCGAGCCTCAGGAAGTCGAGGTCCCGCCCGGCCTTCTCGACGGCGGCCTCTGCGGCTTCGAGCACCTCGGGGGCGTGGCGCGCTAGTTCGCTCAGCATGGTCCTCGCGCCGAAGAGGAAGTTGCCGCTGTTCCAGAGGTAACCTTCGGCAAGATATTGCGTGGCGAGTTCGAGCTTCGGCTTCTCGACGAAGCGGGCGAGGCGGCTGGCCCCCGGCTCAGCGAGCTTCTCGCCCGGCGCGAGATAGCCATAGGCCGTCGAGGGATGCGTCGGCGGAATGCCGAGAGTCATGATCAGGCCGGCGGCGGCGAGGCGGGCGGCGCGCTTGCAGTCGCTGCGAAAGGCTGCCGCATCGGTAATGAGGTGGTCTGAGGCGAGGGCGAGGCCGACGGCTTCGGGGTCGCGTCGGCTGGCCAGTACGGCGCCGACGGCGATCGCAGCGGCGGAATCGCGGCGCTCGGGCTCGAGCACGATCTCGCCCTCGATGCCGCAGGCGAGCATCTGCTCGGCGGCGATGAAACGGAAATCGTTGTTGGTGATGACGATCGGTGTGTCGAAGGTCGCGTCAGCCAGCCGCAGCAGCGTCGCCTGAAAGGTCGAGAGCCCGCCTTCGAGCAGCGGAATGAACTGCTTGGGCATGGTATCGCGCGACAGCGGCCAGAGCCGGGTTCCGGCACCGCCGGCCATGACGAGCGGGATGATCTTGGGCGAAGGCATCTGGTGTTCCCGGGCGAGCGAAATGGCGTTCGCGTTCCTCTAGCACAGCGAGGCTACCATCCAATAAACGGAGTCGGCGGGCCGAGCCGTTTCAGAGGTCGGCTGCCCGGGCGTACGACGCTGCCAGGAGACCGGCCCGCGAGGTGCGCCACGGGATGCGAGGTGTTTCCCGCGTGGCGCTGACCAGATCGCCCTCAAGATCAGTCCGCGTGGAGAGCGCTCAGCCCTTTGGCTTCTGTCCCGGGCGGAACGCGACGATCACCGCCGGATCGGTCTCAAGATAGGGCCCCTCGATCAGGTCGATGCAATAAGGGATCGCCGGCATCACCGCGTCGAGGCATTCGGCGATGGCGCGCGGGCGGCCGGGCAGGTTGACGATCAGCGACTTGCCGCGGATGCCGGCGAGCTGGCGCGAGAGGATCGCGGTCGGCACCTTGGCGAGGCTGACCTGGCGCATCAATTCGCCGAAGCCCGGCATCAGCTTGTAGATCACGTCCTCGGTCGCTTCCGGCGTGACGTCGCGCGGGGCCGGGCCGGTGCCACCGGTGGTGACGATCAGGCAGCAGCCCTCGACATCGGCGAGCTCGGTCAGCGTTCGGGCGATGCCGGCGCGATCGTCGGGGATGACGCGTGAAACTGCCTGCCAGGGGCTAGCCAGTGCCTTGCCGAGATAGTCGAGGATCGCCGGGCCGCCTTCATCGGCGTAGACGCCGGCCGAGGCGCGGTCCGAAACGGTGACGATGCCGATCTTCGCAGGTGACGTCATGGCCTGTCCTCAAACCCGGTAGAAATCGCGGTACCAGCGCACCATCCGCCCGATGCCTTCGGCCAGCGGCGTGTGGGGGCGAAAGCCGACGGCAGCCTCCAGCGCCGAGACGTCGGCGGCGGTGCGCAGCACGTCTCCCGGCTGGCGCGGCCTCATCTCCATGACAGCCTTGCGTCCGACCGCCTGCTCGATGGTGGCGATGAACTCCATCAGCGGCACGGGTGCGGAGTTGCCGATATTGTAGAGTCGCCACGGCGCCGAGGAGGTCGCCGGGCTGGGATCGTCGCCGGACCAGGCCGGGTCCGCGGCGGCGACGGTGTCGAGCGTGCGAACCACGCCCTCGACGATATCGTCGACATAGGTGAAGTCGCGCTCGTGGCGGCCTTCGTTGAAGACCTCGATCGGCTCGCCGGCCAGGATCTTCCGGGTGAAGATCATCGGCGCCATGTCGGGCCGGCCCCAGGGTCCGTAGACCGTGAAGAAGCGCAGGCCCGTGGTCGGCAGCCCGTAGAGATGGGCGTAGGCATGGGCCATGCCTTCATTGGCCTTCTTGGTCGCGGCATAGAGGCTGACCGGGTGGTCGGCATTGTCCTCGACCCGGAAGGGGGTGCGGGTATTGGCGCCGTAGACCGAACTCGACGAGGCGTAGACCAGATGCTCGACGCCGTTCCGGCGGCAGCCTTCGAGGATATGGCCGAAGCCTGTCAGATTGCTGTCGAGATAGGCCTGCGGATGGGTGATCGAGTAGCGCACGCCGGCCTGGGCGCCGAGATGGACGACGCGCTCGAAGCGGCCTTCGGCGAACAGCACCTGAATGGCTTCGCGGTCGGCGAGATCGAGCTTCTCGAAGCTGAAGCGGTTATGGCCGGCGAGGCGTTCCAGCCGTGCCTGCTTCAGGGCGGGATCGTAGTAGTCGTTGAGATTGTCGATGCCGACGACCTCGTCGCCGCGTTCCAGCAGGACTTTGGCCGTCTCGTTGCCGATGAACCCGGCTGCTCCCGTCACCAGAACGCGCATCGCCTTCCCAAGCTGCTGTCGAACGCCTCGACGACGTCTATCGGTCAGCGCGCGGCCACGGTCAACGCGCTGCGCCGCCGGCTGAGCCGAGCTTGCGGTCGCGCCATTGCCGCAGCAGCATCCGCCCGCGGGCGGCGAGACGTGGCAGGGGCGAGCCGGCGGAGCCGATCGCCAGGATCGCATGCGCCATGGCCTGCCGTTCGCCCCAGGGATAGGCGGAGGCGTCGACCCGGTCGCCGGCGCCGCTGTCGAGGCGGAAAGGCTGGCTGGTGGCGAGATCGGCGCGCAGCATCTCGATGGCGAGGCCACGGCCGGGCGAGAGCCGGGCGAGCGCCTCGTCATAGGCGATCTTGAGGAAATGCGACTGGCCGGCGAAATCGAGCAGCACGCCGGCTGCGATTGGGACATTGTCCAGCCGAAGCAGGTCGATCCGCGCCATGTCCGCCGCGGCGAATCGCCCGATCACCTCGCGAAAATAGGCGGCGTCGGCGGGAAGCTTGGCGAGTGCGGTGCCGTTTGCGCCCTTCCAGCCAGCGGTTTCGAGCGCGAGGAACTCTTCCAGCGCTGCGACACCGTCTGCGCGGCGATGGCGGCTGTAGACAAGAGTGCCAGCCTTCTCCAACTGGCGATGTTGTTGCAGACGCTTCTTGTAGCCTTGGCCGAGCGAGCGCCGCAGATAGGCTTCGGCCGTATCGCCCGGCATCGGAAGCGCCATTGGTCTATCCCAGGCTTCGAAGCGGTGCAGCGCGCTGCGGGTTTCGGCGCAGCCAGCGGCCAGGGCCTCGAACGTCGCCCCCTCGACCGGCAATAGCGGCAGGCGCAGCCGTTTCGGCAGGTCGGCGGCTTCGGCGATGAAGCGCAGCAGGGCGAGCGCGGTGGGCGCGGCAGCCTCGCGGTCGAGCACCGGAGCGGAGGACACCTCGTAGAGCGGGACCAGAGGCGCCTGCAGCATGGCGACAAAGCCGGTCTGGAGGCTGCGTATCCGACGGAAGGCCCAGACGCCGAGCAACATGCCATTACCGTCATCAGCGCAGAGGATGACGATATCGTCCGCCTGCTTCACAGGGCCCGACAGGGCCGCGGCGATGGCGGCGGGCGCCATGTGCAGGTTCGGCGCCTCGGCGCGCAGGCAAAGATCGGCGAAGGCGGCCGCCATCTCCCCATAGCGCGCAGCGGAAACGCGGCTGACGCCGATCCCTTCGCTCATGTCCGCCTGAGGTCGCGCCGCAGCGAGAGCACGAAGGCGATGACCTGCGCGGTGGCGCGGTAAAGCTCCTCGGGAATGGTGTCTTCGAGCTCGACGGCGGACAGAGCCTCGGCCAGCAGCACGTTCTGCTCGACGGCGACATCGTGTTCGCGCGCCGTTTCGACGATTTTCTGCGCGATCTCGCCGCGCCCCTTGGCGGTGACGCGCGGGGCGCCGTGCCCGTCATATTCGAGCGCGACCGCGATCTGCCGGGAAAGCGGCTCGCTCATGAGCGGCGGTCCAGGAACTGGCCGGAAGCGGCCTTGGCCGGGCGCGGCTGGCCGGTGTGCACTTCGAGTGCGGCGCTTTCGAAACGGGCCTGGACGAGCGAGGCCTCGAGATCGGGTCCGGCCTGACGCAGCAGGCGGCTGGTTTCCTCGCGTTCGGCCCAGAATGAGACCGAGATGGCGCGCCCTTGCAGGGTCACCAGACCCTGGAGGGCACCCAGCGGCTCGGCATCGAGCCCGAAGCGAACCCGCCAGATCGGGGCCTCGGTCGTGGCGCTGCCCGGCTGCGGCGGGTCGCGCTCGATCTCGAGCGGCAGCATGGCGGTGCCGTTGTGGAGGGCGAGCGGGATTTCGGCGAGCCAGCGTGTCGGCGCCTGTGTCTCGCCGCGAGCGGCCTCGGGTGGCAATGAGGCGTATTGCGCCAGCGTGATCCGGTCGAGCCCCGCCTCGGCCTGTTCGAACAGGGTCTGGGCGATGATCGCGGGGCGCGAGGCCGGCGTCAGGCTCGGCTCCTGGACCGGCTGCGGCGTCAGTAGCCCGGGGCGCGGCATGGCCGGCCGGGGATCGGTAGCTGGCGCGGTCGAGGCGTTCTGTCCGGGCGATGCCGCAGGGCGTGTCTGGGCGGGCTCGCCCTCAACAGATCGCTGATCGCCGGCCGCCAAAGGCTGGATGGCCGGGCGCAGCAGGTCGCGTAGCGCCTGGAGCCCGGCTTTGAGATCGGCCTGAGGCGGCCGTGCCTCGCCATTGGCCTGGCGGGCTTCGAGGAAGAGGCCGGAGCGCGCGACTGCCTTGCGCAGCGCTTCGCCGGTGAGCGGCTTGCTTTCGACCGGCAGGCGCTGGGCGAGGATCTGGTCGACCAGTGCGAGCAGCGGCTTCGGCAGGACCAGTGCGACCGAGCCTTGCGCCAGTCCGGCGAGATTGGCGAAGAGCGGGGCGAGGCTGTCCTGCCGGGCGATGGCGGCGCCGAGCTGCGGTCCGGCGATGGCGCGGGGCGAGGCAGGGACGGGCGGCGGCTGGATACCCGGAGTGGGGAGCGTGGCGCTCGCCCGTTCGGTCGGAAGCGGCGATGCGGCGGACGCTGCCGCGGCGACAGGTGCCGAGGCCGAAGCGGCAGGAGAACCAGCCGCGGGAAGAGGGGAGGTGCCCGTTGCTGCCGGCTGCTGAACCGGGGCGCCGGGGCGTGCCGTTGGAAGGGCTGCCTGGGCCGGGCTCGCTGGCGGGTTCACGGCAGGGGCAGGTTCACCGGAGGGAGCAGGGCGGGTGCCGACCAGGACGGCCTGCATCGGGGCGCCGGGCTTGGCCGGCTCGTCGAATCTGAGCAGCAGGCTGGCGCCCGGCTGCAGGGCGGCCTGCCGGGCTTCCGGCCCTGCCAGCACGAGTGCGATCTTGACGCCATTGACCAGGGCAGTGGCGTTGCCCTCGCCGTCGAGCGACAGAAGCTTGGCTTCGACCGTCTTGCCCGCGGCAAGGCCCGCGCCGTTCAGCGCCGCGAGCAAGGTCGCGAAGTTCTGGCTCTGCGCCAGCGTGGCGAGGTTCGCCTTGAGGGTCGGCTGAACGGGCATGGGCGGAGCCTGTCACGAAAGGTTGAGGATTTCCTTGCGCAAGGTCGCCCTGCGCCGGTCGCGCTGGCGCGGAGCGGGCGTATCGGGCAGGTTTCCTGCTCCCCGTGGAGATCGTCATGAAGTATCGCCAGCTCGGCCGCTCCGGCCTCAAGGTCTCGCCGCTATGCCTGGGCACGATGATGTTCGGCGCGGCGACGCCGGAGCCCGAATCCCGCGCCATCATCGACCATGCCGCCGCGGCCGGGATCAATTTCATCGACACCGCCGACGCCTACTCGGACGGACGCTCGGAGGAGATCGTCGGGCGCGCCATCGCCGACAGGCGCCATGACTGGGTGCTGGCGACCAAGGCGGCCAACCCGATGGGGCCGGGGCCGAACCAGCGCGGGCTCTCGCGCAAATGGCTGCTCCAGGCCTGCGACGCCAGCCTGAAGCGGCTCGGCAGCGAGTTCATCGACATCTACTACCTCCACAAGGAGGATCACGAGACGCCGCTTGCCGAAACGGTGCGAGCCGTCGGCGATCTCGTGCGGCAGGGCAAGATCCGCCATTTCGGCGTCTCGAACTTTCGGGCCTGGCGCGTCGCCGAGATCTGCCGACTCTGCGACGAGCTCGGCATCGACCGGCCGGTGGTCAGCCAGCCCTATTACAACGCGATGAACCGCATGCCCGAGGTCGAGCACCTCCCGGCCTGCGGCTATTACGGGCTCGGCGTCGCCAGCTATTCGCCGCTGGCGCGCGGCATCCTCACCGCGAAATACGAGCCCGGCCAGGCGCCGCCGGAAGGCACGCGGGCCGGGCGCGCCGACCGGCGCCTGATGCAGACCGAATGGCGCGAGGAATCGCTGGTGATCGCCCGCCAGATCCGCGACCACGCCGCGGCGCGCGGGATGACGCCGGTGCAGTTCGCAGTGCTCTGGGTGCTGAACAACAAGCTCCTGACCGCGGCGGTGGCCGGGCCGCGCACCATGGAGCAGTGGCAGGCCTATCTCTCCGCGCTCGATGTCAGCTTCAGCGCGGCGGACGAGGCGCTGGTCGACGCGCTGGTGCCCGCCGGCCACCCCTCGACGCCGGGCTACACCGATCCTGCCTATCCGCTCGAGGGGCGGGTTGCGCGGACGGGGTGAGCGCGCTCTCCAAAGGAAGGCGTGGATGGTTGGAACAAGCCTGACCATGACGCGGATATGGTCGTGCGCCCCCGCTCCCTACCCTCTCCCGCAAGGGGAGAGGGGAGCGCGGCACCGCTAAGGATGCAGCTTCAGCCCCTTGATCGCCTTGTCGACCGCCTTGCGTTCGCCATGGAGAGCGATGCCGACGAGATCGAGCGCGTCGGTCGCGACCACCTCGACCGCGGCGCGGTTGGCTTCGTCATGGCCGGTGGCGAAGAGTTCGCGGGTGTAGAGCGAGGGGCGCAAGCCCGCTTCGTCGGCTCTGCGCAACACGCGGGAAAGGTCGGTGGAGGCCGCAGCGAAGACCAGCACCGGCTGACGGATCAGCGGGCCATAGACCTTGCCCGAGCCGTCGCGGTAAGCTTCGCCGCCAAGTTCGGGCGTGGCGGCGACGAGCCCACCTGAGAGGAAGCAGGCGACGTTGAGCTTTTGCCAGCTGGCGAGCTCCTCGTGGACGATGACGGCAATCTTGGTGTCGAAGCGCATGACGGGCACAATAGGGAACGGGCGGTCGGCCGGTCTTGAACGTTCGTGCGTTCGGGGCGACTGGATCCGCACGGCGCCGGACGAGGCCGGTCCCGAGCGGATCGAGGCCTTCTTTGGCGGCCATGCCTATGATCCGCACCGGCACGACACCTATGCGATCGGCTACACGCTGAGCGGCGTCCAGAGCTTCGATTACCGCGGCGCCAAGCGGGACTCGACGCCGGGCGACTTGATCGTCCTACATCCGGACGAGGTGCATGACGGGCGAGCCGGCATGGCCGGCGGGTTTCGCTACCGCATGGCCTATGTCGAGCCGGGGCTGATCATGCAGGCGCTCGCCGGCCGGGCCAGCGCCGCGCCCTTTGCCGGCGATGCGGTCTGCCGCGATGGCCGGCTGATGCGGGCGCTGATCGGTTTGCTCGGCGATCTCGATCATGCGCTGGAGCCGCTGGAGCGCGACCAGGCGGTGGGGGAGCTGGGCGAGGCGCTTCTGGCGCTGGATTCGTCCTGCGTGCGGCGCCGTTCGGAAACACAGGCCGAGCGGGCCTGCGTTCTGGCGCGCGATTTCCTGGCGGACAGCCTCGACGAGGCCGTCGACTCGCAAAGGCTGGAGGCGGTGACCGGGCTCGACCGCTATGCGCTCGCCCGGCATTTCCGCCGCCGCTATGGCACCAGCCCGCATCACTATCTGGTGATGCGCAGGCTGGAGCGGGCGAGGGGGCTGATCCGGCGGGGCGAAGGTCTCGCCGATGCCGCCGCGGCGAGCGGCTTTGCCGACCAAGCCCATATGACGCGGCGTTTTCGGCAGGCCTACGGGCTTTCGCCGGGCCGCTGGCGGGCGATGCAGGCCGGCTGACGACAGCAGGAACTGGTCCCCGATCCAGGGTGGGCACGTGAAAGGCACTGCTTCTGTGCCGGGGCAGAGGCCGCGGCGCCTCGCTGCGTGCTCCGAGGGGCGAGCCTGACTTAACCGCTCCTTAACTGTCTCGGCGTCCCCTTATGGCGTCCATCGGGGTCTTTGGGGGGCTCGAAAGGACCGCGACCATGCGCAATCCCGCTTCCGGGTTGGCCGCCGTCGAGCATCTCGTCGGCCTGCCTGTCGCTGACGTCGAACGAAACCTGATCCTGGCGACCCTGCGCGATATCGGCGGAGACCGAACCGCTGCCGCGAGCATGACGGGCATCGCCATAAGAACGCTGCCGAACAACATGCGCGCCTATGCGGCGCAGGGCTGCGAGATGCCGGATTCCGGGCAGGCCGCACACTGAACGAGGTCGCGTGATGAACCAGAACGAGGCCGTCGCCGCGAGCAATCTGGTGTCATCGGCGACGCTGGCGGCGTTGCTGCGATGCCTGCTGCTGAAAGGCACCCTCGAGGCCAGGGATGTTCGCGAGGTCTACGAGTCGGCCCTGCTGCTGCTCGAACAGCAACAGGGCATCAGCCCGAAAGGGCAGGAGGCGTTCATCGCTGCAAGGGCCGCCATCGAGCAGTCGCTCCAGGCCTCGCCTTCCGGCGCGGCGCCATAGTAGCGGGGACAGGAAGCGCCGGGGCGGGACGCCGGATTTGGCCGTCGGCCGGCTGTCCGAAGGTGAAGGCGAGCGTCAGTTCAGGACGCAGAAGCCGCCGACGACGACCTGCGAGCGGCACCAGACTCGCGGCTCCTCGGCGGCAGTCAACCGTAGCGGCACCGGTTCGGCGGCCCGGTTCGGACTGGCGGCGCGCGGCTGCTGGGCGGGCGCCGGCTGGCTGGTCTGCCGGCTGCGAAGGCCGGGCGTGACGATGAGCGAGCCGTCGCGGTTCGATGAGCTCGTCTGGCTGTCGCTGGAACGGCTGCCGCCGAACCTGAACTTCGCCGCTTCGGCGCTGGCCGGAACGAGCATGATGGCGAGCGTGGCGACAGCAAGGGCGCGGATCATCGAAAGCTCCATCGACTGCCGGCGAAGGTGCCGGAGTTCGGCGGACTTGCCCAGCAAAGCCTCGATTCAATCTGAGCAAGGGGTTAAGCGCATCGGCGGAACCCGGCCGGTTCAGCTCCTGGCCTGCGTCAGGCCTTCCCAGGCTGCCATCGCTGCCTGCGCGATCGATTCCAGCTCCGGCAGCGTCGCGCCATCGCGGGCCCGGATCGACATGCCCTGCTGCACGGTAACGTAGAACGAGGCGATGCCCGCCGGATCGCATGTCGCCGGCAGCTCCCCTGTCTCGACCGCCCGGCGCAGCCGCGCTTCGATGATCGCCTGCGCTTCGGCTCTCGCATCGCGTAGCGCCGCGCCGGTCTGCGGGCTCGTGCCGGCGCCGTGGATCACCGACAGCACGACCATGCAGCCGGCCGGCTTGCCGGAGCGCGTGAAGAGTGCAGCGGAGCGCATCAGATAGGCTTCGATCGCGGCCCTGGCGCTCGGGGCTTCGGCTATCTGGCGGCCGAGTTCGACCCCATCGCCCTCTTCATACAAGGCCATCGCCTCGCGATAGAGCGCGTCCTTGCTGCCGAAGGCTGCGTAGAGGCTCGGCGCGTTGATGCCCATGGCGGCTGTGAGTTCGCTCATCGAGGTCGCCTGGAAGCCCTTCTCCCAGAACAGCATCATCGCCCGATGCAGGGCTTCGTCCCGGTCGAAGCTGCGTGGCCGGCCGCGTTCAGCCAAATCAAATTCCTTTCTGTATCGATCGATAAATAATCTTCTTGACGGAAGACCGCAAGCGCGTCACCTATTATGTATCATTTGGTACAAAATAGGTGATGCGATGACGAGGATGGCTGGAAAGAAGGCGCTGGTGACAGGCGGCAGCCGCGGCATAGGGGCGGCTACGGCGCTGCGGCTGGCGCAGGAGGGGGCGGATGTCGCGATCACCTATGAGCGAGCCCGCGACAAGGCGGAAGCCGTGGTCGAGCAGATCCGCGCGCTTGGCCGCAAGGCGATCGCGCTGCAGGCCGACAGTGCCGATGCGCCGGCGCTTACGGCGGCGGTCGACCGCGCTGCAAAGGAGCTCGGTGGCCTCGATATCCTCGTCAACAATGCCGGCATCTGGCATTATGGCGAGGTCGGCGCCTGGAGCCTGCAGGAGATCGACGCGATCCTTGCGGTCAATGTCCGGGCCGTGATCGTCGCTTCGCAGGCGGCAACGGCGCATCTGCGCGAGGGCGGGCGCATCATCACCACCGGCTCCTGCCTCGCCGAGCGCGTGACCGACCCCGGCATCGCGCTCTATGCGATGAGCAAGGCGGCGCTGATCGGCTTCACCAAGGGACTGGCGCGCGATCTCGGGCCGCGCGGCATCACCGTCAACGTCGTCCATCCCGGCGCGACCGACACCGACATGAACCCGGCCGTCGGCGAGCATGCCGATGCCCAGCTTGCCCGCATGGCGATCCCGCATTTCGGCAAGCCGGAGGATATCGCCGGCCTCATCGCCTATCTGGCGAGCGAGGAGGGGCGGTTCATCACCGGGGCCGGGCTGACCATCGATGGCGGGGTGAACAGCTAGGTCGCCACGAGCGATCGGGGACGGGCTGTGCCGATATGGCTGAGCCCTTTCCCGATCACTTCGTTGACGATCCGTTTCCGGATCACCCCTGGTTTCGGCGATCGACCTAACCCGGCGCTAAAGCCGGTATGGCAGAGTGGCGAGGCTTAGCGGAGCCTTGCCTGAAATGTCGGACTTCACCGAAGCGACGCCGAAACGCGTCGCTTCTCGCCTGGACTGGGTCGATACCGCCAAGGGCTTCTGCATCATCCTCGTGGTGCTGATGCATGTCGTCGTCGGCTTCGAGGTCGCGCAGGAGCGCGAGAGCTGGATCGATCCGTTCATCGAGTGGGCGAAGCAGTTCCGGATGCCGGGCTTCTTCCTGCTCTCGGGACTGTTCGCGCCGCGGCTGATCGGGAAGAGCTGGCCGGAGTTCCTCGACCGGAAGATCGTGCCGCTCGTCTATTTCTACCTGCTCTGGCTGGCGATCCACTGTCTGCTCAAATTCACGAGCTGGGGCGATGGCGATATCGCGACGTTGTTCAGCGCCTATGCGTTGGGGCTCGTTCAGCCTTTCGGCCTGCTCTGGTTCATCTATCTGCTGGCGGTGTTCTTCGTGATGACGAAGGCGGTGCGGGCCTATCCGGTCACGTCCTGGCTGGTGGCGGCGGCGATCGCGACCGTTCCGGTGACGACCGGCTGGCTGCTCGTCGACCAGTTCGCCGCTTTCTTCGTCTTCTTCCTGAGCGGAGCGCTGTTCGCCCCGGCACTCTTGCGCTTCGCCGACTGGGCTCGCGAGCATCGCGCTGCCGCATTGAAGCTCTGGCTTGGCTGGGCCGTGGTGAGTGCCTTGCTGGCCGGCTCCTTCGGCTATCAGGCGCTGCACGAGACCTTCGCGGCCGATCTGGTGCTCGGTCATGCCGGCGCGCTTGGCGTCATCGCGTTTTCGGTCCTGTTCGCCGAGCGTCTTGGCTGGATCGCCTATTGCGGCCGCAATTCCCTGCCGATCTATCTCGCCTTCTTCATCCCGATGGCGGCGACACGGGTCCTGCTGATCAAGACGGAGGCGGAATTCGATGTCGGGCTTGCCTCGCTGCTGATCGCGGGGCTTTGCGTTGCGCTGCCGCTGGCGCTGCATCGGCTCACCCGGGGAACGATGCTCGGCTTCCTGTTCGAGCGCCCGCGCTGGCTCAGGCTAGCTTCAGCGGATAAGCGCGGCGCCGAACCCGCGGTGCGCGGATCGGCGCCCGAAACGCAGGGCCGCGCCGCACCGGAGTTCAATAGCCCGGCAGGACGATGATCGTCGGCTTTGCCGGCAGCGAAGCCTTCGACAACACGATCTGCGACTGTTCGCGGCGCTCGACCGGCCAGAGATCCTGCGAGCGGGACAGGAAACGGTTGAGCGTGCCGCCGCCGAAGAAGTGCATCGGGATCATCACGCGCGCCTGCAGCGATTTCAGCACGTCGAGCATGCCTTCCTGGTCGAGCGTGTAGCTGCCGTCGACCGGAAAGAGCACGATGTCGACGCGGCCGAGCGCGCGTAAGTGGCCGGGCTCCAGCGGATGATGCAGATGGCCGAGATGGGCGATGCAGAGATCGCCGATCTCGAAGACGAACATTGAATTGCCGTCGAAATCGGTGCCGCCGGAATAGGTGCGGATATTGGTCGGGACATTGCGCACGCGCAGGTCGCCAAAGGTGATGTCATGTTTTGCCGCGCCGGCGCCGCTCTGGTCCCAGCCAGGGAGGACCCGCTTGATCGCCGGGTCGGGCGCCCGCGAATAATGCGTCGAATGCGCCTTGTTCATCGTGGCGATGTCGGGCGTCCCAGGCGGGCGGACATAGTCGTTGTAGTCGGTCGCGGCCTTCACCCCGCCCGGCGTCTCGATCAGGAAGGTGGCATGGCCGATGAAGGTCAGCCGCACCTCGTCCTTGCCGAGATTGGCGAGGCTGATCGGCAGGCGGCTTCTCGCCATTTCCGGGCGGCAGCCCGGCTCGCCGGTCTCGGAACGGGCAGGTGAGACGAGGAGGAATGCTGTCGCCAGCATGGCGAGGCCATGTCGCAAGAGAGTGTCCGACAAGCCCATCGCAAGCGCTCCGTCTCTGCCCAGCGGGCAAAGTTTCAGGCAAAAGCCGGGCCGTGGAAAGTCCGGGTGCGCGCTCTGGCGGTTTCGTGACCTGTCGGTCTCAGCTGGTTCTGACCGTGACGGAGGCGTCGGCGAGGCGGCGAAACAGGGTCTTGCGCCGCAGCAGCGGCACCCAGTCGTAGAGGAACATCTCGGCAGGCCGCCAGATCACCACCCAGCCGACGATGACGAGGCTCTCCTGGACGACCCGCATGAACGGCCCCTCATAGGCCTTGGTCAGCAGCCAGATCAGCGCCATGCAGAGGGCAAGCCCGGCCAGGCCGATCATGAAGGCGAGGCGGCCGTCATGGAAAAGCTGGCGGATGGCGCGGGCCTCTTCGCGCTCCCTGACACGGAACCAGCCGGTGATCGCATCGGGGATGGACGCGGCCGGGTCGGGCGCTGCAGTAGCAGCTGATTGCAGGTGGACCACGATCTCGATCGGCTGCTTCTTCGGCAGCTCCTCGGCCCATTCGACGATATACTGCTCGGCTTCGGCCGAAAGATCGCGCTCGCGGAAGGGAAACGGGTCGAGATTGTTGAAGAGCTGGGCGCTGTCGGTCAGGCGCAACTCGATCGCGCCCATGCTGTTCGAAGCCGCCACCGCCAGTCCCTCCACCGTCGCAGCGTTCATACGCGCCGTCGCGATGCGGTGAAAGCGCGCGTTGTGTCCCGGAGAGCCGCCTGCGCATAGCGCGCCGGTTGCGGGCCGCTGCCCCTGTCGCTACATACGCGACAGATTTCCCGAAAGCCTCAGGCCATCACGTCCGGAGCGGAGTTCGCACGCTTATGTCCCGTCAGTTCATCTACCATATGCGCGGCCTGTCGAAGACCTATCCGGGCGGCAAGCAGGTCCTGAACAACATCCATCTTTCCTTCTACCCCGATGCCAAGATCGGCGTGCTCGGCGTCAACGGCGCCGGCAAGTCGACCCTGCTGAAGATCATGGCCGGCTACGACAAGGAATGGACCGGCGAGGCCTGGGTCGCGGACGGTGCCCGCGTCGGCTACCTGCCGCAGGAGCCGAAGCTCGACGAGAGCCTCAACGTCCGCGACAACGTCATGCTCGGCGTCGCGCCCCAGAAGGCGATCCTCGACCGCTACAACGAGCTCGCCATGAACTATTCGGACGAGACCGCCGACGAGATGACCAATCTCCAGGACGAGATCGAGGCCAAGGGCCTGTGGGATCTCGATTCCAAGGTCGACCAGGCGATGGACGCGCTGCGCTGCCCGCCTGACGATTGGGCGGTCGACAAGCTCTCGGGCGGCGAGCGCCGCCGCGTCGCGCTCTGCAAGCTCCTGCTGGAGCAGCCCGAGCTCCTGCTGCTCGACGAGCCGACCAACCATCTCGACGCCGAGACCACCGCCTGGCTCGAAGGCCATCTGCGGACCTATCCGGGCGCGATCCTGATCGTCACCCACGATCGCTACTTCCTCGACAACGTCACCAGCTGGATCCTCGAGCTCGATCGCGGCCAGGGCATCCCCTATGAGGGCAACTATTCGGCCTGGTCGGTGCAGAAGCAGAAGCGCCTCGAGCAGGAAGGCCGCGAGGACGTCGCCCGGCAGAAGACGCTGGCGCGCGAGCAGGAATGGGTCTCGGCCTCGCCGAAGGCCCGCCAGGCCAAGAGCAAGGCCCGTATCCAGCGCTATGACGAGCTGGTCCAGAAGGCCTCGCAGAAGGGGCCGGACACCGCCCAGATCATCATTCCGATCGCCGAGCGGCTCGGCAACAACGTCGTCGATTTCGAGGACCTGTCGAAGGGCTTCCAGGACAAGCTGCTGATCGACGGCCTGACCTTCAAGCTGCCGCCGGGCGGCATCGTCGGCGTGATCGGCCCCAACGGCGCCGGCAAGACGACGCTGTTCAAGATGATCACCGGGGCCGAGAAGCCCGATGCCGGCACGATCAAGATCGGCGAGAGCGTCCAGCTCGGCTATGTCGACCAGAGCCGCGATTCGCTCGACGACAAGAAGAACGTCTGGGAGGAGATCTCGGGCGGCAACGACATCATCTATCTCGGCAAGCGCGAGATCAATTCGCGCGCCTATTGCTCGGCCTTCAACTTCAAGGGCGGCGACCAGCAGAAGAAGGTCGGCTCGCTCTCGGGCGGTGAGCGCAACCGCGTCCACCTCGCCAAGATGCTGAAGTCCGGCGCCAACGTCCTGCTGCTCGACGAGCCGACCAACGATCTCGACGTCGACACGCTCCGGGCTCTCGAAGAGGCGCTGGAGGATTATGCCGGCTGCGCCGTGATCATCAGCCACGATCGCTGGTTCCTCGACCGCATCGCGACCCACATCCTCGCCTTCGAGGGCGACAGCCATGTCGAGTGGTTCGAGGGCAACTTCGCCGATTACGAGGAAGACAAGAAGCGCCGCCTCGGCATCGATTCCACGATCCCGAAGCGCATCCAGTACAAGAAGTTCACGCGCTGAGGCGCTGAAACCCATACGGTAGAGCTGCCGGCCGGGCGCGCGAGCGCCCGGCCTTTTCATTTCGTGCGGCAATTGACAGCGCGGCGGGCGCGACGGAACATTCCGTTACCGTAGCGTCAACGAGGTGCTGTTGCTTGAGCGCCCACCGACGCCACCGGAATCGAGGAGGCGTCGGCCATGGGGATGCCTGCCGCCCGCGTAACGGACATGCACACGTGCCCGATGGTGACTGGGCTGGTTCCGCATGTCGGCGGGCCGATCATCCCGCCCTGCGCACCGACCGTCCTGATCGGCGGCCTGCCAGCGGCGCGCGTCACCGACATGTGCACCTGCGCCGGCCCCCCCGACATGATCGTCAAGGGCTCGGCCAGCGTGCTGATCATGGGGCAGCCAGCGGCGCGCATCGGCGACATGACGACCCATGGCGGCGTGATCGTCACCGGCCAGATGAACGTGCTGATCGGGGATTTGAGTGGCGTCGGGGCTGATCTGGGGGCGGGAGGGGCCGTCACACCGCCAGGCAAGCCTTGCATGAAGGCTGCCGCAAGCAACAGCTCACCCTTCGTGACGCCATGAGCGCTCCTGAGTGGCGATATCAGCATTACGACCGGAGGAAGGGCAGGCGGTCTTGAGTCCGCCGGCTTCAGAACCGGTTCATGGTTTGGCGAGGCTTCTTGCCGCCGCGCGTGCCCGCCTGCCCGCAGAGCATTTCGCAGTGCTTGATGGCGCGCTCCACGACGACTTGCCCATGGCGCTCGAACGGCACGGAATCAGGGCACGGCCGCTATTCCTCGAGGCCGGAGATGCCTCGGCTGTCGCCTCGGGACCGTTTCTGATCCCACTCGACTCCGATGGGCAAATCGCGGGGCTGCAAGCTGTCATCGGTGCCGCCCGAGCGCCGGTGATCTGGTCGTGGCTCCAGGGCGAGGCTTCGCTCTATCGCCATCTACGCACCCTGAACCTGGTCGAGGTGCCGATCGAGCAGGATGTCGACGACGATGCCGATCGGGACGACCAGCCGATGCCGAGACGTCGCAGCGTCCTGTTCAGGCACTGGGACCCGAACGTACTCGCCCAGGTGCAGCCCTTGCTCGACGTGGCGCAGAAGGCACGGCTTTTGGGCGCTGCGCCCGGCCTTGCCTATCTGCCGGAGGCCTCGGCGGCGCACTTGGCCGAAGTCGGCTGGCTGATAAGCGAGGGCATGGCCAAGCCGCCGGGCATGCTCGCCTTCTCCGAGGCGCAGTTCGCGGCTCTGGCGGATGGTCGCATTCAGGAAAGCCGCCGCAACATCATGGCCTATCTGCGCGAGACCGCTGCCGAGGACCTTCCCGAGGTTTCCGACCCGGAGCTCTATGCAATGGTCGTGCAGGCGGAGGCGAGCGGCAATGTCATCGGCCTGCGCAGCGAGCACGCGCATGGGCTGTGGGCGTTCCTACACGTCATAACCGGGGGCGAAAGCAGCCAGTCGCGCGAGATCAGGCAGCATTTCTACCAAGCGGCAGAGGAACCGGAACTGGTGCTGCAGCAGGTCCTGGACGCCGTGCTGGCCGAACTCGGCTGAGATCGCAGGTATGGCCATCCCTGTCATCGTCGGCATCATCGTCGGGGCGGCCGCCCGCCAGCTCGCCAAGATGGCGGCCAAGCGGGCTGCGGCCAAGCTGGCGCAGGAATACGTCAAGAAGCAGCTGAAGAAGAAGATCGCCGATGCGATCAAGAAGGCTGGAGAGAAGCTGAAGAAGGCGGCGGAGGATCGCGCCAAGAATTGCAAGAGCTGCGGCCCCGACCGCGACCCCTGCCGCGTGCTGAAGAAGGGCGATCCGGACGGGAAGGGCGATTTTCGCGGCGGCAGCTATGGCGGGACGAAAGGGCAGGGAGCGCTCAACCGGGACTCGAACCACATGCCGGCGGACGCGGCCAGTCCGCTGCGAAAATCCCAGGGGCCGTCCGTCCAGATGGATCGGACCGACCATACCCAGACCCGCTCCTATGGCGGCGGCACCGCGGCCGAGAACTACCGGCTGAAGCAGGAGCGCCTCGCCGATGCCGGGAAGATCGAGGAAGCATTCGCCATGGACGTTGCCGATGTGATGCGCATCGCCGCCGAGGGAGGTGATGTGTCAAAATATGCCGATGCGATCGCCGAAGCGACGGCGTATCTCTGGTGCCTGAAGAAGCATGGGCTGGCCTGACACGCTCGGTCGGAGAAGGGACTGACGATGGAGATCGAACCGCGCATCGGCGTCGGGCCGCTGAAGCTGCTGATGTCGCAGGACCAGGTTGCGGCCGTCGTGGGACCGCCGGACAGCCTCTACGATCCCTCCGACGACGACATCTTCGATGACGACGACCTGAAGTTCTACCGGAACCAGATCGTCGAGATCCGGAAGAAGTCCAAGGTGATGGACCTGCTCGACTTGACCTTCGAAAAGGACCGGCTGGTCTGCATCAATATGCGCGGCACTTCGGCCGACTATGCGATTGCCGGCATGGCGATCAATAGGGACCGCATGGCGCTGTTGGCTCATGTCCAAGCGATCGATCCCGATGTCTATATCCGCAGCGAGAACTACGCCTTCATGACGACCGGGCTGTGCCTCTCACGCGCTAAGAACCGCAAGGACATCAACTACGCCCGCCTCTATGACGTCGCCTTCAAGAAGAAGCGGCTGGCCTACGAGCTCTACAAGAAGCATAGCGGGCCGATCATTCCGTAACCGGCGCTGGGGGCGAAAAGCCGCCCCTCACAGCGAGTGCCCGACCCGCTCGATCGTCGCCAGGAACCATCTCAATGCCGGGTCGCTCGCAGCGCGGCGGTTGTGCAGCAGGTCGATGGCGAAGGGCGGCGTGTCATAGGGCAGGGGGATGAGCGCGACGCCGGCGATCTCGGCGAAACGCCCCGCGATCCGCCGCGCCATGGTCGCGACGAGGTCGGTGCCGGCAACGGCGAAGGGCACGGCGACAACATGGGCGAGGGTGACGGCCACCCGGCGCTTGCGGCCTTCCATGGCGAGGATGGCATCGACCACGCCCGGCGAGCCGTCGCCGCCGGCGGCGGAGAACAGCGCATGCGGCAGCCGGAGATATTCATCGGCGCTGAGCAGCGGAGTTGCCGTGACGCGCGCCTTGTCGCGAATGCAGACGAAATCCTCGTCGAACAATCTCTGGCGCACGGTGCGGCCTGAGCCCGGCAGATGGCCGCCGATCAGCGCATCGACGTCGCCGCGTTCGAGGGCGGAGAGGCTCGATGCGGGGTCGGCGATCGGCCGAACCACCAGATCGATGCCCGGCGCCTCCTGCCGCAGCAGAGTGACGAGCGCGGGTACGACCACGAGGTCGCCATAGTCGGTGACGGCGATGGTCATGCGGCGGCGCGCGGTTGCGGGCTCGAAGCCAGCATCCGGCGCGAGCGTCGTCCTGATCTGAGCGAGCGCCTCGCCGATCGGCCGGGCCAGCGCCAGCGCTCTCGCGGTCGGCTGCATGCCCGCGGCCGTGCGGATGAATAGCTCATCGCCGAAGAGTGCACGCAGGCGCGTCAGCGCGCTGCTCATCGAGGGCTGCGCCAGGCCGATGCGCTGGCCGGCGCGGGTGACGTTGCGCTCCTCCATCATCGCTTCGAAGGCGACGAGGAGGTTGAGGTCGACGGCAGCCAAATTCATCTGAACGATAGTACAGATAGTAAAAATCGATTTCCACAATGTCATGCGGGCTGCTGAAAGGAGCGGAGTCGAACCCGCCGGAAGAGGCGCATGCGAATAACCCTGTCGCGCCTCGTGCCACGCGGGCCGACGATCCTGGTGCTCGGCGTCCTTGTCGGCCTGGCCTTTCCGGCGCTGGCGGAGCTGGCCCGGCCGTCGATGCCGGCGATGATCTTCGTCATCGTGCTCGGCACGCTGCTGCGGACCGATGGAAAGGCGGTGGTCGCCGTGCTCGGCCGTCCCGCGCTTTCCGTGCTGCTCCCCGTCACCGTGATGGTCGCCTGCCCGGTGCTGATGGGCCTGATCGCCTATCGTTTCGGCCTCGGCCCCGAACTTGGGCTCGCTCTGGTGCTGGCGACTTCCGCGCCGCCGTCGAGCGGCACGGCGGCGGTGGCGCGGATGCTCGGGCTCGACGGCACCGTGCCGCTGGCCGTGACGCTGCTCTGCATGGCGCTCGCCCCGCTCACCGTGCCGCTTCTCGCCGGCTGGTTCGGCGGGATCGGCATCAGCGCTTTCGATCTCGCCTTGCGCCTCGCCCTGCTTGTCGGCGGCGCGGAGGGTGTAGCCCTGCTGCTGCGGCGCTTCGCGGCGACGCAGTTGCAGAGCCGTGGCGAAGCCGTCGACAGGATCGTGGTTGCGGCGCTGCTCGTCTTCGTGGTCGCGACCATGGCGGGCGTGCGCGAGCAGATCGCGGCGGACTGGCACGGCGCGCTGCTCTGCCTCGCGCTCGCTTTCGCCTGCAATCTTGGTCTGCAGGGAGCGGGGGCCGCCCTGCTACCCGGCGCGCTCGCCGAGCGATTGACCGTCGGCCTCATCCTCGGCAACCGCAATGTCGGGTTGGTCTGGTCGGCGCTCGGCGCCGCCGCCTCGCCGCGCATGGCGCTGTTCTTTGCTGCGACGCAGTTGCCGATCTATCTCACCCCGCGTCTGATCGACCTGATTATCAGCTACGCCAGAGCAAGGAAGCCATCGTGACCGCAGCCCGACTGACCGAGGACCTCGCGCTCCGTTTCGCCCGCATCGCGCTCGGGCATGTCCGGCGCGAATACCCGAACAAGCCCGACCATACGCTGGCCGGGCCGCAGGATGCGCAGACCCCGCGCGAGCTGCACCCGATCTTCTACGGCAGCTATGACTGGCATTCCTGTGTGCACAGCTACTGGATGCTGGCGCGACTGCTGCGGCGCTATCCCGGCTTCGCGGCTGCCGCCGATATCCGCGCTCTGTTCGATGAGCAGCTAACGCCCGAGAAGGTCGCGGTCGAATGCGCTTACCTCGCCGCCCCGACCGCGCGCGGCTTCAAACGCCCCTATGGCTGGGGTTGGCTGCTCAAGCTGGCGGCGGAGCTCAGCCTGCTCGACGACAAGCGATGGTCGGAGATTATCGCGCCGCTGGCCGAGGTCTTCGCGCAGCGCTTCCGTGATTTCCTGCCGCTCGCGACCTATCCGGTGCGGGTCGGGACGCATTTCAACACCGCCTTCGGCCTGCGCATGGCGGCGGACTATGCCACTGCGACGGCGGATGCGGATTTCGCGACCCTGCTGCGGGAAACCGCCTTGCGCTGGTATGGCGAGGATACGGACTGCCCGGCCTGGGGCGAGCCGAGCGGCGACGATTTCCAGTCCTCGGCCCTGATCGAGGCCGAGTGCATGCGCCGCCTGCTCGAGCCGGATCAGTTTCTGCCCTGGTTCGACAAGTTCCTGCCGAGGCTGGAGCGCCAGGAACCGGCGACGCTGTTTCGGCCGGCCACCGTCACGGATCGCAGCGACGGCAAGATCGCCCATCTCGACGGGCTGAACCTCAGCCGCGCCTGGTGCTGGCGGGCGCTGGCCGGGGCGCTGCCGGAGGGCGATGTCCGCCGGGTGATCGTCGAGGCGGCCGCGGCGGAGCATCTCGCAGCGGGAATTCCCCATATCGCCGGCGACTATATGGGCGAGCACTGGCTCGCCAGCTTCGCCGTCCTCGCTCTGGAAGAGGAGCCTTGAGCGCCGAGGGGCTCAGGCCTTGCCCTTCACCAGGATGCGGCCGTCGACGTCCTGGATGTCGCGCAGGCCGCAGAGGGCCATGGTGATGTCGAGCTCCTTGCGGATGATGTCGAGGCAGCGGGTCACGCCTTCCTCGCCCATCGCGCCGAGGCCGTAGAGGAAGGCGCGGCCGATCAGCACGCCGCGGGCGCCCAGCGCCACGGCCTTGATCACGTCCTGGCCGGAGCGGATGCCGCCATCCATCCAGACTTCCATGCGGCCGCCGACCTGCTCGACGATGCCGGGCAGCGCCGCGATCGAGGAGACCGCGCCGTCGAGCTGGCGTCCGCCATGGTTGGAGACGATCAGCGCATCGGCGCCGCTCTGGGCCGCGAGCTCGGCATCCTCGGCGTCGAGGATGCCCTTGAGGATCAGCTTGCCGCCCCAGCGATCCTTGATCCACTTGACGTCGTCCCAGCTCAGCGCCGGGTCGAACTGCTCGGCGGTCCAGGACGAGAGCGAGGAGAGGTCGCCGACGCCCTTGGCATGGCCGACGATGTTGCCGAAGGTCCGGCGCTTGGTGCCGAGCATGCCCATGCACCAGCGCGGCTTCATCGCGAGGTTGATCATGTTGGCGAGCGTCGGCTTCGGCGGGGCGGAGAGGCCGTTGCGGATGTCCTTGTGGCGCTGGCCGAGGATCTGGAGGTCGAGCGTCAGCATCAGGGCCGAGCAGCCGGCCGCCTTGGCGCGGTCGATCAGCCGGCCGATGAAGTCGCGGTCCTTCATCACATAGAGCTGGAACCAGAAGGGAGCCGGGCTGTTCTCAGCGACGTCCTCGATCGAGCAGATGCTCATGGTCGAGAGCGTGAAGGGCACGCCGGCCTTGGCGGCGGCGCGGGCCGCCAGGATCTCGCCATCGGCATGCTGCATGCCGGTGAGGCCGGTCGGCGCGAGCGCGACGGGCATCGAGACGTTCTGGCCGACCATGGTCGAGGCGAGCGTGCGGTTGGTCATGTCGACCGCGACGCGCTGGCGCAGCTTGATCGGGGCGAAATCGGTTTCGTTGGCGCGATAGGTGCCCTCGGTCCAGGCGCCTGAATCGGCATAGTCGTAGAACATGCGCGGCACGCGGCGCTTCGCCTGGATGCGCAGATCCTCGATGGTCAAGAGCTGGGCCATGGTCGCCTCGTCCCGCATTGTCGTCGCTGCGCTCGGTCGCATGGAATGTCGCGGGAGGCAACGCCTGCGTCATGTCACGCCGAGATAGCGGCCCGGCTTGTGGTTGATCGCGAGGTTGAGATTGAGCGCGACGGCGCCGACCAGCGACAGCGCCACCTTGTCGAGCGGCAGCACCAGCGCGGCAGCGGCGAGGATCGCGGCGTCGATGCCGAGTTGGACCCAGCCGGCGCGCAGGCCGTGCCGCTCCTGCAGATAGGCGGCGAGCACATTGACGCCGCCGAGCCCGGTGCGGTGCCGGAACAGCACGAGCATGCCGATGCCCATCAGCGAGCCGCCGGCGATCGCGGCATAGAACGGATCGATCTGCTCGATCCGGATCAGCTGCGGCGTCGCCCAGCTCAGTCCCGACACCAGTGCGACGGCGAGGAAGGTGCGCAGCGTGTAGCCGCGGCCGAGGCGCTGCAGGGCAAGCCAGTAGAAGGGCAGGTTCAGGAGGAAGAAGCCGGCGGAGAAGGAGGGGCCACCGGCCGCTTCGACCAGGAGCGCGAGGCCGGCGAGCCCGCCGGTCACCAGCGTCGCCTTGGCGTAGATCACGACGCCGAGGCTGACCAGCATCGCGCCGAGCAGCATCGCCAGCGCGTCTTCATAGAGGCGGTGCCGGTTGGTCGCGCCCGTGCCGATCGTCATCTGTGTCATCCGTCGACGCGCCGCGCTTCAGCTTCCATTCATGGCCCGGCGGCGAAGCAATGGTTGAGCCATCCGCGCCGATCCTGTACCGGGCGCCCGACCTTCCGAGCAAGCACAAGGCTTCGACATGATTCTGCGGCTCTTCGCTGCACTCCTGACCTGCGGCTTCGCCACGATCGCTTTCGCCCAGCAGGGAGTCGGCTGGAAAACCGGCCCCGAGGCTGCCGCGATCGAGCGCAAGGTCGATGCGCTGATCGGCAGGATGACGCTGGAGGAGAAGGTCGGACAGCTCCACCTCTCCGGGCGCGGCGAGGGCTTCGACATCAATCAGGTCAAGGCCGGCCGGATGGGCGCGGTGATGAACTTCGTCGTGCCGCAGGAGGTCTGGCAGGTCCAGGAGGCGGTGCGCCAGTCGCGGCTGAAGATCCCGCTGATCATCGGGCTCGACGCCGTCCACGGCTTCTCGACCTACTTTCCGCTGCCGCTCGGCCAGGCGGCGAGCTGGAACCCGCAACTGATCGAGCAGGCGGCCTATTGGACCGGCCGCGAGGCGAGCGCCGCCGGCATCAACTGGACCTTCGCGCCGATGGTCGACATGTCGCGCGATCCACGCTGGGGCCGCGTACTGGAAGGTGCGGGCGAGGATGTTCATCTCGCGAGTGTCGTCGCTGCGGCGCGGACCCGCGGCTATCAGCGCGGCGGCGTCGCGGCGAGCGTCAAGCATTTCGTCGGCTATGGCGCCGGCGAGGCCGGGCGCGACTACAACTCGACCTGGATCCCGCTGAGCCAGCTCCACGACCTGCATTTGCCGCCCTTCAAGGCCGCCTTCGAGGCCGGTGCGATGACCGCGATGGCGGCTTTCAACGCGCTGAACGGCATGCCGGCCACGGCCCATCGCGGCATGCTGACCGATCTCCTGCGCGGCAAATGGGGCTTTCGCGGCTTCGTCACCTCGGATTTCGGCTCGATCACCGAATTGCGCCTGCACGGTATCGCCAAGGACGACGCCGAGGCGGCGCGCAAGGCGCTGCTCGCCGGCATCGACATGGACATGATGGGCGACGTCTTCCACAAGCACCTCGCCAATGAGGTGAAGGCTGGTCGCGTGCCGGTGAAGGCGCTCGACGAGGCGGTGCGGCGCGTGCTGCGGGTCAAGTATCATCTCGGTCTGTTCGAGCGGGGAGATGTCGACGTCGCCGCGGCGCCGTCGCTGATGCAGACGGAAGAAGCCCGCAAGGTTGCCCGCCAGGCGGCGCGCGAGGGCGTGATCCTGCTCAGGAACGACAAGGCGACGCTGCCGATCGCGCCTTCGGTGAAGTCGGTCGCGGTGATCGGCGCCATGGCGGTGCCGGAGGATGAGCGGGTCTGGACCGATCCGGCCGGGCTCGGCCGTCGCCTCGTCCAGCCGCTGCCGGATGCGCTGCGCGAGCAGCTGCCTTCGGATATCGCCGTCACCTACGAGCCGGCCTTCACCAAGAACTGCGGCACCGAATTCAAGGACAAGGACGCGGCCGTGAAGGCCGCCGCCGCCGCCGACCTCGTCGTCGCCATGCTCGGCGAGGATTGCGAGTTCATGGGCGAGGGCGCCTCGCGCACCGATCTCGGCCTGCCGGGCGTCCAGCAGGAGCTGCTCGCGGCGCTGGTTGCGACCGGCAAGCCGGTGGTGCTGGTGCTGGCGACGGGGCGGCCGCTGGTCCTCACCTGGGCCGACAAGCATGTCGCGGCAATCGTCCAGACCTTCCATGGCGGCACCGAGGGGCGCGCCGCCATCGCCGAGGTGCTGGCCGGCAAGATCAATCCGGCGGGGCGGGTGCCGATGAGCTTCCCGCGCTCGGTCGGGCAGATCCCGGTCTATTACGACCAGTTGCCGACCGGCCGGCCGCAGAAGATCCGCCAGCGCTATGAATCGATCTTCATGGACGAGGCCAACGAGGCGCTCTACCCGTTCGGTTTCGGTCTCTCCTATAGCCGCTTCGCCTATGCCAATCCGCGCGTTTCTCGCGAGAAGGTGGCGATGAACGGCGTCGTCGAGATCAGCGTCGACGTGACCAACCAAAGCGAGCGCGACGGCCAGGAGGTCGTTCAGCTCTATGTCCGCCAGCCGGTTGCCGAGCGGTCGCGGCCGCTGCGCCAACTCAAGGGTTTCGACAAAGTCTTCGTGAAGGCCGGCGAGACGAAGACTGTACGTTTCAAGCTGGAGGCGCGAACGCTGGGCGCCCATGACGATGCCGGCCGCTACCAGCTCGATCCCGGCATGGTCGAGGTCTATCTCGGCGGGTCGTCGCTGGCAGAGGCGAAGACGCAATTCGAGATCACGAAACCCTGAAGAGGTCCGCTTTAATTGCCAATGCTTTGATCTCGACAAGATTTCGTTTTCGGTCAATCCTCGATTGGCGCGGCTCCTGGAGAGCTAGTCTCCAAGGCGCGTCGCGAGACCATGAATGCTCCAAAGGATGCGGCGATGGCGACCGGAACCGTGAAGTGGTTCAATACCGAGAAAGGCTTTGGCTTCATTCAGCCCTCCGATGGCGGCAAGGACGTGTTCGTGCACGTCACTGCCGTCAAGGAAGCGGGGATGCTGACGCTGACGGAAGGACAGAAGGTCTCGTTCGAGCTCAAGACCGAACGGGGCAAGACAGCGGCCGGCTCGCTCAAGCTGATCTGAGCCGGCCGAGCGCATGAGAACGGCGAGGCCACCGCCGGCCCGGCCGCAGTGACGGCTGTGCTCGCAAGCGGAAGGCTCGTTGCGGTGCTGCAGGCCGCGCGGACGGATCGCTCCGGCGCAGGTTTCGTCACGACACCAGCCGATCATCTCGATCTCGATCATCACGGTATTCCAGGCGACCGCCATCACGGCGCGACGCGGCGTGCCGGTGCGCGCGAGCCCTGGCTGCCGCGGGGAGCCGTGCTGCGCAACGATCGGCAGCTCTCGGCGCTGTGCCCGGATGAGCTTGCCGAGATCGCCGCAGCGCTCTCGATCGAGGCGTTGCTGCCGCAATGGATCGGCGGCAACCTCGCGGTCGAGGGATTGCCGGGCTTCTCGCAGATCGCGCCGGGCAGTCGGCTCGCGATCGGTGGTGCCTGGGGCGGCAAGGGCCGTTTCGACGGCAACGCCGTCCTGCGGGTCGAGGCCTACAACTCTCCGTGTCGGTTGTCGGGGCGGGCGGTCGCGGCGGCTGTCGGTCGGCCGGAGCTCGAATTTTCCTTCGTCAAGGCGGCGGCGCGCTTGCGCGGACTCGTGCTCTCGGTCGATCTGCCGGGACGGATCGCGCCCGGCAATGCCGTGGTCGTGCTGAAGCCGATGCAGGGCTGACCGTCGGCCCGGTCTACCGCGCAAAGCGCCTTGCGCCGGCGACGCAGGCCACCACCGCGATCGAGGTCGCCACCATCTGCCAGCCGACGGTCTCGCCGAGCAGCAAAGCCGCCAGCGACAGCCCAAAGAAGGGCTGCAGCAATTGCAATTGCCCCACCGCGGCGATGCCGCCCTGGACGAGGCCGCGATACCAGAAGACGAAGCCGATCAGCATGCTGAACAGCGAGACATAGGCGAGCCCGAGCCAGGCCGGGGTGCCCGCCTGGGCGAACGAGGCCGGCAGCGTCAGCAGCGTCAGGCCGGCCATGATCGGCAGTGACAGGACCAGGGCCCAGGAGATCACCTGCCAGCCGCCGAGATGGCGCGAGAGGCGGGCGCCCTCGGCATAGCCGAGCCCGCAGGCGACGATCGCGGCGAGCATCAGCAGATCACCGACCGGAGAGGCGGCGAAGCCTTGCGTCCAGGCGAACCCGACGACGCAGAGGCTGCCGAGTCCGGCGAAGAGCCAGAAGGCCGGGCGCGGACGTTCGCCGCCGCGGAGCACCCCGAAGATCGCGGTCGCGAGCGGCAGCAGGCCGACGAAGACGATCGAATGGGCGGAGGTGACGTGCTGGAGGGCGAGCGCAGTAAGCAGCGGGAAGCCGACGACGACGCAGAGGGCGACCACGGCGAGCGGCAGAAGGTCTGCGGGCTCAGGTCGCTTCTGCCTGAGCGCGAGCAGGAGCGCGAGCCCCAACAGCCCGGCGATGGCGGCGCGCGCCACCGTCAGGAAGATCGGGTCGAAATCGGCGACGGCGACGCGCGTCGCCGGCAGCGAGCCGCTGAAGATGAGCACGCCGATGAAGCCGTTGAGCAGGCCGTTCGCAGTCTTGTCCATGATGCCTCCTGCGGCTCGTCTGCATGTCGCGAGAGGTCACAGATTTCCAGAGACAGTCCAATACAGTTCGGGCAAACTGTCCTGATGCTGGAAGCGGTACAGGTTAAGGAAACAGCCGAGCTGCCGGGCGCCGACGACACGCTCGTCGGGCGCGTCATGGCGACGATCCGGCAGCGCATCGCCGGCCGGACCTTGGCGCCTGGTGCCAAGCTCCCCTCGATCCGCGGGCTCGCCGAAAGCATGGGCGTGTCGAAATCGACGGTGGTGGAAGCCTATGAGCGGCTCGCTGCCGAGGGGGCTATCCAGGCGAGGCGCGGCTCCGGCTTCTATGTCCGGCGCCTCCCGCCGCTGTCGCTTGCCGACGTCGCCCCGAAGCTCGACCGGGCTGTCGATCCGCTCTGGATCTCCCGGCAATCGCTCGATGCGGGCGAGGGGGCTTTGCGGCCGGGTTGTGGCTGGCTGCCGCCCGACTGGATGCCGGAGGCTTCGATCCGCCGAGCGTTGCGCCGGCTCGGCCGCGCCGATGCGGCGACGCTGGCCGAGTATGGCACGCCGCTTGGCCTGCCGGCGCTGCGTCAGCTTCTCGCCAATCGCCTCGCCGAGCGCGGTGTCGAGGCGTCGCCCGACCAGATCGTCCTGGCGGAGTCCGGCACGCAGGCGATCGACCTCGTCTGCCGCTTCCTGCTCGAGCCCGGCGATACCGTGCTGGTCGACGATCCCTGCTACTTCAATTTCCAGGCGCTGCTGCGCGCCCATCGCGCTCGCATCGTCAGCGTGCCCTATACGCCGTCGGGGCCCGATCTCGACCTGTTCGCGCAGGCGCTGACCGAGCACCGGCCGCGGCTCTACATCACCAATTCGGCCCTGCATAATCCGACCGGTGCGACGCTTTCGGCGGCGACCGCGCACCGCCTGCTCAAGCTCGCCGAGCAGGCGGGCCTGACCATCGTCGAGGACGACATCTTCGGCGATCTTGAGCCGGAATCCGCGCCGCGCCTCGCCGGGCTCGACGGGCTGGAGCGGGTGATCCAGATCGGCAGCTTCTCGAAGACGCTGTCGGCTTCGGTGCGCTGCGGCTACATCGCTGCACGGCGCGACTGGATCGAGGGGCTGACCGATCTCAAGGTCGCGCTCTCCTTCGGCGGCGGGCGGCTCGCGGCCGAGCTGGTACTCGACCTCCTCAAGGACGGCAGCTATCGCCGGCATGTCGAGGGGCTGCGCCAGCGGCTCGCCCGCGCCATGGCGGAGACGACCGGCCGACTGGCTGCGCTCGGCATCGAGCCCTGGCTGACGCCGCGCGGCGGCTTGTTCCTCTGGTGCCGGCTGCCGGGCGAGCTCGATGCGGGGGAGATCGCCCGGCAGGCGCTCGCCGAAGGGGTCGTGCTCGCGCCCGGCAACGCCTTCAGCCTGTCGCAGACGGCGCGGCATTTCATGCGCTTCAACGTGGCGCAGGCCGCCGATCCCAGGATTTTCAGCGTGCTGCGCGCGACGATGCGGGCGGGTGTGCGATAGCAATCGAGGGCAGGGCGGTGAAGGCGGGGATCAGGGCCCGCTCTCGCCAACAGAATCGCGGTGGCGCTGCTTTGCCCTGGCAATCAGCGGTGGTCGCTTGCCGTGCCTCTATCCAATCTCCGAGGGGGCGCGCGTTTGTTTGATCCGTCTGTATCGACTGAAATATCGGACACTGCAGGCTTGCATCATTCTCGTCCCTGACATAAAGATATCTTTATATCTTTTACAGATTTTCGAGGTGCTCGCCGGTGACCCGCCGCTTCCACCATTCGCTGCCGACCCTGCTGGCCTCGCTGCGTGCGGCGGGCGAGGAAACGCGCCTGCGGATTCTGGCGCTGCTGGCGGAAGGTGAGCTCTCGGTCTCCGATCTCACCGATATTCTCGGCCAGTCGCAGCCGCGCATTTCGCGGCACCTCAAGCTGATGGCCGAGGCCGGCCTGCTGCGGCGCTCGCGCGAGGGGGCCTTCGCGTTCTTCCGGCTCGACGATGCGACGCCGGGCGGCGCGCTGGCATTGTCGCTCGCCCGCGATCTCGATTCGGCAGATCCGGTTCTCGCCGCCGATCGGGAACGGCTCGCTGCCGTGCGCGCGACCCGTTCCGCTGCGGCCCAATCCTACTTCGCCAATGTCGCGCGCGAATGGGACCAACTGCGTTCGCTGCACGTCTCCGATGCCGCGGTCGAGGCTGCGGTCGAGGCCGCGGTCGGCGAGCAGCCGCTGCAAGCCCTGCTCGATCTCGGCACTGGCACCGGGCGCATGCTGGAGCGGCTGGCGCCAAAGGCGGCGCGTGCGGTCGGCGTCGATGCCAGCCACGCCATGCTGGCGGTGGCGCGGGCCAACCTTGAGAAGGCCGGGCTGTCGCGGGTCGAGCTCCGGCAGGGCGATATCTACGCGCTGCCCTTCGCGCGCGGTTCCTTCGATCTCGTGATCGTGCACCAGGTGCTGCATTTCCTCGACGATCCGGCCCGTGCCTTGCGCGAGGCGGCGGCGCTGCTCGCTCCGGGCGGGCGGCTGATCCTGGTCGACTTCGCGCCGCACGAAATGGAATTCCTGCGCACCGAGCACGCTCATCGCCGGCTCGGCTTCGAGAAGGACGAGATTCTCGGCTGGTTCGCCGAGGCCGGCCTCGAATGCGATCTTGCCGAGGAGATCACGGCCGCCGATGGCGGAAGCGGCCAGCTCGGCGTCATGCTCTGGCGCGGCCGCGACCGGCGCCTCCAGGGCGATTTTCCCCTTCGACAGTTCGATCGTGAGGTTGCGTGATGAACGCTTTCCGCCCCAGCCGGCACGGCTCGCGCCGCCCGCGCGTCTCCTTCGAGTTCTTCCCGCCGAAGAACGAGGAGATGGAGGTCAGCCTCTGGGACAGCGTACGCCGGCTCGAGCCGCTCGGACCTGCCTTCGTCTCGGTGACCTATGGCGCCGGCGGCTCGACCCGCGAGCGCACCCACAACACGGTGAAGCGCATGGTCGACGAGACCAGCCTGAAGCCGGCGGCGCATCTGACCTGCGTCTCCGCCTCGTGTGGCGAGGTCGACGAGGTCATCCGCGCCTATTGGGCGGCCGGCGTGCGCCATATCGTGGCGCTCCGTGGCGATCCGGCCGGCGGGCTCGGCACGGTCTACGAGCCGCATCCGCAGGGCTATCACCAGACCTCGGACCTCGTCGCCGGCATTCGCAAGGTTGGCGATTTCGAGGTCACGGTCTCGGCCTATCCGGAGAAGCATCCCGAGGCGGCCTCGCTCGACGCCGATATCGACGCGCTGAAGAAGAAGGTCGATGCCGGCGCGACCCGGGCGATCAGCCAGTTCTTCTTCGATAACGACGTTTATTTCCGCTATCTCGACAAGGTCCGCGCGCGCGGCATCGAGATCCCGATCCTGCCGGGCATCGTTCCCGTGCAGAACTTCAAGCAGACCGCCGGCTTTGCCCGCAAAACCGGGGCGAGCGTGCCGCAATGGCTGGCCGATCGCTTCGAGGGGCTGGAGGACGATCCAGCGACGCGCCGGCTGGTCGCCGCCGCCGTCTGCGCCGAGCAGGTGCTCGACCTCATCGACCGTGGCGTCTCGGACCTGCATTTCTACACGATGAACAAGGCCGACCTGGTCTATGCGATCTGCCATCTCGTCGGGCTGAAGCCGGAGAAGGCGCAGGCGCAGCAGGTCGCGGCGGAGTGACGTCGTCATTGCGAGCGTAAGCGAAGCAATCCAGGAGCGGCAGAGCTCCATGTTCCCCTGGATTGCTTCGTCGCTACGCTCCTCGCAATGACGGGAAGGGCGCTACCAGCGCCGCAAAGAACCGAGACGAAAGCGTTCCCGATGTCCGACTACAAGCCCACTCCCGCCGACGGCGCCGAGATCGAGCGCGCTCTGCGCCAGGCCGCTTCCGAGCGCATCCTCGTGCTCGACGGCGCGATGGGCACGCAGATCCAGAATCTGAAGCTCTCCGAGGCCGACTTCCGCGGCGAGCGCTTCAAGGGCTGGAACCACGACCTCAAGGGCAATAATGACCTGATCGCGCTGACGCAGGCCGATGCGCTGCGCGACATCCATCTCGCCTATTACCGGGCCGGTGCCGACATCGTCGAGACCAACACCTTCTCCGGCACCTCGATCGCCCAAGCCGATTACGGCATGGAAGCGATCGTCTACGAGCTCAACGTCGAATGCGCCCGCATCGCGCGCGAGGCCGCCGAGATCGCCCGCAAGGAGGACGGTCGCCGCCGCTTCGTCGCCGGCGCGATCGGCCCGACCAACCGCACCCTCTCGATCTCGCCGGACGTCAACAATCCCGGCTTCCGCGCCGTGACCTTCGACCAGGTGCGCGATTCCTACGCCGAGCAGGTGCGCGGCCTGATCGATGGCGGCTCCGAATTGCTGCTGATCGAGACGATCTTCGACACGCTCAACGCCAAGGCGGCGATCGTCGCGATCCAGGAGGTCTTCCGCGAGAAGGGCTCGAAGCTGCCGGTGATGATCTCCGGCACGATCACCGACCTCTCCGGCCGCACGCTCTCGGGCCAGACGGTCGAGGCCTTCTGGAATGCGGTGCGCCATGCCGACCCGCTGACGATCGGCCTCAACTGCGCCCTCGGCGCCCGCGAGATGCGCGCCCATATCAAGGACATGTCGCGCGTCGCCGGCACCCTGGTCTGCGCCTATCCCAATGCCGGCCTGCCCAACGAGTTCGGCCTCTATGACGAGCGGCCGGAAGCGACCGCCAAGATGCTGGCGGAGTTCGCCGATGCCGGCTTCGTCAACATGGTCGGCGGCTGCTGCGGCACGACGCCCGACCATATCCGCGCCATTGCAGAGGCGGTTGCCGGCAAGGCGCCGCGCGCCGTTCCGGAGCCCAAGCCCTATCTCAGGCTCGCCGGTCTCGAGCCGTTCACGCTCGACGAGACCATTCCGTTCGTGAACGTCGGCGAGCGCACCAACGTCACCGGCTCGGCCAAGTTCCGCAAGCTGGTGACGGCCGGCGATTATGCCGCCGCACTCGACGTCGCGCGCGAACAGGTCGCCAATGGCGCGCAGGTCATCGACATCAACATGGACGAGGGCCTGCTCGATTCCGAGAAGGCGATGACCGAGTTCTGCAACCTGATCGCCTCGGAGCCGGACATCTCCCGCGTACCGATCATGGTCGACTCGTCGAAGTTCCATGTGATCGAAGCCGGCCTGAAGACGATCCAGGGAAAGCCGATCGTCAACTCGATCTCGATGAAGGAGGGCGAGGAGGCTTTCCTCGAGCATGCCCGCATCTGCCGGCAATACGGCGCCGCCGTCGTGGTCATGGCCTTCGACGAGACCGGCCAGGCCGACACCTATGAGCGCAAGATCGAGATCTGCACGCGCGCCTACAAGCTCTTGACCGAGGTCGCGGGCTTCCCGCCCGAGGACATCATCTTCGATCCGAACATCTTCGCGGTCGCGACCGGCATCGAGGAGCACGACAACTACGGCAACGACTTCATCAACGCGACCCGCACCATCCGCGAGACGCTGCCGCACGCCCATATCTCGGGCGGTGTCTCGAACCTGTCCTTCTCGTTCCGCGGCAATGAGAAGGTGCGCGAAGCGATGCACTCGGTCTTCCTGTACCATTGCATCAAGGTCGGCATGGACATGGGCATCGTGAATGCCGGCCAGCTCGGCAGCTACGATGACCTCGACCCGGAACTGCGCGAGCTCTGCGAGGACGTTGTCCTCAACCGCCGCAAGGATTCCACCGAGCGGCTGCTCGAAGCGGCGCCGCGCTTCAAGGGCGATGGCTCGGCGGCGGTCTCGGGCAAGGATCTCGCCTGGCGCGAGGCCGATGTGCACAAGCGGCTCGAGCACGCGTTGGTCAACGGCATCACCGAGTTCATCGACCGCGATACCGAAGAGGCGAGGGCGCAGGCCGAAAAGCCGCTGCATGTCATCGAAGGGCCGCTGATGGCCGGCATGAACGTGGTCGGCGACCTGTTCGGCGCCGGCAAGATGTTCCTGCCGCAGGTGGTGAAGTCGGCCCGCGTGATGAAGCAGGCGGTCGCCTATCTCATGCCGTACATGGAAGAGGAGAAGCGCCTCAATGGCGGCGCCGAGCGTTCGGCCGCCGGCAAGGTGCTGATGGCGACGGTGAAGGGCGATGTCCACGACATCGGCAAGAACATCGTCGGCGTCGTGCTCCAGTGCAATAATTACGAGGTGATCGATCTCGGCGTGATGGTGCCGACACAGAAGATCCTCGACACCGCGCGCAAGGAGAAGGTCGACATCATCGGCCTCTCCGGGCTGATCACGCCCTCGCTCGACGAGATGGTCACCGTCGCCTCCGAGATGGAGCGCGAGGGCTTCGACATCCCGCTGCTGATCGGCGGGGCGACGACGAGCCGCGTCCATACGGCGGTGAAGATCCATCCGGCCTACAACCAGGGCCAGGCGGTCTACGTCACCGATGCTTCGCGCGCGGTCGGCGTCGTCTCCAGCCTGCTCTCGCAGGAGCAGAAGGGGCCTTACGTCGAGGGCCTCCAGGCCGAGTACGAGAAGGTCGCCGCCGCCCATCGCCGCTCCGAGGCCGAGAAGCAGCGCCTGCCGCTCACCAAGGCGCGCGCCAACGCCTTCAAGCCGGACTGGGCCGGCTACCAGCCGCCGAAGCCGACCTTCCTCGGCACGCGCGTCTTCCGCAGCTACGACCTCGCTGAGCTTGTACCGCTGATCGACTGGACGCCGTTCTTCCAGACCTGGGAGCTGAAAGGCCGATACCCTGCGATCCTCGAGGACGAGAAGCAGGGCGAGGCGGCGCGCGCGCTCTGGGACGATGCGCAGGCAATGCTGAAGCGCGTCGTCGAGGAGCGCTGGTTCAATCCGAAGGCGGTGATCGGCTTCTGGCCGGCCAACGCCGTCGGCGACGACATCCGTCTCTATACCGGCGAGAGCCGGCAGGAGAAGCTCGCCACCTTCCATGGCCTGCGCCAGCAGCTTTCCAAGCGCGACGGCAAGCCCAACATGTGCATCTCGGACTTCGTCGCGCCGGAGGGCGGTTCGCCCGACTATATCGGCGCCTTCGTCGTGACCTCGGGCGCGGAAGAGGAGCGCATTTCGGAGCGCTTCGCCCGCGACAACGATGATTACCGCTCGATCATGGTCAAGGCGTTGGCCGACCGCATCGCCGAGGCCTTCGCGGAGCGCATGCACCAGCGCGTGCGGACCGAGTTCTGGGCCTATGCGCCGGACGAGAACTATTCGAACGAGGATCTGATCCGCGAGGAATACCAGGGCATCCGCCCGGCGCCGGGCTATCCCGCCCAGCCCGACCATACCGAGAAGGCGACGCTGTTCGAACTCCTCCAGGCCGAGCGCCGGGTCGGCGTCAAGCTGACTGAGAGCTATGCGATGTGGCCGGGCTCTTCGGTTTCCGGACTCTATCTCTCGCATCCGGAGTCGTATTATTTCGGCGTCGCCAAGGTCGAGCGCGACCAGGTCGAGGACTATGCGGCGCGCAAGGGCATGGATATCCGCGAGGTCGAGCGCTGGCTGGCGCCGATCCTGAACTACGAGCCGAGTGCCTATGCGGAGGCGGCCGAGTAGGAGCTAGGTGAGGCGCGGGGAACCCCTCTCCTGTAAGGAGAGGGGCAGGGGTGAGGTGTACGCGCTCTCCGAAGGAAGCTCCGATGGTCGGCGAGCATCAACATTTCGCGCGCAAGCTCCGCCGCCAGGCAACCAAGCCTGAAGACATCCTCTGGGCGCTCCTGCGTGGACGCCGTTTCGGTAGCGTGAAGTTCCGCCGCCAGGTTCCTTTGCTCGATTACACCGTCGACTTCCTCAGTTTCGAGCGCAGGCTCGTCATCGAGCTCGACGGGCGCCAGCATGATGTTCAGCGCGACTACGATATCGCCCGCAGCAACGAGATCGAGCGCCATGGCTTCATGCTCATCCGCTTCCGCAATGAGGACGTGCTGAATGATTTGGATGCCGTCATCGCGCAGATCGGGGCGGAGTGCGCAGCGCTTGGGTGAGGTGTAGATGCCTGCTCGTGGTGCCAGGGCCGACTGCGCAGATGGGTTCACGCCAACGTTTTCATTCCGAACACCTCACCCCTGCCCCTCTCCTTCCAGGAGAGGGGTTCCCGCGCCCCTTCAATCGATCGCAGCTTTCAGGAACTCCTCCGCCGCAAAATCGACGAAGGCCCGCAATTTCGGCGAGGCGTAGCGGCTGGCGGGCCACATCACGCTGAGCTTGGTCTGCGCCTCGACATAGCTTTCGAGAATGCGGACGAGGGAGCCGCGCCGCAGGTGCTCGGCGACGGATAGATCAGGAACGCAGGCGATGCCGAGCCCGCTTTCGGCGAGGCCGATCTGCGCTTCGAGCGCGTTCGTGACAACGCTGGGCTGGATTTCGACCTGCGCGGGCTCACCGCCTCTGGACAAGGGCCATTGGTGGAGCTTGCCGGTGTTGGCGAAGCGGTAGACGAGGCAGGCGTGCCGGGCGAGGTCTTCCGGCGCCTCCGGCGTGCCCATCCTGCGGAAATAGTCCGGCGACCCGACGAGCGCCTGACGGAAATGGCCGAGGGTGCGGGTCATCAGCCGGGAATCGGCGTGCTCGCCGGTGCGGAGCACCACGTCGAAACCCTCGCCGATGACGTCTACAACCCGGTCGGTGGCATCGAGTTCGAGTTCGATCTCGGGGTGGCGCCGTTTGAAGGCCGCGAGCTTGGCCATCGGGATCATGCTCATCGAGGGCAGGCTGACGCGCAGCTTGCCTTGCGGCGTCGCCCGACTGCGCGAGAGTTCGAGCTCTGCGGCCTCGTATTCGCAGAGGATGCGCCGGCAGCGTTCGAGGAACATCGCGCCCTCCGGCGTCAGCGTGACGCTGCGGGTCGAGCGGTGGAACAGCCTTGCGCCGAGCCGCTCCTCCAGGCGCGCCACCGCCTTGCTGACGGCCGAGGCTGAGATGCCGAGCTTGCGGCCGGCCTCGGTGAACCCATCGGCTTCTGCCGCATGCACAAAGGCGAAGAGTGCTCCGAGACTGTCCATGCGGCGGTCACCCAGTCATGACGAGAATGTCCAAAGTGTCGTGAGTTGTGTCCTGTTTTTCGCTCATTGGAAACCAGCTACCTCAAGCGCCGATCCATCTTCGAAGGCGCGATAGCCATGACATCAGCGACAGATACGATATCGACCGGCACGAGCGAGGCGAGGCTGCCCCTGGGGGGCTTGCTGGCGCTCGCCATGGCGGCCTTCATCACGCTCCTCACCGAAATCCTGCCATCGGGGCTGCTCCCGCAAATGGCTGAGAGCCTTGGACAATCCGAGGCGCTGATCGGCCAGCTCCTCACCGCCTATGCGGTCGGCTCGCTCGTCTCCGCCATTCCCCTGACGATCGCCACGCAGAACTGGCGGCGGCGTACACTGCTGCTGATTGCCATCGGCGGCTTTGCCGTCGTCAACACGGTGACGGCGATCTCCGATAGTTACGCAGTCACGCTGGTCGCCCGTTTCGTCGCCGGCATGAGCGCCGGGCTGCTCTGGGCGCTGGCGGCCGGCTATGCCGCGCGCATGGTGCCCGAGCATCTGCAGGGGCGCGCGATCGCGATCGCCATGGTCGGAGCGCCGCTCGCCCTCTCGCTCGGCATTCCGGTGGGCACCTTCCTCGGCACCCTTGTGGGCTGGCGCTGGACCTTCGGCGCGATGAGCGGGCTGACGGTGCTGCTCGTGTTCTGGGTTCTGGCTAGCGTGCCTGATTTTCCCGGCCAGAAGCGGGGACAGGAGTTCGGGCTGAGGACGGTCTTCACGTTGCCGGGCGTACGGCCTGTCCTGTTCGTGGTGTTCGCCTATGTGCTCGCCCACAACACGCTCTACACCTATATCGCGCCCTTTCTGGAGCCGGCCGGCCTCAAGGAACGGACCGATGTCGTGCTGCTGGTCTTCGGCCTCGCCTCGCTGCTCGGCATCTGGATCACGGGAGCCCTGATCGATCGCTGGTTGCGCCAACTGGTTCTGGCGAGCGTCGCGTTGTTCGGCCTTTCCGCATTGGCCCTCGGAATCGCGGGTACCATGCCTGGCGTGATCTATGGCGCGGTCGCCGTCTGGGGACTGGCCTTCGGCGGGGCCGGGACGCTGTTCCAGACCGCTTCCGCCAAGGCGGCGGGCCGCGCGGCCGATGTCGCCCAGTCGATGCTGGTGACGACCTGGAATCTCGCCATCGCCGGCGGCGGCATCCTCGGTGGCCTCTTGCTGAGCGGGTTTGGAGTCACACCGTTCCCGTGGGTGCTGGCCGCGCTTCTGATCGCGACATTCGCGGTCGCATGGGGCGCAAGGAGCCATGGCTTTGGCGCTGCCAAGGTCCGCTAGTTCCGCTGCTGAACAGGCTGTGCCTAGTCGGAGGATACCCCGATGCGGCTCAGCCTGGTTCCTGCTTCGGGTGATGCGGGTGGGCCTCGGCCGAAGCAGGGCTGCACCAGCATGGAAAAGCCCTCCTGCCCGGCGCAGGCCGGTCATCGGGTTTAGTCATAGAACACCGCTGCGTGCGCGAAGGCTTTAACCCTTGGCCGCGGCTTCCAGGCCGGCGATATCGAGCTTGACCATCTTCAGCATCGCCTCGGCGACGCGTTTCGCCTTGGCGCGGTCGGGATCGCGGACCAGCTCGATCAGCCGCTTCGGCACGATCTGCCAGGACAACCCCCAGCGATCCCGAAGCCAGCCGCACTGCTCGATCATGCCGCCCGCGCCGAGCGCGTCCCAGAGACGGTCGATCTCGGCCTGCGTCTCGCATTCGACGACGATCGAGAAGGTGTGGTTGAAGCTGTCGGAGCGTGCCGCCTCGAAGGCCTGGTAGCGCTGGCCGCCAATGGTGAAGGTGGCGATCTTGACGCTCTCGGCCGGCCCGCTGGGCGAGTCCGCCGGCAGGGCGCTGGCCCATTCGCGTGCCGAGTTCGGAATGAGCGAGGTATAGAGGCTGATCGCTGCTTCCATGTCCTTCTCGAACCAGAGATTCTGGGTGACTTTCATCGCCGGCCTCCTTCCTGTGACGTCAGGCCGATACTGGCCCGTCAGTCCAAGGACGGTCGAGAGCGGAAGGTTCCGACAGGACGCAGCCGTTTTTCGAAATGGCCTTGCCGGCGGGCACCCCTCGGTGCCTCGGCGGGATGAAGCGCACAGTTTCGCCACGGCGTGTCGGAGCGCTCGCCGATGGGGCGCCGGCACGCGGCGCTATTGCCGTTACTGCAAATGCGTCTCAATGACAAGATATTGATAACATTAATCAATTGACATTTTTCGGTCTGCTCTTTAGCTCCTGGCGGGACGGGGAGTAGCGGCGCGCAGAGGCGCGCGGTCGCATCAACACGCTCGCGGCGAGGACTGCGTGGTGCGACCAGCCGAGTGAACTCGGCCAAGCGAGACCGTGGCGGTGTGCCTTGCGGACAAGGCCCGAAATCCGTCCGGTCCTTCGTCCGCGCAAGAGAAAGTCATGTCACCCGTTTCCATAGCCGTTCTCGCCGTCGGCATGTCCGTCGACGCCCTGCTCGCTTCCATCGGGCGTGGCGCCGCATCGCGCCGGCCGCGTTTCGCCGAGGCACTCCGCACCGGTGCGATCTTCGGCGTCGTCGAGGCGATCACTCCGCTGATCGGCTGGGCGGCGGGTCTGGCGGCGAGCCAGTACGTGGCGGCCATCGACCACTGGATCGCATTCATCCTGCTCGGCATCGTCGGCGGGCGCATGGTCCTGCATTCGCTGAAGCCTGCCGAGGAACGCTCCGCCTCGGCACAGGACAGCTCGCTCTGGGCGCTGATGGCGACAGCGATCGGCACCAGCATCGACGCCATGGCGGTCGGCGTTTCCCTGGCCTTCCTCGACGTGAACATTCTGGTCGTCGCACTGGCGATCGGCTTTGCGACATTCCTGATGTCGACCGGCGGCATGATGGCCGGCAACCTGATCGGCGCCACATTCGGCCGGTGGGCCGAGCGTGTCGGAGGTATGGCGCTCGTCTGCCTCGGGCTTTCGATCCTGTTCAGCCACCTGATGGAGGGCTGACGCCGTAGCTTCCGGAGGTTCCGGACACCGGGGATCCGTGCCGGGTCCTCGGCCTCAAACCACCCGCAGCACGTCAGCGCTGGCCGCCTGCACCGCTGCCTTCGCATCCCGCACCGGATCGCCGTAGAGGCGCAGGCAGTTCCGGCCCGCCGTCTTGGCGATGTAGAGGGCGGCGTCAGCCTCGGCGAAGCGCCGTTCCGGATCGTGCAGCAGGCCGGGGCGCAGCAAGGTCGCGCCGATCGAGGCGCTGATTTCGATCGTGTTTTTGTGCCAGGTGACCGGGCGCGCCAGCGCCTTCTGTGCCTCTTCAAGGCGGTGGAGCAGATAGGGGCGGCCACCTGCCGAGCAGAGCAGCAGGGCGAACTCGTCGCCGCCGATGCGGGCAACGATCGCGGCATCGCTCAGCGAGGTTTCCAGCCGCATTGCGAGTTGCCGCAGGCATTCGTCGCCGGCGGCATGGCCGAAGCGGTCGTTGATCGGCTTCAGATTGTCGAGATCGACGATGGCGAGGAGGCCGAGCGCGCAGCCGTCGCCGAGACTGCGGCGGAGGTCCGAGAGCTGCATTTCGAAGGCACGGCGGTTGGCGAGGCCGGTCAGCGGATCGCTGTAGGCGAGCCGGCGCAGCCCCTGCCACATGTCCTTCTCGCTAGTGATGTCCTGCTTGGCGCCGTGGATACGGACGGGGCGACCATGCTCGTGCGTGACGGAGGCGGAGAGGCGCATCCAGCGCTCGGCTCCCGCGGCGGAGCGAATCCGGGCATCCATGACGAAGCTCTGGCCGCTGGCGATCAGCCGGCCGCGCAGGCGCTCCATCTCGGCGCGGGACTCGTTGTGATAGAGGTCGACGGTCGAAGGCCGGTGCAGTGTCGAGCCGCGTGGCAGGCCGAACAGGTCGTAGACACCGTCGGTCCAGCAGAGCTGCGTCGTCCTGAGGTCACATTCCCAGGCGCCGAGCCCCGCCAGCAGGGCAGCCTGATCGTAGAGGCGCCTTGCCTCGCCGTCGGAGAGCTGATTGCGGTTCAACGATCGTCTCGCATGCAGTGACGCGGCAGGGCGCTGCTTCTGGGGGCGATGTGCGATGAAGCTAGGCGGAAATGGTTAACGCTTGCCTGACTCGCCCCCCTGGCGTGGACTATTCGCGCCTGAGCGCCTCGATCGGGTCCAGCCGTGCCGCCTGCCGCGCCGGGTAGAAGCCGAAGAAGACGCCGATCAGCCCGGAGACCCCGACCGCGATCAGGATGGTCTCCACCGAGATCACGAAGGGCCAGCCGGCGAAACGGGCGATCGCCGTCGCGGCGCCGACGCCGAGGGCGATGCCGACGGCGCCGCCGATGGTGGCGAGCGTCGTCGCCTCGATCAGGAACTGCGAGAGCACATCGCGCTGGCGGGCGCCGACGGCGAGCCTGAGGCCGATCTCGCGGGTGCGCTCGGTCACCGAGACCAGCATGATGTTCATGATGCCGATGCCGCCGACCAGCAGCGAGACACCGGCGACGGCGGCGAGCAGCCAGGAGAGGGTGCTGGCGGCGGCGGTCGCGGTGTTGGCGATCTCGGTCAGGTTGCGGACGATGAAGTCGTCATCCTGGTCCTCGGTGAGGCGATGGCGCTGGCGCAGCAAGGCGCGGGTCTGCTCGATGCCGGGGTTGATCGCCGGCTCGCTGGCGAACTTGACCATGATGGTCTGCACCGAGCGGTCGCGGGCATAGTTGCGTCCGACGATGCGGCGCCGGCCGGTGTCTAGCGGCACGAAGATGACGTCGTCCTGATCTTGCCCAAGCGCCGACTGACCCTTGGCCGCCATCACTCCGATGACCTTGAAGGGCACGTTGCGGATGCGGAACATCTGGTCGAGCGGATCAGAGTCGCCGAACAGGTTGCGCGCCACGGTCTGGCCGATGATCGCGACGATCTCACCGCGCCGAATCTCCTCAGGCTCGAACAGCCGGCCCTCGGCGAGGCCCCATTCGCGGGCGGTGAAGAAATCGAGATCGGTCGCGGTGATCATCGTCGACCAGTTGGTCCCCGCATAGACCGCCTGGGCACGGGTGGTGATCACCGGGGCGGCCGCGACGACGTCCTCGACCTCGTTGACGACGGCGCGGGCATCCTCGTCGGTCAGGGTCGAGGAGGCGCCGGCACCGAGCCGGACGCCGCCCTGGGTGACGTTGCCGGACTGGATGATGGCGAGATTGGCCCCGAGCGACTTGATCTGACTGTCGACGCGCTCGCGGGCACCCGAGCCGATCGCGACCATGGCGATCACCGCGGCGACGCCGATGATGATGCCGAGCATGGTCAGGGCCGAGCGCAGCGCATTGGCGCCGATGGCGGAGAGGGCGGAGCGAATGGCTTCCAGCAGGCTCATGCGGCGGCCTCCGCAGAGGGAGCGCGGTCGAGTTCCGCCAGTGCGGCGCGGGCATCGGCCGGCTCCTGGCGGGCATCGGCGATGATATGGCCATCGCGGAAGCGCACCACGCGGCGGGCGTGGCGGGCGACCTCGGCGTCGTGCGTGACGAGCACGACGGTGACGCCCTCGCGGTTGAGGTCCTGGAAGAGGGCGAGGATTTCCAGCGCGGTGCGGCTGTCGAGCGCGCCGGTCGGCTCGTCGGCGAGCAGCAGGCGCGGCTGGTTGACGAGGGCGCGGGCGATCGCGACGCGCTGCTGCTGACCACCGGAGAGCTGCATCGGCCGGTGATGGGCGCGTTCGGCGAGGCCGACCCGGCCGAGCGCGGCGAGCGCCCGCTCGCGGCGTGCCTTGCGGTCGACCCCGGCATAGACCATCGGCAGTTCGACATTGGCGCAGGCATCGACGCGCGGCAGCAGGTTGAACTGCTGGAAGACGAAGCCGAGCTTGCGGTTGCGCAGTTCGGCGAGCCCGTCGCCCGAAAGCGTCTCGACTTCGACGCCGTCGAGCCGGTACTGGCCGCCGGTCGGCCGGTCGAGGCAGCCGATCAGGTTCATGAAGGTCGACTTGCCGGAGCCGGAGGGCCCCATCACCGCGACGAGATCGCCGGCCTCGATGTCGAGGTTGACCCGGTCGAGCGCGGTGACGCGGCCGGAATCGAGATCGTAGACCCGGGAGAGCGCGCGTGCCTCGATCAGGGCCATCGCCGGCGCCTCAGAACAGCCGCGGGCCGCGCGGGGCGGGGCCGCGGCTCGCCGGCGTCGGCTCGGCGCCGCGGGGACCGCCGCCGACCACGACCTGCGTGTTCTCGGCGATCTCGGCGGTGGGCACGATCTGGGTGAAGGCGCCGTCGCTCGGGCCGAGCCGGACCGCGAGCGGCTTGGGCTGGCCGTCGCCATCGAGCACATAGACGCGGCCGGGCGCGAAGTCCTGCGCCGCCGGGCGCCCCTCCTGCATCAAGGCCTCGAACTTGGCGCGGCGCTCGGGATCGAGCACGGCGGCGATCTTGCTGCGCATCTCCTCGCGCGCGGCGCGGAAGGTGGCGCGGCGCTCTTCCTCCGAGAGCCCGGCGGTCGGGCGCCGGCCTTCGCCGCGCCGCTCGGCGAAGATCGCGGCGATCGCCTGCTTCTGCTCCGGCGTCGGCTGCACGTCCTCCTCGATGCGCTCGCGCAACGCGCCGGCGGCACGGTTCCCGCCGCCGCGAGCGGCCGGCGCCTCGGCGGGGAGGGCGGTCGGGCCGCCGAGCGGGCGGAAGCGCAGGGCAGCGTTCGGCACGCGCAGCACGTCCTGCCGGTCGTCGGTGACGATCTGGACATTGGCGGTCATGCCCGGCAGCAGCGCGAGGTCGCGGTTCTCGACACGCACCACGCCGGTATAGGTGACGACGTTCTGGATGGTCTGGGCGCCGAGACGCACCATCTCGACCTTCCCCTGGAAGCTGCGGTTCGGATAGGCGTTGACGCTGAAGGAGACGGTCTGGCCGGTCTTGAGGCGCCCGACATCGGCCTCGTCGATATTGGCGTAGATGTCGATGATGCGCAGGTCCTGGGCGATCTGGAAGAGCTCCGGCGCCGAGAGCGAGGCGGCGACGGTCTGGCCGAGATTGACCTGACGCTGGACGACGACGCCGTCGACGGGCGAGCGGATATCGGTGCGCTCGAGATCGATCAGGATGTCCTTCAGCTTGGCCTCGCGCTGGGAGATCAGCGCCTCGCCGGACTGGACCTGCCCTTCGGCGAGCGAGATATCGGCATCGAGCCCGCTGATCTCGGCCTTGAGCGAGGCGATCTGGGCTTCGTTGGAGGCGAGCGTCGCGGTCTGGATCTCGACCTGGGTGCGGGCGCTGTCGAGGCCCTGCTGGGCGCCGGCGCCGCGGGTGAACAGTTCGTTCTGGCGGTCGAAGGTGCGCTTGGCGTCGGTGAGCTGCGCCTTGGTGCGGTCGCGCTGCGCTTCGAGGTCCTTGACGGTGGAATCCGCCTTGGTCCGTGCGACCCTCGCGCGCTCCAGCTGGGCGCGCTTGACCACGAGATCGGCCTTGGCCTGGGAGAGGTCGGCGGCCGCGGCGTCACGGCGGGTCTTGATCTGGTCGCTGTTCAGCCGGGCGACGATCTGGCCCGCCTTCACCTGCGAATTATAGTCGGCGAGGATCTCGACGACCTGGCCGGACAGCATCGAGCCGACGACCACGGTGGTGACAGGGGTCAGGGTGCCGGTGGCGCGGACCGAGGCGGTGATCTGGCCGCGATCGATCGCAGCCGTGCGGTAGGCGGCGTCGTTGGCCACGCCTCCTGTCGGCCGCAGGGCCAAATAGCCGGTGGCGAGCACTGCCGCACCGATACCGGCCCCGATTACCCAGACACGCACGTTCGCTTCTCCTCCGGCAGCGCAGCACGGTCGCCCTACCATAGCAGCAGCATGCCAGAAACGGGCGGCGCAGACGAGTTAACTCGCTGCAATGTTGGAGAAAGCTGCGGCTCTACGCCGTCCGCGCTTCCTGTGTCAGCGCCAGGAGGTCGCGTAGCGTCGTGATGGTCGAGCCATCGGCGACGCCGTCGATCTTCTGTGGCCGCCAATGGCGCTGGAAGGCGGCGACGACGGCTTCGAAGCGCTCGTCATAGACCCCGTCCACCGCGACGCCGTAGCCGAGCATGGCGAACATCGCCTGCAGGGCCTCGACCGGCGGGCCGGCATCGCCGCGGGCGAAGAAGCGGCCGCCCTTGATCGGCGCCGGCTCGACCCAGATGCCGACGCCGCCTTCAGCGAAGCGACGCCAGGGAAACTTCTCGCCGGGATCGATCTTGCGGCCGGGCGCGATGTCGGAATGGGCGAGCACGCGCTCGGGCGGGATTTGCCAGCGCTCGCAGATGTCGCGGCAGAGGTTCAGCGTCGCGGCGAGCTGTTCCTCCGGGAAGTCGGGAAGGCCGCCGGGATGGCCGGGATTGGCGATCTCGATGCCAATCGAGGCGGAGTTGAGATCGGTCTCGCCGGCCCAGTGCGAGGCGCCGGCATGCCAGGCGCGGCGCTCCTCGGGCACGAGCTGGAGGGCGTGGCCGTTCTCGAAGACGAAGTAGTGGCAGGAAACCTGGGCGATCGGGTTGCACAGCCATTGCAGTGCCTCGCCGGTGTCGGGCATGCCGGTATAGTGCAGGATCAGCGTGTCCGGGCGGCGATCGGCAGACCCGTCACGGAACTTGCGCTCGCCATGGTTGGGCGAGGGGAAGACCTTGGCGGCGAAGCGGCTGTCGGGCTTGGTCGTGACGCTCATGCCGGCGCAGCCAGCCGGCCAGCGAGGCCGCGCTCCTTCTGGATCGCATCCCAGGCGGCATTGATTGCAGCCAGCCGGCGCGTCGCGATGCAGATGGCCTCCTCGGGCAATCCGCGGGCGATCTCGCGATCGGGGTGGTTCTCGACCACCAGAGCGCGATGCAGCTTGCGGATCTCGGCGTCGCTCATCTCGCGGCTGGCGCCGAGCACGAGATAGGGATCGTCGCGGCGGCGGACATGGCGTGCCTCGATGCGGGCGAAGCCGGCCTCGTCGATGCCGAAGATCATCGCGACGTCGTGCAGATAGTCGTGCTCGCGCTCATGGATCGCGCCGTCGGCGGCAGCGATCAGGAAAAGCCCGTCGAGCACGTCCTCGAGCAGGGCCGGCTCCTCGCGGAAGCTCTCGGCGATCTGGCTGGCATAGGCCTCGAAGCCGGCGCTGGTCTGCTTGGCGAGGTCGAACAGGCGCTCGATATGACCCTGCTCGTCGGCTGGCACCGTGACGATGCGGCGGAAGGCAGCGACCTCGTCGCGCGTCACCACCCCGTCGGCGCGCGCCATCTTGGCGGCGAGCGCGACGAGACCCGTGGTGAAGATGAGCTGGCGGGGCGCAGGGCCGAAGGGCGCACCCTCGCGGTCGACCAGAACATGGCCGGCAAGCGCGCCGACGAGCGCTCCGAGCGGCCCGCCGAGCGCAAAGCCGAGGCCTCCGCCTCCCAATGCGCCCCAGTGGAATGATTTCATCGTTCAGCCCGTCCCGGTGCAGGACGTGAAACGGTGGGAACCGGTCTTCCGCATGAGGCCCGATCTAAAGCATCGTGCCGAAAAGCGATATCCACTTTATGGACGAAAGCCGGCGCTGCGACAAAGCGGCAGCCACAAGGCGATGGATCGCCAGTCGACGTCCGGCAGGACGCATGGCGATCCATCGGATGAGAGGCGTTCAGGCCTGCTCGAACGAGACGTGCTCAGCGGCAGTAGAGCCGGCCGTAGCGGTCGCGGTAATAGCCATAGGGGCAGCCGTCGTAATAGCCGTCATCATAATAGGGCGAGGTCGCCGAGCCGATGATGGCGCCGCCCGCCGCGCCGATCAGGCCGCCGGCAACGGCGCCGCCCGCGCGGCCGGTGGCGAGACCGCCGATTACGGCGCCGGTCGCGGCGCCGATCGCGGCGCCTCCGCCGACGCGCTGCTCATGCGGCGTGCAGGCCGCGGCGCCCAGAGCGAGGCCGACGGCCGCGACTGCCAGCAATTTCTTCATCTCATTCCCCCGTCTCAGGTCGATCCAGCGCAACAAGGCGCTTTTGGTCTCGACCGGCCCATTGCGACCGGCAATTGCGGTCGCAATGCGGCAATGATTTGGCCTTTTGCCTTGACTGCGTCAACGCCGCCGCACCCGAATCGTTCCATGCTTCAATACATGATGATTACTTTTGAATGATTTAGACAGTAATAATCAATCCGGCGTAGTATAATATAGATTTGCTGGCGAATCTGCCGGATTGTCGTCACATTCGTCTTTCATTTGCCCCGCTGTTCAATCCGATCAACGCCACATGGGGCTCCCCAATATGAACCGGATCTATGGCAGCGGCTGCGCCGCCTTCGCGATTTGCCTGGGCCTACTGCAACCGGCTGCTGCCGAGATCAATGCCGAGACCGATGCCCGCGCCTTCATCGTGCGCGAGGCCGAGATCAGGCGGGCCAAGGAGGCGGTCGAGAGCGGTCAGCAGCAGGCGCGCCTCGCACCGGAAGCGGCTGCCGAGGCGGGTTCCTCGGCTGCGCAGAAGCTCACCGGCAGACCCGGAAAGGGCGAGAGGCCGCGCCGTCAGGCGCTGGCGGCGCCGGCCGGCAGCGACAATCTGCGGGCTCTCGTCGCCCGCCACGCGGCGGCCAATGGCGTGCCCTTTTCGCTGGCCGATGCGGTGGTCCGCATCGAGAGTCGCTACAATCCGCGCGCAGCCAATGCCGGCAATTACGGCCTGATGCAGATCCGTCACCAGACGGCGCGCGGCGTCGGCTATAGCGGCGGCGCGGCCGGGCTGCTCGATGCCGAGACCAATGCCCGCTACGGCATGAAGTATCTGGCGCAGGCCTACCGGCTCGCCGGCGGCGACACTTGCCGTACCGTGATGATGTATCAGAGCGGCCACATGGCCAAGCGCATGAGCGGCGCGAACCGCACCTACTGCTCCAAGGTGCGCACCATCACCGCCAGCAACTGAGCCGGCGCTTGACGCCGGAGGCGCAAGAGCGCACAGGCGATCCCGCCAGTCGGCCGGACGGCCGCTCCCGCTTCGCGGGGGAGGAAAGTCCGGGCTCCACGGAAACACGGTGCCGGATAACGTCCGGCGGGGGCGACCCCAGGGAAAGCGCCACAGAGATCGAACCGCCCCTGGCTTCGGCCGGGGGTAAGGGTGAAAAGGTGCGGTAAGAGCGCACCGCGTACCCGGCAACGGGGACGGCATGGCAAGCCCCACCGGGAGCAAAACCAAATAGGGACGATGCTTTCCGCGCAAGCGGGGAGGGGCCTGTTTCCTGGCCTGGTCGTCCGGGTTGGTTGCTCGAGGCGCGCAGCGATGCGCGTCCCAGAGGAATGGCCGTCACGTCGGGGGAGAAATCTTCCGGCCATCCAGAACCCGGCTTACAGGCCGGCTGGCGCCCAAAACTTCGCAACGAAAAGGGCCGGGAGCGATCCCGGCCCTTTCGCGTGTCGTCGGTTCGGGAGGGCTCAGCCGGCGACCGTCAGATCGACCTTGATGTTGCCCCGGGTCGCGTCCGAATACGGGCAGACGATGTGAGCCTTCTGGACGAGGTCCTCGAGCTTGGCCTTCTCGATGCCGGGCGCTGCGATCGTCAGCTTGACGGCGATGCCGAAGCCCTTGCCGTCGTCGCGAGGGCCGATGCCGACATCGGCGCTGACGCGCGCATCATCCGGAATCTTCACGCCTTCCTTGCCGGCGGCGAATTTCAGCGCCCCGAGAAAGCAGGCCGAATAGCCCATGGCGAAGAGCTGCTCGGGATTGGTGCCGTCGCCGCCGCCGCCGCCGAGTTCCTTGGGCGTGTTGAGCACGAGCTTGACGTTGCCGGTGTCGGTCGCGGCCTGGCCTTCGCGGCCGCCCGTCGCGGAACCATGGGCGGTGTAGAGGATCTTCATCGCTGCTCTCCTTGCTGGGCGGTCGTCCGCCGTGGTTGATGTGAATTAGATTGTGCACAATCAAATTGCTTGCAATTCAAATTTCCGTGAACCTGCGGCGCGCGGCGCGATGAAAGAGTATCTTGGCTCCATGGCAGGGGAGACTGTTCTGAGGGCGGGTTGTTCCAATCCGATCGGATTTGCTTCCCCTGACTGAGGAGCCACGATGCGGGCAACTGACGGCAAGGACATGACGAAGGATGCGAATTCGCGGTTGGTACGCGGTATCGACGAACAGATCTGCTTTGCGGTCTATTCGGCCGCCCATGCCTTCAACCGGGCCTACCGGCCGTTCCTGGCCGAGCTCGGTCTGACCTATCCGCAATATCTGGTCATGCTCGTGCTGTGGGAGCAGGACGGCCAGAGCGTGAAGGCGATCGGCGAGCGGCTGATGCTGGATTCCGGCACGCTGACGCCACTGCTCAAGCGCCTCGAAGGGAATGGCCTGATCCTGCGCAAGCGCGGCCGTGAAGATGAGCGGCAGGTGCTGGTCGATCTGACCGAGGCGGGCCGTGCCCTGCATGAGAAGGCGGGTCGCTCGGTCAATCCGGTGCCCTGCGCGGTCGAGGAAAGCGGCGTCCCGCCGACGCGCCTGCTGGAGGAAATCCGGGCCTTGCGGGAGGCCTTGCTGCGTCGCGCAGCAGCGGAAGATTAGGTCCGGCCGAGCGGAGCCGGCCGCCTCAAAAATATTTCTTCGCGGGCAGGCCGGATGGGGCGGCCGCGCATGCGGCGCCGCTTGTGCCCGCGCGCCGGAAATCGACGTTTTTACGGATAGTTAACCTTAACGGGCTGTGATGTTTCCAGGCTGGCGCAGGGTCGCGTCTGGCCCCCTGAATCCGTTGACGCCCATAATATCCCATGGTATCCCAAATCATCCCGTCGAAACCGACAGGCAAGCGACAGGTCAGGGTCCGTGTGCCGCGCGGATTCAGGCCAAGGGCTTCGCTTTGTCGGGTTCGACGGGAGTATCAGCGGTCGGCTCTGACCGGCCTGCTCCGCACCGTGGAAACCTGGCCGGGAGGCGGCGTTGACGGACCGCTTCGTCTCCCATTTCACCAACAAGCTGGACGCCAAGGGCAGGGTCTCGATCCCTGCGACCTTCCGTGCCGTGCTGGCGAAAGACGGCTACGAGGGGCTCTACGTCCATCCGGCGCTCGACCAGGCCAGCCTCGACTGCGGCGGCCATGCGCTGCGCGCGACGATCGACGACATTCTTTCGCGCTTCTCGCCCTTCTCGGAGGAGTGGGATTCGCTCTCCACGGCGCTGAACGGAACCTCGGAAGTGTTGAAGGTCGACCCGGAGGGGCGCATCGTGCTGAGCGAGGCGCTGAAGGCCCATGCCGGCATCGGCGACGCGGTCGCCTTCGTCGGGCAGGGGCACAAATTCCAGATCTGGGAGCCGGAGCGCTTCAAGGCCCATCTCGACCAGGCGCGGGCGAAGCTGCGGGACGTCAGGCGCGCGCTCGGCGCGGCGGTGGCCTCGTGAGGGCGTCGTCTGAAGGGGAGGTGGCCATGCCGCACGTACCCGTCCTGATGGAGGAGGCGCTCGACGCGCTCGCGCTGAAGCCGGGTGGTCGCTATCTCGATGGGACCTTCGGTGCCGGCGGCTATTCCCGCGCCCTGCTGACGCGCGAGCCGCAGGCGGAGCTTCTAGCCCTCGACCGCGATCCCAATGCCATTGCCGGTGGAGCCGATCTCGTCGCCGCCATGGCCGGGCGGCTGACCCTCGCGCAGGCCCGTTTCGGCGCTCTCGCCGAAGAAGCCGAGCGTTTCGGCATGACGCCGCTCGACGGGGTGGTGCTCGACATCGGCGTCTCGTCGATGCAGCTCGACCAAGCGCAGCGCGGCTTCTCGTTCCGCTTCGACGGGCCGCTCGACATGCGCATGGAGGCCGATGGCCAGAGCGCTGCCGAGCTCGTCAACGAGGCCGACGAGGGCGTGCTCGCCAACATCATTTATCACTATGGCGAGGAACGGCGCTCGCGCGCCATTGCCCGCGCCATCGTCGAGGCACGCCGCAAGGCGCCGCTGACCACGACCAAGCAATTGGCCGATCTCGTCGCCGGCATCGTCCGGGCCGATCCCAACGGCCCGCATCCGGCGACGCGGACCTTCCAGGCGCTCCGGATCGCGATCAATGACGAGCTCGGCGAGCTCGTCCGGGCGCTGCATGCCGCGGAGGCGGCGCTGGCGCCGGGCGGACGCCTCGCCGTCGTGACCTTCCATTCGCTCGAGGACCGCATCGTCAAGCAGTTCTTCGCGCAGCGCTCCGGCAAGGCTCCCGCTGCCTCGCGCCATGCGCCGAGCGCAGCGGTGCCGACGGCGACCTTCCGGCCCGTGATCAAGGGAGCGTTGGCGCCGTCCGAGGCCGAGATGCGTGCCAATCCGCGGGCCCGTTCAGCGAAGCTGCGGGCCGCCGAGCGCACCGAGGCCGCGGCGCGCTCGCCCGATGCCGAGCTGGTCGCACTCGCCGTCGTGCCCGCCCCGCAAACCCGCCGGAGAAGCTGAGCGTGATCAAGCTGCTGCACGTCATCGCCATCGGCGCGCTGGTCTCCTCGGCGCTCTATGCCTATTCGATCAAGTACGAGACGACGCTGGAGGCCGAGCAGCTGCAGAAGCTGAAGGCCAAGGCCCAGCGCGAGCGCGACGCGATCGCCGTGCTGAAAGCTGAGTGGCAGTTCCTCAACCGGCCCGACCGGCTGCAGGCGCTGGCCGACCGGCATCTCGATTTGCAGCCGCTGGTGATCAACCAGGTCGTGCGCCTTTCCGACATCCCCAATCGCGGGCCCAAGGTCGATTCGATCGGCCGCAAGCTCGAGGATCTCGGCCTCGGCCTGCCGACCGAGACGCCGCGCAACGTCAAGAGCAACAACTCCACCACGCCGGGAGGCCGCCCATGACGACCGAGCCCGTCGCTCCAGCCGTAGTTGCGGCACCGGTGGTCGAGAAGCCGCGTCGGCCGAGCCTGCGCGCCGGCCTGCTGCGCGACGTCTTCCGGATGAGCGGGGAGAAGAGCGGGCCGCGCGTCGGCCTCGTCATCCTCGGCTTCAGCGCACTCTTCCTGGCGATCACCGGCCGGCTGGTGGCGCTCGCTGCCTTCCCGAATGACCAGGTCGGCTTGCGCCGGGCGACCTCGAACGCGATCTCGGCGGCGCGGCCCGACATCGTCGATCGCAACGGCACGGTGATGGCGACCGACATCCGGACCGTCTCGGTCTTCGCCGAGCCGCGCAAGATCCTCGACAAGGACGAGGCGACGGAGCTGCTCACGGCGGTGCTGCCGGACCTCAACGCCAAGGAACTGCGCGACAAGCTCGGCACCAAGAAGGGCTTTGTCTGGGTCAAGCGCGAGATCACGCCACGCCAGCAGGCCGAGGTGCACCGGCTCGGCATTCCCGGCGTCGGCTTCGTGCCCGAGAACAAGCGCGTCTATCCGAACGGCCCGGCGGCCGCGCATGTGCTCGGCTTCGCCAATGTCGACAATGTCGGCATCGCCGGCATCGAGAAATACATCGACTCGCAGGGGTTGCAGGACCTCAACGGCGCCGGGCTCGCGGTGCAGGCCTCCGACCTGAAGCCGGTGACCTTGTCGGTCGACCTGCGCGTCCAGCACCTCCTGCGCGACGAACTCCTCAAGGGAATGGAAAAGTACCGGGCGCTCGCCGCGGCCGGGGCAGTCATGGACGTGAACACCGGCGAGATCATCGCTACCGTTTCGCTGCCTGATTTCGACCCGAGCAACCCGGTCGACGCGCTCGAGAAGGACCGGATCAACCGGATCAATGTCGGCGTCTACGAGATGGGCTCGACCTTCAAGGCGCTGACCGTCGCGATGGCGCTCGACACCGGCAAGGCCAACATCAATTCGAGCTATTCGACCGCCGGCGGCATGATGCGCTTCGGCCGCCAGGTCATCCGCGAGTATCGGGGCGGCACCGGCCGGACGCTGACGGTGCCGGAAGTGTTCGTGCACTCCTCGAACATGGGCACCGTCAAGATGGCGCTCTCGGTCGGCGTCGAGGGGCACAAGGCCTTCCTGCGCAAGATGGTGCAGCTCGACCGCATGCAGACCGAGCTGCCGGAGAGCGCTTCTCCGATCGTGCCGCAGCGCTGGGGCGAGCTCAATACCGCGACGATCGCCTTCGGCCACGGCCTCGCGGTGGCGCCGATCCAGGCGCTGGCGGCGGTCGCGGCGCTGGTCAATGGCGGCAAGCTGATGACGCCGACCTTCATCAAGCGCACGGCCGAGGATGCGGAAGCCGTCAGCACCCGCGTGATCAAGCCCGAGACCTCGGAGGCGATGCGCTACATCATGCGCCTCAACGGCGAGCGCGGCTCGGCCCGAAAAGCCGATGTCGCCGGCTACTTCGTCGGCGGCAAGACCGGCACGGCCGAGAAGGTGATCAACGGCCGCTACGCCAAGAACAAGAACTTCACGACCTTCATGGCGATCGTGCCGGCCGACAAGCCGCGATACCTGTTCCTTTCGATCTATGACGAGCCTAAAGGCTATGCCGAGAGCGGCGGCTATTCGACGGCCGCCTGGAATGCCGGCATCACCACCGGCAAGGTCATTGAGCGGGCGGCGCCGATCCTCGGCCTGCCGCCGCGCTTCGAGCCGCCGGTCGCGCCCTTCCCCTTGATGGCGAAGCTCGGCGCCTGGGGCACACGCTAGGCGGAAGAAGAGATGGACAATACCGGTTTCAGCCTCGGCCAGCTCTTTCCCGGGGCGTTTCCGGACGATGCCGAGCGGCGCGTCGCGGGCATCGCCTTCGACAGCCGCAAGGTCGCGCAGGGCCAGGCTTTCGTCGCGCTCGCCGGCGCCAAGACCGACGGCGCACGGTTCATCGCCGATGCTGCGGCGCGCGGCGCGGTTGCCATTGTTTCCGGCCAGCCCCGGCCAGCGGGGCTTGCCCCCGGCATCGCGTTCGCCGAGGTCTCCGATCCGCGCCGGGCACTGTCACTCGCCGCGGCCAAGGTGCATCCGCGCCAGCCGGCGACCATCGTCGCGGTGACCGGCACCAGCGGCAAATCCTCGGTCGCGGAATTCACCCGCCAGATCTTCATGGCGCTCGGGCGGGAGGCGGCGAGCCTCGGCACGATCGGCATCGTCACCGCGGCCGGGGCCGATTACGGCTCGCTGACCACGCCCGACCCGCTCTCGCTGCACGCTTCTCTCGACCGCCTGGCCGGGGAAGGCGTCAGCCATGTCGCGATGGAAGCCTCCTCGCACGGGCTCGACCAGCGCCGGCTCGACGGGGTGCGGCTGACGGCCGGCGCCTTCCTGAATCTCGGCCGCGACCATCTCGACTATCATCCGAGCGTCGAGGACTACCTCGCTGCCAAGCTCCGGCTCTGGGAGTTGCTCCCCGCCGGAGCACCGGTGGTGATCAACCGCGACGAGCCTTACGCCGCCGAGGCGGCGCAGGCGGCGAGTGCCGGCGGACATCCGGTGATCGGCATTGGCCGCGGCGGGGACCGGCTCAAACTGCTTTCGGTCGAGCGCGAGGGCTTCTCGCAGCGGCTGCGCGTCGCAGTCGATGGACGCGAGGTCGAGGTGATGCTGCCGCTGGTCGGCGATTTCATGGCCGGCAATGCGCTGGTCGCGGCGGGGCTCGCCATTGCGGCCGGCGAGGAGCCGCAGGCCGCCGTCGCGGCGCTGTCTGGGCTCAAGGGCGTGCCCGGCCGGCTGGAGCGCGTGGCCGAGCACAATGGCGGGCTCGTCGTCGTGGACTATGCTCATAAGCCCGATGCGCTCGCGGCGGTGCTCAGGACGTTGCGCCCCTATGCCAGCGGCAGGCTGATCTGCGTCTTCGGCTGCGGCGGCGACCGCGATCGCGGCAAGCGACCGCTGATGGGCGGGATCGCGGCGGAGGGCGCCGATATCGCCATCGTCACCGACGACAATCCGCGCAGCGAAGACCCGGCCGCGATCCGCGCCGAGATCCTCGCTGCCGCGCCGGGCCTGCGCGAGATCGGCGACCGGGCGAAGGCGATCGCTGCAGGTGTCGCCGAATTGCAGCCCGGCGACCTCCTGGTCGTTGCCGGCAAGGGCCATGAAACCGGCCAGATCATCGGCGACCGGACCTTGCCGTTCTCCGACCATGAGACGGTGCGGCAGGCGGTTGCCGAAATCAGCGGGAGAAGATGAGATGACGGCTGCGCCGCTCTGGACCGGAGCCCGCCTGATCGAGGCGATGGAGGCGCGGGCGCAAGGCCCGCAGCCGGCCGCGGTGACCGGCGCTTCGATCGATACCCGGACGCTCGAGCCGGGCGATGCCTTCTTCGCCATCCAGGGCGACGCGCGCGACGGGCATGATTTCGTCGCCGCCGCGCTCGAGAAGGGCGCGGCGCTTGCTGTCGTCGACGAGGCGCACGCCGGAGCTTTCCCGGCAGAGGCGCCGCTGGCCGTCGTGCCGGACGTGTTGCGCGCGATGGAGCGGGCCGGCGTCGCGAGACGCGCCGAACTCCATGCGGGCGTCGTCGCGGTCACCGGCTCGGTCGGCAAGACCGGCACCAAGGAGGCGCTGCGCCTCGTGCTCTCGCGACAGGGCAAGACGCATGCGCCGGTCGCCTCCTACAACAATCATTGGGGCGTGCCGCTGACGCTGACGCGTACGCCGGCGGATGTGCGCTACGGCGTCTACGAAATCGGGATGAACAGCCCCGGCGAGATCCTGCCGCTCGCCCGTATGGTCCAGCCGGAGGTGGCAATCATCACCACGGTGCAGCCGGTGCATCTCGCCGCCTTCGAGTCGATCGAGGGCATCGCCCGCGAGAAGGCGGCGATCTTCAGCGGGCTGAAGGCCGGGGGCACGGCGATCATCAACTCCGACATCGCCCAGACCGGCCTGCTGCGTGAGCTGGCGCAGGCGAGTCCCGCCGGGCGCATCATCAGCTTCGGTGAGAGCGAAACGGCCGATGTCCGTCTGCTCGGCTGCTCGCTCAAGCCGGACATCTCGACGGTCGAGGCCAATGTGCTCGGCCGGCCGGTCACCTACAAGCTCGGCAGCCCCGGCAAGCACATCGTTCTGAATTCGCTGGCGGTGCTCGCAGCAGTCGAGGCGATCGGGGCCGATCTCGCCTTGGCGGCGTTGGCGCTCGCCGAGCTGAAGCCGCCGGCCGGACGCGGGGCGCGCCAGATGCTGCATGCGCCGTCCGGGCCGTTCACGCTGATCGACGAGAGCTATAACGGCAACCCGGCCTCGATGCGGGCCGCGATCGAGAATCTCGGGCGGATCGACGCCCATGGCCGCGGCCGGCGCATCGCCGTGCTCGGCGACATGCTGGAACTCGGCGAAAGCGGCCCAGCGCTGCACAAGGGGCTGGCCGAGGCTGTCACCGGCAACGGGGTCGATCTCGTCTTCGCATGCGGACCCCTGATGCGTTCTCTCTACGATGCCTTGCCTTCACGCCAGCGTGGTGCTTATGCCGCCCAGGCGAGCGGACTCGAGCCCCTGGTGCTCGATGCGCTGCGCGCCGGCGACGTCGTCACGGTCAAGGGCTCGCTCGGTTCGCGCATGGGCTCGATCGTGAAGGCGATGACCGCCCGCTTCCCGGTCGTCACGGCCGACGACTGAGGACAAGGAACAGGTTCCAATGCTGGTCTGGCTAGCCGATTTCGCGGTTCACTTCCCGATCCTGAACGTTTTCCGCTACATCACCTTCCGGGCCGGCGGGGCGACCGCGACCGCGCTGCTCTTCGTCTTCTTCTTCGGGCCGGCGGCGATCTCCTGGCTCCGGATCAAGCAGGGCAAGGGCCAGCCGATCCGCACCGACGGGCCGGAATCGCATCTCGCCAAGCGCGGCACGCCGACCATGGGCGGGCTGATGATCCTGACCGGGCTTTTCGTCGCGACGCTGCTCTGGGGTAATCTGCGCAACCCTTACGTCTGGATCGTGCTCGGCGTGACCGCGACCTACGGCGCCATCGGCTTCTATGACGACTATCTCAAGGTGACGAAGCAGTCGCATAAGGGCTTCTCGAGCAAGGCGCGCCTCGGCCTCGAGATCGTCATCGCGCTCGTCGCCTGCACGGCGATCATGCTGGTCAGCCCGCCCGCGATCGCCAGCGGCTTCGCACTGCCGTTCCTGAAGGAATGGATGATCCCGCTCGGAATTCTGTTCCCGGTGGTCACCGCCTTCGTCGTGGTCGGCGCCGGCAACTCGGTGAACCTGACCGACGGACTGGACGGGCTCGCCATCGTGCCGGTGATGATCGCGGCCGGAACCTTCGGCTTCATCGCCTATCTCGCCGGTAACGCCATCTTCGCCAACTACCTGCAGATCCACCATGTCCCCGGCGTCGGCGAGCTTGCCGTGATCTGCGGCGCGATGATGGGCGCCGGCCTCGGCTTCCTCTGGTTCAACGCGCCGCCGGCGCAAATCTTCATGGGCGACACCGGCTCGCTCGGTCTCGGCGGCATGCTCGGCACCATCGCGGTCGCGATCAAGCACGAGATCGTGCTCGCCATCGTCGGCGGCCTGTTCGTGGTCGAGGCGCTCTCGGTGATCATCCAGGTCGCGGTGTTCAAGCGTACCGGCAAGCGCGTCTTCCTGATGGCGCCGATCCACCACCATTTCGAAAAGCTGGGCTGGACCGAGCCGCAGGTGGTGATCCGCTTCTGGATCATCTCGGTGGTTCTGGCGCTGGTCGGCCTCGCCACGCTGAAGCTGCGTTGAGCCGATGACACCGGTCACCGTTTTCGCCGGCAAGACCCTCGCTCTGTTCGGCCTCGGCGGCTCGGGGCTCGCGACCGCCCGCGCGCTCGTCGCAGGCGGGACCGAAGTCGCCTGCTGGGACGACAACCAGGCAAGCCGCGACAAGGCGGCCGCCGAAGGGCTCTCCATCGTCGACCTCGCCAATGCCGACTGGTCGCGCTTTGCCGCCTTCGTGCTTTCGCCCGGCGTGCCGTTGACCCATCCCGCACCGCACTGGACGGTGGAGAAGGCGAACGCCGCCAATGTGCCCGTGATCGGCGACATCGAATTGTTCTTCCTCGAGCGCGCCAAGCTCGCGCCGGACGCGCCGGTGATCTGCATCACTGGCACCAACGGAAAGTCGACGACGACCGCCTTGATCGCCCATGTCCTGGCCTCCGCCGGCCGCGATGTGCAGATGGGCGGCAATATCGGCACCGCCGTGCTGGCGCTGGCGCCTCCGGCCAAGGACCGTATCCACGTCATCGAGTGCTCGACTTTCCAGATCGATCTCGCGCCCTCGATCAAGCCGAGCGTCGGCATCCAGATGAACCTGACTCCAGACCATCTCGACCGGCACGGCACTTTCGAGGCCTATGGCGCGATCAAGGAACGGCTGGTCGCTGCGTCCGATCTCGCGGTGATCGGCGTCGACGACGAGCCCTCGAAGCAGATGGCGCGGCGGCGCGCCGCCTCGGGCAAGCCATTGGTCAAGATCAGCGGCGAGCAGCCGCTCGACGAGGGCGTCTTCGCCGGCGTCACCGCCAATCAGGGCAAGCTCGACACGCGTATCGTCGAAGTGAAAGACGGCAAGCCGAAGGTCGTCGCCAATCTCGCTGGCATCGGCAGCTTGCGCGGAGCCCACAACGCCCAGAATGCGGCGGCCGCCTTCGCAGCCTGCGTGGCGGTCGGCCTCACGGCCGAGGAGGTCGCCGCCGGCTTCAAGAGCTATCCGGGCCTCAAGCACCGGATGGAGGAACTCGGGCGGATCGGCCGCGTCGTCTTCATCAACGATTCCAAGGCGACCAATGCCGACTCCACCGAGAAGGCGCTGACCTCCTTCCGCGCGATCTTCTGGATCCTCGGCGGCAAGGCGAAGGAGGGCGGCATCGAGTCGCTGCGGCGGTATTTCCCGAACATCGCCCATGCCTATCTGATCGGCGCGGCGAGCGATCTCTTCGCCGCGACCTTCGACGATGACGGCCGCGTCGCTTACGAGCGCAGCGGCACGCTCGACGTCGCGGTCGCGGCCGCAAGCGAAGCTGCGCTGGCGGCAGCGGGCGAGGGCGAGATCGCGGTGCTGCTTTCGCCGGCCTGCGCTTCTTACGACCAGTTCCCGAATTTCGAGGTTCGCGGCGATGCCTTCCGGTCGCTGGTCAAGGCGCTGCCGGGGTTCGAGGCGGTGGGCGTCTAGGTGGTGCGTTACGGCCATCCGGCCGAAGCGCAGCGCAGAGACGGGATCGATGCCTGAGCCTTTCCGAACGAGGGTCAGGCATGGGTCCCGGGTCGCCTGGGAACGACGGCTGCCGACGGTAAGAACTCAACTCGGAATCAATCGGTTAACCATTCATTGACAGAGTGATTCGCTGGAGCAGGCGCCTCGATCTGCCTGTTCGCTGACGGAGCCGGATAGATGAATTCGCGCGCAGAACCCAGCCTGAGCGGCCGTTGGTGGTGGTCGATCGACCGCGTCATCCTTTCCACGATGGTGGCGCTGATGGTCTCCGGCGTCGTGCTGCTGATGGCGGGCGGTCCGCCGGTCGCCGAGCGGCTGGGCCTGTCGACCTTCCATTTCGTCAACCGCCAGGCGGTCTATCTTCTGGCGGCGCTGGCGGTCTTCCTGATCACGTCGCTTTTGACCCCGCGCCAGGTCCGCCGCGCCGCCCTGATCGTCTATCTCGCCGCGCTGGCCGGGGTGATCGGCACGCTCTATTTCGGCGTCGAGGTCAAGGGCGCCAAGCGCTGGCTGACGCTCGGCCCGCTCGGCTCGGTCCAGCCCTCGGAATTCCTCAAGCCGGCCTTCGTCGTGATGGCGGCCTGGGCCTTCGCCGAGGGCAGCCGGCGGCCCGATCTGCCGGGCACGATCATCGCCTTCCTGCTCCTGCCGATGACCATCGTGCCGCTCGTCCTGCAGCCGGATTTCGGTCAGACGGTGCTGGTGACGCTGGTCTGGGCGGGCCTGTTCTTCGTCGCCGGGCTGCACTGGTTCTGGGTGATGGGCCTCGGCGGGGCAGGCGCCTTCGGCCTGCTGATCGCCTATCAGCTCGTGCCTCACGTGCGCGGCCGCATCGAGCGCTTCATGGACAAGGGCTCGGGCGACACCTTCCAGGTCGATACTGCGCTGGAGAGCTTCGCGCAGGGCGGCTGGCTCGGGAAGGGGCCGGGCGAGGGCACGGTCAAGCGCATCCTGCCGGACGCGCATACCGACTTCATCTTCGCGGTCACGGCCGAGGAATTCGGCGTCGTCGTCTGCATGGTCCTGGTCGCGATGTTCGCGATCATCGTGCTGCGGGCGCTGTTCGTGGCGCAGCGGGCGGAAGACCCGTTCGTCCGCCTCGCGGTGACCGGCCTCGCTTTGCTCTTCGGCACCCAGGCGGCGATCAACATGATGGTCAACCTGCACATGATGCCGGCCAAGGGCATGACGCTGCCCTTCATCTCCTATGGCGGCTCCTCGCTGATCTCGCTGGCGCTCGGCACCGGCTTCCTCCTGGCGTTGACGCGAAAGCGGCCGCGGGCCGAGAATTTCGGCGCGACGGGGCGCCGGCCGTGACGACAGGGGCGCGGGCTCCGCTGATCGTGCTCGCCGCGGGCGGCACGGGCGGGCATCTCTTCCCGGCCGAGGCGCTGAGCCACGCCCTGCATGCGCGCGGCCTGCGGGTGGCGCTGATCACGGACACCCGCGCCGCCGAATATGCCGGCAGCTTTCCGGCGGAATCGATCCATGCCGTGCCGGCTGCGACGCCGTCCGGCCGCTCGCCGCTGAAGATGCTGCAGGCGGCGCTGGTGCTGGCCAAGGGCGCCTTCGCGGCGCGCCGCGAGATCAAGGCGCTGAAGCCGGCGCTGGTCGTCGGCTTCGGCGGCTATCCGACGGTGCCGCCGGTCTTCGCCGCCGCGCTGATGGGTGTGCCGACCATGGTGCACGAGCAGAACGCCGTGATCGGCCGGGCCAACCGCTTCCTCGCGGGCCGGGTGAAGGTGATCGCCACCGGCTTCGCCGAGGTCGGCGGACTTTCCGCCACGCAGGCGGCGAAATGTCGCCAGGTCGGCAATCCGGTGCGGCCGGCGGTGATCGAGGCCGCCTCTCCCTATCCCTCGCTCGAGGGCGGGGTGAACCTGCTGGTCTTCGGCGGCAGCCAGGGCGCGCGCGTGATGGCCGACATCGTGCCCCCGGCGATCCAGCTGCTCAGCGCCGAGGAGCGGGCGCGGCTCAGCATCGTCCAGCAGGCGAGGGCCGAGGATGACGAGCGGGTGCGCGGCATCTATGCCGCGTTTGGCGTCAGGGCCGAGATCGCGCCCTTCTTTAAGGACCTGCCGGCGCGGATGGCGGCCTCCCATCTCGTGGTGGCGCGCTCGGGCGCCTCGACCGTCGCCGAGCTCTCGGTGATCGGCCGGCCGGCCCTGCTGGTGCCGCTGCCTGGCTCGCTCGACCAGGACCAGGCGGCCAATGCCGCGGTCCTCGAAAAGGCTGGCGGAGCCATCCGGATCATGCAGCCGGATTTCACGCCGCGGCGGCTCGCCAGCGAGCTTTCGGGCCTGCTTGCCGACCCCTCGCGCTTGACTGCGATGGCTGCGAGCGCCAAGAGCGCCGGAATTCCGGACGCCGCCGACCGGCTGGCGCGCCTGATCGCCGAAACCGCCCAGATCTGAATTTTCCCAAGATTTGAACTTTCCAGAGAGTATCGCACCATGAAGCTGCCGCCGAAGCTCGGCTCCATCCATTTCGTCGGTATCGGCGGCATCGGAATGTCGGGGATCGCCGAGGTGCTGCACAATCTCGGCTACAAGGTTCAGGGCTCGGATGCCTCCGACAACGCCAATGTCCGGCGCCTCGCCGACAAGGGCATCAAGACCTTCGTCGGCCATGCCGCCGGCAATCTCGGCGAGGCCGAGGTCGTCGTGGTCTCGACCGCGATCAAGCGCGACAACCCGGAATTGATGGCGGCGCGCGAGAAGCGCCTGCCGGTGGTCCGCCGGGCCGAGATGCTGGCCGAGTTGATGCGGCTCAAGAGCTGCGTCGCCATCGCCGGTACCCATGGCAAGACCACCACGACCTCGCTGGTCGCGACCCTGCTGGACAAGGGCGGGCTCGACCCGACCGTGATCAATGGCGGCATCATCAACGCCTACGGCACCAATGCCCGCATGGGCGAGAGCGACTGGATGGTGGTCGAGGCCGACGAGTCGGACGGCACCTTCCTGAAGCTGCCGGCCGATGTCGCGATCATCACCAATATCGACCCCGAGCATCTCGACCATTTCGGGACGTTCGACGCCATCAAGGGCGCCTTCCGCTCCTTCGTCGAGAACCTGCCCTTCTACGGCTTTGCGGTGATGTGCATCGACCATCCGACCGTGCAGGAGCTGGTCGGGCAGATCGAGGATCGCCGGGTCATCACCTATGGCGAGAACCCGCAGGCCGATTTCCGGCTGACCGATATCGACCTTTCCGGTGGCCAGGCCCGGTTCACCCTGCTGATCCGCGACCGCAAGAACGGGCGCGAGGACGCGATCCGCGATCTCGTCATGCCGATGCCGGGCCATCACAACGCGCTGAACGCCACCGCGGCGATCGCCGTCGCCTATGATCTTGGCGTGCCGGTCGAGACGATCCGCCAGGGGCTCGCCGGCTTCGGCGGGGTCAAGCGCCGCTTCACCCGCACCGGCGAATGGAACGGGGCGCAGATCTTCGACGATTACGGCCACCATCCGGTCGAGATCGCCGCCGTGCTCAAGGCGGCGCGCGCCTCGACCAAGGGCAAGGTCGTCGCCGTGGTCCAGCCGCACCGCTATACGCGGCTCTCCAGCCTGTTCAACGACTTCGCCTCCTGCTTCAACGACGCCGACACGGTGATCGTGGCCGACACATATGCGGCCGGCGAGCAGCCGATCCCGGGTGCCGATCGCGAAGGCCTCGTCGCCGCGATCAAGGCGCGCGGCCATCGCCATGCGCTGCCGCTGGAATCCTCCGAAAAACTCGCCGGCATGGTCGCGACGCTGGCGGGGCCGGGCGACTATGTCGTGCTGCTCGGCGCCGGCAACATCACGCAATGGGCCTATGCCCTGCCGGGAGAGCTCGCGGCGCTGGGGGGCGGCAAGTGAGCTTCCCGGACATCACGCCCGCCCTGCACGCCGCCGCCCTTGAGCTGCGTGGACGTCTCGTCGCCAATCAGGAGATGGCGGGGCTGACCTGGTTCCGCGTTGGCGGGCCGGCGCAGGTCCTGTTCACGCCGGCCGACGAGGCTGATCTCGCCTATTTCCTCTCCAGGCTGCCGGCTGAGATCCCGGTTACGGTGGTCGGGCTCGGCTCGAACCTGATCGTGCGTGATGGCGGCATTCCCGGCGTGGTGATCCGCCTCGGCGGCAAGGCCTTCGGCGAGATCGTGCGCGAGGACGGCGACCGGCTGCGTGCCGGCACCGCCGTGCCGGACGTCAAGGTGGCGCGGGCGGCGGCCGATGCCTCGCTCGACGGCCTCGCCTTCTATCGCGGCATCCCCGGCTGCATCGGCGGAGCTCTGCGGATGAACGCCGGCGCCCATGGCGGCGAGACGACGGATGTGCTGGTCGAGGCGCGCGGTGTGACGCGTGCCGGCGAGATCGTGACGTTCTCGCATGCCGATATGGGCTTCAGCTACCGCAACTCGGCAGCTCCGAGCGACATGATCTTCACCTCCGCGCTGTTCCAGGGGCGGCCCGGCGAACAGGCGGCGATCCTGGCCGAGATGGACCGCGTCACCTCGGCGCGCGAGGCGGCGCAGCCGATCAAGGAGCGCACCGGCGGCTCGACCTTCAAGAACCCCGAGGGCGGCAAGGCCTGGCAACTGATCGACGCCGCCGGCTGCCGCGGCCTGCGCATCGGCGGGGCCCAGGTCTCCGAGATGCACTGCAACTTCCTGATCAATACCGGCGGTGCGAGCGCCGCCGATATCGAAGGGCTCGGCGAAGAGGTCCGGCGCCGGGTCAAGGACAATTCAGGCTACGAGTTGCACTGGGAGATCAAGCGCTTCGGCGTCGCGGCCTGAGCGGGCGCCGCCGCTTCGACTGGCTTGGGCCGTGACAGCATGATCCCGGCGACGGTCGAGCCGAAGATGATGGCGATGCCGAACCATTGCTGGGCGTTGAACCATTCATTGAGCAGGGCGGCGCCGAGGAAGGTCGCGACCAGCGGGCTGAGCAGGCTCAGGAAGGCGACACCCGTGCCGATCGCGGCGATGCCGCGCACCCAGAGCCAATAGGCGAGGGCGGTGCCGATCACGACCAGATAGCTCAGGCCGACGAGATTGCCCATGGTCGGCGCGGGCGGCAGGCCCTCGACCATCAGCGCGACCGGCAGGAGCAGCAGTCCGCCGAGGGTGAGCTGCCAGGCGGCGAGCGCGAGCGGCGTGCCGACCTTGCCCCAGCGCTCGATCAGCACCGTGCCAGTCGCCATCGAGGCGGCGCCGACGAGCGCGGCGGCGACGCCGATCGCATCGAGCTTCACCGTGTCGTCGATCACCAGCAGGCCGACACCGGCGGTCCCGGCGAGCGCGGCGAGTACTTGGCCGAGCCGGGGCCGGCGCAGCAGCAGGGGCCAGGCCAGGAAGGCGACGAGCAGCGGCTGCATCGAGCCCAGCGTCGCGGCGAGCCCGCCCGGCAGGCGCGCGGCGCTGAGGAAGAGCATGCCGAAGAACAGGCCGATATTGGCAAAGCCGATGATGGCGAGCGGCAGGAGCTTGTCGCGCGGCGGCAGGCCCGGCCCGAGCAGCATCAGGAGGATGCCGGCCGGCAAGGCGCGCAGCGCCCCGACCAGCAGCGGATGCTCGACGGGAAGCGTCTGGGTGAAGACGACATAGGTCGAGCCCCAGAGGATGGGCGCGAGGATCGTCGCGAACAGGATGCGGGTCTTGGTGTCGGCCATGGCCGTGACCTTTCGAAAGAGGCGGAACCGGCGCTCAGGCCGGGAAGGGGCCGGCGAAGGCGGTTTCGGTCAGCGAGCGTCGCGGGCTCGGCCATTCGCGTTCGCGCAATTGCGGCGGCAGCGTCTCGGGGTCCGCACGGCGGCCGAGCGCGACGGCGATCTCGATGCGGAAGCGGGGCGGGACGGCGAGGCTCGTGCGGGCGGCCTCGAACGCGATGCCGGCCATCGCATGGGCGTGGTAGCCGAGCCGGACAGCCTGCAGGGCGATGTGCGACCAGGCGGCGCCGGTGTCGAAGCTGCGGATCGGCGAGGCCTGCTGCTGGGCCGCGTCGTCCGTGCCGGTGTCCGACAGCAGGAAGACGAGGGCCGAGGCCGAGCCGGCCCAGCTCTGGTTGAAGCTGTCGAGCAGCGAGAGGAAGCGCGGCCAGTGCGCGTCGTCGCGCAGGGCGTAGAGGAAGCGCCAGGGCTGCACATTGTAGGCTGACGGAGCCCAGCGGGCGGCTTCGAGGATGGTCAGCAGCGCCTCGGTTGGCATGGGCTCCGGGTGGAAGGCGCGGGGCGACCAGCGCTCGATGAAGATCGGGTCGATCGGGAATGCGGCGGTTCTGTCCATCATGGTCTTGCTCACGCCTGGTTTGCGGCAGCAGAAGGTGGCTGCTAGGTTCATCCGAAGTGTGATAATTCGATATCGAATTATTTGATGACGGATAATTAGGCGCGGGATTTCCATGAGTCAAGCTGACGAAGCCGGGCAAGGCGGCCCGCTCGATTCGATCCTCATGCAGTGGCGGCGTGCCCGGCCGGACATCGACGCGAGTCCGATGGCGGTGTGCGGCGCGATCTGGCGGGCGGCGGAGCGCGTCCGGCTCGGTGTCGGGCGTAATCTCGCCGGCGAGGAACTCGACTTCGCCGGCTTCGACGTGCTGATGACGCTGCGCCGCCAGGGCGAGCGCGGCGGTTCGCTGACCCCCTCGGAACTCGCCAAGGACATGATGCTCTCGACCTCGGCGATGACGAATCGCCTCGACCGGCTGGAGAGGCGCGGTTTGATTGCCAGGCAGGCCGATCCACAGGATCGGCGCAGCCTGCGCATCGTCCTCACCGATGAAGGTTTCGCGCTGATCGAGCGGCTGGTGGTCTCCCATGTCGGGACCGAGGAGCGCCTGATTGCCCGGCTGGATAAGGCCGAACGGGCCTTGCTCACGACCCTGCTGGCGAAGGTCGCAGCTGAGGAGGGGGAGTGAGGCGCGGCCGCCACAGCCGGCTCGACATTAACCAAGGGCGCGGTTTCTTAACGCGTCGTTAACCATATCTGGCCAGTTTCGCCGCAGGTGCGGAGCTTGGAGCCAGCATGAGCAAACACGTCGCAGTTCTGATGGGCGGATGGTCCGTGGAGCGCGAGGTCAGCCTGAATTCCGGTGCCGGCTGTGCTGCCGCGCTGGAGCGGGCGGGCTTCCGCGTGACCCGGGTCGACGTCCAGCGGGACATCGCGGCGGTGCTCGAGAAGCTTCGGCCCGACGTCGCCTTCAACGGCCTGCATGGTCGTTTCGGCGAGGACGGCACCATTCAGGGCGTGCTCGAGATCATGGGCATCCCCTATACCCATTCCGGCGTGCTCGCTTCGGCGCTGGCGATCCGCAAGGACAAGGCCAAGATGGTCGTCGCCGCGGCCGGTGTCCCGGTCGCGCACGGCGTCAACGTCACGCGCTTCGAGGCCGCCAAGCGTCATGCCTTGCCGCCGCCTTACGTGCTGAAGCCGATCGACGAGGGATCCTCGGTCGGGGTCGTGATCGTCAAGAAGGGCCGCGAGCATCCACCCCAGGAAATCGCCCGGCCGGACTGGCCCTGCGGGGACCTCCTACTGGCCGAAACCTTCATTGCCGGGCGCGAGCTGACCTGCGCGGTGATGGACGGCAAGTCCTTGGGAGTGACCGAGATTCGGGCGGCGACGGGTGAGTTCTACGACTACGATGCGAAGTATGCGAAAGGCGGTTCGATTCACATCTGCCCCGCTCAAATTTTACCGAATATTTACCAGCGGATCGAAGAGTGTGCGTTAACGGCGCATCAAGCAATCGGGTGCCGCGGCGTCAGTCGTTCCGACTTCCGATATGACGACGAGACCGACACTCTCGTCTGGCTGGAAGTTAACACGCAGCCCGGCATGACCGAGACCAGCCTGGTACCCGAACTGGCCGCCCACGCGGGCATGAATTTCAGTGAGCTCGTCACATGGATGGTGGAGGACGCCTCCTTAGATCGGTGAACGCGGTGCTGGCAGGGTCCGGTCCGATGACACCGACGCGCGCTGCGGGGCCTCAACTCCTCGTCGGCGAGCGCTCGCGCCGCTGGTTTCGCGGCTCGCGGCGCAGCGCCTTCGCGCTGCCGCTGGCACAGCGCCTGCCGCGCGGCCTGGGCTCCTGGCTCGCCGTCGGCTTCCTCGCCCTGTCGGCGACGACGGGCGCCGCGCTCGGCGGCCATTTCGAGACGCTGCGCGAGACCTATGGCGAACCCAAGCACGCGCTGGCCCGGCTGGTCGGCCTCGGCATCGACCGTGTCACCATTTCCGGCCTGACCGAGCTTTCCGAGATCGAAGTGCTGGTCGCGGCGGGCATCGACCCGAAGATCTCGCTCGCCTTCTTCGATGCCGACGAGGCGCGCCGGCGGCTCGAATCGACTCCGCTGATCCGCGAGGCTTCGGTCCGCAAGCTCTATCCCGGCGAGATCGCGATCAACCTCACCGAGCGCGAGCCGTTCGCGCTCTGGCAGACCAAGGGGGATCTGTTCCTGATCGCGGCCGACGGCACGGTGATCGACCGGATGGATGATGGCCGCTTCGCCCATCTGCCGCTGGTCGTCGGAACCGACGCCAATCTGCGTGCCCGCGACTATGTCGCGCTGCTCGCTTCTGCCGGCCCGTTCGCGCCGCGCATCCGCGCCGGCAGCCTCGTCGCCGGCCGGCGCTGGAACCTCAAGCTCGACACGGGCATCGACATCCGCCTGCCCGAAACCGAGTCCGGTGCGGCGCTGAAGCGCCTGGTCGGCCTCGAACAGGATTTCCGGATCAGCGAGAAGGATCTGATCGCCATCGACCTGCGCCAGCCTGACCGCGTGACAATGCGACTGACCGAGGAGGGCGCGGCCGCACGGGCCGAGCTGCTCAAGAACAAGGGCAAGAAGAAGGGAGGCGAGGCATGAGCCTGACCTCCCAGGGCCTGACGCCGCGGATGCGGCCGCTCTCGTCGCGCAAGAGCGCGACCCTGTCGATTCTCGACATCGGCACGAGCAAGGTCGTCTGCCTGATCGCGGAGCTCAATCCGGCCGAGGCGAACGAGCGTCTGCGCGGGCGCACCCATGTCGCCCGCATCGTCGGCATCGGCCATCAGCGTTCGCTCGGCCTGAAGGGCGGGGCGATCATCGACCTCGACAGCGCCGAGCGCGCCATCCGGGCCGCGGTCGACGCCGCCGAGCGGATGGCCAAGGTCGAGGTGCAGTCGGTCATCGTCAACCTGACCGGCGGCCGGCTGAACTCGCAGCACTATCAGGCCAGCGTCGAGCTGCGCGGCGGCTCGGTCGGCGATTCCGACGTGAAGCGCGTGCTCGCAGCGGCCGCCAACCACGCCATCCGGCCGGGCAAGGCGGTGCTCCACGCGCTGCCGACGGGCTATGCGCTCGACGGCTCGCCCGGCGTGCTCGATCCGCGTGGGCTGATCGGCGGCTCGCTTTCGGTCGACATGCATGTCGTCGCCTCCGAGGCGGCTGCGGCGCGCAACGTCATGCTGGCGGTCGAGCGCTGCCATCTCGAGGTCGAGGCCGTCGTCGCGACGCCTTATGCGGCCGGGCTTTCCGTGCTGGTCGACGACGAGGCCGAAATGGGCGTCGTCGTGGTCGACATGGGTGGCGGCACGACCTCGCTCGGCGTCTTCGCCGGCGGTCACCTGACCCATGCCGACGCCATCGCGGTCGGCGGCAACCACATCACCATGGACGTGGCGCGCGGGCTTTCGACCCGGGTCGCGGCGGCCGAGCGGCTGAAGACGCTGCACGGCTCGGCGATCTCCAGCCCGTCCGACGATCGCGACATGATCGCGGTGCCGCAGGTCGACGATGACGAGCGCGACATGCCGAACCATCTGGCGAAGTCGCATCTCATCCGGATCATCAAGCCGCGCGTCGAGGAGATCCTCGAACTCGTGCGCGACCGGCTCAAGGCGGCCGGATTCTCGGCCGAGGCCGGCCGGCGCGTCGTCCTGACGGGCGGCGCCTGCCAGCTCACCGGCATGCCGGAAGTTGCAAGGCGCGTGCTCGGCGGCCAGGTCCGCACCGGGCGCCCGCTCGGTATCCGGGGCCTGCCCGAAGCGGGCAAGGGTCCGTCCTTCGCCGCGGCGGTCGGCCTGCTGGTCTATCCGCAGGTCGCCCATGTCGAGCATTTCGAGCCGCGGGCCGGCGCGTCCTACTTCGCCCATGCTGCCGACGGGTATTTCTCGCGTGTCGGCCGCTGGCTGAAGGAGAGTTTCTGAGAGTTGCGGTCCGCCCGGCCACCCGGCCGGCGGAACGGAGTGAGTTCGTGAAATCGGGGCCCCGGCCCCTGGCGTGGAAAACGGGACGGCGCCCGCCAGGGACCGGACGGAAATTTGAAAGAGGCAACCATGGCGATGAATCTGCAAGCCCCGGACATCCGGGAACTGAAGCCCCGAATCACCGTGTTCGGCGTCGGCGGTGCCGGCGGCAACGCCGTGAACAACATGATCGAGGCTGGCCTCGACGGGGTCGATTTCGTCTGTGCCAACACCGATGCCCAGGCTCTGGCGCTCTCGCGCGCCCCGCGCATCATCCAGATGGGTCTCCAGGTCACCGAAGGCCTCGGCGCCGGCTCGCAGCCGGAAGTCGGGCGCGCGGCGGCCGAGGAGGTCGTCGACGAGATCCGTGATCACCTCGCCGGTGCGCACATGGTCTTCATCACCGCCGGCATGGGCGGTGGTACCGGTACCGGCGCGGCGCCCGCCATCGCCCGCGTCGCCCGGGACATGGGGATCCTCACCGTCGGCGTCGTCACCAAGCCGTTCCAGTTCGAAGGCCATCGCCGCATGCGCATGGCCGAGGCCGGCATCGGCGAGCTCAACGAAGCCGTCGACACGCTGATCGTCATCCCGAACCAGAACCTGTTCCGTGTCGCCAACGAGAACACCGGTTTCGCCGACGCCTTCGGCATGGCCGACCAGGTGCTCTACTCGGGCGTCGCCTGCATCACCGACCTGATGGTCCGTCCCGGCCTGATCAACCTCGACTTCGCCGACGTCCGCGCCGTGATGCGCGGCATGGGCAAGGCGATGATGGGCACCGGCGAGGCGCAGGGCGAGAAGCGCGCGCTCTCGGCCGCCCAGGCCGCGATCAACAACCCGCTGCTCGACGACGTCTCGATGAAGGGCGCCCGTGGCCTGCTGATCTCGATCACTGGCGGCCGCGACATGAAGCTCTACGAGGTCGACGAGGCCGCCACCCGCATCCGCGAGGAGGTCGATTCCGAGGCCAACATCATCGTCGGCGCGACCTTCGACGAATCGCTCGAGGGCACCGTGCGCGTCTCGGTCGTCGCGACCGGCATCGACAAGCCGGTGAGCTCGCAGGCCGAGGTCGACGCGACCGAGGCCCGCATCGCCGAGGTCGCCGAGCGGCTGAAGGCCGAGGCTCGCCTGCGCACCGCCGTGCCGAATGTGCGCACCGCCTCCGCCCCGGCGCCGGCTCCCATCCCGCAGCCGGAGCCGGCTCCGGAGCTGCGCCTGCCGCCGATGCCCGAGCCCGTCCGCCCGGCCGCGCCGGCCAACTTCGCCGCCGACGTCCGCATCGAGCCGGTGCAGCCGCGCCCGGTCATGGCCGCTCCGCCGATGCAGCAGCCGCTCCCGGTCGAGGCCGAGCTGCCCTATCTTGAGGACAGCTTCATCCCGCCGGCGCCCGAGCGCGCCGTGATTCGGCCGACCCGCATGCCGCGGATCGAGGATTTGCCGATGCCGGCGCAGAACCAGATCGCGCAGACCCGCGCGGCCGCCGTTGCGCCGCAGGCTGCGGTCTCTGCCGATCAGAAGCGGATGTCGCTGATGCAGCGCCTGGCCTCCGTCGGCTTCGGCCGCAAGGAAGAGGAAGCCGTGGAGGCTCCGGCTCCGGCGCCGCGTCCGGCCCCGCCGGTCCCGGTTGCGCCGCCGAGCGCTGCCCATGCCGAGTTCATGCGCCGCCCGGCCGCGCCGCAGGCCTCCAGGCCGGCGCAGGGCCAGCTCGACCCGCATGGCCGCGCCGCCCCGGCCCGGCCTGCCGAGGAGGATCATCTCGAGATCCCGGCCTTCCTGCGGCGTCAGTCCAGCTGAGGTCAAAACAGGTCTCAGGACCAATTTTAAACAAAGGGTCCGGCGCAACCTTGCGCCGGGCCTTTTTTAACGTCTGAAAAACCATATACATCAATCGGATGGTGAGGTTTTTGGCGCTCCTTAAACTCTGTTACAGAGCGAAAGAAAGCGTGATTTTGAAGCCCCGCCTCCTGCGCTTATCTTGCAGGTCAACACCGGGAAGACGGATTCGGGGCGATGCCCTGGACTGCTCGTTTCAAGGGAACCGCGATCGATCGTCAGATTGGCAGCGCCGCCAGGCGCCGGACCGGATCGTCGCGCTAAGGATCGGATAAGAGTATGATGGCTGACCGGCAGACGACCCTTCGCTCGCCCGTAACCCTTGAAGGTATCGGCGTTCATTCGGGAGCTCCCGCCTGCCTGTGCCTGCGTCCCTCCGCCGCCAACACCGGTGTCGTCTTCCTCCGCAAGGGGCTCGAAGGCGGCCATGAGCAACTCATCCACGCCCGCCACAACAAGGTCAGCGCCACCGAGCTCTGCACCGTCGTCGGCGAGCAGGCTTCCGGTTCGGTCGCCACCATCGAGCATCTGATGTCGGCTTGCGCCGGTCTCGGGCTCGACAATGTGCTGGTCGAGATCGACGGGCCGGAAATGCCGATCATGGACGGCAGCGCCACCGAGTTCGTCACGGCCATCGAAGCTGCGGGCATCGTCGCCCTGGGCGCCGCCCGCCGCTATCTCAAGGTCCTGCGCCCGGTCCGTATCGAGCACGGCCGCGCCTTCGCCGAGCTGGCGCCGTCCGAGTCGGGTTTCCGCCTCGATGTCGAGATCGATTTCGACAGCCCTGCCATCGGCCGCCAGCGCAAGATCTTCGACCTCGATCCTGCCGCCTATGCCAGCGAGATCTCGCGGGCCCGCACCTTCGGCTTCATGCGCGATGTCGAGCAGCTCTGGAAGGCCGGCTTCGCGCTCGGCGCCTCGCTCGACAACACCGTCGCCATCGGCGAGGACAAGGTGATCAATCCCGAAGGCCTGCGCTATGCCGACGAGTTCGTGCGCCACAAGGTGCTCGATGCGGTCGGTGACCTCGCACTGGCCGGCTATCCGATTCTCGGTGAGTTCCGCTCCTATTGCGGCGGCCATCGCATGAACGTGCGCATCCTCGAGGCTCTGTTCGCCGACCGCGCCAATTATGCGATCGTCGAGGCCGAGCCGGTCTACGCGCCGCGCGCTGTCCAGATGGCGGCCGGCGCTCCGATGCCGGCGGCTCTGGCGCCCGATCTGCACTGAAATCCGGCGATCACGCGACGCCGCGCCTTGCATTCGCCGGCTTCCTGTCGGAAGCACGGTGGCGATTTGCATTGCATGAAGCGCCCTTCACGGTTGGCGAAACGGTGACTTCTGGAGTAAAGCCATTTTCGCCCGCCTTCGAAAGCGGCGCTGAAGGACGGATGAAGTGAGCGTCATGCGGCTGAAGACATTCAATACCGGCGAAATGGCGAGCGGCGGCAGGCGGCTTGCGCTCGTGTTCTCGCTGGCGGCTGCGCTCGGCGGCTGCGATACGCTGAGCTCGATGAACCCGTTCGACAAGCCTGAGGTCTACAAGCCCGAAGTGCTGCCGACCGTGCCGGCTGACAAGCTGTACAATGAGGGCCTGGCCCGCATGCAGAACGGCGACAGCGAGGGCGCGACCAAGAAGTTCGAGGAGATCGACAAGCAGGCGCCGTTCTCGCCCTATTCGCGCAAGGGCCTGATCCTCACTGCCTATACGAACTACCAGGCGAGCAAGTGGGACGACGCGATCACCGCGTCCAAGCGCTTCCTGGCGCAGAACCCGGCGAGTCCGGATGCCGCCTATGCGCAGTACATCATGGCGATGTCCTACTTTAACCAGATCCCGGACGCGACGCGCGACCAGGAGCGGACGGAGCAGGCGCTGCGGGCGATGCAGGAGCTGCTCGACCGTTATCCGAGGTCCGAATACGTCGTCGACGTCCGCGAGAAGATGCTGGTCGCGCGCGACCAGCTGGCCGGCAAGGAGATGAATGTCGGCCGCTTCTATCTCGAGAAGCGCAATTATCCCGGCGCCGTGAACCGGTTCCGCGACGTGATCACCAAGTACCAGACGACGCGCCATGTCGAGGAGGCGCTGATGCGCCTGACCGAGGCCTATATGGCGCTCGGCATCACCAACGAGGCGCAGACCGCTGCGGCGGTGCTCGGGCACAATTTCCCCGACAGCCCCTGGTACAAGGACGCCTATGTGCTGCTCGAAAGCGGCGGGTTGCAGCCGCGCGAGGATCGCGGCTCCTATATCAGCCGGCTGTTCAACGGGTTCAGCCGCACCGTCACCGGCCTGATCCGCTGAGTCGGCGGGCGAGCGGCAACGGTCCGTCCGTGCACGCCCCGGCATCCAGCTGCCCGGACCGGCCCGTGTCGGCCGGGCATGCCCAGAACCCGCACACCGGCTGAGTCCGCCTCATGCTCGCCCAGCTCTCGATCCGCGACATCGTTCTGATCGACCGGCTCGATCTGGCCTTTCATGACGGGCTCAGCGTCCTCACCGGCGAGACCGGCGCCGGCAAGTCGATCCTGCTCGACGGTTTCGCGCTGGCGCTCGGCGGGCGCGGCGATGGAGGCCTCGTCCGCCATGGCGAGACGCAAGGGCAGGTCAGCGCCGTCTTCGATCTGCCGCACGAGCATCCGGCGCGCGCATTGGCGCAGGCGCAGGAAATCGACACCGACGGCGATCTGATCCTGCGCCGGGTGCAATATGCCGACGGACGCACCCGCGCCTTCATCAACGATCAGCCGGTCAGCGTGCAGATCCTGCGCATGGTCGGTGCGGCGCTGGTCGAGATTCACGGCCAGCACGACGACCGGGCGCTGACCGACCCGGCCCAGCACCGTTCCATCCTCGACGATTTCGGCGAGCTGACGCGGCAGGCCGGCGAAGTCGCCCAGGCCAGCGAGGTGCTGAAGCGCGCCCGCCAGGCCCTGCAGAGCCAGCGCATGCGGGTCGAGACGGCGCGCAAGGAGGCTGATTTCCTGCGCCATGCCGTCGCCGAGCTCGCCAAGCTCGCCCCGGAGCCGGGCGAGGAGGAGGCGCTGGCCGGCGAGCGCCAGGCGATGATGCAGGCCGAGAAGGTCGCGCGCGACATCTCCGAGGCCTATGAGGCCGTCGGCGGCGGCGCGTCGCCGGTCGCGGCATTGTCCGGCGTGCTGCGCCGGCTGGAACGCCGGGCGGCGCAGGCGCCCGAGCTGATCGATCCCTCGACGGCGGCGCTGAACACCGCGATCGTTGCGCTGGAGGAGGCCGGCGAGGTGCTCGCTGCGGCGATGCGCGCCGCCGAATACGATCCGCGCGTGCTGGAGAGGGTCGAGGAGCGCCTGTTCGCCTTGCGTGCCGCGGCGCGGAAATTCGACGTACCGGTCGATGCCCTGCCGGCGCTGGCAGAGACAATGGCGGCCGATCTCGCCGCGCTCGACGAGAGCGAAGGCTCGCTGAAGCGGCTGGAAGCCGAGCTCGCCGAAGCGGAAGCGGCCTATATCGCCGGGGCGACCGCTTTGTCGGCCGGGCGGGTTCGTGCGGCCGCTGCGCTCGACGCCGCCGTCAAGATCGAGCTGCCGCCGCTGAAGTTGGAGCGGGCGCGTTTCATCACGCAGATCGACAGCGATTCCGAGGCGCGCGGACCGGAAGGCTTCGATCGCGTCGAGTTCTGGGTCGAGACCAACCCGGGAACCCGGCCCGGGCCGATGATGAAGGTCGCGTCCGGCGGCGAGCTCTCGCGCTTCATGCTGGCGCTGAAGGTCGTTTTGGCCGAGCGCGGCTCGGCGCCGACGCTGGTCTTCGACGAGATCGATACGGGCGTCGGTGGTGCCGTCGCGGATGCGATCGGGGAACGGCTGGCGCGGCTGGCGTCCCGGGTGCAGGTCGTCTCGGTGACGCATGCGCCGCAGGTCGCGGCCAAGGCCGGGCGGCATTTCCTGATCGCGAAATCCGCGCAGGCGTTGGAGGGTGCAAGTGAGCGCACCGTCACCCGCGTCACGCCGCTGGAACAGGAGACGCGGCGCGAGGAGATCGCCCGCATGCTCGCGGGCGCCTCGATCACCGAGGAGGCGCGGGCGGCCGCCGGCAAGCTGCTCAATGCTGCGGGGATGCGCGACTAGTCGATCAGGCCGGGGTCAGTTCGTACCCCGTGCCTTTCTCGATCGCCCGCCTGAAGCCTTCGATATGACCGCCTGAGACGATCCAGCCTTCGCGCGCGGCCCGTTCGAGAACGGCACGACGGGAGGCGCAGGCAGTGGCGGCGTCGAAATCGTAGATGAAGCCGATATCCGGATCGGTGGCCTGCAGGTCGGAGAGATGCAGCGCATCGCCCCAGAGCAGCAGGCTCTCTTCGCCCTCGATCAGATAGCCGCTATGGCCGGCGGTGTGGCCGGGGAGCGGGATCAGCGTGATACCGGGCCGCACGCTGCCTGCCGGGACAGAATGGATGCGGTCGCCATAGTGCTTCTGCACCGCTGCGGTGATGGCAAAGCCTCCCTGCCGGTTCTGTGGGGTCTGCGCGCGATTGCCTTCGTTTCCGAAGAAGCCGAAATCCGCCTCGGGCACGATGATCTCGGCGTTCGGAAAACGGGCGCGTTCGCCGTCGAACAGGCCGAGCGCATGGTCGCCGTGAAGATGCGTGATCAGGACACGCTCGACCTGTTCGGGGGCGATGCCTGCCTTGGCCATGGCGGCGGGCGCATGTCCCATCGCCTCGCCCCAGGAAGGGCCGGTGCCGGCATCGATCAGCGTGATGCCGTCGGCGCCCTTCAGGGCGAAGCAGTTGACGGGGATGCGGACCTTCGGCTTGGCCCAGCGCGTCAAGGCCCCGTCGCGAGCGGCTTCGCCTTCGGCATGGATCAGGACATCGAGCGGCGCCTCGAAGACACCATCGTCCAGGATGAGCACGTCATAGGGTCCGAAACGCCGCCAAATATCGCTCATGCCCGCCGATCTCCGCTCCGGTGACACTTGTTAGATCACGCGGCTCTCGACGCGGGCAACGGAACGGGCAGCATGGCCGGCCTCCTCTGCCGCATGCGGGGCCGACCGATGCCGCATTCCCTTTTTCCGCGTTTTCCTCTATGTGCAGCGCAATATCGCGGTGCCGTGTCCGGCGCTGCCCTTCGATCTCCGCGCCGGCAGCCGGCCGGCTGGAACCTAAGGCCTGACATCGATGTCCTTCATCTCCACGAGCCCGCCGCTCGCGCGTGCGCTCGCCGAACGCAATTACAGCGAGCCGACGCCGGTCCAGAACGCGGTGCTCGAAGCCGCGGCGGCCGGGCGTGACCTGCTCGTCTCCTCGCAGACCGGCTCCGGCAAGACCGTGGCCTATGGCCTCGCCATCGGCGAGACCCTGCTCGACGGCGCCGAGACGCTCGGCCGGGCCGGCAAGCCGCTGGCGCTGATCATCGCGCCGACGCGCGAGCTCGCACTCCAGGTCCAGCGCGAGCTGAACTGGCTGTACCAGCAGGCGAATGCGCGGGTGATCTCCTGCGTCGGCGGCATGGATCCGCGCCGCGAGGCCGCGCTGCTCGATGAGGGCGCCCATATCGTCGTCGGCACCCCCGGGCGCCTGCGCGACCATATCGAGCGCGGCCGCCTCGACGTCTCGGCGCTCAGGGCCGTCGTGCTCGACGAGGCCGACGAGATGCTCGATCTCGGCTTCCGCGACGATCTCGAATTCATCCTGAAGACCGCTCCCGAGGACCGGCGCAGCCTGCTGTTCTCGGCGACGCTGCCCAAGGCGATCATCGCGCTCGCCAAGAGCTATCAGCGCGACGCGTTGCGCATCGAGGTCGCCGGCGCCGACCGCGGCCATGCCGACATCGAGTACAAGGCCGTCCGGGTCTACCCGAAGGAAGCCGAGCTCGCGGTCGTCAACCTGCTGCGCTTCCATGACGCCGCCTGCGCGCTGGTCTTCTGCAACACCCGCAATGCGGTGCGCCATCTCGAAGCGGCGCTGCTGGAGCGCGGCTTTGCGGCGGTCTCGCTCTCGGGCGAGCTCGGCCAGAGCGAGCGCAATTCGGCGCTGCAGGCGCTGCGCGACGGGCGTGCCCGGGTCTGTGTCGCGACCGACGTCGCGGCGCGCGGCATCGACCTGCCGGGGCTGACCCTGGTGATCCATGCCGAGCTGCCGAACGATCCCGAGGTGATGCAGCACCGGAGCGGCCGCACCGGCCGGGCCGGGCGCAAGGGCACCAGCGTGCTGCTGGTTCCGGCCTCGCGCCGCCGCAAGGCCGAGATGCTGCTCGGCGCCGCTGGCGTGCAGGCCGTCTGGGGCGGTCCGCCGACTCAGGACGAGATCCGCGCCCTCGACCAGGAGCGGCTGCTCCAGGACCCGCTGCTTTCAGGTGAGCCGGGTGAGGATGATGCTGGGATGATCGAGGCGCTGCTCGCCGGCCGCTCGGCCAACGAGCTCGCCGCGGCGCTGGTTCGGGTCTATCGCTCGCGCCTGCCGGCGACGGAAGAGGTCGGCGATCCCGGCTTCGGCCGCGACGACCGGGCGAGCCGCGCCCCGCGCAGCCCCGAGGACTATGTCAGGCCGCGCGACCGGGCCGGCCCGCGCTTCGACAATGCCGACCCCGATGCCCCGCGCAAGGCCGGACCACGCGGCGAGACCGTCTGGTTCCGCCTCAATGTCGGCCGCAAGGATGGCGCCGATCCGCGCCAGCTCCTGCCGATGCTGTGCCGTCGTGGCAAGATCACCCGCGACGAGGTCGGTGCGATCCGCATCTTCGACCGCGAGACTAAGGTCGAGATCGATGCCGACGTCGCCGAGCGCTTCGCCTCGCTGGCGAGCGCCGCCGACCGCGACAAGGTCGTGATCGAGCTGATGACGGGCGATGAGGAGCGTCGGCCGGCGAAGCCTTTCGCCGAGAAGGCCCACCACACCAAGGCGCCGCGGCGCGACGACGCGCCGGCTGAGCGCGGCTTCCGCAAGCCTTATGAAGGCAAGGGCAAGCCGTTCGGCCGGGAGAATACTCGCGAAACCTACGATCCGGTCAGGCGCGACCGCGAGCCGACGGCCGATGCGGCGGATTTCCCGCGCGGCGGCAAGCCGTTCGCCGGCAAGCCGAAGCATGGCGAGCGGGATTTCGGCGGCGCGAAGCCGTTCGGAGCCAAGAAGGCGTTTGGCGAGAAGAAGCCCTTCGCCGACAAGAAGCCCTTCGGCGCGAAAAAGCCCTTCGCGGGCAAGAAGCCGCGTCGCGACGATCGTTGAGCCGTTTCGTCCTAGTCCTTCCCAGCCTCCAGATCGCCGAGCGTCCTATCGGACGCGCGCAGGCGATCTAGAGGCCGCAGGAAGCGGATTCCACTTTCGGTCCGGTGCTCAGCGCAGGCCGAGGAAGGACAGGATCGCCAGGACGACGACGACAAGACCGACGATGTAGATGATGTTGTTCATGGCGGAACCCCCCGTTGGTTGCGTCAAGCCGCTCCTTCGCGGCATTCAGGCTGCGGCGTGCCTGCCGCAGCCGTTAGAGAACGCGCTTTCGCGCGCCATTGTTCCCCGCGATGCCAGTCGAGCCACTTGGCCTCTCCAAACCGGGGCGGCTCGCCTGCTGCGATTTGTCGTCGTGTTTTCGTCACGCGATGGCTCGAAGGTCACGGCGGAGTGGCCGCTCGTCGGTTGCTCCGCTGTCCTTCGCGCAGGAGATGTCGATGCGAACTCAATCCATGGCCGCGGGCGCGCTGCTCGCTCTTGCTATCGCGGTCGGTCCGGCCGTCGCCGCGCCTCCTTCGAACGCCAAGCCCCTGTCCCAAATCGTCGCCGGCATCGAGGCCGTCAGCGGCTTTGCGAGCATCAAGGAGGTGGATTGGGACAGCAACGGCTATTGGGAGATCGAGTACTTCAAGACCGACGGCTCGAAGGTCGAGGTCAAGATCGATCCCGTGACCGGTTCGCCGCGGAGATGACCGGCTGAGCGTCGGCCGCCGAACTTTTTTGCGATTAAGAGGCGGCCGTCGCTCCTGCGCACGCTCTCGAAGGACCGGGTTCCGATCCTTCCCGATTACCTGCGCGCTCGGGGACGAAGCTACCGCGGCACGACCTTGCGGTAGATGTGCCAGCTCGCATGGCCGAGGATCGGCATCACCACCATCAGCCCGACCAGCACCGGCAAGGTGCCGAGCACCAGCAGCGCGGTGATCGTCAGGCCCCAGCACATCATGGCGCGCGGGCTCGCCTCGACCGCAGCGATCGAAGTCCGCACGGCCGTACCGACGTCGACATGCCGGTCCAGCATCAGCGGGAACGAGATCACGGTCAGCGAGAAGGCCGCGATGGCGAAGAGCAGGCCGAGCGCATTGCCGACGATGATCAGCGTCCAGCCGTTCACGGTGGTGAAGAGCGGCACCAGGAAGCTCTCGGCCGAGGTCAGCGGCACGCTGCCCATGAGCCAGCGATAGAGCACCCAGGCGCTCAGCAGCCAGGCGATGAACAATCCGGTCAGCAGTCCGCCGAGCGTCGCGATCGGCCGGATCGCCGGGGATTTCAGCACGGCAAAGGCATGCAGCCAGGAGGAGTTGATGTGGAGTTCGCGGCGGCGGCTGATCTCGTAGAGGCCGACGGCGGCGAAGGGGCCGAGCAGCGCGAAACCGCCGAGCAGCGGGAAGAGCAGCGGGAAGATGTTGTAGCTGACCGTCAGCTGGGCGATCACGATGCCCGCCACCGGGTAGATCAGCGCAATGAAGAGCAGATGGCTCGGCTGCGCCAGGAAGTCGGCATAGCCCCGCCGCAGCGCGTCGCCGATATCGCTCATCGTCAGCGCGCGGACGGGCAGCGCTTCGGCGGGCCCGGCGCGCATCGAACTCATGCGGGGGTGGGTGCTGTTGATATCGGCCATGGCGATCATCCCGGTTCCGGCCCGGTTCGCCTCGATGGCCCTGACGTAATCCCTGGTTCGAGAGCCTTGAGGCGTCGAGCATCCAATTGTCAGCGCGGCAAGCTTACACCCGGTGGGCTCCTGTCACAAATCGACGAACGCAAACGTGACAAGGGGTGCTTCGCAGGGAGAGGCCCCTGCTCTAGAACAGCGCCATGACTGCCAATTCTGCCCTTCCCGTCGAAGACCTGACAGCCGAGGCCGCGCGCGCCGAGCACAAGCTGCTCGTCGCCGAAATCGCCGAGGCCGATCGCGCTTATTTCCAGGACGATGCGCCGGTCCTGGACGACGCCGTCTATGACGAGAAGCGCCGGCGGCTCAACGCGCTCGAAGGCGCCTTTCCCGAGCTGAAGGGCCCCGAGGCGCTTTCGGACAAGGTCGGCGCCAAGCCGTCCGGCAAGTTCGCCAAGATCCGGCATCGCGTGCCGATGCTCTCGCTCGGCAACGCCTTCGCCGACGAGGACGTCGCCGATTTCGTCACACGGGTGCGGACGTTCCTCGGCCGCAAGGACGACCAGCCGATCGCTTTCACCGCCGAGCCCAAGATCGACGGGCTCTCGCTCTCCCTGCGCTACGAGAAGGGCGAACTGGTCAGCGCCGCGACGCGCGGCGATGGCGAGGAGGGCGAGGACGTCACTGCCAATGCCCGCACCATCGCCGAGATCCCGCACCGGCTGAAGGGCAGCGACGTTCCCGATGTCGCCGAGGTGCGCGGCGAGGTCTATCTCGGCCATGCCGATTTCGCGGCGATCAACCAGCGCCAGCGCGAGAAGGAGGAACGGGAGTTCGCCAATCCGCGCAATGCCGCCGCCGGCTCGCTGCGCCAGCTCGACGTCTCGATCACCGCCTCGCGACCCCTGCGGTTCTTCGCCTATGCCTGGGGCGAGATGCCCGTCCTGCCGGCGCCGACGCAGTTCGGCGTGGTCGAGGCCTTCGCCCGCTGGGGTTTTCGTACCAACCCGCTGATGGTCCGCTGCGAGAGCGTCGACGAGCTGCTGGCGCATTACCGGCTGATCGAGGCGCAGCGGGCGACGCTCGGCTACGATATCGACGGCGTGGTCTACAAGGTCGACGAGCTCGCGCTGCAGGCGAGGCTCGGCTTCGTCGCGCGCGCGCCGCGCTGGGCGATCGCCCACAAGTTCCCGGCCGAGCTCGCGACCACTGTGCTGGAAGCGATCGACATCCAGGTCGGCCGCACCGGCGCGCTCTCGCCGGTGGCGCGGCTGAGGCCGGTGACGGTCGGCGGCGTCGTCGTCACCAACGCGACGCTGCACAACGAGGACTATATCCGCGGCTTCGATTCGAAGGGCTTGCCGATCCGCGACGGCAGCGACATCCGGATCGGCGACACCGTGACGGTGAAGCGCGCAGGCGACGTGATCCCGCGCGTCGAAGCGGTCGATCTCGCCAAGCGTCCCGCCAACGCGCAGCCTTACGTCTTCCCGACGACCTGCCCGGTTTGCGGCTCGGATGCGGTGCGCGAGCATAATCCGCGCTCGGGCAAGGAGGATGCGGTACGCCGCTGCACCGGCGGGCTGATCTGCGCGGCGCAGGCGGTCGAGCGTCTGAAGCATTTCGTCTCGCGCGACGCGCTCGACATCGATGGGCTCGGCGACAAGCAGATCGAGTTCTTCCATGCCGATCCAGATCTGCCGGTGAAGGAGCCGGCCGACATCTTCACGCTGGCGCAGCGCGACGGCGCCAATCTCAAGAAGCTCAAGGATAAGGAAGGTTTCGGCGCGACCAGCACCAAGAAGCTGTTCGAGGCGATCGATGACCGGCGCAGGCCGCCGCTGAACCGCTTCATCTTCGGGCTCGGCATCCGCCATATCGGCGAGACCAATGCGCGCCTGCTGGCGCGTCATTACGGCTCGTTCGAAGCGCTGCAGGCAGCCTGCCTCGCGGCAGAGAGCCCGGAGAGCGAGGAGCGCGCGGCGCTCGACGCGATCGACGGCGTCGGCCCGACCGTGGTCGAGGCGCTGCTGCAGTTCTTCGCGGAGGAGCACAATCAGGAGATGCTGGCGCGGCTGCTGGCGCAGGTGACGCCGCAGCCGCTGGAGGCGGTGGCGTCGTCGAGCCCGGTCGCCGGCCAGATCGTCGTCTTCACCGGGGCGCTGGAGCGCATGACCCGCGACGAGGCCAAGGCGATGGCCGAACGTCTGGGCGCGAAGGTCGCCGGCTCGGTCTCGTCGAAGACCAATCTGCTGGTGGCGGGGCCGGGCGCTGGCTCGAAGCTCAAGGACGCGGCCAAGCACGGCGTCAAGGTGATCGACGAGGCCGGCTGGTTCGAGCTGGTTGGCGGGTAACACCCGCTCCCAAGCAACCAATAGACGTCATCCCGAGCGCAGCGAAGCGAAGACCCGGGATTCATTCCTGAGCTTTTCCGATAGGGGTTCAGGAATGAATCCCGGATCGGCGCGGCTACGCCGCTTGTCCGGGATGACTCGGAATTAGGTTGGAGCGCGCCCTGCCGCCAGCGTGCAGATCATCCGCGCCACCTGATAGGATTTCTCGAAGGCCGGGACGGGCAGGAACTCGTAGCGCGAGTGGAAGTGGTAGGCGCCGGTGAAGAAGTTCGGCGTCGGCAGGCCGCGCGCCGAGAGCGCCGCGCCGTCGGTGCCGCCGCGCATCGGGATCTGCTTCTTCCGAATCTGCAGCGCCTCCAGCGCGGAAAACAGCAATTCGACCGGGCGCTGGTCCAGCCCGAGGCTGTCATGGATGTTGCCATAGGTGTCGGTGATGTGGGCCTCGACGCGGCCGGTCGGATAGAGCGCGGCGATCTCGGCCGCGACCGCGCCGATGCGGCGCTTGCGGGCCGCCAAGCTCTCCTTGTCGAAATCGCGGATCAGGGCACCGAGCTTCGCCTCGCTGGCATTGGCGGCGATGCTGTTGAACCAGACATAGCCTTCGCGCCCCTGCGTGTTCTCCGGCGTCTCTGCCCGGTCGAAGCGGGCGATGAAGTCCTGCGCCATCAGCACCGGGTTCACCAGCACGCCCTTGGCCGACATCGGATGGGCGCTGACGCCGGTCAGGGTGATCTCGGCGGCGGCGGCGTTGAAGTTCTCGATGACCACCTCACCGAGCTCGCAGCTGTCGATCGTATAGGCGAAGTCGCAGGCGAAGCGCGACAGGTCGAGCGCCCTGGCGCCGCGCAGGCCGATCTCCTCATCGGGCACGAAGGCGACGAGGATGTCGCCATGCGCGTCCTGCGGACCGAGATTGGCGAGCAGGGTCATGATCACCGCGATCGCCGCCTTGTTGTCGGCGCCGAGCACGCTCGTGCCGTCGCCGGCGATGATCTCGGTGCCAACCCAGTCGCGCAGCTGCGGATGCTCGGCGACCCGCAGCCAGATGTCCTGCTCGCGGTTGAGGCACAGGTCCTCTCCTTCGAAACGCAGCAACTGCGGCCGGATCTCGGGCGAGAGTCCGGCGTCGAAGGTGTCGAGATGGGCGATGAAGCCGATCTTCGGCGCATCCGGCACGGTGCCCCGCTTCACCGCCGTGACGGTGGCGTGCCGGTCGAGAACGACCTCGTCGAGGCCGAGCGCGCGCAGCTCGTCGGCCAGCATCGCGGCGAGTTGTTGCTGGCCGGGCGTGCTCGGCAGCGTCACCGCCTTCGCGTCGCTCTGGCTGGCAATCGAGAGATAGCGGAAGAAGCGGTCGATCAGCTGCTGGCGAATGCTCATGGTCGTTCCGTCGCGTACATGGTGGCGAGTGTCAGAGGGCGTCACGGGAGGAGGGCAGGGCGTTTGGCCCCAGGGTTCTCTGCCATCCGGCTCAGCCCGGTGCGGCTGCGCCCAGGACGAAGCGCTCGATCCCCTCGAAGAGCACCGGCCAGGCCGGTTCCTCTGGCACGATGACGTGATTGCGGCTCTCGAGCAGCAGGAATTCGGCATCGGCGATCCGCGAGGCCAGTTCCAGTCCCTGTTCGAGCGGCTGGACACCATCGTCATTGGCATGGATCACCAGGGTCGGCACCGCAAGCTTCTCGAGTAGATCCGAGACGTCGAAATGGTCGATCGCCCAGCGCAGCGCCGCGGCATTGTCGGCCGAGGTGGTGAGCCGCTGCAACTCGGCCAGGGATTCGATCTGCTCGCGGCTGCCATCGGGAATGAACAGGGTGGCGAAGGCCTTGATGAACGGGCTGTTCGCCTTGCCCCACCCATGCCGTATCAGGGTGAGCAGCGCCAGCCCCTGTTCCCGGTCGGCGCCCGACCGGACGAGGCGGCCTTTGACGAAGCCCCCATGCAGGACGAGGTGGCTCAGCCTTTCAGGGTGTCGCCCTGCATAGGCCAGCGCGATCGGCACGCCCTGCGACGTCCCGTAGAGCGCGAAGCGTTCGAGCCCGGCGGCATCCACGGCGGCTTCGAGGTCCTCGACGAAGCGATCCAGCGCGAAGTCGCTGATCTCCCGGTCGGAAAGGCCATTGCCGCGCTGGTCGTAGCGCAGGAGCGCAAACCGTTGGCCGAGCCGGCTCAACAGCGGGCGCCAGAGCGGGCTGTGCCAATCGTGTTCGAGATGGGTCAGCCAGTGCCCGGCCTTGACCATCGGGTATCCCGCGCCGCTGGTGGCGTACGCGATGCGGGTGCCATCGCGCGAGCGGCAAAAGGCGACGCGCTGATGCGGCGTTCTGCCGGGCGCTGCCGCCTCTGCGGCGGGCTGCTGGTGGCGCGGGGCTTCCACCGGCTCGACCGCGCCGATGAAGCGGAAACCGTGCCGCGCCACGGTGCGGATCCAGTCCTGACGCTTGCCGCCATCGTCGATCGCCGCGCGCGCAGCGCTGATCCTGGCGCTGATCGCCGAATCCGAGACGATCCGCCCGTGCCAGACCGCGGCGATCAAGTCGTCCTGCGACACCACGCGCTCGCGTTCGCACACCAGGTAATGGAGCAGATCGAAGACCTGCGGCTCGATCGCGCGCGGCCGCCCGTCCGCGAGAAGCTCCCGCGTTTCCGGAACGAGCTCGAATGCCCCGAAGCGATAGCGCATGCCGCTTCTTACCATGCGGAAGCCGGGGCCGGTATCGACGCCGGCAGCCTTCGCGAAAAAGCAGGGAAAGGACAAGAAAAGCACAAGAGCCCGGTCAAGCGCGGCGCCGCATGCTGCGCCAGTCTCGCCATGGCAGCCTAGCGAGGCGATCATGGCAGAGAAGCTTCACGACGCGACCATCCGGCGTACCGACGGCTCGATCGACATCGAATTTTATGCGCGTCGCAGTGCCCAGCTGCGTCGGGAGGCCATCGCCGCTGCGCCCGGGGTCGTCGCGAGATGGCTCCAGCTCGTGCTTGGGCGCGCGGGCAGGGCGGCAGGCCGGAGCATCAAGGCTCGCCGTGGTCCTGCGGGGCTGCCGAAGACGGCGGCAGGGGGCCGCTGAGCAAGGGCGGTCCGAGCGTCTCGCCCGCACGGAACCGGCTCGGCGACGCGCCGATCACGCGCTTGAAGGCGCGGCTGAACGAAGCTTCCGAATCATAGCCGAGGCGACGGGCGACGACCGCGATCTTCATCCGGTCGCGCACCAGCCATTGCCTCGCCTGGTGCATCCTGACCTGGGCGACATAGCGAGCGGGCGTCTCGCCGACGATCGCCGCGAAGCGTTCGGCGAAGGCGGAGCGTGAGGCGTGCATGACGCCGGCCAGCGCCTCGACGGTCCAGTCGCCGCTGGGATCGAGATGGATCGCGGCCAGGACCCTGCCGATATCGGGATCGCGCGCGGCGGCGACCCAGCCGGTGGGACTGCCGCAGCCGCGTTCGACCCAGGAACGGATCAGCGCCGCGGCGACGACATCGGCCAGGCGCGTCAGGATTCCGCCCGCGCCGACGCGATCAAGGGCGAGTTCACACGACATGGTGCTGAGCAGCGGTGGGATGGCGGGCTCATGCACTGCCATCTCATGCACCCACATCAGCTCCGGCATCATCCGCAGCAGCGGGTGCTGGGCATCGACATTGAAACACAGGCTGGCGCTGAAGAACTGGGCGTCCTCGCCATCACCACCGCCATGCGCATCGGCGATCTCGCCGCAACAGGCCTCGAAGGCGCAGCGGCCGAGCGGCTTCGCCTGGGCGCTCGGCTCGCTGGCGAGCGCGTGCTCGGCGCCGCGCGGCATCAACACGGCGTCGCCCTGTTCGAGCCGGTGCCATTCGCCCTCGGGGGTCCGCAGCCAGCAGCCGCGCTCGGCCATGAAATGGAAGCGCGCCGCGGCTTGGGCGGGAAACAGCAGGCACCACGGCGCTGCCATGCGGTAGCGCGCGTAGTCGACGCCTTCGAGACGCAGGCCACGCAGCATTTCGGTCAGCGGATCGCGCGTGGCGGTTCTGGACGAATTGTCAAGCATTGTGGAATTTCTAGCATGGAAGGTCCGAAGCGTCACGCCTAACTCCGGTGTCCGATCTTTCCGGAGCGACCCCATGTCGGATTCCCTTTCAGTCACCGCCGATCCCGCACTCGCCGGTATCGCGCCCCAAGAGCGCAGCACCGCAGTCTGGCCGGCGGTGTTTGCGCTCGGCATGGGCGTTTTTGCGCTGGTCAGCGCCGAGTTCCTGCCCGCCAGCGTGCTGACCTCGATCGCCGCCGATCTTTCGATCAGCGTCGGCGCGGCCGGACAGACCGTCACGGTGACCTCGCTGGTCGGGGTGGTCTCCGCGATCTTCACGCCGATCGTCACCAGCCGTTTCGACCGGCGCCTCGTCCTGTGGGCGCTGATCTCGCTGCTGGCGGTGTCGAGCACCCTCACGGCGCTCGCCAATGGCTATGCGATGCTGCTGGCGGCACGCTTCCTTCTCGGTCTCAGCCTCGGCGGCTTCTGGTCGATGGCGCCGGCGCTGTCGCTGCGGCTCGTCCCCGTGAAGTCGGTGCCGCGGGCGCTGGCGATCATTTCGGCCGGCGTCTCCGCCGCCTTCATCGGCGGAGGGCCGCTTGGGGCCTATCTCGACTCGCTGATCGGCTGGCGGATGGTGTTCGCGCTCTCGGCCGGTCTCGCCGGCGTCGCCCTGCTGGTGCTGATGGCGACGATGCCGTCCCTGCCGTCACAGACCGCTCCGAAGCTCGGCACCTTGGCGGTACTGCTCTCGCGGCCGAGCGTGCGCCTTATGCTGATCTCCGTATTGATCATCATCTCCGGCCAGTTCACCGGCTTCACCTATATCCGGCCGTTCCTCGAGCAGGTGCCGCAGCTCGGCGTGGCGGCGATCACCTCCGTCCTGCTCGGCTATGGCGTCGGCAACGTCATCGGCAACTTCGCCGGCGGAGCTGTGGCGGCGCGGGGCGTCAAGCTCGCCATCGTCTCCTTCGCGCTGGCGGTCGCGGCCCTGGCGCTGGTCATGACCCTGTTCGGGGCGTCGCCGATCGTGGCGGGGATCGCGGTCGCGGCCTGGGGCTTCGCCTTCGGCTTCGCGCCGGTCGGCTTCCAGAGCTGGATGGTGCGGATCGCGGCGGATCACGCCGAGGCGGCGAGCGGGCTCCTGACCGCCGCCTTCCTGGTCGCGATCGCGAGCGGCGCCGTCCTCGGCGGCCTGCTGGTCAATCTTGTCGGAGGTCTCGGGCCGATCGGCTACATGGCGGCCGCGACCTTCGCGGGTGCGGTTCTGGTACTCGTCGCCGGCAAGGAGCCGCCGCGCCCCTGAACCGCCCGCGAGCGGCGATGGGATGGCGACGCTCGCGTGATCGTCGCCATCACTTTTCTTCAAGACATCTGCGCCCGCATCCGCTCTATCTTGCGGCATGGATCTGATCACACAGGGCGAGGCACTGGAGCAGACTCCGCTCCAGGCGGGGGAGCGGGCGCATCTGTTCACGGCGCGTCGCTTCGACGGGCTCGAATTCCTGTCGGCGACGTTCCGTACCCACGCCTATGCCCCGCATGTCCACGACACCTATGCGATCGGCACGATCGAGGTCGGCTGCGAGATCTGGCATGCGCGCGGCCGCAGGCTCTATGCCGGGGCCGGCGACATCGTCTTCAACCAGCCGCTCGATGTCCATGACGGCGCCCCCAGCGAGGGCGGCTATCGCTACCGGATGAGCTACCCGACGGTCGAGCTGATGCGCGAGGTCGCGGCTTCGCTCACCGGCCGCGACGATATCGGCACGCCGTACTTCGCGGAGCCGACCGTGCGGGACCCGGAAGGGGCGGCGCTGTTCGGCGCCGCTCACCGCGTGCTGGAGGAGGGCGGGGACGCGCTCGCCGGAGAGGAAGGGCTGCTGCGCGCCTATGGCTGGTGCCTCGCCCGCCATGCCGACCTGACGGTGCGGGGGCTGGGGCGGGAGAGCGGACCCATCGCCCAGGCGCGTGAGCTGCTGGAGCAGCGCTATGACGAGGATCTCTCGCTGGCCGAGCTGGCAAAGCGCTCGGGCCTGCCGCGCCATCACCTGATCCGGGCCTTCCGTCGCGAGACCGGGCTGACGCCGCATGCCTATCTCGTCGACATCCGTGTTCGCCGCGCCCGCGAGCGGCTGCGGCGCGGCGATGCTCCGGGTGAGGTCGCGGCGGCGACCGGCTTTTGCGACCAGGCCCATCTGACCCGGGCCTTCAAGGCGCGGCTCGGCGTGACGCCGGGCGCCTTCCGCGCCGCTCATCTCGCCTGAACGAGTTTCAAAGCGATGTCCTGGACCAATGAGGCCCGCGCAGGGCTGAACGATATCTGGCCGGCGGCGCTGGCCGCGGTGCCGATCGGCTTCCTGTTCGGCGCGCTCGCGGCCGGCAAGGGGCTGTCGCCCCTCGAGGTCTTCGCGATGAGCGCGCTGGTCTTCGCCGGCGGTGCCCAGTTCGCCGCGGTCGAGCTCTGGGCGAGCCCGGCGCCGATCCTGGCGCTGGTGTTCTCGACGGCGCTGATCAATGCCCGCCATATCCTGATGAGCGCCTCGCTGGCGCCGAAGCTCTCGGGCTTTTCGCGGACGCAGACCTTCCTCGGGCTCTACTACATGGCCGACGAGAACTGGGCGCTGGCCGAGAAGCGGGCGCGCAGCCATCCGATCACCCCGGTCTACTGGTTCGCGATGGCGATCCCCTTCGTCTGCCTGTGGCTGCTGACCTCGACCACCGGCGCGATCATCGGCGCCGCGCTCGGCGACCCCAAGCGCTACGGCGCCGATTTCGCCTTCACCGCGCTGTTCATCGCGCTCGTCGCCGCCTTCTGGAAAGGCCGGGTCACGGCCTGGACGGTGGCCTCGGCCGGCATCGCCTCGGCGCTGGCCTACCGGTTCGCCGGCCCGCCCTGGCATGTGCTGGCCGGCGCGCTCAGTGGACTTGCCGCCGCCTGGATCGCCGCCGGCAGCGAAGCCGCCGCGCAACCCTGCGAAAGCCCGGCCGAATGAGCCTCGACCCGATCAATCTCGCCGCCTTCCTCGGCATGGCGCTGGTGACTTATCTCACCCGCATTGCCGGGCTCGCCCTGGTCGGTAGGCTGAACCTGACGCCGCGGGCGCAGGCCGCCTTCGACGCGATCCCGCCGGCCGTGCTGATCGCGGTGATCGCGCCGAGCGCGCTGGCGACCGGCTGGATCGAGACGGTCGCGGCACTGGTCTCTGGCCTCGCGGCGACGCGCCTGCCGCTGCTCGGGGTGGTCGCGGTCGGCGTCGCGACCGTGGTGGGGCTCAGAGCGTTGTTCTGACGAAGGCCGTCAGAGCGGCCGGCAGGCCTGCTCCAGCCAGGCCTTCGTCTCGCCTTCGACCAGCGGGCCGATGCGCTTCCAGACCTCGCCGTGATAGGCGTCGATCCAGGCGCGCTCGCCATCGTCGAGCAGCGCGGGCTCGATCAGCGCCCGCTCATAGGGGCACCAGGTGATCGTCTCGAAGCCGTAGATGGTGCGGTCGCCGCCAGGGATGGAGCGCTCCTCGACCACGATCAGGTTCTCGATGCGGATGCCGTAGGCGCCTTCCTTGTAGTAGCCCGGCTCATTGCTGAGGATCATTCCGGGCTCGAGCGGCGTGGTGCCGAGCTTGGAGAGGCGCTGCGGGCCTTCGTGCACCGACAGATAGCTGCCGACGCCATGGCCGGTGCCATGGTCGAAATCGAGCCCGGCCTGCCACAGCGGGGCGCGGGCGAAGGCGTCGAGCTGCGCCCCGGAGGTGCCTTTGACGAAGACGACGCGCGAGATCGCGACATGGCCCTTGAGCACGCGGGTGTAGCGGTCGCGCATTTCCGGGCTGGGCTCGCCGACCGCCATGGTGCGGGTGATGTCTGTGGTGCCGTCCTCGTACTGCCCGCCGGAATCGACCAGGAAGATGCCGGGCTCGATCGCCCGGTTGCTCGAATCCGTGACGCGGTAATGCGGCAAGGCGGCGTTCGGCCCGGCGCCAGCGATGGTGGTGAAGGAGACGTCCCTGAGCAGGCCGGTGCCGCGGCGCTCGGCCTCCAGTGCCGCCACCGCGTCGATCTCGGTCAGGCTGCCCTTCGGTGCCTCGCGTGCGAGCCAGGAGAGGAAGCGGGCCATGGCGGCGCCGTCGCGCAGATGCGCCGCGCGGGCGCCGCTGAGCTCGGCCTCGTTCTTGCGCGCCTTCATCAGCGCAATCGGATCGGTTCCGGCTTCCGGCGTGCCGCCGGCCTCGCGGATCAGGGTCGCCAGCGCCGCCGCAGCGGTGGTCGCATCGAGACGGACCTTGGCCTTGCTCGCGCCGAGCGCCTTCAGCTGCTCCTCCAGTGCCTGGGGCGGGGCGATCTCGCCGAGCGCGCCGATGGCGTCACCGGCCTCGTTGGTGATCTTCTCCGGGGCCAGGAAGACGGTCGGCCGGCCCTCGCGGGGCACGATGGCGTAGCCGAGCGGCAGCGGCGTGTGCTCGACATCGCCGCCGCGGATGTTGAAGGTCCAGGCCAGCGCATGCGGATCCGAGAGGACCAGCGCATCGACCTTGTCCTTGCCGAGCGCCTCCTGGATGCGGGCGAGCTTGCTCGCCGCGCTCTCGCCGGCGTAGGCGGCGGGATGCGCCTTGACCGGCGCCGAGGGCGGAGCAGGGCGGTCGCTCCAGAGCGCATCGATCGGATTGGGCGTCACCGCGACGAGCTCGCCGCCAGCCGCCGCCACCGCCTTTTCGAGTTTCGCGACGCCGTCGACGGTGTGCAGCCAGGGATCGTAGCCGAGCCTGCCGCCGGCCGGCAGGTTCGCCGCCACCCATTTGTCGAGCGGCGTTTCCTCCATCCTGACCGGCGTGATCACGGCGGTGTCGGTCTGCTCGGCGGACTGGATCGTGTAGCGGCCATCGACGATCAGCGCCGCCTTGTCGGCCAGCACCACCGCATTGCCCGCCGAGCCGGTAAAGCCGCTGAGCCAGGCGAGGCGCGCCATATGGGCAGGAACGTATTCGCCCTGGTGCTCATCGGCGCGCGGCACCACGAAGCCCGCCAGGCCCTGGCGCGCGAGGGCGGCGCGCAGGGCCGCGACCCGGGGCGCGACCTGCGACGGATCGCTCGGCTCGGAAAAGGACTGGAAGTGGGGAACGGAGGCCTTGGCGGGGATCGAGGCGGTCATGTCGGGTCCGGAAGCTGCGATATCGGCCATGCTGGCGTGCCGGCCGGTCAAAGGCCAGTGCAAATCCGGCATTTTCGTCGTGCCTGCACGGCAGGCTCCGGCTGACTTCCGATTGGGCGCTCTGTCGGTTCGTTATGCAATATTTTGCAATGATTAACGGGTGGCGGTTTTCGTTATGCGTTCCTTGCATGTTGTGCATATGCGAACACATCTTCTCGCAAGTGCGAAGAAGGCCCATCTTGCTGTCATAAGAGAACGAGGAAGCGACCGGGACTGTCCTTCGTTTTGCTGAGGAGATGGACCCTATGACCTATGTGCTGAACACCACCGCGGACCTGCCGGTAGCCAAGCGCACCGAGGCGACCACGAAGGCCGCCGGCCCGAGCTTCTGGCAGCGCCTCTACGCCGCCATGATCGAGAGCCGCCGCCGCTCGGCGCTGCGCGAACTGCGCGCCTATTCGTACCTCGCCCGCGAGTCCGAGCTGATCCTCGGTGGCTACCCGAAGGCTTCGCTGAAAAACGACGCCGAGCTGCCGTTCAACCGCTGAATTTCTATCCGCTGAAACCCGGAGCGCCGGCTGCGACACGCGCCGCGCCCTGATCGAGGAGAAAGACCATGATCGCTGTCATCAAGTACGTCTACGAGACCGTTGCCGATGCCGCCAAGTTCGCGGCCGCCGTCTGGCACGATGCCCGTGTCATGCAGGCGCGGGCCGAAGAGAAGTACGGCCACTTCGACTTCTGAGCGCGACGGCGTTCGAAGCAGACGGCCTATCGGAGGCGGCGTGGCCTGGCGGCTGCGCCGCCTCTTTTCATGACCAGCGTCGCCCAGCCCTCGCGCGAGGAGCGCCGCACCAGCGCGATGCCCTGGTGGCGATAGGCGGAAACCACACCTGCGACATCCATTTCGAGCAGGCCTGAAAGAATGATGACGCCGTCATCGGCCGTTACCGCGGCGATCGACGGCGCGAGCTTGCGCAGCGGTCCCGCCAGGATGTTGGCGAAGACCAGATCGAAGCGCCGGGGCCGGTTCGCCTTGGCGTGGCGCAGGCCGGGCGCGACATAAAGGTCGAGCGCCTGCGGGGCATTGTTGAGACGTGCATTGCGCGCCGCGACCTCGACGGCGACGGCGTCGATGTCGCCGGCGACGACCTTGCGCTTGACCTGCTTGGCGAGGGCGAGCGCGAGAATGCCGGTGCCGGTGCCGACATCGATGGCGTGTCGCGGGCGGCGCTTCTTCAGCTCGGCATCGAGGGCGAGCAGGCAGCCCGAGGTGGTGCCGTGATGGCCGGTGCCGAAGGCGAGCGCCGCCTCGATCTCGATAGCGACGTCGTTGATGCGCACATAGTCGCGGTCATGGGCGCCATGGACCAGGACGCGGCCGGCGCGCACCGGCTTCAGCCCTTCGAGGCTGTTGGCGACCCAGTCCTGCTGGCTGACGGTGGTGAACGGGGTGTCGTCGATGACCGTGCCGACGATCGGCCGCAGCAGGTCGCGCACCGCCTCCTCGTCGGGGTGGCTCGAGAAGTAGATCTCGACCTTCCAGGGCTCGTTCAGCGACAGGGTGGTGACGCCGCTCTCGACCTCGAAGGCGGAGATCGCGGTCTCCGTCGGGTCGAAGATCTCGCCGAGCAGTTCGGTCAGCGCGCGCGCCTGCTCGCCGCTGGTCGAGAGTTCGAGAACGGTCGTGACCGTCGAGGGGAGGAGGCCTTCACGCATGGCGCGGGCTTATAGCATCGGACCGAAAAGTGGAATCCACTTTTCGGAAAACTCCGATGCGATAACAAAAAGATAGGTGACCGTAGCCTCGTCCGGATGGACGCGCGGTGATCTCGTGGCCTGCCGGCGGCCTGTCCTGCGGCCGCGCACCTCGGAAGGCGCTTCAGGCGCCTCGCTTGGTCGCGAGCAGCAGGAAGCCGACGAGCCCGGCGGCGGCGCAGGTCAGGAAACCGAGATCGAAGCGGCCGGTCGCCGCGACGAGCAGAGCGAACGACAGAGGACCCACGACATAGCCTAGGAAGACGACGATGGTCGCGCCCGAGGCCGCCTCGCGGATCAACCCGCTCGGCGAGCGCCGGGCGATCTCGGCGATCTGGACGCCGTTCCAGCTCGATACGGTGATGCCGGCCACCGCCGCCAACGCATAGAGCAGCCAGGAGGGCCAGGCGGGCGTCGCCAGCATTAGCGCGAGCGAGGTTGCGCCCGACGCCAGGCAGACGAAAGCGAGCAGTCGTACGCTCGCGCGCATGCGGTCGGCGAGCCAGCCGAGCAGCACGCGGCCGAACACGCCGGTGGCCTGCATCACGGCGAAGGCGAGGCCGGCGGCGCGCAGATCGTAGCCGAGCTCGGACACCGCGAAGGTGATGAGATAGGCGAACCAGATGCCCTGGCCGATGGCGAGGCAGGCGCCGACTGCTGCGATCCGCATCACCGATGTCGAGGCGCGCAGCGCCCGTAGCGGCTCCAGCACATTGCCGAGCGAGAGGAAGGCGCCCGGCGCCAGCGATTGGCTCTGATCGCGCCCGGCATCGAGCTGGCGACGCATCGGCTGCACCACCAGGATGACGGCGACCACCAGCGCCGCCGAGAACAGCAGCGAGGCGCGCCAGCCATAGGCGGCGACGATCGGCGGCAAGGCGAGGCCGGCGACGATCCCGCCGGCGGGCACCCCGGCCTGCTTCAGCGAGAAGATCAGGGCGTGATGGCGCGGCGGGGCGATGCGGTGGAGAACGTCGCTGCCGGCCGGCGAGGACGGGCCGTAGCCGAGGCCGATCAGGAAGGCGCCGGCCATCGCCACCGGCAGCAGGGGCGGCAGCAGGAAGCAGAGCCCGAAAATGCCGAGGGCGAGGCCGAGCTGCAGCGCGCGGACAGAGCCGAAGCGCCGCATGATCGGCGCGCCCATCACCAGAAAGGCGATCGAGCCGATGGTGCTGATGCTCGAGAGATAGCCGATCACGGCGTCGGACCAGCCGAGCTCGGCCGACATGGCCGGCGCGATGGTCGGCGTCACCCGCGTCAGGAAGGCGGTGGCCATCTGCACGATGATCATCGCCGTGAGGGCGCTGACCCAGCCCGGGGTCGCTGGAGGCTCCTTCATGGTCGCGTCATGCCTGCCGGATTTTGGCGGCCTTCACGGCGACGCGGGCGGCAGGACCTTGCCGGGATTGAGGATGTTGTCGGGGTCGAGGCTCTGCTTGATCCGGCGCATCACCGCGATCGCTTCGTCACCATACTCCCGGCGCAGGAATTTTGACTTTCCGTAGCCGACGCCGTGCTCGCCGGTGCAGGTGCCGCCGAGATCGATCGCCCGGTTTACCAGGAGGGCGTTGAGGCGCTCGGCCTCGGCGATCTCAGCGGGCGAATCCATCTTGATCAGGAAGCCCATATGGAAATTGCCGTCGCCGACATGGCCGAGCGCCGGCACCGGGAAGGGCGCATCCTTGGCGTGCTCGCGGATCTCGGTGATGCAGGTCGCGAGCTCGGAGATCGGCACGCAGGCATCGGTGCCCCAGCTGCTGGCGCCCGGCCGCAAGGCGAGCAGGGCGTAGTGGAGATTATGGCGGGCCTGCCAGAGCTTCGTGCGCTCCTCGGCGCTGGCGGCATGGCGCCAGCCGCTGCCGCCATGGCCCAAGGCGATCGCATGCATCGCCGTCGATTGCTGCTCGACGCCGGCCTGCGTGCCATGGAATTCGATGAACAGCGTCGCGGTCTCGGGATAGCTCAGCCCGTTATGCAGGTTGATGGCGCGCATGCAGGTCTCGTCGAGCAGCTCGACGCGAGCGACCTGGATGCCGCTCTGGATGGTCTCGATGGCGCAGGAGACGGCGGCGCCGACATCCGGGAAGGAGCAGACCGCGACCGAGCTCGCCTCAGGGATGCCGTAGAGCTTCAGCGTGATCTCGGTGATCACGCCGAGCGTGCCCTCGGAGCCGACGAACAGCCTGGTCAGATCGTAGCCGGCCGAGGATTTGCGGGCGCGGCCGCCGGTCTTCAGCACGGTGCCGTCGGCGAGCACCACGGTCAGCGCCAGCACATTGTCCTTCATCGTGCCGTAGCGCACGGCATTGGTGCCCGAGGCCCGCGTCGCGGTCATGCCGCCGAGCGTCGCGTCGGCGCCGGGGTCGACCGGGAAGAATAGGCCGGTGTCGCGCAGATGCTCGTTGAGCTGCTTGCGGGTGACGCCGGGCTCGATCACGCAATCGAGGTCCTCGGTATTGACCGCGATGATGCGCTGCATGCGCGAGAGATCGAGGCAGACGCCGCCATGCAGGGCGACCACATGGCCTTCCAGCGAGGTGCCGGCGCCGAACGGAATGACCGGCACCTTCGCCTGATGGCAGAGCGCGAGGATACGGCTGACTTCCTCGGTCGTCGCGGGGTAGCAGACGACGTCCGGCGCCCTGGTCGGATGATAGGATTCGCCATGGCCGTGATGCTCGCGCTCGGACTGGGCCGTCGAGCAGCGGGAGCCGAGCAGATCGCGCAGCGAGGCGGTCAGCCCGTCGAGGGCGGGGTGAGGGAGGGTGACGGCGTCGGTGGCGGCGGCTGTAGCGGACATCGTCATCCTCGTTGAACGGCCAGTGGCCGGGCGGCAGCTTCCAACGTCTCTCTGTCGCATGCCATGGCTGGTGCAGCATGAGTGCCCTGCGTCGCCAAGCAGGTAGAAGGCTCGCTTTGCCTCACGCGCTGGCCTCCGCTTCGAAGCGGGTTGCTTCCTCGCGCAGCCAGCCGACCAGCGCCTCGACGCCGGGACCGCGCTGTCCCCGCGGGTTGAGCGTCATCCAGCAGCCGACGGTGCTGTCGAAGCCGAGGCTGAGCGGGTTGACCAGCGTGCCCGAGGCCAGCTCCTCGGCGACATAGCAGCGCGGCGCAAGCGCGACGCCAAGCCCTGCCATGACGGCGCGGATGATCACCGAATAATAGCCATAGCGTACCGTATGCGCCGGGACCGCGCCGCGCAGCCCATGCGCCTCCGTGAACTCGGCCCAGAAGGCCGGCATCTGGAAATGCTGCAGCAGCGTCATCTTCTGGATGTCGGCCGGGCTGGTGAAGCCGCCCATCCGCTCGAGCAAAGCAGGGGCCGCGACCAGCGCCACTTGACGCCCGAACAGATAGTGCGCCTCGCGGTCGGGCCAGGGGCCGGTGCCATGGACGATATCGATATCGGAGTCTTCGGTCTGGCTCTCGCTGATGAAGTTGGTGAACTGCACGTCGATCTCGGGATGGGCCTGGGCGAAACTGGGAAACCGCTCCATCAGCCAGCGCTCGCCGGCGATCGCGACGAGGTGCAGCCGGATCGGACGGCCGAGCGCGGTTCTTTCGGCGATGCGCCGGGCGCCACGCTCCATCTGCTCGATCGCCGCCTCCGCATAGGGCCGGTAGATCGTACCGGCCTCGGTGGCTTTGAGGCCGGTGGGGCTGCGCTCGAACAAGGCGATGCCGAGATGCTCCTCCAGCGCCTGGATCTGCTTGGAGACCGCGCTCTGGGTCAGGTGCACGGCCGAAGCTGCCTTCGCCGTCGATCCCAATCGCGCCACGGCAAGGAAGACCCGCAGCGCCGTGGTCGAGGGCGGGAGATTCGGGCTCGCCAATTAGATATTCCTTTTGCGACTATCCTGCCGGAGATCGTTTCGTTTGCCGGGTTCGGGGTCAAGAGGACAGTGTCGTCTGAAGGGGAGACCGTCAGCATGAATCAGACCACGCGCCTCTGGGGTGGCCGCTTCCGCAAGCCGCCGGACCCGCGGATGATGCGGCTTTCCAGCGCCGCCGGCGCCTATTCACGCCTCGCGCCCCAGGACATCGCCGGCGGCAAGGCCCATGCGGCCGAGCTCGAGCGGGCCGGGTTGCTGAGCCCTGACGAGGCGAAGCTGATCGTGGCGACGCTCGACGGCATCGCCGGCGAGTTCGCGGCCGGGACGTTGCTGCCCGGGCCCGAGGACGAGGATATCCACACCTTCATCGAGCGTGTGCTGGTCGCGCGCATTGGCGCGACCGGCGCCAAGCTCAGAGCCGGGCGCTCGCGCAACGACCAGGCCGCCAACAATCTCAAGCTCTATCTGCGCGAGCAGTCGCGGCTGATCGGCGCGATGCTTGCCGAGCTGCTGGCGGCGCTGGCCGGACAGGCCGAGCAGCATGCCGCCTCGGTCTGCCCCGGCTTCACCCATCTGCAGAGCGCCCAGCCGGTGACTTTCGGCCACTGGCTGATGGCGCATGGCCAGGCGCTTTCGCGCGACGCCACCCGTCTGCAGGACTGGGACAGGCGCTCGACGCTTTCCCCGCTTGGAGCGGCAGCGCTGGCCGGCTCGGCGATCGCGCTGTCGCCCGAACTCAGCGCCAAAGCGCTCGGCTATGATGGGCCGTGCGAGAACTCGGTCGACGCGGTCGGCGCGCGCGACCATGTCGCGGAGTTCCTGTTCGTCGCCGCGATGCTGGCGACCAATCTCTCCAGGCTGGCGGAAGAGGTGACGCTCTGGACCTCGCGCCAGTTCGGCTGGGTCGTGCTCGACGATGCCTTCGCGACGGGATCCTCGATCATGCCGCAGAAGAAAAACCCGGACATTGCCGAGCTCTCGCGCGGCCGGGCGGCGCGGCTCACCGGCGATCTTGTCGCCATGCTGGGCGCGCTGAAGGGCCTGCCGCTCGCCTATAATCGCGACCTCGCGGAGGACAAGCGCTCCGCCTTCGATGCGGTCGACGTGCTCGGCGAGGTGCTGCCGGCCTTTGCCGGCATGATCGAGACCATGGAAGCGAAGCCGGCGGTGATGCGGGCGCAGGCCGGCGCCGGCTTCGCGCTCGCGACCGAAGTCGCCGACTATCTCGCGCGCAAGGGCGTGCCCTTCGCCGAGGCCCATGAGATCTCCGGCTCGCTGGTGCGCTATTGCGAGGAAATGGGGCGCGAGCTGGAACATCTCGACGCGGTCGAGCTCAGTGCCATTGATCCGCGCCTCACAGAGGATGTAAGGGCCTGTCTCACCCTTGATGCTGCGGTGGCCGCCCGCAGCGGTTTCGGCGGCACGGCGCCAGCGCGCGTGGCCGAGCAGATCGCCCGTTTCCGCATCTGGCTTGCAGCTTTTGAAGATTGGACGCGCGGAGCGCAGAGATGACCAGCGCAGTCGGAATTGGAATAGGCCGGGATCTCGCCGGGGTCGCCGGCCTGAAGCTCGTGCCGCGCCGCTATTACGGGCGCTGGGTCGCGGCGGCGCTGATCATCCTGGTGCTGGCCTGGATCATCAAGGCGTTCGCCGAAGGCCAGATCGACTGGAAGGTCGTCGGGCAGTTCTTCACGGCGCCCGCCATTCTCGCCGGCCTCGTCAACACCATCATCATGACCGTCTGCGCCATGGCGCTCGGCATCGCGCTCGGCGTGATCTTCGCGATCATGTACATGTCGCCGAACCCGGTGCTGCGCGGCGTCGCGCTGTTCTACATCTGGTTCTTCCGCGGCACGCCGCTGCTGCTGCAGCTCCTGCTCTGGTTCAACCTGGCGCTGGTCTTCCCGACCATCGGCATCCCCGGCGTGATCGAATGGCGTACCATCGACGTGATCGGGCCGTTCATGGCGACGTTGCTCGGCCTCGGCATGAACCAGGGCGCCTACACCGCCGAGGTCGTGCGCGGCGGCATCCTTTCGGTCGATGTCGGCCAGACCGAGGCCGCCAAGTCGATCGGCATGACCCGGCTGACGACCTTGCGCCGGATCGTGCTGCCGCAGGCGATGCGGGTGATCATCCCACCGGTCGGCAACGAGGTGATCAGCATGGTCAAGCTGACCTCGATCGCCAGCGTGATCCAGTTCTCCGAGATCCTGCGCAATGCGCAGACGATCTACTATGCCAATGCCCGCGTCATCGAACTGCTGATCGTCGCCGCCGGCTGGTACCTGATCGTCGTGACCATCCTGCAGATCGGGCAGTTCTTCCTGGAGCGCCATTTCTCCAAGGGCCGCGGCGACCGCCGCGCCAAAGTCCAGGTCGCCGAGGAGGCCGGGGCATGAGCGCTGCCGCCAAGGACGCCATCGTCACCGCCGCCAACGTCACCAAACGCTTCGGTGAATTGCGGGCACTGAACGATGTCTCGCTGACCATCGCGCCGGGCGCCGTGCAGTGCATCATCGGGCCGTCCGGCTCCGGCAAGAGCACGCTGTTGCGCTGCATCAACCAGCTCGAGAAGATCGACCAGGGCGCGATCTGGGTCGATGGCGAGCTGATCGGCTACCGGATCAAGGGCGACGAGCTGCACGAGCTGAGCGATGCCGAGATCGCCCGGCAGCGCCTTGCGACCGGCATGGTCTTCCAGCGCTTCAACCTGTTCAACCACATGACGGTGCTGGAGAACATCATCGAGGGCCCGGTCACGGTGCTGAAGCGGCCGCGACAGGAAGCGGTGGCCGAGGCCGAAAAGCTGCTCGCCCGCGTCGGCCTCTCGGAGAAGCGCAATTCCTATCCGATCGAGCTTTCGGGCGGCCAGCAGCAGCGTATCGCGATCGCCCGGGCGCTCGCGATGAAGCCGAAGCTGATGCTGTTCGACGAGCCGACTTCGGCGCTCGATCCCGAGCTCGTCGGCGAGGTGCTCGCGGTGATGCGCGATCTTGCCGCCAGCGGCATGACGATGATCGTCGTCACCCATGAACTCGGCTTCGCCCGCGAGGTCGCCAGCGACGTCGTCTTCATGGACAAGGGCGAGATCGTCGAGCGCGGCCATCCGCAGCAGGTGCTGGTCGCGCCGCAGCAGGCCAGAACCCGCGACTTCATCGCCGCTGTCCTCAAGTGAATTCAAGCCAGGCCAGTTCGGCCTGAGAAAACAGGGAGATCACCATGCTTCGCCTTTCTCTCGCAGCCGCGCTCGTCGCCGGCACCGCGCTCGCCGCCCAGGCCCAGGCCCTGCCGGACCGCATCAAGAATGCCGGCAAGATCGTCATCGCGACCCAGCCGAACTACGCGCCGATCGTCTACAAGGACCCGGCGACCAACACGATGACCGGCTTCGACTACGAGCTCGGCGAGGCGATCGCCAAGGAACTCGGCGTCAAGGCCGAGTGGCAGGAGACCGCCTTCGCCCAGATGCTGCCCTCGCTGCAGACCGGGCGCGTCGACATGGTGATGGCCGGCATGAGCGACCTTCCGGCCCGTCGCGAGACCGCCGATTTCGTCAACTATCTCGTGTCTGGCGCGCAGTTCTACACGGTCACGGCGCTCGCCGGCTCGATCAAGACGCCCGAGGACCTCTGCGGCAAGACCGTCGGCGCCAGCCGCTCGACCAACTGGCCCCGCCAGATCGGCGAGTGGAGCGAGGCCAACTGCGTCGCCAAGGGCAAGCCGGCGATCAACGTCGTCGGCACCGAAGGCTCGGTCGATGCGCGTACCCAGCTGAAGACGCAGCGCCTGCAGGGCGGCGTCCAGGGCAGCGAGACGATGAGCCACAACCAGAAGCTCGAGCCCAACACCTATGTGGTGCTCGGCACGCCCTTCACCCGTTCGCTGGCCGGCATCCCGTTCCCGAAGACGGCCGAGGGCGGCCAGCTGCGCGACGCGGTCAAGGGCGCGCTGGAGCGCCTGCAGGCGAACGGCACCTATGACGCGCTGATCGCCAAGTACGGCCTGCCGGACAACACCCTGAAGCCGATCTCGGTCAACAAGGGCGAGTGAGCGGACGGCATCGGCGGGCCGAGAATTCGGCTCGCCAACCTGCTCTGAATGAGGGAGCGGCGCTGACGGGTGCCGCTCTTTCTGTTATACGGTCTGTACAACGCGAGCCCCGGAGCAGGCGATGAACAAGCCCGAAAAGCCCGCCGGCGAGCAGGCCATGGTCCTGCAGGTCCGCAAGATCGGCAACTCGGTCGGCATCATCCTGCCGAAGGAATTGCTGGCGCGGCTGAAGCTGGCGGAAGGCGACAAGCTGACGGTGGTCGAGCAGCCGGAACTCGGCCTGAAACTGACGCGCTACGACGATACCCATGCGCGCGGGCTCGAGATCGCCCGCCGTTCGTTCAAGACCTACGCGAACACCTATCGCGCTTTGGCGAAATGACCTAGGCCGTCTGGGTCAGCGTCGAGCTGGTGGTCGATATTCACGCCGAGCAGCTTGCCTTGTTCGGCGGGCCGGCCGGAATTCGCGATCAGGGGCTTCTGGAATCGGCGCTGGCGCGGGCTCCGAACAAGTATTCCTATGGCGAGCACGATCTTGCGGCCCTCGCGGCGACATATGCTTTCGGTGTTGCGCGCAACCATCCCTTCGTTGACGGCAACAAGCGGGCGGCGTTCGCAAGCATGATCGTTTTTCTCGGTCTCAACGGCATCGATTTCCTGGTGCCCGAGCCGGAAGCCACCGCAGCCATCCTTGCCCTCGCCGCCGGCGAAGTCGACGAAGAAGGCTTGTCGCGCTGGATTCGCGACAACTGGCCAAAGGATACTCCTGCATGAAGACGCCGATCTGGGTCGAGGCCGCGATCAACGGCCCCTGGGGCAAGGAGCGCCAGCCCGGCATCCCGATCGCGATCGAGGAGATCGTCGCTGACGGCATCGCGGTCGTCGAGGCCGGCGCATCGATCGTCCATCTGCATGTCTACGACGTCGAAACCGGCCGCCAGCGCGACGACTGGGAACTCTACGCCCGGGCGATCGAGGGGATCAGGGCGAAGGTCGACGCCATCGTCTACCCGACCATCCCGATCATGGGCTCTGGCTACGCTGGCGACATGCACGGCTCTGGCCGTTACACGCATCTCGAGGAGCTTGCGAAGCGCGGCCTCGTCGAATGGGGCGTGCTCGATCCCGGTTCTTGCAACTGGATGACCTATGCCGGCATGCCCGAAGGCGAGGCCGGTTTCATCTACCAGAATCCGGGCGAGCATATCCGCGAGGGTATGGAGGTGGCGCAACGCCACAAGGTCCATCCGAGCTTCGCGATCTACGAGCCGGGCTTCACCCGGCTCGGCGCTGGGCTGGCGAAGGCCTATCCGGGCATGCCGATGCCGATCTACCGGCTGATGTTCTCCGATGCCTTCGCCTGGGGCTTTCCGCCGAAGCTCTTCGGACTCGAGGCGCATCTTGCCTTGCTCGACGAATGCGCGCCCGGCGCTCCGGTGATGATCGCGGGGCTCGGCGTCGAGCTCGGCGAGCTGATCCCGCACGCGGTCGTGCGCGGCGTCCATGTCCGCGCCGGGCTGGAGGACGCGCATTTCGGCGAGACGCGCAGCAATCGGGAGCTGATCGCGGAGTTGGTGGCGCGCGTCGAGGCGGCGGGAGGCCGGCCGGCGAGCGCCGATGAGGTCCGCGCCGACCTCAAGGCGCGGCGCTGAACGCCTCGACCAGCTCGGTCAGGATCGCGACGCCGCGCTCGATCTCCTGGGGCTCGACGCTGGCGTAGCCGATGACAAGGCCGGCCATGTCCGGCCGGGCGGCGGTCTCCGGAGACATATAGAGCGGGCCGATCGGGTAGACGCCGATGCCGCGCTCGCGCCCCCGCGCGACGAAGGCGAGTTCATCCGCGGCCGCGATGTCGCGGAACCAGACCACGACATGCAGGCCGGCATCTGCCCCGGCGACGACGACGCGGTCGCCGAGCCGGCGGGCGAGGGCCGCTAGCAGGGTCGCGCGCCGCTCGGCATTGCGCCTGCGGCTGCGGCGGACATGGCGCTCATAGGCGCCGCTTTCGAGCAGGATCGTCAGCGCGTGCTGCTCGAGCCCCGGCGCGTGGCGGTCGGCCAGCGCCTTGGCGGTGGTGAAAACCGGGGCGAGCGCCGGAGGCAGCACGAGATAGCCGAGCCGGATCGTCGGCGAGAGCGCCTTTGAGACGGTGCCGAGATAGATGATCTCGCTGCCCTCGGCGAGCGCGTGAAGCGGCGGGACCGGTGCGATGTCGTAGCGATACTCGCTGTCGTAATCGTCCTCGATCACGCAGGCGCCGCAACGACGTGCCCAGGCCAGCAATTCGAGCCGGCGGGCGACCGGCATCACCCCACCGAGCGGGTACTGGTGCGAGGGCGTGACATAGGCGAACCGGGCGGACAGCGTGGCGAGACGGTCGGTCCTCAACCCTTCCTGGTCGGCCTCGACCGGGATGGCGATGCCGCCTGCCGCGGCGAAGACCTGCCGCGCCATGCCATAGCAGGGGTCCTCGACGACGAAGCTCTCGCCGGGTTCGAGCAGAAGCCGGGCGCAGAGGTCGAGCCCCTGCTGCGAGCCGTTGACGATGACGATCTGCTCCATCTCGCAGCGCAGGCTGCGGGCGCGCCAGAGATAGGCTTGAAGGGCTTTGCGCAACTCGTCTGCGCCGGCCGGCGCGTCATAGCTCAGCCGCCGCGGCCGCCGGCTCGCCGCCACGGCGACGGCCCGCTTCCAGATATCGGCCGGGAAATCGGTCGAGGCGAGATCGCCATAGCGGAAATCCGCGACGAGCCCGGAAGGTGCCTGCGGGCGCGCCGGAAGGACCGTCGCAGCGACGCGTTCGCCGAAGCGAGACAGAGTTGGCCTCGCCTCGCTCGCGCCTGTGTTGGGCGCTTCCGGTTTGGCTGCCGTCGGCATTGCCGCGACGCGAGTGCGGGCGCCCTGGCGGCCGGTGATGAAGCCTTCCGAATGAAGCTGCTCGTAGGCGGCTGTCACGGTGGTGCGGGATACGCCGAGCTCGGTGGCGAGCGCGCGGGTCGAGGGTAAGGGCGCACCTGGGCGATAGACGCCGGAGGCGATCTGCGCTTTCAGCGCGGTGTAGATGCCACGGGCGCTCTGGGGCCGAGCGGATGTCACATCGCGACCTTGCATAACTGGATCAGATGGAAATCCATAAACTGGCCATTTCAAGCGGTCCAGTATGAGCTTATCGTCGAGGCGATCAACAGGACCCGCCATGTACACGCCCCCGGCCTTCCGCGAAGACGACACCGCCGTGCTCCACGCGCTGATGCGCGCGGCGCGGCTTTGCAATTTCGTGACCGCGACGGCCGAAGGGCTGATGGCGACGCCGCTGCCGCTGTTCCTCGACGAGGGCGAGGGCGAGTTCGGCACGCTCTACGGGCATCTGGCCCGGGCCAACCGGCAATGGCAGGCGCCGGCGCTGGGCGAGGCGATGGCGATCTTCATGGGGCCGGACGCCTATGTCACGCCGAGCTGGTATGCGGCCAAGCGCGAGCACGGCAAGGTCGTCCCGACCTGGAACTATGTCGCGGTGCAGGCCTCCGGGCCGGTCGAGTTCTTCGACGATCCGGCGCGCCTGCGTGAGGTGGTGACGCGCCTGACGGATCTGCACGAGCGGCCCCGCGTCGAAGCCTGGGCGGTGTCGGATGCGCCGGAAGCCTTCGTCGCGGCGCAGCTGCGCGGCATCGTCGGATTGCGCATACCGGTCACCCGACTGATGGGCAAGCGCAAGATGAGCCAGAACCGCAGCGCAGAGGATCGCGCCGGCGTCGCCGCGGGCCTGCGGCAGGGCGAGCGCGCCAGCGACCATGTCGTGGCCGAGCTGGTGGCGGAGGAAGGCGCGTCATGAACATCGCAGCGTCGGTGTCGGGTGATCTCGTTGCCCGCTTCGGGCCCGATCCCGAGGCGATGTTCAGGCAGAATCTGGCGTCGGTGCGCGAGCGGATCGCTGCAGCCTGCCGGCGGGCCGGGCGCGATCCGGAATCGGTGCGGCTGCTGCCGATCAGCAAGACCGTGCCGGCGCAGATGCTACGGCACGCCTTCGCCGCCGGCATCGACCGGTTCGGCGAGAACAAGATCCAGGAGGCGCAGGCCAAGCAGGAGGCGCTCGCCGACCTGCCGGTGGCGTGGAGCATCGTCGGCCATCTGCAGAGCAACAAGGTCCGTCACCTGACCCGCTTCGCGGTGGAGTTCCATGCGCTGGACAGCCTGAAGCTGGCGGCGCTGCTCGATGCCTGGCTGGCGGCGGAAGGGCGCAGCCTCGACGTCTACGTCCAGGTCAACACCTCGGGCGAGGAGAGCAAGTACGGACTGCATCCCGACGCGTTGCGGGCCTTCGTCGAGGCCCTGCCGGACTTCCCGAGGCTCCGGCCGCGCGGGCTGATGACGCTGGCGCTGTTCAGCGACGAGATGGAGCGGGTTCGGCCGTGCTTTCGCCTGCTGCGCCGGCTGCGCGACGAGGCGGTGAAGCTGCATCCGGGCCTCAGCGAGCTGTCCATGGGCATGTCCGGCGATTTCGAGGCGGCGATCGAGGAGGGCGCCGACGTCGTCCGGGTCGGGCAGGCGATCTTCGGCAAGCGCCCGACGGCGAACGGGCTCTACTGGCCCGGGCTGGCGCCGGGCTGAGAGAGGGCGAGGGCTGGAGCTTGGCCGGGGCGGCACCTACATTGGCCGGACAAGCCCGCTCAGGCCCAGCGAGACCCGATGTCCGAACGCGATAGCGAAGCCAACCGATTCTCTGCCCGCGCGGCACGTTATGCCCGCGTCGGCGCCAATGTCGGCGGGGTTGCGGCGCGGATCGCGGGCACGAAGCTCTTCGGGCTCGAGGGGCGCAATGCGACCAATGCCGAGGCGCTGGCCAAGGCGCTCGGCGGCCTGAAGGGGCCGCTGATGAAGGTGGCGCAGCTCGTCGCGACGATTCCGGACGTCGTGCCGCCCGAATACGCCGCCGAGCTGCAGAAGCTGCAATCGGAGGCGCCGCCGATGGGCGCGGCCTTCGTCAAGCGGCGCATGCAGGCCGAGCTTGGCGCCAATTGGCGCGAGCGCTTTCGCGAGTTCGAGCTCAAGCCGGCGGCGGCGGCCTCGCTCGGCCAGGTCCACCGCGCCACCTCGCTCGATGGCGCGCCTCTGGCCTGCAAGCTGCAATATCCCGACATGGAATCGGCGGTCGAGGCCGATATCGCCCAGCTCGAAATCCTGTTCGGATTGCACCGGCGCATGGGTGCGGTGATCGACACAAGCGAGATCGCCAAGGAGATCAGCGCCCGCGTCCGCGAGGAACTGGATTATCGGCGCGAGGCGAAGCACGCAGCGCTCTACCAAAGCATGCTCGCCGAAACGCCCGAGGTGCGGGTGCCGGGCGTGGTCGCCGAATTATCGACGCGCCGGCTGCTGACGATGCACTGGCTGAATGGCGACAAGATACTCGCCCACAAGCAGGCGAGCCAGGAGGTCCGGGACCGGATCTCGACCGCGATGTTCCGGGCCTGGTGGCGGCCGTTCAGCCATCACGGCGTCATCCATGGCGATCCGCATCTCGGGAACTACACGGTCTTCCAGGAGGCCGGCGAGCCTCAGGGCATCAACCTGCTCGACTATGGCTGCATCCGGATCTTCCCGCCGAGCTTCGTCGGCGGCGTGGTCGACCTCTATCGCGGCCTGCTGGAGGGCGACGAGGCACGCGTCGTCCATGCCTACGAGGTCTGGGGCTTCAAGGGGCTGACCAAGGAGCTGATCGACACGCTGAACATCTGGGCGCGCTTCATCTACGGGCCGCTGCTCGAAGACCGCACCCGGCGGATAGCCGAGGGCGTCAGCCCGGCGGAGTACGGCCGCAAGCAGGCGTTCCAGGTCCATAGCGCACTCAAGGCTCGGGGGCCGGTGACGGTGCCGCGCGAATTCGTCTTCATGGACCGCGCCGCGATCGGCCTCGGCGGCGTCTTTCTGCATCTCGACGCAGAGCTGAACTTCCACCGGCTGTTCGAACAGGAGATCGAGGATTTCAGCGTCGCGCGGGTTGCCGGCGCGCAGGCTGCGGCCCTTTCCGCAGCGGGGCTGGCCGGCGCCTGAGCGCCTGCGCCATAATGCCTCATGTCGGCACAAGCTTCCTGCGGTGCGGGCAAGGGGGCGGAGATGGGCGGGCAGGGGGCGGAGGTCGAGGCGAAGGCCGGCAGCGAGCGACGGCGCTACGAATTATTCGTGCGGCGCGGCACGGGCGGCTTCGTGCTGAAGCAGAGCGATGAAGGCGTCGGGCTCGACGGTGACCTCCTGTTCTGGAGTACGCCGCAGGGCGAGGTCGCCAGGCCGCTCTCCGAGATCTCCGGCGTGCATCTGTCGACGGGGCTTATCCCTCGTCACGGCGATTTCGGTGCCTGCTCGATCGCATTCGTAGGGGCGCCGCCGCTGATCGTCAGCTCCAACACCGCCTATGGCTATGCCGATGAGGCGCGCAACCGGATGTATCGCGCCTTCCTCGAGGACCTGCACGCGACGCTCGCCGAGCACGCGCCCGGCAAGGTGCGCTATTCCTCCGGTGTCAGCGAGGCGCGCATCGCCTTCATCCAGGTGATGCTCATCGTCATGGGGCTGCTGATGGTCGCCCTGCCGCTCGTGCTGCTGGCGATGACCGGCGAGCTGAGCATGCTCTGGGTGATCTTCGTCGGAGTGGGCTTCGTCTGGGGCTATTTCGGCTGGGTGCAGAAGAACGCGCCGCGAACCTACGAACCGGACCGGATTCCGCCTGAACTGATGCCTTGAGCGCGGCCGGCCGTGCCCCGCGCCATCGGATGTTCTGACGCTACGTCGGCTTCGTCCAGCGGTTGCCTAGCAATGAGGCGGGCGACATGGTGTCATGCGTTGCCATCGGCTGCGCCAGTGCGCTACAGGGCAACAGGATTTTCATAGAGCAGGGACCATTTTTCATGGCCGACCACGGACATCACGCCGCAGACATTCCGCAGATGGACTATGCGGAGCATGAAGGCACCTATCATGGCTTCGTGCGTTTCGCCGAGATCGCCACGATTGCCTGCCTCGCCATCGTCACCGCGCTCGCCGTGGGCGGCACCAAGCATGCCTGGGGAACCGCGATCGTCGGGACCTTGCTCACGCTCGTCGGCACCGGCATCGGCATCGCCGCGCCGTCGGTGGGTTGGCGCGCACCCGCCGTGCCCTTCGCCCTGATGCTGCTCGCGCTCCTCCTCCTGTAACGCCCGAAAGGCCCGGCCTCCCCATGCGCATTGCTGTCCCCGCGGAAACGCAAGGGGCGGAGACCCGCGTCGCCGCGACGCCGGAAACCGTCCGCAAGTTCATCGGCCTCGGTGCCGAGGTCGTGGTCGAGAAAGGTGCCGGCACTGCTTCCGGCATCAGCGATGCGGAGTACGAGGCGGCCGGCGCCAAAATCGCCGCAAGCGCCGCCGAGGCACTGGCCGGGGCGGAAATCGTCCTGAAGGTGCGCCGCCCGGGCGAGGCCGAGATCGCCGGCCTGCCCACGGGCGCGCTCGTCGTCGGGATCATGGACCCCTATGGCAGCGAGCCGCAGGTCGAGGCTCTGGCCAAGGCCAATGTCGCCGCCTTTGCCATGGAGTTCATGCCGCGCATCACGCGCGCGCAGGTGATGGACGTGCTTTCCTCGCAGGCGAACCTCGCGGGCTATCGCGCCGTGGTCGACGCCGCGGCCGAATATGGCCGGGCGCTGCCGATGATGATGACGGCGGCCGGCACCGTGCCGGCGGCGAAGATCTTCATCATGGGGGTCGGCGTCGCCGGGCTTCAGGCGATCGCCACCGCCCGCCGCATGGGCGCGATCGTCACAGCGACCGACGTGCGCCCCGCCACCAAGGAACAGGTCGAATCGCTCGGCGCCAAGTTCCTCGCGGTCGAGGATGACGAGTTCAAGCAGGCGCAGACCGCCGGCGGCTACGCCAAGGAAATGTCCAAGGAATACCAGGCCAAGCAGGCCGAGCTGACGGCGAGCCACATCGCCAAGCAGGACATCGTCATCACCACCGCCCTGATTCCCGGACGGCCGGCGCCCAAGCTGATCTCGGCCGCCATGGTCGAGAGCATGAAGGCGGGTTCGGTCATCGTCGACCTTGCGGTCGAACGCGGCGGCAATTGCGAGCTCGCCAAGCCCGGCGAGACCGTGACGACGGCCAATGGCGTCAAGATCGTCGGCCACCTCAACGTGCCCGGCCGGCTGCCTGCGACCTCGTCGAGCCTCTACGCCAAGAACCTCTTCGCCTTCGTCGAGACCCTGATCGACAAGAAGGAGAGGAAGCTCGCGGTGAACTGGGACGACGAGCTGGTCAAGGCGACCTGCCTGACCAGGGACGGCGCCGTCATCCATCCGAATTTCGCGCCCAAGGCCTGAGCGGCCGACCAGGGAGTGTCACATCATGGCTAATCCGACCCCCGAACAGGCGCTCGAACAGGCCCGCTCGGCCGCTGCGCTTGCCAAGCAGGCCGCCGAGCTCGCCGAGAAGTACGCCGAGCAGGCGGCCCATGCCGCCGGCGCCGCGACCGGCGTCGACCCGACGGTCTTCCGCCTCGCCATCTTCGTCCTTGCCGTCTTCGTCGGCTACTATGTGGTCTGGTCGGTGACGCCGGCCCTGCATACCCCGCTGATGTCGGTCACCAACGCGATCTCCTCGGTCATCGTCGTCGGCGCGCTGCTCGCCGTCGGTGTCCAGGCCGCGCCCGCCCTGGGCGACGGGCCGCTCTGGGCCAAGGTGTTCGGCTTCATCGCCCTCGTGCTCGCCTCGGTGAACATCTTCGGCGGCTTCCTCGTCACCGAGCGGATGCTCGCGATGTACAAGAAGAAGGGCTGAGCGCATGGCCGCGAACCTCTCCGCCCTGCTTTACATCGTCTCGGGCGTCCTCTTCATCATGGCCCTGCGGGGGCTGTCGCACCCGACGACCTCGCGCCAGGGCAACCGCTACGGCATGATCGGCATGACGATCGCCGTGCTGACCACGGTGATCTTCTATCCGCCGGCCGGCTTCTCCGGCTGGCTGCTCGTCATCCTCGGCATCGCCATCGGCGGCGGCTTCGGCGCCTATATGGCCAAGCGCGTGCAGATGACGCAGATGCCGCAGCTCGTCGCCTTCTTCCACTCGCTGGTCGGCCTCGCCGCCGTGCTGGTGGCGGCGGCGGCGCTCTATGCGCCGGAAGCGTTCGGCATCGGCCAGGTCGGCAAGATCAAGGGCGCCAGCCTGTTCGAGATGGGGCTCGGCGTCGCGATCGGCGCGATCACCTTCACCGGCTCGATCATCGCCTTCCTCAAGCTCGACGGGCGGATGAGCGGCAAGCCGATCATGCTGCCGCAGCGCCATGCCATCAATATCGGCCTCGGCATTGCGCTCTTCGTGCTGCTGATGGCCTTCCTGAAGATGGAAAGCCACGTCCTGTTCTGGCTGATCGTGCTGGTCTCGTTCGCGCTCGGCATCCTGCTGATCATCCCGATCGGCGGCGCGGACATGCCGGTCGTCGTCTCGATGCTGAACTCCTATTCGGGTTGGGCAGCAGCGGGCATCGGCTTCACGCTCGGCAACATGGCGCTGATCATCACCGGCGCGCTGGTCGGTTCCTCCGGCGCGATCCTGTCCTACATCATGTGCAAGGCGATGAACCGGAGCTTCATCTCCGTCATCCTCGGCGGCTTCGGCGGCGACGACGCCGCGGCCGGTGCGGGCGGTGCGGTCGAGGCGCGCCCGGTCAAGCAGGGCTCGCCGGACGACGCCGCCTACATCATGAAGAATGCCGGCAAGGTCCTGATCGTGCCGGGCTACGGCATGGCGGTGGCGCAGGCGCAGCACGCCCTGCGGGAGATGGCCGACCTCCTCAAGAAGGAGGGCGTCGAGGTCAAGTACGCCATCCACCCGGTGGCGGGCCGCATGCCCGGCCACATGAACGTGCTGCTGGCGGAAGCCAATGTGCCCTATGACGAGGTCTTCGAGCTCGAGGACATCAACTCGGAATTCGGCCAGGCCGACGTCGCCTTCGTCATCGGTGCCAACGACGTCACCAACCCGGCGGCCAAGACCGACAAGACCTCGCCGATCTACGGCATGCCGATCCTCGACGTCGAGAAGGCCAAGACCGTGCTGTTCATCAAGCGCGGCATGGCGGCCGGCTATGCCGGCGTCGAGAACGAGCTGTTCTTCCGGCCCAATACGATGATGCTGTTCGGCGACGCCAAGAAGGTCACCGACGAGATCGTCAAGGCGATGGCGCACTGAGCCGCCCGCCATAGCAATGTCGCAAAGGGCCGGCTTCGATGCCGGCCCTTTTTTGTTGGAAACTCCATGTCTGAATTGCCGATCCGCCCTTTCGAGCCGCAGGACCGCGAGGCGGTCGTCGCGCTGCATTGGGAACTCAACCGCCATGAGCAGACCGTCTCGGGCGACCGGGCGCTCGACCGAGAGGCAGCCGAGGCCTGCCTCGCCGATGACGAGAAGCAGATGGCAGAGCGCGGCGGCGTCGCGCTGGTCGCGCTGATCGACGGCGCGGTTGCCGGCTATGTCTGCTGCGTCCTCGCCGATGGCGGGCCGTTCCTGCGTGCCGATCTGCGGCGTCAGGCCTATGTCACGACCCTTGTGGTCGGCGAGGCTTTTCGCGGGCGCCGCGTCGCCACTGCTTTGCTCGGCGAGGCGGAGCGTTATGCGCGCGGGCAGAGCGTCGCGGCGCTGGGCGTCGGCGTGCTCGCCGGCAATGCGGGCGCCGAGCGGCTCTACCAGGGCTTCGGCTTCCAGCCGCACGCCGTCGAAATGGTCAAGCGGCTGCGATGAGGCGGTTCTTCGCCGTCACCACGCTCGCTCTGGGGATCGCCTATGCCGGCGTTCTGGGGCTGCTTTACGTCAAGCAGCGCGACCTGCTCTATCCACGCAACCCGGCGCGGGCTGAGGTCGCTGCGGCCAATCTGCCCGGCGTCGAGGAAGTCCGGCTGACCACGGCGGATGGCGAGACGCTGATCGCCTGGGTGGTGCCGCCGCGTGAGGGCAAGCCCGTGCTGCTGTTTTTCCATGGCAATGCCGGCAATTTCGGCCCGGGGCGGCAGGTCCGGTTCAGGGCGCTGACTGAGGACGGCACCGGGCTGTTCGCGGTGAACTATCGCGGCTATGGCGGCTCGACCGGCGCGCCGAGCGAGGCTGGGCTCGAGCAGGACGCACTTGCCGCCTATGACGCCGCCATGGCCCGCTTCGGAGCCGACAGGCTGGTCGGATTAGGCGAATCGCTAGGCACCGGGGTGGTGCTCAAGCTCGCCGCCAGCAAGCCGCTCAGGGCCGTGATCCTCGAGGCGCCCTACATGTCGACCGCCGCGGTGGCGCAGCAGATCTATCCCTATGTGCCGGTCGCCCTGATGATGCATGACCAGTTCCGCTCGGATCTTGCGATCGGCAAGGTGCGCGGGCCGGTGCTGTTCCTGCACGGCGTGCGCGACACGGTCATTCCCTACAGCCAGGGCGAGGCGCTGTTTGCGCTGGCGAACGCGCCGAAGCGCTTCGTCCGGTTCCCGGAGGGGAACCACGGAAATCTGGTGTCGCAGGGGGCGGTGCCCGAAATCCGGCGCTTCCTCGCCGACCAGGCGGCGGGCGCGCTGCCGGCGAGCGCCGTGGTTCTGGCGACGCAGGAGGCGCCGCGGCAGTAGGAAGCAATTTGCAGGGAATTGCGCCGCGCCGACCACCCTCTTGGAATGGCAGGCCGGAAAGACATTTCTGGTTGCCCGGCCGGAGGTTCCGACCGGGCAGGGCCGCTCACATCCGGAACACGCCGCCGCCGCCGAGACGAGCCTGGCCGGCGCGGGCCGTCTGGTTGTTGCCGTCGAGGCCGAGCGCGCGCTGATAGGCCTCGCTCGCCTCGGTCTTCTTGCCGAGCTTCTCGAAGGCGAAGCCGCGGCCGGCCCAGGCCTCGGCATTGCGGTTGTCGACGTTGAGGGCGGCGGTGAAGTCCTCCAGCGCCGATTCGTACTTGCCGAGCGCGTTCAGGCTCTGGCCGCGGGCGATATAGGGCGGGGCGTTGTAGGGGTTGCGGTCGATCACCGAGTCGAAGTCGGTGACGGCGTGCTGGTGCTGGCCTTCCTTCTGGTAGACCAGCCCGCGGGCATGGAAGGTCTCGGCGGATTCGGGATTGAGGCGAATCGCGGTGTTGAGGTCGGCCAGCGCCTGCTGGCTGTTGCCCTGGGCGCGCAGCAGGTTGGCGCGGCCGACATAGGCCGGGCCGTAATTCGGATTGGCGGTGGTGGCGCGGGTGAAGTCCTGCAGCGCCGCGTCGTTGCGGCCGGTCTGGCGCAGGGCGAGCGCCCGGTTGGTGAAGGCCGGGGCGAAGTTCGGGTCGAGCTGGGTCGCCTTGCTGAAATCGGAGATCGCGTCCGAATAGCGGCCGATGCGGGCATAGGCGGCGCCGCGGGTGTTGTAGGCCTGCGGGTCGTTCGGGTTGCGGTTGATGACCTCGGTCAACGAGCCGATGTTGACGCTGGCGTTTTCCGTGTTCTCGGTCTGCAGTTCGGCGATCCCGGCACCGGAGTTCATGCTGACCGTGTCGCAGCCGGCGAGCGCGGCGGCGAGGCCAAGCGCGGTCAGCCAGTTCCTGCCTCGGAAGATGCTCTGTCTCATCGCTCTCGGTCTTGCCCCTTTTCGTAGCGCCAGCTGACGGCGAAACGTTCGTCTCCGATCAAACGCCTAAAGCGTGACAACTTTTGGTTAATGAGGCCGGAAAAAGCAACGACGCCCGCAAAGGTGGGCGGGCGTCGGGCATCATGGAACTGGTTTGCCTGTCAGGGCAGGGCGGCGCTGCTCAGGGGCGCTTCGGCTTCACCGGCGCGGGCAGCAGGCCCTCGCGCTGGAGCTTCTTGCGCATCAGCTTGCGGGCGCGGCGAACAGCCTCGGCCTTCTCGCGTGCCTTCTTCTCGGAGGGCTTCTCGTAATGGCCGCGGAGCTTCATCTCGCGGAAGACGCCCTCACGCTGCAACTTCTTCTTCAGTGCGCGGAGAGCCTGGTCGACATTATTGTCCCGAACGAGAATCTGCACGTCTTTGGTCCGTGGTTTACTGGTTGGCCTGGATCGGCGACGGTGCCCCCTCAAGGAAAAACCGCCTAGAAGGCCGTGCGGATATCAGAATTCCGACACCCTGTCCACGCCGCAGAGCGGCGCGAAACATGCGATTACGTCGATATTCGCGGGAGCAGCAGCTGGTCCGCTCAGTCACCCTGGGGAAGGACGCGCGTGACATGCCCCATCTTGCGGCCGGGCCTGGCCTCGCGCTTGCCGTAGAGGTGCAGATGGGCGTTTGGCTCGGCCAGGATGGCGCGCCAGTCATGGACCCTGTCGCCGATCAGGTTTTCCATCGTGACCGTTCCACGCCGGGTCGCAGCGCCGAGCGGAAAGCCGCAGACGGCGCGAACATGCTGGTGGAATTGCGAGGTCTGCGCGCCTTCGCTGGTCCAGTGCCCGGAGTTATGGACGCGCGGAGCGATCTCGTTGACGACGACCTGCTCGCCTGCGGCGTCCTCGACGATGAAGAACTCGACAGCGAAAACGCCGACATAGGCCAGCGCCTCGCCGATGCGCCTTGCCGCGTCTATCGCCGCAGCGCTCGCCACGGCGCCGATCCGCGCAGGAACGCGGGTCAGGGCCAGGATATGGTCGCGATGCTCGTTCTCGCAGACGTCGAAGGCGGCGAAGCTGCCATCGCTGCCACGCGCCGCAACGACCGAGACCTCGCGGGCGAAGCTGACGAAACCTTCGAGGATCGCCGGGAAATGGCCGATCTCCTCCCAGGCCTGCGTGAGGTCGGTGTCGGCGGTGATCTTGACCTGGCCCTTGCCGTCATAGCCGAAGCGGCGGGTCTTCAGCACGCTGGGGCGGCCGAGCGCGGCGACGGCCTGCTCGAGATCGCCCAGCGAATCGACCTGGCGGAAGGGCGCGACGGCGAGACCGAGCTCGGAGACGAAGCGCTTCTCGCTGAGCCGGTCCTGCGTCACGGCCAGCGCCCGGGCGCCGGGATGCAGCGGCGTGCGCGCGGCGAGGAAGGCAGCGGTTGCGGCCGGGACATTCTCGAATTCGTAGGTCACGACGTCGACGGCATCGGCAAAGGCCGCCAACGCCGCCTCGTCCTCATAGGCGCCGATGGTGTGGCGGGCCGCGACCTCATAGGCCGGGCTGTCGGGCTCGGGCGCGAAGATATGGGCGCGCAGGCCGAGATCGGCCGCCGCCAGCGCCATCATCCGGGCGAGCTGGCCGCCGCCGAGGATGCCGAGTACGGCGCCCGGCGCAAGGCCGGTGGGATCGGGCCGGCTCATTGGCCGTCTACCGGCTGGAGTGCGACCGCCTCGCTCTGGCGCTTTCGCCAGGCATCGAGACGCTCCGCGAGGGGGGCGTCGTTGAGGGCCAGAACGGCGGCGGCGAGGAGTGCGGCGTTGACGGCGCCGGCACGGCCGATGGCCAGGGTTCCGACCGGGATGCCGGCCGGCATCTGGACGATGGAGAGCAGGCTGTCCTGTCCGGAGAGCGCCTTGGATTCGACCGGTACGCCGAAGACGGGCAGCGGTGTCAGGGACGCCGTCATGCCGGGCAGATGGGCGGCGCCGCCGGCTCCGGCGATCACGACCTTGTAACCCTTGGCCTTGGCGCCCTTGGCGAAGTCGAACAGGCGCTCCGGCGTGCGATGCGCCGAGACGATCAGAGCCTCATGGCCGATGCCGAGCGCCGACAGCGTCTCGGCGGCGTGACACATTGTCGCCCAGTCGGACTGGCTGCCCATGATGATGGCGACGGGAGGGGTCGGCTCGGCCATGAAATGCTCGCTTCCCGGAGGGGAGGGGAAGGGGGCGATCTAGACCGGCGGGGCCGCTGCAAGCAAGGGCGGAATCGGCGCCAGGGCCGATTCCTGCCGGTTCAGGCGATGATGTCGGGCGTGAGCTGGTCCTCGAGATGGGCGATGCGGTCGCGCAGATAGAGTTTGCGCTTCTTCAGGCGCTGGACCTGGATCTGGTTGATGGCGCCGAGCCGCTCGAGCGCGTCGATGGCGCTGTCGAGATCGCGGTGCTCGTCGCGCAGTCGCGCCAGCTCCACCATGAGGACCTCGACCTCTTCGGCGCTCAACTCGAATCCCATAAGCCGTCTCAACATCGCCGCGATCGCTGCAGACTATGCGCAGGCCGGAGCGGCGCGGCAAGAGCGCCGCGACGGTGACGCAGGAGTGGCTCGCTCATATTCGCGGGCCTCGGGAAAGGTCCCGGAAGGGATCACAGAAACTCATGCTGCGCCGCACGGCTGCCCCGCAGACGTGAAGCCGGCTCTGTGTCAGACTTGCTCTTGCCAGAACGCTCATCAGGAGGATCCAGATGTCGCTGCAGACCCATCTCGCCGAGCTCGAGCGCAAGCATCGCCAGCTCGAGGAGGCCATCGCCCAGGCGGTTGCCAGCCCCTCGTCGGACGATCTCGGCGTGGCCGAACTCAAGCGGAAGAAGCTGCTGCTGAAGGATGAGATCGAGCGCGTGCGGCAAACCATGCCGGCACCGACGTTGCACTGAGGATTTCCGGCGGGTCGCGGCGACCCGCATCGCTCTCGCGTACCAACGCGATCACCGGCCCCGCGAGGGGCCGGCTTTTTTATACGCAACAGGCCTGCAATCGGAACTCTCGCACAGCCTGCCGCATCGCGCGCGAACCGGTAGCCAGTTCGCTCGAAAATGCACCGCGGTCACCGATGCGGGTCGGGGAGCGCCGGACCGTCAGCAAGCCGCATGCGCTCGGCTTCCTCCCGGATGATCCGGCCGAGCTCGAGCGCCCCCGGGCCGGCGCCGTCGGGATCCGGATAGACCAGGTAGAGCGCGCCGCTTCGCTCGGCCCCATTCTGCAGCGGCAGCGGCTTGAGCTCTCCCGAACGCAGCTCGTCGCGAATCCAGTCCTCCGGGTACCAGGCGAAGCCGAGCCCCATGCAGGCGGCATGGATCGAGGTCGCCTTGTGGCTCACCGTCAGGCGTCGCTCGGTCACGTCCCAGACGCTGGGGCGGACGCGCTTGCTGCCGCTGTCTCGGATGACGAGATGACGGTGGCCCTTGAGGTCCTGGATCGCCAGAGGCTGCTGCTGCTGGTGGAGCGGATGGCCGGGCGCTGCGGCGCAGATGGCGCGATAGCGGAGGATGACGTCGCCCGTATGCCCGGCAGGCAGGTTGTCGGCGCAGATGGCGAGGTCGACCGCGCCTGCCTGGAGAAGCTCGTCGGTACCGCCCATCACCGTCTCGTAGAGCTCGATCCGGGTTTCCGGATAGACCTCGCCGAACCTGTCCAGGCATTGCAGCATGAGCCAGGTCGGGAACAGCGCTTCGACGGCTAGGCTGAGCATCTGCTCGCGGCCCTTGGCGAGGTTGTGGGCCGCGCGCTCGAGACGCACGGCCTCGTCGACCAGGGCCTTGCCGCGCCGGTAGAGAATCCGGCCGTCGCGCGTCAGCGAGGCCTTGCGTCCCTCGATCTGGAAGACCGGTAGGCCGAGCTGCTCTTCGATCTGCCCCACGGCATAGCTGATTGTCGATTGCGATTTGTTCAGCGCCGCCGCGGCCTGCGCGAACCCGCCGGCGTCGACGACCGCGACGAAGGCGCGCCATTGGTCGAGAGAGATACGGGGCTGCATCTATCGATCTGTTCGATATTTAAGGCCGAAATATCGAACTATAATATCGATCTGTCAGATGATTTTCTAGCTCTATCGAAACCGATGGGGCACGCAGATGAAGGTCCTGATTGTTACAGCCGAGCCGCGCGGTAAGTCCTTCGCGGCGAAACTGGCAGAGCTTTATGTCGACGGCCTGGGCGCCTGCCGCGAGGTCGAGACGGAGTGGCTGGATCTGCTCGCGACAGGCTTCGATCCGCGCCTGCGGGCGGAGGACCAGGCGCTCTATCGCGGCATCGGCCCGGTGCCCGACGATGTCCGCCGCGAGCAGCAGCGCATCGAGGGAGCGGACATCGTCATCCTGGCCTTCCCGATCTACTGGTGGTCGCTGCCCGCCGTGCTGAAGGGCTGGATCGACCGGGTCTTCACCAAGGGCTGGGCTTTCGAGACCGAGGTGTCGCCGAAGCCGCTGGCGGGCAAGTCCGTGCGCCTGATCGCAACGGGCGGTGCCGGGCCGCGCGCCTATGACAAGCACGGTTATCGCGCAGCGATCACCGCCCAGATCGAGCACGGCGTCTTCCATTTCAGCGGCATCGAGGACGTGGCGACGCATCTGTTCCTGGAGGTCGAGGGAGCCGATCCCGCGGCCCGCGAACGTGACCTCGCCACCGCATTCACGCTTGGCGCGTCGCTGCCCTGTCGCGCTCCGATTGCCGCCTGAACAACTCCCCAAGTCGAAAGGTCAAAGACCATGACAACCCGTACGCGTGAAATCCATCTGAAGAGCCGCCCGGCCGGAGAGCCGACGCCCGAGGCCTTCGCGGTCGTCGAGACCGTGCTGCCTTCGGTAGCCGCCGGCGAGATACTGGTCCGCAACACCTGGATGTCGGTCGATCCTTACATGCGCGGCCGCATGGTCGACCGCAAAAGCTACATCGCGCCCTTCCGGCTCGATGCCGTTCTCGAGGGCGCTGCGGTCGGCATCGTCGAGGAGAGCGCCGATCCGGCCTTCGCCATCGGCGATCAGGTCGTCCACTTCGCCGGTTGGCGGGAGCATGCCGTGCTGAAGGGCGGGGCAGTGACGAAGATCGCGGCGGATGGCATCGCACCGCAAACCTATCTCGGAGCGCTCGGCTTTCCCGGCCTCACCGCCTATGTCGGGCTCGTCCGGATCGCCAGGGCGAAGGCTGGCGAAACGATCTTCGTTTCGGCGGCGAGCGGCGCGGTCGGCAGCACGGTTGCCCAGATCGCGAAATTACTAGGGTTGCGCGTCGTCGCCTCGGTCGGCTCGCGCGACAAGGCCGAGTGGCTTTTGAATGAGGTCGGTGTCGATGCGGTGGTGAACTACCGCGAGGCGGGCGATCTCGCCGCAGCCCTCGCCGAGGCGGCCCCGGAAGGTATTGACATCTATTTCGACAATGTCGGTGGCGACCACCTGGAGGCGGCGCTGGCACAGGCGAACGACCATGCCCGCTTCGTCCTGTGCGGCATGATCGCCGGCTACAACGCGGAAGGCGGGGCGAAGGGGCCGGCCAACATCTTCCTGGCGATCGAAAAGCGCGTCAGCCTCCAGGGGCTGATCGCCTCGGACCATGTCGCTGTCTTCCCGGAGTTCACCGCGGCGATGAGCGACTGGATCAGGCAGGGAAAGGTGAAGCTGCGCGAGACCATCCATGACGGGCTCGAAAGTGCGCCGGACGCCTTTATCGGCCTCTTCAAAGGCGCCAATACCGGCAAGATGCTGGTCAGACTCTGAGGCGGATTGTTCAGGGATGGTCGGCCCGAAGGCCCGGCCATCTCGTTGGCCGGGCGCCGCAAGGCTTCCGGAATCACGGGTGCAAGATCGGCAGAGAAGGAGCGTTTGATGACCACCGAGAAGGTAAAAGGCCCGGCTTCGTATTTCCCCTCGATCGAAAAGACCTATGGGCAGCCGGTCGATCACTGGTTCGCGATCCTGGCCGCCTCGCAAGACAAGAAGCACGGGGAAATGGTCACCATGCTCAAGTCGGAGCATGGCTTGGGGCATGGGCACGCCAATGCCCTCGTCGCCTACTACCGCGCCAAGAACATGGGCGGCTAGCTTCGGGCCTTGCCAGGCGTCCGCTCTGCCCTTCGCGGGCGGCGCCCGCGACAGTTCCCGCAGCGCGCAACGGCCGTCGCCGCGGTGCCATCCCAGCGCCGCCGCGCAGGAGGCGGCGATGCCTCCGGGAAACCGCTCAGCCCCCTGACGCCTCGCGCTTCAGCCACTCGATGAACGCAGCGAGCGGCTGGCGGCCCCCCGCGTCGGGCAATGTCACGACGTAATAGGCGAAGGCGGTCGGCCAGGGCTGGTCGAGCGCTAGAGCCAGGCGGCCCGAGGCGATCTCCTGCCTCGCATAGATATCGCGTACCAAGGCCAGGCCCTGGCCTGCCTCGGCCGCGCGGATCAGCAGGAAGTCGTCGTCAAAGGAAGGGCCGCGCTCGGCGCGCGGATCGTCCACCACGCCGAGCGCCTTGAACCAGAGCGGCCAATCGGCCCGGTCGGAATCCTGAAGCAGGGGATAGGCGAGGCAGTCGGCAGGTTCCTGTATCGGCGGCCCCTCCGCCAGCAGGGCTGGGCTCGCGACGGGTAGAAACACCGGCGCCATGAGGTGTTCCGAGATCAGGCCGGGATAGCTGCCCAGCCCGTGGCGGATCGCAATGTCGACCCGGTCCCGGCGATGATCGACAAGGCCGGGCGTCGCCTCGACACGAATTTCGATGCCGGGGTGCTCGCGGTTGAAGCGGCCGAGACGCGGCACCAGCCAGGAGGCTGCGAACGAGGGAACCGTGCTGACCGTGAGGGTCGGGCGGGCGCTGATCGCCTCCAGGGCCTCCAGGCTGCTTCCGATCTGTTCGAACGCCCGCAACAGGGCCGGGTGGACCTTGGCGCCAGCCTCCGTCAGCTGCACGCCATAGCGCGTACGCGCGAACAGCGCGACGCCAATCCTCTCCTCCAGTTGCCGGATCTGCTGGCTGACCGCGCCGGAGGTGACACCCATCGCCTCGGCCGCGCGCTTGACGCTGCCATGGCGGCCGGTCTCGGCGAATGCGCGTAGCGCAAGGAGCGGGAGGACAGGATTCATAATGCAGTCTGGCTAAATTCTATGCGCAGATATCGTCGTTTCAAGATGCTCCCTTGTTTCGATATCTATCCGAACAAGGGGCGCAAGAGATTTAGCAGATCTCGCTTCTGGTGGCGAGGCTCTCCAATCGCTTCGTCGGTGCCGTCGCTCGCCTTCACCCAAATCCGATGAAGCCGGCGCCGCAGAGCTGCCGGCAGGAAGCATGAGATGATCGATCTCTATACGGACTCCTCGCCCAACGGCTTCAAGGCGACGATCGCACTCGAAGAACTGGCGCTGCCCTACCGTCTGCACCATGTGAAAATCGACGATGGTGCGCATCGCCGGCCCGAGTTCCTGGCGCTCAACCCGCATGGACGCATCCCGGTCATCACGGATGACGACACCGGCGTCACCTTGTTCGAATCCGCGGCGATCCTGCTCTATCTCGCCGACAAGACGGGCCGATTGCTGCCGCAAGGGACGAAGGCACGCTGGGAGGCGATCAAGTGGCTTCAGTTCCATGCGGCGAGCATGGGGCCGTTGCTCGGCCAGCGCGTTCATTTCGAGATGTTCGCCGAGGAGAAGCTGCCGGCGGCCATCGAACGCTACCGGCGCCTGACGGAGGAGGCCTTTTCGACGCTCGACGCGCGGCTGGCCGGTGTCTCCTGGCTCGCTGGCGACGAGTATTCGATCGCCGACATCGCGACCTTCGGCTGGACCCATATCGCGGCGATCTGCGGCTTCAGCTTCTCCCACCACCGGAATCTCTTCCGCTGGCACGAGCGCGTCGCCGAGCGCCCCGCGGTTCAGCGGGGCATCGCGCTTCCCGCCCCGGCAACAGGCCCGTGAGCCCTTCCGAAGAGGTTGATCCCATGAACATCGCCACAAGACCCGTCTCATCCCCGCAAAGCCATAGCGGCGCGTCCTCAGAGGCTTTTGCGAGGCATCCCGGTTATCGCCGGATGTTCGCGCCGGGCCAGCTCACGCTTGGAATTTTCCTGCCGCTGCGCTTCTTCCAGGGCGACATGCGCGTGCTCGAGGGGCAGGCGGAACTCGTCGCCGATATCGACCGGCGTGGTTTCGCGGCCGTCTGGGTTCGCGACGTGCCGCTGTTCGATCCCGGTTTCGGCGATGCCGGCCAGGTCTTCGATCCGTTCACCTATCTCGCCTACCTCGCCGCACGAACGGAGCGTGTGGCTCTGGCGACTGGCAGCGCGATCTTCTCACTCCGCCATCCGATCGACCTCGCCAAAATGGCGACGACGATCGATCATCTGTCCGGCGGGCGCCTGGTACTCGGTGTCGCCTCGGGCGATCGGCCGGTGGAGTTTCCAGCCTATGGCATCGATGGCGAGACCCGGGGGGAACGCTTCGCCGAGGCGGTGACGTATTTCCGGAAGCTCGTCGGACCCGGCCAGCCCTCCATCGTCTCGCCGCTGGGGTACATGAACGGCGTCGATTTCCTGCCCAAGGCGGCCTTCGGCGGCATTCCGCTCCTCGTCACCGGCTCAAGTCGGCAGCCGCTGTCATGGGTGGCCGAACACGCCGATGGCTGGCTGACCTATCCGCATGCGACGCACACAGCGGAGGGTCCGCGCCAGCTCGCGCAGAAGATCAAGGCGTGGCGCGAGCTCGTCCCAGATGGCGGCTTCCGGCCGCATGTGACGAATGAATGGCTCGACCTCGTCGACGACCCGCATTTCCCGAGAACGCCGATGCAAGGTGGCTTTGTCCTGAGGACCGGGCGCAACGGCTTGATCGACCTGCTCGGCGAGTGGCGGGAGGCCGGCGTCAATCATGGCGCGCTCGGCATGCAGTTCGCCGAGCGTCCGGCCGCGGAGATCATTCAGGAACTCGCCGAAGAGGTTCTGCCGTTGTTCCCTTCCCATGAGGGCGTGGCGCCTCTCAGCGTGAAGTGGTGAGCGCTTCGGTTCCTTCTCGGTGCCGTGCGGCGGGGCGCTACAGCGCCCGCGCCATCTCGCGCAGCTTGAACTTCTGGATCTTGCCGGTCGAGGTCTTGGGGACCTCGGTGAAGACCACGGTCTTCGGGCATTTGAAGGAGGCGAGCAGGGTCTTGCACCAGGCGATGATCTCGTCCTGCGTCGCGGCCTTTCCGGGCTTGAGCTCGACGAAGGCGCAGGGCGTCTCGCCCCATTTCTCGTCGGGCCGGGCGACGACCGCCGCCGCCTGCACGGAAGGGTGCTTGTAGAGCGCGTCCTCGACCTCGATCGAGGAGATGTTCTCGCCGCCGGAGATGATGATGTCCTTGGAGCGGTCCTTGAGCTGGATGTAGCCATCCGGGTGGATGACACCGAGATCACCGGAATGGAACCAGCCGCCCTCGAAGGCGGCCGCGGTCGACTTCGGGTTCTTGAGATAGCCCTTCATCACGACATTGCCGCGGAACATCACCTCGCCGAGAGTCTGGCCGTCGCGCGGGACCGGCTTCATCGTCTCGGGGTCGAGCACGTCGAGCCCTTCCAGCGCCGGGTAGCGCACGCCCTGGCGCGCCTTCAGCGCCGCCTGTTCGGAGCCGGGCAGGGCGTCCCAGTCGCTATTCCATTCGTTGACGACGGCGGGGCCGTAGACCTCTGTCAGGCCGTAGAGATGGACCACCGAAAAGCCGGCCTGCGCCATGCCGGCGAGCACGGCTTCCGGCGGCGGGGCTGCCGCTGTGAAGAAGTTCACCTTCTGCGCGAAGCTGCGGCGCTCTTCGGCGGGCGCGTTGAGTAGCGCCGACATGACGATCGGTGCGCCGCACATATGGGTGACGCCATGGTCGGCGAGCGCGTCGTACATCGCCTTGGCGCGGACCTGGCGCAGGCAGACATGGGTGCCGGCGAGCAGCGAGATCGTCCAGGGGAAGCACCAGCCATTGCAGTGGAACATCGGCAGGGTCCAGAGATAGACCGGATGCCGGCCCATGCCGCCGGTGAGCACGTTCGAGGTCGCAAGCAGGTTGGCGCCGCGGTGGTGGTAGACCACGCCCTTGGGATCGCCCGTGGTGCCCGAGGTGTAGTTCAGCGCGATCGCATCCCACTCGTCGGACGGCATGACCCAATCGAAATCGGGATCGCCCTGCGCGACGAAGTCCTCGTATTCGACGCTGCCGAGGCGCTCGCCCGGGCCGTCATAGACCGGGTCGTCATAGTCGATGACGAGCGGCTTCACCTTGCAGAGCGCCAGCGCCTCCTTGACCGTCTTCGAGAACTCCCGGTCGGCGATCAGCACCTTGGCGCCGCCATGATCGAGCGAGAAGGCGATGATCGCCGCGTCGAGGCGGGTGTTCAGCGTGTTGAGGACGGCGCCGCACATCGGCACGCCGTAATGGCATTCGAGCATGGCCGGCGTGTTCGGCAGCATCGCCGCGACGGTGTCGTTCTTGCCGATGCCGTGCTTCGCCAGTGCCGAGGCGAGCCGGCGGGTGCGGGCATAAAGCTCGGCATAGTTGCGGCGCAGCGGGCCATGGATCACGGCGTTCCGCTCCGGGAAGACGCTCGCCGCCCGTTCCAGGAAAGGCAGCGGCGACAGCGGCTGGAAGTTCGCGGGGTTGCGGTCGAGATCGGTATCGTAGGGCGATGCGGTCATCGGGGCGCTCTTCTGCCGGAAAGTCGCCGCAGCTTTAGCCGCCGCGGCGCAGCCATGTAATCCATCCCTTTTGCCGATGCGGCGCAATGTCCGGCTCGGAAAGCGGGGGCGGGGAGGCGGCTCAGCCGAAGAGCGGCCGCAGGCCCTCATAGACAAGCTTCACCCCGACGGCGACCAGCAGCCAGTAGATCAGGGTGTAGAAGCGCTCTGCCGGAACGCGCCGCACCAGCCAGACGCCGGCGAGGGTGGAGAGGATCGCGACCGGGAAGAGCACTGCCGAGGCAGTGAGGTTCTGCGGGCTGAACTGGCCGAGGATGAAATAGGGCAGCACCTTGATCCAGTTCATCAGCGCGAAGAACAGCGCGCCGGTGCCGACGAAGACTGCCGGCGGCAGGCGCTGCGGCATCACGTAGATCTGGAAGGGTGGACCGCCGGCATGGGCGATCATGCTGGTGAAGCCGCAGATTACGCCCCAGAAGCTGCCGGCCGCGTAGTTGGCCTGCGTGACCGGGGCCTTCGCAGCCTTGCCGCCGAGCAGGCGACGCAGCGCGAAGCCGATCGAGATCACCCCGACCGCGAAGCCGACCACAGCGTCGGAGACCTTTGCCGCCAGGAGATAGCCGGCAAGCACGCCGAGCAGCATGCCGGGGATCAGGGTCGCGAGGTTCCGTCGGTCGAATTCGTGGCGATAGGACCAGACGGTGACGACGTCCTGGATGATCAGGATCGGCAGCATGATCGCGGCTGCCTGCACCGGCGAGACGATCAGCGCCATCAGGGGGAGCGAGAGCAGGCCGAGGCCCGAGAAGCCGCCCTTGGACAGGCCCATCAGGATGACGGCCGGGACCATGACGGCGAAGAAGGTGAGATCGAAGTTCATGGGGCGAAGTTCATGGCCTACCGACAGCTGCGGCCGGGCGGCCGGCGGGTGCAGCGCGTCCCATACGGGGTGCGCTGAAAGTCTGACATCCGGGCGCTTGCGCCGGAGGGGAGAGAGTGGGCACGATCCCCCGCGCCAAAACCGGCCCCCAGACGGCCCGCCCGGAGCCAAGCTCTAGGCCGAAAATCCGGCGAAGAGGAACGCATTTCATGACTGCCAGCCATGCAAGCCGCTATGCCGAAACCTATGCCGCCTGGCAGCGCGATCCGGAAGGCTACTGGCGCGGGATTGCCGGGGGGATCGAGTGGATCAGGCCGCCGCAGCAGATCTTCGATGCCAAGGCTGGCATCTACGGGCGCTGGTTCCCGGATGCGAGCTGCAACACCTGCTTCAACGCACTCGACCGGCATGTGCGCGATGGCAGGGGCGAACAGGCGGCGCTGATCTATGACAGCCCGGTCACCGGGACCAAGGCGACGTACAGCTACGCGCAGATGCTCGACGAGGTCGCGACGCTCGCCGCCGTGCTGCAGGACCAGGGCGTCGGCAAGGGCGACCGTGTCATCATCTACATGCCGATGATCCCGGAAGCGGCCTTCGCCATGCTGGCCTGCGCCCGGATCGGCGCCGTGCATTCGGTGGTGTTCGGCGGCTTCGCCGCCAAGGAGCTGGCGACGCGTATCGATGACGCCAGGCCCAAGCTGATCCTGACCGCGACCTGCGGCATCGAGCCGACGCGCGTGGTCGAATACAAGCCGTTGCTCGACGCTGCGATCGATCTCGCCGCGCACAAGCCGGATGCCTGCCTCGTGCTTCAACGGCCGCAGGTCGACGCCTCCATGCATGTCAGCCGCGACAAGAACTGGCGCACGCTCGTCGCCGTCGCCCGCGCCAATGGCCGCAAGGCGGAGTGCGTCGAGGTCGCCGCGACCGATCCGCTCTATGTGCTCTACACCTCGGGTACGACGGGCAAGCCCAAGGGCGTGGTCCGCGACAATGGCGGGCACATGGTGATGCTGCTCGCGACCATGAGCCAGCTCTACGACGTCCGGCCCGGCGAGGTGATGTTCACCGCCTCGGATGTCGGCTGGGTCGTCGGCCACAGCTACATCGTCTACGGCCCGCTGCTGCAGGGCGCGACCTCGATCCTCTATGAAGGCAAGCCGGTCGGCACGCCCGATCCGGGCGCCTTCTGGCGGGTGATCTCGGAGTACAAGGTCGTGGCGATGTTCACTGCGCCGACCGCCTTCCGCGCCATCCGCAAGGAGGATCCGCAGGCGACCTATCTCAAGGACTACGACCTCTCGCAGTTCCGCACGCTCTTCCTCGCCGGCGAGCGGGCCGATCCCGACACGCTGAAATGGGCGGAGGAGGTGCTGAATGTGCCGGTGGTCGACCATTGGTGGCAGACCGAGACCGGCTCCTGCATCGTCGGCAATCCCGTCGGGCTCGGCCTGCTGCCGATCAAGCACGGCTCGCCGAGCGTGCCGCTGCCGGGCTATGACGTGCAATGCCTCGACGAGGGCGGAAGGCCGGTCGCGGCGGGGACGATGGGCGCGATCGTGCTGAAGCTGCCGCTGCCGCCCGGGGCGCTGCCGACGCTGTGGAACGATGATGCCCGCTTCCACAGCGCCTATCTCGAGGCCTATCCCGGCTACTACAACACCTCGGATGCCGGCTTCATCGACGAGGACGGCTATGTCTTCATCATGGGGCGCACGGACGACATCATCAATGTCGCCGGGCACCGGCTCTCGACCGGCGGCATGGAGGAGGTGCTGGCCTCGCACCCCGCCGTCGCCGAATGCGCGGTTGTCGGCATCAAGGATGCCCTCAAGGGCGAGCAGCCCTGCGGTTTCGTGGTGCTCAAGGCCGGCGCGACGCTGGCGCCGGATCAGGTCGAGAAGGAGCTGGTCGGGCTGGTGCGCGACAAGATCGGCCCGGTCGCCGCCTTCAAGATCGCCATCACCGTCGGACGCCTGCCGAAGACGCGCTCCGGCAAGATCCTGCGCGCGACGATGAAGAAGATCGCCGATGGCGAGGACTATGCAGTGCCAGCCACGATCGAGGACCTCGCCGTCCTGGACGAGATCGGTACCGCGCTGAAGGGACGGGGGCTGGGCTGAAGCCGGACCGGTTCCAGAACTTGGATCTTCATCCTGAGGAGCGCCGCAGGCGTGTCTCGAAGGATGAGGGCCGAGAGCTGTCTTCGGAGGCTTAGAAGCCGACGGTCGCGCCGTTCCAGCGCAGCAGGCGGCCGGGCAGCTCGACCCGCATCAGGTCCTCGCCGATGATCAGCGGGCCGGCATAGCCGCCGGCGCGGAGCTCGCCGGCGAGGGCGGCGGTGTCGGCGCCGGGCGGCACGAGATGGGTCAGGGCCAATGCCTTGGCGCCGGAGCGTAGGGCGAGCCCCGCCACGACCTTCGGCGTCATATGATAGCTCTGCACCGAGGCGACGGTCTCAGCCGAGCGTACGCCGGCGACAACCGGCATCTGGCTGTCGATAAAGACCTCGCAGACCAGGAGATCGCAGCCCTGCGCCGCCTGCTCCAGCGAAGGCGTCAGCCGGGTGTCGCCGGAGAAGACGATCCGGCTTTCGCCCGCCGTGAGGGCTAGCCCGAAGGCGGGCTCGACGGGTTTGTGGTCGACCAGGAAGGCTTCGACCTCAAGGCCGCCGAGGCCGGCGATCGGCCCTTCATGCAGCTCTTCGAAGACGACCTCCAGACCCGTGGCGTCGGGCCGTTTCTCGAAGGCGATGCGCAGCGCACGCTCGCGGGCGAAGGCCTCGTATTGCCCGCGCATATTGGCTAGCGCCGGGGCAGGGGCGAGCACACGCCAGGGCCGGTCACGGCCCTGATGCCAGGAGGAAACGACGAGCTGGTAGAAATCGACCAGATGGTCGGAGTGCTCATGCGTGACGATCAGCGCGTCGATGCGGGCGCCGGCATGGCCGGCGGCGACGAGGCGCTGGCTGACGCCGGAGCCGCAATCGATCAGGACGCTGGTCCCACCGGCCTCGACGAGATGCGCAGGCCCCGCGCGGCGCAGGCTGACCGGCGGTGCACCGGTCCCGAGGAAGGTGAAGGCGAGATCGGTCGTCACGGTCACTCGCCCCCGCTTTCACTTCGGTCGAGCTCAGAGCTCGTCGTCGTCCTCGTCGACCGGGCGCTTCATCTGCTTCAGCTTGGCGAAGACGGAGTCGACGTCGATCGCCGCCTCTTCCTCGCGCTTCGGCTTGCTCATGTCGGCAAAGGGCTGGCTCGCCGGAACCGGCTCGGGAGCGGTGGTCTCCTCGGCCGAGAGCAGGGTCGAGCCGGCTTCGGCGGCGAGCGCGGCCGGACGGTCCTTGGCGGCGCGGGCGACTTCGAAATCGAGGTCGATCTGCGAGGCGAGGCCGAGGCTGACCGGGTCGACCGGGCTGAGCGTCTGGGCGTTCCAGTGGGTACGATCGCGAATCTGCGCGATGGTCGACTTGGTGGTGCCGACCAGGCGGATGATCTGCGCGTCCTTCAGCTCGGGATGGTTGCGCAGCAGCCAGAGGATGGCGTTCGGCCGGTCCTGGCGCTTCGACACCGGGGTGTAGCGCGGCCCCTTGGCGCGCTTGATCTCCGGCACCTTGACCTTGCGCTCGGCGAGCTTGAGGTGGTGGTTTGGGTTCTTGGCGGCGCGCTCAAGCTCCTCGCGGGTCAGCTGCCCGGAGGTGATGGGGTCGAGACCCTTGATGCCGGCGGCGACTTCGCCATCGGCGATGCCGCGCACCTCGAGCGGGTGGAGTTTGCAGAACTCGGCGATCTGCTCGAAGGTCAGGGAGGTGTTCTCGACCAGCCAGACCGCGGTGGCCTTCGGCATCAGCGGCGATGTAGACACGGGCTCGTCTCCTGAAGTGTCGCGGGCAAAAGCTCTCATGCGCCGACCGGCCGCCCCGGCCGGTCATCCAAATCATCGACGATGAACAGGATTGCGGCGTTATAGGGAAAGCCGTGATCGCTGTCCATGGAAACCATGGGCTGCGAGCCAGTTGCCCGGCTGGGAATTATCAGACCGTCAGCACGATCTTGCCGATATGGGCGTTGCTCTCCATCAGTGCGTGCGCCTCTGCCGCCTGGGCCAGAGGGAAGCGGGCATGGATCACCGGCTTGCAGCGCCCCTGCGCCAGCAGGGGCCAGACCTTGGCCTCCAGCTCCGCCGCGATGGCTGCCTTCTCGGGAATCGTGCGGGGGCGCAAGGTCGAACCGGTATGCGTCAGGCGCTTCATCATCAGGCGGCTGAAATTGACCTCGGCTTTCGGCCCGTTGAGGAAGGCGATCTGGACGATGCGGCCGCTCTCCGCCGCAGCCTCGTAGTTGCGGTTGATGTAGTCGCCGCCGACCATGTCGAGGATCAGGTCGACGCCGCGCTTGGCCGTCGCTGCCTTGGCGGCGGCTACGAAGTCCTCGCTGCGGTAGTTGATGGCGTGGTCGGCGCCGAGCTCGCGGCAGGCCCGGCATTTCTCCTCCGAGCCGGCGGTCGCCAGCACCGTCGCACCGAAAGCCTTGGCGAGCTGGATCGCCGTGGTGCCGATGCCGGAGGTGCCGCCATGGACCATGAAGCTCTCGCCGCTCTTCAGGCCGCCGCGCTGGAAGACGTTGGTCCAGACGGTGAAATAGGTCTCGGGGATGGCGCCGGCCTCCTCGAGCGAGAGGCCGGCGGGAATCGGCAGGGCGTTGCTCTCATGGACGACGGCGTATTGGGCATAGCCGCCGCCGGCGACGAGGCCGCAGAGCTGGTCGCCGAGCCGGAAGCGCGAGGCGCCTTCGCCGAGGCCGACCACGGTGCCGGCGATCTCGAGGCCCGGAATGTCGGAGGCGCCGGGCGGCGGCGCGTAGCCGCCCATGCGCTGCAGGACGTCCGGCCGGTTGATGCCGGCGATGGCGACCGCCACCAGCACCTCGCCGGGGCCGGGTTGCGGCACAGGGCGCTGCTGCGGCTTCAGGACCCCCGGGCCGCCTGGCGCCTCGAAGCCGATTGCGGTCATGGTCTGCGGCAGGGCGGTCATGGCGCTCTCCTGGTAGGGTGTCGGTCGGCCTTGGCATACGCGACCGCCCGCGGCGTCCTCGCGCGTTCGGTCTTTAAACAGGCATCATTTTTCCGGCCGATGGTCTAGTCTGCGCGCCGCAACCGATGCAAGGCGAGGCTGCGATGGCTGGATTTCTCGAGGACGACCGCCCGGCGCCCAAGCGCGCCCATGAGATCGGACAGGATCTCTCCCAGCTTTCCGTCGCGGAGCTCGAGGAGCGCATCGTCCTGCTCGAAGCCGAGATCGTGCGGCTGCGCGAGGCCAGGGAAAAGAAGAACGCCTCGCGCTCGGCCGCCGACGCCTTCTTCCAGAAGCGGGGCTGAGGCGACAAGGCACGGCCAGCCCCTGAAATGGCGGCGCGAAACGTCCATCGCGCAGCGCTGCACGCCGCAGACCGGAAGATCGTTCGAAGACAAGCCGTCGCGCGTGCCGATCGGGCAGGGACGACGTTCCGATTTCTGACGTTTTCGTTCCGGATCCGGCCTGCGGTGGAGCCTGCCGCGGCAAGGCGCGCGGGCGCCGAGGAAACGTCAATGCGGGCCGCGGCATTAACCGGCCCTTAACGATTCCAAAGTATGAATCTGATCGTCCAGTTTGTCTGGATGTCGAGTGGCTCCTGCCCACTCTGTTTGACGCCTCCCTGTTGACCTTCGAGCCGCCTTCGGGGCGGCTCTTTTTTGTTCGGGCCTTCCGAAGCAGCACTCGCTGCGAGGGCGGCCGTGAACCTGCCATTATTAAGGTTAACGAGGCCTTACCGCGGCCGCGACAAATGCTATGGCGCTATCCTTGCGGGGCTTCTGGCACGAACCGGCGCTGCGTCCCGCTTACGCACGCCATTGTGCCGAATGGAGACGCTGCAATGACCGATTTCCCCATGCTGAGGCTGCCGGCCGAAGACGGAGCGATCTCGTTCGCGCGCAACTTCGTCAAGTCCGACGCCTTCATGCAGCTCTTTCGCGAGGGCATGGGACTGGTCGAGTCGACGGCGAACTATCTCGACGGGGACGGGCGGCAGGAGTCGGCGGCCCTGCCGCGCGAGGTCTCGCTGATCTATGCGACCGAGAGCATGCGCCTGACGACGCGGCTGATGCAGATCGCCTCCTGGCTGCTGGTGCAGCGCGCCGTCGCCGAGGGCGAGATGACGGCCGAGCAGGCGCGGAGCGAAAACAACAAGGTCCGCATCGCCGAGTCGATGCTGCAGCCGACCAGCGCCGAGGCGGCCCGCCTGCCGGAGCGCCTGCGCGACCTGATCGCGCATTCTATGCGCCTGCAGGACCGTATTTCCCGTATCGAGACCCAGATGACGGCGGCTCCTGCGACGGCGGCCAACCCGGTGCGCGGGCAGCTCGCGAATCTGCAGGCCCGGCTCGCCCTGCAGGGCTGAACGGAGCCGCTCCCAAATCCTGAGACGTGAAGGCTGCCGGCGCCGACGTGCCCCTGCCGCTCGGCGAGGGGCGCTGGCGTGTCCTTCTCGGCGCGCAGCGGCGGCCAATCCTGCCAAATTCGCCCGCGGCCATTCGTCGCCGCAATGCAAAAAGCCCGGCCGCGAGGCCGGGCTTTTCGATTTCGAGCATCCGGTCCCGTTGGGGCCGGAAAACCGGGAATTACTTCTTGCCGAGGGCGCCGAGCGCGCCGAAGCGCGAATTGAAGCGCGAGACGCGGCCGCCACGGTCCAGCATGTGCTGGGTGCCGCCGGTCCAGGCCGGGTGGGTCTTCGGGTCGATATCGAGGTTCAGCGTGTCGCCCTCCTTGCCGAGGGTCGAACGCGTGAAGTATTCGGTGCCATCGGTCATGACGACCTTGATGGTGTGGTAGTCGGGATGAATGCCGGTCTTCATGGCGAATTCCTCAAGTTTCGAAAAGCGGGCGGCCGGAACACGGCGCGCATCGCCGGCTCTTCGAACAATTCGTACGAGCCTGTCGTGAAGTCGCGTGGCCATAGCGCAGCCTTGGCTGCGGTGCAAGCTTTTCGGGATATTTGAGAGTGGCGAAAGAAGTGATGGAAGACCGCAAGCAGCGCCCGGATTTCAGCGCGCTGCGTTCGTTCTGGCCCTATGCAAAGGCGCAGAAGCGACGGATCGCCTTCGCTCTGCTGGCTTTGGTCGTCGCATCGGGTGCGACCCTGGCGCTGCCTCTGGCAGTGCGCCGGGTCATCGATGCCGGCTTCTCCGGTGGCGAACAGGAACTCGCCAACTCCTATTTCGCCCTGCTGATCGGCGTCGTCGCGGTGCTGGCGCTGGCGAGCTCGGCGCGATTCTACCTGGTCATGACGGTCGGCGAGCGCATCGTCTCGAATCTGCGCGCCGACGTGTTCCGGCATCTGACGCGGCTCGAGCCGGCCTTCTTCGATGCCAGCCGGGCGGGCGATCTCGTCTCGCGGCTGACAGCCGACACCACCCAGATCAAGTCGACCTTCGCCTCGACGGCCTCGATCGCGCTGCGCAACGCCATCATGTTCCTCGGTGCGCTCGTCATGATGGTCGCGACCAGCCCGCGGCTTTCGGCGATCGTGATCGGCGTGATCCCGCTGGTTGTGCTGCCGCTGGTCTTCTCCGGCCGCACGGTGCGCAAGCGCTCGCGGGCGGCGCAGGACCGGTTGGCCGACGCCTCGGCCTTCGCCTCCGAGGCGGTCGGCGCGATCCGCACCATGCAATCCTTCGGGGCCGAGCGCGATACGGCGCAGCGTTTCCAGGATGCCTCCGAAGACGCCTATGCCGCCTCGCGCGATGCGACGCGCTCGCGGGCCTGGCTCTCGGGCTTTGCGATCTTCCTGGTCAGCGCCAGCGTGGTGATGGTGCTCTGGGCCGGGGCGACTGAGGTCTTCGCCGGCCGGATGACCGGCGGGCGGTTGTCGCAATTCGTGCTCTTTGCGGTGCTGGCGGCGAGCTCGCTCGGCCAGCTCTCCGAGGTCTATGGCGACATCTCCGCCGCCGCGGGTGCGGCCGGGCGGCTCGGCGAGATCCTGGCGACCAAGCCGGCGATCGCGGCGCCGGCCCATCCCAAGGCGATGCCGCAGCCGGCGGTCGGGGCGCTCTTCTTCGAGAACGTCTCCTTCCGCTATCCCGGGCGGACGAATCTCGCGTTGGCCGATCTGGATATTGCGGTCCGACCGGGCGAGCGCATCGCGCTGGTCGGCCCGTCCGGCGCCGGCAAGAGCACGGTGCTGCAGCTGGCGCTGCGCTTCTACGATCCCTTCGCCGGGCGCGTTGTGGTCGACGGCATCGCCGGGCCGGAAGCCGATCCGACGGACTGGCGCAGCCGCTTCGCGCTGGTGCCGCAGGAGCCGACGGTGTTCGGCGTCTCGGTGGCGCAGAACATCGCCTATGGCCGCCCCGGCGCCAGCCGGGCCGAGATCGAGGAGGCGGCGAAGCTCGCCGCTGCCGACGATTTCATTCGTGCCTTGCCGGAAGGCTACGACACCGTGATCGGCGAGCGCGGCGTGACGCTTTCGGGCGGCCAGCGTCAGCGCCTCGCGATCGCGCGGGCTGTCCTCAAGGACGCGCCGATCCTGCTGCTCGACGAAGCCACTTCGGCGCTCGATTCCGAGAGCGAGCGGGCAGTGCAGGACGCTCTCGACCGGCTGATGCAGGGCCGCACCACGCTGGTCGTCGCTCACCGGCTCGCCACCATCCTCTCGGCCGACCGCATCCTGGTGATGGAGGAGGGCCGGGTAGTCGAGGAGGGCACCCATGCCGCCCTCGTCGCCAAGGGCGGGCTCTATGCTAGGCTCGCGGCGCTGCAATTCGGGCGCGAGGCGGCTTAGTGTCTGACCGGGAATTCCCTGAGCCCTCATCCTGAGGAGCCATTCCGGAAGGAATGGCGCCTCGAAGGACGTTCCAGGAGGCTCCGGAGTCCGCTGGAACGCCCTTCGAGACGGCCCTTCGGGCCTCCTCAGGACGAGGGCTGGAGATTCGAGTCGGACTTGGGAGGCAGCTCAGTCAGCTATCGTCCCGGACGCAGCTCGCCCGGGACGACGGCAACCGATCGTTCAGCCGTGCTGCGCGTTCAGCTGGGCGAAGATCGCGGCGACCTGGCCGTTCTCGGCGGCGAAGCGCAGCGGCTTGCAGCGCTCGACGATGATCTCGCCTGATTCCGGCTGGCTTTCGAGCAGCGCCATGACCTCTGCAATGAACTCGGCCAGAGGCATGGCTGCGGGATCGACCGCCTGCTGCGGGCCGAGCAGCTCGGTCTGGACGTAGGGCGGGGCGATCTCGATGACCTCGACCGGGGTCGCCTTGAGCTGCTCGCGCAGCGCCATCGACCAGGAATGGATCGCAGCCTTGCTGGCGCTGTAGGTCGGCGTCGTCGCCAGCGGCACGAAGGCGAGGCCGGAGGAGACCGTCAGGATCGCGGCGCGCTGCTGCTTCAGGAGATGCGGCAGCAGCGCCGAAGTAAGCCGGATCGGCCCGAGCAGATTGGTCGAGATCGTGTCCTCGGCGGTCTCAAGGAAATCGCTGGTCGCGACCGCCTCGCTGCGCATGATGCCGGCATTGTGGATGACGGCGTTGAGCGCCGGGAAGCTCTCGACCGCCTGCCGGGCGAAGGCGGCGACGTCGTCCTTGTCCTGGACGTCGAGCAGGAGCGCCTCCATGCCCGGATTGGCTGAGGTCATCTCATTGAGCAGCGCCTCACGCCGGCCGGCGATGACGACCTGGTTGCCGGCCCGGTGCAGGGCTTCCGCCAGAGCCCGGCCGATGCCGGAGCCGCCGCCGGTGATGAGGATGGTGTTGCCGGTGATGTTCATCGCAAATCCCTTTCCTGGTTGCGAGACATCAGCTGGCGTCGCTACTCTCCAACGGAAAGAAGGCGCCCAAAGGTTCGATACGCACCAAAAGGAGAGTGTCGGCATGCATGCGATTCGCGAGGCGATGGCGACGATGCACAAGCGCAGCGAGGAGATCCCGCCGGTCTCGAAGGCGGTGGAGTCGCTGGTACGGCAGGTGATCGCGCAGGTCGCCGACAAATGGACGATGCTGGTGCTGGAGGCGCTGGAGGAGCACGGCACGCTGCGCTTCACCGAATGCGGGCGGATCGTCGGCGGCATCAGCCAGAAGATGCTGACCAAGACGCTGCGCGAGATGGAGCGCGACGGGCTGGTGATCCGCACCGTCCACCCGGTGATCCCGCCGCATGTCGACTACACGCTGACCGAGCTCGGCCGCGAGCTCAGCGCGGCCTTCTGCGGGGTCTGGACCTGGGCGGAGACGTACCATGCCGAAGTCTCGGCGGCGCGGCGGGCCTTTCGGGAGCGGGAGGAGGGGTAGGCTATTCCCGCTTCGAATGCCGCCTTCTCCGTCATGGTCGGGCTTGTCCCGACCATCCACGTCTTCGCTTCGCTGATCGATCGCGGTGGTCAAGACGTGGATGCTCGCCACAAGGGCGAGCATGACGGCGAGGCTCTGGCGGCTATTCTGCGGCTGGTCGGAAAGTCAGGCGAGGCGCCGGAATGAGCGCGATCGCATGGGCCGCCATATCGGCCGCGACTTCGGGATCGGCTTTCAGCTCGCTCGGCGTGCGGGCGCCCGGGATCGTCTTGCCGTCCTCGATCATCGACTCGATCCATAAGGCGAGGGCTTCCGGCGCATTCGCCATGGCTTCGTCCAGCGTGTCGCCGGCCGAGAAACAGCCGGGCAGGTCCGGAAACCAGACGCCGACGGCATGGTCGGTACCGGCATCCTCGATGATGGCGACGTAATGTGTCATATCAATCGCGCGGCCAGCCTGCCTGCTTGTAGATCTTCAGCACGAGACCGGGTCCGAGAGCCTTCTTCGGATGCGGCACGACGATAGTGTCACGGACGCCGGACTTTTTGAAGACATGGTGCGAGCCGGCGATGCGCACGCATTCCCAGTCCTCGCGTTCGAGGCGGCGAATGATGTCGCTGCTGTTGTTGAGCATCAGAGTCGTCCATGGAAGAGCGACTCAGGCTAATAGTATTCAATATGGAATTAAATAATAATTCGAATTCAGTATGTCAATGTGAATCTTCATATGGCGATGTGAATGTTCATATTCCAATTTGCATTTTGTCATCATCGCATTTGCATTAAAGTAGCTCTCGATGTGCATGATGTGCAATTGGCATTTGCATTAACGCTATCCCGCCTTCTGCACGAAACTGTCCAACACCATCTTCCGCCCGGCCTTGTCGAAATCCACGGTCAGCTTGTTGCCGTCGACGCTGGCGACCGAGCCGGGGCCGAACTTGACGTGGAAGACGCGGGCGCCGGGCTCATAGGCCGAGCCGCCTGTCGACTTGGCCGTGAGCTCGCCCTCGATCATCAGCGGGCCGCGCTTGCCGCCGCCGAAGCCGCGCTGGCCGGAATCGGAGAAGCCCGAGCCGCCGCCCGAGTTGAACCTGGCCTTGTTCTCCTGAGCGCGCTGCCAGCCCGGCGTCTGGTAGGAGGAGCCGAAGCTCTCCATGCGCTCGAAGCGCGAGGCGCCGTAGCCGCCCTGGCTGTAGGCGGTGGGCGCCTGGACGACCTCGACATGGTCTTCCGGCAACTCGTCGATGAAGCGCGAGGGCAGGCTCGACTGCCAGAGGCCGTGGATGCGCCGGTTCGAGGCGAAATAGAGCTTCAGGCGCTTGCGGGCGCGGGTCAGGCCGACATGGGCGAGGCGGCGCTCCTCCTCCAGACCGGCGCGGCCGCTCTCGTCGAGGGCGCGCTGGTTGGGGAAGAGCCCTTCCTCCCAGCCGGGCAGGAAGACGGTGTCGAACTCAAGCCCCTTGGCGGCGTGCAGGGTCATGATCGAGACGCGCGCGCCGGACTCGCCGCCATCGGCGTCCATGACCAGCGAGACGTGCTCGAGGAAGGCCGGCAGGTCGGGAAACTCGTCGAGCGAGCGGACCAGCTCCTTGAGGTTCTCCAGCCGCCCGGCGGCGTCGGCCGAGCGGTCCTTCTGCCACATCTCGGTGTAGCCTGATTCCTCCAGCACCAGCTCCGCGAGCTCGCCCTGGCGCATGCTCTCGGTCCGGGCCGACCAGCGGGCGAAGGCCTCGACCAGTTCGCGCAGCGCAGTGCGGGCCTTGGGCTTCAGTTCATCGGTCTCGACCATGGCCCGGGCCGACTGCATCAGCGAGAAGCCGGTCGCCCGCGCATGGTTGTGCAGAATCTGGATGGTGGCGTCGCCGAGGCCGCGCTTGGGCACGTTGACGATGCGCTCGAAGGCGAGGTCGTCGGTCGGCGAGACCACGCAGCGCAGATAGGCCATGGCGTCGCGGATTTCGGCGCGCTCGTAGAAGCGCGGCCCGCCGATGACGCGATAGGGCACGCCGACATGGATGAGCCGTTCTTCCATCTCGCGCATCTGCGCGGAGATGCGGACCAGGATCGCGACCTCGGCGAGATTCTCGCCCTTGGACTGCATCGCCTCGATCTCGTCCGAGATCAGGCGTGCCTCCTCCTGGCTGTCCCAGGCGCCGGTGATGGTGACCTTCTCGCCGGCCTCGTCCTCGGTCCGCAGCGTCTTGCCGAGGCGGCCCTCATTGCGGGCGATCAGCTTTGCGGCGGTGGCGAGGATATGCCCGGTCGAGCGGTAATTGCGTTCGAGACGCACCACGACCGCGCCCGGAAAATCGTTCTCGAAGCGCAGGATGTTGTCGACCTCGGCGCCGCGCCAGCCATAGATCGACTGGTCGTCGTCGCCGACGCAGGCGATGTTGCGGCGGCCCTGTGCCAGGAGGCGCAGCCAGAGATACTGGGCGACGTTGGTGTCCTGATACTCGTCGACGAGGATATAGCGGAAGCGCTCGTGATAGCTCGCGAGCACGTCGGGATGCTCGCGGAACAGCGTCAGGCAGTGCAGCAGGAGATCGCCGAAATCGACGGCGTTCAGCGTCTTCAGCCGGTCCTGATAGGCGGCATAGAGCTTGCCGCCCTTGCCGTTGGCGAAGACGCCGGCCTCGCCGGGGGGCACGTCCTTGGGGCTGAGGCCGCGGTTCTTCCAGCTGTCGATGAAGCCCGCCAGCATCCGGCCGGGCCAGCGCTTCTCGTCGATCCCCTCGGCCTGGATCACCTGCTTCATCAGGCGGATCTGGTCGTCGGTGTCGAGGATGGTGAAGTCGGAGCGCAGGTCGAGCAGCTCGGCATGGCGGCGCAGGAGCTTGGCCGAGATCGAGTGGAAAGTGCCGAGCCAGGGCATGCCCTCGGCGACCGGCCCGACGAGGTTTGCGACGCGCTCCTTCATCTCGCGCGCCGCCTTGTTGGTGAAGGTCACGGCGAGGATCTGCGAGGGATAGGCGCGGCCCGTCGAGATCAGATGGGCGATGCGGGTGGTGAGCACGCGGGTCTTGCCGGTGCCGGCACCGGCGAGCACCAGCACGGGACCATCGGTCGCCTCGACCGCCTGGCGCTGCTCCGGGTTGAGCCCCTGCAGATAGCCGGCCGCAGGCTGCGCGGCGGCGCGCGCGGCGAGGCCGCCGGGGCGGGGCAGGGGGGCGGAGGTGTACTGGTCTGACAAGGGGCTGGCTTGGGTTTTCTGCGTGATCGTGATTCGTTCACGGTCAATATAGGGGCAGGCGGTCTGGATTGCTCGCCGCCGCGGACGGTTTTCCGCGACGGCGTCCGGGGCACTCTAAACCCGCCCGCTCACCGCGCTGGCAGCAGGTATCTCAGCCCTTGCGTGAAGCCGCGCGGCGCGACTGTAAGGTGATCCTCTTCGTTGAGGACCACTGATTTCAGGCTCAGATTGGGGTACTTCCGGCCGCGCAACGCCGTTTCCAGGGTCCGGTTGTCGGCGACCATGTCGACGCTCTGGCTGTAGCGCCGGTCGCCTTTGCGCAGCGCCTCGTACTCGCCGACATAGAGATAGACCTTGGCCGGCAGGTCGCGGTTCTGGGCGGCATAGCTCGCTTCGAGACCCAGAGCGTGGCGCTTGTCGTACCAGAGCGACGGGCTGCCGAGGATGTAGCCGCTGAACAGGGCGGGCTCGGTGAAGAGGATCTGCGCACCCAGCAGGGAGCCGTAGGAGTGGCCGAGGAAGAGCGCCCGGGACGGATCGGCGCGATAGCGGGCGGCGATGAACGGCTTCACCTGATCGCGCAGATAGGTCTGGTAGGCTCGTCCCTGGCCATGAACTGTGCCGGCCGGCGCACTGCTCGGCCCGTTCGGTGTCGGCGTGTAGTCGCGCCGGCGGCTGGCCGCGCCATCCTCGCCCTTGGCATAGGACAGGCCGACCAGGATGAACTCTTCGAGTTTGGGCCCCTCGAGATTCAGGCGGCGGCTGATCTGCCGGATGATCGGGAAGGCGTAGTCGGCATCGGTGACGTAGAGCACCGGGTAGCGTCGCTGCGGCTCCCTGGCATAGGAGGGCGGCAGGGCGACGAAGACCTGATAGCCACGGCCGGAGACCGGATCGGGCACGTCCCAGACCTCGCTGCCGGCGACCTCGTAGGGTCGGCCTTCGCCCGGCTGAACCTTCGCGGCTGATTGGGGCTGGGCTTTTACCGGCATGGCGGCGAGGCCGAAGCCGGCGACAAGGGGGATGACCAGGGTATTCAGGACGCGTCGCAGCACGTGAAGGCTCACTCATAGGCCCGCGCCGGTCATGGCGCGCGCGGCGAGGTGCCGGGCGAACTCGGGCGGCAATCGGGCAGGTTCGCAATTCCGGGGCGCCGACATAGTCTGGTGGTTAATCACGGGGCGGTTCGCGGATCGGAAGGGAAGCTCATGGCCCAGGCGTCGCACGCCCACCAGGTCACCAATCAGGTGCCGCCGCTGGCCGATTACGATGCCTACGCCGCCGATCCCGTGCTGAAGGCGGCCGTCAGGGCCTTCGATGCCGGCTGGGCCGATGAGCGGCTGCACGATGCCGGGCGGACGGTCGGCGCCGCCGAGACGATCGAGATGGCGCGGCTCGCCAACCGGCACGGCCCGGAGTTGCGCAGCCATGACCGCTTTGGCAATCGCATCGACCAGATCGAGTTCCACCCGGCTTGGCACGCGCTGATGAGCCGGGCAATCGGCCAGGAGACGCATGCGCTGGCCTGGAACAGGCCCGGCCCGGGGGCGCAGGTGGCGCGAGCCGCCCTGCAATATCTCTGGTATGGCTGCGAGAGCGGGATCTGCTGCCCGATCTCGATGACCTATTCGGCGATCCCCGTGCTGAGGCAGGACCGGGCGCGCTGGGCGGAGTGGGGCGCGCTGATCTCGTCCTCGGCCTATGACAAGCGCCAGGGGCCGGCCGCCGGCAAGACCGGCGCCACGGTCGGCATGGCGATGACCGAGACGCAGGGCGGCTCGGATCTCCGCCAGACCCAGACCATCGCCTATGACAATCGCGACGGCACCTATTCACTGCACGGCAGCAAATGGTTCTTCTCGGTGCCGCATTCGGACGTCTTCCTGACGCTGGCCAGGACGGATGAGGGGATTTCCTGTTTCGTGGTGCCAGGCTGGCTGCCCGACGGGGCGCGCAACGGTATCGCGATCCAGCGCCTGAAGGACAAATGCGGCAACCGCTCGAATGCCTCCTCCGAGGTCGAGTTCAGAGGGGCGATCGGCCATATGCTCGGCGATCCCGGCAGGGGCCTGCGGACCGGGCTTTCGATGAACCACAATACAAGGCTCGACATTGCCGCGGCCTCGGCCGGGCTGATGCGGCAGGCGGTGATGCTCGCCGGCCATCACGCCCAGCACCGCACCGCCTTCCAACGCCTCTTGATCGACCAGCCGATCATGCAGAACGTGATCGCCGATCTCGCCATCGAGGCGGAGGCCGCGGCCTGGCTCGCGTTTAGGCTGTTCGCCGCGGTCGACCGGCAGGAGCAGTCCGAGAGTGAAAAGCTGCTGGCGCGGATCGGCGCGCCCCTGGCGAAGTACTGGGTGGCGAAACGCACGCCAGCGGTGATCGTCGAGGCGCTGGAATGCCATGGCGGCAACGGCTTCATAGAGGAGAGCCCGATGGCGCGGCACTATCGCGAGGCGCCGCTCAACTCGGTCTGGGAAGGCTCGGGCAATGTCATCTGCCTCGACTTGCTGCGCTCGCTCGAGCGCGAGCCGGGCTCGCTGCAGGCGCTGCTCAAGGAATTGCACGCGGTTTCGGGCCAGGACCGGCGCTATGACGCGGCACTGCAGGCGCTGGAGGGCGATCTGCCCGAACTCATCCGCCATGAAGGGCAAGCGCGCCGGCTGACCGAGCGGCTGGCGCTGATGCTGCAGGGCGCGCTGCTGCTCCGCCACGCGCCGCATGCGATCGCGGACGCCTTCGTCGCGACGCGGCTCGCCGGGCGCTGGTCCGGCCATTTCGGCGATCTGCCGCATGGCGTGGATGCCGCGGCCCTGGCGCGAAGGGCGGTGCCCGAGATTTGAGGCTCGGACAGCGCGGGGAACCCTCTCCTGTAACGAGAGGGCAGGGTGAGGTGTCGGAGATTTGACTAGTTCCGCGAGCGTTCACCGCGCGGTCAGGTTCAGGCCAATGTTTTCAGTCCGAACACCTCACCCCTACCCCTCTCCTTCCAGGAGAGGGGTTCCCGCGCTTCATTCCCGAGGGAGACGTTCGTTCAACCCACTTCAGGCGCGAAATTCATCGCGACGCCGTTGATGCAGTAACGCAGGCCGGTGGGCGGGGGGCCGTCGGGGAAGACATGGCCGAGATGGCCGCCGCAATTGGCGCAGTGCACCTCGACCCGGTGCATGCCGAAGCTATAGTCCTCGCTCTCCTCGACCGAGCCCTGGAGCGGCTGGTCGAAGCTCGGCCAGCCGGTGCCGCTCTCGAACTTCTTGCCGGCCTTGAACAGCGGCTGGTCGCAGCCGGCGCAGGAGAAGGTGCCGGCGCGCTTCTCGAAGTTCAGGGCACAGGAGCCGGCGCGCTCGGTGCCGTGGCCACGCAGCACGTAATACTGCTCGGGCGTCAGCTTCTCGCGCCATTCGGCGTCGCTGAGCTGGAAGGGGAATTCGCGCTCCGGCTTCCCCGTCTTGGCGAACATGTCCATCAGGCCCATGCAAGGCTCCTTTCCGCGCTGTCTCATCGGGAGTGTGGCGCGAGATATGGGGATTTGTCTTCCTGATTTCAGGGGGGCGGCGCGTCGCCCGCTTCGCGTTCGCGTTCGGCCGAGACCGAGTTCTTCTCCGGCGGCTTCCCGCGTCACCCAACCGTCACGCGACTCCTCTAGTCGGCTCGCCATCGCAATCGTGACATCGAGGCAGGCGTGACGCAGACGGTCAGGGCGGTCAAGCGCAACACCAGCCTCGGGCTCAACAATGCGGTCCATCGCAGCAAGGCGCTGTCGCGCGCCGGGCTCCTGGAGCGGATGTTCACGCTCGCCTTCTCCGGCCTCGTCTACCCGCAGATCTGGGAGGACCCGGTCGTCGACATGGAGGCGCTGGCGCTGCAACCGGGCGACCATCTGGTCGCGATCGCCTCGGGCTCCTGCAACATCCTGTCCTATCTCACCGCCGACCCGGCCAGGATCAGCGCCGTCGACCTCAACGGTGCCCATATCGCGCTCGGCCACCTCAAGCTCGCGGCGTTGGCCGAGATCGAGGACCAGCCGACCTTCCGGCGTTTCTTCGGCGAGGCACAGTCCAAGGCCAATGTCGCGCTCTATGACCGCGCCATCGCGCCGCGGCTCGACGCGGTCAGTCGCGCCTATTGGGAAGGGCGGAGCCTGACCGGGCGGCGGCGGATCGAGGCGTTCGCCCGCAATTTCTACCGCCACAGCCTGCTCGGTCGCTTCATCGGCGCCGGTCATTTCCTCGGCCGCCGGCTCGGCTGTGATCCGCGGATCATGCTGGAGGCGAAGTCGATGGAGGAACAGCGGGCGCTGTTCGAGGCCCATCTCGCGCCGGTCTTCGAGAAGAGACTGGTGCGTTGGCTGGTGCGCCAGCCGGCCTCGCTTTACGGGCTCGGCATCCCGCCGGCGCAATATGAGGCGCTGGCGGCCGATGGCGATGCCGGCATACGCAGCGTGCTGCGCCACCGGCTGGAGCGACTGGCCTGCGGCTTCGATCTCAAGACCAATTACTTCGCCTGGCAGGCTTTCGGCCGCGGCTATGGACCGGGGCCAGATGCTTCCGTCCCGCCCTATCTCGAGCCGCGCCATTTCGAGACGGTGCGGGCTCGTGCCGGCCGGGTCGGCTACCATCAGGGCTCGGTCACCGCCTATCTCGCGCAGCAGCCGGCGGCGAGCTGCAATGGCTACGTGCTGCTCGATGCGCAGGACTGGATGAACGACGCCGAGCTGACGGCGCTGTGGTCTCAGATCACCCGCACGGCGGCGCCAGGCGCGCGGGTGATCTTCCGCACCGCCGCCGATGAGCGCCTGCTGCCGGGGCGGGTGCCGGACGCGATCCTGTCGCAGTGGCAGTATCACGAGATGCGCAGCCGCGAGCTCGGCGCGCGCGATCGCTCATCGATCTATGGTGCCTTCCATCTCTATACGCAGGGCGGGGCGCAGGCGTGAGCGCGGTCCGGCAAAGCGAGGATGCAGCCGGGCTGATGGACCGGATGTACCGCTTCCAGCGGCACATCTACGACGCGACCCGCAAGTTCTACCTGCTTGGCCGCGACGGGCTGGTCGACCGCCTTCAGCCTCCGATGGACGGCAGCGTGCTCGAGATTGGCTGCGGCACTGGCCGCAACCTGATCAGGATCGCCCGCGCCTATCCCCAGGCGCGCTGCTACGGGCTCGACGTCTCCGAGGAGATGCTCGCGACGGCGCGCCAGCAGGTGGCAAAGGCCGGTCTTTCCGGCCGCATCACCCTGAGGCAGGCCGATGCGACGAGTTTCGATCCGCAGACGTTGTTCGGCCGGGCTGATTTCGACCGAGTCGTGATCTCCTATGCCCTGTCGATGATCCCTCCTTGGCGCGCGGTGCTCGCGCGGGCGCTGTCGACGCTGGCGCCGGGCGGTTCGCTCCACATCGTCGACTTCGGCGATCAGGCGCATCTGCCGGCGCCGTTCAAGGCGCTGCTGAACCGCTGGCTGGCGCTGTTTCATGTCACGCCGCGACCTGACCTCGCCGCCGAACTTGAGCAGCTCTGCACCGAGAGCGACGCGAGTGGCAGCACGCGGCGGCTTTATGGCGGCTATGCCGTGCAAGGGCTCGCGACCCGGCGAGGTTGAGCCATCTGGACGGCGCCGCCCTTGGCCTGATACGCCATCGCGATGAGCGAAACGCAGGATCAGGCTGGGCCCTCGGAGCGTTTCGAACGCACCTGCGACCGTCTGCGCCAGCTCTATCACGGCCGGACCCCGGCGGCGCTGCGCTTCCAGTTCGCGACGCTGATCGTCGATCTCCTGATCATCGGGTTTTTCATCGCGACGCCGCTGCTGCGCGGCAAACCGGCCTTTCTCTGGCTCGATTACGCCGTCGCCACCATCGTGCTGATCGAGATCGTGGCGCGGATGCTGGCCTCCTCCAACGTGCCGAGGCTCCTGCGGCAGCCCAGCATGCTGCTCGACCTCTTCATCCTGGCGACGTTGCTGGCGCCGCAATGGCTGGAGAATTTCGGCTTCCTGCGCATCCTGCGGCTCTGGTCGCTGTCGCAGCGCAACCTGCTCTGGGGGCAGTTGCGCGAGACGCGCTATCGCGAATGGGAGGATGTCGCGCGGGCGCTGATCAACCTCATCACCTTCCTCTTCGTGGTCACCGGCTTCGTCTATACCTTCTTCTTCATGGGCCGGCCGGGCATCGATGGCTATGTCGAGGCGCTTTATTTCACGGTCACCACGGTGACGACGACCGGCTTCGGCGACATCACGCTGCCCGGCATCGGCGGCAAATTGACCTCGATCGTGGTGATGATCGTCGGCATCTCGCTGTTCGTGCGGCTGGCCCAGGCGGTGTTCCGGCCGCAGAAGGTGACCTTTCCTTGCCCGCAATGCGCGCTCCAACGACATGAGCCCGACGCCGTGCACTGCAAGGCCTGCGGCCACATCCTGAAGATCCCGGACCACGATGACTGAGGCCGCCGCTGGCACTCATCGGGATGTGGCTGGTGCGACAGCGGCGAGGCAGTGGCTTTCCGTCCGGCTGCTTTATCGAGGTGCGAATGTCGAGGTGAGCAGCTCGCTCAGTCCCGACCACAGGATCTGGACGCCGAGGCAGAACAGGATGAAGGCCGACAACCGGACGGCGATTTCCGTGCCGCCTTTCCCGAGCAGCTTCTGCACGCGCACCGCATAGGCGAAGCAGAACCAGATGCTGAGCGCGATCACGAAGATCGCCAGCAGGCTCGCCAGCACGAAGATGAGCTCGCCGGAGGAGCCGGTGAAGGTCGCGCGCGACAGCCCGATGCTGATCGTGACGGCGATCGTGCCGGGGCCCGTCGTCAGCGGCAGGGTCAGCGGGTAGAAGGCCTGGGACATCAGATCCGTGCGGGGCACAGCGTCCGCGGTCTCGATATCCTTCTGGCTGCCTTCGTTGAGCAGCTTCCAGCCGGAGACGGCGACGATCAGACCGCCCGCCACGCGCAGGATCGGGATCGAGATTCCATAGAACTGGAGGACGAGCGAACCGAGAAGGAACGAGCCCATCAGGACGAAGAGCGAGTTCACGGCGATGCGGCGCGCGAGAACGCGCCTGGTTTCGGCCGCTGCGCCGCGCGTCAGCCCAAGGAAGACGAGGGCCGAGCCCGGTGGATTGACCACGGGAAAGATGGCCGCGAGCACGATCAGGAATGTGTTGACCGCAGCCGGCATGCAAACCTGCCCAGGATCGAGCGGACCACAATCCCGGGACTATGGCATGATCGGAGCGCTGTGCCGAATGCGTGGCGGCGTCCGGCGGCCTAGTGGCGCGTCTCTTTCTCGCGCTCGCCGCTCATCGACTCGACGGTAATCGCGGTCTTGACCGGCATGCCGATCATCCGGCCGACGATGGCCGGCAGCGGCATGCGGGCATGGGCGGCCTTCATCAAGGCGAGGCCGGCGAGGATGTCGGCCGGGAAGGGCGTGACCTTGCGGCTCGCCATGTCGACATGGAGCGAGAGGTTCTCCGAGGTCGCCGCCAGCCAGCCTTCGCTGGCATGGCGCATCTCGAGATAGAAATGCAGCCGCTTCTCGTCGAAGGCGATGAGCTGGGCGGTGACCCGGACCTGATCGCTCTCGGTCAGCTCGCGCTTGTAGAGGATGTGGCATTCGGCCGCGAAGACCGAGGCGTTGCGGGTCTCGACATAGTCATGGTTGAGGCCGATGAGCGAGAACAGCTCGTCCACGGCCCGGTCGAACAGGACGTGGTAATAGGCCATGTTGAGATGACCGTTGTAATCGATCCATTGCGGCTCGACGCGCATGTTCGACGAGACAAAGGGCGCGAAGAAAAGGGCGGTCGTGCGGGGTTCGTCATGCATGGGCGCCTCCTCTTGCTCTCGCTTCACCAATCGCGAGCCTGCCCCGGAGCCCTGCGCTACAGACCTGCCCGGCTTCGCAGCTTGGCACTTGCCGTTGCTCACGGCGCGCGGGAAAACAGCGCCATGGCGGCTGCTCGAAAGCCGAACGATTCCAGACTAGGCGATCCTTTCAGGTCATGACAATGCACTCTCCCGCCGCGATGGCTCAGACCCCCCCTGTCCCTGCCGCAGAGCTGCCGCCTTCGGCCCAGGCAATTGCGGCTGTCACGCAGGAACTCGCCGCTCGCTTCGGTAACCGTCTGGTAACCAGTCTGGCAGTTCGTCAGCAGCACGGGCACACCCTGACCTGGATTCCGAACCAGCCGCCGGATGCAGTGGTCTTCCCGCAGAGCACCGAAGAGGTGTCCGCTATCGTGAAACTCTGTGCGGCGCATGGGGTTCCGGTGATCGCGTTCGGGACCGGCACCTCGCTCGAGGGCCATGTCAACGCGCCCTATGGCGGTGTCTGCATCGACATGGGCCAGATGAAGAAGGTCGTGGCCGTGCATGCGGAAGACCTCGACTGCGTCGTCGAGGCGGGCGTGACGCGCAAGGAACTGAACGAGCATCTGCGCGACCAGGGGCTGTTCTTCCCGATCGATCCCGGCGCCGACGCCTCGATCGGCGGCATGGCGGCGACGCGCGCCTCCGGCACCAATGCCGTGCGCTACGGCACGATGAAGGACAATGTGGTCGCGCTGACGGCGGTGATGGCCGATGGCGCGATCGTGAAGACATCGAGCCGGGCCCGGAAGACCTCGGCCGGCTACGACCTGACGCGGCTGCTCGTCGGCTCGGAAGGCACGCTCGGCATCATCACCGAGGTGACGCTGAAGCTGCATGGCATCCCCGAGGCGATCTCGGCCGGCGTCTGCCCGTTCCCGTCGGTCAAGGCGGCCTGCGACGCGACCATCGTCACCATCCAGTCCGGCCTGCCGGTGGCGCGGATCGAGCTCGTCGACGACGTGATGATGCGCGGCGTCAACCTGCACTCCAAGCTCGGACTGCCGGAGACGACGATGCTGTTCGTCGAGTTCCACGGTTCGGAAGAGGGCGTGAAGGAGCAGGCCGAGCGCTTCGGCGAGATCGCCGCCGAGTTCGGTGGGGGACCGTTCGACTGGGCGACCAAGGCGGAGGATCGCAGCAAGCTCTGGCAGGCACGGCACGACGCCTACTGGGCTGCGCGCACGCTCCGGCCGGGTGCTGAATCGGTCGCGACCGATGTCTGCGTACCGATCTCGCGGCTGGCGGACTGCGTCGAGGAGACCAAACGCGACATCGAGGCGCTCGGGCTGATCGCGCCCATCGTCGGCCATGTCGGCGACGGCAATTTCCACACCCAGCCGATGGTCGACCTCGCCAATCCCGAGGAGGTCGCGGTCTGCCAGGACTTCATCGACCGTCTGGTCAAGCGCGCGCTCGCCATGGGCGGCACCTGCACCGGCGAGCATGGCGTCGGCCAGAAGAAGATGAAGTATCTCGAGGCTGAGCATGGCGCGCCGGCGCTGGCGGTGATGCGCCTGCTGAAGCGTTCGCTCGACCCGCAGAACATCCTCAATCCGGGTAAAATCGTCACGTTGTGAAAATATCGGTGGCGGCAGGAGGGTTATCTCTTCAGGGAGGTCGTGATCCTGCCGCGACTTGGGTGCATGATCGCGCGCGTGATGAACAGAATGTTGCAAGAGCGTGCGTGAGGCCCTGACCTTCCTGGCCGGGCTGTTGGTGGCGGCGTTGCTGGCGGCGCTGCTCGGGCCCGGCTTTGTCGACTGGCGGGAGTATCGCAACCATTTCGAGCAGCGCATCGGCGCGGCACTCGGGCTGGAGACGCGCATCGCCGGCGATATCGGCCTGCGCCTTTTGCCATCGCCGCGCCTGACCTTGCGCGGGGTCAAGCTGGGTGCTGCCGATGGCGAGAGTAGCGCAGCGACAATCGAGCGCCTCACGGTCGAGCTCGCTTTGTCGGCACTGGCGCGCGGCGATTTCCGCCTGACCGAGGCGGAAGCCGACGGCATGGCGCTCACCCTGGTTACCGACCCCAATGGGGCGGTGCTGATGCCGCCCCGCCATGGCACGGGACTGCCGGCGGCGACCGCGATCGACAACTTCGCGATCCGCCGCTCGGCCATCATCTGGCGCGAGGGCGACAAGCCGGCGCAGGTGCTGGCGCCGATCTCGGTCGATCTCGCCGCAGCCGGCCTCGGCGGGCCCTGGCGGGTCGAGGGCGAGGTCGCGGGGGCCTCGCTGCGGCTCGCCACCGGCGAGGCCGAGGCTGACGGCCGCCTGCGCGCCAAGATCTTCGTCACCGGCGAGCAGAACCAGGTTTCGTTCGACGGCGCGCTCGCCCTGCCGCTGGCTGGCGGGCAACTGCAGCCATCGCTCCAGGGCGCCTTCACGCTGACGCCAGGCGGGGCGCTCAGCCTTTCCGGCACAGTCAGCGGCGGGCACCGCCAGCTCGATTTCAGCGGACTCGCGGTCGAGATCGCCGGCGGGGCGGCGCGGCTGGAGGGGGAGGGCCGCCTGCTGCCGGCGACGGGCTCCGGCGGGTTTCAACTGCGGGCACGGCGGATCGACGCCGACGCGTTGATCGAGGCGCTCGGGCAGAGGCCGGGCTTCGAGCGTGCCCTGCAGGCGCTGCCGGGGGCGCTCGATCTTACGCTCGATCTCGACCAGATCGCCTGGCGCGGCGAGGATCTGAGCGGTTTTGCCCTGCGCGGACGCCTGAGCGAGACCGGGGTCTCGGGCGGGAGCGCCAATGTGCGCATCGCCAATGCGACGCTGGAAGCGACCGGCGATCTTGGCGACAATGGCTTTCGTGGCGAGCTTTCGCTGAAGGCGCCGGATGCGCGGCGCGCGGCACTGGCACTGGGCCGGCTCGGCGTCGAGCCGGCGCTGGCCGACAGCTTCGCCGCGTTCCGCGAGTTCGAAGGCGCTGCGACGCTGCACTGGCGTGACGAGCATCTCGCCGTCGAGCGGCTGAGCGCGAAAAGCGCCTCGGGCCAGCGCCTCGAGGGCTCGGCGGCGGTCACGCCCGGCAAGCTCGAAGCGAAGCTGCGGCTGGACGGGCTCGACCTTAACAATCTGCCGCCGGGCGAGAGCCTGACTGGCCTCGCTGGCGGGCGCGACCTCGCGCTCGATCTGACGCTGGGTGGCGTGCGCTATCGCGCGACGGCGCCGGGCTCGGCACGGCTCGCCTTGACCCGGGAGGGGCGCGACTGGCGGCTCAGCCGTTTGTCGGTCGAGGGCTTCGGCGGCGTCCGCGTCGAGGGGCAAGGCGCCCTGCTGCCGGATGGCGGCGAGATCAGCGGTCGGATTCGCGCGCCGCGCTTCGCCGCGCTGGCGGCGCTCGCCGGGCCGTTGCTGCCGGAGCAGGCGAGGCGGATCCTGCCGCGCATCGAGGACGGGCTCGCGGGGCTCGACGCAAGCTTCAGGCTCGCCCGCGCGCCCTCGGGCGAGACCAATCTCGTCGCCGAGGGGGCGGCGCAGGCAGGCCGGCTCGGGTTGAACGGGCGCCTCGGTTCGGCAGGGGAATGGACGGGCGGTGAGTTGCGCCTGGCGCTCGATGATCGCCGCCGCGCCTTTGCCGCCTTCGGCCTGCCGCGTCCGGCGCAGGGCGGGCCCGGCGAGCTCAGGCTTGATTTCGGTTCGGGCAGCCCGGTGGGCTCGCTGACCGGCCCGGGGCTCGCGCTCGTGCTGGAAAGCGCGGGCGACGGCGCGCGGATGAACCTGCAGGCCGACGGGCCCGGCCAGGTGATGCCGGACGGTTTGGCGCGCCTCTTGCCCCAGGGACTGATCGATGCCTCCGGCCGGGTTCGCGGCGGCGAGGAGACCGGGCTCGACGATCTCGTCGTCAACAGCGGAGGGCGTACCGCGCGCGGGGCGCTGAAGCTCGGTGCGGAAGGACAGATCAGCGGGTCTCTGGCGCTGCCGACCCTGGCCCTGCAGCCGCTGCTGGCGGCGACGCTCGGCGTCGCGCCGCCGACACCGGGCAGCATCTGGTCGCCGGCGCGTTTCCAGCCGGCGCCCGGGCTCGGCGAGATCAGGCTGGCGATCAAGACGGAACGGCTCGCGCTGACCGAGCAGATCGCCCTCGACAAGGCCGGATTCGAGCTCTCGGCCGGCAGGGATGGCCTCTCGATCAGCAAGCTGAGCGGCCGCCATGCCGGCGGCGAGGTCGGCGGCGGGCTCGCCCTGCGGCGAGAGGGCGGGCTCGCCCAGTTCAGCGGCCAGCTCGCGCTTCAAGGGCTCGACCTTGCGGTGCTGACCGGCGGCTCTCTCACCGGCAAGCTCTCCGGCCGGTTCGAGGCCGGCGGCTCGGGCGAAAGCCCGGCAAGGCTGATCGCCGGGCTGGGCGGGGCGGGCTCGATCAGCGTCAGCGGGGCCGGGATGACCCGGTTCGACCCCGCTGCGCTGTCCCGCGTCATCTCCGCGACCGGGGACGATGCGTCCGAGAGCGAGACGGAACGGCTGCAGGACCGGATCGGCGCGGCGCTGGAACAGGCGAGCTGGCCGCTCGGCGATGTCACCGTGCCGTTCACCCAGGCCGGTGGCGTGCTGCGCGTCCAGCCGGTTACCTTCGAACGGGCGGGGCTGCGCGCCGAGGCCAGCGGCACGGTCGACTGGCGGGCGATGAACCTCGACCTGCGCCTGGCGCTGCGCCCGCTCGCCGCGCCGCCGAAGGACTGGCCGCAGCAATTGCCGCAGGTCGGCGTTGCCTGGCGAGGTCCGATCGCGGCGCCGCGGCGCGAGACCGATGTGGCGGCGCTGTCCAATGTCGTCGCGGCCCGCGCGCTGGCCAAGGAGATCGCGCGCGTCGAGGCTTTCGAGGCGGACCAGCGCGAGCGCGCCATGCATGCGCGTCGTCTGCGGGCCGAGCGCGAGATGCGCGAGAACGAGCGCAAGCTCGGCGAGTTCCTGAAGGCGGAGGAGGAGCGGCGCCTCGCCGAGGAGAAGCGCGCCGAAGAGGCCCGCAAGGCGGAGGAGGCAAGGCTCGCCGAGGAAGCCCGCAAGGCCGAGGCGGCACGGCGTGCCGAGGAGGCGCGGCTCGCCGAAGAGGCTCGCAAGGCCGAGGCTGCACGGCGCGCCGAGGAGGCGCGGCAGGTCGAGGAGGCGCGCAGGGCCGAGATTGCCCGCAGGCTGGAAGAGGCGCGCCTCGCCGAGGAAGCGCGGAAGCTTGAGATCGCGAAGCGGCAGGAGGAAGCGCGCAAGGCCGAGGAGGAGCGACGCAAGGCGGAAGCCGACGAGCGCGCGCGGCAGGCGGCGATCCGCGCGGCGATCGAAGGCCGGTCCGGGCCGATGATCCTGCAGGGGGCGCCGCCCTCTTATATTCCGGGCGATCCCTATGTCAGGCCGCGCAGCGAAGCGCCACCGCTCGCCCCGCCACTGGAGATCCAGCCCGTGCCGCGGCCGCTCTCGCGCTCGCCGTTGCCGAACTGATCCGACGCGCTGGCAAACCGGTTGAGCAATCCCGGATGTCGGGCCAGCATTTCTCCGCAAGCCTTTGAACAGGTAGGCCTTCTGCTGGCTGCTCGCCTCAGCTCCCCCGGATCAGCTTGAAAGCGATCGCCCACATCGTGGCCGCGACGATGCCGTCGAGGATGCGCCAGGATCTGGGGTCGGCGAAGAGCGGGCGCAACCAGCGGGCGCCATAGCCGAGCCCGAAGAAGAACAGGAAGGAAGCGGTCATCGCGCCGGCGGCGAAGATCAGCTCCTGCCCGGGAAACTGGCTGGCGATGCTGCCGATGAGCAGGACCGTGTCGAGATAGACATGCGGGTTCAGCCAGGTCAGGGCGGCGCAGGTCGCGAGGCTCGCCGACAGGCTGGCGCCGCCGGCAGTGCCGACCGCCAGGGCCTCGGAAGAGCGGAGCGCCGAAAGCAGGCTGCGGGCGCCGTACCAGATGAGGAAGGCGGCGCCGCCATAGCGCAGCGTGGGCTCCAGCATAGGCAGCATCGCTGTGGCCTGCTTCAGGCCGATGACGCCGGCGAGGATCAACACCGCATCGGAGAGGGCGCAGGTCAGGCAGACCGCGAAGACGTGCTCGTTGCGCAGGCCCTGGCGCAGCACGAAGCTGTTCTGGGCGCCGATCGCGACGATCAGGCTGAGGCCCATGGTGAAGCCGGTGACGTAGACGGAGAAGGGCATCGGTGCGGGTTCCGGTTTGCCCGCTTCGCCTAGGCTCGATCGCGGCCTTAGTGTAATTAAATCTGATAACGCAGATTAAGCCAGGCTAACGTCATGCTCGATTATCCGGCGCTGCAGGCCGTCTCCCTTGTCGTCCGGACGGGCAGCTTCGAAAGGGCGGCTCAGGCCCTGAACGTCACGCCTTCGGCCGTCTCGCAGCGCGTCAAGCAGCTCGAGGAGCGGATGGGGACGGTGCTGATCGTCAGGGGGCAGCCTTGCACCGCGACCGAGCGGGGCGAGTGGCTCTGTCGCCATATGGAACAGCTCGGCCTGCTCGAAGAGGAGCTGATGGCGCGGCTGCCGGCGCTGGCCGAGCCGGATCAGCCCCAGCGGCGCGTCACGCTGCGGATCGCGACCAATGCCGACAGCCTGGGGACCTGGTTCCTCGGGGCGGTCGCGGCCTTCGCAGGAGAGAGCACCCATCTTCTCGACATCGCCGTCGACGATCAGGACCATACGGCCGAATGGCTGCGGCGGGGGCGCGTGCTTGCCGCCGTGACGTCGCTGGCAAAGCCGATCCAGGGCTGCCGCGTCATGCCTCTCGGCTCGCTTCGTTACCGCGCGACGGCGAGCCCGGATTTCGTCGTGCGGCATTTCTCCGAGGGCGTGACGCTGCCCGCGCTCGCGCAGGCGCCCTCGCTGGTCTTCAACCAGAAGGACCGGCTGCAGCGCCAGTGGATGCAGCTCGCCTTCGGCGCGAGCCCGGATCATCCCGTCCATTGGGTGCCGTCGACGCAGGGCTTCGTCGATGCGAGCATCTTGGGCATCGGCTGGTGCGCCAATCCCGAACTTCTCGTGAAGGATCATATCGCGGCGGGACGGCTGCGCGAGCTCGAGCCCGGCACACCGCTCGACATTCCGCTGTTCTGGCAGGTCAACCGGATCGCGGCCGACCGGCTGGTCGATCTCACGCGCGCCGTGGTCGAGACGGCGCGCCGGGTTCTCGTCAGACCGCAGGGCTGAGCGAAGCAGCACCGGCGCGGGCGCGATAATGCGCGAGGACGTGCAGGCGCAGGGCGGAGGAGAGGTTGGCCTCGCCGCGGGCGAGATCGATCTCGGCGACGAGGCTGGCGAGCGGCCGGCCCTCGCCGGCGGCGATCTCCTTCAGTGCCTCCCAGAAGGGTTCCTCGAGCGAGACGCTGGTGCGGTGGCCGGCGATCGCCAGCGAGCGCTTGTGCAGGGCGCTCACGCCTTGTCCTTGCCGTCCTTCGCCGCGTCCAGGCGGTGGCCTTCGAGCCGGGCCGTCTGCAGCGCCTTCTCGGCTTCCGTCAGCTTGCGTTCCGCCTTGGTGCGGCCGAATGCGATCCGGTTCTGCGCGGCCTGCGCCTCGGCCTCCGAGCGGGCCTTGGCCTTGCGGGCCCTGCGGAGGTTGACGATCTCGGCCATGGTTCAGGCCGGGCCGAGCATGTGCCCGGGCACGACGGTGCGGTCGAACAGCGCCGCGTCGACGCCGGCCCTGAGCGCTTCCTCACGCAGGGTCGTGCCGTTGTGATGGGCCGCCTTGGCGATGGCGGCGGCCTTGTCGTAGCCGATCGCGGGGGCGAGCGCCGTCACCAGCATCAGCGAGCGCGACAGCAGCTCCTCCAGCCGCTCGCGATTGGGCTCGATGCCCTCGACGCAGTTGAGGCGGAAGCTCTCAGCCGCGTCTGCCAGAAGGCGCGCCGATTGCAAAAAGGCCTGCGCGATCACCGGCTTGAAGACGTTGAGCTCGAAATGGCCCTGGCTGGCGGCGAAGGCGATGGTCGCCTGATTGCCGTGCACCCTCGTCGCCACCATGGTCAGCGCCTCGGCCTGGGTCGGGTTGACCTTGCCCGGCATGATCGAGGATCCCGGCTCGTTCTCCGGCAGGCTGAGCTCGCCGAGGCCCGAGCGCGGGCCGGAGCCCATCAGGCGGATGTCGTTGGCGATCTTGAACAGGTCCATGGCAAGCGCGGTCAGCGCGCCATGGCTGTAGGTCATCGCGCCATGGCTCGCCAGCGCCTCGAAGAGGTTGTCGGCGGTGCGGAAGGGCAGGCCGGTCAGGCGCGCGATCTCGGCCGAGAAGGCCTTGGCGAAGTCCGGATGGGCGTTGAGGCCGGTGCCGACCGCGGTACCGCCCTGGGCGAGCGCGAGCAGGCCGGGCAGGGTCTGCTCGATGCGGGCGATGCCGAGCTCCATCTGCGCGACATAGCCGGAGAATTCCTGGCCGAGCGTGACCGGCGTGGCGTCCTGCAGATGGGTGCGGCCGATCTTGACGAGGTCGGCATAGGCCTTGGCCTTGACGTCGAGCGCGTCCTTCAGCCGGGTCAGCGCCGGCAGCAGGTCCCGCGAGACGGCGAGCGCGGCGGCGATGTGAATCGCCGTCGGGAAGCTGTCATTGGAGGACTGGCCCTTGTTGACGTGGTCGTTGGGGTGGACCGGGCTCTTGGCGCCGAGGCCCGCGCCGAGGATCTCGTTGGCGCGGTTGGCCAGGACCTCGTTGGCGTTCATGTTGGACTGGGTGCCGGAGCCGGTCTGCCAGACCACCAGCGGGAAATGGTCGTCGAAGCGGCCGGACAGTGCCTCGTCGGCCGCCTGGACGATGGCGGCCTCGACCTTGGCATCGAGCAGGCCGAGGCGGGTGTTGACGATGGCGGCGGCCTTCTTGACCAGCACCAGCGCGTGAACGAGCGGCAAGGGCAGGCGCTCGGCCGGCCCGCCGATGCGGAAGTTCTCCAGGGAGCGCTGGGTCTGCGCCGCCCAGTAACGATCGGCGGCGACGGAGATCGGACCGAAGGAATCGGTCTCGGAACGATACTCGGTCATGGCAGGATCTCAGGTCTTCTTGCGGAATGCGTCGAGGCTGACGACCTGGGCGCCGCCTTCCTCCTCGGCTTCGGGCTTCTCCGTGGCCTCGGCAGGAGCCTCGGTGTCCTCGGCGGCGCCAGGCTTCAGCTTGGCAGCCGGCAGCGCCTTCGGCGGCGCCTTGCCGGCGAGGGCGAGAGGAGCGGCCGGGGCGACGCTGGGCTCGGAGGCGGCGCCGCGCGGGCCCTTCGGCGCCTCGGCGGCTTCCGCCTGAGCCTCGCCAGGAGCGTCCTGCGTCTCGAACTTCAGCCCGAACTGGACCGACGGATCGAAGAAGGTGGTGATCGCGTCATAGGGAATCAGCAGGCGCTCGGGCACGCCCGAGAAGGACAGGCCGACCTCGAAGGCGTGGTCGCTGACGTTCAGGTCCCAGAACTGGTGCTGGAGCACGATCGTCATCTCGTCCGGGTGCTTCTCGCGCAGCCGCTGCGACAGGCGCACGCCCGGCGCCGTGGTCCGGAAGGTGATGTAGAAATGATGGTCGCCCGGCAAACCGTCGCGGCCCGCCTCTGACAGAATCTTGCGGACGACTCCCTTGAGCGCGTCCTGGACCATCAGGTCGTAGCGGAGAATGTCCTGGGTCATCGCGTCCGGATTCCGTCTAGTCCATCATTGGAGAGCATGGCTCCCGCGAGACGACCGGTTCCCAGTTTTTCGCGCAACGCTCAACCGGCAGGCCGCCCTTCCTCCAAAAAAAGTGGAGGCTTCTGTTGCCAGGCGCCTCCGAGCCCCGCCTTACGTCGCTAAACGGAAGGACTTAGGTTTGGGAACCAGCACCGCTTACGCGGCGACAGCAACCCGAGCATTGTTGTCGTTGGCAACTATGCGTTAGCCCTGTAACGGCGGAACCATACCGAGCAAAAAGACGGCCTTTACACCCTCGTCGATCCTATTTCGCCCCCGCCGCAGCCCTGCAACCCGAGGGCTGCAAGTCTCCTGCCGCTCGCGCCGCAGGGCTGTGGTGGAGGCGCCGGGTACCGCCCCCGGGTCCGAAAGGCTTATTACGACGTCCGTTTATCGCCATAGCCGTCCTTGCGAACGGCAAAGCGAATATAGGCACTGTCGGCGCGGGGGGAAAGAGAGCAGGGCGGTTTCCCGGCTCATTTATCGCGAAGCGTCGCAAGGGTTGCCAGAATGAGACGCTTCCTCGCGGCGCTTTCTGCCTGCGAAGCCCTCAGCGCAGGCGCGAGCCGTCCTTGGCGTTCAGGTCGATCACAAGCTCGTCGCCGGAGACGTCGCGCCCGGCGAGCTCCCAGCGCCCATCCAGAAACGAGATCTCCTCGACATGGACGAGCCCATGGTCGAAGGCGATGGCGCGGGCCTGGGCCTCGCTGATCTTTCTTATGGCTATAAGCTTGGTCTCCGGTGGCTCGTTCGCGGCCGCGAGGGCCCCGCTGGCCATCATCGCCGCAGTGAAGGCGGCAGCCAGCAACTTCATTCTGCTCATGATCCAATCCTCATCAGCACGGGCCGATTTTGCGCAGGCCCGAAGCGCCCCTTGTCTTCATCGGGCATTCAGATTGGGGCGCAGGTTCGGCATTGCAGCGGGGCAGACCGTCACAGGTGATGCCGTTTTCGTGAGCGCCTGCGTGCGGTCGCGGGGCGGCATGCGCAAACGTCTCTGGACGGCGCGGCAGCGGCTCTTTTGGAGCGCGCTCGAATCCGGCTAGATGCGAGCATGCGCCAGTATCACGACCTCCTGAAACGCGTTCTCGACGAGGGTGTCCGCAAGGACGACCGCACCGGCACCGGCACGCTTGCCGTGTTCGGCCACCAGATGCGCTTCGACCTTTCCGCCGGCTTCCCGCTGGTTACGACCAAGAAGCTGCACCTGAGGTCGATCATCCATGAGCTGATCTGGTTCCTGCGCGGCGACACCAATGTGCGCTATCTGCAGGAGAACGGCGTCACCATCTGGGACGAATGGGCCGATGCCAACGGCGATCTCGGCCCGGTCTATGGCCGGCAATGGCGTTCCTGGCCGGCGCCGGACGGGCAGACGATCGACCAGATCGCCTGGCTGGTGAACGAGATCCGCCGCAACCCGGATTCGCGCCGCCTGATCGTCTCGGCCTGGAACCCGGCCGACATCCCGAAGATGGCGCTGGCGCCCTGCCACTGCCTGTTCCAGTTCTTCGTCGCCGATGGGAAGCTCTCCTGCCAGCTCTATCAGCGCTCGGCGGACGTCTTCCTCGGCGTGCCCTTCAACGTCGCGAGCTATGCGCTGCTGACCCATATGGTCGCGCAGGTGACGGGGCTCGGCGTCGGCGAGTTCGTCCACTCCTTCGGCGACACGCATCTCTACGTGAACCATCTCGACCAGGCGAAGCTGCAGCTTTCGCGCGAGCCGCGGGCGCTCCCGACGCTGAAGCTCAATCCGGCAGTGACGAAGCTCGAGGAGTTCCGTTTCGAGGATATCGCGATCGAAGGCTATGACCCGCATCCCGGCATCAAGGCGCCGATCGCGGTATGACGCTCTCCATTCGCCCCGCCCGGCCCGAAGATGCCGGCCTCGTGCTCGGCTTCATCCGCGAGCTCGCGGAATACGAGAAGCTGCTGCACGAGGTCGTGGCCAGCGAGGCCGACATCGCCAGGGCGCTGTTCGAGCCCGAGCCCAAGGTCTTCTGCGATATCGCCGAATGGGACGGGAAGCCGGCCGGCTTCGCGATCTGGTTCTACACCTATTCGACCTTCACCGGTCGGCACGGCATCTGGCTCGAGGACCTGTTCGTGCGGCCCGAGCATCGGGGGCAGGGCATCGGCAAGGCGCTGATGGTGCGTCTCGCCAAGCGCTGCGTCGACGAGGGGCTGTCGCGCTTCGCCTGGTGGGTGCTGAACTGGAACGAGCCCTCGCGGGTGTTCTACCGCTCGATCGGCGCGGTGGCGCAGGACGAGTGGACGGTGAAGCGCCTCGACGGTGAAGCGCTGGCGAGGCTGGCGCAAGGTGGCTGAGCCGGTGTCCGCAGATGGGGCGAAGCTGCCCGTCGTGCTCGTCGCGGCGGTCGCCGACAATGGCGTGATCGGCAGCGAGAACAGCCTGATCTGGCGCCTGAAGACGGATATGCGGCGTTTCCGCGCGCTGACCATGGGCTGCCCGATCATCATGGGGCGCAAGACCTTCCTCTCGATCGGCAAGCCGCTGCCGGGCCGGCACACTGTGGTGCTGACGCGCGATCCGGATTTCCGGGCCGAAGGCGTCGAGGTCGCGACTTCGCTGGAGGAGGCGCTGGCGCTGGCGCAGCGGCTCGGGGCGCAGAAGGGCGCGAGCGCCGTGATCATCGGGGGAGGCAGCGAGATCTACGCGCTTGCCCTGCCGCTGGTCGACCGGCTGGAGCTGACCTTCGTTCATGCCGCGCCGGAAGGCGACGCCGAGTTTCCGTCCTGGGACCGCGATGCCTTTCGCGAGACGTCGCGCAGCGACCATCCCGCTTCGGCGGAGGATGAGCATGCCTTCAGTTTCGCCAGCTTCGAGCGCCGCATTTGAGCCCTTTCGAGCGCCGGCGCGACAAATGGCTTACGACGAAAGGGGCTTGCGTCGTTGACGAATCCGTGGCCGATGCCCAAGTCACAGCGCATCGCGCCGCCCGGCGCTGACAATGAACTGCCGTTCGGTTATTGCACGGTCGGTATTAAAGTGAGGAACGGCTGAAGAATGCCTTGGAGCAACCAGAGCGGCGGTAGCGGGGGAAGCGGCGGCGGAGGTGGTCCTTGGGGCCAGCGCGGCGGCGGCGGCGGCAATGGCGGCGGTCCTTGGGGCGGCGGTCCATCGGGCGGCAGCACGCCTCCCGATCTCGAGGAAATCATCCGGCGCGGCCAGGACCGGCTGAAGAACTTCATGCCCGGCGGCAATCTCGGCGGGCGCGGCGCGCTCCTGATCGGCCTCGGCCTCGTGCTCGTCTGGCTCGCCACCGGCGTCTATACGGTGCGCCCGAACGAGGTCGGCCTCAACCTGATCTTCGGCAAATATGTCGGCAAGACCGGCCAGGGCCTGAACTACAACCTGCCTTACCCGATCGGCAGCGTGATCAAGCCTCAGGTCACCAACGTCATCACCACCGAGGTCGGCTTCCGGACCGTCGAATCCGTGCGCGCTTCGCGCCAGAGCGACGTGCCCGAGGAAAGCCTGATGCTGACCGGCGACGAGAACATCGTCGACATCGACGTGATCGTGCAGTGGCAGATCGATCCCGGTGCGCCAGAGGCCTTCGTCTTCAACATCCAGGATCCGCCGGGCACGGTGAAGGCCGTCGCCGAGAGCGCGATGCGCGAGGTCATCGGCCGGCGCAACATTCAGCCGGTGCTGACCACCGACCGCGCCCAGATCGAGACCGAGGTGCGCCAGCTGATGCAGGACACGCTCAACTCCTATCGGGCCGGCGTGCAGATCAGGCTGGTCCAGCTCCAGAAGGTCGATCCGCCGCAGCAGGTCATCGACGCCTTCCGCGACGTCCAGGCGGCGCGCGCCGACCAGGAGCGCCTGCGCAACGAGGCCGAGACCTATGCCAACCGGGTCGTGCCGGAATCGCGCGGTCGCTCGGCGCAGCTGATCCAGTCCGCCGAAGCCTTCAAGGACCAGACGGTCAATGAGGCGCTCGGCCAGATCAGCCGCTTCACCGCGGTCTACGAGCAGTACAAGAACGCGCCGGGCGTGACCCGCGAGCGTCTCTTCATCGAAACCATGGAGCGTGTCCTCGGCGGCATGGACAAGATCATCCTCGATCAGAACAAGTCCGGCAGCGGCGTCGTCCCCTATCTGCCTCTCTCCGAACTCGGTCAGCCCCGTCGTCCGGCCGGCCAGGCCCAGCAGCAGCAGGGAGCGGTGCGATGAACGGCTTCCTTCGCGTCGGCGCCCTCGCGCTGATCGGCATCGCGGCAGTCGTGTTCTACGTCGCGACCTTCGTGGTGCAGCAGACCCAGTCGGCCATCGTGCTGCGCTTCGGCGCGGTGCGGAGCGTCGTTACCGCGCCCGGCCTCTACTTCAAGCTGCCGGCGCCGTTCGAGCAGGTCGTCTATCTCGACAACCGCATCCTCGACCTCGACCTGCCGGCGCAGGAAATCATCGCCGCCGACCAGAAGCGTCTCGTCGTCGACGCCTTCACGCGCTACCGGATCTCCGATCCGCTGCGCTTCTACCAGGCGGTCAACAACATCCCGCGCGCCAACTCGCAGCTGGCTTCGATCGTCAACGGTAACGTCCGTTCGGTGCTGGCCGAGGCGACCTTCACCTCGATGGTCCGCAACGACCGCTCGCGGCTGATGAACCGCATCCGCGACGACGTGAACCGCGAAGCGGCCCGCTTCGGCATGACCGTGGTCGACGTGCGTCTGCGCCGGGTCGACCTGCCGCAGGCCAACTCGCAGGCGGTGTTCCAGCGCATGCAGACCGAGCGCCAGCGCGAGGCTGCCGAAGCCCGCGCGCTCGGTGCCCAGCAGGCGCAGGAAATCCGGGCCCGGGCCGAACGCGAGGCGACGATCATCGTCGCCGAAGCGCAGCGCAAGTCGGACGAGATCCGCGGCCAGGGTGAAGGCGAACGCAACCGCATCTTCGCCGAAGGCTTCGGCAAGGATCCGGAGTTCTTCGCCTTCTACCGGTCGATGCAGGCCTATGAAGCGAGCCTGAAGGCCGGCGATACGCGCATGCTGCTCTCGCCGGATTCGCCCTTCTTCCGCTTCTTCAACGATCCGGCCGGCGGCAAGCAGGGAGCGGCACCCGCCGCTGCCGGCGCTGCTCCGGCGGCCGGCGCCGCCGCCCGGCCCTGATCCTAACTGGGCGTCGGGGCGGCATGACGGATTTCCTCGCGGCATTGGGCCTGGTCTTCGCCATCGAGGGGATTCTGTTCGCTGCCATTCCGCATCTCGCCAAGGATGCGTTGCGCAGCGCGGCCGAGACGCCGCCCGATCGGATGCGCCTGATCGGTATCGTCTCGGCAATCGTCGGCGTGCTGCTGGTCTGGCTGGTACGCGGCTAGGCCGTCGGTGACATCCGATCGGGCGCGATCGACACCAGATTTCGACCGGCAGGTGGAATCCGCCCGCCGGTCGCTGCATTCGGCGGTCAGAAGCGCGTGATCGCGCAATCTTGCGTCGCCCTTCCGCCGCATTTTGGCGTTCTGAGTTGCGTTCAGATTTCGGCTGCGCTGCTATGCCAGCAAGGCGCGACCTTCTCACGAGGACATCGATGGCAAGCAAATTCTCCCATGCCTCCCGTCTGACGCGCATCGCACTGCTCGCCGGTGTCGCGCTCGGCGTTCCGCTTGCGGCGCCGGCCTTCGCGCAGGGCACCACCGTGGCGCCGCTGGTGCAGGGCCAGATCTCGCTGGCCGATCTTGCCGAGCGGGTGATGCCGGCGGTGGTCAACATCGCCGCGGTAACGACGAGCGAAACGCGCGGCCGCACTCTGCCGCAGCTGCCTCAGCTTGGCCCGGACACGCCGTTCGGCGATCTGTTCGAGGAGTTCTTCAACCGCCGCGGCCAGGGCGGGCAGCAGGGCGAGCGCCAGGCGCCGCAGCAGCGCCGCTCGCAATCGGCCGGCTCGGGCTTCGTGATTGACCCGTCGGGCATCGTGGTCACCAACAACCACGTCATCGGCGACGCCAACGAGATCACGGTGGTGTTCAGCGACGGGCTTCGCCTCAAGGCCGAAGTGGTCGGCAAGGACGCCAAGGTCGACCTCGCCGTGCTGCGCGTGAAGCACGACAAGCCGCTGCCCTTCGTCAAGTTCGGCGATTCCGACAAGATCCGCATCGGCGATCCGGTCATGGCGATCGGCAACCCGTTCGGCCTCGGCGGCTCGGTCTCCTCGGGCATCGTCTCGGCCCGCAACCGCGACATCAACCAGGGTCCCTACGACACCTATATCCAGACCGACGCGGCCATCAACAAGGGTAATTCCGGCGGTCCGCTGTTCAACATGGCCGGCGAGGTCATCGGCATCAACACCGCGATCCTGTCGCCGACCGGCGGCTCGGTCGGCATCGGCTTCGCCGTGCCGTCCTCGCTGGCGGTCAACGTCGTCGACCAGCTGCGCGAGTTCGGCGAGACCCGCCGCGGCTGGCTCGGCGTGCGCATCCAGAACGTCGATGATGCGACCGCCGAGGCGCTCGGCCTCGGCACGGCGCGCGGCGCGCTCGTCGCCGGCGTCGACGACAAGGGCCCGGCCAAGCCGGCCGGCCTCGAGATCGGCGACGTGATCGTCAAGTTCGACGGCAAGGACGTGAAGGATTCGCGCGATCTGCCGCGTATCGTGGCGGCGACGCCGGTCGGCAAGGACGTGCCGATGCAGGTGATGCGCAAGGGCAAGGAGCTGACCAAGACGGTCAAGCTCGGCCGCCTCGAGGATGGCGAGAAGGTCCAGCAGGCTTCGGCCAACAACAAGCCGGCCGAGGCCGCCAAGCCGGCCGTGACCTCGGCGCTCGGTCTCGAGCTCTCGGCCCAGAGCGAGGAGCTGCGCAAGCGCTACTCGATCAAGGACGGGCTGAAGGGCGTCGTCATCACCAAGGTCGACAGCAACTCGAACGCCGCCGACAAGCGCATCCTGGTCGGCGAGCTCGTCGTCGAGGTCGGCCAGGAGGCGGTGAACTCGCCCGAGGATGTGACCAAGCGCCTCGACGCCCTCAAGAAGGAGGGCAAGAAGTCGGCGCTGCTGCTGGTCTCGAACGGCCAGGGCGAGGTCCGCTTCGTCGCCGTGTCGATGAACTGAGCCGGCGCGTCCGGCTCACATCGGCCGACGAGAGAATCTGACGAGGAAAGGAGCTCCCCAGGGGGCTCCTTTTTTGTTGCCGGGATTTCTTGACTGGGCGCAATCGTTAGTTGTATCAACCTATGATTGCATAGATCAGCCAGGGCTATCATTCATGCCCGATGTCACCCCGCCTCCGACTCCACCAGGACCATCTCCTGATACGCCTGCGCCGGGGGCGGTTGCCCCGGATGGGAACGCGGCTCCCCCTGGTCCGGAGCCGCCGCCCCGACGAGGCATTATGGCAGGGCTTGCGGCGCTTTTTTCCCCGCTGAACCTCCTTGCCGGCTTCGGATTATTGGCCGCTGGATTTGCAGTCTGGCAGTTCGCGACGTTCCGGGAGGAGGGGCCGGTAACCGCAGCTTCGGTTGCCGCGTCCTGGAACAGCAGCATCGCCAAGCTGGGGATCACGCCCGTGTTCCCGCCCGAGGAGGACCTCCATGTCGGCGATGTCTGGGCTGTGGTTGAAGACGCCGACGAGAACCAGGCGATCCTCGGCAAGGCCGTCAGGATTGCGCACATCAATCTCAGGGAAGACCTGAAGCGAGAGGCGGCGCTCAAGCGGCCGACCTTCAGCGCTACAGCAGAACTCGAGGACGGGAAGAGGATCAGAAGGCAGAATTATTACGAGATTGAAGCAGCGGAACCGAACGAGAAGGTAAAGCTGTCCCTCGCACTGTTCCCGGGCATTACGATCACCAAGAGCACCCAGGCCGCGGGGATACTCGACAGGATTGGCTTGAACCTTGGGATTGCCAGCGGCCGGGTCGACGCCGAGTCGATCAAGATCCCCGTGTCGGAAACCTATGGAATTGCCGCAGGCACCGCTGCGGCCCGGCTGGATCTGTGGTGCAAGCATCCCGCGACCGAACTTTACTGTCGCGACGAATTCCTTCGACGGGTCATGGCGTTCGCAGTCAGCGATGGTGTCCTTGCGACCAAGGATGGCGCTTACGTCGCCAAGATCCAGCTGCGCCTCGTCAACCGCGTGTTCATGACCCGCGAGATCGAGCATCGCAGGGCGCGCGACGTCTCGCTCAGCGGCGGTGCGCGGGCTTCGGGCCCATCGGCCGAACCTCCGGCTGGCTCAAGCGATCCGTCGGCTCCAGCCGAAGCGCGGATCAAAGCTCTGGAAAGCCGCGTCTCGGCCCTGCTGAGCGGTGGTGCAGGTGCGACCTATGCGCGTGCCGACGGCAATGAGCTGGCCATGAACCAGATTCTCGAAAGGCCCGTCGTATTCGGCTTCAGGGCCGTCACCACATCCGTGAAGCCGTCAGCACCTGGCGAGGGGAGGGAGCGATGAGGCGCATTCTGACGATCGCAGCAGTATCTACCTTTTCGTCCATGGCGGTGGCTCAGGGAAACCCGCCGCCAGCGCCGGCGCCGCCCGAGCAATGCCAGCCCTATCCGGAGTGCGTGCTGTCGTCTTCGACGCTCGTCCCGGCCGCGCCCAACACCGGCATCCGGACGCAGAAGCAACCGGAGCTCAAGGCCGACAACGGCCTGACCGTACAAGGCATATCGCCGCTCGACCGGAGCACGTTCCGGGTGCCGTCACCCAGCCTGCGATAGATCGCCGAGCATCCTGTCGGATACGAATTGGCGGCCTGACACCTTGTGGGTCATCGAAGCGAAAAGCGGGATCTGCTTTTCGCTCCGTTGTTCCGAGGCAGGCGCGCGCGCATTTCGGGTCGAGATGCGTCAGCCCCGGTGCGGCTCGATCTCATCGCCCGTATAGCCCTGAGCGTAGAGCAGCGCGGTCAGGTCGGCATGGTCCAGCCGGGCGTCGGCCGCAGCGGCGACGGCGGGCTTGGCGCGGAAGGCGACGCCGAGCCCGGCCTCGCCGAGCATGGCAAGATCGTTGGCGCCGTCGCCGACGGCCAGCGTCGCCTCTTTCGGCAGGCCGAAGCGGCTGCGCAATTCGACCAGCGTGTCGAGCTTGGCCTGCTTGCCGAGGATCGGTTCGGCGACTTCTCCCTTCAGCGCGCTGCCGTCGCCGAGCAGGAGGTTCGAGCGGTCCTCGTCGAAGCCGATCATCCGGCCGATCGGCCCGGTGAAGACGGTGAACCCGCCCGAGACCAGTGCCGTGTAGCCGCCATGGGCGCGCATGGTCCGCACCAGGGCGCTGCCGCCCGGCGTCAGCGTGATGCGCTCGGCGATGATCTCGTCGACCACGGCGAGCGGGATGCCCTTGAGCAGCGCGACGCGCTCGCGCAGCGCCGGCTCGAATTCGAGCTCGCCGCGCATGGCGCGCTCGGTGATGGCGGAGACCTTCTCCTTCAGCCCGACATAGGCGGCGAGTTCGTCGATGCACTCCTGGCCGATCATGGTCGAATCCATGTCGGCGAGGAACAGGCGCTTGCGGCGCGTCGCCGCCGACTGGACGAGAATGTCGACGGCGGCGCCTTCGAGCGCGGCGCGCAGTGCCGCTTCGAGCTTGCGCGCATCGTCCGCTTCCGCGAAGAGGTCGACGGCGATCTCGCCATCGAGGCGCGCCAGGGTCGTCGGCCAGGGCGTTGCGGCGCGCAGGCGCGCCAGCAGCGCGTCGTCGAGCAGGGCCTGACCGTGGGCGGAAACGAGCGTGGCGACGAGCGACATGGGATCCGGAGCCGAAGTGACGTTCAGGGCGGTGCTCATCGCAGGTCCGACGGCAAGCGGCAAGTCGGCACTGGCTGCCGCTCTGGCGCAGCGCTTCGGCGGCGTCGTGATCAATGCCGATTCGATGCAGGTCTATCGCGATCTCTCGGTGATCACCGCCCGGCCGACGCCGGAGGAGATGGGGGATGTCCCGCACCACCTCTACGGCCATGTCGATGGCGCCACCAACCATTCGGTCGCGGCTTATGCGGCCGAGGCAGCCGCCCTGCTCGACGTGTTGGCGAGGAAAGGGCAAATGCCGGTGCTGGTCGGCGGCACCGGCCTCTATTTCAAGGCGCTGACCGAAGGGCTCTCCGCCATTCCGCCGGTTCCCGAGGCGGTCCGCTCCAGCTTCCGGGCCCATGCGGCCGAGCGCACGACCGGCGAACTGCACGCCGAGCTCTCGGAGCAGGACCCGGAGATGGCAGCAAAGCTGCGCCCCAGCGACCGGCTGCGGGTGATGCGGGCGCTGGAAGTGCTGGCCGCGACCGGCCGTTCGCTCTCAAGCTTCCAGGGCGAGCGTCAGCCGGGGCCGCTCGCGGGCGCGAGGCTGCTGCAGATATTCCTCGCTCCGGAGCGCGAGCCGGTGCGCGAGCGGATCGACCGGCGCTTCGACGCGATGATGGCGGCCGGCGCGCTGGAAGAGGTCGCAGCGCTGCGGGAGAGGCGGCTCGATCCGCTGTTGCCGGTGATGCGGGCGCATGGCGTGCCCGGGCTGATCGCCCATCTCGACGGCGCGCTTGCGCTCGAAGAGGCCGTGACGCGCGGCAAGGCCGATACGCGCGCCTATGCCAAGCGCCAGGTCACCTGGTTTCGCCACCAGATGGCGGGCTGGCATGCCGTTGCGCCCGAGGCCGGGCTTGCCTTCGCCCTCGCCGAACTCGAACAGGGGGGCTGAGCGGAGCGGTCAGGCTGCGGCGGCGATCTCTCCCCCGGCGCTGCGGATGCAGTTCCGGCCCTCGTTCTTGGCCCGATAGAGCTGCTTGTCGGCGCGGGCGACGAAGGCGTTGAAATCCTCGTCGGGATGGCGCGTCGCGATGCCGATGCTGGCGGTGACCTGAAGGTCGAGCGTCTCCGAAACCGGCAGATGGGTCCGGCGCAGGGCAGCATGCAGCCGCTCGGCGATGCGCTGTGCCTCATCCGCGCCGGTGTGCGGCAGCAGCACGGCGAATTCCTCGCCGCCGAGACGGCCGACGAGGTCCTGGCCGGGGCGCATCTGGCCGAGCAGGAGATCGGCGAAGGCGCGGATCACGGCGTCGCCGGCAGCATGTCCATGGCTGTCGTTGACCTGCTTGAAGTGGTCGAGATCGATGATGAACAGCGAGGTTTCGTCGCCGGAGGCAGCTGCGGATGCGATTTCGGCATTCGCCTTCTCGGTCAGCGAGCGGCGATTGAGCAGCGTCGTCAGCGGATCGGTCTCGGCAAGGCGGCGCAGTTCCTGCTCGCGCTCCTCGCGCTGGCCGAGTTCGTGCGAGAGGGCGCGCCGCGTCGCGCGCTCCTTGCCGATCTCGAGCGCCAGCGTCGCGGCCCGGCTCTGCAGGGTGAGGTTGGCGAGCTTCAATTCGGAAATGTCGGTGAGGGTCATCACCAGCCCGTCGCCGAGCGGGGCGAGGGCGATCTGCAGCCAGATCTCGCGCCCTTCGATTGTATGGCAGGTCTCGAGCATGTCGCCGCGACGCAGCTCCATGACATAGAGGCAGCGGCGCCAGACCGTGTCGTCGGCGAGGAAGGGCAGCGCCTGGCGCCCCTCGGAATCGACCAGCGTGTCTTCGGCATGTCCCGCCATCGCCGCCGCGCGGCGGTTGGCGGTGATGATCACCGTGCGGTCGATATTGCCTTCCTCGTCGCGCACGGCCCGCAGCGCGACGATGCCGGCCGGCGAGGTGTCGAGAACGGTCTTCAGCAGCTCCTCGTGGAAATGCATGGGCTTGCTGAAGACGATGAGGCGGCGCTCGCCGTCGGCGCGGGTCGTCGGCAGTACCAGGCGTTCCCAGAGACTGACACGGACCGTCTTGACGGCGCGGTGGATGGAATAGAGCGGCTTGCAGCTTGCCAGCACCTGATCATAGCAGGTGATGGTGAAGCGGGAGACGTTCGGCGACATGCCCGAGACGCGTGCGCCGGTCCGATCTCCGCCGACATTGCGGGCGATGTCGCGGCCGAAATGCTCGTAGACGTAGTCCCCTTCTGCCGGCGCCATGATCATGATGTCGCGACTGCAGAAGGAGAGCAGCTCGGTGCTGAAATCCTCGAAGGGCGCACCGCCGGGGTTTCCTCGTGCGCTGCGTTCGAAGCGGCGCAGCAAGTCGGCGACTTCGGGAGCGTAGGCTCTCTCGGCGATGTTGTGGGTGTGGACTTCCTGATACATCGCGCCCGGGTTCCGTCTCCCGGTTCGCTAGCAGGCGGGTCTTGAGAAAGTGTTCCCCTGCGGCAACAAATGTGCTGGCAAATTGCCGGCCGCCGCGTGATTGGGTGCCGCAATCCGCTTGACCGGCCAGCAGCGCTCGGCTAGCGTCCGCCAAATTCGTTCACTGCAAGGGCGCGACATGCGCAAGCTCATTCTCGTAAAGGTGCGCTGGTAGGGGCCGGTTTAACAAACCGGGTGTCCCCGACGCCAGCGCACGCCCAGGCCCCTCCGAGGGCCTTTTTTATTGCCTTTTTCCAGCCGAACCCGACAAGACAGACCTCCGCAGGAGACCGTTATGAGCGAGATGATGACCGGCGCCGAAATGGTCGTTCGCGCCCTCCAGGATCAGGGCGTCGAACATCTCTTCGGCTATCCCGGCGGCGCCGTGCTGCCGATCTATGACGCGCTCTTCCAGCAGGAGAAGGTCAAGCACGTGCTCGTCCGGCACGAGCAGGGTGCCGTCCATGCCGCCGAGGGCTATGCCCGCTCTGCCGCCGGCAAGGTCGGCTGCGTTCTCGTGACCTCGGGCCCGGGCGCGACCAATGCCGTCACCGGCCTGACCGATGCGCTGCTCGACTCGATCCCGCTCGTCGTCATCACCGGCCAGGTCCCGACGCATCTGATCGGCTCCGACGCCTTCCAGGAATGCGACACGGTCGGCATCACGCGCTCCTGCACCAAGCACAACTACCTGGTGAAGAGCATCGCCGACCTGCCGCGCGTCCTGCATGAGGCCTTCTATGTCGCCGCCAATGGCCGGCCCGGCCCGGTCGTGATCGACATCCCGAAGGACATCCAGTTCGCAACCGGCGCCTATAGCCGCCCGCGCGACAACCAGCACAAGACCTACCGTCCGACGGTGAAGGGCGACCTCAACAAGATCAAGGCCGCTGTCGAGCTGATCGCCAAGGCCAGGAAGCCGGTGTTCTACACCGGCGGCGGCGTGATCAATTCCGGCCCGCACGCCTCGGCGCTGCTGCGCGAGCTGGCGCGGCTCACCGGCTACCCGGTGACCTCGACGCTGATGGGGCTGGGCGCCTTCCCGGCGGCCGACCGGCAGTGGCTCGGCATGCTCGGCATGCACGGCACCTACGAGGCGAACCTCGCCATGCATGACTGCGACGTCATGATCAACATCGGCGCCCGCTTCGACGACCGCATCACCGGCCGGCTCGACGCGTTCTCGCCGCACTCGAAGAAGATCCACATCGACATCGATCCGTCCTCGATCAACAAGAACGTCAAGGTCGACATCGGCATCGTCGGCGACTGCGCCCATGTGCTCGAGGACATGGTCCGGATCTGGCGCGAGACCTCGCCGCAGATCGACAAGACGGCTCTGACCGCTTGGTGGACCCAGATCGATGGCTGGCGGGCGCGGAACAGCCTCGGCTACAAGCAGTCCGGCTCGGTGATCAAGCCGCAATACGCGATCGAGCGGCTCTACGAGCTGACCAAGGACCGCAACACCTACGTCACCACCGAGGTCGGCCAGCACCAGATGTGGGCCGCTCAGTATTTCCGCTTCCAGGAGCCGAACCGCTGGATGACCTCGGGCGGGCTCGGCACCATGGGCTACGGCCTGCCGGCGGCGATCGGCGTGCAGATGAAGAATCCGGGCGCGCTGGTGATCGACATCGCCGGCGAGGCCTCGATCCTGATGAACATGCAGGAGATGTCGACGGCGGTGCAGTACCGGCTGCCGGTCAAGATCTTCATCCTGAACAACGAGTACATGGGCATGGTGCGCCAGTGGCAGGAGCTGCTGCATGGCGGGCGCTATTCCGAGAGCTACTCGGCTTCGCTGCCGGACTTCGTCAAGCTGGCTGAGGCCTATGGCGGCAAGGGCATCCGCTGCTCCGACCCGGCCGAGCTCGACGCCGCGATCATGCAGATGATCGAGACGCCCGGCCCGGTGATCTTCGACTGCCTGGTGGCGAAGGAAGAGAACTGCTTCCCGATGATCCCGTCGGGCAAGGCGCATAACGAGATGATCCTGCCCGATTTCGAGGGCGATACCGGCGAGATCATCGACGCCAAGGGCAAGCAGCTCGTTTGATCGGGCCGGGTCATGCCCGGGCCTGACCCGGGCATCCCAGGCAGAGCGAGGCGCCGGTCGGCGCCTTCTCATCAGGAGTGTTTCGGGTCTGCGCCTCGCAACGCCCGAGAATGACGGCCTCGGCACAGGGGGGAGCAGATGGCGACCATCGGCCTGATCGGCGGGATGAGCTGGGAATCGACGGCGGTCTATTACCGGCTGCTGAACGAGGGCGTGCGCATGCGCCAGGGCGGGCTGCACTCGGCCGATGTCCTGATGCATTCGGTCGATTTTTCGCCGATCGCCGAGATGCAGGCGGCCGGAGACTGGGCGGCTGCCGGCGCGGCGATGGCCAATAGTGCCCGGCGCCTGGAAAGCGGCGGTGCCTCCTGCCTCGTGCTGGCGACCAACACCATGCACAAGCTCGCCGACCATATCACCCAGGCGACGAACCTGCCCTTCCTGCATCTCGCCGACGTCACCGCCAAGGCGATCCGCAGGACGCAGAGCCGCCGGCCGCTGCTGCTGGCGACGCGCTTCACCATGGAACAGCGCTTCTATCGCGACCGACTCGCCGCCTTCGGCGTCGAGGCGCTGGTGCCGGACGAGGCCGAGCGGACGGACGTCCACCGCATCATCTATGAGGAGCTCTGCCGCGGCCGGATCGAGCCCGCCTCCAAGGCGCGCTATCTCGAGATCGTCGGCCGGGCGATCCGCGAGGAGGGCGCCGACGGCGTCATCCTGGGCTGCACCGAGATCACGCTGCTGCTGTCGCAATCGGATTTCGAGATCCCGGTCTTCGACACGACGGCGCTGCATGTCGAGGCGGCGCTCGATTTCGTCGCCGAGATGGCCGAGCAGGTCGCGGCATGAAGCTGGTCATCGCCAACAAGACGTACTCGTCCTGGTCGCTACGGCCCTGGCTGCTGCTGACCGAGCTCGGCATCCCCTTCGAGGAGGTGCTGATCCCGTTCGGCCAGACCTTCGACGATCCCGAATGGAAGCGGGCGATCTCCGCCTTCACGCCGGCCGGCAAGGTGCCGGCCCTGCTCGACGGCGAGATCCAGGTCTGGGAATCGCTGGCGATCATGGACCACATCGCCGATCTCAGGCCGGACCTGCCGGTCTGGCCGCGCGAGCCGGCGGCGCGTGCCATGGCGCGCTCGATCGCGGCCGAGATGCATGCGGGCTTTTCTGCGCTGCGCGGCGCCTGCCCGATGAATATCGCGCGCCAGTTCCATCCGCGCGATCGCGGCGCCAAGGTCGCCGCCGATGTCGCGCGCATCACGGCGATCTGGCGCGAGGCGCGGACGCGGTTCGGCGAAAGCGGGCCGTTCCTGTTCGGTGCCTTCGGCGCCGCGGATGCGATGTTCGCGCCGGTCACAGCCCGTCTCACCGGCTACGGCATCGCGCTCGACCCGGTCAGCGCCACCTATGTCGAGACGGTACAGGCGACGCACGGCTATCAGTCCTGGCGCATGGCCGCGCTCGCCGAACCCTGGATCATCGACGAGGACGAGGTCGACGAGCCGGTCCTCGAGGAATTCCGCCCCCATCTCAGCCGCAGCAAGGCCTAACGATGAACACGACGCATTATCCGACCGCCCCGACCGCCCAGCCGATCGCGCGCCACACGCTGGCGGTGATCGTCGACAACGAACCCGGCGTTCTCGCCCGCATCGCCGGGCTGTTCTCCGGCCGCGGCTACAACATCGAGAGCCTCACCGTCTCCGAGACCGAGCACGAGAAGCACATCTCGCGCATCACCGTAGTCACCTCCGGTACCGCCAATGTCATCGACCAGATCAAGGCGCATCTCGACCGGCTGGTGCCGGTGCACCGCGTCGTCGACCTGACCTTGCAGGGCGAGGCGATCGAGCGCGAGCTCTGCCTGCTCAAGGTGGTCGGCAAGGGCGACCATCGCGTCGAAGCGATGCGGCTCGCTGCCGCCTTCGGCGCGCGTACGCTCGATGCGACGCTGACCTCCTTCGTCTTCGAGCTCACCGGCTCGACCGAGGAGATCGAGCGCTTCATCAAGCTGATGACCGTGGTCGGCCTGACCGAGGTCTCGCGTACCGGCATCGCTGCGATGAGCCGCGGCCCGGACGCGATGTGAGATCGGCCCGCGCGATGAAGGAGCCCTGCATGATTGATGGTCCCCCTGGCCTTCTGGCCTTCGCAGCCGGGAGGGCCGGCGCGTGATGCTCGGTCTGGAACAGTTCGCGCTCGGCCTCGGCATCCTCGGCCTCGCCTGCTTCACCTGGCCGATCCTGCAGCGGCTTTCGGGCCGGGCCCAGCCCGAGCCTCTCGGCAGCGGCAGGAGCCTGCGCTCGCCGTTGTGGTGGGCCGGTTTCGGCCTGACCGTCATCGCGATCTTCCTGCAGCGGATCGCGGCGCAGCAGGGCGGCGGCTGAGCCGCGGTCGCTTGCACTTGCTCGCGCGCGGCGATTGGCGGCAAATGCGCCGCATGATCCCTCGCATGTGAGCAGGCGATGTCGATCCATCTCGAAATCCGCAGCTATCGCGGCACCGACCGCCATAGCCACGATTACAGCCAGATCCTGCTGCCGATGCAGGGCGCCATGCGGCTCGATGTCGAAGGGCATCGCAGCGTCGTCTCGAGCAACTGCGTCGCCGTCATCCCGCGCGACCATGAGCATGACTTCGAGCCGAGCGTCGATTGCAGCATGCTCATCCTCGATGTCGAGACGGACGCCTTCGTGGGCGAGGCGGCGCCGGCCGTGCTGCGCGATCCCGTGCCGTCGCTGACGCGGGTCGAGCCCTGGCTGTGGCGGATGTTCCGTCAGCTCGGCGCCGAGGTCGAAGCCGGTGCCTGTCGGGCGAGCGATGCCGCCGGCCTGGCGCTGGCGGGGCTGAAGCTGGTCGCGCCGGCGGAGACGCCGCGGCCATGGTCACGTTCCGAAGCCAGGGTCCTCGATGCCGCCCATGGCGGGCAGGCGGCGAATGTCGCGGAGATGGCGCGGAACGCCGGCCTCGGCCAGAGCCAGTTCCACGCCCTGTTCCGGGCGACGACGGGGCAGTCGCCGAAGCAGTCGCAGCTCGCCCGGCTGTTCGACGAGGCGGCCGACCAGCTGGTCACGACCGCGCTGCCGATCTCCGAGATCGCCTACGCGATCGGCTACCAGAATGCCTCGTCCTTCAATCGGCAGTTCAGGCGGCGTTTCGGCCTGACTCCATCGGAGTTCAGGGCCGCGAGCCGGGGCGGCGCCTGACAAGCAGATCGACCGTCGTAGCTGTCGTCCCGGACGGAGCGCAGCGCAGATCCGGGACCCATTCCGGAGCCTATCCGAAAGAGGTTCCGGAATGGGTCCCGGGTCTCCCTCCGGTCGCCCGGGACGACCCGCACCTTCGGGAGAACGCAAACACCCTTCGGGGGGACGGCGCACGGAGAACCGGAGTTTCGGTCAAGCCGTTCGGAGCTTTGCCTCATCACGGCCGTCCGGGCCCTCGCTATGGTCGGCGCGACCCCGAGCCATGAGGACGACCCGCGATGAAACTCACCGATTTCAAGGTCCTGACCTTCGACTGCTACGGCACGCTGATCGACTGGGAGACCGGGATCTGGAACGCGCTGCAGCCGCTCATCAGTGCCGGCGGGCTCGATCTTGACCGCGAGGAGGCGCTCGCCGGCCGGATCGAGAGTGAAATCGAGGAAGCCGCGCCGTCGCTGCGTTATTCGACGCTGCTCGCCGCCGTCCATGCCCGCCTCGCCAAAGACCTGGGCGTTCACATCCATGCCGACCTGAACGAGCGCTTCGGCGGTTCTGTGCCGGACTGGCCGGCCTTCCCGGATTCAGCCGAGGCGCTGGCCTATCTCAAGCGGCACTTCAGGCTGGTGATCCTCTCCAATGTCGATCGCGCGAGCTTTGCTGCAAGCAACCGCAAGCTCGGGGTCAGCTTCGACGCGATCTATACCGCCGAGGATATCGGCTCCTACAAGCCCGATCCGCGCAACTTCGTCCATCTGCTCAGGCATCTGGAAGCCGATCTCGGCCTCGAAGCCGGGGCGGTGCTGCACACTGCGCAGAGTCTCTTCCACGACCATGTCCCGGCGGAGCGGGCCGGGCTTGCGCGGGCCTGGATCGACCGGCGCTTCGGCATGGCGGGCAGCGGCGCGACGCAAGATCCCGCGACGCGGCCGCATGTCGATTTCCATTTCAAGAGCCTCGCCGAACTGGCGGAGGCGCATCGCGCCGCGATGGGCGGCTGAGCTTCAGCCGCTGAAGCCGCCATCGTCGAGGAAACGCCGCTCCTCGGCCGAGCTCTGCCGGCCGAGGACGGGATTACGGTGCGGGAAACGGCCGAAGTCGCGGATGATGTCGCGGTGAACCACGGCGTAATGCACGCCTTCCGGGTCGTCGGCCGCCTCGCAGAGCGCGACGCAGCGCTGCTGGTCGGCGAGATCCTCGGAATGCATCAACGGCATGTAGATGAAGCGCCGCTCCGGGTTCTCGAAAGCCTGGTCGAAACCGCGCGCAATGGCGCGCTCGGCGACGGCTAGCGCCAGCGGATCGGCGGCGAAGGCCTGCGGCGAGCCGCGATAGAGATTGCGCGGGAACTGGTCGAGCAGGAGCAGCAGCGCATAGACGCCGTCCGGCGTCTCTTCCCAGTCGCTCAGCTCGCCGCGGGCGGCGGCTTCGACCGCGGCGAGGAAGCACCGGCGGATATCCGCATCGAAGGCGTCGTCCTTGGCGAACCACTTCTCCGGCCCGGCCTCGCGCCAGAAATCGAGAATCGCGGTGGCGGCGGGCGGGGTCATGGGCAAGGCTCCGTCGGGTTTCGGCAATGCGTTCGGCTCCCGCCTTATATAGGCCCTGCGGCGCCGCGGGGGAGGCCGGGCGTTGCCGCAGCTTTCCGCTTGCACGGCCGCTGGCCCTGCGATAGATCACGGAACCGTAACGTACGGTACTGTTCCGAGCCATGACCGATCCCGCCACCGAAAGCCAGGCAGAGGCGCTGACACCGCGACAGCTCGCGGTGCTCGATGCCGTGCTCGGACTGATGGTGGAGAAGGGCGATCAGCTGACCATGGCGGCCGTGGCGCGGCGGGCGAGCTGCTCGAAGGAGACGCTCTACAAGTGGTTCGGAGACCGGGACGGACTCCTGACCGCGACCGTGCAGTGGCAGGCCTCGAAGGTCCGCGCCGGCAATTACGACCGCCAGAAGCTCGATGCGCTGTCCTTGCGCGACAGCCTGATCCGCTTCGCCGTCAACTGGCTCGAGGTGATCTCGAGCCCGACCTCGATCGCGCTCAACCGCCTCGCCATCAGCCATGCCGCCACCCATGAGAGCAATCTCGGCGGCATCGTGCTCGCCAATGGACGCTTCGCCATCGGCGAGCGGCTGCGGCCGCTGCTCGAGGACGGGCGCGAGGCCGGGCTACTCGACTTCGACGATGCCGAGACGGCGTTCAGGACCTTTTTCGGCCTGGTCGGCCGCGACGTGCAAATCCGCCTGCTGCTCGGCGATGCGCTGAAGCTCAGCGCTGCCGAGATCGAGCGCGACGCCGCCCGCGCCGCCGACCAGTTCCTCGCACTTCACGGGCGGGCGAAACCCGCACCGAAAGCCTGAAACCAAGAGATCAACCCAAGGAAGGACGCATCCAATGCGCGTTTATTACGATCGTGACGCCGACATCAACCTGATCAAGGGCAAGAAGGTCTGCATCGTCGGCTACGGCAGCCAGGGCCATGCGCACGCGCTCAACCTGCGCGATTCCGGCGTCAAGGAGATCATCATCGCGCTGAAGGCCGGCTCGGCCACCCGCAAGAAGGCCGAGGACGCCGGCTTCAAGGTCATGACCCCGTCCGAGGCCGCCAAGGTCTCCGACATCATGATGATGCTGACCCCCGACGAGTTGCAGGGCGACATCTATCGCGACGAGCTGCACGCCAACATGAAGGAGGGCGCTGCCCTTCTGTTCGCGCACGGCCTCAACGTCCACTTCAACCTGATCGAGCCGCGCAAGGACCTCGACGTGCTGATGGTCGCCCCGAAGGGCCCCGGCCACACCGTCCGTTCCGAGTATCAGCGCGGCGGCGGCGTGCCGACCCTGATCGCGATCCACCAGGACGCGACCGGCAACGCGCATGACCTCGGCCTCTCCTACGCCTCGGCCAATGGCGGCGGTCGCGCCGGCATCATCGAGACGACCTTCAAGGAAGAGTGCGAGACCGACCTGTTCGGCGAGCAGGTCGTGCTCTGCGGCGGCCTGGTCGAGCTGATCAAGGCCGGCTACGAGACCCTGACCGAGGCCGGCTATGCGCCCGAGATGGCCTATTTCGAGTGCCTGCACGAAGTGAAGCTGATCGTCGACCTCATCTACGAGGGCGGCATCGCCAACATGAACTACTCGATCTCGAACACCGCCGAGTACGGCGAGTACGTCACCGGCCCGCGGATCATCACCGCCGAGACCAAGGCCGAGATGAAGCGCGTGCTCGCCGACATCCAGTCGGGCAAGTTCACCCGCGACTGGATGCTCGAGAACAAGGTCAACCAGACCTCGTTCAAGGCGACCCGCGCCCGCTATGCCGCTCACCCGATCGAGGAAGTCGGCGCCAAGCTCCGCGATATGATGCCGTGGATCAAGGCCAAGGCCCTGGTCGACAAGACCAAGAACTGATCCGGTCCTGGGCTGCGGGCTCGCCGCGGCCGGGCTCCGGCTTATCGAAAGTCAGGAACGGGCGCCGCAAGGCGCCCGTTTCGCGTTTGCAAGAACAGCTGAGGTTGGCTGCCTGGAACCGGACCGCTTCATGGACGTTGATGCTGCAGTCACGAACAGCAGGAGCGTCCGATGAACGACCGGAAGACGCTGAACCAGCGGGGCGCCAGGCACGGCCACCGGCATCATCATGCGAGCAGGGGCACGTCGCACGCCGCCCACCCGATCTCACGCCAGGAGCGGATGTTCTTCGCTCTGCTTGGCGGCTGCCTCGGGCTCACCCTGATCGCCAGCGCGATGCTGCAGCTGGTGGCGGGCTGAGCGCGTCAGAACCGGTCGCGACCTTCGGGCCGGCGACAAGGGAGATGGCAATGGAACAGGATGTGAGGGAGCGCGAAGCGCGGATTCCGACAGAAGGCGGCCAGCCGATTCCGCCAATGCGGGCGGATAAGCACACCGATGCCGACCCTGCGGTCGAAACGGCCGTCGAGGCACGGCAGGGCTTTCTCGACAGGCCTGTGCTGATGGTGCTGATCGGCGGGCTGGTGCTGGCGGTCATCGCCTGGATCGGCGTCGAGATCATCGCCTACTGAGCAGCGACCGCGACGCGGCTCGCACAAGGGACAACGGGAATACAAGGAACGAGACGGCTTTTGAGCGGAGGGGAGGCAACCATGGAACCGGTTAGAACCCTGCACGAATCTCATCTCGACGAGGCGCATGGCGTTCAGTTTGGTCTTTCGCATCTGGCGCTGGGCGGCTCTTTCGCGCTGCTGCTGTTGATCGTGATCGGCCTGCTGTAGTCATCCGCGGCCTCACTCCGCGCCGCGCCGGAGCTTTGCGTATCGCCGGCGCGGCGTGGGAGATTCTTCGCGCTTCTGAAGGTCCAATCGTCTCGGATGCAACGCGGCTTCCCCAGCCGTAGCCGCGGCACCTCGGCGCCGCCTTTCCGAAGGCCCGGGTCCGCGCGGATGAACTTCCGGCATTCGCTCGAGCGCTGCTGACAACAGCTGTCATTCGGCGCCGGAGATTCTGACAGCAGCTGACAGTGCGAGGGTGTCCTCTTCCGTCATCACTTCTGATGACGGAGAACGATCATGCTCAGCTTCATCATCGGACCGGCCCGGCACGTTCTCGCCACGGGCGGTTCGCTTGGCCGCGTCCCGGGCGTCTTCTTGGGCAGTATCGGTCGCTGGCTGCGGGCACGACGCGACTATGACCGACTCTGCGATATGAGTGAGCGCGACCTGCGCGATCTCGGCCTGCGCGATTGCAGTGAGCGCGATAGGATCGCTGCTCCGTTCTTCGGTGACCTGACCGGGATCATCGCCCTGCGTTGCGAGGAGCGGCGTGGCCTGGCGGGCGGAGAAAGCCTTGACGAGGCCCTGCGCAGCCAGAGTTCCGATGCGCCGGCGCAGCTCGAGCAGAGAACCGGCAATGCGACAAGCGGCCGGGTGGTCTTTCTCAGGGCGGTTGAATGAACGCTGGCTGAGGAAGCGACCGGTTGTAAAGTGCACGTCCGCGGCCTGCGGTCGAAAGCTCGACGAGAAATCGTTGAAAGTCCCGGCTCGCGTCCGGGAGAGATAGCCGCAGCAAAGAAAGGAAGCCGGCCGCAAGCGCGGCCGGCTTCCTGACGCGAGATCAGAAGGTGATCTTGTCCTTGATGTCGGCCTCGACATTGGCCGGCAGGACATTGCGCTTCACCAGGTCGTCGAAATTCTTGAACTTCGCCTTGGCGCGCTCCTCGATGATCTTCTTGGAGCGGGCCTCGCCGATGCCCTTGAGCGTGTCGAGCTCGCTGGCGCTGGCGCTGGCGGTGTTGATGTTGACCTTCTTGGCCTGGGCCTGTGTTGCGGCGGGGGCTGCGGGTTTGACAGCGGGCGCGGCCGGCGCGGCGGGCGTCGTCATGGGGGCTGCCGGCTTGGCAGGGGTCGCAGGTTGGGTCGCAGTCTGCGCGAAGGCCGGGCCGGCTGCGAGGGCAAGCGCGGCGAGGCCGATGGCGAAACGGGACATGGTCATGGCGTGGACTCCTGTTAAGTCCTGCCCGGAGGAGCTGAGCTGCGCGGATGCCGGGCCGTCCGTGCCGCCGCGTCGGTTGCGGACCGGGCGGGCCCGGTCTCGACGCGATGGCAGGACTTTCGGCCCGCGAGCCTGAACGCGATCTGAGACGTCCGTTCAGCTGGCGTTGTGTTTCGGAGCTGCCCCAAACCGGGAGCGCTGCGCCTATTTGCCGGTGAACTTCATCATCATTTCGGTCGCCTGGCCGGCGCCATAGATCAGACCGAAGCCCCAGGCGAAGGAGGCGCCGAAATTCGCGAGCTGGAAGGCCCAGAACGGCATCTTCACGATGCCGGCGACCAGTGCGATCACCGCCCTGATCGGCCCGAAGAAATGGCCAACAATGATGCCGAGGAAGCCCCATTTCTCGAAGAAGTCGTGGCCCCTGCGCAGCAGGTCGGGATTGTCGCGCAGCGGCCAATAGTCGTCGACGCGCGGGCCGAGCACGAGGCCGGCCCAATAGGACAGCCAGAAGCCGAAAGCTGCGCCAAGCGAGGCAGCGATCGAGAGCGGGACGAGATTCAAGCCCGACGCGCCGGCAATCGCACCGAAGGCGGTGAAGAAGACCGTGGCCGGCACCAGCCAGGACAGGATCGCGACGCATTCGGCGAAGGCGACGAAGAAGACGATCGGCAGCGCCCATTGCTGGTTTGTCCGCATGAACTCGACGAGAGCCTGAATCCATAGGTCGAGTTGCGCGGTCACCGGCCGGTCTCCTTCAAGGGCGTGCAGCGATACAGCAGAAGCTTGGGCGTTCGGCTACCCGGCCTGCGTTAAAAAAAGGTCCGCAAGGCTCGCATATCGTACGGGTTGCCTTCGTCGGATGATCGCCTACTCTTCCGCGAACGGAAAAATCGACCGGGAATCCGGTGCTTGCGGAGCGCGGCGCCATGCCCGGCGGGGGAAACGAGACTGATGCAGCCTAAAGACGGCCCGCCGGAGACGGCGGGCGAGGGGAGCGCCGCTCCCGCACCGGCCGTCCGCCTGGCGGGGCTGGACATCACCTTCCACCTGCAGGGCGGCACGCGATACCAGGCGGTCAAGGCGATCGACCTCAGCGTCGCCAGCGGCGAATTCGTCTCGGTGGTCGGGCCGACCGGCTGCGGCAAGTCGACCCTGCTCAACGCCGCCGCCGGCCTGCTCACGCCCTCGGCCGGCAAGGTCGACATCTTCGGCAAGCCGCTCTCCGGGCTCAACCGCCGCGCCGGCTATCTTTTCCAGCAGGACGCGCTGATGCCGTGGAAGACGGCGCTCGACAACGTCAAGGTGGCGCTGGAGCCGATGGGCGTCTCCGATGCCGAGGCCGACAAGCGGGCCCGCGACTGGCTGGCGCGCGTCGGCCTGCGCGCCTTCACCGAGCGCTATCCGCACATGCTGTCGGGCGGCCAGCGCAAGCGCGTCGCGCTGGCGCAGATGCTGATCCGCGATCCCGAGATTCTGCTGATGGACGAGCCCTTCGGGCCGCTCGACGCGCAGACCCGCCAGATCATGGGCAATCTCCTGCTCGATCTCTGGTCGAAGGATCGCAAGGCGCTGATCTTCGTCACCCATGATCTCGAGGAGGCGATCGCGCTTTCCGACCGGGTGGTGGTGATGTCGGCCGGTCCGGCCGCCGGTATCGTCGCCGACTACAAGGTGCCGCTGCCGCGGCCGCGCGACATCGCCGAGATCAGGCTGGACAAGGCCTTCCACGAGATCCACCGCGACATCTGGTCGTCGCTCAGGGTCGAGGTGCAGAAGGCCTACGCCATGGGCGAGGGCAAGGAACTGGTCGGGGAGGGGAGCCCGTGAGCCGGCTCAAGCTGCTTCTGCTGCAAATCCTGGTGATGATCGTCGCGCTGGCGATCTGGCATGTCATCAGCAACTTCCCGATCTTCGGCGACGTCAAGACGATCCGCTTCTTCTTCTCGACGCCGATCGACGTGCTGGCGCGGACCTGGAAGCAGCTAACCGGCACCGAAATCTACTGGCATCTCGGCATCACCCTGACCGAGACGGTGCTCGCCTTCGTCATCGGTTCGGCGGCCGGCATCTTCTTCGGCTTCGCCTTCGCCAGGAACGCGCTGCTGGCGGCCGTGTTCGACCCCTACATCAAGGCGGCCAACGCCCTGCCGCGCGTCGTGCTGGCGCCGATCTTCGCGCTCTGGTTCGGGCTGGGCATCTGGTCGAAGGTGGCTCTCGGCTTCACGCTGGTCTTCTTCATCGTCTTCTTCAACGTCTACCAGGGCGTGAAGGAGGTCTCGCCGACCGTGCTCGCCAATGCCCGCATGCTCGGCATGAACGAGCGCCAGCTCTTCCGCCATGTCTACTGGCCTTCGGCGCTGACCTGGATGTTCTCCTCGCTCCACACCTCGGTCGGCTTCGCGCTGGTCGGCGCGGTGGTCGGCGAGTATCTCGGTTCCTCGGCCGGGCTCGGCTACAAGATCCACGAGGCCGAGAGCGTCTTCGACGTCACCGGCGTATTCTCGGGCATGCTGATCCTGGCGCTGTTCGTGATCCTGATCGACTCGCTGGTGACCATGGTCGAGAACCGCCTCTTGGTCTGGCGCCCCGGGCAGAGTTCGACGACGACGTGAGCGGCGGACAGGTGACCGCGCGGACGGCCGCATGGGCGGTCCTGCTCGCTTTGGCGGGTCCCGGCGGGGTAGCAAGCGCTGCCGCCGAGACCAAGGCCGTGCTGCAGGTCAATGTCGAAGGCCGGGCCGGAGTGAACCGGCATCGGCTGGTCCTTACCAGCCGGTCGGCCGATGGCCGCGATCTGATGCTGTTGTTCTCCTGCCGCGTCGCTGAGGCCGGGACCTTAGGCGTCGCCCTCGATCTCGGCGCGGGCGCGATCTGGAGCATCGAAGGCGAGAATGTCGCGATGTCCCGGGATCGTGCGGCCGACGTCACCCGACGGATGGATGCGAGCGACGAGTATCTCACGCTCGGTGGGCGGGCCGCGATCGCGGCCTTCGGGCCGCTGCTCCAATCGCCCTGGATCGGCTTCGTCGTCCGCGAACGCTACACCGCTTCCTTCGACCTTGCCGCCGTCGACGCCCATGTCCGGCGCTTCCGCGAACTGTGCCCGACATGACACCGAGCGCAGACGCTTGCCGCAAGCCGTTGATACCGCCTATCGTTCAGCCCGAAGCCGCCTCAGAAGCGCTCAAAGACAACCCGGAGGAACCCCATGAGCTTTTCCCGCCGCACGGCGCTCGCCGCGCTCGCCTTCACCACCGCGCTCGGCTTTTCCGCCCATGCGCTCGCCCAGAACGCCGAGAAACCCAAGCTGACCCTCGGCGTCGGCGGCAAGCAGCTGCTCTACTATCTCCCGCTCACCGTCGCGGAGAAGAAGGGCTTCTTCAAGGATGAAGGCCTCGACGTCGAGATCAACGATTTCGGCGGCGGCGCGAAGTCGCTGCAGGCCTTGGTCGGCGGCTCGGTCGACGTCGTGACGGGTGCCTATGAGCACACCATCCGCATGCAGGCCAAGGGGCAGGACATCCGCGCGGTGATCGAGCTCGGGCGCTTCCCGGCGATCACCATCGCGGTGCGCAAGGACCTCGCCGACAAGGTCAAGACCGCGGCCGATTTCAAGGGGTTGAAGATCGGCGTCACCGCGCCGGGCTCATCGACGGCGCTGACCGCGCAATACGCCATGGTCAAGGCCGGGCTGAAGGCGACGGATGCGCCGATCATCGGCGTCGGCGCCGGGGCGAGCGCCGTCGCGGCAATCAAGCAGAAGCAGGTCGACCTGATCTCGCATCTCGACCCGGTGACCTCGAAGCTCGAGGCCGATGGCGATGTCGTCGCGCTGATCGACACGCGCACCGAAGCCGGCACCAAGGCGCTGTTCGGCGGCGCGAACCCGGCCGCCGTGCTCTATCTCAAGAACGACTTCGCCGAGAAGAACCCAGTGACCACGCAGAAGCTGGTCAACGCGCTGATGAAGTCGCTGAAATGGCTGGAGACGGCCAAGCCCGAGGATGTCGCCGATCTCGTTCCGGCGGAATACCATCTCGGCGACAAGCCGCTCTATCTGCGCGCGGTGAAGAACTCGCAGGAGAGCTATTCGCGGACCGGCATTTCGACCCCGGATGCGATGAAGAGCATGTACGATTCGCTGAAGCTGCTCGATCCCGAGCTGGCGACCTCGAATGTCGACCTGAGCAAGACCTTCATCGATACCTTCGCCAAGAAGGCGGGCGCCGGCTCCTAGTCCGGACGGCATCACGACCGGCGGCGAGGGGAAGCCGCTTGCCGCCGGTCGCGCAATGCTTTCAATAGGGAGCAAGCACTCCCTCAGGCGACGATGGTCGCCATCCCAGGTGACATTTGAACGATAGCAGACGGTTTCTCGATGGCGGCGGCGCAATGGCGGCGGCCATCGCAGCTCATGACTGGACGACGACACTTGGACCGCCGGAGAGCTGGCCCGCCGCATTGCGGGTGGCGGTCGGGATGATGGTCAATTCGCATTTTCCGAAATGCATCGTCTGGGGCCCCGAGCTCATCACCATCCATAACGACGCCTTCAGGGCGATCCTCGGCGACAAGCCACCGGCGCTCGGCAAGCCGTTCAGCGAGGTCTGGGCCGAGGTCTGGCAGGAGATCGGTCCGCTGGTCGAGAAGGCCTATGCGGGCGAAGCGACCTTCATCGAGGATTTTCCCCTCGTCGTCGATCGCTACGGCCATCCCGAGCGCGCCTGGTTCACCTTCTGCTACAGCCCGATCCGCGACGAGAACGGCGCCGTCCTCGGGATGATCGACACCGTCGTCGAAACCACGGCGAAGATGCAGTCGGAGCGCAACTCCCGCCTGCTCAACGCCGAGCTGGCGCACCGGATGAAGAACGTGCTGGCGATGATCGGTGCGATCGCCAACCAGACCTTCCGCTCGGCGAACTCGCTCGACGAGGCGCAGGCGACCTTCGGCGAGCGGGTGGCCGCGCTCGGTGAGGCGCATACGATCCTGACCCAATCGAGCTGGAGCGGCGCGCCGATCCGCGCGGTGATCGAAGGTGCCCTGGCGCCGCATCGCATCGCCGAAGGGCGCATCGTGATCAGCGGCCCGGCACTGGAACTCGGCGCGAAGCAGTCCTTGACGCTGGCGCTCGCGATCAACGAGCTCGCGACCAATGCGATAAAATACGGTGCGCTATCCTGCGAGGGCGGCCAGGTCGCCATCGGCTGGGGAATTGGTGCGCCGGACAGCGAGGAGTGCTTCGTCTTCGGCTGGGACGAAAGCGGCGGTCCGCCGGCGAGCGCGCCAACCCGCAAGGGCTTCGGCTCGCGTCTGCTCGAGCGGGTGGTGGCGCAGGACTTCCAGGGCAAGGTCACGCTGGACTATCGGAGCGTCGGCCTGCGCTATGAGCTGGAAACGGCGATGGCCGCCATCGCCAATGCCGAGCCGGTTCATTCGAGCTGAGGGCCGGGCCGGCGCCTGCCCGTGCAAATGGAATATGGACTCTCCCCGACAGTCCGGTCAGAGTATCGTCCTGACGTAAGGGGAGCCGACATGATCGAGCGCACCGCCGTCGCCGACCTCATCCGGAGTGCCTACGCCGCCCGCCATCGTGGCGATCTCGATGGGCTGATGAGCCATTTCCACGAAGAGTGCAGCTATCGCCTCGCGGGCGGCCCGGAAGCCTGCGAGGTCTTCGTGCAGCCCGACGGGCGCGCCGCGGTACGCGAGCAGATGGCCGGGCTGATCGCGACCTATGTCTTCAGCAATATCGAGGAACTGGCGCTGATGGTCGAGGGCGACAGGGCGACGCTGCACTGGCGCGCCGATGTCGTGTGCCTGCCGACAGGCCGGACCGGCTCCTTCGAGATCATGGACCTCATCACCGTCGCCGACGGCAAGGTGGCGAGCGTGACGCAGTTCACCGACACCGCCGGCGTCGCCCGCCTGTCGGTCTAGGAACGCGCCGGCTTGGGCTGTTGTCGCTTTCGATTTGCCGAGCCGGGTCGTGAGCGGGTAGATCATGCCCTCCCGCCGCGAGCCCCATGCCCATGAACATCCTCTCGATCCAGTCCCATGTCGCCTATGGCCATGTCGGCAATGCGTCGGCCGTGTTCCCGATGCAGCGGCTCGGCGTCGAGGTCTGGCCGATTCATACCGTGCAGTTCTCGAACCATACCGGCTATGGCGACTGGAAAGGCCGTGTCTTCGATGGCGGCATGATCGACGAGGTCATGGAAGGGATCGCCGAGCGCGGCGTCCTGCCGGCCTGCGACGGGGTGCTGTCGGGCTATATGGGCTCGGCCGATATCGGCCATGCGATCCTCTCGGCGGTGGAGCGCGTGCGGGTCGCCAATCCCAAGGCGATGTATTGCTGCGATCCGGTGATCGGCGATGTCGGGCGCGGCATCTTCGTGCGTCCTGGCATTCCCGAATTCATGCGCGAGCAGGCTGTGCCGGCCGCCGACATCGTGACGCCGAACCAGTTCGAATTGGAATTGCTGACCGATGTCGAGGTCAGGACCATCGGCGACGCCCATCGCGCCGTCGAGGCGCTGCGCGATGCCGGCCCGACGGTCGTGCTGGTCACCTCGCTGATCACCGACGAGACGCCGGACGATGCGATCGACCTGATGGCCGCCGATGGGCAGGGCACGTTCCGGGTTCGCACGCCGAAGATCGACATCAGCGTCAATGGTGCCGGCGATGCGATCGCCGCCCTGTTCTACGTGCACTATCTGCGCGACGGCTCGGCAGCGAGCGCGCTCGCCAAGGCCTCGTCCTCAATCTACGGACTGCTCAAGCGCACCAAGGATGCCGGCTCGCGCGAAATCCTGACCGTCGCGGCGCAGGACGAGTTCGTCACCCCCTCGCATCAGTTCGTGCCCGAGGCGGTCTGAAAGCATGCGGCTGCGCCTCGGCACCTTCAACGTCGAGAACCTGCTGACACGCCATCGTTTCGAGCCGGGCGGGCGCACCGAGACGGCGGCGGCGATGTCGCTGTTCCACTTCCCACGCGCCGATGAGCGGGACGCGGTCGAGCGCTCGCTGGCGGTGGCGCTGGAGGACGACAAGCGCCAGATGACGGCTCTCGCCATTGCCGAGGCCAATGCCGACATCTGGATGCTGCAGGAGGTCGACTCGCTCGCCAGCCTGCAGGCTTTCTTCGCCAATTATGTCCACCGCATCGCCGATCATCGCTATGGCCATTTCACGCTGATCGACGGCAATGATCGCCGCAGCATCGATATCGGCTTCGCTGCCCGGCGCGATCTGGTGGCGCCGCAGCAGGTCACGGTGCGCTCGCATCGGGAAATGAGCTTCGCCGAGGCGGAGGCCTTCTCGCCGGAGGTCGCCGCCTTCGGCATCGGCCCGCGCGACAAGGTTTTCGCGCGCGACTGCCTTTCGGTGACGCTCGCTTTCGGCGACCGTGAGTTGACGCTGTTCGGCTGCCATTTCAAGTCGATGAACAATGGCCGCGACGATGGCAGGCAGGCGACGCTGCCGATCCGGCGCGCCGAAGCGTTGGCGGTGAGACGCATCATCGAGGCCCGGTTCGGCAGCGGCTGGCGCGAGGCGAACTGGGCGATCCTCGGCGATCTCAACGCCTATCGCATCGGGCTCGGCCCTCTGGCGGAGCCGACGGACGAGGGGGAAAGCGGGATCGAGCCCCTGCTCGACGATTTCGCCGTCGATCCGATGCTGGCACTGCCGCCGCACGAACGCTGGACACATTTCCGGCGCTACTGGTCGGAAACGCACCAGAAGCTGCTCGAAAGCCACATGCCGCTCGATCATATCCTGCTCTCGCCGGCACTGGCGGCGGCGAATCCCGAGCCGGCGATCCAGCTGATCCGGCGCGGTCTGCCCTACCGCGTGCCGCTCGATCCACGTGAGGCGGACCGCTCGATGGGCAAGCTCGCCCTGACCAATGATCGCTATCCCCGCGTCGGTTGGGACCGGCCGAAGGCCTCGGATCATTGTCCATTGACGATCGAGCTGACGATCCCGAAATCGCAGGAAACACCTTGATGCCGCGCCGCTTTATTACGCTCGACGTCTTCGCCGCGCGCCCCCATGCCGGCAATCCGCTGGCCGTGGTGCTCGACGGCGAAGGGCTCGAGGCAGCGGCGATGCAGGCGATCGCCCGCGAGTTCAACCTCTCCGAGACGGTCTTCGTCCTGCCGCCATCAAATCCTTCGCACCGGGCCGCCATCCGCATCTTCACGCCCGAACGGGAGTTGCCCTTCGCCGGCCATCCCACCGTCGGGACCGCGGTGCTGCTCGCCTTGCGCGATGCGGCCGAGGGGCGGTCCGCGGAGCTGCTCGTGCTGGAGGAGGAGGTCGGCGTCGTGCCCTGCGCCGTCCGTCGCAATACGGCGCGGGCAGGCCACGCGACCTTCACCCTGCCGCGCCTGCCGAATGAGGTCGAGCCGGCCGCTTCCTGGCCGCTGCTCGCCGGGGCGCTCGGGCTCGACCGCCGCGACATCGGCTTCGACAGGCATGTGCCGAGCGTGTTCTCGGCCGGGCTCGGCTTCACGCTGGTGCCGGTGGCGTCGCGCAAGGCCCTTGCCGGCATCCGGCTAGACACCAGCCTCTGGTCGCAGGCGATGCGGCCGGCGGGACAAGAAAACGCCTTCGTCTACTGCCGCGAGACGGTCGAGGCGGGCCACCATTTCCATGCGCGGATGTTCGCGCCCGGCATGGGCGTCGTCGAGGATCCCGCCACCGGCTCGGCCGTTGCCGCCTTCGCCGGGGCGGTGATGCGCTTCGAGAAGCCAGGCGATGGCGAGCATCGCCTGGTGATCGAGCAGGGCTACGAGATCGGTCGGCCCTCGCAGATCGAGCTTGGGTTGCGGATCGCTGATGGCGTGCTCGTCTCGGCCACGATCGGCGGGGCGGCGGTGGTGATGAGCGAGGGACAACTGCTGTGAGGAGATTCGGGCGGTGAATGGCGTCGAGGATGGCAGCATCGTTGCGCTCCGGCGCGTCGAAGCCCGGGTGGAACCCTATGACTGGAGCTTCGCGACCGAGCGCGCCGATGAGGTCGCCGAGCACTGGGCGAAGGTCAGCGCAGGCAAGCCGACCATGTTCAACGGCCGCATCCTGCTGCAGCACCGGGCGGCGATCGAGGATGGCGTCTTCCAGGCCGGCTACTTCGGCGCCGACTACGCGGCTTTCCTGGCATGGCTCGGTCTCGGCTTGCCGGCGCCGGCTATCCGCAACGGATTCGCCATGGCGGCGCTGCGAGCAGCCGATGGCGCCTTCCTGCTCGGCCGGATGGGGGAGCGCACCGCCAATGCCGGCAGGGTCTACTTCGCCGCGGGCACACCGGACCATGAGGATGTCCTGCCCGATGGCAGCGTCGACCTCGCCGGCAGCGCTACCCGCGAGCTCTGCGAGGAGACCGGCCTCTCGCTCGATGAAGTCGTGGTGGAGCAGAGCTGGGACGCAGTGATCGTGCCCGGCCGCGTCGCCTTCATGCGCCCGGTCCGGATCGACCTGCCGGCCGAGGCGGCGCGCGCTCTGATGCTGGAGCGGATCGCGGCGCAGCATGAGCCCGAGCTTTCCGACATCGTGATCGTCCGTAATCTCGCCGATTGCAGCGATTACGACATGCCCCCCTTCATGATCGGCTACCTCGCCCATATCTTCGGGCGACAATCCTGATCCTTCCCAGGAAAACGTCGTTGGAACGGCGCCGCGTCTCCCATCGGGGCGAAGGGGGCCCGTTCGACTGACGCAGCAACGCTGAAAGGCCAGTTCATGACCGCATCCGAAGCCCTGAACCTGCCTGCCGGCAATCCCTTCGGGCAGCTCTGGGAGACGCCTTTCGGCCTGCCGCCATTCGCCGCGATCCGCCCCGAGCATATCCACGAGGCCTATCCGGCGGCGCTGGACAAACACCGGGCCGAGATCGAGGCGATCAAGGCCGACAAGGCGGCGCCCGATTTCGCCAATACGATCGAGGCGCTGGAGCGCTCGGCCCGTGGCATGAGCCGCCTCGGCGGCGTCTTCTACAACCTCGCAGGGGCCGATACGAACGACGCCTTGCAGGCGATCGAGCGCGAGATCTCGCCGGTGATGTCGCGCCACTGGTCGGCGATCATGATGGACGAGGGGCTGTTCGCGCGGGTCGACGCAGTCTTCCGCCAGCGTGAGAGCCTTCGCCTCGACGCCGAGCAGATGCGCCTGCTGGAGCGCACGCATCGCGGCTTCGTCCGCGCCGGCGCGGAACTCGGGGCGGAGGACAAGGCGCGGCTCGCGGCGATCAACGAACGGCTCGCCGGCCTCGGCACCAGCTTCGGCCAGAACCTGCTCAAGGACGAGGCGAGCTACGCGCTGGTGCTGGAGAACGAGGCGGATCTCGCCGGCCTGCCGCCCTTTGTCGTCGCCGCCATGGCGCGCGCGGCAGCCGATCGCGGCCAGGATGGCAAGCATGCGGTGACGCTGTCGCGCTCGATCATCGAGCCCTTCCTGACCTTCTCGACGCGGCGCGACCTGCGCGAGGAGAGCTTCCTCGCCTGGAGCAAACGCGGCGAGAATGGCGGCGCGACCGACAACCGCGCCATCGTCGCCGAGATGGTCAAGCTGCGGGCCGAGAAGGCTAATCTGCTCGGCTTCCCGACCTTCGCGCATTTCAAGCTCGACGATTCCATGGCGAAGACGCCGGCCAATGTCCGCGAACTTCTCGAACTGGTCTGGAAGCCGGCCAAGGCGCGTGCGGCGCAGGAAGCCGCCGACCTTGCCGCTTTGGCCCAGGCTGAGGGCGAGAACGGGCCGATCCGTCCGTCCGACTGGCGCCATTATTCCGAGAAGGTCCGTCAGAAGACCTATGCGCTCGATGAAGCCGTGCTGAAGCCCTACCTCCAGCTCGACCGCATCATCGCCGCAGCCTTCGACACGGCGGGCAAGCTCTTCGGCCTCGCCTTCACCGAGAAGCCGGAACTCGCCGGCTATCACCCCGATGTCCGCATCTGGGAGGTGACCGAGGCCGCGTCCGGCCGGCATATCGGCCTCTTCCTCGGCGACTATTTCGCCCGGCCCTCGAAGCGTTCGGGCGCCTGGATGAGCGCCTATCGCGGCCAGCGCAACCTCGATGGCGAGGTCCGGCCGATCATTGTCAACGTCTGCAATTTCGCCAAGCCTGCCGAGGGCAAGCCGGCACTGCTCTCGATCGATGATGCGCGCACGCTGTTCCACGAATTCGGACACGCCCTGCACGGCCTGCTCTCGGACGTGAAATACGGTTCGCTCGCCGGCACCTCGGTCTCGCGCGACTTCGTCGAACTGCCCTCGCAGCTCTACGAGCACTGGTTCCTGACCAAGGAGGTGATGCAGCGCTTCTGCCTGCATGCCGAAACCGACGAGCCGATTCCGGAGGCGTTGATCGAGAAGATCAAGAAGGCGCAGACCTTCAACCAGGGCTTCGCTACCGTCGAGTACACCTCCTCGGCGCTTGTCGATCTCGCCTTCCATTCATTGGAAGCAACGGCAGAGGTCGATCCGCTCGCCTTCGAGGCGGCCGAGCTCGCCCGGATCGGCATGCCCGCCGAGATCACCATGCGCCACCGCACCCCGCATTTCAGCCACGTCTTCTCGGGCGACGGCTATTCTGCGGGCTATTACAGCTATCTCTGGTCGGAGGTGATGGACGCCGACGCCTTCAACGCCTTCATCGAGGCGGGTGATGTCTTTGCGCCGGAGCTGGCGCAGAAGCTGCGGCGCTACATCTATTCGGCCGGCGATACGCGCGACCCGGCCGAGGCCTATACGCTCTTCAGGGGGCGCCTGCCGACGCCGGACGCGCTGCTCGAGAAGCGGGGGCTGGCGGCGTAGCACGGGCTCGGCTCGTCATGGTCGGGCTTGTCCCGACCATCCACGTCCTTCTTGATGCAATGCGATGGTCAAACGCGGATGCTCGCCACAAGGGCGAGCATGACGGCGGTGTCCTTCACGGATAGCCGAACTTCGACTTCGTCGCGCGCAGCTGGGACAGGGCGCCGGCCTCATTGCCGCCGGAGCAGGTGGCGCGGGCCTTCTCGATCTCGGCGCTGACGCGGACATGGACGTTGCGGGTGGTGTGGCCGGTCTGGACGTCGTTGTCGACCACCGCCTGGAAGCGCTCGATCTCGCCGCCGCAACCGCTGCCGGTCGGCATGCGGAAGGTGTTCGGGGTCACCCCGGTGGGCGCCTGCTCGGGCGAGGGGGCGGGCGGCGGCCCGGCGGTCTGGCAGGCGGCGAGCGCGAGGCAAAGGGCGGTTGCGAGAAGTCCAGCGCGCATGGTCGGCTCCGAAGCGGTATCGCGGAGAGCATGACCGATTCCGGCCCGGCAGCCAATCGCGCGGCGCCCGCTGGACACAGTCTCGTCACCAGTTTGCCGGATGCTGCCGCCATGACCATCGAAGCCCAGCTCGAACTCGCCGTCTTCGCCGACTATTTCCAGTTCTACGTCGAGGACGAGGCGGCGAATGAGGATTTCGGCCCGCTCTGGACGGACGAGGCCGTCGAGCGCCTGATCGCCGTGGGCGATTGCAGCGTCGGCATCGGCACGGTCCGCAACATGGCGGTGCCCGTCGCGGTTTCGCTCCATGGCGAGGAGCCGGAGGACGATTTCCACGAATGGGATCTCGTCAACGAATGCTCCCTCACGGTCCGCTCGGGGCGGATCGCCATTCTCGGCTGCACGGACGCCCTGCCGGATGCGGCGCGGCTTTCGCTCCCGCCCGGCCCCTACAGGCTGCGGGTTTCCTATGTCGGCCTCGACAGCCCCTGCGAGGACGGTCTGGAGGGAGACGACTTCTACCGCCTGCAGCTCTGGCCTGCGCCGCTGGCCGGGCTGCGGACCTTGAAGGAAAAGGCTTCCGCGACCCGCTGATTGCGTCTGCACTCCCGCCTTGCGCAGGCGCAGCCAAATCGGTTACACAGCCTCATTCGAAGAGGAACGCCTGTGGCCGCATCTGCCACCCATGCCCTGACGCTGAACCGCGCGATCGCGCGGGCCGCCGGCATGCGCGCTCCTCTCGCTCTTGGTCAGCTTCTTCTCCTTACCAGCCCCTGAGGGCCGACCGGGCATGCATGCCTGGGCGCTCAGGGGAGTGACGAGAACCGAAACCCAGACCCTCCGCGCCAGCGAAATCGAATAGCGGCGCGTTCCGAGCCAAGGAACAGCAGCATGACCGTCTCCAGCAAATCCGCCTCGTCCAAGGAACGGGTCCTGATCTTCGACACCACCCTGCGCGACGGCGAGCAATGCCCGGGTGCGACCATGACCTTCGAGGAGAAGCTCGAGATCGCCGACTGCCTCGACGCCATGGGCGTCGACATCATCGAGGCGGGCTTCCCGATCGCCTCGGACGGCGATTTCGAGGCGGTTTCCGAGATCGCGAGGCGGATCAAGCGCGCGACCGTGGCCGGGCTCGCCCGCGCGATCAGCGCCGACATCGCGCGTGCCGGCGAGGCGGTTCGCCATGCTGTGAAGCCGCGCATTCATACCTTCGTCTCGACCTCGCCGATCCATCTGCAGCATCAGATGCGCAAGACCGAGGACGAGGTGCTGGAGATCATCACCAAGACCGTCGCCCAGGCGCGCAACCTGGTCGAGGATGTCGAGTGGTCGGCGATGGACGCGACCCGCACGCCGATCGACTATCTCTGCCGGACGGTCGAGACCGCGATCAAGGCCGGCGCGACCACGATCAACCTGCCCGACACCGTCGGCTATGCGACGCCGGACGAGTACCGCGCCATGTTCCGCCAGATCCGCGAGCGCGTACCGAACGCCGACAAGGCGATCTTCTCGGTGCATTGCCATAACGATCTCGGCCTGGCGGTGGCCAACTCGCTGGCCGGCATCGAGGGCGGGGCGCGGCAGGTGGAATGCACCGTCAACGGCATCGGCGAGCGCGCCGGCAATGCTGCGCTGGAAGAGGTGGTGATGGCGCTGCGCGTTCGCGGCGACGTGCTGCCCTATGACAGTGGCATCGACGCCAGCATGCTGACCCGCGCCTCCAAGGCGGTCTCGACCGCCTGCTCCTTCCCGGTGCAGTACAACAAGGCGATCGTCGGCCGGAACGCCTTCGCCCATGAGAGCGGCATCCACCAGGACGGCATGCTGAAGCACCAGCAGACCTACGAGATCATGACGCCGGAATCGGTCGGCGTGACCAAGACCTCGCTGGTGATGGGCAAGCATTCGGGCCGCGCCGCCTTCCGCTCCAAGCTGAAGGAGATGGGCTACGATCTCGGCGACAACCAGATGGAAGACGCCTTCACCCGGTTCAAGGCGCTGGCCGACCGCAAGAAGCATGTCTACGACGAGGATATCGAGGCGCTGGTCGACGAGAACATCGCTACCGCCCATGACCGGGTGAAGCTGGTCTCGCTGACGGTGATCGCCGGCACGCGCGGCCCGCAGCGGGCAATGATGAAGCTCGATGTCGAGGGGCGCATCGTGGCCGAGGAGGCGGAGGGCAACGGCCCGATCGACGCCGTCTTCAACGCGATCAAGGCGATCGTCCCGCATGAGGCGCGGCTGGAGCTCTATGACGTCCACGCCGTCACCGAAGGCACCGATGCACAGGCCGAGGTCTCGGTGCGCCTGTCGCAGAACGGTGCCTCCGTGACCGGCCGTGGCGCCGATCCGGACACGCTGGTCTCGTCCGCCAAGGCCTATCTGGTGGCGCTCAACAAGCTGATCGCGCGCGGTGCGCGGATGCACGCGCAGGCTGCGGCCGAGTAGGTCGGTCCGGCATATTGCCGCTTTCGAGGCCGGTGTGGGGGGGGGGGGGGGGGGGGGGGGAGGG
>NZ_JBXAJY010000002.1:0-432964 GCF_058797755.1 Allobosea sp. GW823-FHT02B03 | reverse complement strand
CCCCCCCCCCCCCCCCCCCCCCCACACCGGCCTGTTTTTTGCCGGCGGCGTGGAACAAAAACTGGATTCGCGAAACGGATGCCGCTCTCATGATGCGGGGGGCCATCGCGAGACCTAGTTTCATGAAGTCGCGTCGCCTTGTCATTCTGGGCGCGCTGGTCGCTTTCCAGGCCACGCCCGCCTTGGCTCATACGTCACTGCCGCCGGTCTCGCCGGCCGAGCAGACGGAAGAGCTGGCGCAAATCTGCATGGGCGAGATCGAGACGCCGCGCGGCGAGCGCAAGGCGGCCTGTGACGAAGCCCTGCGGGTCGAGCTGAACCGCGGCGACCGTGCGGATCTGCTCGCCAGCCGTGGCTGGCTGGCGCAAGGCGCGGGCGCTCCCCATGCCGCGCTGCGCGATTTCGAGACCGCCCTCAGGATAAACCAAGGCCATCTCGCGGCTCTGCGCGGGCGTGCCGCGGTGCTCTCCGAACTCGGCCGTCATCGCGAGGCGGAAGCGGTGCTCGCCGCCGGGCTTGCTGCCGGCAACGCGCCTGCGAGCCTGCTGGTCGACCGGGCCAGCCTGCGCGAGCGGCGCGGCGATCTCGCGGGGGCACGGGCGGACCTCGATCAAGGCCTGCGGCTGGATCCGTCGAGCGCCTGGGCACGGGTGGCGCGGGCCAGGCTGCTGCAGGGCCTCGGCGAGCACGATCTCGCTTTGGCCGACTTCGACGTGGCGATCGAGCTGGAGCCCGCCATCGCCTCGCACCATTATCGGCGCGGCATGTCGCTGTCGGCGCTGAAGCGTCCCGCCGAGGCGGTCGGCGCTTTCGAGCGCGCCCTGCGTCTCGAGCCGGCAGTGCCGCAAAGCTGGGTGGAGCGCGGGCGGGCCTTCGAGGCTCTCGGGGAGCTGGAACCGGCGCTGGCGAACTACGAGCGTGCGCTGCGGCTCGATCCGCGCAACGAAGCCGCACTGTCGCGGCGCGCTCTGGTGCTGCAACGGAGCAGCCGACCGCTCCAGGCGATCAAGGCCTATGACGTCCTGATCGCGACCCATCCGGATACCATCTTCGCCTTCAACAACCGCGCCTTGCTGCTGATCGAGCAGGGCCGGCAGGCGGAGGGCTTGCGGGACCTCGACCAGCTGCTGGCGCTGGCGCCGCACGATGGCAACGGCCTGCGCAACCGTGCCCATCTCCTGCTCTCCCTTGGCCGGAACGACGAGGCGCTGCGTGATCTCGACCGCGCCGGGCCTGGCCGGGACGCGCCGGCCTGGCACGGCATGCGCGGCGATGCCCTGCTCGCGCTCGGCCGGCCGGCGCCGGCCCGGAAGGCTTATGAGCTGGCGCTCCAGGAGCGCCCGGACGATCTGGCGACGCGCTTCGGCCTGGCGATGGCCGAGGAGATGCTCGGCGAGAAGCTGGCTGCGCTGGCGGCCTATGGCGCCGTGCTCGAACGCGAACCGGCTCATGCCGGAGCTATCGAGCGGCGCGAGGCCCTGCTGCCGGCGCTCGGCCGCTCCATCGAGGCCTGGCCGATGCGGCTCGCCGCCTTCGTCCATACGGCCAGGAGTCAGCTGGGGCACGAGCGAGCGGCCTTCTGGCAGGCGTATCACGCGGCCCGCCCGCAGCCGGCTGCGCCGGCGCGCGACGAACTGGCCGAGCTCGACGCTGCGCTTGCTGTCGACGGTCTTGATGTGACGCGGCTGGTGCGGCGCGCGCATTTCGGCATCGGCTTGCCGCAGCGCGAGGCTCAGGCGCGGCATGATATCGCGACGGCGCTGGCGATCGAGCCGGATCACCCGGCGGCTCTGGTGCTCCGGGCGCGGCTGCATTTCCGAGATGGCATCTTCTCGGAGGCGCTGGCCGATAGCGAGGCTGCGCTGCGGCGCGCGCCGCGCTTCGTCGAGGCGCTGTTCCAGCGTGCCCGCGCGCTGGAGGCGCGCGGACAGGCTAGCGCGGCGCTTGGCGCCTATGACGAGGTGCTCGCGGTTGCGCCGAGCAATCACGCCGCCCTGCTCAACCGCGGCCAGCTCCTGCAACGCTCCCGGCAGTACCAGCGCGCGCTCTCGGATTTCGATGCAGCGCTCTCGATCGATCGCGACGATGCCGATGGCTGGCTGTCGCGTGCGGCCGTCCGCCTTGCCTTGGGCGAGCCGGAGGCGGCGATCCCCGATTACCGGGCGGCCTTGACGCTGGCCCCGCACCGCATCGACGCGGCGCTCGGCTTGACCCAGGCGCTGGTCAGCGCGCAGCAGCCGAGCCTCGCCATCGACGAGCTCGGCCGGCTGATCAAGCGCTACCCCGAGCAGGCCGGCTTCTGGAACATGCGCTGCCTGATCCGCGCGGTCAGCGGGCAGGTGTCAGGGGCGCTGCCGGATTGCGAGGAGGCCCTGCGGCTCGCGCCGGATCAGAGCGGGGTGCTGCATACACGCGCGCTGGTCCAGCTCAAGCGCGGCGATCTCGACGGCGCGATCGCCGACTACGACCGGGCGCTCTCGCTCGATGCCCGGCTCGGGCAGGCCTGGTACGGCCGGGCGATCGCGCACCAGCGCCGCGGCGATGCGGCCGAGGCGGCGTCAGATTTCGCCCGGGCGCGCGATCTCGACGGCAGTGCCGGCGAGCGCTACCGCGCCTATGGCGTGACGCCCTGAGCGGGCGGGCGGCCGTTCACACCGGCCAGCCCCGATCCGGCTTGATCGTCGCCAGCACGAAGGATGAGCGCATGTCGGCGATGCCCGGCAGCGTCAGCAGGCGCTGCATGGCGAATTCGCCGTAGGCCTCGATGTCGTCGGCGATGATATGGACGAGCAGGTCGCATTCGCCGGTCATCGCCTGGCAGGAGATCACCTCGTCGAAGGCCTTGAGCTTCTCGATCAGGCGGGTGCGCCAGTCCGGATCGGACTGGGCGAGCTTGACGAAGGCATAGGCCTCGACGCCATGGCCGAGCTGCCGTCGGTCGATCAGCGCGCGATAGCCGGAAATGACGCCGTCCTCCTCCAGTGCCTTGAGACGGCGCAGGCAGGGCGAGGGCGCCATGCCGATCTCCTCGGCGAGGGCGGCATTGGTCAGGCGGCCATTGCGCTGCAGAGCGCGCAGGATGCGCCGGTCGGTCTCGTCGAGGCGAGACGGTGCCTTGCTCGTTCCTGTCATGATCGGACCCGTTGCTGCGCTTCCCGGTCATATTGTTCTGCCGGCGTCGCCAGGGCGCAAGAGAAAGTCAGGACATGACCCGGCGCCGGCGGCAGCATGGTTCGAGCATTGGGAGGTGCGCCATGACAACCGACCCGCTCAGCCGTTCAGGCTTGAAGCCGGACGACGTTCCGGCCGATTTCGTCGTCGACCAGAGATTCCAGCACTACACCGCAGCCGACCATGACACCTGGTCGAGGCTGCACCGGCGCCAGTTCGAGCTTTTGCGCGGGCGCGTCTGCGACGAGTTCTTCGCCGGGCTCTCGGCGCTCGGCATCGCGGCCGACGGCATCCCCGACTTCCGGCAGATCAACCGCGTGCTGAAGGCCGCGACCGGCTGGGAGGTGGTCGCCGTGCCGGGGCTGGTGCCGGACCGGGTGTTCTTCAGCCATCTCGCGCAGCGCCGTTTCCCGGCCGGTTTCTGGATCAGGCGGCCGGAGGAGTTCGATTATATCGAGGAGCCCGATGTCTTCCATGACGTCTTCGGCCATGTGCCGCTGCTGATGAACCGGTCCTACGCCGATTTCGTTGCGGCCTACGGCGCGGCCGGGCTTCGCTATGCCGATCCGGAGGATCTTGCACGGCTGGCCCGGCTCTACTGGTACAGCGTCGAGTTCGGTCTGATCGAGACGGGGGCGGGCCTGCGCATCTTCGGTGCCGGCATCGCCTCCTCGCCCGGCGAGACGGTGTTTTCGCTGGAGAGCGCCGAGCCGAACCGCATTCGTCTCGACCCGGTCCGGGTGATGCGGACGCGCTACAAGATCGACGATTTCCAGCAGACCTATTTCGTGCTGCCGAGCTTCGAGGCGATGCCCGATCTCGCAGCCGGACCGCTGGAGGCGGCGATGGCGCAGGCGCGGGCGCTGCCCGAGCTCGAGGCTGATGCGCGGATTGCCGAGGACAGGTCCGTTGCGGTCGGAGCTGCCGCTCACAGGCCCGCCGCCTGAGCGATTTGGCCGTTCCTTAACCATTGTGCAGGCAGCGTGGGCCTCGGAAACGAGCCCGCGCAATGGCAGACGAGACGCAAAGAGATTCCCTGTTCGCCCCTGCTGCGCCGAATTCGCGCCTGGCGATCTTCGGCGTCGACGAAGCGACGCTGAAGCTGGCAAGGGAACTCGCCCCGACGCTCGCTGTGACGATCGATGCGGCGATGGTGCTGCACTTCGAGCGGCTTTCCGGACATCCGACCATGGGGGCGGCTTCGCGGACCTACGGGCCGAGCCTGTGCACCGAGATGGCGCAGCATGCCCGCTCCCTGTTCGAGGCGACGTTCGACGATGCCTATGCGGGATCGCTGCGGCGAGCCGTGCAGGCCGAGACAGCCTCTCCCTTCGGCGCGCGCACCCATGCCGTGCTGGCGATGACCGCGATGCGGTCGCTTTTTCCCGAGGTCGCCAGGCGGCATCGCTTCTCCTCCCGGCAGACGGCGCGCGATTGCGTCAAGCTCGCGGAGTTCCTGATCGTCGACCTCGTCAATGCGCTTGGTGACATCCATGCGATGCGGGCCGAACAGACGACCCGCTATGTCACCGACATTGCTGCCCTCGCCGACGATTTCCGCCAGCAGGTTGAACAGGTCTCGAGCGAGACGGAGGAGGCTGCGGCCACGCTGAGCCGGGTTGCCGCCAGTTCGGCGGCAGCTTCGCGCCGTGCGGGCGAGACCAGCGACGCCAGCCGGCAAAGCTGGTCCCAGGTGCGCGAGCGCGCCACGCAGACGGTCGCCTCGATCGGGCAATTGCGCCAGTCGATCGGCGAGATCGACAGGCGGACGCAGGAGAGTGCCGAGATCGCGGCCGGCACGGTCATGGCGGCGGGAGAAGCGCGCGGGACGATCGAGAGCCTGGCTGCTCTCGTATCAGAAGTCGGCTCGGTCGTCGGTCTGATCTCGGAGATTGCGGCGCAGACCAATCTGCTCGCGCTCAACGCCACCATCGAGGCGGCGCGCGCCGGCGAGGCCGGCCGCGGCTTCGCCGTGGTGGCGAGCGAGGTGAAATCGCTCTCTGCCCAGACCAGCGGAGCGACAGAGGCGATCGGTAGCCGGATCGAGGCGATCCGGCAGGCGACCGCGCGCTGTGTCGATGCCATGGCGCGGATCGACCAGTCGGTGTCCGGCATGTCGGCGAACATGTCCGCGGTCGCCGGAGCGGTGACGGAGCAATTTTCGGTCAGCGATGGCATCGCCCGGGATGCGCAGGCCACCACGGATGAAATCGAGGCGGCCTTGGCCCTCGCGGCCGAGGCGCTCAGTGCCATGGAGCGCGTCGGCGCTTCCGTCGGCGAGATGAACACGCGCTCGGCCGCCGTCGGCACCGTTGCGGGAGGCCTCGCCGAGAACCTCAACCGCTTCGTGAAATCGGTTTCCGACCGGCTTACCGCCTGAAGCCCCGTTTTGCGGTGGACGGTGAACGTCCTTCGCTTGGCGTCGGCCTGATTCTTGCCACTATTCCGTTCCGGTGCGCGCAGGCGCGATGGCTGGGAGCGGGCGAGATGGCTGGCTATTTTCCGAACTGGACTTTGAAGACCTCCGGCGACGTGATGCCGGACGAGCGTCTGCCGGCCGGGCAGACCGTGATCGCCGGGCTGCAGCATGTCGTCGCCATGTTCGGCTCCACCGTGCTGGCGCCGATCCTGATGGGGTTTGATCCCAACGTCGCGATCTTCTTCTCCGGCGTCGCGACCCTGCTGTTCTTCGTGATCACCGGCGGGCGCTTGCCGAGCTATCTCGGCTCGTCCTTCGCCTTCATCGGCGTCGTCATCGCCGCCACCGGCTATTCCGGCTCCGGCCCGAACCTCAACCTTCCCGTGGCGCTCGGCGGCATCATCGCCTGCGGCGCGGTCTATGCGCTGATCGGCTTGATCGTGCAGGGTGTCGGCACGCGCTGGATCGAGAAGCTGCTGCCGCCGGTCGTTACCGGCGCGGTGGTGGCTGCGATCGGTCTCAACCTGACCGCCGTCGCGATGAACATGATCTCGGCCAGCCCCTACACCAAATGGATCGCGCTGTTCACGGTCATCGCGGTGGCGCTGGTGGCGGTCTATGGCCGCGGGCTCGCGCAGCGCCTGCCGGTGCTGATCGGCGGCCTCGCGGCCTATGTCCTCTATGCGGCGACGGCCTCGAGCTTCGGCGCTCCGCCGGTCGATTTCGGCAAGGTTGCCGCAGCTGCCTGGTTCGGACTGCCGAATTTCGTCGCCCCGGTCTTCGAGGCGAAGGCGATTGCGCTGATCGTCCCGGTCGCGATCATCCTGGTCGCGGAGAATCTCGGGCACATCAAGGGCATCTCGGTGATGACCGGGCGCAATCTCGACAACCTGATCGGCCGCGGCTTCTTCGCCGACGGCGTCGGCACGATGATCGCGGGCTCGGGCGGCGGCACCGGCGTCACCACCTATGCCGAGAACATGGGCGTGATGGCGGTGACGCGGGTCTATTCGACGCTGGTCTTCGTCGCCGCCGGCGTGATCGCGCTGCTGCTCGGCTTCTCGCCGAAGTTCGGCGCGGTGATCGGCACGATCCCGGTCGCGGTGCTCGGCGGCCTTGCCGTCGTCGTGTTCGGTCTGATCGCCGCCACGGCTGGCCGGATCTGGGTCGAAAACAAGGTCAACTTCGCCGAGCCGAAGAATCTGCTCACCGTCGCGACCGCGCTGATTCTCGGCGCCGGCGATCTCAAGCTGCCGATCTTCGGCTATGAGCTCGGCGGCATCGGCACCGCGACCTTCGCCGCGATCGCACTTTATCATCTGCTCGATCGCCGGCCGGCGGCCTGAAAACCGGCCTAAAACAGGGCTCCGGCGCGTTTCGCGCCGGAGTTTTCCCCAGGCGCTCCGAGGCGCCGCAACAAGTTTGCATATTTCTGTCGCAGATGGGTGGACAGGGCAGGGGGTGTTTGCTACATCGCCGCCTGTCGGGACGCGGTCCACGCCTCGCCGACAACGTCTCCGTGGCGTATGGGTGATTAGCTCAGTTGGTAGAGCAGCTGACTCTTAATCAGCGGGTCGTAGGTTCGAGCCCTACATCACCCACCACGGTCCTTTCCTGAAAATCCGAAATTTCGCGCTGCGGCGCTCCACACCAGTGGAGCATCGCGGACGATACGAGCCTGCGCGGATTTCGCTCGCTCGCGTCAGCTCATGTCGGCTCGATCCGGGCCCCGCGGCCGGCGGTCGATAGTTAAAATTGCGCGGATATCGCAGGTAGTCTCTTTGCCCTGGCTGAAACCTCAGCCCCAGAGGCGGCAGCAAGCGTCATAGCTGTAAGCTTCCCGTAAGTCAGCTTCGGTACATCTCGCTCATCGAAACGACGCAATTGATGGAGCAGAGCGATGAACACCGAACGTCACAACGTTGCTTTGAACGACGAGGCCCTGGAAAACGTCAGCGGCGGCTTCAACCTCTACGACTCCATCTGCAATATCGGCGAGAACGTCGAGAACAGCTTCCAGAAGGGCGGTGAATTCGGCCTGACCTTCGGGTTCGTCGGAGCCTTCGCCGGCGGCGTTGCGGGGGCGATCGTCGGCACTGTCGGCGGCGTGAAGGACGAGGTCGGCAAGGGCGTCGGCGAGGCTGTCGATGCGGTCCGCGGGGCGATGCGCTGAGCCTCGTTGCCAGGCGCGTCCGCGCCTGGCCCGCTTGCACCGCGAGATCACCCGGCCCGTTCACGCGGTGCCGGGTTTTTTGTGTTCCACGGTCCCTCGAGACCAACACCGCGGCGCGAGGCCGCTTTGCCAATTCCCCCGGATGAGCGCTAGAACGTCTCTGAAGGGGCCATAGTCTTGTCGCAAGGAGACGGGGCATGGCAATCGCACTTTTCAGCGTCGCGATGGCGGCGTTTGGAAGTCTAGCGCTGGGCACGGCAGAAGCAGGGGTGGCCCTCGGGCTGTTCTCGTTTCTCGGCCTCTGGATCGGGAGGCGCGCATTCACCGACGCCTGATCCGGGTCTGAGCGCGGCACGGCCGGCAAGCTCGGGTACGCCCCGCTCGGTCTGCTTCGTTATTCCGGACGGAACGTCGCCGTTGCGGGCGCCCGCTCCACAAATGCAAACCGCCCATGGCACGGCCATGGGCGGTTCGTTCTTGAGAAGCTGGTCCGGCTACTGCTTCTTGCCGTTACTGCTTCTTGCCGTCCTTGCCGAACTGCTTGAGGAAAGCGGTGAGGTCGCCGATTTCCTTCTCGTTCTTGATGCCGGCGAAGACCATCTTGGTGCCCGGGATCTTGGCCTTCGGGTCCTTGATATATTCGGCGAAGACGGCGTCGTCCCAGGTGAGCGCCGCGTTCTTGTTGGCGGTGGAGTAGCTGTAGCCCTCGACGGTGCCGGAGACCCGGCCGAACAGGCCGTTGAGCTGTGGGCCGACGCCGTTCTTGGCGGTCTCGCCGAGCTGATGGCAGGCGCGGCACTTGTTCCAGGAGCGCTCGCCGGCGGCGATGTCCTGGGCGCTCGCGGCGCCTGCGCCGAGCACTGCGGCAAGAAGGCTGGCCGAGATCAGAAGTCGCATGCTTCGTCCTTGTTTCTGGTGGCTGGAAAAAAGGAGGCCGCGCGGGGCGCGGCCATCAGGTTCGCGCCGCGTGGGAGGCCGCGGCGCCGGTGCATTGCCTCAGCTGAACATGTCGGCGGTGATGCCGGCATACCAACCCATGTTCTCGGCCTGGTTCTCCTTGCGCAGCTCGGCGCTTTCGCCGGGCTTGGAGACGAAGGTCTCGGTCGCTGCGATCTTGCCGTCCTTGGGTTCGTAGCGGCCGCCGACCTTGATGGTGTCGTCGGGCGCGACCAGTGACCAGCAGGTGTTGACGTAGCGGGCCGGGAAGGTGCGGGCGCTGGTCAGCTCGCCGCGGATCGTCATCGCCGCGACCTTGGCCTGGCTGTTGGCCGAGAAGGCGGATTTCGGCATGTCGCCCGCGATGCAGGCGTCGCCCAGCACGAAGATGTTGGCATCCGCGGTCGACTTCATCGTGGCGGCATCGATGGCGCAATAGCCGCCGGCCGGTGCAAGGCCGGCACTGCGGGCGATTTCGCCGGCCATCTGCGCCGGGATGACGTTGACAAAGGCGCAGTCCTTGTAGGTCTCGAAGCCGGTGACGACCGTGTTGGTCTTCGGATCGACAGACTTGATCCCGTCATGGACCTTGGGGCCGAGCCATTCGATCATCGAGCCGTAGCGCTTCTCCCAGTCGGCCTGGAAGACGCCCTGCTTGGAGAAGCTCTCCTTCGGATCGAGGATGATGACCTTGGCGTCCTTCTTGCCGGCCTGCTGCAGCACATGGGCGAACATCGAGGCGCGCTCATAGGGGCCGGGCGGGCAGCGATAGGGGTTGGGCGGGGCGATCATCACGATGGTGCCGCCATTGGGCACGGCATCGAGCCTCTGCTTGATCAGCTGCGTCTGACGGCCGGGCTTCCAGCCATGCGGCATCTGCTCCTCGACCTCCTTCGACCAGCCGGGGACGGAGTCGTATTTCAGGTCGATGCCGGGCGAGACGACGAGCCGGTCATAGGGCAGGCGCTGGCCGGTCGAGAGCACGACCTCCTTCTTGTCGCGGTCGATCTGGGTCGCCCGTGCCCGCGCGAGGGTGATGCCGTGGTTCTTCGTCAGCGCATCGTAGCGATGGCTGATTTCTTCGTAGGTCTTGAAGCCGCCGACATAGAGATTGGAGTGGAAGCAGGTCTGGTAGGTCTCGTTCTCCTCGACCAGCGTCACCGCGATTGCGCCCTGGCTGTCCTTGGCGATGTAGCGGGCAGCAGTCGCTCCGCCGGCGCCACCGCCGATCACCACGACGCGAGGCTTGGCCTGGCCGAGGACGGCCGGGGCTCCCAGCCCGAGCGTGCCGGCTGCCGTCAGGCCGGTCATGACGAAAGATCGGCGATGAATCTTCATGTCCCTCTCCCCAGTTCTCGTTCGACATCGTCGCGGCTGCATACCCGGCGGCCTCTTGGTGGGCCTGTCCGATCTTCATTTGGCCGAGGCCGTCGCGCACCCTACGGGCGCTCACCGGCTCGGTTTCAGGCTTTCATAGTAGGCGGCGAGCGCCTCGATCTCTTCCTGCGATAGCCGGCCGGCGATGGTCTGCATGACCTGATTGTCGCGCTGCTTGTCACGATAGGTGATCATCAGCGCGACGAACTGGTCGGCCGGGTGGCCGATGATGGCGGGAATGCCGCCGACCTGCCGGCCGCTGCTCTGGTGGCAGGTCGAGCACTCCGACGACAGGTATTCGCCCAGCGCCTTGTCGCCGGCCGCGCTCGCCGGACCGCCCGAGAGCGCGAGCGCGGTCGCGACCGAGCCGAACCAGGTTGGAACCGGCGAGGCGTTAGGCATCAATCGACCTTCGGCGCCGATTTCGAATCGGGCGTGACGTCGAGCACGGCGGCCCGCCCGGTGATCTTCACTTCGGCCTTGCAGTCCTTCATGCAGGGTTCCTTGCCCCAGAACGCCTTTTCGGTCGCCTCGCGATCATCATCGTAGAATGCGGCGGCGTTGGGCAATTTCACCGAGGTGAAATTCTTGTCCGACAGCTCGAACTCCTCATCCTTCACGATGTCGTTCAGGTAGAGCAGATAGGCCGTCAGGGCGTAGATCTCGTCGGGGCTCAGCGACTGGGCGTTGCCATAGGGCATGGCGCGCCGGATGTAGTCGTAGACTGTCGAGAGATCGGGCCAGAACGAGCCGATCGTCTTCTCCGGCCGGTCGGCCGTGAGCGAGCCCATGCCGCCGGCGAGCACCGGCCAGCGGCCATTGCCCTGGCCGAACTCGCCATGGCAGCTCGCGCATTGCGCCTGGAAGAGCTCGTCGCCCTGCTTCACCGTGCCCTTGCCGGGCGGCAGGCCCTTGCCGTCGGGCCGCACGGCGATGTCCCAGGCCTTGATCTCCTCGGGCAGGGCGGGGCGGCCGAGGCCGAGCGCCGGCGCCTTGGCGGCGGGAGTGTGAGCAGGCGCGGCGGCTTTCGCCTGCGGCTTCGCGGTCTGGGCGATCAGCGGGCCGGTGCCGAGGATCGCGAGACCCGCCAAGCCCGCCAGCAGAACCGGCTTAAGCGATCTCGACATTCTCGGTCTCCCCGTTCGGCCGGACCTGCCAGGTCTGGATGCCGTTGTTGTGGTAGATGGAGTTGACCCCGCGGACCTTGCGCAGCTCCGCCTTGGTCGGCTGGACATAGCCGGTGGAATCGATGGCGCGCGACTGGATCAGCAGCTCCTGGCCGGCCCAGTCGAAATCGACATAGAAGCGGGTCAGCGACTTCTCGAGCACCGGCCCGTCGATCCTGGCCGACTGCCAGTTCTTGCCGCCGTCGAGCGTGACGTCGACGCGCTTGATCGTGCCGCGCCCCGACCAGGCGAGGCCGGAAAGGACGTTGCGGCCCTTGTGCTTGAGGGGGGCCTGAGGCGAGGGATTGGTCACCACCGACTTGGCGTCCATGATGAAGGTGTAGCGGCGCGAACGGCCATCGGCGAGCAGGTCGGTGTATTTCGAGGTCTCCTCGCGGGCCTGCCAGGGCATGTCGCCGACCTCGATCCGGCGCAGCCATTTCACCCAGATATTGCCTTCCCAGCCCGGCACGACGGCGCGCAACGGGTAGCCCTGCTCGGGCCGCAGCGCCTCGCCGTTCATGGCGAAGGCGATCAGCACGTCGTCGAGCGCCTTCATCACCGGCAGGGAGCGGTTCATGCCGGAGGAGTCGGCGCCTTCGAGCATCAGCCATTTGGCGTTGGGCTTGAGGCCGGCCTCGGCGAGCAGCAGTTTCAGCGGCACGCCGGTATACATGACGTTGTGGACCATGCCGTGGGTGAACTGGCAGCCATTGAGCTGCGCACCGCGCCATTCCATGCCGGAATTGGCGGCGCATTCGAGGAAGTGGACATGGTTCTGGCGCGGCATGCGCTTGATGTCTTCCATGGTGAAGACGAGCGGCTTCTCGACCAGCCCATGGATCATCAGCCGGTGATTGGCCGGGTCGATATCGGCGATGCCGCCATGGTGGCGCTCGAAGCACAGGCCGGACGGGGTGATGATCCCGTCGAGCTCGTGCAGCGGCGTGAAGTTCACCGAGGATTCGGGCGAGGCCGTTAGCCAGGAGACGTCGCGGCGCATGACATGCTTCTCGAAGCGCGAGGGCGTGCCATAGGGGCGCTTGTCGACGCCTTCGCCGAGATAGCGGTTCCAGTCCTGGACCTCGGTGATCAGCGGATCGGGCGCGGGGGCCTGGGCGCGCGCGGGCAGGGCGGAGGCGGCAAGGCCTGCGCTGGCCGCTCCGGCCGCGCCGAGGAAGCGGCGGCGGCTGAGAGGCCCGGCCTGTGGTTCGGAACTCATGGGCGTTCGTCCTGTTTGATCGCGGGCAGCCGGCCTGAAGGCCGTGTCAGGCCCCGGTGACTTTGACGGCGTCGTTCGGCTTGATGGTGATCGTCTTGGTCGCGGCGACGTGGTCGCGCACCACGTCCCAGATCGGCGGGCCCTGCGTGCCCTCGTTGACGCTGGCCCACCCGGAGACGACGTACTTCTTCGCGGCCTCGATCGGCTGGCCGGACTTCAGATGAGTCAGGCCGGAGATGCGGCTGCCCATCGGCTTGCCGACGTCGATCGCGTAGCCCATGCCGCCGACGCGGACCATGTCGCCGCCGCCCTGGAAATAGGGGTCCGGGTGGAAGATGTTGTCGGCGACGTCCTCGAGGATCTCCTTGAGCTGCGCGCCGGTCATCTCCATGCGGTAGCAGTTGGGATAGGTGATCGCGGTGGCGTTGGTGATCGCCTCCCAGGTGATGGCGTCGCCCGGCAGCAGGCTGCCGCCCCAGCGGAAGCCCGGCGAGAGCGCGATCTCGGCGTCGCGCTGGCTGAGCATCGCGTCGCAGATCAGGTCGTCGAACGAGCCGTTGAAATTGCCGCGCCGGTAGAGCAGCGACTCCGTCCGGCCGATCTCCTTGGCGAGATCGGCGGCGTAGGGCTCGCGGACCTTCTTGATCAGCGCCGCCATCTCGGCGTCCGGGGCAATGGCGTCGGAGAAGACCGGCATCAGCTTGAAGCGGATGTCGGAGACCTTGCCGTCCTTCACGGCGATGTCGAGCCGCGACAGGAACTTGCCATGCGAGCCGGAGGCGACGAGCACGGTGTCGCCGACCCGGATCATCCCCGGCATCGCGTCATGGGTATGGGCGGTCAGGATGATGTCGAGGCCCGTGACCCTGGAGGCCAGCTTCTTGTCGACGTCGAAGCCGTCATGGGAGAGCAGCACGACGATGGCGGCGCCCTCGGCGCGGGCTTCCTCGACCTGCTTCTGGATCTCCTCCTCGCGGATGCCGAACTCCCAGTCCGGGAACATCCAGCGCGGATTGGCGATCGCCGTCCGGGGCAGGGCCTGGCCGATCACGGCGATCTTGACGCCGCCCTTCTCGAAGACTTTTCGCGGCGGGAAGACCGGCTCGTTCCATTCCTTGTCGCGGATGTTCTGGGCGAGGAAGGCGAAGGAGGCGCTCTCGGCGATCTCCTTGACCCGCTCGGCCCCGAGCGTGAACTCCCAATGGCCGACCATGGCGTCGGTCTTCAGCGCCGACATCACGTCGACCATGTCCTGGCCCTTGCTCTGGAGCGAGCTCCAGCTGCCCTGCCAGGTGTCGCCGCCGTCGAGCAACAGAACCTTGTCGTCGCCGCGCTCGGCCCGGATCGCCTTGGCGAGGGTCGCGACGCGGTCGAGCCCGCCCATCCGGCCATAGCTCTTGGCCAGGCTGACGAAATCATCGGAGGTCAGCGCGAAAGCGTCGGCCGAGCCGGCGGCGATCTTGAAGTGCTCGCGAAACTCCGCGTCGACGAGATGCGGGGGCTGGCCCTTGGCCGCGCCGACACCGAGATTGACCGAGGGCTCGCGGAAATGCAGCGGCATCAGCTGCGCGTGGATGTCGGTGACATAGAGAAGCGTCACCGTGCCCAGCGGGTCGAAACGCAGAATATCGGCCTGGGTGAGTTTCTGCTGGGCCGCGGCCCGGCCGAGCGGGCCGAGGCCGGAGGCCGTGGCGATCGCCGCCGCAGCCGCCGTGGCCTGAAGGAATTCGCGTCGAGAGACCATGCTTCATCCTCTGGACGAACGCGTGCGCGCCGCCCCTGCGCGCTGCCCACCGGCGGCGCGCCTTTCGTGATCTGGTGGTGGCCGGCCGCGCCGGCCGCAGCGGCTCAGCCGACCGTCAGCTTGTTCTTGGCGGTGTATTCGGAGCCGTCGTCATCCTTCCAGGTGAAGGTGAACTCGCCCGATTCCGTCGCCTTGAAGAAGAAGGACTGGTAGGGGTTGGCGGAAATCGCCGGGTGCCAGTCGGCCGAGAAGACCGGCTTGCCGTTGAAGCTGGCGCTGAACTTGTTGAGGATCTTGCGCGGGATCGTCTGGCCCTGCGCGTCCTTGCGCTGGCCCGATTCCATCTCGTGCGAAATCAGCGTCTTGATCTCGATCAGCTCTCCGGCGGCGGCCTTGGCCGGCACACGCACGCGCGGGGTGGGCTTGGTGGTCATGGGAGCATCCTCACCTTGAAACGTCTTTTCTCGTTGAACCGGCGGGGCTGAGCCTAGCCGCCGCAGCCGCCGATCGTGACCTTGATGTTGGCCTTGGCCATGTGCAGCGCGCCGTTCGACATCTCGGCGACGCAGACGATGTTCTGGGTCTGGGCGAGCCGCATGCGGGTCGCGGCCGAGGCTTTGCCGCAGGCCGGTGTGAAGTGGTAGGTCACGATGCCCGGCTGCGGATTGCCGTCGGCATAGATGTGGACCGCCTTGACGTAGTCGGCGTCGGTCATCGGGCTGTCGATCTCGACATTGACCGGCACGACCAGGCCGTTCTCGGCGATCTCCGGCACGTCGAGCTTGATCTTGCCCTCGGCCATCGCCTTGTCGCCGTAGAGCTTCTTGATTTCGGCCGCGACGGCCTTCTCGTCGGCGAAGGCCAGCCGCGAGCCCAGAAGGCTGGCGAAAGCGGCGACGGCGCCGGCCGTGATCGTGCTGCGGCGCGTAAGCCCTGAAGACATCGGAATTCCTCCTTTGAAATGTTCTTGTTTCGCTCTTGACGGCGGGGCCGGCTCGCGATCATTCTCACGTATCGTGATATTGTTTTTTGTGAATGTAAAGCCCCTCCAACGAGAGAGGGGCGTACAGCACAGGCCGGGAAACCACGGCCGCGAGAGGGAACGAAAGGGCAAGGGATGAAGCTCCCCATGATCGGGGCGGCCGTGCTGGCTGCCGCCATGACAATGGCCGCAGGCCACCTGACCGCGCAGTCGCCACCGCTCGACGATAGCGAAAAGGAAATCGAGCGCTATCGCCAGATGCTCTCGGACCCGTTCTCGAATCCGGGCTTCCTGGCGGTCGACCGCGGCGAGGTGCTGTGGGCGGAAAAGCGCGGCACCAAGAACGTCTCGCTCGAGGGCTGCGATCTCGGCGAAGGGCCGGGCAAGCTCGAAGGCGCCTTCGCCAAGCTGCCGCGCTATTTCGCCGACGCCGACAAGGTGATGGATACCGAGCAGCGCCTGCTCTGGTGCATGGACAAGCTCCAGGGGCTCGACACCAAGGACGTGGTGCTGCGGCGCTTCTCGGGCCCGGCCCGGGCCTCCGACATGGAGGATCTCGTCGCCTTCATCGCCAACAAGTCGAGCGAGATGAAGATCCAGCCGCAGCTCTCCCATCCCAAGGAAAAGGAGATGGCGGCGGTCGGAGAGGCGCTGTTCTACACCCGCGGCGGGGTCAACGACTTCTCCTGCGCCACCTGCCATGCCGAGGAAGGCAAGCGCATCCGCCTGCAGGGGCTGCCGAACCTCTCGGTCAAGGGCAAGACCGCGCAGGAGACGATGGCTTCCTGGCCGACCTATCGCGTCTCGCAGAGCGCGCTGCGCACCATGCAGCACAGGCTCTGGGACTGCTATCGCCAGCAGCGCTGGCCGGTGCCTGGCTATGGCACCGACGCCCTGACCGCTCTCACCGTCTTCCTGCAGAAGCAGGCCGAAGGCGGCGAGATCAAGGTTCCGTCGATCAAGCGCTGAGGGGCAACGAGATGATGAAGCACGCATTCGCCGCCGCCGCGCTCCTGCTCTGCGCCGGCCCGGCCTTCGCCGATGAGCGGCCGAGCCAGGCCGTGATCGACGCCTACCTTTCCGCGACCTTCGGCAAGGCGCCGCCGGAATGGCAGGCCAGGATCAAGCCGGACGAGACGCTCGCCGTCTGCAACACGACGCGCAACAACCCGTCCTCGGCGGAATCCGAGGCGATCCTGAAGCGCGAATCGGCGCGGGTCTCCTATCCGGCCGACGGGAAGTTCCTCGGCGACTGGAAGAAGGGCTATCAGGTCGCCAACAATGGGCGCGGCGGCCAGTTCTCCGATCCGCCGAACACCGTCTCCGGCGGCAACTGCTTCGCCTGCCACCAGCTCGACCCGAAGGAGGTCAGCTACGGCACGCTCGGCCCGAGCCTAGCCGCCTATGGCAAGGACCGGAAATACGATCCGGAGACGATCAAGGACGCCTACACCAAGATCTACAATTCGATGGCGGTGGTGCCCTGCTCGAACATGCCGCGCTTCGGCGTCAACAAGGTGCTCGACGAGCAGCAGATCAAGGATGTGATGGCCTATCTGTTCGACCCGGAATCGCCGGTGAACAAGTAGCGGGCCGGCACGCCCTCACTCGGAGGGGGCGTCGAGAACGCACATTGGAACAGCGCCGCCGTCATGGCGGCGTTGTCATTTCTCGTTGGCCTTGACCAAGGCGCGCCGCTCGGCTGCGGCATCCGCCGGGAAGTGCTGCGTGCTTGTTCGAGATTTCACGCAGCCCTCATCCTGAGGAGCCATTCCGTCAGGGATGGCGTCTCGAAGGATGTTCGAGGAGGCTCCGGACCAGGCTGGAGCATCCTTCGAGACGCTGCTGCGCAGCTCCTCAGGATGAGGGTTCTCGGAGCCCTGCGGAGGTTTCCGGCGCGCCGCTGCGCTTCGGCGGTGGAAGAATCAGCCCGACTTGACCGGGTTGCGCTTCAGCCAGTCGGGGAAGGGCGCGCGCTCATAGCCCTTCTCGCGGACATAGCGGAACATCGCCAGGAATTGCGGGGGATCGAGCAGGCCGGGCATGCGGGCGACCTCGCGCTCCTGCGGCTTGCGCGCCTTCAGCCCGTCCGCGCTTTCGGGCAGGAACTGGATCGTCGGGGTGAACCTGACGCCGTAGCGCTCGCCGAGCTGCTTCTCGCCGAGCTTGCTGCCGTCGAAATCGGTGACTTCGCGGGCGCCGATATGGTTGAGGTGCAGCACCTCGAAGTTTGCCTTGATGTAGCCCTCGATGGCGGGGTCGGCGAGATGGACCTCGTGCATGCGCCGGCAGGCCGGGCAGCCCTTCAGCCCCCACATGATGGCGAGCCGCTTGCCATTGGTGGTCGCGGTCTGCAGGTCCTCGGGAAGGTCGAGGAAACTCTCGAGATACCAGTCGAGATGGTAGAGCCCGTCCTCGCCCAGGGTGGCGCCGGCGGCCGGTTTCGCCAGCGTCGCCGCGAAGGCGGTGCCCAGCAGGGTTCTGCGCGTCAGCATCAGCCTCTCCCTATCCGATCGTGCCGAGAGCCGGGAATGTCTGGAGCAGCCAGCCGGCCAGAACCGGCATGGTGCCGGTCATGAACAGCAGGCCGGTGACGATGAGGGCCGCGCCCATGGTCTTCTCGACCACCGGCATGTGCCGCCGGAAGCGCGCCATCAGATTGAGGAAGGGGCCGGCGAACACCGCGGCGAGCAGGAAGGGCACGCCGATCCCCAGCGAATAGGCGGCGAGCAGCGTGGCGCCGCGCGCGGCGGTGCCTTCCGCACCGGCGACCATCAGCACCGTCGCGAGCACCGGTCCGACGCAGGGCGTCCAGCCGAAGGCGAAGGCGAGGCCGACGAGATAGGCCCCGACCATGCTCGCCGGCTTGCGCTCGGTCTGGAAGCGCGCCTCGCGATAAAGCAGGGGAATCCGCAGCCAGCCGAGGAAATGCAGGCCCATGATCAGGATCAGCGCCCCGGCGATGATCGAGAGCGTCTCGAAATAGGCGGTGACGACGGCGCCGATCGTCGAGGCAGTAGCGCCGAGCGCGACGAAGACGGTGGTGAAGCCGAGCACGAAGGCGCCGGCCATCATGACGATCCGGCGTGATTGGCGGGCTTCCAGCTTGCCGCCCGAGCCCGACAGCTCGCCAATGCCGACGCCAGCCAGGAAGCAGAGATAGGGCGGCACCAAGGGCAGCACGCAGGGGCTGAGGAAGGAGAGCAGCCCGGCCATGAAAGCGCCGGCGATCGAGATGTCGAACACGCTCTGATCCTGCCTCTGGTTTATATATCTGAATACGACTATGTTAACGCGATGAATGCAACCGCCAATGTCATGCGCGCTTTGCTGGTCGCCTCTGCGCTGCTGTTGCCGGCGATGGCGGCGCGCGGTGCCGAGCTCCTGATGTTCGAGCGCGCGGGCTGCGTCTGGTGCGAGCGCTGGGACCGCGAGGTCGCGCCGGGCTACGACAAGACGGCGGAGGGGCGCGCGGCGCCGCTGCGGCGGATCGACCTCGGCAAGGGCGGCCCGCCCGAGCCCGCACTCGCCAGGCCGGTGCGCTACACGCCGACCTTCGTGCTGGTTTCTGAGGGACGCGAGGTCGGCCGGATCACCGGCTATCTCAGCAACGACACGTTCTGGGGTTTGCTTGGCAAGATGCTTGCTGACATAGAAAAGACGATAGAGCGAACGAGCGGCCTGTCCGCGACGATGGAAAGACAATGAGCGCGATCGTTTCCAAGGCTCTCGAGACCGAGCTGCGCGACGGCGAGGAATTCTCGCCGGAACTCGATGTCCTGATGCGCAAGGCGCGCAAGGCGAGCGATTTCCTCAAGGCGCTCTCGCATGAAAACCGCCTCCTGCTGCTCTGCCTGCTCGCCGAGCGCGAGCGCACGGTGACCGAGCTGGAGCACATCCTTTCCCTGCGTCAGCCCATGGTGTCGCAGCAATTGGCGCGCCTGCGGCTCGACCAGCTGGTGACGACGCGGCGGGACGGCAAGGCGATCTATTACAGCCTCGCCAATGACGATGTCCGGCGCATGATCTCGGTGATCTACGACATCTTCTGCGGGCCGCAGAAGCCGGCGAACGAGGATTGACCGGAAAAATGCTCCCGTTGCCCGGGCGCTGAACCGTGACACCGCTTTCTCCCTGGGCCGTGACGATCGTCGGCGTCCTGGTCGGCGCCGCCTGCGGCTTCACCGTCAGGCGGGCGCGGCTCTGCTCCTTCGGCGCGATCGAGGATTTCTGGATCGGCGGCGATACGCGCCGGCTGCGGATCTTCGGGCTGGCGCTCGCGGTCGCGCTGTTCGGCACGCAGCTGATGGTCTGGCGCGGCGATCTCTCGCCCGAATTCTCGACCTATGTGCCGAGCGCGCTCGCCTGGTTCTCGATCCTCCTCGGCAGCACTCTGTTCGGCATCGGCATGGCGCTCGTCGGCACCTGCAGCTTCGGCTCGCTGATCCGGCTCGGCGCCGGCGACCTGCGCAGCCTGATCGTGATGATGGTCTTCGGCGCCGTGGCCTATGCGACGCTGCGCGGCATCCTGGCGCCGCTGCGGATCGACGTTCTGGAGAAGGTCGCGGTCGCCGTGCCGGGCTCGGTGCAGGGCGACCTGCCTTCGGTGCTCGAATGGCTGGGGGTAGGCGACCTGCGGCTCGCGCTCGGCATCCTCGTTCCGGCCTTCCTGATCGGGGCGGTGCTGATCGATCGCCGGCTGCGGCGCTCGCCGCGCCTGCTGATTGCCGGGCTGACGCTCGGGCTCGGCGTGGTGCTGGGCTGGTGGGCGACCGGGGTCGCGATCGACGAGTTCGCCCTCAACCCGCGGACGCAGAGCCTGACCTTCGTCTCGCCGGTCGGCCGGGCGCTCTATGCGGTTTTGACGACGCCGGTCGGGCTGTTCGATTTCGGCGTCGGCACGATCGTCGGCGTGGTCTGTGGCTCCTTCGCCTCGGCGCTGTTCGATGCCGAGTTCCGCTGGGAAGCCTTCGACGACCATTACGAAATGCGCCGGCACCTGCTCGGGGCGGTGCTGATGGGGGGCGGGGGCGTGCTCGCCGGCGGTTGCACGATCGGGCAGGGCATCTCGGCCGGATCGATGATGGCGCTGTCCTGGCCGCTCGCCATCGGCGGCATGATGATCGGCGCCCGACTCGGCATCGCCTTCCTGATGGAAGGCTCGATCCGGAACCTCTTCATCTTCCGCCGCTGAGCGGAGCGGGTTCCAACGTCACCCTGCGGCGATATGCGCCGTCAGTGCATTGCAGACGGTCTGCGGCGCGCCCGTCTGCCGGACTGGCGCGCGCACGGGGCCGCCAGTCCGAAAAATCGCGGCGTTGTTTGATCGACATCATCGAACGGCGGCGCGGCGGCGTCCACAAACATGGCGATGGACCGGCAAGGCCGTGCAGGGGTGTCGTTGACATTTTATAATTCAGATATATGAATATTAATATGTCATAACATGGAGCGGGTCGATGAATGTCGGTGTCCTTGATCGCTGGGTTCGCTTCGTCGTCGGTATCGTGCTCGTCATGGCGGCGTTCGTGTCGCCGCTGGCCGAGCTCGTCGCCGGCTGGGGAGCGTGGAAATACGCGCTGACGGCCTGGGGCGTGGTCATGCTGGCGACGGCGCTGTTCCGCTTCTGCCCGGCCTACACGTTGCTCGGCATCCGCACCTGCCCGCACAAGCCGCTCTGAGCGGCGCGGCGCAGGCATAGCAGGGACCGGTGAGGGACATCCGCATGAAACGCCAGATCGCCATCCTGTCGGCCATCGTCATGGCCGTTGCAGCTTCTTCCGCCTCGGCGCAGGCTCCGGTCGTTCCCGGCACCGCGCCGCCTGCCAATGCTGCCGCCCAGGCGCAGGCCGCCATTCCGAAGGCCAAGCAGACCTCGCTCGGCCTCTACATGCGGCCGCGCGAGGCGGCGGAGACGATCAGCCGGGACGGCGCCCGCACCTTGTTCGTCGACGTACGGACCCGGGCGGAGATGATGTTCACCGGCTGGGCGCCTGTCATCGACGGCCATGTCCCGTTCGTCGAGGTGACCGAATTCTGGGATTGGGACGACAAGGAGGGGCGCTACAAGCTCGATGCGAACCCGGTCTTCAGCCGGGACGTCGAGCGCCTGCTGGCCGCCAAGGGGCTGAGCAAGAACGACCGCGTCATCCTGATGTGCCGTTCCGGCGACCGCTCGGCCCGCGCCGCCGACAAGCTGGCCGAGGCCGGGTTCACCCAGGTCTACAGCCAGTATGAGGGCTTCGAGGGTGATACGTCCCCTTACGGCCAGCGCACCGTCAATGGCTGGAAGAATGCCGGTCTGGCCTGGACCTACAAGCCCGACAAAGCGAAGTTCTACGCTACGGGACAGTGAGCGGAAGGGGCGCCGGCAGGGACGGCGCCGCCTTACATCGCCCGGCGCTCAGCTGCCGGTGACGAAGCGATAGGCGTTGCCGTCGCGCTCGACGCGGCCGATGGCGCCGTCGAGATGGTAGCCGATCACCTGGGCCTTCTCGTTCGCGGCACGATCGAGCACCCGGCGCCGGGTCGCGACCGCGAGATCGGCGTCATGATCGGAGGCCGGGCGCCATTCCGGATGGGCGAAGGAGGCGATCCTGTGCGTCAGCGCATCGCCGAGCACGAAGACCGGGCCGCTTGCATCCTTGAGCTCGAAGGAGACGTGGCCGGGCGTGTGGCCGGCCGTGTCGAAGGCGGCGACGCCGGGCACCCATTCCGAGCCGGCATCGTGCAATTCCAGCGTGTCGCCCAACGCCTTGACGATGCGCTGGGCGCCGGCGGCGAAGGCGTGCCGGTCCTCGGGCAGCTTCTCGTAGACCTTGGCGTCGGTCCAGAAGGCGACCTCGCGCTTGTCGGCATGCCAGCGGGCGTTCGGAAAGAGCGGCGTGTCGAAATCGTCGAGCGCACCCCAGAAATGGTCGGGGTGGAGATGCGTGAACAGGACATGGGTGACGCTGTCGGGCGCGATGCCGGCGGCTTCCAGGCTGGCGGCGAGCTTGCCGGTGCCGGGCAGGAAGTTGGAGCCCGAGCCGCTGTCGAAGACGATGACCTGATCGCCCTGCCGGAAGCAGGTGACGTTCAGCACGCTGACGGTCGGGCCGCTAACCTTGGTCGCCTGGGAGACCGCATCGAGCGGGACATCGCGCGCCAGCATCGATTGCGGCAGCTCGAAACTGCCGTCGCTGAGAATCGAGATCGCCCGCTCGCCCTGTTTGGCCGTGGCGACAACCTGGGAGAAGGCGCCCGAAGCGGAGCCGGCCAGCGCGGCGGCCGCGCCGCCCAGCAACATGTCGCGACGGTTCAGCATGGATCCTCCCCAGGATTATATTCGATGTATCTTTATCTTTGAATATATCTCGTTTCCGGACTGCGGCAAGCCGGCCTTGTGCCGGTTGTCGCGGGGCAGGGTGGTGCCCGGCGCGTGTCCGGCTTGCAGATCTCCGCATTGACCTCGCTCCGGCCGCGGAAGATGGTCCGCGCCTCATCGGAAGGTTGCGGCCATGGCGGCTGCGCCCTGGAGGCTGGAATGTCGAAGGCGACAAGGGCGACGAAGGCGCTGGAGCAGGCGGGCGTCGCCTTCACCGTCCACAGCTATGATTACGACCCCGGCGCCGACAAGGTCGGCCTGCAGGCGGCCGAGGCCCTGGGCGAGCCGCCGCAGCGGGTGCTCAAGACACTGATGGCGCTGGTCGACGGCAAGCCGGCCTGCGTGATCGTGCCGTCCGATCGCGAGGTCTCGATGAAGAAGCTCGCCGCGGCCTTCGGCGGCAAGTCGGCCCAGATGATGAAGCCGCCCGAGGCCGAGCGGCTGACCGGCTACAAGGTCGGCGGCATCAGCCCTTTCGGGCAGATGCGGCGGATCCCGACCGCGATCGAGGAGCAGGCGCTGGTGCATGAGCAGGTCTACCTCAATGGCGGCCAGCGCGGATTGCAGCTTCGGATGCGGCCGGCCGATCTGGTCTCGGCGCTGAACGCCATCGTTGCGCCGGTCGTCGCCTGAGGCAGCTTTTCCGGCGGCTCCGAAAGCCAATCGAATGCGCGGGAGAGGGCGGTGTTGCGCCGCTCGGCAAGGCACTGGCGGCAGGCCGGATGCCAAGCATAGCCAATATCTATTTGCCAGCCACGCTCATGCCCCAAACAATCACGGGCATAGCTACAAAGCCGCATAGAGGGGTAAAAACCATGAAATTCGTGGGAATGACCGCATTGGCGAAGGTCGCCACGGTCCTCGGCTGTTTCTCCGCCGTGCCGGCGATGGCGCAGAACAAAGTCCAGATCCGGCTCGGCCATGTGCTCGCCGAGAACCATAGCTGGAACCTCGCGGCGAAGGGCTTCGCCGAAGATGTCGCCAACGCGACCGAAGGCCGCGTCACGATCCAGATATTCCCGTCGGGCCAGCTCGGCACGGAGAAGGATGTCGTCGAAGGGCTGCAGATCGGCACCATGCAGGGCGGCGTGATCGGCAGCGGCTCGTTCCAGCCGATCGAGCCGCGCATGGGCATCGTCGAGCTTCCCTATGCCTGGCCGACCCGCGAGAAGGCCTTCGCCGCCTTCGATGGCGAGATGGGCACCGAGCTTGCCAAGCTGCTCGCGGCCAAGAACATCGTGGTGCTGGGCTGGTGGGAGAACGGCTATCGCCACATCACCACCAAGAAGGCGCCGGTCAACAAGCCGGAAGACCTGAAGGGCGTGAAGATCCGCGTGACGCCCGACAAGGTGCGCCTCGACACTTTCCGCGCGCTCGGCGCCGAGCCGGCTCCGCTCGCCTTCGGCGAACTCTACTCGGCGCTGCAGCAGGGCGTGTTCGACGCGCAGGAAAACCCGCTCTCGATCATCGATTCCTCGTCCTTCGCCGACGTCCAGAAGTACGTCGCCCTGACCGGCCATGTCTGGGGCGCGGCCTGCCTCGTCGTCAGCAAGCGGATCTGGGATCAGGTCGGCCCGGCCGACAAGGAAGCCGTGCTGGCCGCCGCCGCCAAGTGGCGCGACGAGCAGCGCAAGATGGTCACCGCCTCCGACCAGCAACTGGTCGAGAAGCTGACCGCCAAGGGCATGACCGTCAACAAGGTTGACCCGACGCCGTTCATCGCCGCGGTCCAGCCGGTCTGGAAGTCGCAGGAAGCCGTCTACGGCCCGGCGCTGATGGCGCTGCTCGACAAGTACCGCAAGTAACTCCGCAATCGCGGACTGGCAGGACGCCGCCAGGTCAAGGCCTGGCGGCGTCTCGCCTTCCGGTGATCCCAATCCCGCCGAGGAGAGGCTCTCGTGACCCCCGACTCATCGCCTGCCGCGCCCAGGAGCGCGCTCGCCCGCGGCGTCGACATCGTCGACCGGCTGACGTTGGCCGTCTCCTCCATCGGCGTCGCGCTGTTCAGCGCCGTCGTGGTCTATGTCGCCCTCGGGCGCTATCTTCTCGGCACGACGCCGTACTGGTCCGAGGAGCTGCCGCGCAGCCTGCTGGTCTGGAGCGTCTTCATCGGCCTCGTGCCGGCGACGGTGCGCGCCAGCCATCTGAATGCCGGCCTGCTGCCACTCCTGGTGCGCAATGAGCGCCTGCGGGGCAAGCTGGAGACCGTCGCCCGGCTGCTGACCGCGCTGTTCTTCGCCATCCTCGCCTATACCGGCTGGCAGCTGACCGAAGCCGGCCTCGACAGCCTGACGACCGCGCTGCAGATCCCCAATGCCGTCGTCTATGTGGCGCTGCCGATCGGAGCCGGCCTCTCGGCTATCGTCATCCTCCTGCCCCTCTTGAAGGAGCGCGCCTCGTGACGCTCGGACTTGCCCTGCTGCTCGCCAGCTTCACCGTGCTGGTGGCGCTGGACGCGCCGATCGCGGTCGCACTCGGCCTCGCCTCGGTCGTCTACCTCCTGGTGTCGGACCTCGCGCCGATGATCGTCGTGGCGCAGCGCGTTCTCGCCGGCATCGACTCCTTCACCCTGCTCGCGATTCCGCTCTTCCTGCTCGCCGGCCTGTTGCTGCTCCATGGCGACCTGACGCCGCGCATTATCCGGCTCTGCAGCGCCATCGTCGGGCGCGCCCGCGGCGGCCTCGCCATCGTCATGGTGATGGGCTGCATGATGTTCGGCGCGCTTTCGGGCTCCGGCGTCGCCGACGTCGTGGCGATCGGCACGATGATGCTGCCGGCAATGAAGGAGCGCGGCTACGACACCGGCTTCTCCTGCTCGCTGCTCGGCTGCGCGGGCTCGCTCGGCACGGTGATCCCGCCGAGCATCGTGCTGATCGTCTACGGCACAGCCACCAACACCTCGATCGGCGCGCTCTTCGTCGCCGCCATCGTCCCCGGCATCCTGACCGGCCTCGGCCTGATGATCGTCGCCTACATCATTGCCCGCCGGAATGATTGGCGTGGCGGCGAGGCCTTCAACTGGCGCGAGCTCTGGCTGGCACTGAAGGATTCCTCGCTCGCCCTGCTCGGCCCGGTGATCATCATCGGCGGCATCCGCGGCGGCATCTTCACGGCGACGGAAGCAGCCGGCATCGGCGTGCTCTATGCGCTGATCGTCGGCGGCCTGATCTACCGCAAGCTGACCTTTCCGCTGATCTGGAACCTGGTGAAGCAGACGGCCGAGAGCTCGGCCTCGATCTTGTTCGTCATCGCCTGCGCCAGCATCTTCGGCTGGATCCTGGCGGCCGAGCAGGTGCCGCAGCTGATCGTCAACGCGATTTCCTCGGCGACGAATAGCGCGACCGTCGCGCTCCTCTTGATGATGGGCGTGCTGCTGATCCTCGGCACCTTCATGGAGACCATCGCGATCATCCTGATCCTGGCGCCGGTCTTCGTGCCGATCCTGCGCGCCTACCAGATCGATCCGGTGTTCTTCGGCGTGCTGCTGACGGTCAACCTCGCGATCGGCGCGAACACGCCGCCGCTCGGCATCGACCTGATGGCGGCCTGCCGGGTCGGCGGCATCCCGATGTCGGCCTCGTTCCGCTACCTGCTGCCGTTCATCGGCTCGATGGTGGCGGTGCTGCTGCTGATGGTGCTGTTCCCCGGCATCGTGCTCGGCCCGGCGCGCCTGTTCGGCCACTGAGAATATCCAGATAGTCAGGAGAGTGTGATGGCACTGCCAGCATCTGCGCGCGTCGATATCGAGCGCTATTGGGCGACCCTCGAGCGTTCGGCTGAGATCGGCCGCGGCCGGCCGGGCGGCCTCTCGCGTCTCGCGCTCGGCGATGCCGACAAGCAGATGCGCGACGAGTTCGTCGGCTGGTGCCGCGAGGCCGGGCTTAAGGTCCGGATCGACGGCATGGGCAACATCTTCGCGCGTCGCCCGGGCCTCGACGACAGCCTGCCGCCGGTGGTGATGGGCAGCCATCTCGACACGCAGGTGAATGGCGGGCGCTTCGACGGCATCGCCGGCGTGCTCGGCGGGCTCGAAGTCTGCCGTGCGCTCGATGCGCTCGGCCATCGTACCCGCCGGCCGCTCGAGGTGGTCAACTGGACCAATGAGGAAGGCAGCCGCTTCTCGCCGCCCATGGTCGGCTCCGGCTGCTTCGTCGGCGCCTATGGCCTCGAATGGGCGCGCGAGCGTCGCGACGATGACGGCAAGTCGATCGGCGAGGAGTTGGCCCGGATCGGCTATCTCGGCGAGATGGAGGAGAAGCCGCACGCCTTCGACGCCTATTTCGAGTTCCATATCGAGCAGGGCTATTATCTCGATCGCGACGGCATGCAGGTCGGCGTCGTTACCGGCGGCTTCCCGAGCACCGGCATGTTGGTCGAGTTCCGTGGCGAGACCGCCCATACCGGCCCATGGCCGATGGAGCGGCGCAAGAACGCGCTGATCGCCGGCGCGCGCCTGCTGGTCGCCGTCGACGAGCTCGGCTGGGAATATGCCGGCAGCGGCGGCAAGGCGACGGCGGCACGGCTGATCGCTTGGCCGAACAAGCCGGGTATCCTCTCCGACTGGGCCCAGACGGTCTGCGATGTCCGCCACGCCGACCCGGAAACCGCACAGGTGATGGCCGAGCGCATGCGCCGCGCCGTCGGCGAGGCGGCAGCCCGTGCCGGCTGCAGTGCCGAGATCCTCGATGTCTGGAACTGGGGCGGCGCGATCTTCGCTCCGGAGCTGATCGACCAGGTCCGCAGCGCCTCTCTGGCCATGGGCTACCGGACGCAGGGCATCCTCAGCCAGGCCGGGCACGACGCCTATTTCGTCGCGCGCCATGCCCCGACCACGATGATCTTCGCGCCCTGCAAGGGCGGCATCACCCACAATAACGAGGAAAACTGCGACCGGGACGATCTCGAGCCCGGCCTCAACGTGCTGCTCCAGGCGGTCGTCGCGCGCGCCGACCGCTAAGGCAGCGGCAACTCAAACAAAAAAAGGGCTCGCCAGGCATTGCCTGGCGAGCCCTTTGCGTTCTGGTGCGAGGCGCTTCAGCCGATCGTGGCGACGCACTCGATCTCGATATCGAAGGGCAGGGGCCAGGGCTTGATGGCGAGGCTGGTGCGGGCCGGGAAACCGTCGGCGAAGCGGGTGCGGTAGACGGCGTTGACGCCGGCCATCAGGGCGGGGTCGGTGACGTAGACAGTCGCCTTCACCACGGCGTCAAGCGAGGACCCGCCATGGCGCAGCGCGACGTCGAGCGCATCGAGCGCGGCGCGGGTCTGGGTCTCGATGTCGCCGGTGACGATCTCGCCGGTCAGGAGGTCGACCGGCGGCATGCCGCAGGTGAACAGCAGGTCGCCGGCGCGGGCCAGCGCCGAGGTCGGGGCGCCCAGCCGGCGGATCGCCTCGGAGATGACGGGGACTTCGATGATTTCTCGTTTCATGCAGGCACGGCCTTCTCGATCTGGTTCCCGCGAAGGCTAGAGTGCTTTGAGCGGGGCGTCAGATAGATATTGGCTATCCGAAGCAGAGTCCGGGTTGTCGCCTGCCGGCTCGGCTGCCAGCAATTCGGCCTCGAAGACACGCTGGAACGCCGCTTCGGCGGCGCTCAGCTCCATCGCCGGGTTGGTGATGAAGTAGAGGTCGGCGCCGAGATTCTCGTCCGGCGAGGAGAGGTCCCAGAGCGAGCCGGCATCGAGCGCGTCCTGGACGGAGGCGACGGGCAGGATGCCGATGCCCATGCCGGCGGCGATCATCCGTGCGACCTCCTCGAGATTGGGGCTGGAGCCGACGATCCGGCTGCCGAGGCCGACGCCCTGGCGCAGCGAGACCATCGGCTCGAGCGCGCCGTCCTGGCCGCAGGCGAGCGCGATGAACGGCTCGTCCTTCATGTCGGCGAGCGGGATGTCCTTCAGCCCGTAGAGCGGGTGGTCGCGTCCGCACAGGATGCCGAATTCCTCGCGCAGCAGCAGGCGGCAGGTCAGGCCGGCCAGCGGATTCGGCAAGAGGCAGATGCCGAACGGGCTGAGCTTCTGCGAGACGGCGCGGACGATGTCCTGGCTGGTCGCGACGTCGATGCGGACATTGACCGAGGGGTGCTGGCGGTTCAGCAGGGTCAGCGAACGGTCGAGCACCGGCATCACGACATGGGTGACGACCAGGATACGGACGAGTCCGGTGAGCTCGTCATGCTCCTCCGACAGCTTGTCGCCGATGCGGGCGACGCTGCGATAGATGTCGACGCATTCCTTGTAGAGCAGCTCGCCGCGCTTGGTCAGCACGAAGCGGCGGCTGTCGCGCTGGATCAGCTGGCTGCCCAGCGTTTCCTCCAGCCGCTGCAGGGCGGCGCTGACCGAGGGCTGCCGGACCAGCAGGCGGTCGGCCGCCTTGGTGATGGAACGCTCTTCCACGATCACCAGGAAGGTGTGGAGCAGGTTCCAGTTCAGGTGGTGCAGCTTGGGGCGTGTCGCATTCAACGGGGCTCTCCCGAGCCTCGCGGGAGAGGCTCAACGGCAGGTTGGCCCCATATCGACTCCGATGCCGGGAGGTGGCAACGGCTTTCTCGCGGCCACGCGGCCGCTCAAGCGAAGGACGGCGCCAGGATCGCCCGGGTGCGCAGCCAGCTCTCGCGATCGGGCGCGCAGAGCAGGCCGAGCGTCGGCTGAGCCGGGCGGTAGGGCTCGCCGTCGAGCATGCGGACATGGCCGCCGGCTTCGGCATAGATCAGCGAGCCCGGAGCATGGTCCCAGGGGCTGAGGCGGCCATAGAGCAGGAAATGCCCGTTCCCGGCGGCGGCCAGCCGGTACTCGTGGCCGCAGCAGCGCAGCGAGGACACATTGGCGAAGGCCGGCATGCGACCGGGCAATTCGCTGCGCAGCGGTTCGGGGAAATACTGCCAGCTCATCATGCCGGTCATTTCGGCAGGGGCGGCGCCGGGCGCCACCTTCAGGTCGCGGCTCTTGCCGTCCTCGCGGGCGAGCCAGGCGCCTTCGCCGCGCAGCGCCATGGCGCTGTCTGCGACGACGGGATCATGGATCACCGCCGCGACGACCTCGCCCTTGACCAGCGCCGCGGCCATCACCGCGAAGAGCGGCAGGTCTGAGGCGTAGTTGAGGGTGCCGTCGATCGGGTCGATGACGAAGGCGAGATCGGCATCGGCGAGACGTTCCAGCAGGGCCGGGTCGGCGGCGACGGCCTCCTCGCCGATCAGCGCGGCGCCCGGAAAGGCACGCGCGAGCTCGGCGCTGATGAAGCGCTCTGCCGCCTCGTCGGCCTCGGTGACGAGGTCGGTCGCCGAGCGCTTCTCGCGGATCTCGCCCTCGGCGAGGTTGCGGAAACGCGGCATCACCTCGCGGCGGCCCGCCTCGGCGAGGATGCGCGCGAGCGTCTCATGGTCCTGGCGTGAGAAGGTCATCGTGGTCCGGTCTTAGTAGCTGGGAACGGTTCCGGCGAGGGCGTTCAGCCGAGGTCGAACTCGACGAGGATCGGCTGGTGGTCGGAGACCTTGGTCCCGACATCGCAGACGATGGCGCGGGCGCGGGCCGCGAGATCGGGCGTCGCCAGGACGTAGTCGAGGCAGCCGGGCTGGCCGTAGGTCTGGTCGAAGAGATTGGCGGTCGGCGGATGCGGCGCCTCGCCCATCACCGAAGGCCAGAGGTCGACGAGCGGCGGCTCGCCGCCCGGGAAGGGCGCCATCAGTCTTGCCAGAACCGGATCGTCCGGCCGCATGTTGAAGTCGCCGGTGAGCACGGCGCTCGGCGAGCTCGGCGTCATCCGGTAGGTGTGCGGCCCGGCGGAACGGGGCTTGGCATGACGCGCCAGCGCCATGCGATGGGCCTCGCGGATGCCCTCGACCTGCGCGGCGCGCAGCTCGGACGCGGAGTATTCGAGATGCGTCGTCATCAGCCTGACCGGGCCCAGCGGCGTCAGCGCCATGGCCTCGATCAGCGTGCGCGGCATGTTGCGGGTCTCGGCGGCTTCCCAGGGCAGGAGATGGCGCAGCGCCTGGGCGACGGGATAGCGCGTCAGCAGGAGGTTGCCGAAACGACTGCGGCCGCCCTTGCCGTCATCGACATCGACGCCAATGCCCTCGATCGCCGTGAAGCCGGGCAGCAATTCGGCGAAGCGCGCGAACTGGTTGGTCTCGTCGTTGAAGTCGAGCTCGGGGAAGTTGTCGGCGACTTCCTGCAGGCAGAGCACGTCGAAATCGGCCATCTGCCGGGCATGGGCGACGACGCGCGCCGGATCGACGCGGTTGTCCATGCCGCGGGCCCACTGAATGTTCCAGGTGATCAGTTTCATCCGAACCGCCGTGTCGTCACTTGATCCATGTCGTCACTTGATTCCTGCGCGCATGAAGCTCTGCACGAACTGACGCTGGAAGAGCAGGAAGGCAACCAGCAGAGGCGCCGAGGTCATCAGCGTCGCGGCGCAGATCACCGCCCAGTCGATGCCCTGGTCGCTGGAGGAGAAGACCTGCAGGCCGACGGTCAGCGGCCGCGACTCGACCGAGTTGGTGACCAGCAGCGGCCAGAGGAAGTTGTTCCAGTGGTAGCTGACCGAGACGAGGCCGTAGGCGATGTAGGTCGGCTTGGCGAGCGGCACATAGACCTTCATCAGCACCTGGAGCGGGCTCGCGCCCTCGACGCGAGCGGCGTCGTCGAGTTCCTTGGGCACGGTCTTGAAGGTCTGGCGCAGCAGGAAGATGCCGAAGGCCGAGGCGATATAGGGCAGGGCGATGGCGGTGATCGTGTCGATCAGGTTGACCTTGGCGAGCGTGCGGTAGTTCTCGACGATCAGCGCGTCCGGCATGATCATCAGCTGCGCCAGGATCAATGCGAAGGCGACGTCCCGCCCCCAGAAATCCTGCCGCGCCAGCGCATAGGCCGCGAGCGTGCCCAGCACGAGCTGGAAGCTCAGGATCATGGTGACGAGGATGAAGGTGTTGAGGAAATAGCGCGCAAAGGGCGCCGCCGCCCAGGCCCGGGTGAAATTGTCGAGGGTCAGCGGCGCGTTCAGCACGAAGCGCGTCGTGTACTCGGCCGGGTGGATCGCAGCCCAGACGGCATAGGCCAGCGGCAGGATCCAGATGACGGCGAGCAGGATCGCGCCGATCGATTCCAGCGAGAGGGCGAGCCCCTTGGGCGAATAGGGGTCGGTCCGAGCGGTGGTCGCGGGCTGCGGCGTGGAGGGCGCGCTCATCGATAATGCGTCCTGCGTTCGAGCCAGCCATATTGCGCGAAGGCGACCAGTGCGAGCAGCAGCAGGAGCACGCAGGTCAGGGCAGCGGCATAGGCGGTGTCCCAGAAGCCGAAGCCGACCTGGTAGATGTAGAAGAGCAGCAGCGTCGTCGCATTGTCCGGGCCGCCGCGCGTCATCACGAAGATATGGTCGACCATGCGGAAGGCGTTGATCACCGCGTTGATCAGAACGAACAGCGTCGTCGGCATCAGGAGCGGGAACTGGACGCGCCGGAAATAGGTCCAGCGCGAGGCCCCCTCGATCGCCGCTGCCTCGCCGAGGCTGGGCGGGATCGCCTGCAGCGCCGCGAGATAGAAGATCATGAAGAAGCCGGCCTCCTTCCAGATCGCCACGATGGTGATGGCGTAGAGGGCGGTGTCCTGCGAGCCCAGCCAGTTGGTGCTGCGCCCGCCGAAGAAGCCGACGATCTGCTCGAGCAGGCCGTATTGCGGGGTGAAGAAGAACAGCCAGATATTGGCGACCGCGATCATCGGCAGGATGGTCGGGGTGAAATAGGCCATCCGGACCCAGGTGCGGCCGACGATCTTGTCGTTGACCCAGACCGCCATCAGCAAGGCGAGCGCGATCGAGGTCGGGATCGTGCCCAGGGCGAACCAGAGATTATTGGTCATCGCCTTCCAGAAGATCGGGTCGGCGAGCATCTGCTGGTAATTGTCGAGTCCCACGAAACGCGCCGGACGGCGCGCCCGCGGGGTCGACATGAAGCTGTCGATGAAGCTCGCGATCGCGGGCCAGTGCGTGAACAGGGCCAGGCAGGCCATGGCGGGCAGCAGGAGCAGCCAGCCATGGACGGTTGCGGTCGCGCGGCTATTCATCGGCTCAGCCCTCCGTCATTGCGAGGAGCGTGAGCGACGAAGCAATCCAGGGGCGGAAGAGCTCTGCGTCTTCCTGGATTGCTTCGCTTCGCTCGCAATGACGGTTGGGCTTCATCGACGACGTCCTAGCGATACGACTTCAGGATGCGCTCGGCTTCCGCCTGGGCGTCGGCCATCGCCGGGCCCGGCTGCTTGGTGCCGGTGAGGGCAGCCTGCAGGCCGTCGTTCAGCGCCTTGGTGACGCGCTGGTTCTCATGGGTCGAGAGCTCGGCGACGGCGGTCGGCAGCTGGTCGCGCGCGACGAGGGCCTGCGGGAAGTCGGCGACGTACTTCTTCATCGCCTCGGTCTCGTAGGCCGCCGGGGTCACCGCGACATAACCGGTGTCGGCGCTCCACTGCGCGGCACGCTCGGGCGTGGTGATCCAGCGCACGAACTTGAACGCGGCTTCCTGCTCGGCCGGGCTCGCCTTCTTGGAAAGGTAGAAGTTGCCGCCGCCGGTCGGGCTGCCGGGCTTCTTGCCGGCGGGCAGGACCGCAACGCCGAAGGGGAACTTGGCGTTGGTCCTGACATTGGTCAGGTTGCCGGTGGTGGTCCACATCATCGCGACCTTCTTCTCGAAGAAGTCGCGCGGCGTGGTGCCCCATTCGACGATGCCGGGCGGGTGGACCTTGTGCTTCTGCGAGAGGTCGACCCAGTACTGCAGTGCCTCGACGACGCCGGGATTGGCATAGTCGGTCTTGTCGCCGGCCGGATTGGCGAGGATGGCGCCGGCCTGCGTCGTCAGACCCTGGAAGAGCCAGTAGGGGAAGCCGGAGGAGGGGATCTGGATGCCCCATTGCGTCACATTGCCGGCGGCGTCGCGCTTGGTCAGCTTCTGCGCGAATTCGAGCTGCTCGGCCCAGGTCTTCGGCGGCTTCTCGGGGTCGAGCCCGGCTTCCTTGAACAGCTCCTTGTTCCAGTAGAGGACCACCGTGGAACGCTGGAACGGGATGCCCCAGGTCTTGCCGCCGGTCTGGCTGTTCTCCATGAAGCCCGGGAAGAAGCTCGAGAGCCACTTCTTGTCCTCATCGGTCTTGATGTAGGGGTCGAAGGGGACGATCGCTTCCTCGTCGATCAGCGTGAACATGTCGGTCGAGAGCAGCACCGAGAGCACCGGCGGCGTGCCGCTCTTGTGCGCTGTCAGCGCCTTGACGATGGTCTCCTGATAGGTGCCGGCATAGATCGGCTTGACCTTGATGGTCGGATTTTCCTTCTCGAAGCCGGCGGCATAGGCATCGATCAGCTTGGTGATCGGCCCGCCCACGGCGACCGGATAGAAGAAGGAAAGCTCGGCGGTCTGGGCGAGGGCCGGCCTCGCCACGGCGAGCGAGCCGGCGAGGGCCGCTGTGCCGCTCAGGAATTCACGCCTGTCCATATCTCATTTCTCCCCTGCTACGGCGTTTGAACGCCTGGTTATTCAGGCGTCGTCAGTCGAGGACGAGCCTTTGCTCGGTCTTCAGGTCGAACCAGTGCACCGCCGATTGTGACAGTCTGATGTGGACACGGTCGCCGGCCATGGCGCGGACCTTGCCGGGCCGGCGCACGATGAACGGATGCCCGTCGATCCGGGTCTCGACCAGCGTGTCGGCGCCGAGATATTCGACCGCGACGACATCGGCGGCAATGCCGCTCTCGGCCAGCTCGGTCATCTCCGGACGGATGCCGACCGCGAGCGCGCCCGGCTCGACATGGGCCGGCGGCGAGAGGCCTTCGCCACCGCCTTGCGTCACGACCGAGCCGAGCGGGATGACGTTCATCGGCGGCGTGCCGACGAAGCGGGCGACGAAGATCGTCGCCGGGTTCTCGTAGAGCTGGTCGGGCGGCGCGTCCTGCTCGATCCGGCCATTGCGCATCAGCACGACCTGGTCGGCCATGGTCATCGCCTCGACCTGGTCATGGGTGACGTAGACCATGGTGATGCCGAGCTTCTGCTGCAACTCGCGGATCTCGCGTCGCATCTCGACGCGCAGCTGGGCGTCGAGATTGGAGAGCGGCTCGTCCATCAGGCAGACCGGGGCCCGCGCGACGATGGCGCGGCCGAGCGCGACGCGCTGCTGCTGCCCGCCGGAAAGCTGCGACGGCTTGCGGTCGAGCAAAGCGCCGAGGCCGAGGATTTCGGCGGCACGGGCCAGGCGCTCGTCGCGTTCGGCGCGCGGCAGCTTGCGGACCTTGAGGCCGAACAGGATGTTCTCCGCCACCGAGAGATGCGGGAAGAGCGCGTAGTTCTGGAAGACCATGGCGATGCCACGGCGCGAGGGCGGTGCGTTGGTGACGTCGTTGCCGCCGATCGCGATCACCCCCGAGCTGGCATCCTCCAGCCCGGCGATCAGACGCAGCGTCGTCGACTTGCCGCAGCCGGAAGGGCCGAGCAGGGCGACGAGCTTGCCTTGCCCGACGGTGAAGGTGACGCCGTCGACCGCCGGGGTTCCGCCCCAGTTCTTCGAAACGGCCTTGAGTTCGACTGAAACCATACGCTGACTGGCTCTCCCCCCGAGGCGCTGCCCTGCCCAGCCGAATCCGCGGCGTCCTCACGCCCCGCCCCCCGGCGTGCGCGAGCATGACGGGAAATTCCGCGCGCACAAGACCCCCTCCACAGCCGTTTCGAGCGCGGCGGAAGCGAGCTGAAACGGCAATCGCCGACCTTCACAAAGCTGTTGCACACCGGTGCAAGTGTCCGCTACGCTTATTCCAAGCGAGCTGCAAAATGGAATGTATGATCCATTTTGCCGGAATAAGATCGCGTGAGGGAGAAGGCGTTTGCAGGCCGAACGGCAACAGAGCTTGCGCTCGGGCGAGGCGATCAGCGTGTGCGGTCTGCACGTTGGCTATGGCAACACGCGCGTGCTGCACGGCGTCGATCTCGACTTTTCTCCTGGAAGCTTCACGGCGCTGCTCGGCTCCTCCGGCTGCGGCAAGACCACGCTCCTGCGCTCGCTGAGCGGCTTCGTGCCGGTGCAGTCCGGCTCGATCATCGTCGGAGGGCGCGATGTTGCCGGCCTGCCGCCGGAAAAGCGCGGCATGGCGATGGTGTTCCAGTCCTATGCGCTCTGGCCGCACATGACCGTGCTGCAGAACATCGGCTACGGGCTGAAGCTGCGCGGCGTGCCGAAGGCAGAGATCGCCGCCAAGGTGGCCTCGATGCTCGCCTTCCTCGGCCTCTCCGGCTATGAGGGCCGCAAGGTCACGGCGCTTTCTGGCGGCCAGCGCCAGCGCGTCGCGCTCGGCCGGGCGCTCGCTATCGATCCTGGAATCCTGCTGCTCGACGAGCCGCTCTCCAATCTCGACGCCAAGATCCGCATGACGATGCGACATGAGATCCGGGCGATCCAGCAGCGCCTCGGCGTGACCGCCGTCCATGTCACGCATGACCGCGAGGAGGCGATGACCATGGCCGACCGGCTGGTCATCATGGAAGCCGGTCGGATCGCCCAGGTCGGCACGCCGGAGGAGGTCTATGACCGCCCGGCCAGCGCCTTCGTCGCGAACTTCATGGGAGCCGAGAACATCCTGCCGCTGCGCGTCGAGCACTCGGCGGGTGGCGCGTCGCTCCTTGCCGGCGACGCCGCGGCCGAGCTGCCCCCGGCGCTGCGCGATCTCCTGCCGGCCGGCAAGGCCGTCGCCTATTTCCGCGACGACGTCGCGCGCCTCGACGCGGCCGATGCGCCGTCGGCGGGGGATCTGGTGATGGCGGGCCGCGTCGCGGCCCGTGCCTATCCGGGTGGGGTCTATCGCTATCGCGTCAAGACCGACGACTGCGAGGTCACGGTCGACGACGCCACCCGTCACGAACTCGGAGCGAAGGTCGGGCTGCGCATTCCCGTGCAGCGCCTTCACATCTTCCCGGCGTCCGAGGCCGGGCTTGCTGCCTGACAGGGGTTGATCACATGCGCACGCTCACGATTGCCTGTTCGATCGCAGCGCTGATGGCGGCGACGCCGCTTTCGGCGCAGACACTCAACGTCGCCACGGCCGGCGACCAGAACATGGTCGACTATGTGAAGGACTATCTCGGGCCGATGTTCGAGAAGGCCCATCCCGGGGTGAAGGTCGTCTCGGTCGGCACCGGGCCGGGCGATTCCGGCTCGCAGAAGATCTACGAGAAGCTCGACGCCCAGAAGGCCTCGGCCGCCACGGATTTCGACGTCGTCGTCATCCACCAGAAGGCGGCCGGCACGATGGTCAAGGAAGGGCTTCTGGCCAAGTACACCGACGGGGTCGACACCGCGAAGCTGGTCTCCAGCGAGGCGGCGAAGAACTCGCTCGGCGCCGACGTCTCCGGCTATGTGATGCCGATGTTCCAGTCGCAGACGGCGCTGGCCTACAATGCCGACCTGCTGAAGACGCCGCCGAACAGCTTTGCCGAGCTGAAGGACTGGGTCGGCAAGAACCCGAAGCAGTTCGGCTATAACGGCATCAAGGGCGGCATGTCCGGCGTCGCCTTCGTCACCGGCTGGGTCTACGCCTTCGGCGGCGATGCCGACAAGCTGGTCAAGGGACCCTATGATCCGGCGGTGAAGGCCGGCTGGGACAGCGCGCTCGCCGACCTCAAGACCTTCAACAAGAACGCCGTCATCACCCCCGGTAATGCCGGTACCCTCGACATGCTGAACCGCGGCGAGATCGCCATGGGACCGGTCTGGGTCGACATGTTCTATTCCTGGCAGGCCGACGGCAAGCTGCCGCCGAACATGAAGCTGAAGCTCGCCGCACCGGGCATGCCGGGCCAGCCCATGTACTACGCCGTCCCGGAGAAGACCGCCCATCGCAAGCTGGCCGAGGCGTTCATCGCGCTCGCCACCAGCCCGCAGGTCCAGGCCGACGGCATCGTCAAGCGCTTCAACTGGTATCCGGGCATCGACGCCAAGAACCTCGAGGGCAAGCTCGACCAGGCCGCCTGGAACAAGCTCTTCACCGACATCACCCCGGCCGATCTCAGCGCCAAGGCGAAGCCCTTCCCGATCGCGCCCTACTTCAACGACATTCTCGAAAGCTACGAGAAGAAGGTCGCGAACTGAGCCTTACCCCCAATCGCGGCCCGGTTCCTGCCGGGCCGCATCTTTCCCGATGGCGCCCAACATGCTGTCTCAACGCCAACTGGCGCTGATCCTGATCGCTCCCGGCCTGTTCCTCGTCGCGGCGCTGTTCCTCTACCCGCTCGGCTTCTCGCTGATCTCGGCCTTCACCCGGCCGGACGGCTCGCTGACGCTGGAATGGTTCGCCAAGGCCTTCGAGCTCTATTCGGGCGACATCCTCTTCACCATCATCATCGTGGTGACCTCCTGCGTGCTGACCGGGCTCGCCGCCATTGCGATCGCCGGCACGCTGACGCTCGGCGAGAACCGCTGGGTGGTCGGCACGCTGCGGGCGCTCTATCGCTGGCCGCTGTTCATCCCGTTCATCGTCGCTGCGCAGTGCATGCGCACCTTCCTCGCCAAGAACGGGCTGATGAACAACACCTTCGTCTCGCTCGGGCTGATGGAGCCGCTGAGCGCGACGAGCTTCCTCGACTGGCGCGGCATCATCGCCACCTTCGTCTGGAAGCAGACGCCCTTCGTCGCGCTGCTACTCGCCGGCGCCCTTGCCTCGATCGATCGTGCGACGCTGGAGGCCGGCCGCAATCTCGGGGCCTCGCGCCCGCGCGTGCTCTTCGAACTCGCCCTGCCGCAGGTGATGCCGACCCTGCTGGTCGCGCTCGTTTTGTCCTTCGTGACGATGCTCTCGGTGCTCTCGGTGCCGATGATGGTCGCCGGCTCGCAGCCGACCATGCTGACCGTCGACATGGCGTTCCGGATCAACGCCTATGGCGACTATTCGACTGCGAATGCGCTCGGCGTGATCACATATCTGATCAGCGCCGGCGCTGCGATCCTCTACCTGAAACGCGGGCTGGCGAAGGAGGGCGCGCCATGATGCGGCTCGCCTCCGCCGCCAGGGCGACCTTCGCGGCCGCCGTCCTCACCGCCTTCGCCTTCGTGCTGATCGGCCCGCTCGCCAATCTCGCGCTGTGGTCCGTGGCCGAGCGCTGGTACACGCCCTACAAGCTGCCGGTGACCTATGGCACGCGCTATTGGGAGCAGGTCTTCCGGCCGACCGGCGACGCCATGGCCTCACTCGGCACCAGCGTCTGGATCGCGGTGCTGACGGTGATCGTCGCGCTCGCTCTGTCGATCCCGGCCGGCTACGCGCTGGCGCGGCTGAAGCTGCCGATGCGGGCGGCCTTCATGGTGCTCTTCCTGCTGCCGCAGGCGTTTCCGTCGGTCGCGATCTACATCAACGTCGCCCGCGTCTTCTACCAGCTCGGCATCAACGGCACGGTGCTGGGCGTGGTGCTGGTCCATGCCGCGCATGGGCTGGTGTATTCGGTCTGGATCGCGGCCGCGGCCTTTGCCGCCGTCGACAAAGACCTCGAACTCGCCGCGCGCAATATCGGAGCCTCACCGCTGCGCACCTTCTTCACGGTGACATTGCCCTTGGCGATGCCGGGGATCATCGCGAGCGGCATCTTCGTTTTCCTGGAATCGCTCGACGAGTTCACCGGCACCTTCTTCGTCGGCGTGCCGCAGGTCACGACCCTGCCGCTCCTGCTCTACAATGCGGCGATGGGCGGCAACTATCAGGTCGCCTCGATCACGGCGCTGATTCTGCTCGTGCCCTCGGTGCTGTTCATGCTGTTCATCGAACGCTTCCTGCGGGCGGACGTTCTGGCCAAGGTCGGCGCCTGAGATCGGCGCCGCTACTCCGTCCAGGACAGCAGGATCTCGCCGACGACGGGTTTCACAGCCTTGATGTCGGCATCGCCCGAGGAAAACTCGCTGTCGCCGGAGACGCGATCGAGCGCCGCGCCGTCAGCGCCTTGCGTGTCATGAAAACGCAGGAGCAGCCGGCAACCGCCGCCTGCCTTTGCGAGCTTACCGCCGCGCCAGTCGGTCGCGGTGCCGGCATAATCCCAGCCGAAGCCAAGAATGGTGAAGGGTCCGCCATTGGCTCGCTCGACCGCCGCGAGCGGCGTGCCGATCGCGATGCGCGTTCCATCCGGGCCCTCCACCGATTGGCCAGAGCCTTCGCGGATATAGATCGTTGCTGGACGACGACGTTTCGCGCCGTCCTGCCAGATCAGCTCGATGCGCCGCTTGCTGTCGCCCGGGAAGATGATGGCGCCCGGCTGCTTCTCGCCTTCGCCTATCTCGATGCGCGCCCGCCGGACATTGTTCTTGCCGAAGGCCCGGATCAGGGCCGACTCGTCGGCGTTGCGCGCGAAGGGGCCGGTGCAGGCGACGGGGGCGAGGGGCTGCGCGGCAGCGGGGATGACGCCGAAGGTCAGCGCGGTGAAGGAGGCTCGGCACAACCATAGGTGACGGCTCGGGCGGATCGCGAAGCTCATCCCTCAGCCTAGCTTGCCTGCCGCTGCGGAAGCCAGGCCGGGAATGACCTGCGTGTCAGACCTTCGGCGGCGCCGAGCCGCGGTCGAAGACCAGGGTCGCCTCGGTGGGCCCGGCCGGGTCCTGACCGGTCGGAATGTCCTCGGCGGCGTGCCTGACGGCTTCTTCCTGCTCGGTCAGGCCGTCGATCGTGTCGTTGGCGTCGCTGCCGGCATCGTGGACATTGGTCTCGTCGCTGACCTTGCGCCGGTCGCGGCCCGCAAGATCGGGATCGGGACGGACCGAGGCGTCTTCCGGGCGGACGGCATCACTCTCGATGCGCTCGTCGAGCAGCGCCGGGTTCTCGCGCGGCTTGGGGCTCTCTGGCATGGCGGCTCTCCCTGGCTGGCCTGTTGCCGAACCAAGCCATGAGCCTCGGCATTGTTCCGCGGGGCCTCGCCTGCGCCGAACTTTCACGGGCGCGCCGCGTTGCGTCAGGCAAAGGGAGCACGAGATGACGATGTTTCATCAGGCCGCAGGCGAGCCCGGCGGCGATCCGATGCCGCCAATGCCGCCGCCAGAGTTGCCGCCGCTGACGCCGGGCGAGGTTCCGCCGGCGCCGCCGATCGAGACGCCGCCCGATGCGGAGCCCGTCGGCATTCCGACCGACCCACCGCCGGAGCTGCCGCCCAATGCGCCGCCAGAAACACCGCCGGCGACGCCTGTCGACCTGCCGCCGGCGCGCGATCCGCGCCAGCCGCAGGAGTGAAGGGCTCTTGGGTCAGAGCGCCGGCGTGTTGCCGTCGCCGAGGTCCCAGTAGAGCCCCGCCATCATGCCGAGCGCCTCGCGGGCGATCGCGACCGGGAGGTGCTCGTCCGGGGCGTGCTGCGAGCAGCCCGGATAGGAGTGCGGCACCCAGATCGTGCGCAGGCCGAGGATCTCCGAGAAGATGTCGTTCGGCAGCGAGCCGCCGAGATTGGGCAGGAGCGCCGGCTTCTTGTTGGTCGTCTTCGCGATCGAGGCCAGCGCCCAATGGACCCAGGCATCCTCGGGGTCGAGGCGCGTCGCGTTGAAGATCTCGTCGCGGGCGAGGGTGACCTCGACCATGTCGAGCCCGTGGCGCTTCAGGTGGCGGCGCAGCGCCGGCAGCACCTCGTTCGGGTCGATACCGACGACGAAGCGCAGCTGGCAGCGGGCCCAGGCGCTCGGCGGCACGGCGTTGACCGGGGTCTCCGGCACGCCCGACTTCATCGCCAACACGTCGAAGGAGCACCAGCCGAAGACCTGCTCGGCCGGCGACAGGCCGGGCTCGCCCCAGTTCGGATCGATGGTCGGGCCGTCAGGGCCGCCATCGACCTCGCAATCGGCGAGCGCCTTGCGCACCGGCTCGGGCAGCTCCTTCGGCACCCATTCATGGATGCGGATCTGGCCGGTCGGGCCGGCGATCGAGGCGATGGCATGGGCGAGCTGGATCGCCGGGTCGGAAAGGATGCCGCCCCAGTTGCCCGAATGGTGGCCGCCTTCGCGGGCGTTGATCGAAAGGTCGAAGGTGACGCCGCCGCGCGAGCCGAGGAAGACGGTCGGCCGCTCGGCATTGAGGCGCGGCCCGTCGGAGCCGATCAGCACGTCGGACTTGAACAGCTCCTTCTGTTCGGTGCAGAGCTCGCGCAGGCCCGGAGAGCCGCATTCCTCGCCCATCTCGATCAGGTACTTGGCGTTGAAGCCGAGCTTGCCGCGGGTCTCGAGCACCGCGCGCAAGGCGTTGATGTTGATGACGTGCTGGCCCTTGTTGTCGACCACGCCGCGGCCGTACCAGCGGTCGCCGCGCTCGGTCAGGGTCCAGGGCGAGAGGCCTTCGCTCCATTGAGCGTCGAGGCCACGGATGACGTCGCCATGGCCATAGCCGAAGATCGTCGGCAGGGACGGGTCCTCGATGCGCTCGGCGAAGAGGAAGGGCCCCTTGGCGCGCGGATGGGTCAGCGTCCTGCAGGTGAAGCCGAGGCCCTCGAGCAGCGGGCGCATCTCGTTTTCGAGATAGTCGCTGAGCACCGGGGCGCGCTCGGGATTCTGGCTCTCGGTCGGCATGGCGATGAGGCGCGAGAGGTCGCGCTTGAGGCTGCCGGAATCGAAGTAGTCCTGGGCGTGCGCGACGGCCTGGGCGCGGGTCATGGGAACGTCTCCTCGCTGGGAATTCTATTTGTCCCGGCCTCATCCTGAGGAGCCGCGCAGCGGCGTCTCGAAGGATGTTCCAGAGATCGCTGGAGGCATCCTTCGAGACGCGATCTGCGATCGCTCCTCAGGATGAGGACCGAGGGGGAAATGGACATGTCAGGCGGTGGTGCTCGCCTGTTCGTCATAGAGATGGCAGGCGACGAGGCCGGCCGTGTCGGCCCGCAGCTTCGGCGTCACCGTGGCGCATTGAGGCATCTTCGCCGGGCAGCGCGGGTGGAAGGGGCAGCCGGGCGGCGGGTTGAGCGGGTCCGGGAAGGCGAGGCCGAGCCCGGTCTCCGGGATGCCCTTGCCGGGTTCCGGCGTCAGCACGGAGGCGAGTAGCGCCTTGGTGTAGGGATGGCGCGGCGCCTTGAACAGCGTCGCGGTGTCGGCGAGCTCGACGACGCGGCCGAGATACATCACCGCGACCCGCGTCGCGATATGCTCGACGACGACGAGGTTGTGGCTGATGAAGACATAGGTCAGCCCGAGCTCGCTGCGCAGATCGTTGAGCAGGTTGAGGATCTGCGACTGTACGGAGACGTCGAGCGCCGAGGTCGGCTCGTCGCAGACCACCATCTCGGGATTGAGGATCAACGCCCGGGCGATGGCGACGCGCTGGCGCTGGCCGCCGGAAAGCTCGCGCGGATAGCGGTCGGCGAAGCGGCGGGGCAGGCCGACCTTGTCGAGGATCGCGATGGCGCGCTCGCGGCGCTCCTTGGCCGTGCCGATGCCCTGGACGGCGAGCGGCAGCGCGACGATCGAGGCGATGGTGCGGCGCGGGTTCAGCGAGGAATACGGGTCCTGGAAGACCGGCTGAACGCGCTTGGCCATGCCGAGCCGGCCGAGCTTGCCGACATTCTCGCCGGCGAGCGCGATCTCGCCGCTGGACGGCGGCAGCAGGCCGAGCAGCATGCGCGCCAGCGTGGACTTGCCGCAGCCGGATTCGCCGACGATGCCGAGCACCTCGCCCTTGGCGATGGCGAGCGAAACGCCGTTGACGGCGTGGAGCTTGCGCTTGCCCTTGAACAGGCCCTGGCTGACCGAGAAGGAACGGGTGAGGTCACGCGCCTCGAGCAGGATCGGATTGGTCGCGCTCATGCCGCGTCCTCCAGGATGCAGCGCCAGCTATGGCCGTCCGGCCGCTGCCGCAGCGGGGGCGCCTCGGCGCAGGCAGGCTTGGCGTGCTTGCAGCGGTCGCGGAAGCTGCAGCCCCTGATCTCGCCGACGAGCGAGGGCACGACGCCGGGGATGACGCCGAGCTTGCCGCCGGGCTCGGTGCGGCCAGGTACCGGGATGCAGTCGATCAGGCCCTGCGTGTAGGGGTGGCGCGGATTGCGGAAGATCGCCTCGGTCGGACCCTCCTCGACGATCTGGCCGGCATACATCACGCCGACCCAGTCGGCGATGCGGGCGACGATGCCGAGATCATGGGTGATCAGCACCATGGCGATGCCGAGCTCCTTCTGAAGATCGGCGAGCAGGCGCAGGATCTGGGCCTGGATGGTGACGTCGAGCGCGGTGGTCGGCTCGTCGGCGATCAGGAGGTCGGGCGAGCACATCAGCGCCATCGCGATCATGACGCGCTGGCGCAGGCCGCCCGAGAGCTGGTGCGGATACTGGCCGAGCCGCTGGGCGGCATTGGCGATGCCGACCTTGCCGAGCAGCAGGATCGCGCGATCGCGGGCTTCCGCCTCGCTCGCCTTGCGGTGCAGCTTGTAGGCCTCGGTCATCTGGTCGCCGATGGTGTAGGCCGGGTTCAGCGCCGTCATCGGTTCCTGGAAGATCATCGCCATGCGGTCGCCGCGCAGGGCGTTGATCCGCTTCGGCGTTGCCTTGGCGAGGTCCTCGCCAGCGAAGGAGAGGCGCCTGGCGGTCTTCTTCGCCCCCTTGGGCAGGAGGTCCATGATCGCGAGCGAGGTCATCGACTTGCCGCAGCCGGACTCGCCGACGAGGCAGAGCGTCTTGCCCTTCTCGACCTTGAAGGAGAGGTCGCGCACCGCATGGAGCGAGCCGCGCGGCGTCGCGATGTCGACGGTGAGGCCGTCGATCTGAAGGATGGCGTCGCTCATCAGGCGCGTCCCTCCGGCGAGATCACGTCGCGCAGGCCGTCGCCGGCGAGGTTGATGGCGAAGATCAGCAGGGCAAGCGCGCTGCCGGGCAGGGCGATGAGCCAGAATGAGAAGAACATGTAGGCCTTGGCTTCCGAGATCATCAGGCCCCAGGAGGGCAAGGGCGGCTGCACGCCGAGGCCGAGGAAGGAAAGCGCCGCCTCGAGCAGGATGGCGCTGCCCGCCTCGAGCGTCGCGACGACGATCAGATGCGGGGCGATGTTGGGCAGGACCTCGCCGAAGATGATGCGGCTGGTCGAGGCACCGGCAGCCTGGGCAGCGGCGACATAGTCGAGCGAGCGGACCTGCTGGGTCGCGCTGCGCATCACCACCGCGAACCGGTCCCATTTCAGCAGGCCGAGCACGAGGATGACGATCCAGAGCGAGGAGCCGACGATGGCGACGACGGCGAGCGCGACCAGGATCACCGGCATGGAGAGCCTGGTGGTGACGAGGAAGGTCATCACCATGTCGATCCGGCCGCCGAAATAGCCGGCGAGCAGGCCCATGGTCGTGCCGATCAGCCCGGAGATGATGACGACGCTGATGCCGATCAGCAGCGAGATCCGGGCGCCGTAGAGCAGGCGCGAGAGATAGTCGCGGCCGAGCGGGTCGGTGCCGAGCGGATGCACCCAGTTGCCCTTCTCATACCAGAAGGGCGGGATGTTCCGCGCCGTCAGGTTCTGCAGATAAGGGTCGTGCGGTGCCAGCAGCGGGGCTGCGAGCGCGATCAGGATGAACAGCACGAGCAGACCGAAGCCAAAGACGAAGGCCTTCTGGCCGAGGAAGCGGCGCAGCAACTTGCGGCCTTCGGAAAGCTCGGGCGCCTCGGCGACGGAGAGGGAGGTTTCGCTCATCTCAGGCCACCCGGATGCGCGGGTCGAGCCAGGCATTGGCGATGTCGGCGGCGAGCGTCAGCAGCACGTAGACGACGGAAAGCAGCAGGACGACGACCTGCATGACCGGGAAATCCTTGTAGGTGATGCTCTGGTAGGCGAGGTAGCCAAGGCCATCGAGCGCGAAGATCGTCTCGATCACCACCGAGCCGCCGAGCAGGAAGCCGAGCTGCACCGCCGCCAGCGCGACGACGGGCACGACGGCGTTGCGCAGCGCATGCTTGAAGATGATCTTGCCGGAAGGCAGGCCCTTGGCGCGGGCGGTGCGGATATAGTCGGCCGAAAGCACCTCGATCATGCCGGCGCGGATCAGCCGCATGAAGGCTGGCGCGGCATAGTAGCCGAGCGCCACGGTCGGCATGATGTAGTGCTGCCAGGTCGCGGAGCCGGAGACCGGCAGCCAGCGCAGGGTGATCGAGAACAGCATCACCAGGATCAGCGCGAAGAAGAAGTTCGGCATCGCCTGGCCGAAGACGGCGATGGCGAGCGCGACCCGGTCGATCCAGCTGTTGGCATAGATCGCGGCGAGCACGCCGAGCGGGATCGAGATCAGCAGCGCGAAGGCGAGCGAGGTCAGGCCAAGGATCAGCGTCACCGGCATCTTCGCCAGCACCAGCTCGGACACGTCGGTCTTGAAATAGATCGAGGTGCCGAAATCGCCGCGCAGGGTCTTCCAGAGCCAGTCGAGATACTGGACGAGCAGCGGACGATCGAGCCCGTAAGTCTTGCGGATCACGTCGATATCCGCCTGCTGTGCGCCTTCGCCGGCGATCGCGACCGCGACGTCGCCGGAGAGGCGCAGCAGGAAGAAGGCGATGGCCGAGACCGCGAGCGCGACCATCAGCGCCAGGCCGAGCCGTTTGAGGATAAAGCCGAGCATTAGGTGCTTTCGCAGGATGCTGAAATAGGCCCGGGCGGCTGCAGGGCAGCCGCTCGGTAGCAGGTAGGCAAAGGCAGGCCGTCACGCCGCGCCAGGGCGCGGCGAAGGAACCGAGGAGGATCGCTTCGCCGCGCGGGCGAGGACGGCAGGGAAGGCGGCTGGACTTACTTCCAGCCCATCTCCCAGAAGCGGACCAGCTCGTCCGGGTAGGCCTTGAAGTTCAGGTCCTTGTTGGCGACGTAGTAGACCGGCAGCGAGTAGAGCGGCGTCGCATAGGCCTTGTCGGCGATGATCTTGAGGGCGCCCTTGTAGGCTTCCTTGCGGACCGCCGGATCGACCGAGTTGTTGCCCTTGTTCAGGAGGTCGCGGACCTCCGGATCGCGGGTGACGTCCTCGCTGCGGAAGGCGAAGTAGTTCGGCGTGTTGGCCGAAACGTCGTTCACCGAGAACGAGCCCCAGGTCTGGTGCGTCAGCATCGCCTTGTTGGTGGCGATCTGCTCGCGCATCGCGGCGTATTGCAGGAAGCGCAGATTGGTCTTGATGCCGACGGCCTGGAGATAGCCGATCAGCGCCTCGGTCTGGTTGCGCTCGCGATAGGCGACGATGTCCAGGGTCAGGTCCTTGACGCCGGCCTCGGCCAGCAGGGCCTTGGCCTTGGCGGGGTCGTAATTGTAGCGCGTCGCGCCCTCGTCGGTGCAGCCGAACTGCGAGGGGAAGCAGATCGTGTTGATGACGCGCGAGCCGTCGCCGACGATGTTCTTGACCATCGCCTCGCGGTCGATGGCGTGGATGATCGCCTTGCGGACGCGCTCATCCTTGAGCGCCGGGGCCGGGGTGCCGTCCTGGATGTTCATCTGCATGAAGACGATGCGCATCGTCTCGCCGGAGACGACCTGCAGGGTCGGCACGGTCTTGAGCTGGTCGGCCTGGTCCTTGGGGACGTGCATGATCAGGTCGCCGCCGCCCGAGAGCATCTCGGCCATCTGGGTCTGGCGATCCGGAATGAAGCGGATGTCGATCTTGCCGATCTTCGGCTGCGGCTTCGGCGAATCCTTGAAGTAGTCCTTGTTGAGTTCGAGCGTGATCGACTTGCCCGGGACGTAGTTCGAGACCTTGTAGGGGCCCGAGCCGACCGGCTTCTCGTTCTGGCCCTTGGGGCCGACCTTCTCGTAGTACTCGTTCGGATGGATCACCACCGGGCCGGCGAGATATTCGATCGCGGCCGGGAAGACCTCCTTGGTGGTCAGGCGGACCTTGTACTTGTCGAGCTTCTCGGCCTTCTCGATCCAGTTGACGTTGCCCTGGGTGACGACCTTGTTCTCCGGCTTGGAGATGAAGTTCAGCGTGTAGACGACGTCGTCGGCGTCGAATTCCTCGCCATTGTGGAACTTCACGCCTTCGCGCAGCTCGAACTCGATGGTCTTGTCGTCGACCAGCTTCCAGCTCTTGGCAAGCTGGCCCTTGTACTCGTTGGTGTTCGGGTCGCGGTAGACCAGCGTATCCCAGACATTCGCGCCGATGATCACGCCGATGCGGACATTGTTGAAGAACGGGTCGACGTTCTCGGGCGCCTGGTCATAGGCGAAGCGGACCGTGTTGGCGGCCTTCTGGGCGGAGGCCGGCATGCTGGTCAGGGCCGCCATTGCGGTACCCGCCAGCGCGACGGCCAGCGTCTTCATCGAGATTCGCATTCTTATCCCCTCACGGCTTCATCGAGCGTGCTGACAAAGCTCCGCCACGGCTGGACTGCCGCAGTTTTGCTTTATTCGAAATCTGCCCAAGGATTGAGCTTGCCGCCATAAGAATGAATCGAAGGGATCGTTGCCGAACCGGCAAAGCTTCTCTAAAGCCGCGCGATGCAGACAGCGGCCCTCCGATATTTCCTGGCGGTGGCGCGGACCGGCTCGGTCAGCGCCGCGGCGCAGCGCCTGCGGGTGGCGGCCTCCGCCGTCAGCCGCCAGATCGCCAATCTCGAAAAGGAACTCGACGCGGACCTGTTCGAGCGGCGCTCGCACGGCATGATCGTGACCCAGGCCGGCCAGACGCTGGCGGCCTATGCGCAGCGGCTCGAGCTCGAGGCCGAGCAGGTCGTCAACGAGATCCGCGAACTGCACGGCGCCGGGCGCGGGCTGATCCGCATGGGCGTCACCGAGGGTTTCGCCGTCTCCTTCATTCCCGAGACGATCCATGCCTTCCGCCAGCGACATCCCGATGTCTCCTTCGACATGAAGGTGATGTCGCCGCAGGTCGTGACCGAGCAGGTCCGCACCGGCGCGATCGATCTCGGGCTGACCTTCGTGCTGCAGCAGGAGCGCGGCGTCACCATCAACTGGCAATGCGCGACACGGACCTACGCGTTCGTTGCGCCGCATCATCCGCTGGCGCAGCAGGAAACCGTGCGCATCGAGGACATCTTCGCCCATCCGGTCGCGGTGCTCGACAGCGAGGCGACCGTGCGCAAGATCGTCGACATCTATTTCTCGGCGCGCGGACTGACCGTCGATCCCGTGCTGACCTCGACCAATGTCGCGAGCCTGCGCCATTTCTGCAAACTCGGCGGCGCCGTGATGTTCGCCAGCTCGATTTCCTTCGGGGCCTCGATCCGCGACGGCTCGGTGGTTGCGCTGCCGCTGAAGGACGGCGAATTGCCGCCGCGCAGCCTGCAGATTCAGACCATGTCCGGTCGCGCGTTGCCCAAGGTGGTGACGAATTTCATCAGCACGCTGATCGAGGAGTTGCAGCAGGCAGACGTGCTCGCGGCGATGGCAACCGAGCCACCCGCGAAAGCCGAGGGCTACCGCGCATGACGGCTGCGGGGCAGGGCGCTGCGTCCGACATCATGGTGCCGCACCCGCACCAGCTCGTGGCGTGCGACGCCATCCTTGCCGCGCGGGCGGCAGGCAAGCCGGGCTTCCTGCTCGGTGACCTGACGGGTCTTGGCAAGACGCTCTCGGCCTGGCTCGCCATCTCCGCGATGCCGGAGCAGGAGGTGCTGGTGATCTGCCCGAAGGGCGCGATCCCGCAATGGCGGCGCACCATCGCCCGTTCCGGCCTGCCGGCGAAGAAGCTCACCCTGATGAATTTCGAGCGGACGAAGTCGCTGCTCGCGCCGCCGCCGGCCTCGAACAAGCGCTCGACCCGGGCGAAAAACAATGAGCTCGCCAAGCACGGCACGCCGAAGCGGACCTGGCCGCTGGTCGTGATCGACGAGGCGCACCGCATCCGCAATCCGAACTCGCAGCAGGGGCTGGTTTGCCGGCAGATGGCGGCAGCCGCTGAGTTCGCGATCTATATGAGTGCGACGGCCGGGCAGGCACCGCACGAGCTCTCCTATCTGGCGCGGCTTCTGAGCGGGGCGGCCGGCATGGCTGATGCCGATCTCGACGGCTTCAGGCAATTGATGAAGAAGCTGAAGATCGGCCGGGCCAAGGGGCGCTGGAAGAACTGGAGCTGGGAGCCGAACGAGGCCGACCGCAAGGTGATGGCCGAGCTGCTCTATCGCGGCCGGAACGCCATCGGCCTGCGACGCCGGCCCGAGGAGATCGCCGGCTGGCCCGAAGTGCAGCGCGAGCTTGCCCCCGTCGCGCTCGATGCCGCCGAGCGCAAGCTCTACGACGCGACCTGGCGGGAATTCCGGCGCGAGCTCGGCCTTGCCGGTGGCTCGACCCGCAAGCCCGCCGGTTGGGCCGCCGATCTGCGCTTCCGCCAGAAGGCGAGCCTGCTCAGGACCGCCGGCACGGCGGACTTCTGCCAGGACCTGCTGGAAAACGACGAGCAGGTCGCGATCTCCGTCGCCTTCCTCGAAACCGGCGCCATGCTGGCGGAGAAGCTCGCGGGACGGGGCTGGCGCGTCGGCTCGATCACCGGCGAGCATTCGGGCGAGGCGAATGAGGCGACGCGGATCGCCTTCCAGACCGGCAAGCTCGACGCGGTCGTCTTCACCGTGACCGAGTCGATCTCGCTGCATCGGGCCGAGATGCCGGGCGGGGAGCGCGAGCGGGCGCTGGTCGTCCATGATCTGCGCCACAGCGCGATCCAGCTCCAGCAGATCGAGGGGCGCTGCCATCGCGACGGCCAGCACGCGACGATCTTCTATGCCTACGCCGAGGACACGGTGGAGGAGAAGGTCGCCGCGACCGTGCTTCAGCGCATGGCGGCGATGGAGGGGCTTGCCGGCGACGAGACGGCGCTGATCGAAGCGATCGCCGGCGCGATCGAGCAGGCGGCGCTGGCGCGGGAGGCGGCTTAGACGCTGCCTCCACCTTTAACGAGTCATCCCGGGCGACCGTAGGGAGACCCGGGATCCATTCCGGAACCTCATTCGGAAATGCTCCGGAATGGATCCCGGATCTCCGCTTCGCTGCGTCCGGGATGACAATGGAAGGCTAGGCGCTAGTTCATCTGCGCGCGCGGCGGCTCGTCCGGCGCGCGCTCGCCGACACGCTTGGCTTCGTCGACGGCCCGCTCGGTCACGCCGACGGCCTTGTACCAGAGGTCGCGGGTATAGGCGCCCTGATGGACCACGGCGTCATAGCCGATCGCGATGACCGCGATCACCAGCAGAATGCGAAACATGGGTTCCCCCGTCCAAATCTATCCTCGCAAGGGAACGCGGTGGCCCAAGCCCGGTTCCGATCCGTCGAGCCGTGTCCGGTGCGACGATCATGCAGGCTGGAACCTCTGGCGGGTGGCGGGCGTTTGATTCAATATAGAACATACAGTGAACATGGAGGCGCGCTTGGCGCAGCTCACCACGCTTCAGAAGCTCGAAATTCTCAGCGACGCCGCGAAATACGACGCCTCCTGCGCCTCATCGGGCACGGTCGAGCGCAATTCGGTCGGCGGCAAGGGCGTCGGCTCGACCACGGGCTCGGGCATCTGCCATTCCTATGCGCCCGACGGGCGCTGCATCTCGCTGCTTAAGATCCTGCTGACCAATTTCTGCTCTTACGACTGCGTCTTCTGCATCAACCGCAGTTCGAGCAATGTCCGGCGGGCCCGCTTCTCGGTCGAGGAGGTCGTGGCGCTGACCCTGAATTTCTACAAGCGCAACTATATCGAGGGCCTGTTCCTCTCCTCCGGCATCATCCGCTCGCCGGACTACACCATGGGCGAGCTGGTGCGCGTCGCCGAGAGCCTGCGGCTGGAGCACGATTTTCGCGGCTATATCCATCTCAAGTTGATCCCGAGCGCGAGCCAGGAGTTGATCGACCGCGCTGCATTGTTCGCCGACCGGGTCTCGATCAATGTCGAATTGCCGAGCGAGACCTCGCTCAAGCGCTTCGCGCCGGAAAAGCAGCCGCTCGACATCCGCAGCGCCATGGGTGGTCTCAAGCTCAGGATCGACGAGGCCGCGGCCGAGCGCGAGCGCTCGAAGCGGGCGCCCGCTTTCTCGCCGGCGGGGCAGAGCACGCAGATGATTGTCGGCGCCGATGATGCCAGCGATGCCACGATCCTGCAGCGCAGCGCCCAGCTCTACGGTTCTTACGGCCTGCGCCGGGTCTATTATTCCGCCTTCAGCCCGATCCCCGACTCATCCAAGCAATTGCCTCTGTCGGAGCCGCCGCTGATGCGCGAGCACCGGCTCTACCAGGCCGACTGGCTGACGCGCTTCTACGGTTTCGAGGTCGACGAGATCATGGATGCGGCGCCGGGTGGCATGCTCGACCTTACCGTCGATCCCAAGCTCGCCTGGGCTTTGCGTCATCGCGGCCGCTTTCCGGTCGACGTCAACCTCGCCGATCGCGAATTGCTGCTGCGCATTCCCGGGCTCGGCACGCGCAGCGTCGATCGCATCCTCGCCATGCGCCGCTTCCGGGGGCTGCGGCTGGAGGATGTCGGGCGGCTGGTGCGCTCCTTGCGCGTGCTTCGCCAGTTCATCGTCACGGCCGACTGGCGACCGGGGGCGATGCTCGACGGCGAGAGGCTGAAGGCGCAGCTGGCGCCGAAGCCGCAACAACTGGCGCTGCTCTAATGTTCGTCGCGCGTCTTGCTCATTTCACTGATTTCGAGGGCTGGCGCAGCTTCGCCCGGCGCTTCGCGCAAGCGCTGATAGCGCCATCGGCGATCGACTGGCGCGTCGGCGAACACGATACCGGCCTGTTCGGCGAGGACGTGGTCGAAGGCGACGAGGGCAGGGGCTTGAGCGTACCGCGGGCCTTCATCACGCTGGCGCAGGAGGTGATCTGCCACTGCGATCCCGCGCGCTTTGACCTGCTCTATCGCCTGCTTTGGCGCCTGCAGGAGGAGCGCGAGCTGCTCCAGATCGCTTCCGACCATGACGTCCATCGCACCGAAGCGCTGGCCCGCTCGGTCCGGCGCGACATGCACAAGATGACCGCCTTCGTGCGCTTCCGGGAAGTGGATGACGGGGAGGGCGGCGAGGCTTTCGTCGCCTGGTTCGAACCCGAGCACCACATTCTTCAGAAGGTCGCGCCCTTCTTCGTCGAACGCTTCACCACCATGCGCTGGACGATCCTGACGCCGCGCGGGACGCTGCTCTGGGACGGGCGCGAGCTCAAGCTCGGCGAGGCGGCGACGCGGGCGCAAGCCCCGGCCAGCGACGTGATGGAGGATTGGTGGCGGACCTATTACGCCAGCATCTTCAACCCGGCCCGGCTGAAGCCGAAGGCGATGAGGGCGGAGATGCCGGTGAAGTACTGGCGGAACCTGCCGGAGGCCGAACTGATTTCTCCTTTGATCGCCGACGCTGCCCGGCGAACGCAGGAGATGATCATGAGCGCTCCGACCTCACCGCAGAAGCGGCGGCCCGCCACTACCCCCGAGGCGACCGCTTCCGACCTTTCGGCCCTGGAAAGCTGGGAGCACGCCGCGGCCGCCGCGCGCTCCTGCCGGCGCTGCGATCTCTGGTGCGATGCGACCCAAACGGTGTTCGGCGAAGGCCCGCGCAACGCGCCGGTGATCTTCGTCGGCGAACAGCCCGGCGACCAGGAGGACCTTGCCGGCAAGCCTTTCGTCGGCCCCGCCGGCAAGGTCTTCGACCGCGCCATGGCCGATGCCGGGCTCGACCGCACCCAAGCCTATGTCACCAATGCGGTGAAGCATTTCAAATTCCAGCTGCGCGGCAAGCGGCGCATCCACGAGAAGCCGAATGCCGGCGAGATGAAGGCCTGCCGCTTCTGGCTCGACCTCGAGCTCGGCTTCGTCAGGCCGCAGCTGGTGGTGGCGCTGGGCGCAACCGCGCTCAAGGCGCTGACCGGCGAGACGGGCTCGCTTGCCGAGGCGCGGGGGCGCAAGCTGGCCTTGCCTGACGGAACGCCGCTGCTGGTCACCGTCCATCCCTCCTATCTGCTGCGGCTGCCGGACGAGGCGGTGAGGGCGCGCGAGACCGCCCGCTTCGTTGCCGATCTCGCGAGCATCCTCGAAAGGGTTCCTGCGCTCGGCCAGCCGCGGGCTGCCTGAACCGGGCTTGACCGGCATGGCGCGGCATTGTCCCCTCCGGCGGCTTGTTGCGACGGGGGGTGGCGGTGTTCGAGGATCTCAAGGGAAAGCGCGTGTTGGTGACCGGCGCCTCGTCCGGACTGGGAGCGCATTTCGCCCGGCTGCTGGCGGAACGCGGCGCCCATGTCGCTGCCGCGGCGCGGCGCACCGACCGGCTCGCGGCACTGGCGCAGGCTGCGGCCGGCCTGCCCGGCAAGATCGTGCCGGTTTCGCTCGATGTCGGCTCGGTCGCGGCGATCGAGAGCGGTATTGCTGAGGCTGCCGGCCTGCTCGGCGGGCTCGATGTGCTCGTCAACAATGCCGGCGTCGGCGAGACCGAGCAGGCGCTTTCGGTGAGCGAGGCGCAATGGGACGCCCAGCTCGACGTCAACCTGAAAGGCTGCTTCTTCGCGGCGCAGGCGGCGGCGAAGATCATGGTGGATCAGGGGGTTGGCGGCGCCATAGTCAATATAGCCTCGATCCTCGGTGAGCGTGTCGCCGGCAGGGTCGCGCCCTATGCGATTTCGAAGGCCGGGCTGATCCAGATGACCAAGGCGCTGGCGCTGGAATGGGCGCGCCATGCGATCAGGGTCAATGCGCTGGCGCCCGGCTACATCGTCACCGACATCAACCGTGAGTTTTTCTCAAGCGAGGCCGGCGAGGCGCTGAAGAAGCGCATCCCGATGCGCCGGGCGGGCGAGCTGGAGGATCTGGACGGGCCGTTCCTGCTGCTCTGCTCGGATGCCGCCCGCTACATGACCGGGGCGGTCGCCGCCGCCGATGGCGGGCATCTGGTCAGCGGGCTGTAGCGGTTTCGCCTCGCCGTCATTCCGGCTGCAGCGAAGCGGAGTGCCGGAAGCCATGCCACGACGCTGCTCCAGCTCGTCATGATCGCCCTTGCGGCGAGCATTCACGCCTTGAACACTGGTCTCGACCAGCGAAGGCGTGGATGGTCGGGACAAGCCCGACCATGACGGAAAGGGCGGTGTTCATGGGGGCCGGGCTCAGACCTGTGACCTGCCCCGGAAAGACCGCAGCGCGTTCTAGCTGGCCGGCAGCAGCTCCTTCAGCCTGAGCAAGGCGATCTTCTCGACCTGGGCGAGGGCCGTCTCGAACTCATGCTCCGGCGTGCTCTTCAGGCGCGCCTCGAAGGCGGCGAGGATGTCCGCCTTGGTCAGGCCCTTCACGGCGAGGATGAAGGGGATACCGAAGCGTGCCTTGTAGGCTTCGTTCAGCGCGGTGAAGCGGGCGCGCTCATCCGAGGTCAGCCGGTCGAGCCCGGCCGAGCCCTGTTCCCCGGCCGATTCCGGCGTCAGCTCGCCCGCTGCCGCGATCTTGCCGGCGAGGTCGGGATGAGCGAGCAGCAGCGCCTTCTGCCGCTCGCGCGGGGCAGCGCGCATCACCGCGACCATCGCCCGGTGCAGCGCCTCGGCGCCGTCATGTTGCTGCCCGAGCCCGGCATCATGGGTTGCCTCGGCGATCCAGGGCGAATGCTCCCAGATGCGGCCGAAGACCTCGACGAACAGCGCCTTGGGCACCGCGGAAGGCCGGTAGCCGCCCGCGGGCGGATGCTGCCTCACCCAATGGCGCGCGATGTCGAGCCTCGTCGCGACCCAGACCCTGTCATGGCTCTGGACATAATCGAGGAAGCGGGCGAGCGCGGCAGCGCGGCCGGGCCGGCCGACGAGGCGGCAATGCAGGCCGACCGACATCATCTTCGGAGCGGTCTCGCCCTCGGCATAGAGCGTGTCGAACGAATCCTTGAGATAGGCGAAAAACTGGTCGCCGCTGTTGAAGCCCTGCGGCGTCGCAAAGCGCATGTCGTTGGCGTCGAGCGTGTAGGGCACGGCGAGCTGCGGGCCATGCGGGCCTTGCAGCCAGTAGGGCAGCTCGTCGGCATAGACGTCGGCGGTGTAGAGGAAGCCGCCTTCCTCCATCGTCAGGGGAATGGTGTTGACCGAGGTGCGGCCCTGATAGCAGCCGAGCGGGCGTGTCCCGGCGAGCTCGGTCTGGATACGGATCGCTTCCTCGATATGGGCGCGCTCGGTCTCGGCGGGCGCATCGCGATAGTCGATCCATTTCAAGCCATGCGTCGCGATCTCCCAGCCGGCCTCCTGCATCGAGGCGACGATCTCGGGATAGCGCTGCAGCGCCGAGGCGACGGCGAAGACGGTGACCGGCATCTTCCGCTCAGTGAACATCCGCCAGAGCCGCCAGTAGCCGGCGCGCGAGCCGTATTCGTAGATCGACTCCATGTTCATGTGGCGCTGGCCGGGCCAGGGCGCCGCGCCGACGATCTCGGAGAGGAAGGCCTCGGAAGCGGCATCGCCGTGCAGTGTGCAGTTCTCGCCGCCCTCCTCGTAGTTGATCACGAACTGTACCGCGATCCGCGCCTCGCCCGGCCAATGCGGATGCGGCGGGGTGCGGCCATAGCCGACAAGGTCGCGCGGATAGAGGGAAGGGCTCATAGGATGATTCAAGTCCGTGCGGCGGTGATTCAGGAGCGGCGCGTAAGGCTTTGAAAACCGGTTGGTTTCGCTTCAGCTGCCGCGATAGGTCGAGTAGCTCCAGGGCGAGGCGAGAAGCGGCACATGGTAGTGCCCCTCGGGCTCGGCGATGGAAAAGCGGATCGGCACATGGTCGAGGAAAGCCGGCTCGGGGAGCGTCGTGCCGAGGCCTCGGAAATAGTCGCCGATGCGGAAGGTCAGCTCGTAGCTGCCGGCGGTCAGCGTGCCGGTCAGCAGCGGCGCGTCGGTGCGGCCGTCGGCATTGGTCTGCGTTTCCAGGACGCGGTTGCGCGAGCCGTCCGGCGCGATCCAGTCCAGCGTGATGCGCACCCCTGCCGCCGGCCTGCCATTGACCGTGTCGAGCACATGCGTCGACAGCCGCCCCATGCCTTGTCCTTTCGCCGGTGGAGCCGCGCTGGCGCGGCCGGAATGATGCTTGCGTTCCGGAAAAGGCCGAACCTAGTCTGGAAGCCGCATGCAAGTTCCATCCCCGAATCTGCCCTGTCAATTCGCGCGCCGAGGCGCCTTCGCGGAGACGCCGCATGCTTGAGGCCTATCTCATGGAATGGGGCGGCATGCTGCTGCGCTGGCTGCATGCCATCGCGGCCATCGCCTGGATCGGCTCGTCCTTCTTCTTCATCCATCTCGATGCTTCGCTCAGGGCGGCGCCCGATGCGCCGGTGAACGCGGCCGGCCAGCCGACGCAGTTCCTGGCCTGGCAGGTGCATGGCGGCGGCTTCTACGCGATGCGCAAATATCTGGTCGCGCCGGAGGTGCTGCCGAAGGAGCTCACCTGGCACAAATGGCAGGCCTACTGGACCTGGATCTCCGGCTTCTTCCTGCTGGTCTGGGTCTATTACGCCCAGTCGGAACTCTATCTGATCGACCCGGCGGTGATGGCGCTCTCCCCCTTCGCGGCGGGTGCGATCGGCATCGCGGCCCTGGCCGGCGGCTGGCTGTTCTACGACCTGCTCTGCAGGTCGCCGCTGGGCAGGAACGACGTCGTGCTCGGGCTGCTGGGGTTCGGCTATGTCATCGCTGCGAGCTGGGCCTTCTCCAGTGTCTTCTCAGGGAGGGGGGCGCTGATCCACACCGGCGCGCTGATGGCGACGATCATGTCGGCCAACGTCTTCTTCGTGATCATGCCGAACCAGCGCAAGACCATCGCCGCGATGGTGGCCGGCGAGACCCCCGATCCGAAATACGGCAAGCAGGCCAAGCAGCGCTCGCTGCACAACAACTACATCACTTTGCCGGTGCTGTTCCTGATGCTGGCGAACCACTACCCGGTGACCTACGCCAATTCGGCGGTGATCCCGGTCCTGGTTGCGCTGGTGATCGTCGCCGGCGCGCTGATCCGGCACTTCTACAATGTCCGCCATGCCGACCACGCGAAATCGCCCTGGTGGACCTGGGCGGTGGCGGCACTGGCGCTCTGGCTCGCCTTCTGGGTGGCGATGGCCTCCTCGCCCGGCGGGCGCGAGCGGCTCGGCCTGAAGCCGTTGCCGGCAGCCAAGCCGATCATGCTGGCGGGGCTGGCGCCGCCGCCGGCCGAGGTCGCCAACATCGTCACCGGGCGCTGCGCCATGTGCCATGCGCCGGAGCCGTCCTGGCCCGGCATCCAGATCGCTCCGAAGGGCGTCTATCTGCACGAGCCGGAGCTGATCGCTCGCCAGCGCCATGCGATCGGCGTGCAGGCGGTGATGACCCACGCCATGCCGCCGAACAATCTCTCGGGCATGACGGTGGACGAGCGGCGCCAACTCGCCGGCTGGGTAGCGCAGAAGCGCTGAGCGCCGTCCCGGTTGTCGCGCGAGTAGGCACGGGTCGTCCCGGGCGACCGAAGGGAGACCCGGGACCCATGCCTGAACCTCTAGCGGCAAGGCTCCGGAATGGATCCCGGATCTCCGCTTCGCTGCGTCCGGGATGACCAAGCTCGAATGTCCTGAAGCCCTCATCCTGAGGAGCGCCGCTGGCGCGTCTCGAAGGATGGTCCGACGGTCTCCGGAGCCTCCTGGACCATCCTTCGAGACGCCATTCCTCACGGAATGGCTCCTCAGGATGAGGGCTTTGGGACTTTTCGGTCGGACACGCCTGGCAAGGTCGCAGGCGAGATTCCGCGGCCTCGGTAGCGGCGCGTTGACGCTGCCGTACGAATCTGAACGGCGCACCGGTTTCATTCAGTTTCGGTTCACGTCGCGGGCCGCATTTTGGCTGCCTGATCAAATCGGCGTGAACAACCCCCGGCAAACGGGAGGTGGGCACGCCCTGGGACCGGGGGGTCCGCTTGGACCACGCATCGACGAAGGGCGTCAGCTACAGGCTGGCGGCCGTGCTGTTCCTTTGCGCCTGGGCGCTGCTGTGCTGGCCCTGGCTGTCGGGGGCGGTGACGATTCCGTTCGACGCCAAGGCGCATTTCCAGGCGCAGATCCAGTTCCTCGCCCAGGCCCTGCATTCCGGCCAGTCACCGTTCTGGACGCATAACGTCTTCGGCGGTTCGCCGCAGATCGCCGATCCGCAATCGCTGATCTTCTCACCGGCGATCCTGCTGGCGCTGATCAACCCTTCGCCGAGCTTCCGCGCGGTCGACGCCTATGTGCTGGCGCATCTTCTGGTCGGCGGGCTCGCCCTGCTGATGTTCTTCCGCGATCGCGGCTGGCATCCGGCGGCTGGCGTGCTCGCGGCGCTGGTCTTCGCCTTCGGCGCCTCGGCGGCCTGGCGCGTCCAGCATGTCGGGCAGATCTCGAGCCTCGCCTTCTTCGCGCTCGCCTTCTGGCTGACGGCGCGCATGCTGCAGCGTTCCTCGCTGCTCTACGGTTTCCTCGCGGGGCTGGCTTCCGGGATGATGGTGCTCGACCCCGACCAGGTCGCACTGCTCGGCGCCTATGTCCTCGTCGGCATGGTGGTTTCCTACTGGATCGCCGAGGGTAAGGCCGGTTTCCGCGCCAGCCTCGGGCCGATCGCCGCGGCTTCCGTGGCAGGCGTCGCGACCATTGCCGTGCCGCTGCTCTGGACCTGGCTGTTCGCCGAGGCGACGACGCGCCCGGCCGTCGATTTCGTCGAGGCGGGCAGGGGCTCGCTGCACCCGGCCTCGCTGCTGACCGCCTTCATCGGCGACCTGTTCGGCGCCAGCGACCCGGCCGTCGACTTCTGGGGACCCTACAGCCCGCAATGGGACGCCAAGGAGCTGTTCCTGTCGCAGAACATGGGGCAGGTCTATGCGGGGGCGCTGCCCTTCCTGCTGCTGATCGCGCCCGGAATCAGCCGCGGCTGGCTCTGGGACAGGGCGATCCGGCCTTTCACCATCCTGTTCGTGATGATGGTGCTGTTCTCGCTCGGGCGCTACACGCCGTTCTTCCACCTCGCCTATGAGTATCTGCCCGGCGTCAAGGCGTTCCGGCGGCCGGCGGATGCGACCTTCCTGATCGGTGCTCTCGGCGCCGTGCTCTCGGGCTACCTCCTGCATCGCCTGCTGACCGAGGAGAAGGCGACGGCCCCCTGGCGCGATCTCGGCATCGCGGCGCTGGTGCTTGCCGGCCTGATCGGCGGCGCGCTGCTGGTCGCGCAGCGCGAGGGGCATCTCGGCGATGCCTGGTGGCCGAGCGCCGTCGCTGGCCTCTGGTTCGCGCTCGCGGCGGCGATCGTCTTTTCGCTGACGAGATGGCGCGCGGCGATCGGCCCGCTGGCAGCGTGCCTGATCGTCACGGCTGCGGTGGGCGCCGATCTTGCCTTCAACAACGGCCCGAACGAGTCGACGGCGCTGGCGCCCGAACTCTACGACGTGCTGCGGCCGGACACGAAGAACGAGACGGTCGCCGTGCTCAAGCGGCTGACCGCGCAGCCCGCCGACTCGCCGCGGCGCGACCGGGTCGAGCTGCTCGGCCTCGGCTTCGAATGGCCCAATGCCGGAATGATCCACGGCTTCGACCATACGCTGGGCTACAACCCGCTGCGGCTGGCCGATTTCTCGGACGCGGTCGGGACGCGCGATTCGATCGCCGGGCCGGACCAGCGCGTGTTCACGCCGCTGTTTCCGTCCTATCGCTGCCGCCTCGCCGATTTCCTCGGCCTGCGCTACATCGCCACGCGCGTGCCGATCGGCCAGGTCGACCGGACGCTGCTGCCGGGCGATCTCAAGCTCGTCGCCTATACCAAGGACGGCTTCATCTACGAGAACCCGCGCGCCTTGCCGCGCGTGCAGTTCGTCGGCGGCTGGCAGCTTGCCGATTTCGAGGGGATGAAGACCGCCGGCAAATGGCCGGAGGCCGATCCGCAGCGGGTCGTCCTGCTCGACAGCGAGCCCGGCGAGGGCGTGACGGAGGGGCCGAGCCGCGCCCAGGGCGAGGTCAAGCTCAAGCGCTATGGCAATACCGAGGTCGAGATCGAGGTCGAGAGCGCGCAGGCAGGCTTCGTCGTCCTCAACGATATCTGGCACCCGTGGTGGCGGGCCGAGCTCGACGGTACCGAAGTCGAGATCCTCAAGGCCAATGTCCTGTTCCGAGCGGTCAAGGTTCCGGCCGGCAAGCACAAGGTCCGCTTCGTCTTCAGGCCGCTGGAGGGCGCGATCGCCGAATTGCGCGACCGTGTCAGCGAGCCGGAGGAAGAGAGTGCGGTGGCCGAGCAGGCGCCGGAAACCGTGCCCGTGACGCCCGCGAGCGTGCCGACGCCGCCGCGCAAGCCGGTTCGTCCGTCGCCCGATCTCACCGCCTCGTCATCGGCGCACTAGGCGCACCATCCGGCCGCCCGCGCGGCAGCGGCCGGAAACTGGCCTTCCTCCTCGCCTGCCGCTAAGAACCGCCATGCGACAGGCGCTCCTGATCATCGACGTGCAGCCTGGTTTCGACCCGCCGCAATGGCTGGTCGAGGGGATCGGCAGGCTGATCGGGACCATGCCTTCGGTCGCCACGGTCGAACGCCATGACGAGTCCGTCACGCCGTTCCGGCGCCAGCTCGGCTGGGTCCCGGCGCCTGACGATGACAGCCTGATCGCGGCCGACCAGGTTCATGTGAAGCACGGCTATGGACCGCCGCCCGAGACGCTCGCTTATCTGAAGGGAGTAAAGCCGGAGCGCGTCTTGGTCTGCGGCATCCAGACCGATACCTGCGTGCTCGCCGCAGGCTTCGCGCTGTTCGATGCCGGGCTTATGCCGACGCTGATCAGCGATCTGACCGTCGGCTCCTCGCTTGATCGCTCGGGCGAACTCGGCGTCCGGCTCTGGCGCCACCATTTCAGGCACGTGGTCACCAGCCGCGAACTCGGGCTGGCCGGTCCTCGGACGGCGTGAAGCCGGCGCTGCCGGCTCCGCCGCCAAGCGGTCCTCAGGCGACGCCGAGCTTCTTCTGCAGCGAGCTCGACGAGGTCGTGTACTGGAAGGTCAGCCGCTTCTCCGGATAGACGTAGCGGTGGACCTTCTGGGCGGCGAGCGCCGCCTCGTGGAAGCCGGACAGGATCAGCTTCAGCTTGCCCGGATAGCTGTTGATGTCGCCGACGGCGAAGATGCCGGGGACGTTGGTCTCGAACTTCTCGGTGTCGACCGGGATCAGGTTCTCGTGGAGGTTCAGGCCCCAATCGGCGATCGGCCCGAGCTTCATGGTCAGGCCGAAGAAGGGCAGGAGCGTATCGCAGGAAACCTCGAAGCTGGCATTGGCATTGTCGCGGCAGATCGCGGCCTCGAGGTTCGCGCCTTCGCCGCGCAGGCCGGTGATCTGGCCGATCTTCAGGTCCATGGCACCCGACGCGACGAGGGAGCGCATCTGCTCGACCGAATGCGGCGCGGCGCGGAAATCGTCGCGGCGGTGCATCAGCGTGACGCGCTTGGCGAGCGGCTGCAGGTTCAGCGTCCAGTCGAGGGCCGAATCGCCGCCGCCGACGATCAGGATCTCGCGGTCGCGGAACATCTCCATCTTGCGCACCGCGTAGTACACGCCGCTGCCGTCGCTGCGGTTCTCATAGGCCTCGATGCCGGGGATCGGCGGCTTCTTCGGCAGGAAGGAGCCGCCGCCGGCGGCGATCAGCACGGTCCTGGCGTCGAAGACCGTGCCGGCGTCGGTGCGCAGCCGGAAGCGCGGGGCTTCCGGCGTGCCCAGCACCTCGACCGCCTCGATCATCTGGTTGAGATGGAAGGTCGGCCCGAACGGCCGGATCTGCTCCATCAGATTGTCGACCAGCTGCTGGCCGGTGACGAGCGGGAAGCCGGGAATGTCGTAGATCGGCTTCTCGGGGTAGAGCTCCGCGCACTGCCCGCCGACCTTCGGCAGGATGTCGACGAGATGTGCCTTGATGTCGAGCAGGCCGAGCTCGAACACGGTGAACAGGCCGCAGGGGCCGGCGCCGATGATCAGCGCATCGGTCTCGATGATCTCGCTGGCGGGCAGGTTCTCGTTGGCGGTCGCGGCGGTCATGATGCAATCCTGTAGAGGCTGAGGAGGCGCGCCCTCGCCTCGGGCGCCTTCCGTTGCCGCAAAATCCGCCGCAACGCAATGCGACACGCCGTAGCCGGGCCGCCGCATTGCTGCATGGCTCACCGCCGCGGGGGCGGCGCGGCTCAGGCCCCGGTGTCGCCGAGCAGCCCGGCTGCTGCGATGCCGGCCAGCGCCGCGGCCTCGTCATTATCGGAGGTGTCGCCGGAGATGCCGATGACGCCGAGCAGGATGCCGTCCGTATCGCGGATCAGGGCGCCGCCGGGGACCGGGACGAGCGAGCCGCCGATGGCGAGCGAGGCACCGTTGATGAAGTGCGGACGCTCCAGCGCCATCTTGTTGAGGGTGCGCGGCCCGACGCCGAGCGCTATCGCGCCATTGGCCTTGCCGAGCGCGATCTCGCCGCGCTTCAGGCTGGTGCCATCCTGGGCGACGAAGAGCTTCTGGGCGCCGCGGGCGTCGAGCACGGCGATGGCGAGCGGCTTGAAGCCTTGCTCGCGCGCATGCTTCAGCGCGCCGTCGACGATCGTGCGGGCCTGATCGAGAGTGAGCATGGTCATAACGATATCCCCATTGGACGGAGAGCCCGCAACGGCGAGCGCGCTCCGCGGCCGGTCTGTCGGCCCTGATGCTTCTGCCAGTCTTCGGCGCCGTGCGGAAGCGCTTGCCCGGCCGGATCGGGGTGTCGCGAGTTCCGTCTTGAACTTGTGACGCTGAGGAGGCTTGATGGGCATCCAGCCACAGGAGGACGCCCCATGGGTCTGTTCAGTTTCATCAAGGAAGCCGGATCGAAGATTTTTGGGTCTAGCCCTGCCAAGGCGGCGACCTCCGAGGAGCTGCAGAAGGAGCTCGCGAGCCATGGCCTGCCGGCCGGCGTCGAGGTCAAGGTCGAGGGCGACAAGGTCAAGGTCAGCGGCAACGCCGTCTCGACCGAGGAGGCCGAGAAGATCATCCTGGCGCTCGGCAACACGACAGGCGTCGCCTCGGTCGAATCCGAGCTGATCGTCAACAAGGAGGCGCCCGCCGCCGTGTTCTACACGGTCAAGAAGGGCGACACGCTCTGGAAAATCGCCGAGGTGCACTACGGCAAGGGCCAGGGCGCGAAGTACACCGAGATCGTCAAGGCCAATACGCCGCCGGTCAAGGATCCCGACCTGATCATGCCGGGTTGGGTGCTGCGCATCCCGCCGCAGGCTTGAGCAGCGGTATAGCCAATTCGTCGGGCAAGCCCGGTTCCTGGTGGAACCGGGCTTGCTTCGTCTTGGCTTTGGCCGTCATGTGACAGGACGAGACGGGGCACGCGGCCGGCATGGGCGCGGAAAAGCCCCGCGAGGGGCAGACGAAACGAGCGCGATCCCGGGGAGGGGACCGATGAATTTTGACCGTCGCAAGTTCTTGACGCTGGCCGGTTCGGCCGTGGCCGCGCCGGCCGTGCTGCGCGCCACCAGGGCGAACGCCCAGGAAGTGACGCTGCGCATGCACCACTTCCTGCCACCGGTTTCGAACGGGCATGCCAAATTCCTCAAGCCCTGGGCCGACAAGGTCGGGGCCGATTCGAACGGCCGCATCAAGATCGACATCTTTCCGTCCATGCAGCTTGGCGGCACGCCGCCGCAGCTCTTCGACCAGGCGCGCGACGGCGTCGTCGACATCGTCTGGACCCTGCCCGGCAACACGCCCGGCCGCTTCACCGGCATCGAGGCGTTCGAGCTGCCCTTCGTCGCGAACAAGCGCGCCTTGGTGAACTCGCTGGCGCTGACCGACTATGCCGAGCAGAACCTCAAGGACGAGTTCAAGGACATCAAGCCGATCTGCTTCTGGGCGCATGATCACGGGCTGATCCATGCCAACAAGCCGGTGAAGACGATGGAGGACCTGAAGGGTCTGAAACTGCGCTTTCCGACCCGTCTCGCCGGCGAGGCGCTGCGCGCGCTCGGCGCCAATGCCATCGGCATGCCGATCCCGCAGGTGCCGGAATCGCTCGCCCAGCGCGTCATCGACGGCTGCGTCGTGCCCTGGGAGGTGGTGCCCTCGATCAAGGTGCAGGAGCTGGTCAAGAACCACACCGAGATCCCGGGCTCGCCGACCTTCTATGTCGCGACCTTCGTGCTCGCGATGAACCGCGCCAAGTACGACGGGCTCGCCCCCGATCTGAAGGCGATCATCGACAAGAACGCCGGCGCCGCCGCAGCCGCCATGGCCGGCAAGGTCTGGGACGAGCAGGCCGTCGTCGTCGCCGAGATGGTGAAGAAGCGCGGCAACAACATCATCACGCTCGAGGAGGCGGAGGCGGCGCGCTGGCGCAAGACCACCGAGCCGGTGATCGAGGGCTGGCTGAAGACCGCGAAGGACAAGGGGCTCGACGGCGACAAGCTGCTCGCCGCCGCCCGCGCCGCGCTCGCCAAGCATCAGAACGCGGCCTGACCTGACGCATGGCGGACGGGGTGGGCGATAGGCCGCCATCGCGGATCGACGCGGTGGCGGAGGCCGTGGCGCTCATCGGTGGGGCGCTTCTGGTCGCGCTGGCGACCATGGTCGTGGTCAGCGTCACCTTGCGCAGCGATCTCGTCGGCGGGGCCGGCGTCCCCGGCGATTTTGAGCTGGTGCAGATGGCGACGGCGGTCGCCGCCTTCTGCTTCCTGCCGCTGTGTCAGCTCAAACGCGGCAACATCTTCGTCGACACGTTCACGCTGAAACTGCCGCAGCGTTGGCGCGATGGGCTCGATGCGCTCTGGGACGTGGTCTACGGGCTCGCCATGGCGCTGATCGCCTGGCGGCTCGGCGTCGGCGCGCGCTCGGCTTTCGCCAGCGGCGAGAACACCATGGTGCTGCAGCTGCCGAGCTATCTGCCGATCGCGGTCTGCGCCGTGCTCGCGGGCTTCGTCGCTGTCGCCGCCTTCGTCAGTGCGAGCCGGCTCCTGAGGCAGCCGCGATGAGCGGCTTTTCTCTCGCTCTCACCGGCTTCGGCGTGATGCTGGCGCTGATGGCGCTGCGCCTGCCGATCGGGCTTGCCATGCTGGTCGTCGGCAGCGCCGGCTATGTCCAGCTCAACGGGCTCGACCCGTTCCTGAACTATATCCGCACGACGCCCTACCAGATCTTCGCCAATTATACGCTGTCGGTGATCCCGCTCTTCGTGCTGATGGGCGCCTTCGCCGAGCGCTCGGGGCTGGCCGGCGACCTGTTCAAGGCGGCCTCGGCCTTCATCGGGCATCGCCGCGGGGGCCTCGGCATGGCCATGATCGGCGCCTGCACCGGCTTCGGCGCAATCTGCGGCTCCTCGGTCGCGACCACCGCGACCTTCGCCCGCGCGGCGCTGCCGCAATTGCGCGGCTATCGCTACGATCCCGGCTTCGCCTGCGGCGTCACCGCGGTCGGCGGCACATTGGGCATTTTGATCCCGCCCTCGGTCATCCTCGTCGTTTATGCGATCTCGACCGAGCAGAACATCGCCAAGCTTTTCCAGGCGGCGCTGATCCCCGGGCTCATGGCGACGGCGTTCTACTGCCTGACCATCTGGATCATGACGCGGCGCGACGGCACGCTCGGCCCGGCGCATGAGCGCACGCCCTGGCGCGAACGCTGGCCGCTGCTTGTCGGCGTCATCCCGGCGCTGACGGTCGCGGTGATCGTGGTCGGCGGCATCTATGGCGGCGTCTTCACCCCTACCGAGGGCGCTTCGGTCGGAGCCTTCATCATGCTGGCGATCGGCCTGTTCCGCCGCACGCTCGGCCTCGAGGGCATCAAGCAGGCGATCATCCAGACCGCCGAGACCTCGGCGATGATCTTCGCGATCCTGCTCGGCGCCGAGGTCTTCAACGCCTTCCTTGCCCTGACGCAGGTGCCGACCGCGGCGGCCGAGATGATCGCGGCCTCGGGCTGGCAGCCCTATACGGTGCTGGTCGGGCTCTTGCTGTTCTACATCGTGCTCGGCGGCGTCATGGACGAGCTCGCCATGATCCTGCTCACGCTGCCGGTCTTCTTCCCGATCGTCACGGCGCTCGATTTCGGCATGCCGACCGACGACATTGCGATCTGGTTCGGCATCCTCGTCCTGATCGTCGTCGGCATCGGCATGACCTGCCCGCCGATCGGCCTCAACGTCTTCGTCGTCGCTTCGCTGGCGCGCGACGTGCCGATCACCCGAATCTATCGCGGCGTCTTACCCTTTGTCGCTTCCGACATTATTCGCCTTGGCATCTGCGTGGCATTTCCGGCCCTGAGCCTCTATCTGGTGAAGCTCCTGAACTAGGCTGCCGGAGCGACGGGCATGATCGTGAACGACCTCGACATCGACGACATCAAGGCGGGTCTCGCCGCGGGTTCGATCCTGATCGTTGACGTGCGCGAGCCGCATGAATTCGCGGCCGGCCACATTCCGGGCTCGGTGTCGCGCCCGCTCTCGCAGTTCAACCCGGCCGACCTGCCGAACGAGCCCGGCAAACGCCTCGTCCTCTCCTGCGCGGCCGGGGTGCGCTCGCTGCGCGCCATGGAGTTCGCCCAATCGGCTGGCCTCGACGTCGACAGCCATTATATTGGCGGCTTCAAGGACTGGGTCATGCATGGCGAGCCGGTCGAGCGCTGAGCCGCCCTCTGGACCAGAGTGAGTTCAATCTCCGCCGGCTGCGATGCCGGCCGGCACGATCAGGAACGCAGAATGCCGCCTAAAGCCTACCTTCGCTCCGCCGCCCTGGCGCTCGCATTGACGACGCCCGGGTTGATGGCCCTTGCGCCCGCATCCGCCCTGGCCCAGGGCGCCGCCGCTCCGGCCGCGACCCCGGCGGGCGATGCCGGTCTCCAGGCCGCGATCTCGAAATCCAATGCCTACACGGCCCTGATGAACCGGACGCTGCGCGCCAACCAGTCCTGGGAGCGCTATGCGAGCTGGGTCGACATGAAGAAGGGCCCGACCGGCAAGGAACGCTACATCACCTATGGGCTCTACAGCCTCTACGACGTCAACAGCGAGATCGCCGCAGCCGAGCAGGCGACGGTGCGCGAGCCGGCGCTGCCCGAGATCGACCAGACGATCCGGCGCTATATCGCGGCCTACCAGGCGCTGGCGCCGCTGATCACCCGGGCCGAGCGCTATTACGAACGCAAGGACTATCGCGACGACGGCGCCGCGGAAGGCCGCAAGCTGCACGAGCAGATGGTTCCCGCGGCCAAGGCCTTCCTGCAGGAGCGGGCGACGCTCGATGCGCAGATGCGCGTCTTCAAGCGCGATCTCGACGCCAAGGAGCTGGCGGCGGTCGAGGCGCGCGAAGGCAAGTCGGCGCGCTGGCAGGTGCGCAACATCATGATCAACGCCCGCGCCATCGTCGACCTGATGCCGAGCAACGAAAGCCCGATCGTCGATCTCAAGGCGTTCGACGTGGCGGTAGCCGGCTATGCGGCGGCGGTGCGCGAGATGGACAATTTCAAGGAGCGCGAGCCCAAGGGCGTGCCCTTCATCGAATCGCAGGCGAGCTCCTGGCTCGGCAAGGTCAGGGACTTCCGCGAGAAGCTCGGCAAGTCCAAGGGCGATGTCCGCAAGGGCGCGGCCAATGACGCCAACTGGCTGATCACCAACTATAATACGATGGTTTCGCTCGCCGATACCGCAGTGCGGATGGCACGCTGACGAGGCAGGGCCGGTCTTCCCCGCAAGGGCGCGACCGGACTGCGCTGCGTGCAATGCGGAAGGCCTCCGGCCGGGGGCTGACTGAAAGCCGGCCCTGTTCCAGACTCGACTTCGAATAATTCCGAGGACACCGCCATGCGACCCATGAAGTTCGGAGTAGGCCAGCCGGTTCGCCGGGTCGAGGATCAGCGCCTGACCACCGGTACGGGCCGCTATACCGACGACACCGCCGTCGAGGGCGCGCTGCACGCCTATGTGCTGCGCTCGCCGCATGCGCACGCGACGTTCAGGATCGTCGACAAGCAGGCGGCGCTGACGCTCAAGGGCGTCAAGCTGATCCTGACCGGCGAGGACGTCGCCCATCTCGGCGACATCCCCTGCAAGGGACTGATCAAGGAAATCTCCGGCGAGGACGTGCAGCCCAACCCGGTTCCGGTTCTGCCGGTCGACACGGTGCGCCATGTCGGCGAAGCCATCGCCTTCATCGTTGCCGACACGCTAGACCAGGCGCGGAATGCTGCCGAGGCGATCGAGATCGCGTTCGAGACGCTGCCCTCGACCACCGGCATCGCCGCATCGCTCGAGCCGGATGCGCCGCAGGTCTGGCCGGGCCGTGCCGGCAATGTCGCCTTCGAGGCCGAGCAGGGCGATCGGGCGAAGACCGAGAAGGCCTTCGCCAAGGCCGACCGCACGGTCTCGGTGACGATCGTCAACAACCGGCTCGCCTCCAACTACATGGAGACACGCGCCTGCATCGCCGAATACGACAAGGCGACGAAGCGCTGGACGCTGACGCTCGGCAGCCAGGGCAGCCACGGCACGCGCGAGATCCTCGCCGACTACATCCTCAAGGTTCCCCAGTCCCGCATCCGGGTGATCACCCCCGATGTCGGCGGCGGCTTCGGCACCAAGATCTTCATGTACCGCGAATACCCGCTGACCATGGTCGCGGCCGAGAAGCTGAAGCGGCCGGTGCGCTGGGTCGCCGACCGGACCGAGCATTTCCTCGCCGACACCCATGGCCGCGCCAATCTGACGACGGCGACGATGGCGCTCGACAAGCGCGGCAAGTTCATCGGCCTCAAGGTCGATCTCGCCGCCGAGATGGGCGCCTATCTCTCGCAGTATGGGCCCTTCATCCCCTGGGTGGGCACGACGATGACGCCGGGCTGCTACAACATTCCGGCCGTGCATGTTCGCTTCCGCGGCGTCTTCACCAACACGACGCCGGTCGACGCCTATCGCGGCGCCGGGCGGCCGGAGGCGGCCTATCTGATCGAGCGGCTGGTCGATGCGATCGCCCGCGAGACCGGCAAGACGCCGGACGCGGTGCGGGCGCTCAATTTCGTCAAGCCGAGCGAGATGCCGCACAGGACCCAGACCGGCCCGGTCTACGATTCAGGCGAGTTCGAAGGCCATATGCGCCGCGCCATGGAGGTGGCGGACTGGAAAGGCTTCAAGAGCCGCCTGAAGGCCTCCCAGAAGGCCGGCAAGATCCGCGGCATCGGGCTCGCCTGCTATATCGAGGCCTGCGGCGGCGGCGGGCCGGAAAGCTCGACCGTGATCCTGGAGAAGGACGGCACCGTCACCGTGCTGATCGGCACGCAGTCGAACGGCCAGGGCCACGAGACCGCCTATTCGCAGCTCGTCGCCCAGCATCTCGACATTCCGATGGACCGCATCCGCGTCATCCAGGGCGACACCGACCGGGTCGCGACCGGCGCGGGCACAGGCGGCTCGCGCTCGATCCCGGTCGGCGGTGCGGCGCTCAACGCGGCGACGGGCATGCTCGCCGACAATCTCAAGAACCTTGCTTCCGAGGCGTTGGAGACCAGCACCGGCGATCTCGAGATCGTCGACGGGGCCGTGCGCATCGTCGGCACCGACAAGAAGCTCGACCTCAAGGCGATCGCCAACCTGCCCGGCGCCAAGGCGGATCTGCTCAGCGTCAACCAGAGCTGGACGCCGCCTGAGGCGACCTATCCGAACGGCACCCATGTGGTCGAGCTCGAGGTCGACCCGGCGACCGGCGGCACCGAGATCGTGAACTATGTCGTGGTCGACGATTTCGGCGTGACGCTGAATCCGGTCATGCTGCAGGGCCAGGTCCATGGCGGTGCGGCCCAGGGCATCGGCCAGGCGCTGATGGAGGAGATCCGCTTCGACTCGTCCGGCCAGATGCTGACCGCGACCTTCATGGACTATGCCCTGCCGCGCGCCGTCGACATCCCGAACTTCCATTTCGAGACGCGCAACGTGCCTTGCGTGACCAACGCCCTCGGCGTGAAGGGGGCGGGAGAGGCCGGCGCGATCGGCGCCTGCCCGGCGGTGATGAACGCCATGGTCGACGCGCTGAACCGGGCGGCCGGCATCAAGGCGATCGACATGCCGGCGACGCCGGTCAAGGTGTTCGGGGCGCTGCGGGCGGCCGGCTACGGAGGCTGATGCAAGATCCGATTTGCATCAGCGCAAACGACTTCACAAAAAAGGGACTTGGCGTCGTCATGATCATCGGTTGATCTGGAAGCGTTCCAAACAGCGCCGGTCCCGGCGCCAGCCTTCCAGAGGATATCGCGTATGATCCGTACCGCTCTCGTCGCCCTTGGCCTCGCCATCGGCGTCTCTGCCGTCGTCGCTCAGTCGAACCCGATCGCAGAGCGCAAGGACGCGATGAAGAGCGTCGGCGCCGCGACCCGCGAAGGTGCGGCCATCGCCAAGGGCGAGGCGCCGTTCGATGCCGCCAAGGTGCAGGGCATCTTCAAGGTCTACAGCGACGCGGCCAAGAAGGTCCCGGCCCTGTTCCCGGACAGCTCCAAGACCGGCGGCGAGACCACGGCCGCCCCCAAGGTCTGGGAAGACCAGGCCGGCTTCAAGACCGCCTTCGCCAAGTTCGAAGCCGATGCGGCCAAGGGCGCCGGCGCGACAGATCTGGCTTCCTTCCGCGCGGCCTTCGGCGACGCCACCAAGAATTGCGGCAGCTGCCACGAGGTCTACCGCATCAAGAAGTGAGCCGAACAGGCCACCAGATCCCTTCACCCGCCATTCCGGCGCGCCGCTTCGGCGAGGCCGGAATGACGGCGTTTTCGATGGGATCTGGCGGCCTCTTTGTCCCACGGGCTTTTCGGCAGCGCGTTCTTGGCCGAAACTGCCCTGGACATAATGGGCCACAGATGAGGAACCGATGCGCCGCCTGCTGATAACCCTCCTCGTCTTCGCCCTGGCGGGCATCGCCGGCTTCTTCGTTCTCACCGATCCACGGGTGGTCTCGCCGGGGCCCGAGATCGGCACGCTGCCGCAGCCGGATGTCGAGAACGGCAAGCTGCTCTTCGCCGCGGGCGGCTGTGCCTCCTGCCATGCGACGCCGGGCCAGGACGACAAGACGCGGCTCGGCGGCGGGCTCGAGCTCGGCTCGCCCTTCGGCAAGTTCCACGTCCCGAACATCTCGCCGCATACGCGCGACGGCATCGGCAACTGGGGCACGGCCGATTTCATCCAGGCGATGGCGGCCGGCGTTTCGCCGGCGGGGCAGCACCTCTATCCGTCCTTTCCCTACACCTCCTACCGGCTGATGACGCCGAAGGCGCTGGCCGATCTGCTGGCCTATATCCGCACCCTGCCGGCGGTCGAGGGCAGGGCGCCGCCGCATGAGCTGCCCTTCCCGTTCAACATCCGCCGCATGGTCGGCGGCTGGAAGCTGCTCTTCTTCGATGGCGCGCCGTTCAAGCCCGATCCCACGAAGAGCGATGAATGGAACCGCGGCGCCTATCTGGTGCAGGGACCCGGCCATTGCGCCGAGTGCCATTCCGCCCGTAACAGCCTCGGCGCGATCGTCCAGGCGACGCGTTATGCCGGCGGGCCGGACCCGGAAGGCAAGGGCTGGGTGCCGAACATCACGCAGTCCGAGGACGGGCTCGGCAAATGGTCCAAGTCCGAGATCGCGGAACTGCTGAAATCGGGCTTCACCCCGGAGTTCGACAGCGTCGGCGGCTCGATGGCGGCGGTGGTGCGCAATACCGCGCAGCTTCCGGAAGCCGACCGGCTGGCGATGGCCGAGTACCTGAAGTCGTTGCCGGCGGTGCAGGGACCGCCGCGACCGCCAAAGCCCGCGGCGGGCGGCTGAGGAACGGGGCCGAAGCGCCTTTCCCGTCAGCCCGGCGCTATTTCAGAGACGCGCCAATGGCGTCGATGTCCTTGCAGTCCCGTTCGGACGGTTTGTCGGCCGCCCGTTCGTCAACCGCCTGCATCGCCGCATGGGCCTTCCTCAGCCGTTCGATCGTCGCGGGGGATTGGTTCTTCATCAGCATGTCGGACGTCATGTCCCTGACCAGCCCGGCGCGCCGGTTAAGTTCCAGCCTGGTGCAGCCGTCTGCAGATCCTGCAACCGCCTTGTCTTCACCGGTGCTTGCAGGGGCGCCTGCCTTCGCGGGATCGAGCAATCTGACGGTTGAAACGGCCAGATCGCAGGCCGGTGCGAATTGCTCGGCCTTGTCTGCACGATAGATGCACTCGAAATTATAGGCCTTTTCGCCGATCACCGTGAAAGCATAGCGCTTGATCTGCGGACGCTCCTTGCTGAAAGGCGGACGTCCGTTGGAGAAGACCATGTCGACGGCCGGCTGGCCGAGCAGGGCCGTCATGATTGCTGACTTGAGCTCGATCGAGGGACGAACCGCGATTGCCTTAGTGAAGGCGTCGGCAATCGACTGACGCGTCCGCTCGCTCACCTCCTGGAGTTCGCCGGCATCGCGGGGTCCCAGGAAGGTGATGCGCACATCACCATTGGCCGGCGAAGAAGCCTTGACGCCCGCTACATCGCCTGTCCCATCCGCGAAGAGATGATCCAAGGAGAATTCCAGCGGGTATTCGAAGCTGTAGCTTCCGTCCTGTGCCTTGAAGGTTCTGGTTTCTGCGGCGTCGATGCGCGGCGGAGCCAGGGTCATCGGCAGGGCCAGCGCGGCGAGCAGCGTCAGGCGAGCCGAAGCGGCTGACGAGAGCATGTGAGAAAGCCTCATAACTCAACGAAATCGCTGCTTCGCTGGCCGTGATCCATCGCGTGGCGCCGCAATACGCGTCGCTCTGGCGAGGCAAGCTGGGGTCGGGCAGGTGGCCTGCTAGGGCGCGGCGGTCCGCGCTCAGTCCATCACCGCCGCCTTGAGGATGCACACCATCAGGGCGGTGCCGGGCTTGTCGCCGACGCAGCGCACGACATGCTGGCGGTCGCAGCGATAGCGCAGGGTCTCGCCGGCCTTGGCGCGCTGGGTGACGCCGCCGACCTCGACCTCGAACTCGCCTGCGCTGACCGAGAGGGATTCGATCGAGCCGCGCTGATGGCCTTCGGAATCGAGCTCGCCGCCGGGCTCGGCGCTGACCTCGTACCATTGCAGCCATTCGACGGTCTTGATCCAGCCGATGATGGCGAGCCGGAGCTTACCGTCCTCCGAGACCAGGATCGGGGTGTCCGGGCGGGCGATCTTCTCGATGAAGGCCTCTTCCTCGTTCGAGGAGAGCACCCGCTCGATCGAGACGTCGAGCGCCTGCGACAGACGCCAGATCGTCGCGAGCGTCGGATTGGTCTCGTTGCGCTCGATCTGGCTGATGATCGACTTGGCGACGCCGGACTGCTCGGCGAGTTCCGAGAGCGAGAGATTATAGGCCTTGCGCAGCCGCTGGATCGTCTTGCCGAGCTGACCGGAGATCACCTGCGCGCCGGATTCCATCTCGCGGCCGCCACGTTCTCTGGTTTCGATGCCCATGGAGTCCTTGCCTCATCGCTTCACCGCTCGTTTGGGAAAGCGAACGATCGTTTGTATTGGCGGACAATGCCTCGGATTGCTCCAAGCGGCAAGCAAAGGCTTGCGCTTCAGGTGGAGCGCGAGGGGCCGACTTCGCGGGTTTCGCGCTTCAGCAGGCCGAGCTGCTTCTCGCGCAGGATCACGTAGATCCCCGAGGCGATGACGATCAGCGAACCGGCGACGACCGCCGACGCCGGCCACTCGCCGAAGACGAACCAGCCGAGTGCGGTCGCCCAGATCATCGTCGAATACTCGAAGGGCGCGACCAGCGAGGCATCGCCATAGCGATAGGCCTGGACCAGCAGGATCTGGCCGAGCCCGCCGAGCACGCCGATGGTCACCAGGAGCAGGAATTCCTGCCAGTTCGGCATGGTCCAGCCGAGGAAAATGGTCAGCAGGCCGAGCAGCGAGGTCAGCGACATGAAGTAGAAGACGATGGCGCCGGTCTTCTCGGTGCGGGTGAGCATGCGCACCTCGACCGAGGCGAAGGCGGAGCAGAAGGCGCCGCCGAGCGCCAGCAGCGCCCCGATGGCCGGGGCTCCCGACAGGCCCTGCGCGAACGCATCCGGTTTCATATGGGGGGATAGCATCAAGAGCACGCCGAGGAAGCCGATGCAGACGGCGGTCCAGCGATAGACCCGGACCTTCTCCTTCAGGATCAGTGCTGCCAACGCCACCAGGATCAGCGGGGCGGCGTAGCCGATCGCGACAGCATCCGAGAGCGGCAGCAGGTGCAGGGCGGCGAAGCCGAGGAACATGCCGGTCGAGCCGATGATGCCGCGCTTCATATGGCCGCGCAGATTGCTCGTCTTCAGGGCGCTCGGAAACTCGCTGCGCCAGGAAAGCCAGATCACCAGCGGGATCAGGGCGAAGAAGGAGCGGAAGAACACCAGCTCGCCCGTCGGATAGCGCGCGGCGAGCAGTTTGATCGCCGCCGACATCAGCGTGAAGGACAAAGCCGAGAGCAGCTTGAAGCTGATGCCGAGGAGAGGGGACAAAGCGAAGTTCGGGGCGTGGGGGGAGGAGTCTTGTAGAGGACCACCTCCTTAGACCACGAGGCTGGAGTCGTTCAAAGCGTCGATCTTGCAGGGCCGACCGGCAGGGCGCGGGACGCGACGGCCATCGGCAAGGCGCATTTCCCCGCAGGCGGCTTCAACGAAGCGCGTATTCGAGCACCTCGTCGCCGGCCTCGTCGAAGCTGCCGGTCGAGCGCCAGCCGAGATGCCGGTAGAAGCCGTAGGAGCGGACCTCAGGATGGGCCGAGCAGCCGAGGAACAGCCGCTCGAAGCCGTGTTGCCGGAGATCCTCGACCATCAGCGAGAGCAGTTTCTTGCCAATGCCCTTGCCTTCCTGGTTCGGCAGCAGAGCGAGGACGGCGATCTCGCCGCTGTCGCTATGGCCGAAGCAGTAGCCGACGATCTTGCCGTCTTCGGTCGCAACATGGCCGGGCAGGCTGCCATCGGCGATGGCGTCGCGCCAGCTCTCCAGCGTGATGCCGCGCTCCGCCAGTTCCGCGGCCGAGAAGGCGTTCTCGCGCGTCAGGCCGCGCAGGACGATGCAGTCCTGCGTGTCGTCGGGAACGGCTTTTCGATAGGCGATGGTCATGGCGGTCCGGCAGTTTGGGTGAACGGGCCGGCGGCGAGGCGCGCGCCGGCCCGTCCTTGTCGCGTCAGAAGTTGGCCCGGAACGAACCGCCATCCATCAGGAAGTTCTGGCCGGTGATGTAGCCGGCATGGACGCTGGCGAGGAAGGCGCAGAGCTTGCCGAACTCCTCGGCCTCGCCGAAACGGCCCGCCGGGATCTCGGCGCGGCGCAGCTTCATCACTTCCTCTTCCGAAATGCCCTTCATCGCCGCGACGCGCTTGGTCGAGGTGGTCAGGCGGTCGGTGGCGAAGACGCCCGGCAGGATGTTGTTGATGGTGACGTTGGCATGGGCGACCTCGCGCGCCACGCCGGCGAGGAAGGCGGTCAGGCCGGCGCGGGCGGCGGAGGAAACGTCGAGCCCGGTCAGCGGCGTCAGCACGCTGGCCGAGGTGATGTTGACGATGCGGCCGAAGCCGCGCTCGATCATGCCGTCGACCACGCGCTGGGTCAGCTCGAGCGGCGTTGCCATGTTCTGCGCGACGCCTTCGAGCAGGGCCTCGCGCGTCACCTCGCGGAAGGGCTTCGGCGGCGGGCCGCCATTGTTGTTGACGAGGATGTCGACTTGCGGCGATGCGGCGAGCAGCGCGTCCTGGCCGGCCTTGGTCGAGACGTCGGCGACGACCGCGATGACCGTCGCGCCGGTGCTGGCGCGGATCGCGCTCGCGGTTTCTTCCAGGGTCTTGGCGTCGCGCCCGTTGACGACGACGGTGCAGCCGGCCTCGGCCAGTGCCTGAGCGCAGCCGCGGCCGAGCCCCTTGCTCGAGGCGCAGACGATGGCGGTGCGGCCGGCGATTCCCAGATCCATGGTGTTCCTCCGAATTTCCAGTGCCGCAGCCAAAGCACGGTTTTCCCGCCGCGTCATCAAAGCGTAGCGCAAATCAGGGAAACGCCGGTGAGCCCGCTCCGACCGGCTGCCAAGCAACCAGCCGGAAAAGCGGTCTCGAACTTGGGTCGAAAGACGGATTTACCGCCCAGATTGTCCCAATCCGGGCAGATCCGGCTCTCGCATTGCAACAGGATGGGCTGGCGGCACATGAGCGACGACAGCGACGCCAAGCAGGTTCGCAGCATCTTCATCTCCGACCTGCATCTGGGTACGCGCGGGGCGCAGGCGGACCTCGTTCTGGAGTTCCTGCGGGCCTATGACGCGCCGCAGATCTATCTGGTCGGCGACATCATCGACGGCTGGCGCCTGAAGAACGGCTGGTACTTCCCGCAGGCCCATAACGACGTGGTGCAGAAGCTGCTGCGCAAGGTGCGCAAGGGCTCGAAGCTGGTCTACGTCACCGGCAATCACGACGACTTCCTGCGCGACTACACCGGGCTGCAGTTCGGCGGGATTACGCTGGTCGACGAGATCATCCATGAGGCCGCCGATGGCCGGCGGATGCTGGTGATCCATGGCGACCTGTTCGACCTCGTCGTGCGCAACGCCAAATGGCTCGCGCTGCTGGGCGACTGGGCCTACACCTGCGCGCTCGTGCTGAACCACGGGATCAACAAGGTGCGCCGGACCCTGCGCCTGCCGCACTGGTCGCTCTCGGCCTGGGCCAAGCACAAGGTCAAGAACGCGGTCAACTATATCGGCGAGTTCGAGCAGTGCCTGGCCGACGAGGCGCGCCGGCACAAGGCCGACGGCGTGATCTGCGGCCATATCCACCATGCGACGCAGCGCCAGATCGACGGGCTGACCTATATCAACACCGGCGACTGGGTGGAGAGCTGCACCGCGGTCGTCGAGCATGACGACGGCCGCTTCGAGATCATCCGCTGGCCGCAGCACCGCTTCAGGGGCGAGAATCCGGGCCTGTCGGCCGTGTCCGCCCCGCAGCGGCCGGCGCCGGTGCTGGTCGGCGAGGCCGCCTGATGCGCGTCCTGATCGCCACCGACGCCTGGCGGCCGCAGATCAACGGCGTCGTGCGCTCGCTGGAGCGGATGTTCGAGGCGGCGCCCGATTTCGGTGTCACGGCGCAGATGCTGACGCCGGAAGGTTTTCGGCAGGTCGGCCTGCCGTCCTATCCGGACATCCGCATCGCGCTCGCCAGCCAGCAGCAGGTCGCAAGGCGCATAGCAGAGTTCGGCCCCGACCATATCCACATCGCGACCGAAGGGCCGATCGGCTGGCTGACCCGGGCGGTCTGCCTCGCCCAGAAGCGCACCTTCACGACGAGCTACCACACCCGCTTCCCGCAATATGTCGCCGCCCGCTGGCCGATTCCCGAAAGCTGGAGCTACCGCTTCCTGCGCCGCTTCCACGCGCCGGCGGCCGGGGTGATGGTCTCGACGGCGACGGTCGAGGCCGAGCTGCGCGACCACGGCTTCGAGCACATCCTGCGCTGGGGCCGCGGCGTCGATCTCTCCCTGTTCCATCCGCGGGCCGCGAGCGTGCTCGACCTGCCGCGGCCGATCTTCCTCAGCGTCGGCCGGGTCGCGGTCGAGAAGAACCTCGAGGCGTTCCTGTCGCTACGCCTGCCGGGCAGCAAGGTCGTGGTCGGCGACGGGCCGGCCCTCGCGGACCTGAAGCGTGCCTTTCCGGAGGCCCATTTCCTGGGCTCGCGCGAGGGCGAGGAGCTCGCGGCCATCTACGCCTCCTCGGACGTCTTCGTCTTCCCGAGCCTGACCGACACCTTCGGCATCGTCCTGCTCGAGGCGGCGGCGAGCGGCCTGCCGGTCGCAGCCTTCCCGGTGCAGGGGCCGAGCGACGTCTTCGCCGGCAGCAATGCGGCGGTGCTGCATGAGGATCTGCGTCAGGCGGCGCTCTCGGCGCTCAGGCTGTCGCGCGAGGCGGGGCCGGAGCTGGCGGCGCGCCATAGCTGGCAGAGCAGTGCCGAACAGTTCTACGGGCATATCCGCCGGGCCGCGCAGGGCACCGCAACGCGGCCGGCGCCCGTGCAGAACGTCACAGCCTTCGCGAGCGCGCGTGGCGGGGAAGCGAACGGCCGGGCGCGCTCGCCGGCTTGAGCTCGCTGCGGAAATCGTCGCGGCGCTGATGCACGGAGGCGATGACCAGGCCCATCGGCACGCCGAGGCCGACGAGCGCGGCTTCCGATAGCTGCAGGCTGGCCTCGATCGTCTCCGGCACGGCGTCGTTGACGCCGATCTCATAGAGATGGCGGGCATGCCTGGCGTCGCGGGCGCGGGCGACGATCACGAGGTCCGGCCGCATGGCGCGCGCGGCCTTGACGATCTCGTCGACGGCGCGCTGGTTGTCGATCGTCACGATCAGCGCGGTCGCCTCCTGCAGCCCGCAGAGGCGCAGGAATTCGGGCCTGGACGCGTCGCCGAAGAAGGCCGGCCGCCCGGCGCGGCGCTGGCTGGCGACGAGGGCCGGATCGGCATCGATCACCAGGAAAGGCGCCTTGTGCTGTTCCAGCATCTCGCCAACCAGGCGCCCGACGCGGCCGCAGCCGACGACGAGCGCGCGCGCGGCGTGGTCTTCGGGCGGCAGGATGCGGGCCTCCTCGGGCAGAGTGACCGTCGGGGCGAAGCGCGCCGCCAGCGTCCGCGCGAGCCGGGCGGCCAGGGGCAAGGAAATCATGGTCAGTGATACCGCCGCCAGCACGAGGCTCGAGGCTGATCGTTCGACGAGTTCGGCCGCAACCGAGGCGCTGAGCAGGACGAAGGCGAACTCGCCGCCGGGGCCGATCAGGATCGCGCTCTCCAGGGCCGTCGCACGCCCGAGCCGGAAGAAGCGCGCCAGCAGGAAGGTGATCACCGCCTTGGCGAGGAAAAGTCCGAGCGCGATCGCGATGATCGCCCATGGCTGGGCCGCGAGCGCCGCCGGGTTCACGCTCATGCCGACGGTGAGGAAGAAGACGCCGATCAGCAGAGCCTTGAACGGCTCGATCGTGACCTCGATGGCGCGGCGATACTCGGTTTCGGCGAGCAGCAGCCCGGCGATGAAGGCGCCCAGCCCCATGGACAGGCCGGCTGCGGCGGCGATCAGCCCGGTGCCGAGCGCGACCAGCAGGGTCGCCGCCAGGAAGCTCTCGGAGGAGTCGGTTGAAGCGACAAGCCGGAACAGCGGGCGCATGGCGACGCGCCCGATCACGATGATGGCGGCGATCGCCGCGACCGCCTGGAGCAGCGCCTGGGCGAGGCCGGCCAGCAGCGAGCCGTTCTCCTGCGAGCCGAGCACGCTGATCAGGAAGAGCAGCGGGATGACGGCGAGGTCCTGGCAGAGCAGGATCGCGAAACTGGCGCGGCCGGCCGAGGAGGTTATCCGGCGGTGGGCCGAGAGCAGCTCCACCACCATCGCCGTCGAGGAGAGCGCCAGCGCAGTGCCGATGATCAGCGCCGCCGTCGCCGGCTGGCCGAAGGCATAGGCGACCGCGCCGATGACGCTGGCGGAAACCGCGACCTGGCCGAGGCCGAGGCCGAAGACCAGCCGCCGCATCGTCATCAGCCGGTCATAGGACAGCTCGAGACCGATGATGAAGAGCAGGAAGGCGATGCCGAGTTCGGCCGGGCCGGCCAGGGCATCGGCATTGGAAACAGTGATGGTGCGCAGCAGCGGCACCTTGGCGACGAGCCCGCCGAGGCCGAATGGCCCGAGCAAGGCGCCGCATGCGATGAAGGCGACGACCGAGTTGACGCGGAAGCGCTTCGCGAAAGGCACGATGACGCCGGCCGTCGCCAGGACGACCACGGCGTCGCGATAGGTTGAGGGGTCGATCGTTGCGGCCACATGCCCCCCGAAGCGAACGGACGATTCAGCTGATGCCGAATTTTGCGTGCTGCGCCGCGACGACACAACAAAATCAAGCGGCTCCCGCGCGAAAACTTGCCGGGCCGGGAGCCGGCGACTAGACCTCGACGAAGGCCCGTCGCGATGCGGGCCGGGAGGCCGCGGGCCGTGGCCCCTCCGATAGCGAAGGGTTACGCATGCGCTTCACCGGCACCGCTTCTTACGTCGCCACCGAGGATCTCACCGTCGCCGTCAATGCCGCGATCCGCCTGGAGCGGCCGCTGCTGGTCAAGGGCGAGCCCGGCACCGGCAAGACCGTGCTGGCCGAGGAGATCGCCGCCGCGCTTGGGGCGCCGCTGATCACCTGGCACGTCAAGTCGACGACCAAGGCGCAGCAGGGGCTCTACGAATACGATGCGGTCAGCCGCCTGCGCGACAGCCAGCTCGGCGATGCCCGCGTCTCCGACATCGCCAACTACATCAAGCGCGGCAAGCTCTGGGAGGCCTTCGTCTCGCCGGTGCGCCCGGTGCTGCTGATCGACGAGATCGACAAGGCCGATATCGAGTTCCCCAACGACCTGCTGCTCGAGCTCGACCGCATGGAATTCCATGTCTACGAGACCGGCGAGACCATCCGCGCCGCGCAGCGCCCGGTGATGATCATCACCTCCAACAACGAGAAGGAGCTGCCGGACGCTTTCCTGCGCCGCTGCTTCTTCCACTATATCCGCTTCCCCGACGCCGAGACGATGCAGGCGATCATCGAGGTGCATTTCCCGGGCATCAAGAAGCGGCTGATGGAGGAGGCGCTGCGCCTGTTCTTCGAGGTCCGCGAGGTGCCGGGCATCAAGAAGAAACCGTCGACCTCGGAGCTGCTCGACTGGCTGAAGCTGCTCGTCGCCGAGGATATCGGCCCCGAGGTGCTGCGCGAGCGCGATCCCCGCAAGCTGATCCCGCCGCTGCACGGCGCGCTCCTGAAGAACGAGCAGGACGTCTCGCTGTTCGAGAAGCTCGCCTTCATGGTTCGGCGCGAGAGCCGCTGAGCTTCGCCGGCGGGATCTCATCGCAAGGCGGGATGGCGGCGGCGAGATCGAGCTTGGGATCGATCTCGCGGACGGCCTGCCTGAGATCGAAATCGCGCATCAGCAGGACATAGTCCTGCGTTTCCGACGTTCTGAGGTAGCCGCTCATCGCGATCGGTTTGCCTGTGAGCTCGCCCAGCCGGCAGGCCTTGTTCGCCTCAAGCGACAGGCTGCCGCGATTGCCGCTGTTCTGCGGCCCGGCGAACATCTCCTCGCGGAAGGCGCCGAGCCGGGCGGCATCGCCCGTACCCAGCTTGAACAGCGTGAAGCGCCGACCGGGCGCTGCCATGGTCGGCAGCTTGGCGAGCTCGACCGCGTCGCGGACCTCCTCCAGCGCGATCTTCCGCTCATGGCGGCCGCCATCCTTCGGCAAGGCGACGAGCGTCATGGTGACGCCGCCGGGCAATGTGCGGATGTCGGCGGGCAGGCTGATGCCGGCGCGCAGCTCGGCGAGGTTCGTCGTCTTGATATCGACCTTCGACAGTTTCGGCAGCGAGCTCAGCGGAACGTGGCCGCAACCGGCGATGAGGCTGAAAAGCAGCAGTTTGGCGGGCAGGGCGATGCGCATGGTGGTTCTCGATTGAATGGTTTTGACATTCAGAAATTCATCTCTTAGTTTAATTTTGTCAATCATGGAGCGAAGCAATATGACGCCCTCTCTAAGCTCGCCCCAAGGCCTCGCCGCGATGACGAGGCTGCGCCGCGTGAGCACGATCGCCCGTTTCGCCTGCTTCGCGGCGGCTGCCCTGATGGCCTTCGGTGCGGTTTGGCTCTGGCGCGATCCTGAGCAGCTCGCCGCCTATGCTCGCGGTACGGTCGGGGTGAGTGCGCCGATCGGCCCGCTCTCTGTGCGCGGCTACTGGATCGCGCTTGCGGTCGGCCTCGTGCCGGCTGGTCTCTTCGTCGCGGCGATGCTGCGTCTCGCCGGGCTGTTCGGCCGTTTCAGCCGCGGTCAGGTGCTGGAGGAGGCGAATGCGGAGCGCCTCACGCGGGTCGGCTGGCTGCTGACGGCGATGGGCCTGGCGACGCCGGTGACGCGCGCGTTGCAGAGCGTCGCGCTGACCTTCGACAACCCGTCAGGCCACAAGCAGCTGGCGATCACGCTCGATCCCGGTACGTTCGGCGCGCTGGCGGCCGGTGCGGCGCTGGTCGCCTTCGGGCTGGTGCTCAAGGAGGCGGTGCGGCTCGCGGACGAGAATCAGAGTTTCGTGTAGGAGCTTGGCGATGCCGATCATCGTCGAACTCGATGTCATGCTGGCGCGTCGCAAGATGCGCTCGAAGGAACTCGCCCAGCGCATCGGGTTGACCGAGCAGCAGGTCTCGCAGCTGAAATCCGGCAAGGTCCGCGGCATGCGCTTCGATACGCTCGGCCGGATCTGCGCGGTGCTCGACTGCCAGCCGGGTGACCTGCTGCGCTATGAAGCGGGCCTAGAAGATCTGACGCTCGATCCCGGTCCGGCTGAGGGTTAGCCCAGCCCGAGCAGTGGGCGTGCTTGCAGCGCTGCGACGAGCGCCGTCGCGGTGATCGCGGCATAGGCGGCCGAGACCGCCCCGAGCGCGACGAGCCCGGCTCTGCTCTGCCGCGTGGCCAGCCAGAGCAGCACGCCGATCGCCGGGATGATCTGCAAGGCGTGCAGGCCGAGGAAATGCGCGACGCGCAGGTCTCCGATTGTCAGCGACCAGCCGAAGAAGGGAAGCGTCCGGTGCGCATCGGGCACGACGCCGACATAATGCCCGCTCGCGCTGGAGCTGAGGATCGCGCCGCTGGCGAGGCCGAAGACGCAAGTCAGGGCCAGCCCGACGACCAGCGACCTCCGCACCACCTCCGGCATGGGGGCGGTGTCGCGGCGCGACAGTCCATAGGCGAGGAAGCCGGGCGCGAGCGTGAACATCACCGCGCCGATGCCCATCGCGACATAAAGCGCGATGCCGACCCAGTCATCGCGGTTATAGTGCGAGGCCTCCACCCGGGAGGCGCGCCAGGCGATGTAGAGCACTTCGAGCACGATCGGCACGGTCACCGGCCAGACCATGTAGCGCCCCGCCCATGATGCCCGGAAATGCTCGCTGGTCAGCGGCAGGAGGACCGCGAGCGTCAGCAGGTAGAAGGCGACCGAGAGCTCGAATTTCAGCGGCTTCACCCAGGTGCCGACGCCGCCGAACAGCCGGTCGTCGAGGCTCAGGGCAAGCACGGTGGGCAGCGCCAGCGCCAGCATGGCGAAGGCTGCCGCGGCGAGCCGCGGCTCGATCTCGATGTCGCGCAGCCAGCCCGGCAGCCTAGCCTGGAAGCGGGCGATGCGGTCTTCGCGGGCAAGGCGGAAACAGGCGGCGAGCAGCAGCCAGGAGAGATAGCCGGCGGGACCGAACAGGAAGGTCAGGATCAGGACCGGCACCATCAGCCAGTGCGGAATCTCTTCTTCCTGCGAGCGCCTGAGGATCCAGTTCCCGAGGAACAGGTCGAAGGCGAGATAGTGCCCCCAGCCTGCGAGCAGCAGCGGCCTCGAGCCGAACAGGCTGGAAACCGCGGCGAGCGAGCTGAAGCCGCCTTCGGCGCCGTGCCAGTAGACGGCGATCAGCACGAGGTAGCCGAGCGAGAGCAGGGCCGGAATGATCCAGCCGGCGAGTGCCGCCGAGACGCCGCGCCAGCGCGGCAGCAGGATCAGCGAAAGCCAGCCGATGATGGCGAGGCGGCCGGCGACAGCGAAGGCGTCGTCGAAAAAGCTCGGCATCGCAAACTCCGATCTTGACGCTGTTAAGTTGTCGACTTTGCCTATTGAGCTATCTTGACGGCGTCAAGTTCAATTTTGACGTTGTAAAGATATGGAGTTGTCGGACATGGCGATGGGGGTGGCGGGGCGCGGCGGCTATCATCATGGCGATCTGCGCCAGGCGATGATCGACGCGGCCGAGGCAGTCCTGGCCGAAAAGGGCGTCGACGGCTTCACCTTGCGCGAATGCGCGCGGCGCGCCGGGGTCTCGCCCGCGGCGCCGGCGCATCATTTCGGCAATCTCGTGGGCCTGCTGACCGCGGTGGCGACGCTCGGCTTCGACGAGCTGTCCAATGCGATGGAGACGGCGGTGGCGGAGGCCGTCTCCAGCGGCGGCGACCGGCTCGCGGCGATCGCGGACGCCTATCTCGCGACCGCCCTGGCGCGGCCCGGCCGCTTCCGGGTCGTCTTCGGGCGCCTCGGCCTGAAGCGCGGCGACGACGCGCTGATGCGCGCTGGCCTGCGGGCCTTCGGCATCCTGGTGCGCGAAACCAAGCTGGCCCTCGGGCGGCACATGACGGACGATCCGCTGACGCGGTTGCCGTCGAGCTATTCCGAGGATGCCGATCTCGGCGCGATCCTCTTCGTCTGGTCGCTGACGCACGGATTTTCGACCATGCTGATCGATGGCCAGCTTGGCTCATTCGAGACCCTGCCCGGCGGCCGCGAGCGCCTGCTCAAGCTCTATTCGCAGCAACTCGTGCAGTTGCTGGTCAGCGCGGTGCGCCAGAGCCGGAGCGATATCGGCGCATAGCCCTCGCAAATCCCGGCGGGCGTGGTTAGATGGCGACCATGCGCCGCCTGATGCTTCTGCGCCATGCCAAGTCGAGCTGGCCCGCCAATACTGCCGACCGCGACCGGCCGCTCGCCGTGCGCGGACGCGAGGCCGCCCCGGTGATGGGCCGCTATCTCGCCGAGGAGCTGCTGTTTCCCGACCTTGTCCTGATCTCGCCGGCCAAGCGCACGGTCGAGACCTGGGAGCTGGTGCGGCCGATGCTGCCGGAAAAGCCGCCGACGCAGTTCGAGCCGCGGATCTACGAATCGCCGCCCGAGCGGCTGCTGAAGGTGGTGCAGGAGGTCGAGCCGTCGGTGCGGACCCTGCTGATGATCGGCCATAATCCCGGCTTCGAGGAGCTTGCTTCCAAGCTCACCAGTCATGGCGACCGCTATGCGGCGGCACGCATGGCCCAGAAGTATCCGACGGCCGGGCTCGCGGTGATCGATTTCGACATCGAGGACTGGCGCGATCTCGCGCCCCGTTCCGGCCGGCTCGACCGCTTCGTCACGCCCGCCTCGCTGGGCGAGGGGCCGGACGAGTGAGGCGCCCGGCCTGATGGCGTCGGCCTCCTATCTCGACGAGGCCCGCGATGCGGCGCTGGCTTTCGGCGACAGCCTGCTCGGCCTGGCGCGACCGCGGCTGCGCATCGGGGTCACCGGCCTGTCGCGCTCGGGCAAGACCGTCTTCACCACGGCGCTGATCCAGAATCTGGTCGAAGGCGCCAGGCTGCCGGTGCTGAAGGCTTCGGCGGAAGGGCGGATCGCCCGTGTGCGGCTGGTGCCGCAGCCCGATCCCGATATTCCGCGCTTTCCCTATGAGGCGCATCGCGCCGCCCTGTCGGGGCCGGACCGGCGCTGGCCGGAATCGACAAGACGGATCTCCGAGCTGCGGCTGGAGATCGACTATGAGCGGGCACAGGGCTGGTTCAAGGGGCCGGCGACGCTGACGCTCGACATCGTCGACTATCCCGGCGAGTGGCTGCTCGACCTTGCTCTGATCAATCAGGACTATGCCGGCTGGTCGGCCCAGGCCGTCGCCGATGCGCGCAAGCCGCATCGCCTGCCCGTTGCGGCGCCCTGGCTCGACGACCTGAAGGCACGCGATCCTGCCGGCCCCGTCGACGAAATGGCAGCGGAGGCGGCGAGCGAGCGTTTCAAGGCCTATCTCGCGGCATTACGGGCCGACCCCGAGGCCGTCGCGGTGACGCCGCCCGGGCGCTTCCTGATGCCGGGCGATCTCGACGGCTCGCCGGCGCTGACCTTCGCGCCGCTCGACCTTCCGCCCGGTGTCCAGCCTGCGCCGGGCACGCTCGCCGGGCTGATGGCGGAGCGCTTCGAGGCCTATAAGCGGGTCGTGGTGGTGCCGTTCTTCCGCGAGCATTTCGCCAGGCTCGACCGGCAGATCGTGCTGGTCGACGCGCTGGCGGCGCTCGATGCCGGTCCGGCAGCGCTCGCCGATCTCGAGACGGCGCTCGGCCAGGCGCTCTCGGCCTTCTCGGTCGGTCGCAATTCCTGGCTCACCAGCCTGTTCGCGCCGCGGATCGAAAAAGTGCTCTTCGCCGCGACCAAGGCCGACCATATCCACCACACCAGCCATGACCGGCTCGCCAATGTGATGTCGCATCTGGTGGCGCGTGCCGCGGGCAAGGCGCAGGGCGCCGGCGCCAAGGTCGAGGCGATGGCCTTCGCCGCGATCCGCGCCACGCGCGAGGTCCGGATCCGCGACGGGCGCGAGGAGCTGCCGGCGATCGCCGGCGTGCCCGAGGCCGGCGAGATCGTCGACGGCGAGGTCTTCGACGGCCAGACCGAGGCCGCGATCTTCCCCGGCGAGTTGCCGCAGCGGCCGGAGGCGATCTTCGACCCTGCGACGCCGCGCTGGCAGGTGCGCGCGCCGCGCTTCCGCCCGCCGCTGGTCAAGCCCGATGCCGGCGGCCGTCTTGCGCCGCCGCCGCAGATCCGCCTCGACCGTGCGCTCGAATTCCTGATCGGCGACCGGCTGTCATGAGGGGAGGGCAAGGGTGAGCAAGGCGCCACGAGCCATCCGTCTCGATCCGGCTAGGCCGGAGGACGAGCTGTCCGAGCGGCTGGCTGCCGGCGGCGACGTTGCGATCGTACCCGAGCATGAGCCGATCGAGCCGGAGGCGGCGCTTGCCGCGCCGGTTCCGCGTCGGCGTCCCTTGAGCTGGGGCAGCCTGTTCGTCGCGGCGCTTTCGGGGCTGCTGGCGCTTTCCGCCGCGATCTGGACCGAGCAGACGATCAGGTGGCTGCTGGCGCTCAACCCCGCAGTCGGGATTGCGGCGCTGGTCTGTGCCGGCCTCGCCGCGCTGGCGCTTATCGTCATGCTTGGACGGGTGCTGCGCGACATCCTGCGCGAGCGCAGGGTCGAAGCCTTGCGCGAGCGTGCCGTCGCGGCGCTCGCCGAAAGCGACCTCGCCAAGGCGCGGGCGGTCACGGCCGATCTCGAACGGCTCTATTCAGGCCGGGCGGAGACGGCGAAGGGCCGGGCAGAGCTTGCCGCCCATGCGCCGCAATTGCTGGCTGCGCGCGATCTCCTCACCGTCGCCGAACGCAGCCTGATGACCCCGCTCGATGCGCTCGCCCAGGCGCAGGTGGCGCAGGCAGCGCGGCGGGTCTCGCTGGTCACCGCGGTCAGCCCGCGCGCGCTGGTCGACGTCGTCTTCGTGCTCGTCGCCTGCGCGCGGCTGCTGCGGGCGGTCGCCGGCGTCTATGCCGGCCGGCCGGGGACGCTCGGCCTGCTTCGGCTGGCACGGCAGGTGCTCGGCCATCTCGTCGTCACCGGCGGCATCGCGGCCGGCGATGCGGTGATCCAGCAGGTGCTCGGCCAGGGCCTGGCCGCGAGGCTCTCGGCCAAGCTCGGCGAGGGCGTGCTGAACGGGCTCCTGACCGCGCGCATCGGCCTTGCCGCGATCGCTGTCTGCCGGCCGCTGCCTTTCGTCGAGGCGCAGCCGCCGGGATTGTCCGACGTGGCGGGCGACCTGTCGGGCTGGGGCGGCAAGGACGGTTGAGCCTCATCGTCGTTCCGGGCCGGCGCTGCGATTCGCGCCGGAAACGACGATCGCGCTCGGCAGAATTTGCCGGTGCCGGATGAATCTGCCCGGTCGGAAGCGCCGGGAAAGATTCTGAAAACCATCCAAGCTCTTGAAATATCTCAGCCCTCGCGGTGGCACGGGCTGTGCAAACTCACCTGCGGTTCGACATGCCGCCCATGGGGGCGCTGTCCGGGTCTGCTGACCAGGTGAGGTTGCGATGGGTGTTTTCAGTGCGCTGACGACGGCGGTGACGGGCATGCAGGCCCAGTCCTATGCCCTCGAGAATATCTCCGGCAACATTGCGAACTCGCGTACCGCCGGCTTCAAGCGGGTCGACACCAGCTTCTCGGACCTGGTGCCGGATTCAGCGCTGAACCGGCAGATCGCCGGCTCGGTCGCTTCCTATAGCCGTGCGACCAACACGATCCAGGGCGACCTCAACGCGACCCGCATCGACACCAATGCGGCCATCAATGGCGACGGCTTCTTCGTGGTCGACCAGCGCCAGAGCGGCGTCGGCGCCTCGACCCAGTTCGCCAACACCAATCTCTACACCCGCCGCGGCGACTTCGATTTCGATGCCGACGGCTATCTCGTCAACGGCGCCGGCTACTATCTCAAGGGCCAGAAGATCGACCCCGTCACCGGCCAGGTGATCGGCAGCCAGCCCGATGTGCTGCGCATCACCAAGGACCAGTTCCCGGCCAAGGCGACGACGCAGATCGAATACAGCGCCAACATCCCGGCCTATCCGAAGACCAACAGCGCCGTTTCCACGACACTTGGATCCGAGCTGCTCAATGCCGGCACGGGCTTCGGAACCAACCCCAGCATCACGCCGGGCGGTACCGGCACCGTGGTCGGCAGCGACCTCACCACTTTCCTCAACCGCTCGATCCCAGGCGGTTCGGTCACGGTCTACGACACGCTCGGCAAGGCGACGAGCGTCGAGCTGCGCTGGGCCAAGATTTCCAACGCGACGGCAGGCCCGCCGGCGGTCGCCGACACCTGGAACCTGTTCGTCGCCGAGAATACCGGCGCGACCGGCGCGGCGGTCGCCTACCGGAACATCAATCAGAACATCACCTTCGACTCGACCGGCAAGATGACGCTGCCGGCGAACGGCAACATCGTCATCCCGCCGATGACGATCGGTGGCACTGCGATCTCGCCCGCCGCCGCTCCCATCACGATCGTCACCAACGGCACCAGCCTGACCCAGAACGGCGACACCAGCGGCCAGATCGACGCCCGCAGCATTCGTCAGAACGGCTACACCGCCGGCACACTCGACCGGGTCTCGATCTCGAACGAGGGTCAGGTGATCGGCACCTTCAGCAACGGCCAGGTCGTGGCGCTGGCGCAGATCGCGGTTGCCCGCTTCAACGCCGGCAACGCGCTGAAGCGCCTCGACGGCGGCGCTTTCGAAGAGACGATCGAATCCGGCGCGCCGATCGTCGGCCTCGGCACCGCGGCGCTGATCGGCGGCAATGTCGAGCAGTCCAACACCGACATCGCCGATGAGTTCTCGAAGATGATCGTCACCCAGCAGGCCTATTCGGCCAACACCAAGGTGATCTCGACGGCGCAGGAGATGCTGCGCGACGTCTTCAACATCATCCGCTGAGCACGACCGGGCAGCCGGAGCCTGACGGTCCAGGAGGGCCGGGGCGAGACGACAGGAGTTGACGATGGGGCTCGGAACCGCTCTCGACACCGCCATTTCCGGCCTGCGCGGCACGCAGGCCGGCATCGGCGTCATCTCGCAGAACGTCGCCAATGTCGGCACCGCCGGCTATGTCCGGCGCTCGGTCTCGAATGTCGACACCAATGCCGGGCGCAATGTCGGCGTCGGCAATCCGAACGTCCAGCGCCTGCTCGACCGGATCGTCCAGCACCAGCTCTGGCAGGAGACCTCGGGCGCGGCCTACACCGCGACGCGGGCCGAGGCCTTTGCCGGGCTCGACCAGCTCTATGGCGCGCCCGGCAGCGCGACCGCGCTCGACTCGATGTTCAGCACCTTCACCAGTTCGCTGCAGGCGCTGCGGAACGATCCGTCCTCCTATACCAACCGCACCGCCGTCCTTAACTCCGCAAGCCAGCTCGCGAACCGGCTGCGCACGGTCTCCGAGGGTGTGCAGACGCTGCGCAACCAGGCCGAGGCGGGCATCGGCAATGCAGTCGGCCGGGTCAACGAGCTGCTGGACTCGCTGACCAACGTCAACGCCCGCATCGTCAATGGCGAGGCGAGCTCGGGCAACGCCGATCTGCGCGACCAGCGCGACCGGATCGTCTCGGAACTCTCGCAGTATCTCGAGATCCGGACCCAGGAGCAGCCGAGCGGCGCGATCACCATTACCGCCGCCTCCGGCACGCAGCTCTTCGATGGCCGCCCGACCGTCCGCTTCGAGTTCGACCAGCGCAGCGCGCTCGGCCCGAACGCGCAATGGAGCACGGACCCGGCGCAGCGCGGCGTCGGCACGATCGTCGCGAGGGATCTCTCCGGCAACGGCTTCGACGCCATCGCCAACAACACCTTCCGCTCCGGTGAGATCGGTGCGCTGCTCGAGCTGCGCGACAAGACGCTGGTGCAGGCGCAGGCGCAACTCGACGAGATCGCCGCCCAGCTTGCGAGCGCGCTGTCTGATCGCGAAGTCGCGGGAACGGCAGCCACCGCGGGTGCCGCGACTGGCTTCGATGTCGACCTCAACGGCCTGAAGGCCGGCAATACGGTGACGCTCGACTACAAGGTCACGCCCGGTGGGCAGACCCAGCGCTACACCTTCGTGCGCGTCGATTCCGCCGCGTCGCTGCCACTGCCTGCCTCGGCCCAGGGCGATGCCAACAACCGCGTCATCGGCATCGACTTCTCCGGCGGCCCGGCCTCGGTCGCGGCGCAGATGCAGGCGGCGGTCGGTCCCGGCTTCACCATTTCGAACACGGGCTCGGTGCTGCGCATCGTCGACGACGGAGCCGCCGGCACGCGCGACGTCGTTGGCCTGATCGCGCGCCCGACGCAGGACTCGCTGACTGGCGGCACGGCGGAGCTTCCCTTCTTCGTCGATTCCGGCCGCGCCAATGGCGCCTATACCGGGTCCTACGAGGGGGGGGCGCAGTCGGTCGGTTTCGCCTCGCGGATCGTGGTGAACCCTAATCTCGTCAGCGACCCCAAGTCCCTGGTGCTCCTCACCCCCACGACACCGCAGGGCGACACGACCCGCCCGCAGTTCCTGCTCGACCGGCTGACCTCGAGCCAGCGCAGCTTCACCAACGCCACCGGCTTCGACGGTTCGGGCGCGACCTCCTCGATGACGATGGCGAACTTCGTCCAGCGCGTCGTGGCCGGGCAGGGGCAGGCGAGCGCCGCCGCCCAGCGGCTCGACGAGGGGCAGCAGGTCGCGCTCGCGGCCGTGCAGAGCCGCTTCCTCGAGGATGCACAGGTCAATGTCGATCAGGAAATGTCGACCCTGATCGAGCTCCAGTCGGCTTACGCCGCCAATGCGCGGGTGATCTCGACCGTCAAGGAGCTGCTCGACGTGCTGTTGAGACTGTAAGGAAACCGCGCCATGACCATCACCGCCACCGGCACCGGCGCCTATCGCTCGGCCAAGCCGAACCAGTTCGTCTCCAGCCGCGCGCAGTTCGACGACCTGCAACGCCAGCTCGCCACCAAGAAGAAGAGCGATACCTTCGCCGGCCTTGGGATGGACCGGAGCCGGAGCCTCGACCTCAACAACAAGCTCTCGACGCTCGAAGGCTACCTGACCGGGATCCAGCGCTCGGAAGTCAATCTGAAGCTCGCTTCCACGGCGGTCGAGAACTTCGCCAAGATGACGCGCGAGACGGTGAGCGACACGCGCACCGGCAGCTATCTGCCGAGCTCGACCGGACGCTCCGCGCCGCAGGTTCTGGCCGAGGAGAAGTTCAAGCAGACGCTCGATCTGCTCAACACCAACGTCAATGGCCGCTACCTGTTCTCCGGCCGCACGGCCGATGTCGAACCGGTCGCCAACTATTCGCTGATCATGAACGGAGACGGCGCCAACCGCGCCGGGCTGAAGCAGCTGATCTCCGAGCGCCGGCAGGCCGATCTCGGCGCCAACGGGCTCGGCCGGCTGACGACGGGCGGAGCGGGCACATCGGCAACGATCGCGAAGGAGGCGGGTGACCCGCCCTACGGCTTCGACCTGACCGGCGCCTCGACCAATTCGGCGGCGCTGACGGTGAACTACACTGCCGGACCGCCGGCCGATATCGCGGTCAACGTGGTCGGAACCCCGCTGCCCGGCGAGACGCTGACGATCAAGCTCGAACTGCCGGACGGCACGAAGGAGGAGATCACGCTGACCGCCCGCGCCGAAGGCACGGACGGCAGCGCCCATGGCAGCTTCGTGATCGGCGCGGACAACAATGCGACGGCGACGAATTTGCGCGCGACCATCGACGCGGCGTTGAAGCGCGAGGCCAGCACCACCCTCTCGGCCTCGTCGGCGCAGGTCGCGGCCAAGGATTTCTTCAATGGCAGCCCGAGCAATCCGCCGCTGCGGGTGCCAGGGCCACCCTTCGACACCGCGTCCACGGCGCCGGCGCCCGGCACCGATGCCAATACGGTGATCTGGTACAGGGGCGACGACGCGGCCGGCCCGGCGCGCGCCACCTCCAGTACCCAGGCCGACCAGAGCCAGATCGTCGCGACCGGCGCGCGCGCCAACGAGGAAGCGTTCCGGACCGGGTTGGCGCAGTTCGCGGTGCTGGCGGCCGAGACCTTCCCCGCGAGCGATCCGAATTCCGAGGCGCGCTATGAGGCGATGACCGAGCGGTCGCGCAATGCGCTGGGCTTCCCGCCCGGCGTCCAGAACCCCTCCGAGATCATCGTCGAGTTCGGCACGGCGCAGACGGCGCTGGCGCAGGCCAAGGAACGGCACACCGCGACCAAGAACTATCTGACGACGACGCTGGACGGCATCGAGAACGTCACCACCGAGGAAGTGGCGGTGCAGATCCTGGCGCTCCAGAACCAGCTTCAGGCGAGCTACCAGACGACCTCGATCCTCTCCAAGCTGAGCCTGACGAACTATCTGTAACCGGCCAGGGCGGCGCTCGGCGCCGCCTTCGCCTTGCCGGTGGTCGCCAAAAAGCGAAAACGCCGCCCGGAGTTCGGGCGGCGTTTTCGTTTTGATTCAGTCAGGAGCGAGGCGGCCCAGGAAAGGGCTCAGCGCCCGCGCAAGCCCGCCGCCAAGTCGCGATTGATGCTGACGAGGACGCCGAGATGCTCGGGCGCCGGCGCAGCCGCGATCTTGAAGGTGTGGTTGAACACGAAGTTGGCGAGGCCGAGCACGCCGCGCTTGATCTCGACCGGCAGAGGATTGTCCTCCTTGATCACCGCCGAGACCAGCAAGGTCCAGAGCTTGCGATTGTAGCTGAGGGCGCCATCGAGCTCGGTCTGCCGGATGGTCCAGTCATCGGCGACGGATTGCAGCCGCGTCGCGGCCTTGATCAGCAGCGAGGCTTCGAGTTCGCGCGGGGAGGCGGTAGTCTGGGCCGATCTGGCGGCAGCGGCATACGCATTATACGCGTTTTGCATTCTCGATGAGTTCCGCTTCGTAGGCGATCAGCTTCTTGGCTGCCTTCAGAGCTTTGTAGAGCTCGCTGCTTAAAATGCAGTTATTGATCTCGTGAATATGCGGCAGAGCGCTGGGCGCTGCCTGCAGGAAGTCGCGCACGAGCTGGAAAAAGACTTCATGCTCGTGCGTCGGATCCTGCTCCAGATACATCAGCTGGATAGCGAGATAGATCTTCTTGGCCGGGGTGTCGGCGCTGGCCGCGGTGAGAATGTCCTTCTCGCGCAGGATCGGCGCGTCGCCCTCGATGAAGAAGCGCGTGCGCTGCTCGTCGTTGCGGATGACGACCGAGCCGATGATGATGCGCTCGTTCGGCTTGAGCTCGACCTTGAGGGCCATTGTCGTTCCTGCCTTCTGGCTGGAGGGGAGGGCGGCGCCTTTCGGGATCAGCCGAAGAGGCGCAGCACGCCCTGGTCGGCCTGCGAGGCCAGCGACAGCGCCGTCTGCGAGAGCTGCTGGCGCGTGTTGAGCGCAAGCAGCTTGGCGCCTTCCTCGTTGGAGTCCGCGAGGACGAGGTTGTCGGCGCCGACGGTCAGGGTGTTGACCATGTTCTTGGTGAAGTCCTGACGGGTCTGGACGACCGAGAGCTGCGACCCCAGGGTCGAGGCGATCGAGCGCAGGTTCGTCAGCACGTTGGTCAGCGCATCGGCCGCCTTGGCGAGGTCGTTGTCATTCTGGATGTTGTAGTCGCCGACATTGGTCACGGTGCCATCGACGGCCCGGCCGATGCCGAGATTCGACGCGGTGATCTGCTGGCCCTGGACATCGAGCTTGTTCTTGTTCGCGCCGGTCTTCTCGTTGAACGTGATCGAGAGCTTGTCGCCGCCGAGCAGATTGATGCCGTTGAAGCCGGAGTCTTCGGCCATGTCGTCAAGCTGGGCGCGCAGATCGTTGAACTGCTGGACCAGGTTGGTGCGAACGACGGAGTTGGCGGTAACGGCGACGTTCTGGATGGCTGCGGCGTCGGTCGCGGTCACCGCGCCATCGCCGAACAACCTGTCGGCGTTGATGTTGCCGGCATCGCCCGCAGCCGCAGTGGGGTCGGCGGTGAATGCGCCGGCGGCGGTCTTCTCGCCGAAAGCCAGTGACAAGGCATCAGAACCGCTACCTGTGATCGTGAGCCTGCCGTCCTGCCCAACGTTTGCAGTCGCGATGCCGGAAGCATTGATGTTGTTGACGAGGTCGCGCAGCGTGTCGGTGGCTCCGATGCTGACGTCGTAAGTGGTCGCTCCTGCCTTGATCTGGAGCGTCTTGACGTTGGTGCCAGATGCGAGGGAGATGCCGACATTGCCCTGGCTGCCGGCCGCGGTGCCGGCTACGGCAGGGGCCACGGCCGCGCCGAGGATTGTCTTGTTGAGAGCGGTCTCGCGGATGCTGGAGCCGCGAGCGGTCGCTTCGGTATCAAGCGCAAGAGCACGCGCAGAGGCGATCTTGGGACGGTTGGCCGCAGCGTCGTTCTGGGCCTGCTTGATCGTCGACTGCAGCGACTTGACCATGTTGATGATCGAGTCGACGCCCTTCGAGGCGGCCTGGATGGTCTGGATGCCGTTGGAAATGCCGTCGAGCAGGTCGGTCAGCTGGCCGGCGCGGTCGTTCAGGCCGAGCGATGTGAAGTAGTTGACGGGGTTGTCGATGGCCGAATTGACCTTCCGGCCGGTGGCGAGGCGGTTCTGGATCGCGCCCTGCTCGGCGGTGGTCTGCTGCAGGGTCAGGAGGTTCTGCCTGACGCCGGCCGTGAGAATCGTGTTCGCCATCTTCGGTCCCCTGAAAGCGCGATTCGGCGCTGTTCGGTTTGGTTTCGACCGATCATCATTTGTTAAGGCTAAGAATTGGTTAAAGGCCGGCGCGGCAGTTAAAGCGAAAGCGGCGGAGCTTTCGCCCCGCCGCTTCCGTGACTTCGGCCCACATCCTGTGGGCTTGCCCGCTTCTGCGGACGAAGGATCAGAACAGACGCAGCACCGCCTGGTCGGCCTGGTTCGACAGCGACAGAGCCGTCTGCGATAGCTGCTGGCGGGTCTGCAGGGCGAGCAGCTTGGCGCCTTCCTCGTTGGTGTCGGCGAGGACCAGGTTGTCGGCGCCCTGGGTCAGGGTGTTCACCAGATCCTTGGTGAAGTCCTGGCGGGTCTGGACGACCGAGAGCTGCGATCCCAGCGTCGAGGCGATCGAGCGCAGGTTCGTCAGCACGTTGGTCAGTGTATCGGCCGCCTTGGCGAGGTCGGTATCGTTCTGGATGTTGTAGTCGCCGGCATTGGTCACGCTGCCGTCGACGGCCGAGCCGATGCCGAGATTCGACGCGGTGATCTCCTGACCCTGGACATCGAGCTTGTTCTTGGCAGCGCCGGTCTTCTCGTTGAACGTGATCGAGAGCTTGTCGCCGCCGAGCAGGTTGATGCCGTTGAAGCCGGAGTCCTTCGCCAGACCATCGAGCTGGGTACGCAGGTCGTTGAACTGCGTGACCAGATTGGTGCGGACGACGGAGTTGGCGGTAACGGCAACGTTCTTGATGGCGTTGGCATCAGTCGCAGCCACCGTGCCGTCACCGAACAGCCTATCGGCGTTGATGTTGCCGGCATCGCCCACGGCGGCGCTGGCGTCGGCGGTGAACACGCCGGCATCGGTCTGGCCGAAGGTGAGCGACAGAGCATCCGAGCCCGTGCCGGTGACGGTCAGCTTGCCGTCCTGGCCCACGCTCGCGGTTGCGATACCCGAGGCATTGATGTTGTTGACGAGGTCGCGAACCGTATCGCCGGCGGCGATGCTGACGGCAACGGTGGTCGCTCCGGCGTTGAGCTGGAGGGTCTTGGTACCGGCAGTCGCGGCGCTGATGCCGATGTTGCCTTGGCTGCCAGCCGCAGTGCCCGCCACGGCGGGATCCACGGTCGTTCCGATGACCGTCTTGTTGAGAGCGACTTCACGGATGCTCGAGTTACGGGCCGTGGCTTCGGCGTCCGTAGCGAGAGCACGCGCAGAGGCGATCTTGGGACGGTTCGCGGCAGCGTCGTTCTGAGCCTGCTTGATCGTCGACTGCAGCGACTTGACCATGCTGGTGATCGAGTCGAGGCCCTTCGACGCGGCCTGGATGGTCTGGACGCCGTTGGAGATGCCGTCGAGCAGGTCGGTCAGCTGGCCGGCGCGGCTGTTCAGGCCCGCGGCGGTGAAGAAGTTGACGGGGTTGTCGACGGCCGAGTTGACCTTCTTGCCGGTGGCGAGACGGAACTGGGCCTGCTGGGCGTCGGTCTTGGTGGAGCCGAGCGAGGAGAGGGCGCTACGCACGCCGGAAGAAAGAGAGACGGTAGCCATCGTAGAATACCCTTCTGGTATGATGCCTTCTGGCGTCCGGGCCGTTCTGGCCAGGACCCGGCGACCATCGGGGTCCATCTCGTAACAAGCGGTAAATTCACCCCGGCGAATTGCCCGGAATTTGGGCGAAACCGGCGCGTGGTTAACTGCAGGTGAAACGGCTTGGGCTGGGCCGGAGCGTCGTTGTGGCCGGGCCGAAACGCCATCGCCCGCCGGCGCGGCCTTGCGGCGAGCGACGGCGGGCGATGGAAAGCCTGGCGGTTCGTGGTCGGTTTCAGGCCGTGCGTTCGACGACGTGCGAGGAGGATGTGCTCGTCTCGCGGGCTCGCTCCATCATGTCGCGGGAGAGGGCGCGCAGTTTCAGCATGGTCTCGTCGGGCAATTGCTCGACCGTCTCGCCGGTGTCGGGATCCGTCTTCTGGAGCACGATGCTGTGGGTCTTCGCGTCGATCACCAGGCGCCGGTCGACCGCCTCGCGCCGTTCCTGCTTCTGATAGGCCGCCTCGGTGCGCTCGCGGTTGACGGCGTCGTCCTGGTTCTGGCGGTACTGCGCCTGCTCCTGGCGCTTCTCATCGGCGCGCGCGCGGATATCGAGCTGGAGGGCCTCGCCAGCCGCGGCGGACTGCACGGTCTTCTCGGCCGGAAGCTCGACCGGCGCGCTGCCGGGCTGGATTGCAATATCGGTCCGCACCGTCGCCTGCGCGGCGCCGGTGGCTATCGTTCTGGGTGCCCCGCCGAAATCCATTCTGGACTCCTCTCGCCTGAGACGGACTCAGTTCATAGTAGCGAGAATGGCCGGGAAAGTTGAATCTGCCGTTAGGGAAATTGGTAAATTGTGAAGGATTGGCTGCTAAGGGCCGCTTTTGGTTAAGGATTTTGCCGAGCGCGCGGAAGGCGCGCTCGGTCCTGTCCCGCTGAGTTGAGCAGAGCGCGGCTAGAGGCTCTTCGAGATCACCATCGGTCCCGCATTCGGCCGGGCGAAGACGCCGGCGCCTACCGTCGCCGCCGGACCATAGCCCGCCGCCTTCATCGGCCTGTTGGCATCGGCGGCGAGGTCCCGGACGATCGACTCCGACACGGCCCGCGCCGTCGCCAGCACGGCCTGATTGGTCTCGATAAGCTCCTGGAAGGCGAGATGCGCCGCCTTCAGTCGCTTGACCTTCTCCGGGACGAAGCGCGCGAGCGCGACGGCATTCAGTTTGATCTGCTCGACGCCCTTCATGTAGATGCCCGCGAGCTCGGATTTGCGCGGCTCGCGTTCCATCGCGTCCTTCAGCCTGCCGGCCTTGACCAGCGCGGTCTCCTCGCCGACCAGATGCGACAGCGCTCCGAGCGCCTCGGACACCGCCTCGATCAGACCTTCCGCCTCGATCGCGTTGCCGACACGCGGGCGCTCGTCGATGACGGGCGGCCTAGCCAGCATGGCCGCCTCCGGCGTTGGTGCCCGAGGCCTTGGCCTGGACCTGGATCAGGTCGCGCAGGATCTGGTCGGAGAGGCCGAGGCCGCCGGCCTTCTGCAGATGGCGGGCATATTCCTGGGTCAGCATCGAGCGATAGACCTCGCCGCCGGTGCCGTTCTCGCCGAGCGGTCCCTCGGTGCCGGAGGAATCCATCACGCTCTTGGTGAAGTTCTCGAGGAAGACGGTCTCGAACTCGTCGGCCGTCTTCTTGGCCTTGGCGGCCTTGCTGCCGTCGAAAGCGCTGGCGATGCCATGGGCGATGTTGGCGGCGGCGCCGAGCGCGAGCTTGGCGGCGGGGATGGCGAGGGCAGCACTCATTACATCACCTCGATTTCAGCTTGCAGCGCGCCGGCTGCCTTGATGGCTTGCAGGATGGAGATCAGGTCGCGTGGGCCGATGCCGAGCGCGTTGAGGCCGTCGACCAGCTCGCGCAGCGTGACGCTTTCCTTGACGAGGGCGAGCTTGTTGCCGCCTTCGGTGTCGACCTTGACGCTGCTGCGCGGCACGACGACCGTTCGGCCGTTGCCGAACTCGTTGGGCTGGCTGACCTGGGGCTCCTCGGAGATCGTCACGGTCAGGTTGCCCTGGGCGACGGCGACGGTGGAGACCCGCACATCCCGGCCCATCACGATGATGCCCGAGCGCTCGTCGATGATCACCCGCGCGCCCTGATCGGGCTCGACGCGAAGCTGCTCGATGTCGGTCAGCAGCCGGATCATGTTGCCCTGGAAGCGCGGCGGGATCTGCAGCACGATGGTCGAAGGGTCGGTCGGCTCGGCGGAATCGCCGCCGATGAAATCGTTGATCGCGGCCGCGACGCGCCTTGCCGTGGTGAGGTCGGGATTGCGCAGCGAGAGACGCAGCGTCTTGAGCTTGTTGAGTGCGAAGTCGATCTCGCGCTCGACGAGGCCGCCATTGGCGATGCGGCCGACGGTCGGCACGCCGCGGGTGATCTTGGCGGCCTCGGCCTCGGCCGAGAAGCCGGAGATAGCAACCGGCCCCTGCGAGACCGCATAGACCTCGCCATCGGCGCCGAGCAGCGGCGTCGCAAGAAGAGTGCCGCCCTGCAGCGACTTGGCATCGCCCAGCGCTGAGACGGTGACATCGAGACGCGTGCCCTGGGTGGCGAAGGGCGGCAGGTTGGCCGTGACCATCACGGCGGCGACGTTGGCGGTGCGCATGTTGGCGCCGCGGGTGTTGACGCCGAGCCGTTCCAGCATCGCCTGCAGCGACTGCTTGGTGAAGGGGGCGTTGTTCAGCGTGTCGCCGGTGCCGTTGAGGCCGACGACGATACCGTAGCCGAGGATCTGGTTGGAGCGGACGCCTTCGACAGAAGCGAGATCCTTGATGCGCGAGAGCGCGCCGCCGAGGCCGGGCGAGGTGCCATGGGTGCCGCCGAACGAGGCTGCGGCGACCTTCGCCGCCGATCCGGCGCGGGCCTGTCCCGGCGCCGGCCCCGGACCCTGCGCCAGATCCGCCGCCCACGCCGCGCCGACGAGCAGAAGCGTTGCGGCAGCCTGCGTCAGCAAATGGCGGATCGGGAAGAGGGCGAACATGTGGCTACCGGGTTCAAGCGTCGTCGGACGACAAACGCCTTGCGAACTGCGTGCCAGCTCCAGAAAATTCAAAAACCCTTCTTAATCATAGCTTTAACGATGCCAGGCTTTATCGACGGCAGGGCAGGTGCATGTCCAAACCTGCCGGGCGCGGCAATTCCTGCCGGGTCGTTTACCGCTCGTTAACCATGCCGCCGGCAAAACTGAGGCAGGGTCGGGCGGGGTCAAAGAGCCAGCAGTTCGAACCGACCTCGAGAGCGCCATGATCCGCATCGACCAGCGCGCAGCCATCACCTCGACCGGAGCGACGAGCCGCGGCAAGGCCGCGAGCGGCACGAGCTTCAGCCTTCCGGGGCGCGAGACGGCCGCCAGCACGCAATCTTCCGCCGTCAGCCATGCCGGCCCGCTCGATGGCCTGCTGCTGGTGCAGGAGGAGGAAGGCGGCCAGGAGCGCCGCCGCCGCCAGGCACGCCGCGGCCATGACCTGCTCGACGGGCTCGACCGGCTGAAGGCGGCGCTGCTCTCCGGCCGGGTTCAGCTCGTCGAACTGGAACGCCTCAAGGCGATGCTGTCGACGCGGCGGGAGAACACGGACGATCCGCGGCTCGACGAGGTGCTGGCGCATATCGAGCTGCGCGCCGCGGTGGAACTGGCGAAGCTCGGACGCTGACGCCGGAACGGCAATGTCCCTGCGCCGCCACGGCTAATTCGACGACGCGCAATTGTTCGGCGCCGGCTCGCCCCGGAAGCGCTGCTCCATCCAGGCGACGGCTGTCGCGGCGCTGTCGATAGCCGCGGGCAGATGGCCGATCCCTTGCAACGCATCGAACTGGACGGCGCGGCCGGCCCGGCACAGCGTCTGGGCATAGGCGCGGGTGACCTGCGGGCGCACCAGCGTGTCGCTCGTGCCCTGCGCGATATAGACCGGCACGCCGCGCGGCGTCACGCCGGGGGTGTTGCGTGCCAGCAGGGTGCGCCAGGGCTCTCGCGTGCCGAAGTTCTGATCGGTGAGGAACCGGCGCTCGAGCTGCCGCGTCGGCCACAGCCGCAGCACGACGTCCCGCAGGCTCTCGACGCAATCGGCAGCAAGATCGTTGACGATCGGCACGGCCTGCTCGTTGACGATCTGTGCCATCGGGGCGCCATAGACGCGCGACCAGGACCAGAGGGTCATCGCGGTCAGGTTGCGGCCGCCATCGGTGTCGATGTCGTCGGCCAGCAGGGTGCCGAGTTCGGTCGCCGGGGCTGCCGCCGCGACGCCGACCAGCTTCAGCTCGGGCGCGAGACTCCTGGCGAGAAGCCCCGTGAACAGCGCGGCGTGACCGCCCTGCGAATGGCCCCAGACGGCGAAGCTGCGGCTCGCTGCGGCGTCGGGAACCTGCTGGACCGCCCTCACGGAATCGACGACCGAGCGGCCCGCGCTGGCGCCGACGAGATAGGGATGAGGGCCGGGCGTGCCGAGGCCGGGATAATCCGTCGCCGTGACGATGTAGCCCCGGGCGAGCATGGCGCGCAGGCCCTGGATGGTCTCGAAGACGCCGCCGGAGAGAGAGGGCGCGCATTGCGGTTGCACCCCGGTGGTGGGGTGGGCCCAGGCCACCACCGGCCGCCCGCCTCGCGGGGCCGTGCCGGCCGGGACGATCGCGACGCCGGAGACGGCGATCGGCTTTCCATCGAGACCCAACGACCGATAGAGGATCCTGTAGGCGCGGGCGTTGCCCGGCGCCCCCGGCAGCGGCTCGCTCCGGATCAGCGAGCCCGGCTTGCCCGCAGCGATTTCGTCCGGCGGTGCGGTGTAGAAACCTGATTGCGCATGTGCGGGCCCCGCCAGAACGGCGGCCGACAGGGACAGTACGAGAGCAAAGGCAAGACGCATCGACGGTTCTCCGGCCGGCGGCGCCATGCCGCTACGACACGGGCCGTAGACTGCGCGGAAAATCGTTCAGCAATGGTGTCCGGCCGCGCCGCATCGGCGCGGCCGGAACGCGGGCGAGGACGCCCTTATCGGATGAACTGGTCGACGAAATCGGCGCCGAGGCCGTTGGCGGCGTAGTGCGCCCGGCATTTGTCGATGCGGGTGAAGACGTCGTCATAGCCGAGGCACTTGCCGTCGGGGTCGACATAGATCATCGCGCCATTGACCTGGAACATGGTGATCATCTCCTCGACATCGGGATCGACCACCAGGGTGTGGGTCTCGCCCGGCGCCTCGTAGACATAACCGCCTTCGGTCGCGACCCAGTCATGTTCGAGGTAACGCCACTTGCCCTTGAGCACGTAGCCATGCACCGGCTGGGGATGGCGATGGCGCGAGAGCACGCCGGCGCGACGGACCTTGAGCAGGTTCATCCAGTAGCCGCGCGTCGCCGAGAGGCAGAGCGGGCGGAACCAGACATTGTCGTCGACCGGCACCCAGACCCGCTCATCCTCGGGGATGACGTTGGGGATCACCAGCTCCGGCGGCGATTCCTTGGGCTGCGGATGGCGATAAGGGGTCCAGCGCTCGGCGTTCGTGGCGGCGACCGGGATCGGGCTGACCTTGTCCATGGCTCGTTTCTACCCTTGAGTTTTCGATTCAGGCCCTTCCTAGACTGAATCCGGAAAGCGGGCCATGTCATTGATCGGGCGGCGTTTCGTCGCCCGGCTGAAGAGTCTGGCGTTCAGACTGCGAGATAGCCGCCGTCCACCGGCAGGACCGTTCCGGTGACGAAGCGCGCCGCATCCGAAAGCAGGAAGACGACAGCGCCGCCCACATCGGCGGGCTCGCCCCAGCGGTTCATTGGCGTGCGCGCCAGGATCGGGGCCGAGCGCTCGGCATCCTCGACCAGAGGCCGCGTCAGCTCGGTGGCGATCCAGCCGGGGGCGACCGCGTTGACCCGGATGCCGTCCGTGGCCCAGGCGGCAGCCAGCGATTTGGTGAGCTGGCCGACGCCCCCCTTGGACGCGGCATAGCCAGGCGCGAAGGGCGAGCCGTGGAAGGTCAGCATCGATGCGGTATTGACGATGGCGCCGCTGCTCGCCGCGAGCTTGTCCCGGGCGGCTACGCACATGCGCATGGTGCCGGTGAGGTTGACCTCGACGGTGAGGCGGAAGGCCTCGATCTCGAACTCCTTGCCGCCGCGCTGGATCATCCCGGCGCAGTTGACCAGCGCGTCGATCCGCTCGCAGCCGGCGACGATGGCGGCGACCTGATCGTCCCTGGTGACGTCGAGCCGGGCGTGGCTGATCGCGGCATGGGCCGGCGTGGCGGCGACCTCCTCATCGGTGAGGCCGGTGGCGAGGACGCGGTAGCCGGCTTCGGCGAGGGCGAATGCGGCGCCGGCGCCGATGCCGCGCGTGCCGCCGGTGACGAGGGCGAATTTCTGGGTGACGGTCATGGGCGGCTGCTCTTCATGGGCTGGCGGCCCTTGGGCATGTCGGCCATGGGCTCATCGATGATGGTTCCAATCTAGACGGCAGTGCCGCTGCGGGGGAAGCAGCCGGCTCCCCCGCCTTCGCCTGATCACCTTGCGCGGAGGGTCTGGCCCGTAGCGCCGGGCGGTCACCGCGGCCCGAGTTCGAAGCGCAGCATCGCCGAGCCGCCGCCCCTGACGTCGCCGCCGCCCAGCTGCCTTTCGCGGTTCATCTTGACGTCGAGCGTCGTCTTCCAGGGCGTGCCGGGCGCGAGGCCGAGATCGGTGACCAGCTGGAGCTGCGGCGTCAGCGTCGCCTCGGGCATGGCCTGGCTGGCGAAGGCGTAATTGCTGGCGAGAGCGATCTCGGAGATCAGCGTCACATTGTCGAACAGGGAATAGCGATAGCCCAGCATGGCGTTGACGTTGTGGCTGCCGCTGCCGGCCATGCCGAAACCGCCGCCGGTTGACAGGCGCCAGAGCAGCCCGTTGCCGGCTGCGGTGGAGCGCCTTGCCAGCGACCAGTCGAGGCGCGTGTCGGAGCCTTGCCAGGTTCCGGCACCGCTCACGATCGCGGTTTCGAACGAGAGCAGCTCCGGGCCGATCTTGAAGCCGACGGCACGCTCGGTCGCGGCATAGGGGCCGCGCGAGACTGTGCCGAGCCCGCGCCGGATCGTGGCGGTTTCAACTTCGGGCCGGGCGAGGCCGGAGCGCCGCGCCCGTTCGCGATAGGCAACGCTCTTGTCGAGCGTCGGAGCGATCAGCGTCGGGATCGCGAGAACGGGATCCTGCTCCTCTTGCTCTTCTTCCCAGAAGGGTTCGTTCGGCAGGCTGGTCATCTCGTATTGCGCAAGGATCGCAATCGCGCCCGCACCGGAGGGCTGCTCGCGGGCGGCCGCGGGGGCTGCGAGCATGGAGAGGGAGGCGCAGAGAAGGCCGGCGGAGGCTGTCGAGAATATGCTGGTCAATGCATCGGATCGCGGAGCGGATGACGAAGCAAGCCATCGTGCCGGTCGATCGTGCTCATAATGCGGCAGTGCAACATGAGGCGGTTCAAGCCGGGCTTCCTGCAGCCGGCACGGCATTTCGCGGATATTCCGCCGCTCTGCCACAAAAGGCCTGCTTCCCCCTGCGGCCTTAACCGGCTAGGAAGCGCGCGAGCCTGCTGCGGCGCCAAAGCCGCAGTTCGGGACCGTTCCAGACTGGCCAGAAGCAGGGGTCGTATCACATGAGCAAGATCAAGGTCGCCAACCCGGTCGTCGACATGGACGGCGACGAGATGACCCGCATCATCTGGCAGAAGATCAAGGACACGCTGATCTTCCCCTATCTCGATCTCGAACTCGACTATTACGACCTCTCGGTCGAGAACCGCGACAAGACCGACGATCAGGTCACGATCGACGCCGCCAACGCCACCAAGAAGCACGGCGTCGCCGTGAAGTGCGCGACGATCACGCCGGACGAGGCGCGCGTGAAGGAGTTCAACCTCAAGTCGATGTGGAAGTCGCCGAACGGCACGATCCGCAACATCCTCGGCGGCGTGATCTTCCGCGAGCCGATCATCTGCAAGAACGTGCCGCGCCTGGTGCCGGGCTGGACCCAGCCGATCGTCATCGGCCGCCATGCCTTCGGCGACCAGTACCGCGCCACCGACTTCAAGTTCCCCGGCAAGGGCACGCTCTCGATCAAGTTCGTCGGCGAGGACGGCAACGTCATCGAGAAGGAGGTCTTCAAGGCTCCGGAGGCCGGCGTCGCCATGGCGATGTACAACCTCGACGAGTCGATCAAGGACTTCGCCCGCGCCTCGCTGAACTACGGCCTGATGCGCAAGTACCCGGTCTATCTCTCGACCAAGAACACCATCCTCAAGACCTATGACGGGCGCTTCAAGGACATCTTCCAGGAGATCTACGAGGCGGAGTTCAAGGCGGTGTTCGACAAGCTCGGCATCACCTATGAGCACCGCCTGATCGACGACATGGTCGCGTCCGCGATGAAGTGGTCGGGCGGCTATGTCTGGGCCTGCAAGAACTACGACGGCGACGTGCAGTCGGACACCGTCGCGCAGGGCTTCGGCTCGCTCGGCCTGATGACCTCGGTGCTGATGACGCCGGACGGCAAGACCGTCGAGGCCGAGGCCGCGCACGGCACGGTGACCCGCCACTATCGCGAGCACCAGAAGGGCAAGGAGACCTCGACCAACTCGATCGCCTCGATCTTCGCCTGGACCCGTGGCCTCGCCCACCGCGCCAAGCTCGACAACAATGCCGAGCTCGCGAAGTTCGCGGCCCTGCTCGAGAAGGTCACGGTCGACACCGTCGAGGCCGGCGACATGACCAAGGATCTCGCCCTGCTGGTCGGCCCCGACCAGAAGTTCCTCTCGACCACCGGCTTCCTCGACAAGGTCAGCGAGAACCTGCGCAAGGCGATGGCCGCGTAAGCTACGCTGGCCTCGTAGACAAGAAAGAGAAGCCCGGCCGTATGGCCGGGCTTTTTTTGTTCTGAGCCGCGCTTCGGCCTGCTTGTCTGACCGATACCTCCCTGAGCCCTCATCCCGAGGAGCGATCGCAGATCGCGTCTCGAAGGATGCTTCAGAAGGTTCCGGCGCCAGCGGGAGCGCCCTTCGAGACGGCCCTGCGAGCCACCTCAGGACGAGGGCTGGCGATCCGAGCCTGGTTGCAGGAAAGGCGATTCATGCTCTGCTGACGCGTCCTGTCGGTCAAGAATGCGCTCCTCTCGTCAGCGAAGGAGGAGAGCCATGCCGACCATCCTGACCGGCGGCTGCCAGTGTGGCGCTGTACGCTACCGTCTGAAGACGCCGCCGCACGAGGTTTCGGTCTGCTTCTGCCGGATGTGCCAGAAAGCGGCAGGCAGCTATTTCGGCGCCTTCGCCAGCTCGCGCATCGGCGAGGTCGAGTGGACGCGCGGCCGGCCGGCGATCTTCAACTCGTCGGAGGTCGCCGAGCGCGGCTTCTGCCGCGATTGCGGCACGCCGCTCACTTTCAGCTATCCGAGCCTCGGCTCGCTCTCGGTCTCGGTTGGAAGCCTCGACGATGCCGCGGCGTTCCAACCAAGCCATGCCTACAGTATCGAGGGCAGGCCGGCCTGGTTCGACGAACTCTGCCGGCTCGAAGGCTCACGCACCGAGGACGATGTCCCGCCGGGTCTGCCGGAATATCGCTCGCGCCAGCATCCCGACCACGACACCTGAACGGAGTCGCTCAGGCGGCGCGCTCCTCGGCGAGCGAGCGCAGGTAGTGCTCTGCCTGCTGGTAATGGCGTTCCGCTTCGATGCGGTCGCCCGCCAGGGCTGCGGCCTGCGCCAGGGTGACGCAACGCTCATAAGCCTGGCGCAGCGCGACCGGGCTTAAGTTGCCGCGCTGGGGCCGCGGGGCAGGGCGGGACATCAGGGTTCTCGGGCGGCGATCGTTCATCGCTGCCTCCTTTATCCGAGGATCTCGGCGACGATCTTGCGGAGTTCCTCGCGGCTGAGACCGCAGGGCTGCGGCTTCCAGTCGGGGTGGGCCCTCCGCGGTGTCATGGCGATCGTGGCGTTGTGCTGGGTCTGGTTGTTCTTGGTGTTGATCTCAGTGTGTTTTTTCATTGGAATCCATATCGGCGCCCGGCTGGGCCGGGCGTTAGTCAGGGTGGAAAAGGTCGAACGCAGGAGGAGCGGTTCGCTGCACCGGGCAGCGATCAAACTTCTGAGTTTGCCGCGGCGAAAGGGCTCGTCTCTCGATCTCAAGGACTGGAGCCAGCCGAACTCTTCTGGTCGACGCATCGTATCTAGCAACGCAATGTGGCGAATTAAGGTTCCCGGGATCGCGCGGGAAATTCGTCGGGCGTTGCCTCACTCCACGACGATCTCACTCCACGACGATTTCCTGGCGGGCGAGAATGCGCGGCCCGCTGAGGGGCGCGTTCATGACATAGCGCAGCTCGTACAAGCCCGCCTCCGCCGGCGCCTCCAGCGTGTCCTCGACATTCTCGGCCGGGTAGAAACTCGGCCCCTCGGCCTCGGCCGGCTCGCCGGGCTTGACCAGTACGACCCGGTCGCGGTCGCCATTGGGGCCGATGCCGCGAACGGGCAGGGCTTGCGAACGCCCGACGCGGCGGGGTGCGGCCAGCGTCGCCTCCGGTGCCGTCGTGGTCAGCGTCTGGCGCAGCAGGATCACCGGCTTGCCATCGGTCTCGCCGAGCAAGCGCAATTCGAAGCTGCCGGTCTCGCCTGGGGCGGGCAGGGCGAGCACAGAGGCGGAACCGAGCGGCGAGGCGACGATGGCGGCTTCCGGCGGATCGCTCGGCCGCGCGATGGCGAGCCGGGCGCCGGCGGGGGCCCGGCTGACGAAGGCGCTCGCCATCGCACCCGCCATCAGCGAGCGCGGCGCAGACAGGGCCGGGCCCTGAACCGGGCGGGCTGGCTTCGGTGGCTGGGCGAAGGCGGGCGTGGCGAGCCCGGCCAGGGCCAGCAGCAGATAGCGGCGGCGCAGGATCATGGTGCGAGGCGCTGCAGATGCGCGGCGAGATCCGGATAGCGGCTGGTCAACGCCCGGAAATCGATGGGATCGAGCACCAGGAGCTTGCTCGGCACCTTGGCGCGCGCGGCGAGCCGGGCGTGCCCGCCGGGCGTCTCGAATGGCAGTTCGCCGAAATGGCAGCCTTCTTCCAAGGTCTCGCTCGCCTCCTCGCGCATGATCTCGACCTCGCCGCTGGCGACAAAATAGAGCGCCTGCGCCGGTTCCTCGGGCCGCAGGATGACGGCGCCGCCGCGCACGCTCTGCGCCCGCAGGACCCGCATGATCTCGGCGATCTCGGCGGCATTGAGGCCGCTGAACAGCGGCACCCTGGCGATCATGCTCCAGGTCACCACGAATTCGCGCCGGTGGATCTCCTGCGCGAAGGCGGTGGCGATGATGCCGACCGGGAGCGCGAGCATGACGAGGCCCATCACCGCCGTGAACGAGGCGACGACCTTGCCGAGCGGGCTGGTCGGAAAGACGTCGCCATAGCCGACTGTCGTCAGGGTGATGATCGCCCACCACATCGCATCGGGGATGGTGGCGAATTTCTCTGGCTGGACGTCGTGCTCGGCGAAATGCATCGCGGTCGCCGCCAGCAGCATCACGCCGATCAGGATGACGAAGCAGGCGAAGAGCGCCTTGCGCTCCGCCGCCAGCGCGGCGGCGAGCGAGGCCATGCCGGGCGAGTAGCGGCCGAGCTTGAAGAAGCGCAGCAGCCTGAACAGCAGCAGGATCTTGAGGTCGTTATAGCCGAGAAGCGCGGTGTAGAGCGGTACCGTCGCCAGGAAATCGACGATGGCCGGGCCCGAGAGCGCATAGGCGCGGCGCGCGGCGCCGTCGCTGAGCCCGCGATAGCGGGCATGCTCCGGGGCGGTCCAGAGGCGCAGGCCGTATTCGAGGGTGAAGATCACGACCGAGACGAGCTCGATCCAGAAGAACAGCCGGCCATGGGAGGCCGCCAGGCTCGGTACCGACTCCAGCACCAGCGCCGCGACATTGACGATGATCAGCAGGACGAGCCCGCCATGGACGAGGCGCACCGAGAGATCGTCGCCGGCGCCCTTGTCGATGATCAGATGCGCCCACCGCCGCCAGCTCATGCCGGGCTGCGGGGCGGGCGCCATCTTGTGCCTCAGCCCATCGCGGCGGCGACGGCTTCGAGCGCCGCCTGTGCCTGGGCTCCGTCGGGGCCGCCGGCCTGGGCCATGTCGCGCCGGCCGCCGCCGCCCTTGCCGCCCAGCGCCTCGGAGGCGGAGCGGACGAGCGCGACCGCGTCGAAGCGCTCGGTCAGGTCGGGCGTGACACCGACGACGACGCCGGCCTTGCCGTCCTCGGCGACGCCGACGATGGCGACGACGCCAGAGCCGAGCTTGGTCTTGGCCTCGTCGACCAGGCTCTTCAGATCCTTCATCTCGACGCCGGTCACGGCGCGGGCGAGGAGTTTTGTGCCGGCGACCTCGCGGGCCGGGTCCTGGGCCTCGCCGCCGCCGCCCATGGCGAGCTTCTTGCGGGCCTCGGTCAGTTCGCGCTCGAGCTTGCGGCGCTCCTCGATCAGGGCGGAAAGCCGGGCTTCCGCCTCGCCGGCCGGCACCTTGAGCAGGCCGGCGAGATCGCGCAGGCGGCGGGAATCGGCATTGAGCTGGCGGCGCGCGCCGGCCCCGGTCATCGCCTCGAGACGGCGCACGCCGGCCGCGACCGCGCCCTCGCCGGTGACGCTGACGATGCCGATATCGCCGGTGCGGGCGGCATGGGTGCCGCCGCAGAGCTCGACCGAATAGGCGTTGCCGTCCTCATTGGTGCCCATCGAGACGACGCGGACCTCGTCGCCGTACTTCTCGCCGAAGAGCGCGCGGGCGCCCGAGGCGATCGCCTCGTCGACGCTCATCAGTCGCGTCGTCACCGGCTCGTTGCGCAGGACGATGGCGTTGGCGAGCTCCTCGACCCGGGCCAACTCCTCCTCGGAGATCGGCTTGGGGTGCGAGAAGTCGAAGCGCAGCCGGTCGGCCGAGACGAGCGAGCCCTTCTGGGCGACATGGTCACCGAGCACGAGGCGCAGCGCCTCGTGCAGCAGATGCGTCGCCGAATGGTTGGCGCGGATCGCGGTGCGGCGGGCATGGTCGACGGTCAGCTCGGCGGGCGTGCCGAGCTTGATCTCGCCGGAGGTGACCTTGACCGCATGGGCGAAGACTTCGCCCAGCTTTTTCTGGACGTCCGAGACCTCGGCGCTGAAGCCGGGGCCGGAGATCGTGCCGGTATCGCCGACCTGGCCGCCGGACTCGCCGTAGAACGGGGTCTGGTTCAGGACGACGAGGCCGCTCTCGCCTGCCTTCAGAACCTCGACCTCGGCATTGTCGCGGACCAGGGCGGTGACGACGCCCTCGGCGCTCTCGGTGTCGTAGCCGAGGAACTCGGTGGCGCCGATGCGCTCGCGCAGCGGGAACCAGAGCTTCTCGGTCGCGGCCTCGCCGGTGCCGGCCCAGGCCGCGCGGGCCTTGGCCTTCTGCTGCTGCATCGCGGCGTCGAAGCCCTCGATATCGACGCCGACGCCGCGGGCGCGCAGCGCGTCCTGCGTCAGGTCGAGCGGGAAGCCATAGGTGTCGTAGAGGGTGAAGGCGACGTCGCCGCGCAGCTTGTCGCCGGAGCCGAGTCCCTGCGATTCCTGGTCGAGGATCGAGAGGCCGCGCGCCAGCGTGGTGCGGAAACGGGTCTCCTCGAGCTTCAGCGTCTCGGTGATCAGCGCCTCGGCGCGGACTAGCTCGGGATAGGCCCGGCCCATCTCGCGGGTCAGCACCGGCACCAGCTTGTGCAGCAGCGGATCCTTGGCGCCGAGCAGCTGCGCATGGCGCATGCCGCGGCGCATGATCCGGCGCAGCACGTAGCCGCGACCTTCGTTCGAAGGCAGCACGCCATCGGCGATCAGGAAGGCCGAGCAGCGCAGATGGTCGGCGATGACGCGGTGGCTCGCGGCCATCGGCCCATCGGACGGAACATTGGTCAGATCGGCGACGGCGCGGATCAGCGCGGCGAACAGGTCGATCGAGTAGTTGTCATGCGTGCCCTGGAGCACGGCGGCGATGCGCTCGAGCCCCATGCCGGTATCGATCGAGGGCCGAGGCAGGTTGGTCCTGATGCCACCCGCGGCTTCCTCGTACTGCATAAAGACGAGGTTCCAGATCTCGATGAAGCGGTCGCCATCCTCATCGGGCGAGCCCGGAGGGCCGCCGGGGATGTGGTCGCCATGGTCGTAGAAGATCTCGGAGCAGGGGCCGCAGGGGCCGGTATCGCCCATGCGCCAGAAATTGTCGGAGGTCGAGATCCGGATGATCCGGGATTCGGGCAGGCCGGCGATCTTCTTCCAGAGGCCGTGCGCCTCGTCGTCCTCGGAGTAGACGGTGACCGTCAGTTTCTCCTTGGGCAGGCCGAATTCACGCGTGACCAGGGTCCAGGCGTGGTTGATCGCCTGTTCCTTGAAATAGTCGCCGAAGGAGAAGTTCCCCAGCATCTCGAAGAAGGTGTGATGGCGGGCGGTGTAGCCGACATTGTCGAGGTCGTTGTGCTTGCCGCCGGCGCGCACGCATTTCTGCGCCGTGGTGGCGCGGACATAGGGACGCTTCTCCTGGCCGGTGAAGACGTTCTTGAACTGCACCATGCCGGAATTGGCGAACATCAGCGTCGGGTCGTTGCGCGGTACGAGCGGGCTCGACGGCACGACTTCGTGGCCCTGGCCCTTGAAGTAGTCGAGGAAGGTAGACCGGATCTCGTTGACGCCGCTCATCGCAATCTTGGCTCTGGTTCTCTGGCAAGGGACCGGCGCAGCCGGAAAGGGTGAAAAGGTTCTAGTCAGCACGGTTGCGGCTGTCCAGAAACGCCGTCGCCGGCAATGCCCCCGATAAGGGGTTGGAGTCAAAAAGAAACGGACGGCTCGCGCCGCCCGTCTCGTATCGCCCTGCCGAACGGGTCGGAGGAGGGAGCCTCTCAGGCCTCGCCCTCGTCGAGATCCTCGGCGGTCGGATCGGCCTGATCGAGGATGCGGTCGGCGACAAGGCCGGAATTCTGGCGGATGGTCGCCTCGATCCGCGCCGCGACGTCGGGGTTGGCCTTGAGGAAGGCCTTGGCGTTCTCGCGGCCCTGGCCGAGGCGCTGGCTGTCGAAGGAGAACCAGGAGCCCGACTTCTCGACCATGCCGGCCTTGACGCCGAGATCGATGAGTTCACCGACCTTCGAGATGCCCTCGCCGAACATGATGTCGAATTCGACCTGCTTGAAGGGCGGCGCGACCTTGTTCTTGACGACCTTGACGCGGACCTGGTTGCCGGTCGCCTCGTCGCGCTCCTTCAGCGTCGAGACGCGGCGGATATCGAGACGGACCGAGGCATAGAACTTCAGGGCGTTGCCGCCGGTGGTGGTCTCGGGCGAGCCGTACATCACGCCGATCTTCATGCGGATCTGGTTGATGAAGATGACCATGCAGTTCGAGCGCGAGATCGAGGCCGTCAGCTTGCGCAGCGCCTGGCTCATCAGGCGGGCCTGCAGGCCGGGCTGCACGTCGCCCATCTCGCCCTCGATTTCGGCGCGCGGGGTCAGCGCGGCGACCGAGTCGACCACGAGCACGTCGATGGCGCCGGAGCGGACGAGCGTGTCGGTGATCTCGAGCGCCTGCTCGCCGGTGTCCGGCTGGGAGATCAGGAGATCGTCGAGATTGACGCCGAGCTTGCGGGCATAGACCGGGTCGAGCGCGTGCTCGGCATCGACGAAGGCGCAGACGCCACCCTTCTTCTGGGCTTCGGCGATGGTGTGCAGAGCGAGCGTGGTCTTGCCGGAGGATTCCGGCCCGTAGATCTCGACGACGCGGCCCTTGGGCAGGCCGCCGACGCCGAGCGCGATGTCGAGGCCGAGCGAGCCGGTCGAAACCGTCTCGATCTCGATCGCCTGCTGGTTCTTGCCCAGGCGCATGATCGAGCCCTTGCCGAAGGCCCGTTCGATCTGCGAGAGCGCCGCGTCGAGCGCCTTAGCCTTGTCCATCGAAGAGCCTTCCACGAGCTTGAGATTCGCCTGATTCACGACGTGCGCTCCTTATGGCAGGGGCGCGAGGACATCTCAATCGCGCCGATCAGTGACTATGGTCACTGTTTGTTCTCGTGCGCAAGTTCTTTTTTTGTTCTCTGTATAGCAGGGCTTTCCGATAGCCAGCGGGGCCGGGCTCGACGCCGGCCTCCGGCCGCGACAGGCTCGTGCGCGGGCAGCGTCGGAGGCGGGTGGCGAGGCCCTGCCGGCCGGTTCCAGGCCGCGCATGCGCCCGGCGCAGGGCCGTCCGCACATGGCCGGCCTCGACCGTGAAGGCGCGTTGCAGGAAGACCGGGACAACGCCGCCACGCGCATATCGGCCCGGCCTCGATGCCGGACAGCATGAGGTCCGGCGGCGGCGAGGCCCGGGGGGAACTGGTGTGAAGCTGCCATTGTGGGGAAGCGCGCTCAGCGCGACTCTCCTCGTGCAAGTTGCAAGCTCGTTCGCCGCTGCCGCGATTCCGCTTCTGGGGCCGATCCTGACGCTGCGCTGGGGGCTGGCGCCCGAGGATATCGGCTATGTCTCGGCCGTGGTCTCGGTCGGGATATGCTGGTTCCTGGCCTGTGGCGGGCCGATGCTCGATCATTACGGACCGATCCGCACCTTGCAGCTCGGCCTGGTCCTCGTTGCCGCGGGCCTCGCGCTGCTGGCGCAGCCGCTCGGCGCGCTCGGCCTCGTCGGGGCGCTGCTCGTCGGCCTGGGGTTGGCGCCGAACACACCCGCCGGCAGCCAGGTGCTGATGCGTGCCTCACCGCCGGAACACCGCACGCTGATCTTTTCGGTCAAGCAGGCGGGCGTGCCGCTCGGAGGCGCGATCGCCGGCATCGTAGTCGCGCCACTGGTGCTGGCATTCGGCTTCACCGGCGCGGTCGTGGCGCTGGTCGCCATCGTGCTCGCCTGCGCCCTGCTGGCCCAGCTCTTCCAGCGGCGGCTCGACGCCGAGAAGGGGCCGCGGAATCCGGGCTGGCCGCGCCTGTTCCTGTCGCCATCCTCCCTGACCAGGGCGGCGCGGGTTCTCAATTCCCATCCGGCCTTGCCGATGCTGACCGCGATGGGGGTGGCGTTCTCGATCACGCAGTCCTGCATCACTGCCTTCACCGCGACCTATATGGTCACCGAGCGTGGGCAGAGCCTGGCGCAGGCCGGGCTCTACATGTCGATGCTGCTGGCGGCGAGCACGGTGGCCCGCATCTTCTTCGGCTGGCTGGCCGACAGGCTGGGCAACGGCCTGACGCTCCTGTCGGTCCTGGCTCTCGGAGCGGGCGGGACGGTGCTGCTGCTGGTCTGGTCCGCGCCCGCCAGTCCCTGGCTGATCTATGGCTGCATGGTGCTGGTCGGCGCGACCTCGATGGGCTGGAACGGCGTCCACATGGCCGAGCTGGCGCGGGCTTCGCCGGTCGCGCTGATCGGCGAGGTGACCTCCGGCGCCAGCCTGTTCGGCTTCATCGGCTCGATCTGCGGGCCGCTGATGTTCGCCGTCGTCGCCGGGAGGACCGGAAGCTTCACCTGGCCGTTCGTGCTCGTCGCCGGCCAGTTGATCGGCTTCGGCGTGTTCGCCCTCTGCCGCCGGCCGGATCGCACGCCGCCGGCCTAGGCGGGAGCCGGACGGGCGAAAGGAGCGGCCCTCGCACTGCGGCACAGCGATCGAAGCGGCGACGTGCTATGCCGTCCGGGCTTCCCCCGCAGATCGGGCCCTTCATGCGCACCCGGCTTCTTCGTCTCCTGCTCATCCCGGTCGATCTCGTCGTCGGCCTGATCATCGTGCTCGACGAGCTGGCGCGGCCGCTCTACCGGCCGCTGCTTGCCTGGTTCGGCTCGTTCCGGATCGTGGCGAGGATCGAGGCGGCGATCGGGCGCCTGCCGCCCTATGGCGTTCTCGCCCTGCTGGCGGTGCCTTTCGCCGTCGCCGAGCCGCTGAAGCTGCTCTCGCTGCTTCTGCTGGCGCGCGGCGCCTGGTTCGGCGGCATCGCGCTGATGGCGGTCGGCCATCTCACCAGCTTCCTTTTGGTCGAGCGGGTCTACCATGCCGGGCGCACGCAATTGCTGACGATCGGCTGGTTCGCGCGCTGCATGGCCTGGCTCGACCGGATCAGGGAGATCGTGGTCGAGCGGGTCAAGGCGTCCGCCGCCTGGCAGCGCGCCGTGGTGCTGGGCCGGGCAGTACGGGAGCGCGCGCGCTCCTGGCTCGGGCGGCTGCGGGCCCGGCGGCAAAGAAGAGGGAATTCGGGCTGAGGCGAGGGGAGATGCCTAGCTCGCCGGTTCCTCGGGCCGCTCCGGGCCAGCTGGCTCCGGGGCCTTCTGCCAGGCCGCGCCGAGGCGCTCCAGCTCCAGCGTGTAGCAGTAGATCGCGAACAGCATGGCAAAGACCAAAAGGCAGCGCCAGAGCAGCCCGGAGTCGAGACTGAGCTGCTGGATCGCCGGCAGCTGGCGCAGGAAATAGATCGAGAAGAGCGCCCCGCCGAAGATCGAGGAAAGGCGGCCGGCAAAGGCGAGGAGGTGGCCGAGCACCGGGCTGTAGATGCCGTCCGGCACCGGCACATGACCCAGGCGCGTCCAGTAGCAGCTCTGGCCGATCAGGATCGCGATGACGACCTGGAGCAGGATCGAAGCCGGCAGGCTGTGCAGCTCGCCGGGCTTCTCGGTGACGATCCGGAAGGCCATGTGGATGTAGAAGAGCAGCAGCGCGGCGCAGATGGTCTGCAGCAGGAGCAGGATGCCATAGGCGAGGCGCGGGCGTGCGGTCATGGCGGCAAACTAGAGCATTTTCGAGCGAAGCGGGTACCGGTTCGCGTGAAGAAAATGCGATGAAACAAAGAGATAGAGCATTTCCGCGATTCTCTGCATCGCGGAAATGCTCTAGTCGCTGGCCGGGAGGCGATCAAACGGCGGGTTCGCGCAGGGCGGCGACCGCGAGGGCCGCGGCGGCGCGCCCGGCGGCCTCGACATAAGCCGGATCGCGGTGGATCAGCATGATCGCGAAGGCGCCGTCCATCAGCAGCACGATCTGGCGCGCCAGCTCCTGGGGGGCAGCAATGCGGTGCGCCGCGCATGCGCCGGAAAGCCAGCTTTCGAAGCCGGCCTTGTGGCGGGCGCCGATCCTGATCGCGGGATGGCCGGGCAGGGCGGCGAGCTCGGCCGCGGTCCGCAGGAAGCCGCAGCCCTTCCAGCGCGGATTGCGCGCGGCACGCGCGAGATTCCGGAAGATCGCCTCGACCTTCTCCGGCAGTCCGCCCTTGGCGGCGTCGAACCAGCCGGCCATCAGCTTGAGATTGGGCTGGTCGCGCGCTTCGAGATAGGCGGCGACGAGCTCGTCCTTGCTCTCGAAATGGTAGTAGAGCGTGCGCTTGGTCAGGCCCGCCTTCTCGGCGACGGCATCGACGCTGACCGCGCGGATACCCTCGGCATAGAAGAGCTTGCTCGCGGCGTCGACGATGCGCTTGCGCGTCGGGCTTTCGGGTTCGGTCATGCCGTTATGTATACCGTATAGATAGTATACGTAAACGGCGCGGCGAGGCAGCGTGGCGGCATCCCAAACCGCTGGAGCCCATGCCATGTCCGAGATCGACACCGTCCTCATGCAATGCCGGGAGGGTATCGCGACGCTGACCCTCAACCGCCCCGCCAAGCTGAATGCGCTGAACTACGCGCTGATCGACCGCCTGCTCCTGCTGCTCGACCGGATCGAGACCGATCCTGCCATCCGCGCGGTGATCCTGACCGGGGCGGGCGAGCGCGCCTTCTCGGCCGGCGGCGACATCGCCGAATTCTCGCGCAGCGTCGCGGCCGGGCCGGACTATGCGGTGCGGGATTTCGTCCGCCGCGGGCAGGCCCTGACGGCGCGGCTCGAGGCCTTCCCGAAGCCGGTGATCGCCGCCGTCAACGGGCTCGCCTATGGCGGCGGCTGCGAGATCACCGAAGCGGCCCATCTCGCCATCGCCAGCGAACGCGCGATCTTCGCCAAGCCGGAGATCAATCTCGGCATGCCGCCGACCTTCGGCGGCACGCAGCGCCTGCCGCGGCTGGCGGGGCGCAAGCGGGCGCTGGAGCTGCTGCTGACCGGCGACCCGTTCACACCGGAGCGGGCGCTCGAGATGGGGCTGATCAACCAGGTCGTGCCGCATGATGAGCTGCTGCCGGCGGCAAGGGCGCTGGCGCAGCGGATACTCCGGCATTCGCCGCTGGCGGCGGCCAGCATCCTGACGGCGGTGACGCGCGGGATCAATGGCAGCATCGGCGAGGGCCTGCTGATCGAGAGCGAGCAGTTCGCCCGGATGGCGCCGACCTTCGACCTGCGCGAGGGGCTCGATGCGTGGCTGGCGCGACGGGCGCCGAACTATGCCGGCGCCTGGTCGCGCGCTGCGGCGGCGGAATGAGGGCAAGGCCAATGCAAGCCTTCACCAGCTTCACCCGCGAAGCCTTCGCGGCGTTCTGCGCTGCCGCTCGCCCTGGCCCGGTGCAAATGCTCAACCTGGTCCGCCTGCATGAGCGAGCGCGGTATCCCGACGAGCGGGAGGCGAGCGGCGCCGACGCCTTCGCAGCCTATGGCCGGATCAGCGCGCCGGTGCTGGCCGGGCTCGGCGGCCGCATCCTCTGGCGTGGCGATTTCGAACAGTTGCTGATCGGTCCCGGCGGCCAGCGCTGGGATGTCTGCTTCATCGCGGAATATCCGAGCGTCGAGGCGTTCGCCGCCCTGTTCCGCGATCCGACCTACCGCGAGGCGATGGCGCATCGGCAGGCGGCCGTGCGCGATTGCCGGCTGCTGCGCTTCGGGGCGGCCGAGGCCGGTGCGGGCTTTGCCGGATAGGCGAGGCCGGGGGCGCCAGCGAGACCATCAACGAATTAGTCGGCATTCTCCGCGATAACGCCTCGGGCAAGCTAGAAGCCCGAGGGCCTGTCATGAAGATCGCGATCGTCGGCACCGGTTTTGTCGCCGACTATTATATGACGACCCTCGCCAATCACCCGGAATTGGTGCTCGCTGGAGCGTGGGATCGCGATGCCGCGCGGCTCCAGGCCTTCTGCGCCTTTCATGGCGTGTCGACTTACGTCGGTCTCGATGCGCTGCTCGCCGACCCCGCGGTCGGCATCGTCGTCAATCTGACGACGCCGGAAAGCCATTACGAGATTTCCCGCCGCGCGCTTGGCGCCGGCAAGCATGTCTATAGCGAAAAGCCGCTAGCGATGGATTTTGCGCAGGCGCGGGAGCTGGTCTCGCTGGCGCGGCAGCGCGGGCTGACGCTCGCCGCCGCGCCGGCCAACGGGCTCAGTGATGCGCACCGGCTGGTGGCTCAAGCCCTGCGCGATGACAGGATCGGCAGGCCGCGGCTGGTCTATGCGGCGATGGAGGACGGGCCGGTCTTTCGCGACAAATGGGCGACATGGCGCTCGCGCTCCGGCGCTGCCTGGCCGGGGCTGCACGAATTCGAGGTCGGCTGCACGCTCGAACATGCTGGATATGCCCTGTCCTGGCTGGTTTCGCTGTTCGGCCCGGTCGAGAGCGTCACCGCCTTCGCTGCGCTGACCTTCCCGGACAAGGGGCCGGGAACCGAAGCGCTGGCGATGGCTCCGGATTTCTCGGTCGGCTGCCTGCAGTTCCGCTCGGGTGTGGTGGCGCGGCTGAGCTCCGGCCTGGCGGCACCGCGGGATCGCTCCTTGCAGGTCTTCGGCGATGGCGGCTCGCTCACCGTTCGCGATCTCTGGGACAACCGCTCGGCCGTGCATCTCGAGCAGGTCGGCGCCCCGCGTCCGCTGCTCGGGCGGCTCCTCGGCCAACTCGAGGCCCGGATCGGCAGCGCGCTGCCCTGGAAGCCAACCCCGGGCCGGCGTCTTGCCTACCCCAGCGCAAGCAAGGCCTCGCTGCCGGCGTTTCCCTCGCAGATCGATTTCGCTGGCGGGATCGCGGCCCAGGCCGAGGCGGTCGCGGCGGGGCGGGAGCCGGTCTTCTCAGGCGAGCTTGCGCTGCACATCACCGAGCTGGCGCTGGCGCTGAATGGAGCGGGCGCGCTGGCGCAACCCTATCGGATGCAAAGCTCGTTTTAGCGGGCTGCTGCTGCCGCAGGCTGCGCCCGCACCATCTCGATCATGCCTAGCACCGCCGCGCTTTCGGCTAGCGGCATGGTTTCGCAGCTCGTGGCGCCGGTCCGGATCGCGGCCATCACCGCCTGGGCCTGGAACTGCAGGCCGTTGCCGGGGAAGGGGAAGGTCTCGCGCCGCACGCCCGGCAAGGGCAGCCGGTCCAGCACCTTGCGGAGGAAGGCAGGGTCGTTCCTCTCACGCCAGGGCGTGGCGAGGGCGCCGGGCGCGAAATGCATCAGGCGTTGGGCCTTGAGGAAAGGCGCCTCGATCCGCAGCGAGCCTTCGCTGCCCTCGACGAGCAGCAGATTGGCTCCGTCGCGATCGAAACCGCAGGAGAGTTCGGCGGTCGCCTCGGGATAGTGCAGGGCGAATTCGCTGCTAAGATCGACGCCGCTCGCCGAAGAGAACCAGCGCCCTTCGACGCGCTGGGGCTGGCCGAGCAGGTGCAAGGTCAGCGAGAGCGGATAGACCCCGAGATCGAGCGCGGCGCCGCCTCCTAGCGCTGGCTCGAAAAAGCGGCTTCCGGGCTGCTGCGGATGGAAATAGGAGAGATCGGCACGCAGTCGCCTGATCCGGCCGATCCGCCCGGCTGCCAGATGCTGGCGCAGGGCGACGATCGCCGGCAGGAAACGCGTCCACATCGCCTCCATGGCGAAGACGCCGCGTTCGGCGGCAGCCTTGGCGATCGCCTCGACATCCCCCGAAGAGAGCGCGATCGGCTTCTCGATCAGGACCGGCTTTCCCGCGGCGATGGCGGCGAGGGCCTGAAGCGCGTGGAGATTGTTCGGGGTGGCGATATAGACCGCCTCGATTGCCGGATCGGCGAGGAAGGCGTCGAGGTCGTCATAGGCGGTGGTTCCGCCGGAACGGGCTGCGAAGTCCTGCGCCTTATCGAGGCTGCGCGAATGCACTGCGCCGAGCCGGGCTCCGGGGATCAGGTGCAGATCCCCAGCAAAGAGACCGGCGATTGCGCCGGTGCCGACGATGCCCCAGACGAAGGGGGCTGACTGCGCCGCTGCCGGGTCCATTCTGGCCTCGTCCTGTCGTCGGGCGCGCCGGGCGGAAGAACCGCGCGATCCGGCGACGCCGCGAGCCCCCGAGCGGCGAGAACGCAGTCTTTGGCTACAGGCCCTTAAGGTTGTGTGTCCAATACTGGCCCGCCGGCGCGGCTCGGGCTGCCGCACGGCGGGAGCCTCGGGGACAGGATGACGGTCGGCATCGGCGAGAAGGGGAGCGGCGCGGCCGCCGTGGCGCCAGGCGTCCCGGTCGACGGCGCGCGCATCGCCGCCGCCCTGCTGAGTGGCTTCGGCCTGTTGCTGATGATCCTGACCTTCCAGCCTTTCGCCGGCGTGCCGGACATACCCGACGAGGGCGGCTCGACCGGCAACGTCATCAACCAGATCGGCTATGTCAGCCTCGCGCTGATTTACCTTGCGGCGATGCTGCGCCTGTCAGAGCGCTCCGTATTGGCGCAGCTGCGCTCGAGCAGCCTGATTATCGTCCTGCTGGTCGCGGCCTTCTCGGCCCGGCAGGCGCCGGATCCGGAGGCGTCGCTGCGGGCGCTGCTGCTGAGCACGTTTGCGCTGGTCATGGTCGTCGGTGTGCTCGTGCTGCCGCGCAGCGAGCGCGACTTCGCCGGCGCTGCTGCAACCGCCGCGCTCACGGTGCTGCTGCTGGTCTATGCCGCGATCCTGCTGGCGCCGCAGCTGGCGATCCATGGATCGGAGGGCGTCGAGGGCGGCCATGCCGGCGATTGGCGCGGGCACCTGACGCACAAGAACTTCGCCGCGCCGGTGTTCTCGATCCTCACCATGATCGGGATCTATTGCTGGCGCAGCGGGATCAGGCTGCGGGGACTGGCGATCATCGGCCTCGGCACGCTCTTCGTGCTGAACAGCGGCTCCAAGACGACGATGGGTTTCCTGCCGATCGCGGTGGGGCTCGTGCTGTTCGCGCGCCTGACGGGAAGGCCGCGCCTCGTGCTCGCGATCCATGTCGCGTTGGTGCTGCTGGTTGCGGGGCTGACGGTCGGCACCGTGCTGTCACCGGCGCTGCTTCAAGTCTCGGCCTCGCTGAGCTCCGACCCGACTTTCACGGGGCGCGATGAAATCTGGCGCTTCGCCATGACCTATATCGGCGAGAAGCCCTGGCTGGGGCACGGGATCTTCGGGTTCTGGCAGACGCCGGTCGTCACCAGGCTCGAGGAGAATTTCGAGGCCAGCTGGGACATTCGCGGTATCGGCTCGGCGCACAACAGCTATCTCGACGCGATGCTGATGTTCGGCATTCCCGGCGCGGTCGTGGTGATCTTCTGCCTGATGGTCCTGCCGCTGCGGAATTATCTGCGCGCCGTGCAGGACCCGGCGCGGCAAAGGCTGGCGGATCTGTTCGCGATGATCGTGATCCTGATGACCTATGTCGGCATGCTCGAATCGTTTTTCCTCAACCGCGCTGATCCGCTCTGGGTCCTCTTCGCGTTCGCCGTGCTGGGGATGGAGTTCGTCAGCCGCATGCGGACCCGGCGAGCCTGAGCCGCCGGGCTGGGAGCGAAGGCCCGCGCCCTCAGCGCGTTGCCGGCGCGATGCCTTGCACGCCCTTGCCGCTGCCGGCTTCGGGCGCTGCCGGCGAGCTGGTTTCGGGCGGCCGGTCGCCGAGGACATAGCGCTTCACCTTGAGGAACGGCTTCTCGACATAGAGCCAGGAGAACAGCGCGAAGGCGGTCACGATCGGGGCGGACACCAGGAACAGGATCACGCCGTCGCCATGGACGAAGTCGAACTTCGCAACCAGCGCCTGCTGGATCGGGAAGCCGTAGAGGTAGATGCCGTAGGAGACGTCGAGCTTGCGCAGCAGTTCGGGCAGGCGCAGCGGCAGCAGGCCGATATAGATGACGCAATAGGTCAGGAAGGGCGTGACGAGGAAGGCGAGTTCGCGCGGAGCGGACATCAGCACGAGCGAAGCCGCCAGCGCCGCGAGGAAGAGCAGCCAATGGATCTTCAGATGGTCGCGCCACTGGAAGTAGACGCAGCCGACGAAGAAATAGAAGACCACCACGGTCCAGTGGTAGTTCGCCTCGCTGACGCCGAAGCCGTAGGCGTAGGCCGCCACGGTGGCGGCGGCCGAGAGCACGACCACGAACGAGGTGAAGGTTCGGCGGCTCCTGACGATGCCGAAATAGATCATCAACGCCATCAGGATATAGCAGTAGAATTCGGGTTTCAGCGTCCAGAGGTTCTGGTTGACCGTGTTCGGCAACGGGTTCGTCTCGAACACGCCGGGCAGCTCGAAGCGGATGCGGCCGACGATGTTGCCGAAGTATTCCAGGAAGCGGATGTCGCGGAAGTAGTCCGCCAGCAGGAAGGTCGTGAAGATCGGCCCGAGCACCAGCGCAGAAAGCGTCACCTCGACGAAAAGTGCCGGGAAGATGCGGATGAGGCGCAGCGTGATGAAGGGCTTGACCGCCCCCGTGCGCAGGGCGCTGCCGGTGATGAGGAAGCCGCTGAGCGCGAAGAAGGCCGGCACCAGGCTGAGCCGGAACAGGCCCTGAAGCCCTTCCCAGTCCTGGCTCGTATCGGCGCCCGCAACCCAGCCCGAATGCACGGCGAGGATCAAGACCGAGAGGGCGAGCCGCAAGGCGTTGAAGCCGGGTCCTTCGCCATTGTTCGCCCTGAGAATGTCTCCGGCGCTCGGTGCGGATCGATAGAAGCTTGGCATGCGCGTCCTGAGCATTCCCGACGGCAGCCCGGTAGGCACGCCAGCGTCAGGGTCATGCTCTCGCGCCGATTGCCTTTCAATGGTCGAGCGAATTTAACCTTACTGCGAATGCTCCGAATTATGCGATTCCCGGCCCGTAAATCCGGGTCGGCGCGCGATCACAGCACTTCGCAAGTCGCCTCCTGCACGCGCGGCTGTGTGTAGATCCTCGGTTCCCTGTCCCGCCGCGAGCGGCCTTCGAAGGCGGTGAAGCCCGGCTTCAGGCGCCATTCCAGTGAAACGGTGCAGGAGCGGCTGCCATCGGTGCGCAGCCAGATCGCGAAAGTGTGGGAGGGCCGGGCTGCCACCCGCACCAGAGTGCTCTCGTTGAGGACCCGCCATTGGGCGCCGGAGCGGCCGCCGAGCTCGTCCCCGAGATCAGCTTCCCGCGCCTGAAAGCTGGATTGCCGCCGGCGGCCTGAAGTCCGGGAGACTGTCTCGGTCACCTTCCCTTTGTCCGCGAGGGTCACCATGAAGCTCGCCTGAACCAAGCGGTCGCCAGGCCTCGGCTCGATCACAGGTGTCACCCAGGCCAGGAAGAGGCGGAAGCGCACTTCCGCATGCGCGGCCGAGCTGAACAGTACGGGAAGGAATAGCGCCCCGACGACCAGGAGGCAGGCAAACCATCCACAGTCCCGGTAGCGGAGAATCGGCCGCAGGCGCCCGGAAGCGTCGGAAAGCGAGGCAGGGTTCACAGCACTTCGCATGTCGCCCTCGGCCAGGCCGGCTCGGTGAACTTGCGATACTGGCCACGTATCGACGACCAGCTTTCGTAGATGGTGAAGCCCGGTTTCAGGCGCCATTCGAGTGAGGCGGTGCATGATCGGTCGCCCTGGGTGCGCAGCCAGATCGCAAATGTATGAGATGGCCAGCCGGTCAGTCGTACCAGCGTGGACTCGTTGACGACTTTCCATTGCGTGAGCGCCCTGCCACCGGCGGTCTCGCCGAGCTGGGATTCACGGGACTGGTCGGCGGGGCCGGCGCGCCGCCTCTCCATGCGCATTTGGCTGGTCTCACGCACCTTCTTGTCGTTTCCGAGCGTGACCAGATAGGTGAAGTGCATGTTTCTCGCTCGCTCTTCGGGCTCGATCTGGTTCTCGACCCAGGATGCCGTGACGCGAAACCTGGCCTCCGCATCGGCTGCGGACGGGAGCAACAGAGCCGAGAGCAGCGATGTCGGAAGAAGCGAGCTAGCAAGGCGCATAGTGCTGTGCTCCGAATGTCGCTGATCTATGTAACACTCACTCGCAGAAGGACTGGCCGTTGAAGGTGAAGCAGCGCCCGCCCCGAGGCGCCGCGGGAGCCGGGCGCGGTTTCTGCCGTGGTTCGGCGGCGGGCTGGGCGACCCGCTTCGGTTTCGGTGCGACGCAATCGCCATCGGCATCGAGCCGCTGGCCGCTCGGGCAGGACTTGGCGACGCAGGCGCCGTCGCGCTCGATCTGCCGGGCCGAGCATTGCAGCGGACAGATCCGCCCGCTCTGGCGTTTCAGGAGGTCGAGGAATTCGGTGCTTGGAGCGTCCGGCGGGGTGATCCGGGCGAGCCGCGCGAACTCCTGCACGGCGCGGCTGGTCGGCCGGCTCGACCATTCGCCCTCGGGCCTGCCGCGGTAGCAGCCGATTCGGCCGAGTTCGACGTTGATCGTCTTGGTCAGGCCCGCGAGGTCGAGCTGGATAGCTGGGGAGGCGGTCGGCGCGGAGGCGCCATCCTGCGGCAGGTTGGCGACGCGCACCGACGCAGCAGGGGGCGAGGCCGCTTCCCGTGCTGCGGCGTTGGCGGCCTCGCGCTGGACGCGCTGCAATTCCTCCGCCGCACGCCGCCGCTCGGTTTCGAGCTCCCCGACGAGCCGTGCCCGGTCGCGCTCGACGGCCTGACGGATTGCCGCTTCGGCCTTGAAGCGCTCCGCAAGGTCGGCGGAGGCGCGGAGGTTCTCCTCCTCCAGCTTCGCCAGCCTTTCGGCGATGCGGCGTTCCTCCTCCTGCTTTTGGCGGTTTGCCTCGGCTTCGGCCGTCTTCAGCCGGTCGGTCTGCGCCGCCGACAGGCGCTCACGCTCGCGGGCCTGGCTTTCGCGCTCCTTGTCGTCGCGGGTGCGGCGGGCCTGTTCCTCGGCACGTGAGGCGAGTTCGGCCTGGACCTTGCGGTTCTCGGCTTCGAGTTCGGCGAGCCGCTGGTCGAGGCGGCGGCGCTGCTCAGCCTGCTGCCGGGCCGCTTCCTCCTCGGCCTTGCGCCTTGTTTCGGCCTGGGCGGCGGACAAGCGGTCGCGCTCCGTCCTTTCGGCTGCCAGACGCTGTGCCTCGGCCTGCCGGGCCGTCTCGGCCGCCTGCGCCGCCCGGCGCCGCTCCTCCTCATAGCCGGCGAGTTGCCGGCGCAGCGTGTCCTCGCGCTGGGCGCGCTCGACCGCATCGATCCGGGCCCTTGCCGCATCGGCGAGATAGCTCTTCGGAAAGCGCTCGATGAAGCCGCGCAGGGCCGGCGCCTCGTTGCTGTCGCGTACCTTGGACCAGGCCTGGAGATCGGTCTCGGCCCGGTTGAAGTAGAAATCCCCGAGCAGGGACAGCGAGAGTTCCGGCGTCTGCCGTCCCTTGGTGCGCTGATTGACGCTGACCGCGACGCGCCGGAACATCTGGCCGATCTCGAGGCCGGGCTCGCTGAGATGCTCGAGCATAGCCGCGCTGAACGGGCTGTTGCGGCCGGTTCCGTCCGCGGCCACGTCGTTGGCCTGCGTGGCATAGGCGACGACCATGCCCGAGCTCTGGGCCATGCGTGCCAGGCCACGCCCGATCGCGCTGTCGCGGCTGCGCCCGGAACTGGCGATCCGGTCCGCCAGCGGATTGTTGCGGCAGGCGTCGAGGATGAGGATGCGGATGCCCTTGGCGTTCTGCAGGGCATCGACGACGTCGGCGACACGGGTCGTCTCGTAGGGGATGGCGAACTCGTCGCTCGGAGCGGCGTCGACGGGCAGCAGGAAATTCTCGCCGCGAAACTGCAGGCCGTGGCCGGCGTAGAAGACCAGGGCGGCATCGGCGCCGTTGGCGGCGCGGGCGAAGCGGCCGAGCGCCTCGCCCATGCCGCGCCGGTCAAGGTCATTTCCGTCTATCACCTCGAAGCCGAGGGCCTTGAGAGCCGCGGCCATGTCCTGCGCATCGTTGCCGGGGTTCGGCAATGCGGGCGCGGCACGATAGGCGGCGTTGCCGATGACGAGCGCGACGCGGCGCTCCTTCGGCTCGTTGGCCGCAGCTATCCCGAGCGCACCGGTGAAGACCAGCGCGAGCGCAAGCAGACGAAGCAGGAAGCACGAAGAAATCCGCACTTTCGGCATCCAGTCCAGGCCGGGTGGAGTGCCAGTATACGGGCTTCGCTAACGCTCGCCAGTGTCAATTTCGACTACCTCGCTTGGGCGGTTCCCAGAACAGCCTCAGTAGCCGCAGGCTTGCGCAGCGTCCCGCTGGCGCGACAGGTCGCCGGTTGCGGCGACCGGCTCAGCCCATGGTCGCCTTCACCGTCTCGACGAGCTGCTTCATCGTGAAAGGCTTGGGCAGGAAGTGGAATTCCTCGCCCTCGGGCAGGTTCTTGCGGAAGGCTTCCTCTGCGTAGCCGGAGACGAAGACGACCTTCGTCTCGGGATTGCGCTGGCGCAACTCGCCGAGCAGGGTCGGGCCATCCATTTCCGGCATGACGACGTCGGAGATGACGAGATCGATCTTCCCCTCATGGCGCAGGAAGATGTCGAGCGCTTCGACGCCCGAAGCCGCCTCGTGGACGGTGTAGCCGCGCGAGACCAGCATGCGGGCGTTGAGCGCGCGCACTGCGTCCTCGTCCTCGACCAGCAGGATGACGCCGGCGCCGGTGTGGTCGGCGGCCGCCTTCTTCGGGGCTTCCTTCGCGGCGGCCTCGGCAGCGAGGTCCTCCTCGCTCGGAATGTAGCGCGGCAGGAAGATCTTGAAGTTCGTGCCGCGGCCCATGACGGAGTCGCAGAAGACGAAGCCGCCCGTCTGCTTGACGATGCCGTAGACCATGGAGAGGCCAAGACCGGTGCCCTTGCCGACCTCCTTGGTGGTGAAGAAGGGCTCGAAGATCTTCTCCAGATGCTCCTGCGGGATGCCGGTTCCGCTGTCCTCGACCTCGAGCAGGACGTAGTCGGCGGCGGGCAGGGCGGCGTGGCCGAGCCCGGGAATCTCCTCGGCCGCGACATTGCGGGTGCGGACCTGGAGCTTGCCGCCATCCTGCATGGCGTCGCGGGCATTGACCGCGAGGTTGACGACGACCTGCTCCAGCTGGCCGAGATCGGCCTTGACCGGCCAGAGATCGCGCCCCTGGCGGACGTCGAGCGCGATCTTGTCGGCGACGACGCGCTTCAGCATCAGCGAGAGGTCGGAGAGCACGTCGCCGAGCGCCAGCACCTGCGGGCGCAGCGTCTGCCGGCGCGAGAAGGCGAGCAGCTGCCGGACAAGCGCAGCCGCCCGGTAGGCGTTCTGCTTGATCTGCATGATGTCCGGGAAGGACGGATCGGTCGGCTTGTGGCTGGCGAGCAGGAACTCGGAGGCGTTGATGATGACCTGCAGCACGTTGTTGAAATCGTGCGCGATGCCGCCGGCGAGCTGGCCGACCGCCTGCATCTTGCCGGCCTGGTCCATATTGTCCTTGAGCTTGCGCTCGGCCGTCGTCTCCAGAGCATAGACGATGGCCCGCTCGCCATCGGCGTCCTCGGTCGCCGGGACGGGCGAGAGATAGAGCCGCGCGGAGCGGCCTTCCTCGCCCGTGAGCGTCAGGTCGAGCGGGGCGATCTCGCCCTTGCCGGCGAGCGCCGCCTCGAAGGCCTCGCCCAATGTGCCATTGCCGTTGACGAGTTCCTGGATCGTGGCCGGCTGGACGCCCTGCGGCGTCAGACGCGTGAAGGCGGCATTGGAGCGCAGGATCGCGCCGGTGCGGTCGACGGTGGCGATCGCCATCGGCGTCGAGTGGAAGAAGCGGGCGAAACGCGCCTCGGCATCGCTGCGCGCATCGGCACCAGCCTCGCCGGCGGCGCGGTTGAGCACCAAAGTGCGGGAGGCGCCGGCCCGTCCGTCCTGGCCGAAGGCCACCTGGTGATGCAGCCGGACCGGCAGCGACTGGCCGTTGCGGCGGCGCAGGTCGACGTCGAGTACCTCGATGCGGACATCGCCGGGCTGGCCGCGAATGGCCTGGATCAGGGCGGCGGCGTTGGGCGAGGCGATGTCCTCGAGGTGCAGGCCGCCCGAGCCGAAGCGGGCGAGGTCGTAGTCGAGCCAGCCGGACAGGGTGGCGTTGAGATAGGGCACCTCGCCATCGGCGTTCATCGAGAGGAAGCCGGCCGGGGCGTGGTCGAGGTAATCGATGGCGTGCTGGAGCTCCTGGAAGGCGTTCTCCTGGCGCTCGCGCTCCGGCGTGACGTCCGACACCGTCCAGAGCGATGCGGGCCGCCCGGCGCGGGTGATCGGCGTGACGCGGACGCGGTACCAGCCGACCGCCGCGCGTTCGTTCAGGGCGGGCTCGAGCCGGATCTCCTCGGAGAGCCGCCGCCCGGCGCGCGCTGCGGTCGCCAGCCGGTAGATCGCTTCCGACACTTCGGCGCGGCCCTTGAACAGCCGTTCGACCGGGGCGATCTCGCTGGCGTTGCGGGCCCCGGCGAGCGTCAGATAGGTCTCGTTGGCATAGACGATGCGGTCGTCGCCCTCGGTGACGACGACACCATCCTCGGCTCCGTCGACGATGATCTTGGTCAAATCGTTGCGGGCCGCCCGGCCGGAGAACTGCAGCAGCCCGATCGCGAAGGCGAAGAGGCAGAATACGCCGACGACCGAGAGGAGGGCGAGCAGCCCGAGGATCAGCGGCTGGGCCCATTCATTGGCGATGAAGCCGAGCGCGATCGCGGCGCCGACGAGCAGCCCCGCCACCAGGAGAATGATGCCGACATGGCCCGGCCTGTCGGAACGATCGATCGCGGTCGTCGCCGTGCTTGCGGTCATTGCGGCAGGTCCATTTCCTTCAATCCGCCCACGCCATGCGGGCAGCGGGCACGGTGGTCTTGCGATCGCGCGCCAGCCCGCGAGTTAGGCGCGGCGGCGCTTCAGGCGCAAGACGTAACCGACGACTTCGGCCACCGCCTGGTAGTGTTCGACAGGAATTTCTTCGTCGATCTCCACCGTGGCGTAAAGCGCGCGCGCCAGTGGCGGGTTCTCGACGATCGGAATGTCGTGCGCGCCGGCGACCTCGCGGATCTTCAGCGCGATGGCATCGACACCCTTGGCGAGACAGACCGGCGCGCCCTGACCGTTCTCATATTGCAGCGCGACGGCGAAGTGGGTCGGGTTGGTGATGATCACCGTCGCCTTCGGCACCTGCGCCATCATGCGCGAGCGGGCGCGCTGGGCCCGGAGCTGGCGCAGCTTGGCCTTTACCTCGGGATTGCCTTCGCTGTTCTTGTACTCGTCCTTGAGTTCCTGCCGGGTCATGCGCTGGCGCTGGTACCAGCTGAAGCGCTGGTAGCCGAAATCGCCGATGGCGATGACCGCGAAGATCGCGAGCACCCCGGCCATCAGCTTGATGGTCAGCACCAGCACGGCCGGCAGCAAGGCGCTGACATCCATCTGGGCGAAGCTCTGCAGCCGGTCGCGCTCGCCCCAGAGCACCATCCAGACGCCGACGCCGACCAGCATGATCTTGGCCAGGCCCTTGGCGAAATTGACCCAGGCCTCCTTGCCGAAGATCCGCTTGGCGCCGGCCATGGGCGAGATCCGGTTGAACTTCGGCATCAGCGGCTCGGTGGTCCAGAGCGGCTTGTGCTGGATCAGCGCACCGGCGAGAGCCGCCACGAGGATGAAGCCGAGGGGCAAGGCCAGCGCCGCGAAGCCGGTCATCACGCCCTTGGCGGTGACGTGGAAGAGCGCGTCGCCGCCGGAGGGCACCTGGTGGGCGTTCATCAGGAAGGAACGCAATTGCAGCGTCGCCTCGCGGGCGGACGAGCCGGCGGCGATCAGCAGCGCGAGCGTGAATCCGCAGAGCACGAAGAAGGTGCCGATCTCCTGCGAACGGGCGACGTCGCCCTTCTCGACCGCCTGTTCGAGCTTTCGCTGGGTCGGCTCCTCTGTGCGATCGTCCTTGTCCGGTTCGTCAGACATGCACGCCTCCGCTCAGATGCCGGTGAGCTGGCGCAGGAAGGCGCCGAGATCTTCGAGGAAGACGCCCATCATCACGCCGATCGCGGCGAGCAAGACCAGCATGCCGCCGAGGATCGAGGCCGGGATCGCCAGGAAGAAGACCTGCATCTGCGGCATCAGGCGCGCGAGCACGCCGAGGCCGAGATTGAACAGCAGGCCGAAGACGATGAACGGAGCCGAGATCTGCACGGCGAGCGCGAAGCCGCGCGACATCGCCTTGACTGCAAGCCCGAGCACGTCGCCGACATCCGGGAAGCCGCCGGGCGGCAGCAGGCGATAGCTCTCATGGATCGCGACCAAAGCGACATGGTGCAGGTCGGAGGCGAGGATCAGCGTGATGCCGAGCATCGAGAGAAAGTTGCCGATCGAGGGGTTCTGCATACCGCCGGACGGGTCGACGGTCATGGCGAAGCCGAGGCCCATGGTCTGGGCGACGATCAGGCCAGCGGTCTGCAGGGCGCCCATCAGCAGGCGCACGCAGGAGCCGAGAGCAAGGCCGATCAGGATCTCGCTGATCAGGAGGCCGCCGACCGCGGCCGGTTCGCTCGGCAGGGTGATCGTGCCGCGGGCCATGGGCAGCATGACGAGGGCGACGAAGAAGGCCAGAGAAAGCCGCGCGCGGGAGAGGATGAAGCGCTCGCCGATGCCGGGCATCAGCATCACCAGCGTGCCGACACGCGCGAAGACCAGCACGAACAGGGCGCTGATCTCCGGCAGGATCGCGATCTGCATCTGGCGGCCCGGATTCCTGCGCCAGGAGATGTGCCTGCCCTGGCCGGGCCCGAGGAGGGCGCGGCAGGCAGGCGCGAGAATCATTCGCCCGTGGCGATTCGGACGGCGACCCTGCCCATATAGCCTGCCAGCGCGTCCCCCATGAACGGCAAAAACAGCAGCAGGGCGGCGAAGACCGCGAGGATCTTCGGGACATAGACCAGGGTCTGCTCCTGGATCTGCGTCAGCGCCTGGAAGAGCGAGACGACGAGGCCGACGCCGAGCGCGATCAGCATCAGCGGTGCGCCGGCCTTGAGGAAGACGACGATGCCGTCGCGGGCGACGTCGAGGATGGCTCCGGAGGTCATGAGGCAGGTTCCGCAGGTGCTTTCGGGGATGGGGATGCCGCGGTCAGACCGGCATCCGCATGATTTCCTCATAGGCGGCGATGACCCGGTCGCGGACGGCGACCAGCGTCTCGATCGCCGCCTCGCTCTCGGCAACCGCGGTTACGACATCGACGATGTCGGAGCGGCCGGCCGCGACGCTGGCGGTCTGCACGTCGGCGGCACGGGCCGCCTGCGTGGTCGAATCGAGCGCCTTGCCGAGCAGCGAGGAGAAGTCCGGCATACCGGTTGCGGCGCCGCCGGCAAGACCGGCGCTGGCGGGCTTCTTCAGCAATCCGCCTCCGCCGATGCCCTGCATCGAGGCGTAGGCTCCGGCGGCGAAGCTGGACGTGGTCATGGCTGGCGTTCCGTTTCGAATGCAGGTTCTAGGCGCGCAGGATGTCGATGGTGCGCTGGAGCATGCGGCGCGTCGACGAGATCACGTTGAGGTTGGCCTCGTAGCTGCGCTGGGCCTCGCGCATATCCATGCTCTCGATCAGCGAATTGACGTTCGGCATCCGGACCTGGCCCGCGGCGTCGGCGGCCGGATGGCCGGGGTCGAGCTTGGTGCGGAAGGCGCCGCGATCGCGCTCGACCCGGCCGAGCTCGACCACCTGGGCGTCGAGCTCGCGGTCGAGGCGGCCCTGGAAGGTGACGATCTTGCGGCGATACGGATCGACGCCGGCGCGGTCCGGCGTCGAATCGGCGTTGGCGAGGTTCTCGGCAATGACGCGCATGCGCCCGGCCTGGCCACGCAGGCCCGAGGCCGCCACCGCGATGCTCTTGAGCAGATCCATAGTGTTTCTCCTGAGCAGCCGAGGTCTCAGCGGCGCAATTTTCAGCGGCCCTTGCCGATGGCGATCTTCATCAGCCCGAGACCCTTGCTGTAGAGCGAGGCTGCGAGCTGATAGTCGGACTGATTCTGGGCGACCTTCAGCATCTCGTCCTCGAGATTGACGCTGTTGCCGCTCGGTGTGGTCTCGAAGCGCTTGGGATCGCGCGGGTCGAAGCCGTTGACGCTCCCGGCAGGGCCGAGATGGAGCGGCGAGGTCTGCGCCAGTACGAGTCCGCCGCCGGCAGGCGAGGGCGCCTTGAGATCGTGCGGCTTGAAGCGCGGCGTATCGGCATTGGAAACGTTCTCGGCGAGCAGCTTCTGGCGGCTCTGGTGCCAGTGCATGCGCGTCTTGAGGGCGCCCATCAGGCTGAGGCCGGTGTTCGACATGGCTCCGATCTCCGGCTCCCGGGCGCGCCGCAACTGCGCGGAACTGGGCAATTATTGCCGGGCGCATGGTTAACGGCGCGTTAAGATCGGCGAATGGTGACAATCCGGTTAACCATCCGGTAACCATGTCTCCCGAATTCGCGGGCGTTATGGTATAGCCAGCAGGTTCATCCCCGGGCAGCCTTTAAAAGTGAGGCTGCGCGTGGCTGTCGCGTCGCTTCATGAGGCAAACCTTGCAGACTTTGTTTGGCTTCGAACTCTCGACCGGCCTGCGCTGGATCATCGCCTTCGCGATCGTCCTGTTGCTGGTCGCGCTTTTCGCCTTCTTCCTGCGGCGGATCTCTGGGGGTCGGCTCAAGTTCAAGGGTCAGGGCAGCGGCAGGACCCGCCAGCCGCGGCTTGGCGTGGTCGATATCCACGACCTCGACCGGCAGCGTCAGCTCATCCTGGTGCGGCGCGACAATGTCGAGCATCTCGTGATGATCGGCGGTGCTTCCGACGTCGTGATCGAGACCAACATCATGCGCAGCGGGGCTCGCGTCGCGGCGCCGCTGCCGAGCGAGGGCGCGCCCGAACGGCCGCTGGCCCTGGAGCCGACGGCGCTGCCCGATCTGCCGCTGCGCCCCGAACCCGCCGACGAGCCGCGTCGCGCGCCACCGTTGCCCGAGCCCGCGCCGGTGCCCGTCTCCGCGCCCATGCCCGTGCCGCCGGCACCGGCGCCTTCCATGCCGGCGCCGCCGCCGCGTCAGCAGCCGCTCGCGCCGCCGCCGCGCCCGACGGGGCAGCCGCTGCCTCCGATCCCGCCGGTGCGTCCTGCGCCGCAGCCCGTGGTGCCTCCGGTCGCCGCTGCCGCCGTGGCCGCCTCGGCCGCGGTCGCCCAGAGCGCGCGCGATGCCGCTGCGGCCGGCCAGGCCGAGCTGGGCGACATGGCCCGCCAGCTCGAGGAGGCGCTGAAGCGCCCGTTCTCCGCCGTGCGTCCGTCATCGGTCGGTGCCCGCACCGAGCCGGAGGTCGTGAAGCCGCCGGTCCCGCCGCTGGCGCCCGCCGCCAGGGTCGCGCCGCCCGTCCCGGCCAACGAGCCCAAGCCCGTGGCGCCGGCTCCCGGCATCCCGGCCTCGGCGCTGCCCGCGCTGGACATGGAGGCCGAGCTTGAAATGGCGCTGGGCCTGAAGCCCGGCCCGGCTCGCCCGGCCGAGACGCCGATGGTGGTGCCGCCGGTCTTCGCCGCGCCGGAGCGCAAGCCCCAGCCCGTCGCCGACGCAAAGCCGGAGCCCGTCAAGCCGGAGCCGGCGAGGATGGAGATGCCGAAGCCGGCCTCCGACAACCAGCCGGGCGGCAAGCCGGAGCCGAAGCCCGAGTCGGCTGCCAAGCCGCAGGAGATCGCCGTGCCGAGCTTCGAGGCGGTGCTGGGCGGCGAGATGAAGGGTGGAGCAGGGGTCTCGGCAGCGAAGCCGGCCGAAGCCAAAGCCCCCGAGGCCAAGCCCGCGGAAGCCAAGGACACTGGGCCCAAGGCTCCTGAAGCGAAGGCCGAATCCGCCAAGGCCGAGGAGCCTGGTGCCGCCGAGGCTAAAGCTGGCGAGCCCAAGCCAGCTGAACTCAAGCCAGCCGAGGACAAGGGCGCGGAAGCCAAGTCGAGCGAGGCCAAGTCGAACGAGGCCAAGGCCAACGAGACCAAGCCGGCTGAACCGAAGCCGGAGGAGGCCGATCCGTTCTCCGTCGATGCGATCGAGGCCGAATTCGCGCGCCTGCTCGGGCGCGATCCGAAGCCGAAGGGCTGACCGGTCGGCCGGCGAGAGCCGGCCAAACCGCAGGGGATGACGGGGCGAAAGCCCTTCGCAGCGCCCCGGAGCATGCACTAGCGTTTTCCCGGCCCGCGCCTTGATTCGGGCAGGGAAGGCGTATGGGCGAGACACACTCCAAGAGGTCGAGGGTATGGCGGCGGGCCGGCCTGGCCGCGCTGGTTCCGGCACTGCTCGGTACCGTGTTGCTCGGCCTGGGCCTGTCCGCTCCGGCGCTGGCGCAGTCGCTCTCGCTCGATCTGGGCCAGGGCGGCGGTACGACCGAGCGGGCCCTGCAGCTGATCGCGGTGATCACGGTGCTCTCGCTGGCGCCGTCGATCCTGATCATGGTGACCTCGTTCACGCGCATCGCCGTGGTGCTGTCGCTGCTGCGGTCGGCGATCGGTACGCAGACCGCACCGCCCAATGCGGTGATCATCGGTCTCGCGCTGTTCCTGACCGGCTTCGTGATGACGCCGACGCTGAAGGAGGCCTATCGCGTCGCGGGCGCGCCGCTCATCGCCGGGGAGATCCAGCCGCAGGAAGCCTTCAACCGCGGCATCGTGCCGTTCCGCGAGTTCATGCTGAAGCATGTCCGCGAGAAGGACCTGACGCTGTTCCTCGAAATGTCGCGCGAGCCGCGGCCGGAGCGGGCCGAGGACATCCAGATTCAGGTTCTGGTCCCGGCCTTCATGATCTCCGAGCTACGGCGCGCCTTCGAGATCGGCTTCCTGCTGTTCGTGCCGTTCCTGATCATCGACCTCGTGGTCGCCTCGGTGCTGATGTCGGTCGGCATGATGATGCTGCCGCCGGTGACGGTGGCGTTGCCCTTCAAGCTGATCTTCTTCGTCCTCGTCGATGGCTGGGGGCTGGTCGCCGGCTCGCTGGTGAAGAGTTACGGGAGCTGACCGGTTCGGGTCGGATTCTACTTCTCTGGAGCGGTCGCCAGCAGCAGCGCCGTCATTCCGGCCGCAGCGAAGCCGCGGCGCCTGAAGCCATCGTCGAGCGCGTGGGCCCTTGCGACAGATTCCGGAGCGGCGCCGCTAAACGGCACGCCCGGAATCACGGCGGCGCCTGTTGTGCCGTGAAGGCTAGCCCTGGCCCGGCAGAGGCGGCGGCAGCGCGTCCGGGTCATCCGCCTGCGGCTTTTCGCGGACGGCGCTGGAATAGGCCGGGTAGCGCTTGCGATAAGCGTTGAGGAAGTCCTGCATCGTGTCGGAGCCGGCGGCCGTGCGCGCGACCTCGCGGATATCGGCGGCGCTGGCCCGGCTCGCGCCGGTGACGAAGGCGAACAGGCGAGCATCCGGGCTCTGCGCCATCTTGCCGGCAAACTTGGTGCGGAGCCGGTCGAGCGAGAGCGCTTCGTCCGACATCGCATAGGCGATCGCGGTACGCATCGCGTCGCTGCGCTCGCCGTCGCGCAGCGGTGACTCGCCGCGCCAGCTTTCGCCCAGGATGCGTTCGAGCGCTTCGCCGGCCTCGCGCCAGCGGCGGCCGTTCCAGAGAATGTCGGCATGCAGCCGGTCGACCTCCGGCCCGCTCTCGCCTTCGAGGAGGTCGAGCGCCTGGTCGGTGCGCGAGAGGTCGGAGAGCGCCTTGGCTTCCAGCAGCAGCCGGGCCCGCTTGACGTCCCCCGGCAGCTCGGCGAGCCGTGTCGAGACCAGCGCCTGCAGCGCCTCGGCCGGTTTGCGGTTCATCAGCCTGATCATGGCGAGACGGGCAGCGACGGTGGAGCGGGCGGCGCCGGTCAGGCGCTTCTCCATCTGATAGCGCAGGATGTCGCCGGCCTGGTCGAGCAGATCGAGCTCGACCAGCCGGTCGGCGAGGAGACGGGTGATCTCGTCGCCGCGTCGGCCAACCGGCAGGAACTCCTTGAAGTCGTAGAACACCGCCAGCGCCTCGAGGCGCGGCAGCTTCTCGAGATCGGGATCGCTGAACAGCGCCTCGAAGCGCTGGGCGGTCTCGTCATGCAGCAGGCGCGTCGCCGGGTGATCGGGAAAGTTCTCGTTGGCGCGCCGCGCGGTCTGGAAGGCGTCGCGCCAGCGCTGCTGCTGCGCATAGATGCGCCCGAGCTCGGCCAGCGCCTCGATCTCGACCTCGCCGCCACGCCAGATCGCCGAGACGGTTTCCAGCCGGGCGGCAGCCTCGTCGATCGAAAGTTCGGGGCGCTTCTCGTTGCGGGCGAGCTTGACCGCGCGCAGCTGCGCTTCGGCGGCGACAGGTCGGCTTGGAGCGTCGAACAGCGCGCGATAGCCGTTGAGCGCCACTTCCGGCCGCCCGCTGGCGTCGTCGAGCATGGCGCGGAGCAGCGCGAGATCCTCGGCGGGGACGAGGTCCGCCGGCAGTTCGGCGAGATGGGCGATCTGGCGTTCGGCCACCAGCGTGTCCTGCATGGCGAGCGCGGCGCGGGCCATGGCCGGCCGGAACTGAGCCTGGAGGTCTAGCGGGTAGCCGTCGAGCACGGCCTCGGCTCGTCGAAAGCCGGCGAGGGCCGGGGCGTTGCGGCCGAGTCGCTGCTCGGCCAGCGCCCGCCAGAGACCGATCTCGGCCTCCTCCTTGATCGGGCCGGCCTCGAACGCCTTCAGCGCCTCGGCATGGCGGTGCATCTGGGCGGCGATCACGCCCTTGAGGAACAGCGCCTCGCGGTTGCCGCGCATGGCAGGGTCGTCGGCGAGGAGGGCGTTGAGCGGCCCGGCCGCCTCGGGCAGCATCGCATTGGCGATCAGGAAACGGGCGAGCGCCAGCCGCGCTTCGGATTTGCGGCCCCGCGAGGCATCGGCGACGTCGCGCAGCAGTTCCTGCGTCCGTTCGCGCACGGCGTCTGTGCGCAGGCTCGACCAGCGCTGCGCGTCGAGCAGCGGCGCGGCGGCGCTCTCGCCGGCCTTCTTTTCCGGCTCGTTCGGCTTGCCGGCGTCGAGGCTGACGACCAGCCCGCCACTGCGGCCGATCAGGGTCTCGTCGGTGCCGGCACGCACGATGATATCGTCGGCGAGGGCGGTGACGGCGACGCCATGGGCGGTCTGGGGCAGGCCGAATTCGACGAAGCGATAGGGCTTGGAGACGGCGCGGGTCGGGCCGAGCGCGGTCGCGACCGCGATCGGGGCGCCGCCATCGCGGTTCTCCAGCCAATGCACGCCGGTCATGCCGGGAACGGGTACGGCGACCACGGTCTGGCCGCGCTCGTCGGCATCGCGGCGTGGAGCCAGTGCGACGGCCGGCTTGCCGAGCTTCTCGCCGAAGGAGAGCGACCAGGTGGTGCCATCGTCGGAAAGGCGCGTGATCTGCCGCCGGCCGGTCTTCAGGCGCAGCACGGTGACCTTTGTCTCGCGGATGACGGTGACGTCCTGGACGAGCCCGGGCAGCACGCCCTTCAGCTTGTCGGGATCGAGCGTGTCGCGGGTGTCGAAGACCAGCGTGACGAGGCCGGGCTCGGCGAAGGCGGCGGCGCCGGTCGGGCGCGGGAAACGAAAGTCGATGCGGCCGCCGTCGCCCTCGGCGGCGGAGCTGACCTGAATGTCCTTCGGCGTGGGATCCACCACGGCCGGCGCTACGACAGGTGCCGGCGTAGCCTGCGTGGTCGAGCCTACTGCCTGCGGAACGGTGGCTGCCGGCTTGCTGGCGGAATCGGGCTTCTGCGCCGCCACTGCGGGCTGCGGCTCGGCCGGCTTCGCCGCTGGCTGCGGCGACCCGGCTTCCAGCCCGGCCAGCGTCAGTGCGCCGGCTTTCGCGGCGTTGGCGAGATCGACGGTCCAGCCGGAATCGTCGCGGAAGCTGCGCAGCTCGCGGTCCTTCGGCACGGTGAAGACGAACTCGGTGCGATCGCCCTCGCTCTTGGCGCTTTCGAGGGTGAAGTCGGCCGGCAGCAGCGCACGGATCTTGCCCGCCTCGATCTGCAGCGGCTGGTCGAAGGCGAGCGTCAGGCGGCCGTCTTCGAGGCGTGGGCTCAGTTGAGCCTCGGCCGGCGCCGTGAACATCAGCCGGTCGAGCGTCGGCAGGCGCACGGTGCGGAAGCCGAGAGGCTTCGGCTCGGGGGCCGGGGCGCGGGCGATGTCGCGAGCCCGCGACTCGGCCAGGCGCAGGCGCTTGGTCAGCTCGGCGAGGACTTCGGGCGGCAGACCCGGCAATTGCCCGACCCAGTTTTCGGGCAGGAGATCGACGAAGGCGCGGTCGCCCGCTTCGAGCAGATTGGCGCGATAGGTCCGGGCGAGCGCGAAGCGCAGTCCCCGGCCATCGGGATCGATCCGCGCCAGCGAGATATAGGCCGGCAGCTCCCGGGAGATGCGGCTCGGATCGATTTTCACCGGCTGGCTGAAGCCGACGACCAGCACGCCATTGGAAACGCGCACCCGCGTCGTCACCGGCTCGTCGAAGGTGAAGGCAAGGCGACCAAAGCCCGCCTGCATCGCCTCGCCGCGCAGCTCGGCATTCGCGGCCAGGGCCGGCGGGGCATAGCCCAGTGCCAGGCTCATCGCCGCCAGGCCGATGCCGAAGCTGAGGGATCGCAGGATACGCAAGGCGCTACTCAATCCGACGCGACAGGACAGGCGGCACGGTGCCGCTTCCATCCGTGTGGACGCTAGCCCGTCAAGGATAACAGCAGGTTAAGAGGGGCCGGTGGCGGCCTTGAAGCGGGCATAGCCATATTTGCGCGCGCTGCGGGCGAGATGCTGGGCGAGGGCGCCGGCCGCCGGCGACAGGCGCCGGTCCTTGCGCACGCAGATCTTGACGCAGGCCTTCTGCAGGTTGCGGCCGAGCATCGGCACCGCGACCAGATGTCCTTCCGCGATATCGCGTCGGCTCGCAAAGGTCGTCAGCACGCTGACGCCCATGCCGGCTCGCGCGAAGGAGCGCAGCGAGGCGATCGAGTTGGTGACCACGGCCGGCTTGAGCGCGACCCCTGTCGTCGCCGCAACATCGTCGATGAGGCGCCGCAGGCCGAAGGTCCGGTCGGGCAGGGCAAGCTGCATCTCCGCGAGCTCGGCGATGGTCGCCGATTGCCGTGTCGCGAAGCCATGGCCGGGATGCGCGACGACGACCAGCGGGTCGGGCACCTCGGCCAGCGACAGGATGTTGCGGTGGAGGATCGGATTGAACGCCACCGCGACATCCGCCTCGTCGTCGAGCAGGCGCTGCACGAGCTGGTCGGAGCTTGCGATCATCACCTCGAAGCTCACCGCGGGATGGGCGGCCGAGAAGCCGGCGAGCGCGGGGTAGAGGAAGTCGTCGATCGCGCCTTCGACGGTCCAGGCGCGGACATGCCCGCGCTTCACGCCCTGCAGCTCTTCGATGGTGGAGCGTGCATGCTGGACGCAGTCGAGGATGGTGCGCGCGGTCTCGAGCACTGCGGCCCCGGCCGTGGTCAACCGCATGCCGCGCGCTCGGCGCTCGAACAGGGCCGTGCCGTACTCCTCTTCGAGCCCGGCGATCTGGCGGCTGATCGCGGAGGGCGCGACACGCAGCGCGTCCGCGGCCTCGCGCACCGAGCCCTGATCGGCGACCGCGGCAAAGTACCTGTAGCGGGTGAGCGACATCGGAAAGCGCCTCGTGGCCTGACCGCCGGCCGCTCCGAAAGCTAGTCCAGCGTTGCCGAAGCGGCAACATTCGTTCTGCGATTCCGATCTGGCTGCTCGGCCGAACCGCCTTCAAAAATATCGACAGAACGTGGCTAGGAGCCGATCCGATGTATTCAACCCAACTCAGCCAAGACGGCAGCTTCCGGTTCATTCCGGCGGTGTTCCAGTATTCCGGCGGCGTCGTGGCCGAGCCGGGCTTCCAGATCGAGCGGGCGCGCCTGTCTGCACCTGTTCCGCTGGAGCAGGGCCTCGCGGCGATCGAGGCCCATCTGAAGCGGATCGGCAGGCCGCTGACGGCGTTCTGCTCCTGTGAGTTGCGCTCGCCCGAGCCGTTCTCCGAGGCGGGCTTTGCGGCGCTGAACAAGGTCTATGCTTCGCGGCTCGAGCAGTGGGGCCTGCTCCAGGGCAAGGTCAATCCGGTTGCCCGGACGAATATCTGCCCCGAGCTCGGCAAGCCGGCGACCGTATCGCTGCACGCCTTCAGCTACACCGTCGCCGATGCCTCGGCGCGCCCGAGCTTCATCGTCGCCGGCAGCGGCGAGGCGCCGGAAGGGGCGGCGAGCTATGCGGAAGGGACGATCCGGCTGGGCGACGTCTCCGACGAGGGCGTCCGCGCCAAGGCTGAATGGGTGATGGGCGAGATGGGGCGGCGGCTCGCCGGCCTGGGGCGCGACTGGCGCGATGCCACGGCGGTGAACGTCTACACCGTCCAGAACATTCATCCGCTGCTGGCGGACGTGCTGGCGCCGGTCACCGGCAACGGGGCCGATCTGGTCTGGCATTTCTCGCGGCCGCCCGTCGCGGTGCTCGACTACGAGATGGATGTGCGCGGCCTGTCGCGGGACGTGGTGATCGATACGCAAGCCTGAAGACCCGGTCCGGCCCTATGCGTTGCCGGATCAGGAACGCATCAGCCGGAGCGGTTGCTGTGATGGCGAGGCGACCGCGCCTTGCCATCGCAGGATCAAATGCCCTGCGCGACCGAAAGGGAGGTCGCAGGGGCGCATCCCTGGTGAGGCTCAGCCCGGAGAAAACCGATGTTGCTTGATCGACGTGCGCTTCTTCTGGCGGGGCTGGCCCTGCCGACCATCGCCAGGGCCCAATCCGACTGGAAGCCGACGAAACCGGTGCGGCTGATCCTGCCGTTTACGGCCGGGACATCGATGGACCCGGTCGCGCGGCTGGCCCAGGAGGGTCTCAAGGACGCGCTCGGCCAGACCGTCGTTGTCGAGAACATCGCCGGCGCGGCCACCGTGATTGCCGGCGCCGAGACGCTGAAGTCCCCGCCGGACGGGCACACCATGCTGATGATCGCCAACAGCTTCGCGGCGAACATCACCCTGCGGACGCGCACCGCCGACTGGCAGCGCGCCTTCGCCCCGCTCCTCCAGGCGACGGTGGTGCCGCATGTGCTGACGGTGGCGCCTTCGATGAAGGTCGACTGGCAAGGCTTCGCCAGGCGTCTGCGCGACGGCGGGACCCCGGTGACCTATGGCTCGCCGGGTATCGGGACCTCGCCGCATCTCGGCGCGGAGCATTTGCTGCGGCTCGCCGGCGGCAAGGCCGCCCATGTTCCCTATAACGGCACCTCGCAGCTCTTCGTCGACCTCTATGCCGGCCGGATCGACTTCGCGCTCAGCAATCTGCCGGATGTCGTCCAGCCGATTGCTGAAGGAAAGCTCACGGCGCTCGCGGTCACCGCCGACAAGCGCGTCCCCGAGCTTCCCGATGTCCCGACCTTCACGGAACTCGGCCTGCCCGATCTTCTCTCGGATAGCTGGTTTGGAATCGTGGTGCGCCGTGACACCCCGGCGCCGGCGCGCGCGGCTCTGGAGCGCGCCTGGCTCGCCACGCTCGCACGGCCGGACGTCAAGGAGCGGCTGCAGGCCCTGAGCTTCACCGTGCTGGGCCGGCCGGGCGCCGAGTTCGAGACCGTGATCGACCGCTACGTCACGACCTATGCGACGATCATCAAGGAAAACGGCATCACCGTTCAGCAGTAGACGGCAGGATCGAGGGCTGCCCTCGGCAAGGCGAGGCGCTCAGCGGCGTCGCGCTGGTTCGATCGCCGGCAATTCGTTGCCGGCCGGGCCGGCGGGCGCTGCTGCCGCCGTGCGCTCGGCGCCGGCGACGCGGCCGCGCAGGGAGAGGGCGACGGTCAGACGCTCGGCGGCCTCCGGCGACATCGCCGCGAGCACGTCGGACATCTTGCGCGGGTTCATCTGCTGAACCACAGGGACCAGCACTTCGAGCGACAGCCTGTCGAAGACGCGGGCGGCGTCCTTCGGCTTCATCGTCTCGTACATGATCACCAGGTTCTTGACTGCCTGGTTCTCCTCGGCGTCCTTCTTCTTCGGACCTTCGACTTTCTCCTCGAGTGCCTTGAGGTCGTCGACGCGGCCACCGAGCTTCTTCTCGGCGTTGTCGAGCAGCTTCTCGCGCATGTCGAGCTCGCGCATCCGCGCCTCGATCTCCTCGCGGCGCTGGCCGAGGCGCTCCAGCAGGGCGCGTTCCGCCGGCGAGACGGGCTGCGCCGTGCCGTTCATCACGCCGGCCTTGTTGCTGGGGTTGGCGGCGGCGGCGGCGTCACGCTTGGCCTGTTCCTCCGGGGAGAGCTTGGGCGTCGGCGGGTCGATCGTGCCGGTGACCATCGGGTCGAGGAAAGTGTCGGGCGCATGCGCGCGCGCGATGACCTTGGCCAGGCCCCAGACCTCCTTCTCCGCGGGCGCCTGGGGCGTTTGCGCGAAAGCCGGGGCGCTGGCCGGAATGTGACCGGGAGAAGGCTCCGCCGTCCAGGCGAGCACCTTCAGCGCCAGGAGACCCATGGCGCCGAGGATGACCGCTGGAATGAGGCGGGGCGACTGGATCACGCAGCTTGGCCTTCGAGCCTGCGTGCGGCGCGGGCGCGGATCGCGGCGGCGGCGTCGGCGGCGCTCGCCATGCGCGAGATGGCCGGCTTCTCGGCGGGCTGCGGCTCGGCTTTCGGCGCGACCAGGGTGGCGGCGCCGACGATCTGGGTGATGCGGTCCATCACGCCCTGGCCGGCCTCGATCTGGGCGGCGAGGTCGGCGGCATAGCGCTCGGCCGTGCGCAGGCGCTCGGCAAGCGTGCGGTCGCAATCGCCGAGCGTGAGCTTCAGCCCCGCAATGGCGCGCTCGGCGGTGTCGGTGGCGGCGATCAGCGCGCCGATGGTCTGTCGCATCGAGCTTTCATCAGCCTTCAGACGTTCGATTCTCTTGGCGAGGACGTAGCAGGTGATGATGGTGGCGACGAGCAGGCAGGCGACCAGTGCGTCGGCGATCAGGGTGAGGGTCATGGCGACTGGCTCCCGGCTCAGGCTGTCGGGGTGAGATGGCTGGTGTCGAAGGCCGCCATCGTGGTCTTGGAACGGCGCAGCGGGCTGACGACCTGGACGGCGATCTTGTCGTCGACACGACCGATCCGGCCCTCGCTAACGATGAACTCGCCGCAGCGCAGCGAAGCCACCGATTCCGGGCGCGCGTCGAACATCAGCGTGTCGCCGATCTCGAGCTTCATCACCCGCTTCAGCGGCATGGTGCATTCGTGCAGCACGCATTTGACCGCGACGTCCGCCTGCCAGACCTCGGTGGCGAGATGGTTCTCCCAGATCGGGTCGCGCCCGAGCTTCTCACCCATGAAGCTCTCGAGGAGCAGTTCACGGATCGGCTCGATCGTGGCGTAGGGCAGGAGCACATGCAGCGAGCCGCCGCGCCCTTCCATGTCGAAGCGCAGCTCGACCCGGATCGCGGCGTTTGCCGGGCGCGAGATCGAGACGAAGCGCGGATTGGACTCGATGCGGTCGACCTTGAAGGTCACCGGCGAGAGCGGGCGGAAGGCGGCCTCGGCATCGCCGAGGACCACGCCGATCACGCGCCGCAGCAGGCTCATCTCGATCGAGGTGAAGGGCCGGCCGTCGACCCGCGCCGCCGCCTGGCCGCGCTTGCCGCCGAGCATGGTGTCGAGCACCGAATAGGTGAGGGCGGACTCGATGGTGACGAGGCCGAAATTGTCCCACTCCTCGGCCTTGAAGACGGCGAGCATCGCCGGCAGCGAGATCGAATTGATGTAGTCGCCGAAGCGCACCGAGCGGATGCCTTCGAGCGTGACCTCGACATTGTCGCTGAACAGGTTGCGCAGGCTGGTGGAGAGCAGGCGGACCAGACGCTCGAAGATGATTTCGAGCATCGGCAGGCGTTCATAGGTTACCGAGCCGGAATCGACGATCGCCTGGATGCCGTTGCGGCCGCCCTTGCCGTCCTCCCCGGCCGAGAAGCCGAGCATCGTATCGATCTCGTCCTGAGTCATCAGGCGGTCGATATGGGCCTCCGGCTCGCTCTCGTCGGGCGCGATGTCGGGCATGGCCGCCCACTCCGCCGCCATGCCTTCCGGGGTCAGCGGCAGGTTTTCCTTGGCGGCGTTTTCGAGGTCGAGATCTTCGGAGGCCATGTACGGGGTCGCTTTGCGGGGGGCTTGGCGGAGTGGGTTGCGCGGCGGCGGGCTACTGGATCAGCAGTTCCTTGAAGAGCACGGCGTCGATCTTGGCCGGGTGGACCGTGACGTTGACGCGCCGCAGCAGCTCTTCCTTGAGACGGTACATGCCGGCCGAACCTTCGAGGTCGGAGGGCCTGAGCTCGCGCATGAAGACCTGGAAGGCGTCTTCGACCCGCGGCAGCAGCGGCTTGATCTGCTCGGAGGCCTTGGCGTCGGCGATTTCGAGCACGACCTTGATCTTGACGATGGGCTGGCGATCCTGCTGGCCGCCGGCCGAGATGCCGATCATCATGTCCTTCATCTCGACGAAGGCGACGGGCTTCTTGGCGGCTGCCGCGGCCTCGGCCGCCGCGATCTGATCGGCCGAAGGCTTCTTCAGGAAGAAGAACCAGCCGCCGCCGCCGAGCGCCAGCAGCGCGACGGCGCCGACGATCATGAAGAGCTTCTTCTTGCCGGGCTTCGGGGCGCCTCCGGCGCCGGCCTCGCCTTCCTCTTCGCCCTTTTTCGGCTTCTTCGACATTGCGGCCCGCCTGCTTGGAAGGTGGCGCGCGCAGCGGCCGATCCCTTCCGAGCAACCTGACGAATTACGGTTAACGCCTCGTTAAGACAGGCAAAATCTGCCGGGTCGTTTCTGCCGCGCGGGCCGTTTCATGCCGCCGCCCGGGGGTCCGCTGGCTTTCTGTTGTTCGAATTATATCAATGACTTGCCGAGATTAACCATGTTGGCACGGCGGTTGCTGACCTCTTGGCTGCGATTGCCGCGCTGGGGAGCGTCGAGGCGATCGCGGGAAAGATCGGGAGCAGGGGCCGTGGAAAACGCGCTTCTCGTCGGCCTGTCGCGCCAGATGGCTCTGGCGCGGGAGCTCGATGTCATCGCCAACAACGTGGCGAATGTCGGAACGAACGGCTTCAAGGCCCGTTCGGCGCGCTTTGCCGAGTTCATCTCGCCCGGCGCCCGCGCGGACACTTTCCCGTCTGCGGATCGCCGCCTCTCCTATGTGATCGACCGCGGCTCGCCGATCGATCTTTCCACCGGCGCGCTCGAGCGTACCGGAAACCCGCTCGACATCGCGCTCCAAGCCGACAACTACCTCGTCGTGCAGACGACGCAGGGCGAGCGCTACACCCGCGCCGGCTCGCTCGACATCAACGCCCGCGGCCAGCTCGTCACCCAGTCCGGCCAGCCGGTGCTCGGCGATGGCGGCCCGATCGTCTTCGGCGAGAGCGAGAGCAATCCACGCATCGCCGCCGACGGCACCGTCTCCTCCGACCAGGGCCAGCGCGGCAGGATCCGCCAGGTGCGCTTCGACAATCCCCGCGCGCTGCAGAGCGAAGGCGACAACGTCTTCTCCTCGACCGCAGCGGCGCAGCCGGCCGGGCCGCTGGCCCGGCTCGAAACCGGGGCGTTCGAGCGCTCCAACGTCAAGGCGGTCGCCGAGATGACCCGCCTGGTCGAGGTCCAGCGCGCCTATCAGAACATGTCGGCCCTGCTCGCCAAGACCGATGAACTGCGTGGCAAGGCGATCTCGCGCCTCGCCGACCAGCAAGCCTGACGCGGAACGGAGACAAGCCCATGCGCGCCCTTCACACCGCCGCCACCGGCATGATGGCCCAGGAACTCAACGTCCAGGTCATCTCCAACAACATCGCGAACGTGCGCACCACCGGCTACAAGCGCCAGCGCGTGCACTTCCAGGACCTGCTCTACGAGCACCACCGCCGCGCCGGCTCGGCGACCTCCGAGCAGAACACCATGGTTCCCGCCGGCATCTCGATCGGCTCGGGCGTCAAGACGGTCTCGACCGGCCGGGTGATGACCCAAGGCAACATGACGCCGACCGAGAAGCAGTACGATGTCGCGATCCGCGGCGAGGGCTTCTTCCGCATCCGCATGCCGGACGGCCGCACCGCCTATTCGCGCGACGGCTCCTTCGACCTCGATGCGCAGGGCCAGCTCGTCACCCGCGACGGGTACCAGGTCGAGCCCGGCATCACCATTCCGAACAACACGACCAGCGTCAGCATCAACGCCCAGGGCACGGTCGAGGCGACGATGCCCGGCCAGACGGCGCCGCAGCAGCTCGGCCAGCTCCAGCTCGCCCGCTTCGTCAACAAGGTCGGCCTGGAATCGCTGGGCGACAACCTGTTCATCGAGACCGCCGGTTCCGGCCCGGCGATCGACGGTGTCGGCGGTGGCGAAGGCTTCGGCACGCTGCAGCAGAACTATCTCGAGGAAGGCAACGTCCAGGCGGTGACCGAGCTTTCCTCGCTGATCGCGGCGCAGCGCGCCTACGAAATGAACTCCAAGATTATCTCGGCGGCGGACCAGATGATGCAGTCCACCACCCAGATCATCCGCTAGAGCGAGGGACTGCCGCCATGATGCGCTCCATTCTCCTTGTCGCGGCCTTCGGATTCGGCGCCGGATCGGCGCAAGCCGAGCCTGCCGCCCAGAGGAGTACGGCCGAGGCCTCCGCTGCCGCGCCCTCTGCCGCCCCGCAGGCCGTCGCCGGCAAGCCGCGCCTGCGGCCCGACCTGACCCTGACCCGCGACATCGTCAGCTTCGGCGACCTGATCGCCGGCCTGTCGCCGCAGGACGGCGCTCTGCCGGCCTTCCGCGCCCCGGCTCTGGGCGAGACCGGCACGATCCAGGTCGCCCGCATTCTCGATGCGGCGCTCAAGAACGGCATCCTGCGGGAGGCGCTCGACCTCGACAGCCAGGGCCTCGCGCAGGTCGTGGTGACCCGCGCGGCGCGGCGGATCACCGGGCAGGACATCGAGTCTGCGGTGAAGACGGCGCTGCTCGAGCGCTTCGGCTTCGATGCGCGCGCCTTCGCGCTGGTCTTCGACGGCGGCGCGCCTTCGGTCGCGGTCGAGCCCGAGCTCTCGGGCGAGATGGTGGCGCTCGACCTGACCTATGATGCCCGCGCCCGGCGGGTGATCGGGCGCCTTGCGGTGCCCGGCAGCGCCGCGACCCGGCTGAAGCCGGTCAGGGTCTCCGGGCTGCTGGTCGAGACCGTGGACGTCGTGGTGCCGATGCGCCCGATCGCGCGCGGCGAGACGCTCACGGCCGGCGACGTCATGGTCGAGCGGCGCCCGCGGGATGCCGGCACGAACGACCAGCTCAGCGAGATGCGGGCAGCCATCGGCAAGGTGGCGAAGCGCTCGCTGCTCGCCGGCGTCGCGCTGCGCGGTAGTGACGTGCAGCGCGAGGAGATCGTCAGCCGCGGCGAGATGGTGACGCTGGTCTACGAGGCGCGCGGCGTGCTGATCAGCATGCGCGGCCGTGCCAACGAGGCCGGCGCGATGGGCGACGTCATCTCCGTCACCAATCCCAATTCGAAGCGGGTGCTGCAGGGCACCGTGAGCGGTCCCGGCCGCATCAATGTCAGCCCTCCCGGCGGCGGCCATGTCGCCGCGGCGCGCTGAACCCTGAATTTCAAAGTGCGGATCAACATCATGACCCGGAACAACCCGATCGCCTTCCCCGCCGTCCTCGGCCTCGGTCTTCTGCTCGGCGCCTGCGGCGCCGCCGACCGGCTCGCCAATGTCGGCCAGGCTCCCGCGCTCTCGCCGATCGAGGACCCGACCGCGAGCAAGGGCTACAAGCCGGTGCAGATGCCGATGCCGGCGATGGAGCACGCCTCCTATGCGCCGAACTCGCTGTGGCGGACCGGCTCGCGCGCCTTCTTCAAGGACCAGCGCGCCCGGCAGGTCGGCGATCTCGTCACCGTCAAGGTCAAGGTCACCGACCGGGCCCAGCTCGACAACACCACCAAGCGAAGCCGCAAGAACGGCGAGGATTTCGGCGCCGCCCGGCTCATGGGCTTCGAGAACAAGCTCGACAAGTTCCTGCCGAACGGCTCCAGCGCCGGCGAACTGCTGAGCCTGGACTCGGAAGGGTCGAGCGAGGGCTCGGGCTCGGTGCGCCGGGCCGAACAGCTCGCCACCAATGTCGCCGCCGTCGTCACCCAGACGTTGCCGAACGGCAATCTCGTGGTCGAGGGCAAGCAGGAGATCCGGGTCAATTTCGAGGTACGCGAGCTGATCGTCGCCGGCGTGATCCGGCCCGAGGACATCGAATCCGACAACACCATCGAGTCGACCAAGATCGCCCAGGCCCGCATCGCCTATGGCGGCCGCGGCCAGATCACCGATGTGCAGCAGCCGCGCTACGGCCAGCAGGTCATGGACATCCTGCTGCCCTTCTGAGGACCCCGTCACGGACGAGTGGCAACCGGCCTTCCGAGAAGGAGCCTGCGAAAAGCACGACCACCCGAGTTCCCGGCGCGACGGCGACGCTCCCCACGTCCACGCCCCGCGCCGGCCGGCGGTCTCTCCCGAGCCGCCGATCCTCCCGGCCGCCCGCCACGCTCCCCAAGCTATCCAAGGCTGGCGGCCAGAAGCCCCGCGCCCTCCCGCGCGGGGCTTTCGTGTGTGTGAAAGTGATGGCGGAATGCCGAGGTCGGGCCGCGAGCTGACACGCAGGTTGTCGAGCCAGCGCGCGTAATCTAAGGCTCGCCGCTGCTCATCATGGCGGCGCAATGACCCAAACTGCTGGACCGAATGGCGTTTCCGTCGGGAACTTTGCCGCTGCATTGTTTCTTGCGGTGATGTGGGGCGTTTCGATCCCCGTCACCAAGCTCGGCTTGCTGACGATCCCGCCTCTCACCTTGACCGGACTGCGCTTCCTGATCGCCGTTCCGCTGATGTTTCTGCTTGTCGCGGGCAGGCAAGGCCTTCCGCTCAGGGCTTTCCCGCGGGTCGCCGCGCTTGGCGTCCTCGGTATCGGCATCGGGCAGGTTGCCCAGAGCTTCGGCGTGGCCGGGACCTCCGCCTCGATCGGGACGACGATCTCGGCTGCGATTCCCGCCTTCGTCGTCGTCTTCGCCGCCATACGCCTGCGCCAGCCCGTCACGCTGATCCAGGGCATCGGCATCGTGGCGGCGTTTGGAGGCATTGCACTCGTCGCCGCCGGTCGCGGCGACGGTAGTTCGGCTGCAACCCAAACCAGCCTGGCTGGCGCAGGCCTGGTGTTGCTCTCGACCCTGACGATCGCCTTCTACTATGTCTGGAGCGTCGAGCTTTCCGAGCGCTATGGGACCGTCGTCGTCGCGGCATGGAGCACCTTGTTCGGCTTCCTGGCGCTGGTGCCATTCGCCGTTTGGGAGGCACTGAACACCCCGTTCGCCCTGACGGCGGTCGGCATCGGCTCGGCCCTCTACCTCGGCGTGATGGTGACCGTGGCCGGCCTGTTTCTCTGGCTTTATCTGCTGCGAACGCTTCCCGCCCGAGTGGCTGCGAGCGTCCAGTATCTCCAGCCGATCGTCGGCGTTGCGGTCTCCGCGCTGATGTTCGGTGATCAGCTCGGCCCGCTCTTCATCTTCGGCGTCGGTCTCGTGCTGACGGGCCTCACGCTCACGGTCGTCAACAAGCGCACTGCGTGACCGCGCCCGCAACGGGTCGGAAGCGGACGCGAGCGATTGTGCTACCTTGTAAGGCGATAAGCTTGGTCGCCAAGGAGCATTGAGTTGGGCTGCTACCACAGACTGCGCAGAACCCTTCTATGCGCCATTGGAGCTATGATGGTTTCTACTGCTGCCGAAAGCTTGGCGATCGTTCAAGAGATCGACAAGCCGCTGCCCTTGGAGTTTCGAGAACGAGCCACAGATCTTCTAAAGGAGCTTCGTCCAGCGGACGCCGCTGAGGCTATCCAGAATACGAAATCGCTTTGGTGGCCGGGCGACGTTGTCGGTGAAACCATCATCATTTTGAGAGTTGAGGCGGATTGCCCCACGGCCGGTAACTGCATGACCATCATCGGACGCATGACAGACCGGGCCATCAAACCCGAGCTGACATTGGAGGTCCGACCGAAAGTTCTGGCAATGGACGTTAGCTACGGTCTGTGGGGCTCGCATAGCTCAGCGCCATTGATATTCGACGCGGGCGGCGGCGTCGGCTTAGTGGCAGTATTTCGTGAGCAAGGGTGGGTAGTCTCAGCTTGTGGCGACTGCACGAACTTGGGCAGCCGGTCATCCCAGCGAGCTCGGGATGAACCAGAGGTAGTGCTGCGGCAAAGCTTCGAAGACTTCCAACGAGCTCTCAATTGCCATCGCAACTGAAGTCTGCAACGGGTCGGAACCGGTCTCTGCGCGGCTTTTGAGCCTGCTTGATTTATAGGGCTGTGCGCCGCCTCCGCACGATCCATATCGGCAATCGGGTCAGAGCAACTCCAATCAGACAGGCAGCGGCATTGGCTAAGCCGCCAGCTATCCATCCCCCAAGCGCTTCCCGCCACATACCTGTTGTCAAGAACACGAGAGCGATGCTGCTTAGGATGCGGGTCCCCATGGGAAGGCGACCCAGCACCAAGCCTCCAATGAACGGCAGAACCCAAAACGAGTGCAGCCCGGCAGCGTGAAGGGAAAGCGTCAGCGCGAAATAGACGGGAAGACCGACTGCAAGGCAGATCAACACCACCGCGAAGCCGAACGATCTGCGCATCCCCGTAGTCTCACTCGTGATCAACAGCCTCGGAGGACTAGCGAATTATGTCCTCGCCCGCTTGATGATTACCCGGCGTTGCGAGAGGTCCGCAACGGGCCGAAAGCCGAACCTCGGCGGCACAATCCCGTTCATGCCGACGCCTGCCGATCGCTGACATCGACGCACTGCCCGACGGCCGACCCTGCGGGTCAGATGGCCACGCCTTTCGCGGTCAGCTCGCTTTGGCCGGGCTCATCTGTGGAACAGGGGCATCGGAATTGGCCCCGCGCGAGGATCGGGCTCGGGCGCGAAGATTGCGACGGCCTGGGGATGGACCTTGAAATGGGCGGGCGTCGCGGTGACGATCTCGCCATCGGTGTTCACTGGCATCGGCCGCTTGGTCAGGATGTCGAACTCGACGCAGCGCGCGGTGCGTACTTCCTGCCAGGCTCCGTGCGTGCCTGATCTGAATGACCGCAGCATCAGCGCCAGCTTCCAGAGGTTCTTGAGTTCGAGGCTGTAGAGATCGAGATGGCCGTCATCGATCTCGGCATCGTCCCGGACGATGTTTCCGCCGCCATAATGCCTGCCGTTGCCGATCGCGATCTGGAAGGTGTCGACCTCGGTCGTCCGGCCCTTCTCGGTGATCGTGGCGTGAAAGCGCGAGGCCTTCGTCAGCACCTTGGAGGCGGCGAGCGCATAGCCCAGGCGCCCGAAGCGCTTCTTCAGCGTCGGATCGAGTCCCTGCGCGAGCTCGCTGCTCAGGCCGATGCTGGCGACGTTGAAGAAGGCGTGGCCGTTGACCGTGCCCATGTCGATGCGGCGCGTCTGCCCCGCGGCGATCACCCGGGCCGCGGCGGTCAGATCCATCGGGATCGCGAGTGTCCGGGCGAGGTCGTTCGCCGTCCCCATCGGCATGATGCCGAGCGGCAGGCCGCTTTCCATCACGGCCATCGCGCCGGAGGAGATCGAGCCGTCGCCGCCGCAGATGACGATCAGGTCGGCGATGCTGCGCAGCCGCACGATGTCGCGTGCGATCTCCGGCAGGGCCTCGAAGGTCTCGATCGTGACGTCGATCCCGGCGTGCTCCAGTTGCCGAAAGGGACCGTCGAGCGATTCCTGCCCGCGCCGCGCCTTCGGGTTGCGCAGAACAAGGGCGCGTTTGCGATCAGGCTGCTTCATCGGGACCGTTCTCGTGGCGGGATAGCCGGGCTCACTTGGGAGCGCAGGCGCGTGGATTCAATCGCCAAGGGGAGCGTGTGCGTGGCTGCTTGCGCCGGCGGTCGCAGGTCCAGGGTCCGGCGAGGCGTCGCCTCACGCCTCGATGCCGGTGTTGGAAGCAGAAGTTCCGCGCGCTTGCCGTAAGGCCCCCGCCGACTGGCGAACCATATCCGAGATCTCGATGAGCTGCCGGGCCAGCGGGCTGGTCTTGCGCCAGACCATGCCGATGGTCCGCGACGGTTCCTGCGTCGTGAAATGGGTGACCGAGACCGAGGCCGAGCGCGTCTCGACCGCAACCGCCATTTCCGGGATCAGCGTGATCCCGAGGCCGGCATCGACCATCTGCACCAGCGTCGACAATGAGCTGGCATCCAGAAGGTCGCGCGATGCGACCGCACGTGGCTTCGCATTGCAGAAGGAAAGCGCCTGCTCGCGAAAGCAATGTCCCTCTTCCAGCAAGAGCAGCCGCATCTCGCTCAGGGCCTCGCGATCCGGGGCGGGTTTGCCTTCGTCCTCGCGCGGCCGCACCAGGACGAAGCGCTCGGTGAACAGCGCGACCTCGGTCAGCGAGGGCTCGGAGACGGGCAGGGCGAGGATCGCCATGTCCAGCCGGCCCTCGTTCAGCTCCTGGACCAGTTTCGGCGTCAGCGTCTCGCGCACATTGAGGTCGAGCCCGCCATGCAGCCTGGTGAGGTCGCCGATCAGGCTCGGCAGCAGATAGGGCGCCACCGTCGGGATCACCCCGATGCGCAGGCGCGTGACCTGCCCATCCCGCGAGGCATGCGCATAGCCTTCGAGCTCGTCGAGCGCGCGCAGGATATCCCTGGCCCGGGTCGCGATCTCCTCGCCGAAGCTGGTCAGCCGCACCTGGCGCCTGTCCCTCTCGAACAGATCGGCGCCCAGCTCCTGCTCCAGCGCCTTGATCTGCTGCGACAAGGCCGGCTGCGAGATCGCGCAGGCCTCCGCAGCCCGGCCGAAATGGCTGTGACGCGCCAGGGCTTCGAGATAGCGGAGCTGCTTGAAAGTCAGATTTGTCATAATTGCAACTTATCGTCGCAATCAGAAAATCGAAATTAAAATAATGAAATGGCTTTGCTAAGACGCAATCCAGCAGCCAGCCCTGCAAGCTCGGAGAGAGAGATGAACGCGAAGACTGAGGACAGCACGGGCAAGTGCCCCGTCGCCCACGGTGGCGGCGCCCGTCAGAACCGCGACTGGTGGCCGAGCCAGCTGCCTGTCGATCTCCTGAACCAGCATTCGGCCAAGTCCGACCCGCTGGACCAGGCCTTCAATTACCGCGAGGCGTTCAAGAAGCTCGACTATGAGGCGCTGAAGAACGACCTGCGCAAGCTGATGACCGACTCGCAGGACTGGTGGCCTGCGGATTTCGGGCATTACGGCCCGCAATTCGTGCGCATGTCCTGGCATGCGGCCGGCACCTACCGCCTCGCCGACGGCCGTGGCGGCGGCGGCCGTGGCCAGCAGCGCTTCGCCCCGCTCAACAGCTGGCCGGACAATGTCAACATCGACAAGTCGCGCCGCCTGCTCTGGCCGATCAAGCAGAAGTACGGCCAGCAGATCTCCTGGGCCGACCTGATGATCCTGACCGGCAACGTCGCGCTGGAGGTCATGGGCTTCCGCACCTTCGGCTTTGCCGGCGGCCGCGAGGACACCTGGGAGCCCGATCACGACGTCAACTGGGGCGCCGAGACCGCCTGGCTGACCCATCGTCCGCTCGACAAGTTCGACGCACCGCTGAGCGCGACGGAAATGGGCCTGATCTACGTCAATCCGGAAGGGCCGGGCGCCAATGGCGATCCGATCTCGGCGGCGCATTTCATCCGCGAGACCTTCGCCCGCATGGCGATGAACGACGAGGAGACCGTCGCGCTGATCGGCGGCGGCCACACCTTCGGCAAGACCCATGGCGCGGCGCCGGAATCGCATAAGGGTCCGGATCCGGAAGACGCCGAGCTCGAGGCGCAGGGCCTCGGCTGGGCCAGCAATTTCGGCAGCGGCCATGGCGCCGACGCGGTCGGCAGCGGCATCGAGGTCACCTGGACGCAGACCCCGGCGCAGTGGAGCAACTTCTTCTTCGAGAACCTGTTCAAGTACGAATGGGTCCAGACCCGCAGTCCCGGCGGCGCGATCCAGTGGGAGGCGAAGGACGCCGAGGCCGTCATCCCCGACGCCCACGACCCGTCGAAGAAGCACAAGCCGACCATGCTGACGACCGACCTGTCGCTGCGCCTGGACCCGGCCTATGAGAAGATCTCGCGCCGCTTCCTGGAAAATCCGCAGGCCTTCGCCGAGGCCTTCGCCCGCGCCTGGTTCAAGCTGACCCATCGCGATCTCGGGCCGCGCTCGCGCTATCTCGGCCCGGAAGTGCCGAAGGAAGAGCTGATCTGGCAGGACGTGCTGCCGGCCGCCGACCACCCGCTGGTCAACGCCGCCGACGTCGCCACGCTCAAGGACAAGATCAAGGCTTCCGGCCTTTCCGTCTCCGAGCTGGTCGGCACCGCCTGGGCCTCGGCCGCGACCTTCCGCAGCGGCGACAAGCGCGGCGGCGCCAATGGCGCCCGTGTCCGCCTCGCGCCCCAGAAGGACTGGGAGGTCAACCAGCCGGCCCAGCTCGCCAGGGTGATCGAGGTGCTCGACGGCATCCGCCGCCAGTTCAACAAGGAGGCCGATGGCGACCAGAAGGTCTCGCTGGCCGACCTGATCGTGCTGGCGGGCAATGTCGGCGTCGAGCAGGCGGCCAAGGCCGCTGGGCATGAGGTGAGCGTGCCGTTCACCGCGGGCCGGACCGACGCGAAGCAGGAGCAGACCGAGGTCCATTCCTTCGCGGTGATGGAGCCGGTGCTGGACGGTTTCCGCAACTACCAGAAGGCCGGGGCCAAGGTGCCGGCCGAGGTGGCGCTGATCGACCGCGCCCAGCTGCTGACCCTGACCGCGCCGGAGCTGACGGTGCTGATCGGCGGCCTGCGCGCCATCGACATCAATGCCGATGGCAGCAAGCACGGTGTGCTGACCAACCGGCCGGGCGCGCTGACAAACGACTTCTTCGTCAACCTGCTCGACATGGGCACGCAGTGGAAGGCGATCTCCGAGGCCAAGGATGTCTTCGAGGGCACCGATCGCAAGACCGGCGCCGCCAAATGGACCGGCACCCGCGTCGACCTCGTCTTCGGCTCGAACTCGATCCTGCGCGCGCTCGCCGAGGTCTATGCCAGCGCCGACGCCAAGGAGAAGTTCGTGAAGGACTTCGTCGCCGCCTGGACCAAGGTGATGAACCTCGACCGCTTCGACGTCGCCTGATCGAGAAGCCAGGCCCGGCCGCCGCGCTCAGCGGTGGCCGCGGGCCGGAAGGGCCTCGTGCCGAATGCAAAAAAGGCCCCGCAGCGCAACTGCGGGGCCTTCTTATTGGAGAGTGGTGCTGCTGCCGCGTCTCAATCGTCGCGGAAGACGCGTTCGTTGCGCTCGTGGCGTTCCTGGGCTTCGAGCGAAAGCGTCGCGATTGGCCGGGCTTCCAGACGCTTCAACGAGATCGGCTCGCCGGTATCCTCGCAGAAGCCATAGGTGCCATCGTCGATGCGCGCGATGGCGGACTCAATCTTGGAGATCAGCTTGCGCTGGCGGTCGCGGGCCCGGAGCTCGATGGCGCGGTCCGTTTCGGACGAGGCGCGATCGGCGATGTCGGGGTGGTTCTCGCTCTCGCTCTGCAGGGTGACCAGGGTTTCCTTGGCCTCCTTCAGGATCTCCTCTTTCCAGGCCAGCAGCTTGCTGCGGAAATATTCACGCTGCCGTTCGTTCATGAACGGTTCTTTTTCTGACGGCTTGTAGTCGGGATCGAGGGTGGTCTGCTTCGACATGTGCAGGCTTTCTCAATTCACGCTGCTCGATGACCCCCGCCGGCATTGCCGTGGGGGCCGCCGATTTGGCGCCCTTATAGCGATTGGTCCCCGCCGTAACAATCTGCTTTCGCGTAGCCGTGATCTCTCGCCCAAGTAACGGTAATTTCAGCGAAAATAAGCGGATTCGGCCGTGATCTCGGCCCCGGACGGCCGCGCTATCCCCAGTCTGTGGTGGCCGGGGCGGGTTCGTTGCCCGGCTCGCGATTCTCCTTGCGGGCAGCGCGGCAATCGATCGGAGCGGGGAGGCGGTGCCGGTTCGCCTCAGAACTGGAAGTAGATGAACTCGAAATTCGCGTCGTCGCCGATCTTGAACAGAACGAGCACGAACAGGATCGCGGTCACGACTGCGAGCCAGCGGGCCGGCGGCAGCTTCCAGGCCATGGCCCAGGCTGTCGGCCCGATAATCGCGACGGCGGCGGCCGGCAGCAGCGCCCGCCACTTGAAGCCGGCTCCGGCGGGGTTCAGGCCGAGCAGCCCCTTGTAGATGGCGAGCGCGGCATCGAAGGAGGTGGCGCGAAACAGCACCCAGGAGAAGGCGACGAAGAGGAAGGTGAGGGCCCAGCCGAGGAGCTGCGGCATCGGCAGCCCGGCACGGCGCCAGAGGACGCCGATGGCGAGCACCACGCCATGGGCCGCGCCCCAGGCGACGAAGTTGAGGCCGGCGCCATGCCAGAGACCGCCGAGCGCCATGGTGGCGAACAGCGCCCAGAGCTGCAGGGGCAGGCCATGGCGGGAGCCGCCGAGCGGAATGTAGAGATAGTCGCGCAGGAAACGCGACAGCGTCATGTGCCAACGACGCCAGAAGTCCTGCAGGCTGATGGAGCGGTAAGGCGTGTCGAAGTTCTGCGGCAGCACGATTCCGAAGAGCAGCGCGAGGCCGAGCGCCATGTCGGTGTAGCCGGAGAAATCGAAATAGATCTGGAAGGTGAAGGCGAGCGTCGCCTGCCAGGCCTCGCCGGCGGCGATCGTCTGGCCCTGCGCCGCCGCCGCGAAGACCGGGTTGACGTACTCGGCGAGGGGATCGCCAAGCAGGACCTTCTTGGCGAGGCCGATAGTGAGCAGGATCAGGCCGCGGGCGATGCGCTCGGCGGCGTCGGAGCGCAGATAGGGGCGCTCGTCGAACTGGTGCATGATTTCGCGCCAGCGCACGAGCGGGCCGGCCAGCACCTGCGGGAAGAAGGCGATGTAGAGCGCATAGCGCACCAGATCATAGCGCGGAGCTTCGCCACGGCGCAGATCGGTCAGGTACATCACATGATGGAAGGTGAAGAAGGAGATGCCGAGCGGCAGTGCGAGGTCGAGCTTCGGCGCCGGCAGTCCCGGGATCAAGCCGGCGAGATCCGCGAAGAAGTTGAAGTATTTGAACAGCGCCAGGACGGCGAGGTTGAGGACGATCGCGAGCGTGATCAGGCCGCCGGCCCTGGTCTTCTGGAAGGCTTCGGCGATCAGCCAGTTGAGCAGGATCGAGAAGCCGAGCAGGGGAACGAAGCGCCAGTCCCAATAGCCGTAGAAGACGAAGGACAACCCGGCCAGGACCGGCAGCCGCCAGGTCGGTGCAAAGCGCTCGACCAGCCCGTGCAGGGCGAGGGCGAGCGGCAGGAAGCCGAGCAGGAAGACGAAGGAGTTGAACAGCATCGGCCGGGGAAGGGGCGGTGGGAGAGGGCCGCCTTAGACGATTATGGCGCCGATGTCATGGCCGGCGCGGCGTCGACGACTTTCCCGTGCGGTTCGGTCGCGGCCTTTCAGGTCGCTGGACCCGTCTCGGGCGAGCGATGGCCGCGGTCCGGATTCACTGGACGCCGGCCAGCAGCAATCCGGCCATCGCGCCGGTGTAGGCAGGCGCGGTCGCCGCTCCCGCTCCATAGGTGACGAAACACCAGGCGACGAAGCCGACCGTGACGACGGCGGCAACCGCCTGGGTCGCAGGGCGGGCGTCGGCGGCCAGGCGCGCCCAGTCGATGTTCTGCCGGGTGCTGGCCGGCACGGGGCGTGTTTGGTGGACCCTGATCGGTGAGAGACGTGGCGGCTGCAGCACGGGTTCGATCTCGATCGTGATCTTGACCTCGGTCGTGCAGAACGCGTCGTTTCCGATCTTGCCGCGCAATTCGGGATAGATGATCTCCGCCTTCAGGATGGGCACGGGCCTTGCCGAGCCAACCTCGACGGCGAAGGCTGTCTTCGGCGCGCCGATGCCCTTGGATTCGACGATCATCCGGTTGGAGAAGCTCACCTCTCCGCTCGGCTTATAGTTCACCGAGGACTCCGAGATCAGCTTCGCGTAGACGGCGTTCACCTCCTTCTGGGCGCTGGCTTCGATCGATTTGTCCGTCACATAGGTCAGCGGAACGGGGCGGCCGAGCGTGATGACGACCGACCGCTCAGCTTGATCGTGGCAATGAAGGTTATAAAGTTGAGGACGATAGGCGGTTGAAGATCCAGCTGATGCTGGACCGAAAACGGAACCTTGGTCGACTTGATTTCGGCCTTGAGTGACGGCGGTCGACTAGGTTCTTTCTTCGTCGGAATCTTCTTCTGACATTCGTTCAGGTTCGGTATCAAGATCGTGTCGCCGGCCTTGATCGTATCCGGGTTCGAAATGCGCTTGGCGCCTGCCTTCAGGGCCTCCCGTGAATTGTTGAAAGCGTAGATCCTGGGCCATTGCGTTCCCGAGCCGAGCTTCTCTTTGGCGATTTCCCAAAGCGTATCGCCGGATCTGATCTTGTAAGGTTCCCACAGTCGCGGCATTTGACGCTCCCGCATTGGAGCGTGATTTGTATTCTTGTGCCGGAGAAAGAGTCAATTTGACCGTTCGGGTCGAGGCGGCCGGCTGAAGGTCACTTGAACGGCCTCTGTGCCTGAGGTGGCAGCGTATTCCAATCAGCCCTCGTCCTGAGGACTGCTCGGCAGGGGCACGTCTCGAGGGAAGCTCCGGTTGCTTCCGGAGCTTCCTGAAGCGTCCTTCGAGGCGCCGCTGCGCGGCTCCTCAGGACCAGGACCGAAGAGACTCCGAAAACAGGTTCAGATGTTGTCCCCCCGCAGGGCCTCGCAGACGGCCTGTGTCACCTGCGCCGTCGTGGCGCTGCCGCCGAGATCGGGCGTGTGCAAGGCGGGATCGGCGGTGACGCGCTCGACGGCGCGCATCAGCCGGGCGGCGGCGGCCTTCTCGCCGAGATGTTCGAGCATCATCGCCCCTGTCCAGAAGGTCGCGACCGGGTTGGCGATGCCCTTGCCGGTAATGTCGAAGGCCGAGCCGTGGATCGGCTCGAACATGGAGGGCGTCTTGCGCTCGGGGTTCAGATTGGCCGTCGGCGCGATGCCGAGCGAGCCGGCCAGCGCCGCGGCGAGGTCCGACAGTATGTCGGCGTGGAGATTGGTTGCGACGATGGTGTCGAGCGTCTCCGGCTTCAGCGTCATCCGCATGGTCATGGCGTCGACCAGCATCTTGTCCCAGGTCACATCCGGGAAGCCTGCCGCGACCTCGGCGGCGATCTCGTCCCACATCACCATGCCGTGGCGCTGGGCGTTCGACTTGGTGACGACGGTCAGGAGCTTGCGCGGCCGCGACCGCGCGATCTCGAAGGCGTAGCGGATGATCCGGGTGACGCCGGCGCGGGTGAACATCGAGACATCGGTCGCGACCTCCTCGGGCAGGCCCTTGTGGACGCGGCCCCCGACGCCGGCATATTCGCCCTCGGAGTTCTCGCGCACGATCACCCAGTCGAGCTCCGGGCCTGAGACATGGCGCAGCGGGCTGACGATACCGGGCAGGATTCGCGTCGGGCGGACATTGGCGTACTGGTCGAGCGGCTGGCAGATGGCGAGGCGCAAGCCCCAGAGGGTCAGGTGGTCGGGAATGTCGGGGGCGCCGACCGCGCCGAAATAGATCGCATCGAAGGCGCGCAGCTGGTCGGCGCCGCCGGTCGGCATCATCACGCCGTGCTTGCGGTAGTAGTCCGAGCCCCAGTCGAAGGATTGGACATCGAGGCTGAAGCCGCCATCGCGCTCGGCGCAGACCTCGAGGGCCTGGAGTCCCGCGGCGATGACCTCGGGGCCGATGCCGTCCCCTCCGATGGCGGCGATCCTGTGCGTGCGCATGCTCTTCGTCCGATGCTGTCTGCTGCTGTGAGAATGCGGCGCCGGATGCTGGCGCCGCCCTGGTGATTACTGTGCGGTCACGCCGGCGTTGCGGATGACCGGCACCCATTTCTCGACTTCGCTGCGCACGAGCTCGCCAAGCGCGGCCGGCGTCTGGCCAGCCTCGTCCGGCAGTTCGGCGCCGAGATCGAGGAAGCGCTTGCGCGTGGTCGGGTCGTTGAGGGCGGCGCGAGCGGCGGCGTTGAGCCGGTCGACGATCTCCTTCGGCGTGCCCTTGGGCGCGAACATCGCATTCCAGCCGGTAGCCTGGAACTGCGGCAGGCCCTGTTCGGCAGCAGTCGGCACGTCGGGAATGACTGCGAGACGATCCTTGACGGCGACGACGAGGCCCTTGCCCTCCTTCGCCTGCACGGTGGGAACGATGGCGACCGTCTGGTCGCAGACATAGTCGACCTGGCCGCCGAGCAGCGCGTTCAACGCCGGGCCGGAGCCGCGGAAGGGGACATGCGAGGGCTTGGTGCCGAGCAGCGAGTCGAGGAAGAGGCAGGTCAGATGCGAGGTCGAGCCGACGCCACCCGAACCGTAGTTCATCTTCGCGGCGTTCTCCTTGAGATAGGCGACGAACTCGCGGAAATCCTTGACCGGCAGATCCTTCTTGGCGACCACCAGCATCGGCGTCGAGGCCGAGTTCATGATCGGCTCGAAATCGGTGCGCGGATCATAGGCGAGCTTGGGATAGAGCCCGACGCTGGCAGCCTGGGTACCGAGATTGCCCATCAGCAGCGTGTAGCCGTCGGGTGTTGCCTTGGCGACGCGCGTCGCGCCGGTGGTGCCGCCAGCGCCGGCGACATTCTCGACCACGATCGACTGGCCGAGCGTGCGGCTCATATGGTCCGCCATCATCCGGGCGACGATGTCGGTGGTGCCACCGGCCGCAAAGGGCACGACCATGGTGATCGAGCGGGTCGGATAGCCGGTCTGCGCCGTCGCCGACGTCGTCGCGGCCAGCCCGAGCGCCAGTGCTAACAGCATTCGCTTCATTGCGTCTCTCCCTGTACCGGCGCCGTCTTGCGGCGCCTCGACTGCTCTCCCATTTGTGTTCCATGGAAGTTTGCATGCTTGCAGCGTTTCCGCTTACGGCTGGGTTGTCAAGCTTCCATTCTTGCTTGCATGGAAGTAATCTCGCATGGTCAATCGGTGCTGGAGGTGGCGATGGCCGAGCTTGCGCGGGCGGAGATCTCAGGGGACGGGGCCAGGCGCGGTTCGCTGGTCGACGAGGCTTATGCCGCGCTGAAGCAGGCGATCCGCGATACCGTCTTCGCGCCGGGCTATCAGGGCTCGGAGCAGGAGATCGCGGTCCGTCTCGGCATGAGCCGGACCCCGGTGCACGAGGCGATCATCCGCCTGCAGGAAGACGGGCTGGTCAGGGTACTGCCGAAGCGCGGCGTGCTGATTTGCCCGCTGGCGCCGCAGGATATCCGCGAGATCTACGAAGTCGTCATCGCGGTCGAGTCGATGGCCGCGGAACTGCTGGCCGCGCTTCCGGACAGCGACCGGGCAGCCGTGGCAGACGAGCTCGAGGCCGCGACGGCGGCGATGGAGCAGGCGCTGGCGGCGGACGACCTTGCCGGCTGGGCCGAGGCCGACGAAGCGTTCCATCGCCTGCTGGTCGAGCGCTGCGGCAATGGCCGCCTGCGCCGCATTGCCCAGACCGTGACCGACCAGGCCCATCGCGCCCGCATGCTGACCCTGAAGCTGCGGGCGCGGCCGACGGGCTCGGCGCAGGCGCATCGCCTGATTGGGGAAGCGGTGAGGGCCGGCGACGCCGAGGCGGCGCATCGGCTCGCCCGCGCCCACCGCGTTGCGGCGCGCGACGAACTCGTTCCCCTGATCGAGCATATCGGCCTGCGCCAACTCTGAGCTGCGCTCAGGCCGGTGCGGCTGCGGGAGCTCGCGCCTGCGGGTTCTGCTTCAGCAGCTGCGGATCGAGAGGGAGAAGCTGGACGAGCGGGCAAGCCGGCCGAGCAGGGCCGCGCCGCTGGGCAACGCCTCCTCGGGCTTGAGGCACGAGGAGCCTTGTCGTCAGCGCAAGACGCTCGGGGGCAGCGGCGGCTCCGCGCCGAGCAGCGTGATCGTCACCCGTTGGTTCGGCGCGATGTAGGGATTGTCGGGGAAGACCGGCTCGGTGTCGGCGCGTCCCGCCACGGAGGTGAAGCGGTCGTTGGGGATCCCGGCGCCCGACAGGATCTTGCGCACGGCGAGCGCGCGCCCGGCGCTGAGGCTCCAGGAATCGACGCCCCGCACCGAGCCCGGGCGCGCGGCGGCCGTGTGACCCGTGACAGACAGTTGGTTGGGCAGCCGGCGCAGGGTGGGCGCGAGCCCTTCCAGCACGCGACGGGTGCGATCATAGGGGTCGACCGAGCCCTGAGGGAACATGGAGCGGCCTTCCTCGTCCACGAGGGAAACGTTCAAGCCCTCCTTGGTCGGCTCGATCACGATGTTGCGCGACAGCTCGGCCATTTCGGGCATGTTCTGGAACGCCTGCCGGAGGCTGGCCGCGGCGCTGTGCTGGGCCTGCGCGCCGGTGGCCGGGCGGCTGGCCTCGCGGTCGCTGGCGCGGCCCGAGCTGGCCCGGCGCGCTCCGTCCTCCTGCCCGGTGATGCCGCTCGCCGTCTCGCGGGGCGCCGACGATTTGTTGCCTGACGTGTCCAGGGCGGTGCCCATCAGGACGCCGCCAGCGCCGCTGGTGCTGGCGCTCACGGCCCCCGGCGCGAAGTATTCAGCCAGGCCGACCTTCTGCTCCTGCGTCGTCATGCTGATCAGCCACATCAGCAGAAAGAACGCCATCATGGCGGTCACGAAGTCCGCATAGGCGATCTTCCAGGCCCCGCCATGGTGCGCATGAGCGGCCTTCTTGACCTTCTTGATAATGATCGTTTGGGCGGGCTTGGCCATCGCGTCCCTGCTGGTGATTGGGTCAGATGTTGGCAGGCAGATCGGCGGTTGCCGCTTCCACTTCGCTGAAGGTCGGGCGGACGTCGCTCATCAGAGCCTTGCGGGCAAATTCTACCGCCATCACCGGCGGCTGGCCGCTGATATGGGCGAGGAGACCTGCCTTGAGCGAAAGGTAGTACTTGGATTCCGCCTCGAAGATGCTCTTGAGCGACTGCGCCATGGGCCCGAAGAAGCCGTAGGCGACGAAGACGCCGAAGAAGGTGCCCACGAGCGCGCCGCCGATCAGATGTCCCAGCACCTCCGGCGGTTCGGTGATCGACCCCATCGTCTTGATCACGCCGAGCACGGCGGCGACGATGCCGAGCGCTGGCGTTCCGTCGGCGATCGACTGCATGGCCGCAACAAGACGCTCCTGCTCCTGGTGGTGCGTCTCCAGTTCCTCATCCATGAGAGCGTCGATCTCGTGGACGTTGTCGGCACCCATCGTCAACATGCGCATGTAGTCGCAGACGAACTCGACCGCATGATGGTTCTCTGCAAAAGTCGGGAAGGCGTTGAACAGCGCCGACTCGCTCGGATCTTCGATATGCTGTTCGACCGCGAGCATGCCCTTCTGCTTCACAAGCCTGTACAGGGAATACTGCATCGCCAGCAGTTCGACATAGGCCTCCCGATTGTACTTGGGGCCCTTCACGAGCGTACCAAGCATGGTGGGGACGGACTTGAGCACCGGCCCGGTGTTGCCGATGATGAAGGCACCCATCGCTGCACCGAGGATGATAACGAACTCGAACGGCTGCCAAAGGACGAGGAGTTTGCCGCCCATCGCCGCATAGCCGCCGAAGACGCAAGCAAAGACGATGATTGTGCCGACGATCAGCCGCATGAATCTGCCACCCTGCGCCGCAGCAGGTGCAGCTCGCGCTAGTTCACTACTAGTCCAGCGAAATGAACGATCGAGGTTAAGGGCGAGTTTACAGCCATTGGTCCGCAGCTTTGTAAGCGTCATCCTTCGGCCACTGAGGCTTGGGGCTGCAAGGCAGGTCCAAGGGAGAAAGTCGGGGTGCAATGAGGCTGCGCCGAACCCGGTGATCGGCGCCGACGCTTTTAGGCTCGGTGATCTTGAGAGTGATCTCAAGATGCAATGACGGTGTCACTTAGGCGCGTTTAATTTCAATGAGTTACATGGGGCGATGCTTTTGATCGTGTCACTATGGCGCAATGAAAATGTCACTGGGCGAGCTCGCCGTAGCTGAGCTCCAGGCAAAGAAAAACCCGGCAGTTTGAGCTGCCGGGCCACAACGGTTGATTCGTTTTTGGAGCTATTGGAACTCGATCGCTGCGATTTCGGATCGTCGATAGAAATCCGCCTGAAACCTGTCCTTGGAGAATTCGGGCTTTACGCCGTTCCTGGCGAGCACGCTTTGAACGCGCGAATAAGCAACGGACCTGGATCGAGAAATCTCGGCGAGCGTGCAATAGGTCTTGTTGAAATCCTCAATCGCTACGAGCGGGACAACGCGAGCCGGACGTCGACTTTTAGGACTTCTCACGATCCTCGATGGCAATACACTTTCCGAGATCAAAGCAAGAACTACTTCGTTCCGTGTCCGTATTAGAGCACAGGCCTCGCGAGCTGTGACCTCACCATGGTACTCGTCGCGCACTTTGGGCCGAATTTCGTCGACATCGACGAGTAGCGACAAAAACCCAGCGGTATCAGGAGCGCGCTTCACTGTCGGAAGCTGCCGGTTCATTATCAGCTCTACGATTTCCATGGACGAGCAGATTGCGCGCTTGGCGGCGGCGGGCACCGAGACAAGCCTTTCGCCATCAGAGGCAGTAGCCGTCGAAGCGCCCTCCAATAGTTGAGACAGGAAGTCATCCAGCTCTTGCTTCGTAAATTGGTGCTCTTTGATCGAGTGCTCGGCGGACTTGCGTACAAAGGGCTGGATGAAGCCCCATTCGAAAAGCAACCGTCCATGTGCCGGCCCGGCGCCCAAATACTCGCTCGCCACCGATAAAGGCATGGAATGACGGATATCGTTCAGCAGGTCGGCATGCTGCTCGGCGTCGAATACCGTCCACGAATTCGGTCGGTTAGCGTGTTCTGGTCCCAAATGGCCAAGAGCCTGCAGGATCTTGCGCAGCTGCCTCGGAGGAATGCCAGTTTCGATGCTGGCCGTGCGAACGGAATGCAGCTTCTGATGTTCCATGACGACCTTGCCGAGCAGGGTTTCGCCAGGGCGAACTGGGACCGTAGCTATGATGTGTTCGCGCAGGATATCCCTGATGGGAGTGTGGGCATCGTCTTCCTGATAGTGCGAGATCCATTTGAAAAGGCGGCCATGCATGGCGCGGATCCCATCATTCCCGCTGCGTGAGTATGTACTTTTTCGTTGTATTTCGTGCAGGGCTGCCCGGATTCCATCCGGTCCTTCGTGTGCGTAAGCGAAACCTAGCTCGCCAATGGACAGCCAATCTCTATTTGACAGCGAGGTCAGCGGCTGGTTCTCGCCAATCTTCAACGTCGCACCCAACAACTCGCAAAATCGTGCAGCGACATGGAATTCCAGCTGGTCGAGAAACCCCAGGCTGGCCGTCTTGTCCAGGCGGTCGTGAAGATAGGTCTGGAAGCGGAACTCAGCCCGAGTGGCTCGTTTTCTCGGCAACGCCTCAAGGGCGCCAAGATGTGGCGCAATCTGGACCGAGAAGTCGTGGATCGCCTTGTGGTTGCTGGGCTGCAATTCAACGAGTTCCAGTTCATGCTCCGGGCAGCTCCGAACTGAATCTAGCAACCAGTGCCCGCGGCAGCAGGCTGACGCAGGCGGCGGTAGGGAGGAGGTTGCGATGTCTTCCGATACGCAAGCCGGGCAAATGAATATGCGCTTCCGCCTTACGGACGCTTGCAACAGCCGTTCACCGCGCAGGACAAATTTATCGCCGTTGCGGCGCATTGTTCCGCGGTCATACGCCGAGGGACAGACACCTATCATTTGAGCGAGCTGAGCAATCGCCGTGTCTTCGCCGTCCTGCAACCCTCTCAAGTCCAGGCCTAAGTCCGTGCAGAAGGCACGGACCCCATGCGTCTGATGGTTCAGGATCGCGTTGCGGCTCGCGTTTGAGATCGGCGTCTCATAGGGCAGGGGGGCGGCGCGCAGCCAAAGGAGCCGAGTCACTTGGTAGCTCCTTTCCGTGACTTCTTCGAATGGCCGGGTGATTTTGCCTCTTCGGACGTCGCAAGCACGCGAGCGGTATCAACCTCGCGCCAATGTTCGGAAATGTATGGATTCCACGGAGAGAGATTGCCTGTTCGTCTCGCGTAGGCCCGAGCAAAGTGCTCACTGCTAAGCTGCTTCGAATCCGACCGAAGCGCCTCGCGAATAGCAAACTGGATCTCCTCGGCAATCACACCGAGTTGACAGCAACCTGCGTGAATAACGCGTGGCACAATGCGCGTAATCTCGGAAGGCTCTACATGAAGTTCAGCCCGCTCGGCGAGCTGCTGGACGAAAGAGCCTACCATCTTGCCGTCCGACGCAGCGGAAAGTGATCGAAACTCGATCCAGAAACCGCGCCGGGATACTTGGCGATCCGGCTGCATGAGCTGGATAACCTCCGGCGTACCCGACACAATAAGCGCAATGGGGTGCGTCGGATCGACGAGCAAGGCTTTCAGATTATTCCTGACCTTCTGCAGCTCAGCTGCATTCACGGTCTGGACCACGTGCTGGAGTTCATCGAGGTGCAGCGCAAGGATGCCCAGGTGCTTGATGCGCTCACGCACCATGCGCCAAGCCTCCGGCGCATCAATCCGCGTCCGGGCCAAAGGATATCCAAGTGCGCTCAGTACCTCTCGGCCAAGTTCTGATGAGGTCGCGGGCGAGGGGGCCGAAACGGAGATCAGCTTGCTGCCCGGTGCGTTCAGCTTGCCGTCGGCTGTCAATGCATGACTGGTGAGCAACCGGCGGATCGACGTGCTCTTGCCCGCACCACTCGCGCCCACGACAACCACGACATTCCCTTCGCCTCGATTTTCTGCGCCGTGCGAGGCGTTTGGTTGACGACGTTCCGCCAGATCCTCCAGCACATCGCTGACAGCCTCAGCGAGCAGCCTTTCTCGTTGCATTACTGCGTGAACGCTCCGCACAGATTCCATGAGCCTGGACCTGTGGCGAGTTTTCTCGGTCTGAAGGTTGCGAATAGGTAGTGTCGGATCGGAATCACCGTCGATCACAATGTCTACAAGCTTGGGTTTCACGGAAATCATCCTTCGAAGCTGAAATCGTCAGAGCTGTCAGATTCCGGAACGTCATCGGACTCGTCTGTGTGTTCCTGCCGCGTTGGCGGCGACAGCAGGGCGGTGCCGGTCGCAAATCCGCCGTCCAGCAAGTCGCCGCTGCTGTCCGCTTCAGCGCTCGGGCTCTTGGGCATGGAGAAGCCGAGAAACACCCCGTCCTCCAGCCGCTGGATGTCGCTGGCGTTGTATTCCTTGGTCGCGATGTTCTCTCGAACGCGCGAAGCTTCCGCCGCTGCGCGGATAGTGCGCATTGCCCGGCGCACTATTGGAGCGGTGAGCTTGTTATCAGCCGCGAATGATCGCCTCAGGTCGTGAACTGTTTGGGACCACTCGGCCAACGAGGCGCCGTCGAAACCTGGTTCGGTGCAGCGAGCTTCCGGCCACTCATCTCCGACTCGAAATGCGATCGCGCCGATGTCGCTGGGGTCGAAGCGGATGTCGACTTCGACCTCTCGTCGATTCAGGAAGAGCCGCCCGAGCTTCTCCGACGAATAGTGAAGCCCGGCCACCTTCAGGCCTTCGCTCGAAAGTTCGCGTGTAAGCTTCAGCCCGAATATCGCTCGGATGGTGCGCCGATCAGGTACCGGTCGCATGCCAACGGTTTCGGTCAGTCGCTTCCAGGCATTAGCTGGCGTCTCTCCGCGCAAGCCGTCGGAAGGTGTGTTGTGATAGACATCTACGATCCAAAGGATGAGAAGCTCGGCTAACTCATCGGTCGTCAGATGGGCGAGCTTCTCAGATTTGTAGTTGAAGACCTTCACCGGGCTTCCGAACGTTCGGCCACTGAAGCCTGCGATCAATCTTGACTCAAGCGTCCCAAAAAAACGCTCTAAGGTTCCGCGTAGCCACGGAAGCCCACCAGGCGCGACTTCGTGGCACGCTTTGAGGTCATGGATCGCAAAGACGAAGTTCTGCTCATTACATGCAGCCCCGCCATCTGTCGCGACGGTGTCTGGCTTTGCACGCTGCCGCCAACCGGATTCAGCTCCCGCGTTTTCTGCAAGGTCTGACTTGTCCGAAACTGCCATTCGAAGAACACGAATGGTATCCGCTGACGATGGTGTTTCAGAAAGGCACGCCCCTAGGACGCAGTTGGTGGCGACATCCAGGGCCACGCAGAGTTGCATCCGCTGCACGCGGATTTGCTGCTCTGGATTCAGGTCGTCCCACAGCCCCTGACGCTTCAAGATGGTCATGAGATCTATCTCATGATGATCAATCTCAACACGTTGGCCAGGCCGTACAACGTCGGGACCCTGACCGGTCCAGATAAACCGCCTCCGAGCTTCTTCTTCGCCAAAGCGACCAACGCAGACGGCGAATTTGCTCAAGCCCGCCACGTACCGCTTTAAACTATCAATTGAGGGACAGCTGATCCTCTGTTCCGGCCCTACGGTCGCGTTGTATTCTTCGGCCTCGTCGTGCATTTCCTCATGAAGGTAAGCATATGTCGGTCGATCTTGGGTAGCGTATTTGGAACCATACTTGATTACCAACTCGCTTTGCTTGGCGCAGAGCCGCTGGCCGCCACCAGATTTTCGTGCGCTGTCGCGCAGGGCCCACGGCACATTTCCGCCATGCTTCAGTTTACGCTCCCAGCGAAGGTAGGTTCGAACCGAGGGAGGCTCGATGAGCTGAATATTGGCTCCGGCGCGCAGTTTCTTGGCCGTTCCATGACCGAGATTTCTTCCTGCGGCCTTCGTCTTTCGCCGCGCCGTGTTGCGCGCAAGGATTTGCTTCGTTCGGTCGCAACCGGACATCTCCTCCATGACTTGAAGCAGGATGGCTTCTATTTGATCTTCAGTACGAGGGGCTTTTTGCTCGACGATCTTTCGTTGGACGCGCGCGACGGTCTGCCATCGAAAATAAATCTTGGACGCCTCACATTCCGCCAGCTGATGCATGGCCTCCACTCCGGTCGCTTGCAGCGACCGGACGCTTCCTGGATCGAACTCGCCAGGTTTGTGCTCCCAATCGTGAGCTTTCGACGCGTGCCAAATTTCGGCGTGCGTGAATTTTTTCGCTGAATCCCTGCTGTCGACCCGACGGAGAATGTAACCGTCGTCGGTTTTCACAGCGCGGAAATACTTCACGCCGGCGATCGTGATTTCATCGTTCGGGGAGAGGAGTAGTTTAGGAAACAACAATTCGGAGCTCGGGCGGACCTCGTTCATGACCGCACCTCCCCAAAAGCTGGGAGGCAGATCTGCGATTGCGGTGTGATACGGGCTCGTCGATCGGGGAGGTGGATGTCGCCGGCCGCAATCAGGCGAACGACTGATCGAAAAGCAGAGCCTCCGATGCCGCATCGCCTGGTCAGGTCGGCGATTCTCAGGGAACCGTGAAGCTCGCCGAGGTGACTGCGCACAACGCCGTCGCTGTCAGGCTCCGGATCAAGCCGGACTGAGTGGATAAGCTCTGCATTGTACACAAGATCACGCGTGAAATTGCGTTCAGTGACCAGCACAACTCGATCGGCAAACGATCTGGGCGTCTGAGATGCGATCAGCTCGAGTAATGTGTGGAAATCGCTTTTTTTGGCGATATCGTAAGGCTTGATAGCAATCGCGATCGTTTCGCCGCTGGTTGTCTTTAGCAGAAGGTCGTACCAGTGCGGCGCTGGCCGTCCGTTAAAGTCGGTATAGTCGATCTTCTGCTGTTCCAAGACCTCCGCTGTTCCCGGTCGGGCGAATGCGCAGAGTTGGGCCTTCTTCTCGAGGCTGCTCTCAAAGAACATGACATGCGGCTCTCCAACGGAGCAGACGTGAGATCCTCTCGTCGACGTCTTAGGTACGCCGTTCCTGTTCGTAATCGAGATGGCTCGTTCAGAGAGTGAGCGTGCCGGGCTGGTATGCACCGGGCCATAGTTTTGAATTTCGCTGTAGTTCATTGGTCAAGAGCACCGATCTGGGCATGAGCCGGCGGCCTCGACCAAGCGACACCCTTGCGCGAATGTGGATGCGCGCGTACAAGAGTCGCGTAGTCGAGTTGCGGCTTTGGCCGTTACAAGGCACCGATCGAGTGTCCGTGGGTTCTCAGGCCTCTGGGGACACCGATCGAACAGATAGTTAAAAGGGCATCATGCTTGCAGGCGTGATGTCCTTCTTGCTTTTAATCATCTTCGTCTCGCGAGATGAGGACTAGTGGCACAATTGCGCAGGGGGGCCTGGCTGCGTTCGCTGCTTGCTGCTCGGCAAAATCGAGCACAAACCGGGCAACCGCGATCGAGGCCGCATGCGACGCTTGCTCGAAAGCAATGTCGCCGAACTCAACTTTGATCGTTGCCAATCTAAGAGCGATCCCTGCCAAGCTCGTCATGTTCCATCCCTCCGATTATTGCAAAGGCCATGGCGACGCGTTCGCGCGATCCAGCGCGAGGCGAAATTTCATCTACATGCTCGTTCCTCTTCCTCACGGTTCATTGGCTTTGAGAGCGGGATCGGTCTTCCGATCGCGGTCCTCACAGCTCTTCTATTCCGTTCTGGAATTGGCCGGTGATTAGCCCTCGGCGAACTGATTCGCTCGGCAAGTATGTTTCTGCAAGATGATTGGTTTCCTTTGCAAGCGGAATAAAATCGGCCTAAAATCCAAAAAATCGGCCCCAAAATAGCGATATATAAGGCGAATTATTTTTCGCATTGACGGGAATTTTTCACGTTGCTATCGGAGATCGATTCGAATACGCAAATTCGCTGCCGAGAGATATTTTTCGGGAGATAGGTGTCCTTTTGCGTTGAGGGTAACGCTCGTAGAATTGAATTGAAAATTCAATTAGCATTTTTGAAGCTGTAAGCCGTAATTTTAGTGCGTTGAAAAAGCTATTTTTGAATTTATTCTTGCAGCTAAAGTGCGACATTTGGCCACGATTTTCGACCGGAATTCGCGATATTCTGCATTATCGAGATCGACGGTCGAATTTCCCATTCCTCAGCCTGCTTAAATCGATCAAGTACAGACCGGCCACGGTTGGAAGACGAAAATTGCGCGAGGCGTTGCGCCGAGGTTTCGCGCCCTCGGTCCACGAGACTCTTCCCCTTGGAATGGCTGACTGGGGAAGAGCCCGCTCTTTACATGGTTCCGTGGCGCCAGCCGCCGCAGGAGCGCTCTGGCTGCTATGGCTGACTGAAAATTCGCAAGAGCACCGACACCTCGCAGCCGATTTCATCGAACTCCTCATCGAGGATCGATGCGTCGTCCATGGGGTGTCCACCCGGCCAGCGGCGGGCGGAATGTGGACGTTGCCAGTCTGAACTCGAGATGGGCGCGGAACGCATCGCAGCTCGTGCCTGCGTTGGAGTGGGGCGCACAACGTGGATCATTGAAGTCCTCATCATAGGGAGAAGTTCAGGTTAGCCAGTAGGCGCGGGCGGCTTTCTCCATGCGTCTGCGCTGCGGTAGCGTCCGCCGACGCTTGCAAGCGCGAGCAACGATACAATTATACATAATGTATAAAATTATGCACTGATGGTTTGGAAATATGGTTAACGGGCGGCCTGGCTCGCCGATTGAATGGCCGTCGTCTTGAGTTCCGGCTTGGTATAGACCACAACGCCTGTCATGGACTCGCCGCAGACAAAATTAGCTCCGGCGTCTTCCAGTGCCCGCCTAATTCGGTTGTTCAGCGCGATTTTCGGCTCGATGAAGCCTCTTTCGAAATCGTTGATCGTTTTCCGCGACACTGCGGATTTCTCCCAAAGCCAGGCTTGCGCCTTATCCAGCAGCAGTCGTGCGGCTTTGCAGACAAAGCCCGGAATTGGGGCCTCGGGGGGGAGGGGAAAAAGCGGCTGGCCGGTGAAAATTGCCGGTCCGGATTCATTTAGGTGGTACAATTTTATAGAACTTGTATAATAGCGTTCGTCGCTGAACGGCCTCTCAGGGTTCTGCGGCTCTTCCTTCGGCGATCGGGTTTTGGGCGGAGATGTCATCCGTGCTGCGGCGCTCTTCACTAAATTCCCCAACAACACTCTGACATCAGACCTGCCGGTCGCGGCGGGTCGCACAAAGCGAGCTTCGGACTGTCGGTCGACGTCGGATTCTGTCGTTTGCCAAACATGACAAATACCCCGCGGCCGGTCGAGAGCGCTCGCGGGTGATAATCTTGGCACGCGATGCGCCGCGGTCCTGACTGGTTGATTGCGACAACGGTCGGACAGCCGGGCGCGCCGAGCCTGCGTTGCCTGAAAGGCGAGCGGGCCTCACCCATAAGCGAGGATTGCAATGATCGAACGGAGCTTCGAGGAGCGCAAGCGTCTAAGCGCGCCCTGCATGCGGACATTCGCCAATATCGCGCGTCGTTGGCAACTGACCGAGAGCCAGCAAGCCCATTTGCTCGAGACCGATATCGCCACATTGCGGGGGTGGGCCGCGGCCGCAGCGGAGCAAAAGCACCTGGTCCTCGCGACGAGCACGCTCATGCGCTTATCGGCGGTGTTGGGCTTCTTCGCCGAACTCCGGCAATTCCTGGCGGCTGTATCAGGAGCCCTGGAAGAGCGAGCTTGGCTGACAGCTCCGCAACAATTCGGACCATTCAACGGCCGCACTCCGCTCGAGGTTCTGGGCGGCAGCTTTGAAGAGCAAATGGACGTCCGCCGGCACTTGGCAGCTATCGCCGCCAATGCCGATCCCTCTTCCGCTTCAAGGTTCGAGCATCTCCCGCATACAGACTACGACTACCTTGATGCGCGATTTGCTATGGTTCCCATCGAAGCCATCGCTTTCGACGCGTTTGGGACGCTGGTCGACATCATGGACAAGCGACGGCCGTTTCGGTCGCTGGTGGCAAGCGAGCCTTCGAACTCACTCCTCCAGCATGCGATGAAAAATCCCGTCGGCCTTCGGGAATTAGCGCAGCGATTGTCCGTGCCTATTTCCGAAGAACGTTTAACCGAGCTTGAGGGAGACCTGAGCGAGGAGTTGAAATCCGTGCGACTTCGCCCCGGCATTGATCGGGCGTGGCAGACTCTTCAGCGGGCGGGGCTCCGGATCGCAATCTGCTCCAACCTGGCTGAGCCATACCGGGAGCCCTTATTCGAGCAGCTGCCGGGAGAGCCGGATGTCTCAGTTCTTTCGTTCCAAACGCGGCTGATGAAGCCACAACCCGAAATCTACCATCTCGTCTGCAACCAGCTCGGCCTGGAACCCCGGCAGATCCTGTTTGTCGGTGACTCGATGCAGATGGATGTCGTCGGGCCAACGACGATCGGTTCGTTCTCAATGCCGATCGCCGAGTTTGAGCGGTCATTCGCGGGGGCCGCGTCGTTCTATGCCCCGCACCCGATAGTCGCACTGTTCGATCGGATTATCGCGGCCAAATCCGCCTGACTCCCTGCGTCCATCCGGTCCAACCTTCGATGAAAGTGGAGGCAAAATGCGCTTGCTCGTCATTTCTGATGTGCATTTGGAATTTGGCGCCTTTGAATTTCCCTCTGCGCTCCCAGACTTCGATGTGGCCGTTTTTGCTGGCGACATGGGGCAGCCAATTTCGTCTGCCGTCGCATGGATGGCCCAGCAGCGCTCGGGAGCGCTTCGTGGCGCCAGATCAATCTACGTTCCTGGAAATCATGAGTTCTATGGCTTCGAGCTAAAGCGGAGCCTCGCGGAGGGCAGGGTGGCTGCATCGGCCGCGGGCATTGATCTCCTGTCGCGTAACTCAGTTGTTGTCGAGGGCGTACGGTTCATCGGCTGTGTCCTCTGGACGGATTACCGACTTCATGGAACGCCGAAGCCATCAATGGTTTATGCCGGTGACACGCTCAACGATCATCGGTTGATCCAATATCAGGAGGAGAGTGGGCACTTCAGCAGATTCATGCCTTGGCATGCGGCCGCGGAGCATCGCCTGGACCTAGCGTTCATAAGGAAGGAGTTGGCGGAGCAATTCGACGGACCGACGGTAGTGGTTACGCATCACGCGCCGCATCGAAACTCGGTTCAACCGCGTCATGAAGGCAGCTCGCTAACTCCCGCATTTGTCTCATATTTGAGCCGCGTCATCGAAGAGTTCCAACCCGATCTCTGGATCCATGGCCACGATCACGGCTCCCACGATTACCGCGTCGGCAAAACCAGAATCTTTGCGAACCAGGCTGGCTATCCGAACGTGCACGGAGATCGCGAAAATCCATGGTTTGATCAGCGATGCGTCATTGAGATCTGACGCTCCACGGAATTTGCGCCCTATGAGATCATAGCTTGGGTAACGAGCGCTTCGCCGGACGCACTTTTCGTCCAGCTAGCCCCAGAAGCCTTCCTGGTACTCTCGCGGAGAAAGGGGCTCAGTTTCAGCTTCCGGAGCAGCTTGTGGGGGGGCGACAACTGATTTGCACGACGTCTCTATTCTCAAAAGCGCTCCGGAATCGCCGCGAAAGAGACCGATGTGATCTCCAGTTATTCACTGGTCGCCGAGCTTCTTGGTATTTCCGCAGTTTCGAATGACGTGTTCCATAGCGGTTTCAAGGGCTGAGAGCGCGATGCCGATCGCTCGGTCGTTTCTCGGCTGTCCAGCGGCATCATCCTTCGGGATTAGTGCGAATACCTCCCGTATCGACAGTCCGGATTTCGCCGCGCGCTGGCCCAGCCATTGCTCGGTCATGGCGAGCTGGATCTGCTCGGCGAGCAGTTCGGCGGCCTTGACCTTCTCCCGCAGCAGCTGCCGTTCCTCGGGAAAGCCATCCCTCGGTGGCTTGAGGACACGGCGGATCGCGCGCAGTGGCAGGACTGTGGCGGCCCGCCATTCGGCCGTCAGCCGGTCGAGCTCCGCGACACCCTCCGCAGAGAGCGGCCGCTGCAGGATCAGCTCCGCATAGGTCGCGGCCAGCAGCTGGATCACATCGAGACCGGCTTCGTCCTGGAGCGTCAGGCAGGCCTCGGCGACACCGGGCAGCGCGTAGAATTCCAGCGCGAAGCGCCAGAGCTGGCTGTCGAGGTCGAGCTTGCTCATGTCAGTCTCCATGCCGCGCAGCATTTCGCAGCGAGGCCCTTGCCAGTTCGCCAACGGTGACCGGCTTGATCGGGTCGCGGACGCGATAATAGCCTGTCTCGGCCTCGCTCCGGTCCGTCTCCCGCGCGATCAGGCCGGTCACGCTCGGCCCGCAGAGCCGTCCCTGGCACGGGCCCATGCCGATACGCAGGAAGGCTTTCGCCTGGCTGGGGCCGAGAACCCCGCGCTCCACCGCCTGCCGAAGCGAGCCGGCGCAAACCGCTTCGCAGCGGCAGATCGTGACCGGGTCCGGCGGTGCGACGAGGTCCGGGCTCGGCCGGTACAGGCGGTCGAGGAACGGCCGGGCCGTAAGATGGGCGTCGTGCGCTCTTCGGACGCTGTGCACGCGGGCGTCGCGTTCGGCTGGGGTGATCCGGCGGAGTTCCGACAGGATGGCGAGGGCGGCGGCATCACCTTCATGGCGACTGGCCTCTGCCCCGACGATGCCGCCGGCATCGCCTGCGATGAAGATGCCGGGCAGCGTGCTGGCGCCCCATGCATCGCGGCGCGGCTGGAAGCAGGACTGGGCATCGTTCCAATCGAAGCTGCAGCCGAGCGAGCGCGAAAGCTGCTGCTGCGGGATCACGCCCTCATGCAAGCCGATCAGATCGCAGGCGAGCCGGTGCGGCGTTCGCCTGATGCAGAAGCGGATAGCGGTGGCGCGCTCCTCGCCCTCGATCGCGATCTCGCTGACACCACGGAAGAGCTGTGCCCGCCCGATCGTCAGTGCCGCAAGCAGGCCGGCGCCTTTGGCGAGATAGCGCCAACCCTGGCCAGTTAAAGCGCGCGGCAGATGCGGCAGTGCGGCGGGGATGTTCCGGGATTGGGCAGTATCGAGCAAGGTCAAGTGCTCGACGCCAGCATCGAGGCATTGCCGCGCGAAGAGGTAGAAGAGCGGGCCGGTGCCGGCGAGGACGAGCTTCCCGTTCGGCACGAGACCGCCGGTCTTCAGCAGGATCTGGAGGGCGCCGACCGTCATCACGCCCGGCAAGGTCCAGCCCGCCAGTGGCACGGGACGCTCCATCGCGCCAGTCGCGATCACCAGCGCCTTCGTTCGGTCGAGCGCGACCGTATCGTTCGTGCGCGACCACACCGCAGCGCCCGGCTCGACTCGCCAGACCGTGCTGGAGAAGCGTAACTGGGCGCCAGAGGCGCGCAGGCGTTGAGCGAGCGCCGCGCCGCGCAAATAATCGGCTCCGAGGATCGTGGAGAGCCGAGCGTTCCTCCGGTTGCGCTCAATGGCACGGTAGATCTGGCCGCCGGGCTCGGCCTGCTCGTCGAGCAGCAGGGTGCGGGCGCCGCCTTCGGCCAGGGTCGCGGCTGCCGCCATGCCGGCAGGGCCCGCCCCGATCACGATCGCATCCCAGTCCGGCGTCATGGCAACTGCCTCGCGCCGATCTGGCGGCGCACCACCATGCCGTCCTCAGCCGGTGTCAGGCAGGCCTGCTGGTTCTGGCGGCCGTCGATCTCGACGAGGCATTCAAAGCAGATGCCCATCATGCAATAGGGCGCGCGCGGCGAGTAATCGACTGGGCTCTGTCGCAGCGCGACGATGCCGGCGGCGAGCAGCGCCGCGGCGAGGCTGTCACCGGGGTGAAAGGCGATTTCGCGGCCCTCGAAGCTCAGCGTCGGGCTGCCCTCGGGAGCGCCGGGCTCAATGCGCCTGAACATCGAACCGTCCGCTTCCGAAACTGGCGACCGCCGCGGGAAGGGCGCCGGCCGCAACCGCCGGGCCGATGTCGAAGGCATGCACGCTGGCGAGCGTCACCCCGCTATGGCAGGTCGCGGCGAAGGCGCCGGGATAGCGCCTGGATTCCTCATAGATTGGCAGGCCGTCCGGCGTCATGACCCGCAGCGAGCCCCAGAAGCGCACCACCCCGACCGCCTCCAGCCCAGGCAGGACGCGCAGCGCCGTGGCGCAGAGATCGGCGGCGGTCGTAACCTGCGTGCTGTCGTTGAAGCCGACCTTCTCATGGCTGCTGCCGAACAGGAAGGAGCCCTCGGCGGTCTGGCGCAGGCAGTTGGCGGCATAGGGGAAGCAGGGGCGCACGCGCTCCGTCACCGCGATCTGGCCGCGCTCGGGCTCGACCGGCATCGACAGCCCGAGCTGCGGCGCGAGCCGGGCGGAGCCGAGCCCGGCGGCGAGGACGATGCGGCGGCCATGGACCGACCCGGTCGGGGTCGCGACGGTAAAGCCGCCGGCCTCGGGACGGATCTCGTTGACGGCGATGCCGGGTCGGTAGCTGCCGCCGCCATCCTGCAGGGCCTGCTGCAAGGCGCGTAGCAGATAGAGCGGGCTGACATGGGAATCCTCCGGCGAGAAGGAGGCGCCCACGACCTCGGGACCGATGCCCGGCACGAGGTCGCGCAGCGCCGTGCGGTCAAGGAACTGCATGGTGATCTCGCCACCATCGGCCTGGCTGCGGGCGAGGACATCGCGGCGCTTGTCGAGCTCGGCTTCGGAAAAGCAGAAATGCAGGCCGCCGGTCTGGCGCCAGCCGGTATCGAGGCCGGTGGCGGCATGGAGTTCCTCGGCGAGGTCTTTCCATAGGCGGCCGGCCCGCAGCGACCAGTGCATATAGGCCGGCTTGCCGACGCCTTTGCCCTGCAGCCAGATCAGGCCGAAATTGCCGCGCGAGGCCCGGTAGGCGACGTCGCCCTCGTCTAGCAGCGCGACGCTCGCACCGGTCCGGCTCGCGCCCCAGGCGATCGCGGCGCCGATCAGCCCGCCGCCGACCACGACGAGGTCGTAGCTCATCTGCGCGGCCTCGGATCGCCGCCATAGGCCCGCGGCCGAATAGATGAATGCAGCCAGTCGACGAGGGTGACGATGTCGAAGACCGGCAAGCCGAAGGCGCGTTGGATCGCCGCCGAATGCGGCGGCAGGTTGGCGCATTCGCTGACGATGGCGCCGATCGCGGGAGTTTCGGCGAGCATGCGCTCGACGACCGCCAGCACCTCGCGCTCCTGGGCTTCGTGGTCGGCGAGCGGCCGGTTCTCGCGCATATGCGAGCGGATGACGCCGTCCACCGGCAATTCGCCGAGCGGCAGGCCGGTCGGGGCGCCGACATTGTAGAAATGCCGGTCCTGCAGCGCCTTGCGGTCCGAGACGATCACGCCGACCGTCCTGCCCTCGGGCAGCAGGCTCAAGGCGAGCGGGATCTGCATCAGGCTGGAGGTCGCGATCGGCACCGGAGAATGGCGGCGCAGTTCTGGATGGACTGCGGCAAGGAAGCCGCAACTCGTGGTGATGCCGGCGGCGCCGATCGCGACGAGATCGTCTATGGCGTCGAGGAACGGCCCGAGCGCCTGCTGCGGATCGCCCTCGATCACATCCTTCGGCGTGACGCCGCGCACGACGCGGAACTGCACCGGAAAGTGCCAGGTCGCGGTGTTGGCGACGTCGCCGGGCAGACGGTCGAAGCCGGTGTCGAGCACGATGACGCCAATCATCGCGCCATGCACCGGGCGACGTCTGGGGTGATGCGCGGATGGTGTCATGACCGGGGCTCGTGAGCTCAGGATTCGGAAGCGGCCTTGCGGGCGGCCGCCATGCCGGCCCAGCGGCGGACCGCGCCGCAATCGACGCCAAACAGGTCGAGCGCGCGGCCGACGCTGTGGTCGACCATGTCGGCGATCGTCTCCGGCAGGGCGTAGAAAGCAGGCACCGGAGGCATAATGATAGCGCCCATCTCGGCGAGGCTGGTCATAGTCCTGAGATGGCCGAGATGCAGTGGGGTCTCGCGGACCATCAGCACCAGCTTGCGGCGCTCCTTGAGCACGACATCGGCCGCCCGGCTGATCAGCGTCGAAGTCACGCCGGTCGCGATCTCCGACATGGTGCGGACGGAGCAGGGGGCGATCAGCATGCCGAGCGTGCGGAAGGAGCCGCTGGAGATCGTCGCGCCGATGTCCTGGATGTTGTGCACGACGCTCGCTTTCTCGGCGAGCGCCGCAGGGCTCATGCCGAGCTCCTGCAACAGCGTTAGATGGGCCGAGCGCGTGACGACGAGATGGGTCTCGACGCCCGCTGCCGCCAGAAATTCGAGCGCCCGCACGCCGTAGACGGCGCCGGAGGCGCCGCTGATGCCGACGATGATGCGCGCGGGCGTGTCGTGATCGCTCATGGGAAACCCGCTACCCTCAGGCGTTGTCGAACCAGTCGGAGAGATTGACCTGGTCGGCGAGGCGGATCTTCTTGCGCTCGAATTCCGGCTTGCGGTGGAACGGCTTCGTCGCATCGATCAGGAGGCGGCCCCAATGGTCCTTCTGTTCGTCGCGATAGAAGGACGGCGTCTCCGGGATGATCAGCATGTCCTTGTCGGGCCGGCAGCGCGTCAGCGTCGCCCACATCACGTCGTCCATGTCGTAGATGTTCACGTCGGGATCGACGACGGTGATGATCTTGGCCCAGATCGGTTCGGCGCCGATCGTCGCCAGCATGACCTGGCGGGCATGGCCTTCGAACTGCGTATCCATCTTGACGATGGCATGGTTGACGAAGGGTTGGCAGGTGACGTCGAGGATGCCCGGCAGCGCGGCGCTGAGGCGCTGGTAGATATTGGCCGAGACCGAGAGCTCTAGCGTCAGCACCTCTTCAGCCGAGCCGCACAGGATCGAGTGGAAGACGGCGTCCTTGCGGACGGTGACGCCGAGCACCTCGAAGACCGCGTTCGGACCTTCGGGGACATAGTAGCCCATGAACTCGCCGAACGGCCCCTCGGGCCGGCGCTCGTTCGGCAGGAAGCGGCCCTCGATAACGATCTCGGTATCCGCGGGCACTTCGAGGTCGATGTGCTTGCATTTGCGCATCGCGATCGGGCTGCCCTTCAGGCGCGCCGCGACCTCCAGCTCATCGACATCATAGGGCAGGGGCGCGGCGGCGGTCAGGAACGAGGTCGAGGGCGCGCCGATCAGCATAGCCGCCTCGAGCGGCTTGCCCATCTTCTCGGCCTTCTCGTGATAGATCGTCAGATGGTGGCGCGGCGCCAGCCGGCAGCGCAGCTCCTGGTCGCTGACGAACATCGAGCGGTGATAGGACAGGTTGCCGACGCCGGTCTCGGGATCCTTGGCGATGAACATCGCCGAGGTGAAGTAAGGGGCGGCGTCGCGGTCGGAATAGGTGATCAGCGGCAGCTCGGAGAGCTTGCACTCGATCAGCTCGTCATCCTGCGACTGCACGAAGGCGGGGCCGCCGGCACCGCTGCCGAGATTGGCGAGATTGCTCCACTGCCGGCAGAAATCGGCGGCGTCGATGCCAATGATCTCGGCCAGCCGCTCGCGCGAGCCGTAGACATTGGTGACGACCGGGAAGCGGGTGCCCTTGACCTTGTTAAACAGGATCGGCTTGCCCCAGCGCTTCTGCGCGGCATGGGTCACGGCGGCGAGCTCGTGGAAGGGGTCGACCTCCCTGTCGACGACCAGGAGATCGCCTCTCTCCTTCAGGCGGGCGATGTAGTTTCTCATCGGATTGTCCTTGCGGATGTGATGCCGGGGGCGGGCGCGTCAGCGCCGGCGTTGCGAGGGGCGCCAGGTCAGGGCCATGCGCTCGAACAGCGAGACCGCCCCGATGCCGAGCGTGGTGAAGACGGTGATCGAGACCAGCGCCGCGAAGACGAGCGGGGTGTCCATGTTGAACTGGCCGAACAGGATGAGATGGCCGATGCCGCTGTTGCCGCCGATGAACTCGCCGACGATCGAGCCGACCAGCGCTAGCGGGAAGGCGACCTTGAGCGCGTCGGTGATGTAGGGGACGGCGTTCATCAGGCGCACCTTGGTGAAGATGCGCCACCGCGTGCCGCCGGCCAGCGTCGAGAGGTCGATGACATCGGCCTCGATCTCGCCGAGCCCGGTCAGCGAGTTTACGAAGATCGGGAACAGGGCGAGCAGGAAGGCGAGAATGATCTTGGATTCGACGCCAAGGCCGAACCAGATCACGAACAGCGGCGCCACCGCGATCTTCGGGATCGAGTTGAAGGCGGCGAGCAGCGGCATCACGATCGAGCGCAGCACCGGGACATAGACCACGACCAGCGCGAGCAGCACGCCGAAGACCAGCGCCAGGACCAGGCCGACGAGCGTGGTCATCCCGGTCATGAACAGCCCGTGCATTTGGAGCGAGGCGGTCTCGGCGAAGCGGGCGGCGATCGCCGACGGCAGCGGCAGCACATAGCCGGGGATGCCCAGCAGCGGCGCGCCGATCTCCCAGGCCAGCAGCAGTAGGGCAAGAAAGAGGAGCGGGCGCAGGCGCGCGACGAGGGAGGTTTCGGCCATCGTCAATACTCCGTCTCGCCGGCTTCGATGCCCTCGCGCACTCGGGCGGCAAAGGCGACGAAGCGGGGATCGCGCAGGGTCGCGGTGGTGCGCGAGCGCGGCAGGTCGATCTCGACGATGTCGTGGATCCGGCCCGGCCGCGGCGACATCACCACGACGATGTCGGAGAGCAGCACGGCCTCGGTGATGCTGTGGGTGACGAAGAGCACGGTGTTGCGGCTCTCCTCCCACAATGTCTGAAGCGCGAAGCCCATGCGCTCGCGGGTGATGACGTCAAGGGCGCCGAAGGGCTCGTCCATCAGGATTAATGACGGCTTGAGCAGCATCGCTCGGCAGATTGCGGCGCGCTGCTGCATGCCGCCGGACAATTCGAACGGGCGGCTGTCCTCAAATCCGGAGAGGCCGGCAAGCGCCATCAGCTCGCGGGCGCGCCCCTCATAGTCTGCGGCGCGCAGCCCGCCCATCTCGGCGACGAAGAGGATGTTGCCGAGGGTGGTGCGCCAGGGCAGCAGCACCGGCGACTGGAAGACCATGCCGACGTCGCGGATCGGGCCGGTGACCTCCTGCCCACGCAGCTTGATGCGGCCGCTGCTGGCGCGCACCAGACCGGCGGCGATGCGCAGCAAGGTGGACTTGCCGCAGCCGCTCGGCCCGACGATCGAGACGAAGCTGTTCTCGGGCACCGAGAAGGACGCCTGGTCGATCGCCAAGGTCGAGCCGAAGGTCTTCGACAAGTTGTCGATGACGAGGGAGGTGGACATGGAGGCTTCCGGATTACTGTCGGCAGGCTGAGGAGTGCGGCCGGAGCGGCCTACTTCCCCTTGATGGCGAAGAGGTCGTCGGGCGTCAGCGTCGCGTCGAGCTTCAGCGCCTTCTTGACCAGGTCAATCGTGCGCTGGATGCGCTTGTCCTCGGCCGCGCCGTAGCCATGCTCGGCGGTGTAGGGCGTCTGGATCGACTTGATCGCGCCGATCCACTGTGTCAGCACGGTGTCGCGGTTCATCGCCGGATTGGCCTTGACCATGATATCGGCGGTCTCTTCCGGGTTCTTGATGGCGTATTCGACCGCCTTGCGCGTTGCGGCCGCAAAGCGCTTGGCCTCGTCGAGATTCTTCTCCAGGGTCGGCGTGGCCGCTACGAGGACGTAGCCGAAGACGTCGTAGCCCCAGTCGACGAAGCTGGAGAACTCGACGTCCTTGCCCTGTGCCACTGCGACCTTGGTCAGGGCCGGCATGTCGCCGTCGGAGCTGGCGGTGAACAGGTCGGTCCGGTTGCTGAGCAGCAGGGAGAAATAGACCCCCGGATCGGCCGCCTGCCAGTCCAGCTTGGAGGCGTCGAGCTTCTTTTCGTCGAAGATGATCGGCAGCACGACGCGGGCACTGTCGGTCTGCGAGGCGGCGATGCGCTTGCCGATGATCGACTCCGGCGTCTTGAACGGGGTCAGCGAGGCGAGGCCGCTGGTGGTGACGTCGGTGTAGACCATGAAGGCTTTGAGTTTGGCGCCCTTGGCGACCGCCTGCACGACGGGGCCAACCTCGGCCATGCCGTAATCGGCCTTGCCGCCATCGACGGCGGCGATGACGAAGCCGCTGCCGGTTGCCGGTGCAATATCGATGTCGAAGCCGGCTTCCTTGTAGAAGCCCTTGTCGCGGCCGACGAAGAACGGCGCGTGGCGGCCGTTGTAGACGTAGTTGGTGAGGAACGTGATCTTCTTCATCGCCGGTGCTTGGGCCCGCGCCTCGATGGTCACGCCACCGAAGCTGAGCATGGCAGCGAGAGACACTGTCAGAATTCCGAGCTTGTGCATCAAAACCTCCCCGTTTTTCCGAACGGCTTCCGGGTCGTACCCGTTCATCGCCCGGCGTCGCGTCTCCGCGATCCCCCTTGACCGGCGTGCCCACCAGCGCCCCCGAATTGCTCAGCCAGGTTCGAGCGAACAGGGCCGTTCTTCCTCGGGAAAATTATGTTGCGCAATGCACAACAGTGTTGCACAATAAGAGCTTGTCAGCCTTTACGGGTCTCGTCAAGCGAGATGCGGGAGCGTGTACTGATGGAAAATCCCGTTGCGTCACCAGGCGAGGCGCGAGGTGCCACGGTCGGCGCGGTCGAGCATGCGATCGCCATTCTGCGATGCCTGTCTGGATCGCTCGAGCCGCTCGGCATCAATGAGATCGCGCGGCGCATCGGGCTGCACAAAAGCTCGATCTCGCGGCTGGTCGCGACCCTGGTGGCGGCGCGGTTGGTCGAGCGCGATGCCGCCTCGGCCCGGATTAAGCTCGGGCCCGGCCTTGTCCTGCTCGCCGCGCCCGTGCTGGCCGAGCTTCACATCAAGGATCTGGTTCGGCCCGCCCTCGAGGAGTTGGCGGCGCGATCGGGCGAGACCGCCAGCTTCAACATGTGGGATGGCAGCTATGCCGTGACGATCGAGCAGGTTCCCGGCCCTGGTGCTGTCCGGATCTTCTCCGAGCAGGGCCGGCGCGACCCCGGCCACTGCACCGCCTGCGGCAAGATCCTGCTCGCCCATGAGCCGAGCGAGGTGATCGAGACCTATTGTGCTGGCCCGCTGGAGCGCTTCAACGAGCGGACGATCACCGAGCCCGCTGCGTTGAAGCAGGAGCTGACGACGGCCCGCCAGCGCGGCTATGCACTCAATTTTGGCGAGCTCGACGACGAGATCAGCGCGATCTCGGCCGTCACCCATGATGTGCGCGGCAAGGTCGTCGGCAGCATCACGGTGACCGTACCGAGCTACCGGTTCACCCAGGAGCGGCAGGAGGAACTGATTGCCATGGTCCTCGAGACCGCATGTCGCCTTTCGCGGAGCCAGGGTTAGGCCGCCGCGGTTCGGAGCGCGCTCGCGCTAGCGGATTCGCCTTGGGAACTGCCCGGTGCCGCCCGGCGCCGAAATGACCGGCTGGGCCGACGTTGCCTCATGGGCGCTGCGCAGGCGATAGCGGTCTCCCGGATAGAGGAAGCGGCTGCGCGTCACCGGCACGTCGCCGCGCCAGGTCCGGCGGTCGAGCAGCAGGCATGGCTGGTTGGTGTCGATCTGGAGGGCTTCTCGGCTTTCGTCATCGGGCCGGATGGCGCGGATCGTGTTGTCGACGAAGGTGACCTCGGTCATGCGCAGCAGATAGGCGTGCGGCGTGATCCGGGTGAAGTCCTGCTCGAGATAGGCGGGCGCCTCGGCGGCGTTGACGAAGCGGTCCTCGATCTGGACTGGCGTGCCGTCTTCCTTGTGCAGCAGGCGCGAGTGGAACACGGTGCTGCCCGCCGGAAGGGCCAGCAGGCCGATAAAGGGGCTGTCCGGCGCCAGCGCACAAAGCGACATCACTTCGCTGGTGTGGACGCCGCCGCTCGCCGAGATCTCCTCCGAGACGTCGGAGAGCTCGAAGATCGCGCATTGCATGCGTGGGCCGACGACGAAGGTGCCGCGGCCCTGGACGCGCACCAGCATACCTTCGGACTGCAATTCCCGGAGCGCGCGGCGCACCGTGAGGGCCGAGGCGCCGAACTCGGCTGCGAGATCCTCCTCGCGCGGGACCTGGAAGTCCGCGGGCCATTCCGCGGCACGGATCCGCTTTTCGATCGCGGTCTTGATCTGCCCGTAGAGCGGCTGGGTGACCTGGATCAGCTCGGTCATGCAAGGGTCCTCTGCTTGGGGAGCTTTGATATCACAACGCTTTTAAAACGGTATCGATCTCTGCTGCCTTTATGGGTGCGTTGCGCATTTTTTCAACAGGCAGGCGCTTGACACCTTAAGATTGATCGGATCAGTATCCATTATTGATATCATATCGAATTTGAAATGATATGATAAAAATCTAGCCAGGAAGCGCTTCGGTTTCGCTGCGCCCGGCTATGACGGGAGAGATTCTGATGACGTCGCATTCACCCGCGCTGCGCACGCTGGACATGTACATCGATGGCCAATGGGTGAAGCCGGCCTCCGGGCAGTATTTCGAGACGGTCGATCCCTTCACCGCGCAGCCCTGGGCGATGGTCGCGCGCGGAGGCGCCGAGGATGCTGACCGTGCCGTTCGCGCCGCCCACCGCGCCTTCAAGGAAGGGCCGTGGGGCAAGATGCACCCTTCGGAGCGCGGCAAGATCATCCATAGACTGGGCACGCTGATCGAGGAGCATGCCGACCTGCTCGCCGAGATCGAGGTGCGCGACAATGGCCGCCTGCTGGCCGAGATGCAGCATCAGATCCGCTACATCCCGAAATGGTATTATTACTATGCCGGCCTGGCCGATAAGATCGAAGGCGTCGTGCACCCTTGCGACAAGCCGGCTTTGAGCTATTCGCGGCCCGAGCCGCTTGGTGTCTGCGTCGCGATCGTGCCCTGGAACGCGCCGCTTCTCCTGCTTTCGCTGAAGGCCGCGCCGGCGCTCGCTGCCGGCAATACGCTGGTGTTGAAGCCGGCCGAGCACACCTCAGCCACCGCGCTGAAGCTGATGGAGCTGGTCGAGGCGGCCGGCTTCCCGCCCGGTGTCATCAATGTCGTCACCGGCTTTGGCAAGGAGGTCGGCGAGCCGCTGGTCACCCATCCGCTGACCCGCCATGTTGGCTTCACCGGCTCGACCGGCACCGGCGCGCATCTCTATTCGCTGGCGGCGAAGGACGTGAAGCGGGTCAGCCTCGAGCTCGGCGGCAAGTCGCCGAACATCGTCTTCGACGACGCCGATCTCGACAATGCCGTGCGCGGCGTGGTCGGCGGCATCTTCGGGGCGACCGGCCAGACCTGCATCGCCGGTTCGCGCCTGCTGGTCCAGCGCCGTGTCCATGATCAGTTCGTTGAGAAGCTCGCGGCCTTCACCAAGACGGCGCGCGTCGGCGATCCCCGCGATGTCCGCACCCAGGTCGGCCCGATCGCCAACAAGATGCAGTTCGAGAAGGTGCTGGGCTATGTCGATATCGCCCGCCAGGACGGCGCCGAGCTGCTGATCGGCGGCAAGCGTCCGGATGGCGAGGAGTGCGCGCGCGGCTTCTTCGTTGAGCCGACGATCTTCACCGGCGTCAACAACGAGATGCGGATCGCGCGCGAGGAGGTCTTCGGGCCGATCCTCTCGACCCTGGTCTTCGACGATGTCGACGAGGCGGTCGCGATCGCCAACGACAGCGAGTTTGGCCTCGCCGCCGGCGTCTGGACCCGCGACATGAAGCTCGCTTTGCGCATGTCGGATCGGCTGGAGGCGGGCAGCGTCTGGGTCAACACTTATCGCGACATCTCCTACACGACGCCGTTCGGCGGCTACAAGAAGAGCGGCATCGGCCGCGAGAATGGCGCCGAAGGCATCCGCGAATACCTGCAGACCAAGGCGGTCTGGCTCTCGACCGCGGACGAGATTGCTAACCCCTTCGTGATCGGCTGAGGGCGATGCGCAGCATGATCCTTCGACAATGTCTCAAGCGGAACTGACGTCATGGTGATGAGAAAAGGGAGCGAGATCCTCGCCGACGAGCTGAAGCTCAACGGCGCCGAGATCATCTACCACGTTCCCGGCGAGAGTTTCCTCTGCGCGCTCGATGCGCTCGGGGTCCGCTATCCCGAGATCCGCGCGATCAGCTGCCGCCATGAGAACGGCGCCGCCCAGATGGCCGAAGCCTATGGTAAGCTGACCGGCCGCCCCGGGATCGCTTTCGTCACCCGCAGCCCGGGCGCGACCAACGCAGTCAACGCCGTCCACACCGCCTATCAGGATTCATCGCCGATGATCCTGATCGTCGGGCAAGTGAAGCGCGCGCTAATGGAGCGCGAGGCTTTCATGGCCTACGACTTCCGCACCATGTTCGCGCCGATGACGAAATGGGTCGCCCAGATCGACGACCCCAGGCGCATCCCGGAATTCGTGCAGCGCGCCTACCAGACGGCGATGACCGGGCGGATGGGGCCGGTCGTGCTGGTGGTGCCGGAGGATGTGTTCGAGGAGGAGTGCGAGATCGCGCCGGGCAAGCCGAGCGTCCCGGCCTCTGCCGGCGAGCCTTCGGACGAGGTCGTCGCGCAGATATTCGCCATGCTCTCGGCAGCGCAGCAGCCGCTGCTGATCGTCGGCGGCTCCGGCTGGACGGAAGGGGCCCGAGACGACATCCAGGCCTTTGCGCTCGCTAACAACGTCCCAGTCGTCACCACCTTCCGGCGGCGCGACATCATCGACCACCGTCTGCCCTGCTATGTCGGCGAGATCGGCATCGGCTCGAACCCGGCGCTGCTGGCGCATGTCAAGGACGCCGACTTCGTCATCATGTGCAACGACGCCCTCAGCGACGTGAACACGATCGGCGCCGGCTACATGGAAGGGTTCACGCTCTTCGACATCCCGGTGCCCAGGCAGAAATTCGTCCACGTCACCCGCAGCTTCGACGAGCTCAACCGGGTGTTCCAGGTCGATCTCGCCTTGCTCGCCGACAATGACGCCTTCGCCCGCCGGCTCGCCGGGCATGCGCCGGTCGATCATGCCGCGCGCGGCGCGTGGACGGCGACCTTGCGCAAGACCTTCGAGATCGAGACGACGCCACGGCCCTGCCCGGGCGAGATCGACTTGCCGAAACTGATGAAGTGGCTGCGCCAGCGCCTACCCGAGGACGCCATCGTCACCAACGGCGTCGGCGCCTATGCGACCTGGAGCCAGCGCTATTTCGCCCATTACCGGCTGCACACGCAGCTCGGCCCGATCAGCGGCTCGATGGGTTACAGCTTGCCGGCAGCGATCTCGGCCAAGTTGCTGCATCCCGAACGGGTCGTCGTCGATTTCGTCGGCGATGGTTGCTACCAGATGAGCTCGGAGGAACTGGCGACGGCCGTGCAGTACGGAGCGGCGGTGATCGTCGTGCTGTTCAACAACAACATGTACGGCACGATCCGCATCCACGAGGAAAACCGCCTCGAGGGCCGCGTCAACGGCACCCAGCTGGTCAATCCCGACTTCCACGCGCTGGCGCTGGCCTATGGCGCCCATGCCGAGCGCGTCACCCGGACCGAGGAGTTCGCGCCGGCCTTCGAGCGCTGCCTGGTGTCCGGCAAGCCGGCCTTGATCGAGATGTGCGTTGACCAGGAAGCGATCCACTCGCGCTACTCGCTGACCGATCTCAGGAACCGCCGTAAGGCGAAGCACTGACTGCCCCTGCCGCCAAGGGCGGCAAGCTCTTCCGGCGCCGCCCAGACGGCGCCGGCCATTCGAGCCTTCCGACAGAAGAGGGCTGCTGCGGATCTGACTGCAACCAAGAATCGGGGACACCATGATGAACAGGACGATTTCGGCTTTGCTGCTCGCCGGGACGCTCGGCGCGTTGACCTCTCCTGTGATTGCTCAGGAATGCAAGCTCAGGGTCACCACCTGGGGCGGCAGCTATCAGAAGACCTATGAATCGGTCGCTGCCGGCTTCGAGAAGGCCCACAACTGCAAGATTGAGTGGGTCGTCGGCGCCAGCCCCGACCATCTGGTCAAGGCGCGGCTCGGTCAGGTCGACGTCGCCACCAACACGCTGCTGAACTCGATCGCAGGCGAGAAGGAAGGCCTATGGCTGGCCCTCGACAAGGCCAAGATCCCGAACATGGCGAACCTATATCCGAACGCTGTCCACTCGCCATATACGGTCTTCGTCAATGTCGGCGACTACGTGCTCGCCTACAACGCCGACAAGGTGAAGGCGGCGCCGACCAGCTGGGATGAGCTCTGGAAGCCGGACTACAAAAACCATGTCGTCATCTACGGCTTCGAGCACATCCCGACGCTCAGCCTGACCGTGCAGCAGGCCGAGCGAAACGGCGGCGGCATCGATAATATCCAGCCCGGCCTCGACAAGATGGCGGCGCTGATGAAGAGCGGCAACCTGATCGGCTCGCTCGACGTCGAAAGCCAGATGGTCTCGCTGTTCCAGACGCAGGACGCCTGGCTCGGCATGCTGGCGACGGGGCGCATGAAGGAGTTGCTGGAAAAGGGGGCCAAGAACGTCAAGTTCGCCCGCCCGGCCGAAGGCACTTTCCCATTGATCAGCACGATCAATATCACCAAGGCTGCCAAGGATCCGGCAAAGGCGCAGGCCTTCGTCGATTATGTCCTGAGCCCCGAGGTCCAGATCGCCTTCGCGACGCGCAATCTCTACGCCCCGACCGTGCAGAATGCGCCGATCCCCGCCGATTTCCAGTACCGCGACTTGCTGGTTCAGAACGAGCAGTTCAAGCGGCTGTTCCTGCCCGATCAGGAGAAGATCACGGCCAACAAGGCCAAGTGGCAGAACCAGCTCAACCAGATGACGAGCAAGTGAGCGCGCTCGCAAGCGCCGGCCGGGCGAGCTCGCCGGCGCCACACTCCTCGCAAGGCGTCGCCCGTTCGTCGGGCGCGCCGGTCCAGGCTTCTACGACGCCTTTATCCGGCAAAGCGGATGACATGAACGCATCACAGGACAAAGCCATCCAGGTCGCTTCCGTCTGCAGGCGCTATGGCGACGTCATGGCGGTCGACGACGTCTCCTTCGAGGTCGGGCATGGCGAGTTCGTCTCGCTGCTCGGCCCAAGTGGCTGCGGCAAGACTACGACACTACGGATGATCGCCGGCTTCATCATGGCGAGCGATGGCACCATCCGGGTCAATGGCCGGGACGTCACCCATTTGCCGCCTGAGAAGCGCGAGGTCGGCTTCGTCTTCCAGAACTATGCGCTGTGGCCGCATATGACGGTCGCGGAGAACGTCGCCTTCGGTCTCAAGCTGCGCAAGCGCGACCGGGCCTTCATCGCCCGCAGGATTGAGGAATCGCTCGGGGTCACCGGGCTATCCGGTTATGAGGACCGTCTGCCGCGCCAGCTCTCCGGCGGCCAGCAGCAGCGCGTCGCCCTGGCCCGCGCGCTGGCGCTGGAGCCGCAGCTCCTGCTGATGGACGAGCCGCTCAGCAACCTCGACCGCGCCTTGCGCGTCGCGATGCGGCGCGAGCTGAAGCAATTGCAGTCTCGTCTGAAGATGACGACGCTCTACGTCACGCATGATCAGGAAGAGGCGCTGTCGATGTCCGACAGGGTGGTGATCATGAATCGCGGCAAGATCGCCCGCATCGCCCGCCCGGCCGAGGTCTATGACGATCCGCAGTCGGAGTTCGTCGCCGATTTCGTCGGCACCACCAACTTCTTCGATGGGGCGGTCACCGCAGCGTCCGGCGGGGTCCTGACGGTGCGCACCCGCGGCAATCTCGATTTGCTCGTGGCGGCGCCGGGCTCGATCGCCGCCGGCGAGCAGGTGCGTGTGCTGCTGCGTCCCGAGCGTATCCTGATCTATCCGTCCGGGCAGGACGGGCCCAACGTCTTTCCCGGCCGGATCAACTTCGTCGAATATTACGGCCCGACGATCCGTTACACCGTCCAGCTCGATGGCGGCGAGAGCGTCTATGTCGAGACACATCAGGCCGGCGGCGTCGCCGCGATCGGCGATGGCGTCCGCATCGGCGCCGAGCCTGGCGATTTCAGGCTGATCCGCAGCGAGGGAGGCCGGCCGTGAGGAAGGGGATGGCGGCTTCGCTCCTGCTCGCTCCGGCGATGGTCGCGCTGCTGATCTTCGTGGTCATGCCGCTGCTCTGGGTGGCGCGGACCAGCTTCAACCAAGGCGTCGACGGCGCCTACATGGTCTCCGCCCTGACCATCGACAATTACGTCCGCTTCCTCGGCAGTCCCTGGTACCTGATCAACACGCTCTGGTTCTCGATCCGCATCGCCATCATTGCCACCGCGATCTCTGTGCTGCTCGGCTACCCCGTCGCGCTCTACATCGCCCAGACGCGCGGGCTGCAGAAGAGCATCCTCATGACGATGGTGCTGGCGCCGCTGCTGATCGGCCTCGTCACCCTGGTCTATGGCTGGATCGTCATCTTCCGCGGCGGTGGCCTCCTGAACTCGCTGATGATTGCGATCGGCGTCTATGACGAGCCGGTCCGCTATATGTGGGATCTCAAGGGCGTGATCATCCTGCTGGTCTATATCGGCATGCCCTATATCGTACTCTCGCTGCTGGACTCGATCGAGCGCATCAACCCCTCCTTCGTCGAGGCTGCGCGCAATGTCGGCGCCAATCGCTGGCGCGCCTTCTGGAGCATCAGCTTCCCGCTGACGCTGCCCGGCCTCTATGCCGGTCTGGTGATCGTCTTCACCCTGAATTTCTCGGCCTTCGCGGTGCCGCTGATGGTCGGCGCCAACGACACGCAGATGATCGGCCTCGTCATCTATCGCGAGGCGCTGCTCAACAACGACCTGCCTTTCGCGTCGAGCCTATCGGTGATCATGATTCTGGCCAATGCGACGATCTTGACCGGCATGTCCTTCCTGTTCGGCAAGTTGATCCTCAACCGGCTGGAGGCCAAGCGATGATGCGGCTCGATCTCGGCTCGTTGGTTCTGCGGCTCGTCACCTATCTGGCGATGGGCTTCCTGTTCTTCCCGATCCTGATCACCCTGATGGTCTCGGTGAACCCGCAGGAGTTCATCCTGCCGCCCTCCGGCTTTACGCTGGAATGGTTCCGCCAGGCCTGGACCTCCGACAATTTCGTGCGGGGGATGGGGGTCAGCCTCTGGCTCGGCGTCGCGGCGACGCTGATCGCCAACACGCTCGCCTTCATGGTGGTGCTGGCGATGGTCCGCTACGATTTTCGCGGCAAGGCGCTGATTAACCTGCTGATCATGTCGCCGCTCTTGATCCCGACGACGATCTTCAGTCTCGCGCTCTATGTCTTTTTCGCTCGGCTCGGCTTCGGCTCCGGCATTCCGGCGCTGGTCATCGGGCATTCGATCCATGTCCTGCCCTTCGCCGTCCGCATCCTGACGGCGAGCATGCAGAACTTTGACCTGTCGCTTGAGGAGGCTGCGCGCAATGTCGGGGCGGGGCCGGTCAGGACCATGGTCTCGATCACTCTGCCGGTGATCCGGACCGGGCTGGTCTCCAGCCTAGTGCTCTGCTTCGTCCTATCCTGGAACGACTTCCCGATCTCGGTCTTCCTGGCGCCCGCTGGCTGGACGCCTCTGCCGGTCGAGCTCTTCTCCTATATCAAGTTCCAGTACGACGCGGTCGGCGCTGCGCTCGCCAGCTCGCTGATCCTGATCTCCATCGTCGTGATGGTCGCGATCGACCGGCTCTCGGGCCTGCGCCGCGTGTTGCGCTGACCTTACTGGGATGATGATCCGCTATCTACTCGCAGTTCAGCGGTTGGCTGGTCAGTGCACGACTTTCTTATGCGTGGCGAAAACTCGCGCCGAAAGGGCGGACCATGGGATCGCGGCGTGGCACTCCGTTGGCTTAATTCCCCGGCGATTTCGGCAGCAACGGCAGACCGGATCCTTAGTGCGCGGGTAAGACGCGCCAAAAGTGTCAGTCGTTCGTCCGGGCGAAATGCGCCAATTGCTGACATTGGCGGTTTTCCAATAAGCCGACCTTCAGTGCGGAGAAGCCCGAGCGGAAGCGCCTAATTTTTCGTCGGCGCCTGGAGCCGATATTTTAGGTCGGCTCCAGGCTTGATCGGTTATCATAGGCGCGAAGTCGGCCACCGTCGCCGCACGAACCAACAGTGCTGCCGGCTCGACTCTCAGCGACCTTTCGACGTGGGAAGTAGCGTGCCGAGCAATGCACGGGCAGTGCTCTTCACAATGTTGCCGGCTTCAGGATCCCCGCTCGCGACTGCTCCTGCAAACCCGCGGGCTTGATCAAAGGTTATGTGAGGCGGGAGAGGTGGCACGTTCGGGTCGGTGACCATGTCCAGAACGTAGGGGCGATCGGCCGCAAGCGCTTCGTCCCAAGCGGCGCCCACTTCCTCCGGCTCGCTGACGCGTCGGCCGCCCAATCCCATCAGCTTCGCGATCTCGGCATAGGGCAAGTCAGGAAGATCCTGGCTGGCCGGCCATTTTGGGTCGCCTGCCTGGATGCGCTCTTCCCAGGTGACATAGGCGAGCTCCCGATTGTTCAGCACCATGACGATCAATCGCGGATCGGCCCAGCGCTTCCAGTATTTTGCGATCGTTACTAGCTCGGTGATGCCGTTCATCTGCATCGCGCCATCGCCGACCAAGGCAATCGCCGGGCGATCTGGATGCGCGAACTTTGCCGCGATCGCATAGGGAATGGCGCAACCCATCGTCGCAAGCGTGCCAGAGACGGAGCCCATCATTCCCCGGCGGAATCTTAGATGCCGCGCGTACCAGACTGTTGTGGTGCCGCTGTCCGCGGTGACGACGCAGTTTTCCGGTAGACGCTCAGACAGCTCGGAGGCAACACGCTGGGGGTTGATCGGAGATGCCTCGATAAGGGCGCTGTCGCGGGCTTCCTGCCAGCTCTCGCTCACGTTTGCCTCGATCGCTGTTCGCCACTCATCGGCAGACTTCGGCCCTAAGAGTGGCAGCAGAGCTTCAAGTGTCGCGGTAGCATCGCCAATGAGGTTTACGTCCATCGGATATCTAAGCCCGAGCATGCCGGGGTCGATATCGATCTGAACGCCGCGCGCTTGGCCGGGTTTCGGGAGGAATTCGGTATAGGGAAAGCCCGATCCGACCATGAGCAGTGTGTCGCAGTCCTGCATCAGGTCCCAACTTGCCTTCGTGCCCAGCAGGCCGATGGACCCAGTGCAGAAGGACACGTCGTCGGGCACCGCAGCCTTCCCGAGCAAGGCCTTGGCAATCCCGGCCTTCAGCTTGTCGGCGGTCGCCAACACTGCGTCAGTGGCACCAAGCGCGCCGGCGCCGACCAAAATGGCAACTTTCTCGCCGGCATTGAGCACGCCCGCAGCGCGGTGAAGGGCATCCAATGACGGCACGACCGGAGATAGTTCAATCCCCACCCCAGAATGCGTCATGCCATGCTCTCGGGATGGCTCGACCATCGGCTCGAGCTGCAGATCGTTGGGCAAGATTACGCAGGTGACGCGACGCTCCGCCTGCGCGATCCGAAAAGCACGATCAATCAGATGAGGGACCTGAGCTGGGACCGACGCGGTCTCGATATAGGCGCCAGCAACGTCCTTGAAGAGTGATTGGAGGTCCAGATCCTGCTGGTAGTGGGATCCAATCGCCGATCGCGCTTGCTGGCCGACTATGGCGACCACCGGGCGGTGATCGAGCCTTGCATCATAAAGCCCGTTGAGAAGATGCACGGCGCCCGGACCCGAGGTCGCGAGGCAGACGCCGACCTTGCCGGTAAAGCGAGACTCGCCGGAAGCCATCAGGCTCGCGGTTTCCTCATGACGAACCTGAATGAACTCGATGTCGTTCTCGCGGCGCTGCAAGGCAGCGATGAGGCCGCCAATTCCGTCTCCGGGGTAGCCGTAGACGCGCGTGACGCCCCATTCGAGAAGACGGGTCCAGATGAAATCCGAGACGGTTCGGGTCATTCTGTTCTCCGGGTCAATATCGGGGGGCAAGTGCTAGGCGCTTTCGTTGGACCAGCGTTCCATGGCTTCGGCTGCGGGGATGATCAGTGAGATCGTGTCGCCCTCGATGCCCACCACGAGCCCAATGTCGAGGTAGTGGTGCATCCCACCTGAGGCAGGATCGATCTTCTTCAGCTTCAGAAGCTGTCCAGAAAGGCTATCGACGGTCCCGACGTGCGCGCCGTCCGAACCCACGACTTTGAGTCCTTCCCGTATTTGATCCACGAACATCATGGCTGACTCTCCCGACAGTGATAGGCGCTCACTGAGGGGAACGGCCTATCGGCGCAGTATGTTCCGTGCGGACGGCAGCAAGTTCAGTGGCTCGCGCCCCAGGGGCTGGGGATTCCGCAGCTGATGAAGCAGACCGTGATGGCAACGAGCACCACAGTGAGCAACCAGAGCGCTGTTGAGGAGAACATCAGCAGCAGGCTTTATCAATTGACCACGCGAGCTAACCGCGTAGGCGGCTTTGGGTTCCACGCTCACGCAGTTTCTAGCAGGCGTCGGTCACGCAATCACACGGGGGCGTCCGATCTCGCGAGCTATGGCGACCTCTCAAAGAAAAGCGGCTCTGCGCGGCAGCTTTCCCCCTCCAGCTAGTCTCCAGTGTCTCGATGGGCGGCGCCCACCGGCTTGGATTCTGGCGAACGTCGATGCCGAAGAAATATCGAAAGCAAGACCAATACGGCGGTCGACAGGAACTCTGATTGCCAGTTCTGAAATGATTCAAACCAGAGTTGAGAATCGCCGAGATAGCTCAGAATGGATTGTGCCTCCCTTCCATGCAGAGAGGCTTCCTGGTTGGCGTTAATGAGGCTGAACCAGCAATGGAGGACAAAGGACGCAACAAACAGAAACGCAAGTGCAAGTCCGAGGGAGTGTTCATAGAGCCATCCTAGCGAGGGATAGTGCACCCGCCAAGCGACGGCGTCGTTCTCTCTCTCCGGAGCGTCAGGATCGCGAGATTCTGCCGAGCCTCGTTGGAACAGGATTGCGGTAAGCACGACGAAGACCGCCATCTGAAGAAATTCGCTCTCCCAGTTCTCAAAAAGCGCCGAAAGAAATGCGCCTCCAAGCAAATAGCTTCCGAGACTAACTGTACTTTGAGCATGCGCGGCCAGCTGCTGGTTGTGCGCTGCGTGTCCGGTCAGTGCCATGCCGCCGAGAGACGCTATGAACATTGCCAGGAGAGCCAGGCTAAGACCGTTGTCCCGGAAGACACGCTCCACCCCTCGAATTCCGGCTGTGGACAGGCCAGCATGGCCGGACGTCTGAGCTCGGCGCCGACCGCTATTTGCCATTGTGCGTAACCGCTTCGATCTTGTTGCCGTCGGGGTCGAGCACAAACGCGCCATAGTAGTTGGGATTGTAGGTCGGCCGGAGCCCAGGAGACCCTGCGTCGGTGCCCCCATGCTGCAAGGCGATCCTGTAGAACTCATCGACTACAGATCGGTCGCCCGCATCGAAGGCGATGTGTACGCCGTTTCCGGCCGAGGCAGGAGCGCCATTAACGGGCGTCTCCAAGCTAAATATTACTCCTGACACACCGTAGTCTGCCGACTCTTCGGAGGATCTGATGAGCCGCAGGCCGAGCACTCCGAGCACAGCATCATAAAAGGCACGGCTTTGACCAACATTGTTAGTGCCCAGAGAGACGTGGTGGATCATGACCGTTCTCCTGCGCTCTCCGGTTCGGGGTTTTATGCTCGCCAGAGAACTCGCGACCAGCCCCGGGATAGCATCCATGGCTGATCTCCCTGACCCAACCTAGAACGCTACTGGGCAGGATTGGTTCGCGGCTTTGGTGACGCCCCCGGCGAGCGTCGGAGCAGGCCGACCGTGTGCGGGCGCCAGTGTCATTGCCAGCGATCCAGAATTTCATCTGTTGTGGCCGCCGCGACCTGTTGGCTGAAGCGTTCCCGAAACAGCGCCAGCAGAGCATCATGGCCTGCATCGGAGTAACTGCAGACCGCGTCGGTCGCGATAACGACCTTGTATCCGTGATCGACGGCTCCCAATACCGAGGAGAGCACGCAAACGTCAGTCTCCGCGCCCGACAGAATAACGGTATCGATTGACCGTTGGCGGAGATGGGCGAGCAATCTGCGGCTTGCAAAGGCCGAATAGACTGGCTTGTCGAAAACCCGCGCCGGCGGCGTGAACCGAGCGAGTTCCGGGAGCAGATCGAGCAAGCTGGCATTGAGACGGTCGCGTGTCGTTTCCGGCCAGCGATGATAGAAGTCCTGCCAAGCTCCGAAGGTCTCCTCCGCCGACGCCGGAGTTATGAACCGTGTGAAAATGGTGGCTTGCGGGCGGCGCTCCGCCAAGGCGACACATTGTGGCAGAACGCGAGCCATCCATGGGGTGGACCAAGGACCTTCGGGCCCAAATAGCCGCTGCATATCGATACACAGATGAAGGGTGTTGGTTGTCAGATCAGGTAGTTGTTCGCCCACGAGGTCATTCCCCGACAATCGCTACCGGTCAAAAGGCGAGCTTTTCGGCCCAAGATGTTCAATCGATGTCGCCATCCTGCTTATCAACGATGGTTCGACGGCTATCCCTGACAAGGTAGATCACCAGTCCCGCGCACGCGGCCCCTGCGCCCGCCGACGCAATTGCTCCCAGGCGTCGGATCGAATAGGGCGCGGGATAGGGTGGGGTGCTGAAAGGAGAGGCCTTCTCGAGCTCGGAGGTCATCGGCCTTGGCTGGCGACGCAGATAGCCAGCGACCCCTACAAGCAGCCCCGCGGCAGCAAGCAACCCGGCAGCGATCGTAAGGCTCGCAAGCACCGGGCCGTAGCGAAAAGCCAGCGCTGCCCGTCCGGCATCCAGCGCGTAGCCGGCTGCGAACACAAGGATCAGACAGCCTGCAGCCAGCAAGCCGTAAACGGTGAAGGCGCGGGTGAGAGCGGCCTTGATGCGTGCCGAGGCCAGGACCGCCAAGCCCGCCATAACCTACCTCGACATCCAGATGCCAAGAATAAAGCCGGCAGTCGCGGCCCACCCTAACGCCCGCAACGGCCGATCTCGAATCTCTTCGACAATCAAACGTTGCAGTTCGGTGGCGCGATCTCTCGCGGCCTCGGGTAACTCGCCGTCATCGTCGAACTGCTTCAGCCTTGATGAAGCGGAGGCAGGGGTCTTGCCTGGAGCGTCAGCGTCCGCATGCTGGGACATGGTCTTGAAGCCGTTTTCGGTATCCATGATGGCATTCCTTTTGCGCTAGTAGCGAGGCGCTCCATCGTGCTGGCCTAACTATTACGGCCCCCCTCTGTTCCAAGGGGCGCCAGAAAGGACCGTCAGCTTCGGCCGTCGGGCTTTCCTTAGAATTACTCCGCGACCAGCGCCCCCTGGCGCGGCGCTGTCTTATGACTTTGCGGAGAAGGGGTTTGGCTGCGTAAGCTTGGTTATCGGCGGACCAGAGTGACATGGCAGAAGACACGAGCGAATCGGCAGAGTGCAGGCTGCGCGCGCGAGAAGCAGAATTCGCCCGTATTCAGCGGATAGGCCAGATCGGCGGCATGGAGGTCGATCTGCGGGGCAACAATTTCAAGAACGTGCGCTCACCAGAGTATCTGGTCGTGCATGGCCTGCCGCCCGACGCAACCCACGAGTCCCATGAGGCCTGGGTAGCCCGAATTCACCCGGAAGACCGTGACCGTGTGCTGAGCCACTTTCTTGCGACAGTAAACGGGCCGGAAACGGAGTATGAGGTCGAATATCGGATCATACGGCCCAGCGACGGACAGACACGCTGGATTCTCGCGAAAGCAGAAATAGTCCGGGACGATGCGGGAGCTCCCCTACGCCTGATCGGGGCTCACATCGACATTACCGCTCGCAGGCGGGCTGAAGAGCAGCGTGAGCTGGTCTCCCGCGAACTGTCGCACCGCATCGCCAACATCTTTACCGTCGTCAACAGCCTCGTTCGCATGGCAGCGAGGTTCGAGCCCACAAACAAGGAGTTCGCGGAGAAGCTCGAAAGTCGGCTGCAATCATTGCATCGCGCTCACGCTTTCGTCTCAAGAAAAGAGGTTGGAGATGGGGGGGTAAAGTCGCTCCTCGCGCGCCTTTTGGAGCCATACCAAGGCGCTTCGGGCCGACGGGTTTTGATCGAGGGGGACGATGCCATTGTGGGCCCGAACGCAGCGACGGCGTTGGCTCTGGTCTTTCATGAGCTTGCTACCAACGCCGTGAAGTATGGCGCCCTCTCCACAGGTGATGGATCTGTCTACGTCGCGGTGGATGCTGCGGCTGGGCAGCTGCGACTGCTATGGCGCGAAGAGGGAGGCCCTCAAATTGTCAACGCGCCCACCGGTCCAAACGGTTTCGGGAGTGTGTTAGTTGAGAGGGCTGCACGATCCCAGCTAGGTGCAACAATGACCTATGAATGGCGGCCTGCAGGCCTGTCGGTAACAGTCGAAGTGAGGCTGGCCGATTTGTCGCGCTGAGTGCCCCTTCCGATCTGCCGACAGGCCGCTTTGGCGCAATCTGGTGGCGAGGTTTCGACCGCCTTAGAACGACTGATACGATCGACTGAGTGGGGATTGCACCGGACAGTTCCGTATGACCATGGCTGCGATCAGTTTGGGTTTCGCAGCTGGGCCCCAAAATGCTCTGCCCCTTGAGCGGAAGGGGCACAAAGGTCGAGCCGCTGCTCACCAAATCGGGGCAGCGGCCCAGGGACGTAACTAGGCGGCCTTGCGATTGATGTTGCTCATGGCCAGCCGCGAGAGCTTCTCGTCGGTTGCGGCCTCCTCGTCGAGGTTCCGCTTCAGCAGAGCCGCGCAGTCACTGCGACCCAACTGATTGGCCCAAGCGACCAGCGTTCCGTAACGGGTGATCTCGTAGTGCTCGACAGCCTGAGCCGCCGCTATCAGCGCCGCATCAAGAACTTGCTTGTCGTCAACCTCGCCGGCGATCTCGTTTGCCTCCTCCAGAATGCCGTCGATCGCCGGGCAATTCACACCCTTCTCCTCGACGCCGTGCAGCCGGAAAACCTCCTGGAGCCGCACGATGTGCTGTTCCGTCTCTCGGAGATGTGTCTGGAACCCCTGTTTCAGATCCGCATTCGTCGCCTTGTCGACCATGTCAGGTAAGGCCCTGCGAATCTGATGCTCCGCATAATAGATGTCGCGCAGCGTATGGACGAAGAGATCGTCCATGTTGGCAATGTCCTTGGAAAACCAGCCCATGGCGGCGCTCCCTTGTTTGTGGGCTCCCCCCGCTGCCGGGCTGAACCGGTTGCGCGCCGCCTTGTTCCGGATCGGCCCTGGATATTGTGCCGGCGAGACTGAAACTTATGACGCGGCTCGACGCCCTCGCGCTCACGTCAGCGTGCTGCTCGCGTCCGGCGGCGGTCTCGCCGCGCGAAAGAACGGTCGCGCGGCGAGGCAGATGCGCGAGCAGATGGGCACGGCTGAGCGCGATCGGCGAGTACGAATAGGACGCAGGAGGGCATGAAAGCCGCAGATGTTCCAGAGCGGCAGGCCAGGGCGTCAAAGGCGCCGCGTGGCGCTGGTGGCTACGATCTCAAGTCGGCAACCGAAGTGTTCCGGAGTTCCGTCCTAGAGCCCCTAACTGGTTGTCGCGAGATTTGGGAAGGGCGCGAGACGACGACGTGCCGATTGCCGCTTTCGTGTTGGCAGGCCTCTCGATAGAACTCGAGGGGAATTAGACAGCGACGCTCGCGGGCTTGTCGCAATGTTCGGCTCGCTTGGGCTGGCCATGGCAACACTTCCTACGCAACTTCGGAGTGAACCGCTGAGAGCGCCGTCGTTCCCGCGCTCGCGAATGGTAGGCCGTCCGGGTACCGGATGAGCCCGCAAGAATGCATGGAAAATGCTCTCTGGCCTAAGGAACTCGCGCCGAGCGCCAGGGTTCAACTGGTAGTCAAGCTTCGTGCCGTGGAGACAGTCCTGATGGAAGCACCTGTCATCCGAGACGAGCCCAACCATACCCGGTTCGTCATGACGATTGCTGATGGCGAAGCTTTCGCCATCTATCGACGAATTGAGAAAGCGCTGGTTATTTCACACACCGAGGTGCCGCGCGCCGCGCGCGGCCGCGGAGTCGGCTCGCAGCTTGCTGGCGCGATATTCGATCATGCCCGCAAACACGGAGATCGGATCGTTCCCGCCTGCTCGTTCATCGCCGATTGGGCAAGGCGCCATCCTGAGTACAAGGACGTCCTGGTTCACCCTAACAAGGGTAATTGAGGTTCAGGCCGCTCCTAGCACCTCCAACGCACCCTCATATTTCGCCAACAGCTCTGACCTCTCGTCTGTCGGCATCATCGCTAGCCTAGCGTGACTTAGGTTGTCCTTGAGATCCGCGACCTTCACCGGCTTGGCGAGTTCGTTCGCAGCAGCACGGAGGATGAATTCGCGATAGGGTTCGCCTTCCGGCCGAGTCAGGGCTTCGACGGCCTCCACGATTGCCTCTGAGAAGCCTTCACCTCGGAGCTCTGTAGCTGTTATCGCGCTGTCCTCGATCACATCGTGCAGAACGGCGATGATCGCCCGTTCTTCGTCTCGGGCTCGAATAAAGCCGAGCGCGACCCGAAGAGGGTGTGAGATGTATGGTGCGCCGGCCTTGTCGGTTTGGCCCGCATGGGCGGCGGCGGCGATCTCGATGGCCCGCTCCAAGTTACCCATCAGCTTCCCCTCCAAGCTTAGTCCTTGCTGTCGCGGGACGTTTCCTCGTCATTCAAGGCGGATTTCATCGCCGAAGCGATCTGACCAGCGAGGTCTGGATACTCCTCCGCGATCTCTCCCTCGGGGATTCCGGCAGAGGCAGCGTCAAGGAGCAGTTGCTCTGCGAGATTGCTATTCCGCTCATCGGGGCTTTCTTCGTCGTGGTAGACACCTGGCTGGATCCGCTCCGCAAGCCATTCCTCGACGAAGCTCATCGCGCGTGCTGACATTGCCCTGCTCCGTTGGCTCACTTCTGGCTGATGAGCATCTTCGAATAACCACCTTGAATCGGTCGTCATTTCGAGGTCGATTTCATCCGAAAATTCAATAGCATAGAGCCGCCGATGGCTCTGATGTCCGGCAAATTTCCGGCGTGAGGACTGTGTGCCGTCGGCCGCCGCCGGTATCCAATCGGGCATAGATTCACAACGCAGAGCTTTAGCGGAGGTTGCAAGAGATCGCGGGCTGGCGCCGCTGAGCCGGTCAAAGCTGCGTCGTCAACCGATGCGTCGTCCCGGTTGAAGTCAGTGACGCGCTCGGGCGTGCGGCTTGGAAACCTCGGAGCCAAAGACAATAGACAGACTAGACCGCTCGCTTCAGCCTGACAGCCACCGGAGGTAATCCCCCTGATCTCGGCTTTCGGCCCCTCCCGAACGGAACGGACACACGGACAATGCGTTGAAGCGCCGCTGGGAGTGCTTCATGCTAATCAATATTGAGATCAGAACATCCGGCGAGTGGGATGCTGCAAGCCGCCTGATCGAGCGACTGCTAGGTGCGATCGAAGACAGTCCAGAAGAAAGAAAGCTGCGGATGTTGATCGCGGCGACAGAAGCTTGGGACGTAAAGTGCAAGCGGGCACTACTTGCAGAGGCGAATCCATTTTGTGCGCAGGACGAGGCCCAAGCGCAGCAGAACCGCTTACGCTGAATCACGCTCGCAATTGGCGAAAAGGGTGGGGCTGGGTCGACCGCTCAAGCCATCTCGTGGCCTAGGGCGGCCTTTAGCGGTCTAGGAGCGCCCAAGTAGGCGCATGATCGCTTGCGCCCTCTTGACCCCGTTCGCCCCGATCGACGCCAGCGTCTAGCAGTCTTCTCGCAAGGGTGGGACTGAGCAAAATGTGGTCGAGCCGCAACCCGGCATTTCGCTGCCAACGCTGCCGCTTGTAATCCCAGAAGGTGTAGATGCGCTCTGTTGGATGTACTGATCGAACTGCATCAGCCCATCCTTGCTTAAGGAGTCGGTGAAACGCTAACCGGCTTTCCGGCTGGATCAATGCATCATGGTCCCAGGACCTTGTCGGATAAATGTCGAGATCGGTCGGAGCGACATTGTAGTCGCCGGCCAGGATGACGGGGACGCCGGCGGAAATCAGGCGAGCTGCATGCGCATGAAGTCGCTCGAACCAGGCGAGCTTGTAGGCGAACTTCGGCCCTGGCTGCGGATTTCCATTCGGCAGATAGATGCAGCCGACAAGAATGCCCCGGACCGCAGCTTCAATGTAGCGGCTTTGGCGGTCGATTGCGTCGCCTGGTAGCTCGGTTTGCGTAAGTACGGGGTCTGTTCCGCGCGCGAGGATGGCAACGCCGTTCCAGGTCTTCTCGCTCCTCCAGACGACTCCATAGCCACTCGCGCGAATCTCGGCTTCGGGGAACTCACGATCCGCGCATTTGAGCTCCTGAAGGCAGACAATGTCAGGCTGGGCCCGCGCGAGCCAATCCAGCAGATTTGAAAGCCGCCTTCTGATGTTGTTGACGTTGAAGGTCGCGACCGCAAGGCGACTGGTTCGATCGAGTTCTAGCGTGCGAGCCATAAGCGCGAAACGGTGCAGGGCGCCGACGGTTCCAGCGGACCGCGGGGGGAAGTCGATCTCGAGACGCGCTATTTCCTCGGGGTGCGAAGCAAACCTTCTGCCGCGAAGACATCCCAACCCTCTAGCTTCGATCCGGAGGCGTCATCAGCGGATCCGGCGCGACCCGATCGGCTGATTGTCTGTAAGCCAGTAAGTCGACGTTTGGCGGCCGCGCGCTTGCGGTTCTCGGCGCTCATCGCGGCATCTTCTTGGCGCCAGATCGTTGGGAGATCGCGATCGAGAATGTCTTCAATGTGCTGGGTATCGAAAACGTGAAAGGTCACCGCCTTGGCCCGCCCCCGCATTTTCACTGTTCGCGTCCCGGCGCTTTTAAGCCGAGACTGCTTCATCCATTTGTGGCGCTCGCGAGAGGAGATTCCGAGAATGTCTTCCACTTCGCTAGGGAGCACGGGGTAAGCTGAGATCTCCTCAATAGCGGTCGCGATCTTGGCCGAGGCCGCGCTGAACGCCTCCTTTTCCTCGATTGGCAAGTGCAGAACCGCCTGGTTGCCGTCGACGCGAAGAAAATTACGCATCTTCCAGGGTAGGTGTCTCCGAAGCTCGCGCTGGATACCAATTGCCCTCACTGTCGAGCCGAGGCTCGCTAGTGGCGGCAATGGCCACTCCGCGACGAGTTCGGAGGGAGGCGGGGTCTTCATTTCAGGGAACGCTCCGGCACAGCATCTCTGCCGCGGCGGATATGCTGGTGGGCCAGTTCGGCTAGAGTCCGCAACGCCAGGCTACCCGCCGCGTCGTCATTCTCTAGATCTTGGCCGCCTACATCGACCCTGTCGGACTGGGCATTGAAGATATCGAAGTAGTGCGGCATTGTGGTAGACCTTGGAAACACACAGCTCTGGTCGGACAACCGATGAGCCGAACACTCCTACGAGCTTTCAAAGCTCCCAGTGCTTGGACGCGAACCACGACAAGGCTGCTACAGCGAGCATTCCAGCGGTGACGAAGAGCGCATCTTCCATGCCATCCTCCCGACATTGAGAGGAATGAAGCTGGAGATTAAAAGTTCCCGTGAAGAACGGGTTCGGGCGCGAGGCAATGAGCCTCAAGGCGCAGCGCTATGGTCGTTTGTCGATCCGGACGAAGGTCGGCCAAACGAATCCCAGGAGGATCGCCGCGAGCGGAACTGTGAACACGTACCCGAGCTGCGCGAAGCCGACGGCCCCGACAATACCTCCGGCGAAGAACATGCCGACGACGCGCAGCAGGATGGCGAGCTTGCGCCTGTCCGCGGCGACGGTGCGGGCGCCAGGCAGGCCATTGCGCCGGTTCCAGTAGAATAGCTTGCCCATCTCGATGCCGATGTCCGTGACCATCCCGGTCAGATGGGTGGTGCGCATCCGGGCACCAGAGATCTTTGTGATGGTGGCATTCTGCAGGCCCATGATGAAGCAGAGTAGTGGCGCGGCCAGCAGGAGAAGACCGGGAAAGCTGCTGCTGGCGCTGCCGAGCGCGCCGAACAGCAGAAGCAGGGCGGCTTCCAAGCCGAGCGGGTAGGCATATTGCCTCCCAGGAGCGTTGCGCCGCCCCCAATTGATCAGGACGGCCGAACAGGCAGACCCCGACACGAAGGTCAGGAGCGCGGTGACACCGACCAGCACGATCCCAAGCGAACCCAGGACGAGATTGTCCGCTATCGAAGAGACAAACCCCGTCACATGCGAGGTGTACTGACCGACGGCCAGAAAACCGCCGGCATTGATAGCACCTGCAATGAACGCCAGGGTGTTCCCCAGGAATTCATCGGTGGCGAGGGTGCGCTTGTGAGCGGCGACCCAGTGAAAGATGCGAAATCTCGGCAGGATGGCGGTCTTACTCGGTCTTGGCTCGAATGCTGAAGCGATCCATTGCTGGTGTGCAACGGATGCATCAAGCGTTTCGGCGCACTCCAGCTATGCAGGTTCAGAGGTAATCGGCTAGCCGGACTGGGCGTGCCCTGATCGATGCCGGGAACTGGCTCACAATCGCGCTCGCGCGACAGGCAGTGGCTGATCGTCCGTATCGCCTAGGAAAATATGTCATTTGACGGTGCGCGACCGGCTCAAGGGCGTAAGCTTTGGTGATGAGCGAGCTTCCCGTCAGTCTGGTTCCCGGACTTGTAGACCGGTTCGGTGCTCTCCGGGGTGCAGTCGAAACCGCCCTCGAGGCTTTGGGCGCGAATCCGGAGAGTGCGGTTGACATGGGGCGCTTCATTCGAGCGCAGAAGGATGCCGTCGAAATACTGCGGGAAGTTACGGCGATGCAGGATGGCACGGTTCTGGGTGGCCAGGCCGTAGCACCTCTGGAGCCATCGCCGACGTGATCGGGATTCGCTTCGCGCCCTAGCGGCGTGACGCTTGCCGCTGGTCATTCGAACCGCGGATGTACCGGTCGCTGGACCGAGCGGCAGGCTGATTACCGAGTTGCAGGTGCGTCATGGAGCATGGCCGCGTGGAGTACATCGCCCGAGCATTGGCGCGCTCGGCTGGCTTCGACCCTGACGAGCTGATCCTGCCCGATACGTTGGTGTCGCATGCCGTCTCAATGACGCCGGCAGCCGATCCCATGCCGGCATGGCGGAGATTTCTCCACGCCGCGCAGATGCACTGCGATGCGAGAACCGATCTCGGGGGCCCACTGACCAAGCTGAAGCGCCGGCCAGCGAGAAGCGCATCGATTTGATTTGTGAAACCACAAGGACCCGGCTCGATGACGAATACGCCCGGTGGACGTAGTCCTCACAATCCGTTCACCCGTGCCCTCGATCGCCTTGTTGAGGCAGATCGCGTTGAGGCTGAGAAGCGTGCGGAACGCGCCGCTCGACGAAATGCCGTCGATCCCAGCCAGCAACCCACGGCGGAGGGGATCGTCGAGTTTCCGCGCCGCAACCGCTGAGTGTTGCAGCGCGACTCGATCGCCAGTGGAGGAGCGGCTCCGGCATGCAGCCGGAGCCGAAGGAAATCAGGCTGCCTTGGCCAGGGCCTGCTTGTTGATCTTGCTCTCGCCGAGCTGGGACAGCGTCTGATCCGTCTTCATCTCCTCGGTGAGAGTCTGATCGAGAAGCTTCGCAGCATTGGCCATCCCGAGCTGCTGGGCCCAGGCCTTGAGCGTCCCGTAGCGAGAGATCTCGTAGTGCTCCACCGCCTGCGCCGCGGCCAGCAGTCCAGCGTCCAGAGCTGGGCTGCCTTCGAACTCTTCGATAATCGATTTTCCTTCATCGATGATGCCGAGGATGGCGTCGCAGGTCTTGCCGCGCGGCGCCTTGCCGATGATTTCGAACACATCCGCGAGACGCTCGACATGCATCTCGGTTTGGTCGCGATGCTTCTCGAAAGCCTGCTTCAGCTCAGGTGCCGTCGCCGCCTTCGCCATTTTCGGCAAGGCCTTCAGGATCTGTTTCTCCGCGTAATAGATGTCCTTGAGGGTATCGAGGAAGAGGTCGTTCAGGGTCTTGGGTTCGCTGGCCATCGTGGTTCCTCCTTGGCTGGAAACGCGCCGATGAAACGGGAGAGCGAGCTCCATGTTCCGGCCGGATTCGGGGTGCGGATAATGACCTTGCGGCAGGGTCCTGGCGCTCCGGCGAGGCGCTTCGACGCGGCGGATATGTCCCACTTCGTCGCTTGGGAACCTCGGTCAATCTCTCGTGTTCGGAGAGCATGTTTGGAGTTTCGGACATGCAGATCGAGAACAAGGACGAATACGAAGCAGTCGCTGCGCGCGCCAATGCGTTGAGCGACGCACCCGAGGGCTCCAAGGCGGCTGCCGAGCTGGCGGAGCTCGTCGCTGCACTTCGCCAGTGGGAAGCCCGCCGCGAGCCGCAAGGCCACAGGCCGGAGGATAATCCTGTTCCGGGCACCAATCAGAGCCCCGACGATCTGCCGTTTTCGGGGCTGCCTGGGAATCTGGGCAAGCTTCGAGAATGAGGCGCGAGCAAACCATCTGCGCGAACTCAGGGAGATCAGCCGTGAACAGCACAACGCCCGACAAAGACAAGACCGCCGGACAGCCTCGCCGTGGCGCCGACAGCCGGCCGCGGCCCGGGACGGGAGTTCCGGAGGCGGAAGGGGCGAAGACTGATCCAAACGCTAGCACGGGAGGGCCCGGGAAAGGGGCCCCGAAGCCGTCGGAGTCGTGGAGCCCAATCGATCCTGGACGCCCAACGAAGCGCGACTGAGCGCTGGAACCAGTGGCTTCCGACAACGGGCGATCTAAACGTCCAGGCGCTGAAGCGCGCATGTATGGCTTTGATCTTCGACTGGTCAAATCATGAGAAAAGCAGTGGCGATCTCGTAACCATGGTTGCGGTGTGAAGCGATGGCGCTGCCGTTGGCACTGCGTTTGTAAGCTTCCTGTAAGTCAGTCACCGTACACCCGCCTCACCGAAACGACGCGAGTGATGGAGCAGAGCGATGAACACCGAGCGCGACAACGTTGCTTTGAATGATGAGGCCCTGGACAACGTGAGCGGTGGTTTCAACCTTTACGATGCCATCTGCAACATCGGCGAGAAAACTGAGGAGGCCTTCATGAAGGGCGGCGAGATCGGAATTTACGCGGGACCGCCCGGGGTTCTCGCTGGTGCCTTCGGCGGCGCGTTCTATGGCGCGCTGGACGCGGTGAAGTCGGAAGCGGCGAGCGCCGCGGGGGAGGCGATCGACGCCCTTAGGAAGCGCTGAGTTCTCGTTCTAAATTGAGGCCCGGTTTCGCTAACGCGAACCGGGCCTTTTGATTGGACTGAGCCATTTGGAAGGCCTAAGGCCACGCCGACTGTCGAAGGATATCCACCAGACTGCTCACCTCGGCCTTCAGCCGTCTACCAAGCACCGGCCGCAAGGGGGCATCTGACAGGTCGCCGTGCCTCGCTTCTGTCGGCGTCAGGCCGAATTCTCTTTTGAAAGCACGGCTGAAACTGGATGCGTCCGTGAAACCAAACTCCTCTCCGATCGACAGGATCGACCGCTTACTGACGATGCTGTTGGTAATCTCCCCCAAACACCGCCTCAAACGCTCGCGCTGTATGTATGCCTTCACGCCTCCCTCGGTTTCGAACAGCCGGTAAAGCTGCGAGCGCGACATGGCGGCCTCGCGACAGAGGAATTCCGTGTTGAGGTCGCTGCGATGCAGGTTCTGATCCACGATGCGGCGGATAACTGCCTTTCTTGTCATGGCGACTGGTGCTGCGCCGATCATGTCGTTGTCGGGCGATGGCGCAATACAAGCCAGCAGCATTGCGTGAATAGCGCTCTGCAGGGCAGGAACATGAGATTGGGGGATGCCCGGAGCGGAGCGAGCCAGAAGGCCGAGAAATTCAGCCAGAAGCACCCCCATAGAGTTCGTCAGCGGCCGACCTTCGACGGCCTCGAATGCCGGGACCAAGTCAGGAAAGGCATCGCGCGGCACGTAAAGCTGCAGGCGCTCGTCCTGATCCCGAAAGCTCACGACGTCACGGCCCAACGATGCGGCAAACGGTACGCCGGCTGGCACGTCGATCGAACGATTTCCTCCCGCATCGGCAAGCGTTCGTTTCTGACCGATCGCAATGTTCCAGTGATCGATTGAATCGCGACGTAAGTGCTTAGCCGTTCGAGAGGCCAGCAATTTCGGAGCCTTCACCCGGCCCAAGCTGAATCTGCCGAAGTTCCAAGTCTCGCTCGTTGCCTCGAAGCCCTCACAAGAGGCATCGAACTGAACATCGAATAAATCAAACCAGCCGCGCCAAGCATCAAGCTGCTGGCGCGCGGGCAGGTTCAGTGTTGAAAATACTCTGGCGTCCATTGCGCTGGTATCCACGAAGTGGATACAGCCATCCTTGCGTCGGATCAACGGCTCGGCGGCAGATTGATAAAGCCGGGACGAGCTTTACCTGCTTTGACGCAGGGCTGCCCAGGCCGTTCACACAGGGGCGGACATTCTCTCGCTTCCTGCGCTCACGTAATGCGCAGCCTCCCGTTCCAACTCAGCCAGGATTGCGCGGTGCTCCTCCAAGCGATCCCCTTGCTCGGCGGCTGGCCATCTGGACCAATAGCTATGCGCGTTCCAGGCCAGTTCATAGGTCTCGCAGATGCCGAGGAAGCGGTCGCTCGAAGCAATCGTTGGTCCAGGTTGCAGACGTCGGGGAACCCGCGCCTGCGATCGGCATTTCTTCCGAATTGGGAGGTGCCCCATGCCGACGTACCGCTTCGCAGTGAGCGACGGCGAACGCCTTGATTTAACTGGCGGCATCGAATTGCTGGATGATGCGACAGCCGTGAAGGAAGCTCACCGCGCACTCGCCGAACTCGTGCGGGACTTGCCCAGGAGCGCAGCCGTCGATTTCCGGGTCGCGGTCGAAAACGAGGCCGGCACAGTGCTCTACCAAGCCTCCCTGACGTTTCGAGGCGAAACGGCTGCGGATATGACGAACAAGCGCGCGAACGGCGAGCCTAAGCCCTAGTTGCGGCGCGCAAAGGCCCCTCCCGCTCGATTTCGTGCGATGGCATCACCCGCCCAGTTATCCCGAGATACCGGTCGCTGTGGTGCATGACGGCTAGAAGGATGGTGGTGCCGTCCTCGCATTCCATTTTCAGTCGGTCGAAAAAGGCTGACGGGTCGACCCCGCTCGTATCGCAACGCAGAAAACCAACTCTGAGATCGTCGTAGACCGCTGCGAACTCATAGCCGAGCGCGATCCGGCGCCCGTCGCGCAGGGTATTCCCTTTCCGGCAATCATGGTGAGTCTCCGCCTGGCGGCTTCAATGCGAGCCGCGGCGGTCATTTCCACAAGTGGCATGGAGACAACTGCCCCAAGATAGAACGCCGATCGGAAGGCCATAGCGATGTCTTTTAATGCTTTTCTCTTCAGGGAACCCGATAGAGCTCGGCCCGTTCTCTGATTGCGTTCAATCCTTGAACGCTCGCCCCCGCCGATCGAGAGAGCCGCGGATGTACCGGTCACCCGTTTGCGCGGGAGGTGTTGGCCTAGCCTGCCACTTGGATGACGGCCATGGATGAAGCTCGTATCGCAGCTATCGCACGGGCTCTTTGCCGGTCCGCGCGCATTGACCCGGATTCGATTTTGCCGCCGGAAACCGAACCGGAGTATCCAGGATCGATGTCTCCGGCCGTGAAGCGGATGCCAGCCTGGGAACGCTTCCGTACAGCCGCTGAGAACTATTGTGTGGCGCAGTCACTCCTCATTGATGCCAAGCCGGTCGCTGCTCAGCCCGCCTCAAAGTGCACGATGGCTGGGTGATGTTCTTTCGCCCTCTTCGCTCCGGGCGGAACATTGGGAATGCTATCAGGTTTTCCGCACGATCGGCCTCTGGCGGGTGCCGATCACGTCGGTCGCCTTCTGCCCTGAAGATGAGCGACGCGAGGACAACTTGCTCGCTACCCCGCCGGGGGTAGCGAGCTTTTCGCTTGCCGGGCTTACTGCGCTTTAATCTGCCGGTACCGCGCGACCTCGGCCCGCAGCACGGCTACTGCGGCCTCGCCGCGAACGCCCTTGATCCCGCGCTCTTCGCGATCGGTCGAACCGGCGACGCCGTCGAGCATGACACTCAGCTTCGGGGGCGCAAGCCCGAGAGATAGGCAATCTCGCATTCGTGCTTCCACTCCTCCGACCAGGTCGAAACCTCTCGGCCGGCGAGATGGGAATAGGCGAGCGGGGGATTGGGAGGCGGATAGTTCAAGGCGATCTCCGAGTCGAAACGCCCCGCTTGTAACGCCGGCCGGCACGAAGGCATCGAAGAGAATCTGCGGAACAATTGCACCCGCCGCACGTTCTATAGGTGTCGCGGGTTGCTCTATTCGAGCCCCGGCGAGCGCTTCGGCGCTTCCTTGCCGACTACCCCCAAGTTGGGCGGTTAGCCTCAGTTTCCGCGCCGCGCGCGGACGATCGGCAGAAAAGTGAACCCTCAGAATGGTGCGTACACGGTCGCCATGCCGTGGTACGAGCGCGAGGATTTCGCCCGGCTTCTGGAGCTGGCGGAAGATCGCAAGAAGTTCCATCCCAGCTATGATGTATGGCACGCAAGTGCGATGCGGGTCGCTCAGGAGTACCTGGCGCGAGGTCAGGTACTCGAGCTGATCCTGATCCGCCCCGAGAGATTTCTCGAATGGCTCGCCGCCCGCGGCGAGCCACACCGCCGCTTCCCGTCTTCGCTATGTCGAGGCACTCGCGGTCCAGCAGATTTGCTGCCGAGAGACTGGGATATCCGAACCGGGTATTGGCGCCGATGGGGCCGAGATGGAGCCCAGTAAGTCGTCTCTGGAAAGGGCGTTCGATATTGCCCGTCAGGGAAAAGTTCGCCGGGTGCGAGATATTGCCCGGCAGCTCGACCGAGAGGGCTATGATCACCGTCAGCTGCAGGGACCGGCCCTCGCGGCCCAGCTCAGGGCCCTGCTTCGCGAGGCCCATGCGCGGGAGCAAATCAAAGACAGCGCGTGATAACGATGCCGCTCGGGATAATCTCAAACTGGCAATCGTCGACGAAGCGCACCGGGGTGCCATCTTCGAGCGCATAGCTCGTGGTGCTGAGATTTCGGAAGAGCGCCGACACGATGACGGTGTAGCGGTTGCCGTCTTCGTCCGGGCAGGCCTCGCGATAGAGCTCAAGCGGGATCGGAACGGGGACGCTGGCGATCCTGTCGCCCGCTTGGGCCTGTTTCGGTTGGGCACGCATCCGGAGCAACTCCTTAGCCCTTCAGCGAGTTGTCGGCTTGCAGGCTCTTTTTCAACGCGTCGAAGAGATTGACGACGTTGGCGGGCCGGTCTTTCTCGCCGGAGCCGGCGGATTTGCGCGAGCCTTTGCGCTTCTTCGACGCGATTAGCTTCAGCAGGTGCTCTTGAACCGGATCCTTGACCAAGTCCGGTGACCAGTCCTGCGTCTTGGTCGCGATAAATTTCTGCGCGAGCGACAACAGCTCCGGTGCCGGCTTCTCCTTGGCGATCCCGCTGAAGTAGTTCTTCTCGTCGCGGACCTCGTCGCCATATCGCAGCGTCCAGAGCACGATGCCGTGATCCCGGGGCTCCAGCATCACCGCCCGCTCGCGCCGGTAGAGCACGACCCGCGAGATTCCGACCATCTTCGTCGCTGCCATGGCGTCGCGGATGACGGAGAAGGCCTCTTCTCCCACCTCGTCATCGGGGACGAGGTAGTGCGGGCTGTCGAAATAGATCCAGGGAATGGAGTCGCGTGGGACGAAGGCGTCGATATCGATCGTGCGGACGGTATCGAGCCTGACCGCTTCGAGCTCCTCGTCCTCAATGATAACGAGCCGACCGGCCTCGGCCTCATAGCCCTTGGCCTGGTCATCGGGCTCGACCGGCTTGCCGCTGTCCGCATCGACATAGCGGCTGACCACGCGATTGCCGGTCTGGCGATTGAGCGTGTGAAAGCGGACTTTTTCACTTTCGGAGGTCGCCGGGCTCATGGCGACAGGGCAGGTCACGAGCGAGAGCTTGAGATAGCCCTTCCAATAGGTGCGGGCGGGCATAGCAACGCAACTCCGGACACGAAACTGCCGAGTCAATGCGGTTGGACCAATAGAGTTCCCGAGGTCGGGAACCATGCGAGCTGCTGCGGATTGAATCGCTTGGGTTGCGATGTGGAGTTGCGTGTCATGGTCGCGGCGCGAGCGAACTGGAAGGGCTATCTGAAGTTTGGGGAAATCAGTTGCCCAGTCGCGCTCTACACCGGTGCGAGCACCTCTGAACGCATCTCATTCCATACGGTTAATCGCGATACCGGCCACCGCGTTCGCCGAGAGTTCATCGATCCGGTCACCGAGAAGCCAGTCGAGCGCGAAGATCAGATCAAGGGATTCGAGATCGACACCGACCGCTATGTCGAGGTCGAGCCAGACGAGATCGCGAACGCGGTTCCCGATAGCAAGAAGCTCCTGGCTGTCGCCGCCTTCATCCCGTGCAGCGAGATCGACACAGTCTTCTTCGACAAGCCCTATTATCTCGCGCCTTCCGGCAAGATCGGAGAGGATGCGTTCGCGGTCATCCGCGAGGCGCTGCGGGTCAGTAAGGTCGGCGCGCTCGCGCATGCCGTTCTGTTCCGGCGCTATCGCGCTCTGATGATCCGGGCCCAGGGGCTTGGTCTCGTCGCCCACACCCTGAACTTCGACTACGAGGTTCGGTCCGCGGCCGAGGCCTTCGACGAAATTCCCAAGCTCAAGATTCAGAAGGAAATGCTCGAGCTCGCCAAGCACATCATCGAGACCAAGAAGGGCGAGTTCGATCCGTCGAAGTTCGATGATCGGTACGAAGCGGCGGTGGCGGAGATGGTGAAGGCGAAGCTCGCCGGTAAGCCTGTGAAGGTCCTGCAGAAGGCTAAGGCGCCTAAGGTGGTCGACCTTATGGACGCGCTGCGTGCGAGCGTCGGTGCTACCACCGAGGCGCCAAGGAGAAGCCGTCCTGTGAAGAGCGCAACCAGACTGAAGAAGGCGAGCTAGCGTCCTTGCATCGCGCTCCGATCACAGAGCGTGGCGACCGGCCAGTGGGGTGAGCGCAGCCAATCGAACAAGTCACCGAAACTGACGTTCAGGCTTCAGGGCGGGCTTCCCTAGCGTCCTCGAAGAGGTGTTCCCATGGTGCGGCAGTCTCTCTTGGCCGGCGTGGCCGTTGCGGCTCTGTTGTTCGCAGGTTGCGGCAATCGGGAGCTGCCTGAGGAGGCAGGATACGGGCCAAATCCCACGCTGCCGGAGCCTCAGTCTAGCTGGTTCCCGACGATCAAGATTGCCGAAGCGGTAGGCTGGAAGGAAGGCGAAAAGCCTCAAGCGACATATGGCGGTCAGGTAACGGCCTTCGCGACCGGGTTGCGGCATCCACGTTGGCTTTACGAGCTGCCGAACGGCGACATCCTCGTCGCCGAGAGTGATGCGCCGCCGAAGCCCGAGGACAAGCAGGGCGGCCTCCGAGCTTGGGTGCAGGGGCTGTTTATGAAGCGGGCGGGATCGAGGACGCCGAGCGCGAACCGGATCACCCTGCTTCGCGACCTGGACGGCGACGGCGTCGCGGAGATCAAGACCGCATTCCTCGAGAACCTGACCTCGCCTTTCGGAATGGCCCTGGTAGGCGATCAGCTCTACGTCGCCAATGCCGACGCCGTCGTCCGGGTTCCCTATGCCGAGGGAGAGACGAAAAGCCCAGCGACGCCCGTCAAGGTCGCTGATCTTCCTGCCGGCCGTAACCATCACTGGACCAAAAGCCTGATCGCAAGTCCGGATGGCACGAAGCTCTATGTCGGGGTCGGCTCGAATTCCAATGTCGGGGAGAACGGCATGGCGGAGGAGGAACGCAGGGCGGCCGTCTTGGAGATCGATACGACGACGGGCGCGACGCAAGTCTTCGCTAGCGGTTTACGTAACCCGGTCGGCATCGACTGGAACCCGGTCACCAAGGAGCTTTGGGTCGCGGTCAACGAGCGCGATGAGATCGGCGACGACCTCGTTCCCGACTACATGACGTCGGTCAAACCCGGCGGCTTCTATGGCTGGCCCTATAGCTATTTTGGCCAGATCGTCGATAAGCGCGTCGAGCCGCAAAAGCCGGATCTCGTCGCCAAGGCGATCAAGCCTGATTACGCCCTCGGGTCGCATACGGCATCGCTCGGAATGACATTCGTCAAGAGCGAGGGGCTCGGGCCGAGGTATCTGGGGGGTGCCTTTATTGGCCAGCACGGCTCCTGGAACCGCAAGAATCCAGTTGGCTATCGCGTGATCTTCGTCCCGTTCGCCAATGGCAAGCCTTCGGGCATGCCAGTCCCTGTCCTGACCGGCTTTCTGAACGACAAGGGGCAGGCTCGGGGGCGTCCCGTCGGCGTAATCGTGGATCGCCGCAACGGCCTGCTCGTCGCCGATGATGTGGGAAATGTCATTTGGCGTCTAACCATGCCTCCGACTTGACTATCACGCCGTCCGGCGAGACCTCGATCACTCCGAAGGCGGGCAAACACGACCTCGATGAAAGGGCCGCGCGATAAATCGCGAAACCCTGTCATTTGCTATTGCGCGTTTCTCAGGGCATCGCCATGCACCCTTGGCCGCTGGGTTTTGTCGATGCCTATCTCTCAATCGCAGTTTCTAAGATCCAACCTCATCCTGCTTGCAGGAGGGGCGCTGGTGCTGCTCGCGATTGTCGTCGCGTCCTTCTGGCTCACCCGGCTTTCGGAGCGCCAGTTCGATGAAGTGGTCGCGGCGCGCGAGACCCGAAGTGCAGCAGCCGACCTGCTTTCGCTTGCCCAGGATGCCGAGACCGGCCAGCGCGGCTATCTGCTTTCGCGCGACGTTGCCTATCTCGGTCCCTATACGAACGCAGTCTCCAGGTTCGACACGACCCTCCAGCGGTTGAAGGAAACGGTCGGTGCCAACGACGTAACCCGGGCAGAGTTCAACCGTCTCGAAGGGGCGTTGCGCAGCAAGCTGGCGGAACTTGCCCAAGTCGTCGCCCTGGCTGAACGCGGCGCTTGGGAGGAGGCAATCGCTGCGGTTCGGCAAGGACCTGGCCGCGATCTGATGGACGAGGCGCGCGCCGGACTCAGCGCAATTCTCTCCCAATCGGAGCAACGATTGCAGCATGCCATTGCCGGGCAGGAAGCGGCGTCAGCACGTTTACGCTGGACCATCGCAACTGGTGCGGTTGCCCTCATCTTCTTTGCTGCCGCGGCATTCTGGACGATCGCACGCTACACACGGGAGATCAGTGCCGCCCGAAACGAGGTCGCCGCCCTCAATGTCGGGCTCGAACAGCGCGTCCAGCAGCGGACCGAGGCTCTCACCAGGGCCAATGAAGAGATCCAGCGCTTCGCCTATATCGTGACCCACGACCTGCGAGCGCCACTCGTGAACATCATGGGCTTTACGAGCGAACTTGAAGCGACAGCAGCTCCGATCAAGGCGTATTTCGAGGCCGGTTCGTCGGCGGCCCCGGCGGCGCTGGAGGAGGCCAGCACTGCGGTCAACGTCGATCTTCCGGAAGCGATCAGCTTCATTCGCTCCTCGACGCGCAAGATGGATGGGCTGATCAACGCGATCCTGAAGATATCGAGGGAAGGCAAGCGCGTCCTGCGTGCCGAGGCGATCGATCTACCAGCGACGCTGGAGGCCGCAGCAGCTGCCGTACATCACCAGGCGACCGAGAGTTCCGAGAGCGGTGGTGGCGTAATTGTCGAGTGCCAGCCGCTCAAGATCCGCACCGATCGTCTTTCCATGGAGCAGGTGCTCGGAAACCTGCTCGACAATGCCATCAAGTATCGGTCATCGAGGCGACCGCTCAAGGTGGTCATGCGCGGCAAACGTGAGAAGTCGGGCTGGGTGGTTGTCGAGATCGAAGACAACGGCAGAGGCATTTCGCCTGCCGATCACGAACGGATTTTTGAGCTTTTTCGACGATCAGGGACACAGGATATGCCGGGCGAGGGCATCGGTCTCGCACATGTCCGGACGATCGTTCGCAACCTCGGTGGCGATATCACCGTCAGCTCCGAGCTGGACGTTGGCACCACCTTCACCATTCTATTGCCGCCCGACCTCGGCGCGGTTCAGCGGAGTTCCACGACGTGAGCAACGGGAAGCCGGTTTCGATCGTGATGATCGAGGATGACGAAGGTCATGCTCGTCTCATCGAGAAGAATATCCGCCGCGCGGGGGTCAACAACGATATCATCCCGTTCAGGAACGGCACTGACGCGCTGAGTTTCCTGCTCGGGGAGGACGGTACGGGCGAGGCCAGCTCGGGAAGGCAGTTGCTGATCCTGCTCGACCTCAACCTGCCGGACATGGCCGGCGTCGACATCTTGGAGAGGGTCAAGGCGAACCCGCATACCAAGCGCTCGCCGGTCATCGTCCTGACGACCACTGACGACAGCCGCGAGATCCAGCGCTGCTACGATCTTGGCGCCAATGTCTACATCACCAAGCCGGTCGACTATGACGGGTTCGCGAACGCCATCCGGCAGCTGGGACTGTTCTTCTCGGTGATGCAGGTCCCGGAAACCGAATGATGCAGTCGGCGAAGACGCGGTAATGCCCAACCGCATAATCCAAGCTGTCTATATCGACGACGATGCCGCACTCGGGCGGCTCGTCCAGCGCATCCTCGGCCGCCGCGGCTACGAGGTCGAGCACGTCACGACCGCAGAATCCGGGCTCGCCCGTATTGCTGATGGCGATGTCGATGTCGTGATCCTCGATCATGACCTCGGAACGAGTTCCGGTGTGGCCGTTCTCGAAGCGCTACGGGTAAGGGAGCAAAGCCCACCGGTCGTTTACGTCACTGCCTCGACCGAACTCTCCATCGCCGTCCAGGCTCTGAAAGCGGGGGCCGTCGACTATGTTGTGAAAACGGTCGGAGATGATTTCGAGGTTTTGCTCGTTGCCGCACTCGAACAGTCGGTCGAGCGCGCCCGGCTGCTGCGGGCAAAGGAAGAGGCAGAGCGCCAGGTCCGGCAGGCAAAAGATCGGGCAGAGATGCTTCTCGCGGAGGTCAATCATCGCGTGGCCAACAGTCTGGCGCTCGTTGGCTCGCTGGTTCGGATGCAAGCTTCGGCGGTGGTCGATCCCGGCGCCAAGGCCGCTCTGGCGGAAACGCAAGCTCGGATAACCGCGATCGCAAACCTCCATCGCAGCCTCTACACATCAACGGATGTCCAGCAGGTCGATCTCGCTGCCTATCTAGAAACGCTGGTCGGCGAATTGGGTAATTCCATCACGGCTTCAGGCCGGACGCCTACGATCAAGCTTCATGCCGAGCCGGTCTCGATCAAGACCGATCGCGCCGTATCCGTGGGCATGATCGCGACAGAGCTGGTCACAAACGCTCTGAAATATGCCTATCCGGTCGGGGAGGGCGAAGTTCGCGTCAGTCTTTCCCGCACCCCGTCCACGCAGGTTACCCTGAGCGTCGCTGACGATGGCATTGGCTGGACCGGTAACGGGACGGCGAAAGGGAGTGGTCTCGGCGGCAAGATCATCGCTGCAATGTCGAAGAGCCTGGGTGCGCAGCTCGAGTATCAGGATCGGCCGATCGGTACGCTGGCTTCGATCACGTTCGACGAGATGGCAAGCTAGTGACGGTGCCGACCTCCGCTAACGGAGCTCGCGTGCCCCATTCAGAGATTTATCGCCAGAGAGAGCGCGAGATTGAGCACCAGGGCAAGGAAGAGCCAGAATTCAACTGAAACGCCGTACCGCATCGAATAGTCCCTCGCTGGTCGCTTAGCAATTCGCAGTGAGGGCGATCGTTCCGATTTAGTTCAAATGCTGCCGACGATGGTTAACTGTCGGTTGCGCCCGGCCTCACTGCGCCTGCAACAATCGCTTGGAATCCGCGTCTGATAGGGCGTGCAGGAACGGGAACGTAGGCGTCCTGGCGGGCAAAGAGGAACGCGATGGTTTGGATCAGCGAGACCCAGAACCTCATTCCGAAGAGGGCCGATGGATAAAGAACAATATCTGCAAGGACTGGTTCGGAAGCTCGAGACCAGCTCCCCCCTTCCGTTCGAAGAGCGCGAACAGCTGCTTCGCCTGCCGTTGACCCTGAAGCGTTTCGAGGGCGGCCAGGACATCGTCAGCGAAGGTGAGCGCACCAAGCAGTGCTGCCTCGTCTCGGAAGGGCTGGTCTGCCGCTACAAGATTGTCGGCGACGGGCAGCGCCAGATCCTGTCTCTGCACCTTCCTGGCGACATTCCGGATATTCATTCTCTGCTCGTCGAGCAGATGGATCACAATCTGGGAACGCTGACTTCGGCGACCGTCGGCTTCATCCCGCATGAGGCGGTCAAGGCCTTGACGCGTTCCTATTATCGGATCGCCGAAGCATTCTGGCGCGAAACCCTTGTTGAGGCCTCCATCTATCGCGAGTGGATGGTCGGGATTGGCCGACGTTCCGCCCCGAGCCGTATCGCTCATCTATTTTGCGAATTCATCACCAAGATGACCGCGATCGGGCTGTCCGACGGCGTCACATGCGAGCTGCCTCTCACACAGTCAGAAATTGCCGACGCGCTCGGACTGTCAACCGTCCACATGAACAAGAAACTGCGCGAAATCCGGCAGGCTGGGCTGGTTCGGGTCCGTTCAAGCCGGCTGACCATTCTCGATTGGAATGGCCTGTGCGAGCTGGCTGAATTCGATCCCAACTATCTGCACCTGCGACGAAGCCCCAAAATTTGAGACTGCGTCGGAACACCGGGCTGTGAAACGCATTTCACAAACATGCCCAAGTACTTCTTCCACACCCGTGACGGCGGACATGTTGAGTTGGACGATGAGGGCACAGACCTGCCCGACGATCAGGCCGCGAAGAACGCCGCCAAGGAGCTCCTGTCGGGGTTGAACCGCGAAAAGCTCCCGAACGGTGATCATATGGAACTTGCGGTCACCGTGAAGAACTCAGCAGGCGCGGAAGTTTATTCGGTGACCCTGAACCTCGATGGGCATTAGGGGCGTCGACCACGCAACAACCTTGTCGCTCAGTCCTTTCGGTCTGCGGCATCGGCCCCACGCATGCCAATAGGCAGTGGCGGGCCCTTCGTCGTGTCTCGATCTGTTTGCCGCTCGGCCTCGGAGTTCAGTTCCGCTCCGATCAGCAGGATCGACGCGGAGAGCCAGATCCACGTCAGCAGGCCGATCACAGCGCCGATCGTGCCGTAAGTCTTATTATAGTCGGCGAAATTCGCGACGTACCAAGAAAAGGCGATCGAGCCCGCAATCCAGGAAATTGCGGCGAAGAGGGCGCCTGGGCTGATCCAGCGCCATTGGGCATCGTCACGGCTCGGGCCAAGCCGATAAAGAATGGCGAGCGCGGCCATAAGGACGATGAACAGCATGGGCCAGCGCCCGACCGAGATGAGCCATTCGCTGAAGGCGCCGAGATAGAGATAGTCGAGAGCCACGGGGAGCACCGCAATCGCTCCCAGGGCTGTCAGGAGAAACAGCAGGATCCCGACGGTGAAGGCCAGCGAGATTGCGTTGAGCATGAAGAAGCCCCGCTTCTCATCCTCGCCATAGGCGACGTTGAGTGCGTCGAACAAGGCCTTCACGCCGGCATTGGCGCTCCAGATCGCAACGGCGAGACTGATGAAGAATGCCAAACCAAGCGTTGCGCCGCCGCTGCTGCGGATTCGAGCAACCTCATCGCGGAGGAAGTCGAGAGCGCCCGCCGGCAGGAAACCATCCAACAGGGCGAAGTGACCGGCGATGGTTCCGGGATCGGCCGCGAGGCCATAGAGCGACACGAAAGCCGTCAGTGCCGGGAAAAGTGCCAAGAGGCCATAGAAGGTCACGCCAGCAGCGACAGCCAGGACGCGGTCGCGCCCGACTTCGAAGTAAGTGCGCCGAAAAATCTCCTTCCAGCCTGGGAAAGGTATTTCGGTGGGAGCGGAGGCTTGGTTTCCCTGGTCGCTTCGCGAGACGGCCTTACCGTCATAATGCCGATCGCGTGCGCTTCGGGCTCCAACACCCGTCGCCAGCAGAAATGCGAGCAGCAGGCCGAGCGAGCCAGCCAGGGCAGCCATCACGCTGGTTGAACCTCTATCGCGATCCCCCGGCACTGGATTGGTCGAGCGCTTCCGCCTGTTCGACGCAACGGAGCGGGCGTTACGCCGATGCCGCTTGAAAGCGCCGTGCCAGAGTGAGGTGAGATCAATCTGAGCGGCCATGCTTGCTCCTGCGCTGCTTCATTCCCAACAGCGGGAGAACAGATGGGTTCCCAAAGAGCAGATCGCGCGTGGCGACGATCGTTCCAACCGCCGGCAAAGGCGGCTGCGGTGTCTCACCCCGTTCACGACGTCATCGAGGACGCGGTCTGCCGGTGGTCGTCGCTGAGCGCCAACGTCACTGCCGCTTCCCTGCAATGGACCCCGCCGGATCGAAATGCCGGCGCCGGTGACTGTCGGCGCCGCTGCCGGCAGCTTGATAATCAACGCCATGGCTGGTGCAGGATTCAGCGATGACGAGGCCAACTTCCTGGCCGAAGCCGTCCGTCGGGGCGGCGCGATCGTTTCCGTCCGAGTAATCGACAGCCGTGGTCCTGCCGTCGAAAGATCATGGCCGGAGCGGGATCGATCCACGCGGACGCACGCCGCGACGAGTACAGGCGCGTCGGGTGAGACCCGTTCGAGAGCAAGGCAGTCCGTACGCGAAGCTGTTTGTGGTCGGAGTTTCCTGACGCTTTGCGGCTGATCTGGCTCAGACGAGTGGCAGAGCGATCAGGGTCCCCAAGCCCACCACGATAGCCGCCCTAATCCAGGCGCCACGAACGTCGGATGAAATAACGCGCCGCAACATGCCACATATCTCCGCCCTCCCTAGGCTGGGGAGGCCGAGGCATTGAGTCAAGTTGGATCAATCTTGTCGGCAACCGCGTCCTTTTTCTCCTGTGGTAGAAGCGTCATGGCCAGGATGAACAAGGCGAGCAGAAAGCAGACACTGTTTGTGAGGATCAGGGGCCACTCTCCGAGCCCAACTCCATACATGGTCCAGAGCAAGAAGCCTGAAACGGTGAAGCCGTACGTCGTTGGAGAAATCGAGCTGGTATCTCTGCTCCTGACGATGCGCCAGGCTTGTGGAACGAAACTGATCATTGAGCACAAGGCGGCTAGCGCGCCAGCGACAGTGATCCAGTTCACGGACAAGCTCCCCCAGTAAATCGGCGGCCGTGCTGGCCTCCCGCGGAGAACGACCGACCTAATCTACGGTTCCGTCGTTGGGTAGTTCATCGCACCAACGAGTTTCGTAAGGCATGAGGCGCTCATCATTGACGCCACATGCAGGACGAGTTCGTAGCGCGCAGCCGATCAATCCACGAACCGAACGAGCGTCCCGGGCTTGACCATCTGCGCCAATTCCTCGGCATCCCAATTCGTCAGCCGGATGCAGCCATGGGAAGATGCCTTGCTGATCCGCGACGGCTCGGGGGTGCCATGAATGCCGAAAGTGGGCTTCGAGAGTTCGATCCAGATCGTTCCAACGGGGTTGTTGGGTCCCTTTGGCAAAACCAGCCGGCGCTTGTTCTTCCCCTGCTGGAAATTTTTGGCCGGATCGTAATGGTATGTGGGGTTCTTCACCACGCGAACCACCTGATGTTCGCCTTCCGGCGATGGCGTATCTTCGCTGCCTATGGTCGCCGGGTAGCTAGCTATGACCTTTCCCGTAGCATCCAGAGCACTCAGCGTGCCGCGGGTCTTATCAGCCTGGATCAGCGTGACTTCATCGGTCGGTCGTGTGCGGTCGGACGCAACAACATAAAGGGTTTCGCCGCGGCGCCGAAGGCGTGCGTCCGGGTTAAGCGCGATAAATAGCTTCTCGCTCATGTGAAATCGTTCAGCGAACATTTCGACCGGCTTTTTGTAGGCAAGTCGCTTCATACGGGCCTGACGGGCGTAATCGTGCGGTATTCGTCTGACGTAGCTGTACCGTGCATCCTCCTTGGTGATGCTGTATTCGGTGATGATGTCGCTGCTGCTTGCTTCAAGCAGAGCCTGCCATGTTGCAGCGTCGATAACGTCGCCACTGCCGAGATTCGCACGGCTTCGGAAGTTCGCGACCGCTTTCCGATAATTCTCGCCATCGATGCCGTCGATCTCGCCAGGTGAGATGCCTTGGCGCGCCAACAGCACCTGCGCTTTCACAATCGATGATGTGGGTCGGGTCACCTTGCTCCGTCCTGGAACGGGAGGCCCGGCCTTGTTGATCTCATCCAAGGTGAGGGCTTCGGCACTTGCGATCGCAAGCGCCAGGCAGCACATCCAGGCCGCTTGGCGTTTTAGAGTATTGAGGATGCGCATAAGAAGGGACCGTTGCTGCGAAAATATCTGTCGCTAACGCTGCGCCGCAGCTGACAGTTCCCTCCTACTCATTGCTGGAGCTAGCGAGATTTCAGAATCCGGTCGGCAGCTGCTGCCGAGCCGAGCTCGCACATCCGGGGGAGAGGCAGGGGTAATGACCGCGATGGCGGTTCAAAGCGGTCATCCCCAGAAGTCGTCAGGCCGCCCGACGACGGTGCTTCCCTTCCTGAAGCTCCTCGATAATCTTGGCGATGAAGGCTGGCAGATCATCAGGCATGCGCGAGGTTATCACGCCGTTGTCGGTTACCACCGCGGCATCTTCCCATTGGGCGCCGGCGTTGATGAGATCCTGCTTGATCGTCTTATAGGACGTCACCTTTCGAGCCTTTGCGATTCCCGTATCGATCAATAGCCACGGCGCATGGCAAACGGCCGCAACGACCTTGCCCTGATCAAAAAAGGCCTTGATCAACGCGAGAGCGTTTTCGTTGCCGCGCAACGTGTCGGGATTCATCTGGCCCCCCGGAAGAACAAGAGCGTCGTAGGAGGCGACGTCGACCTCGTCCAGGGTCTTGTCGACATTCACGGCGCGGCCCCAGTTCTTGTTGTCCCAGCCCTTGATCTCTCCGGGCTCCAGCGAGGCGACGTGCACGTCCGCTCCCGCTTCCTTCAATCTCGTCTGCGGCAGCTCGAGCTCCGACTGCTCGAAGCCGTTCGTTGCGAGAATCAGAATGGCCTTGCCGTTCAGGGCGCTCATGGCGTGCTCCTCACTGATTGGGTTCGAAGACCAACCAAGGAAGCGATGAAGCGTTCCCACAAAGCTCGCCAATCAAAATCCGTCCCACAGCTGGAGCATCGGACCATCCCGCCCAAAGACCGGGTCCATCAAAGGTCTGGCGAGCTTGCTGATGGCGGCTCGGATTTCTGCAGTGGGCGCGTCGCGCAGAATGTCGCCGCTTTGGCCTGGCGGGTAGGCGCCGACAACCAGCAAGTCCGCGGTGGCCGTCAGCCGTCGGTGACCTGTCCCGGCGGGGAGCAGGATCACGTCACCGACCGACACTTGGAGTTCTCGTCCTCCTGCGCCGCCAATCATCAACTCGGCCGAGCCGTGCGCAATGCCGAGGACCTCGTGGCCTTCGGAGTGATAATGGTGGAAGTCGTAGATGCCGTTACGCCAAGCTGGCGGCCAGCCGTTATGATCGAAGCGCTCTTCCATCAAGCTCGCGAGATCAGAGATATGGCGCCCGAATGCCGCCCGATAGACGAGTGCTGGGAAGCGCTGGTTGTTGGGGATGTTGCCCCGCTCTTCGAAAGGCAGCGCCAGAATGGTTGGCGTCGACATCGCTTCGCCTTTCATTCGCGCCCTGCCAGGCTGGAGCCGGGCAGGGCTTTCAATCCATTATTGGCGGTCAGATGCCTAGCCTGACATAGGGCGTCGCGTTGGCATCGAACTGAGTCCAGCCTTCGCGCTCATAGTCGGCTCGGCGCACCGCCATGTCGATCGGTGTCGCGCGATCCATGATCGCCTCCGCTTCTGGCGCTCGCTCCTCAGCAGTGCGAAGCGAAACTACGGATCCGCCGCGCCGGACGCTCTCGGCGTAGACGTGCGCGTCCCGCTCGTCGACGCCGGCGCTTGTCATGGCACCGATGATGCCTCCTGCAGCCGCCCCGGCCGCCGCCCCGGCGGCTGTTGCCGCGAGCCATCCTGCCGCCACGACTGGTCCGATCCCGGGGATGGCAATCATGCCCAGGCCTGCGAGAAGCCCGGCCGCTCCGCCGACGCCTGCTCCGATGCCTGCACCTTCCCCGGCATTGCTGTCCTCGTGATCCTCGCGGTGCCCGATGACGCTAATGTCGCTGTCCGAGAAGCCAGCATTTCCCAGCTCCTCCACGACCGCGGCCGCAGTGGCGTAGTGCTCATACGATCGGGTAATTGTGAGGGGCATTTCAAATCTCCTTTCAGCGACCTTGGTCAGTGACGGGTAATGTTGCCGCGATAGTCCACGCTTACGGTGACCGGCTGACCGCCGTGCGTGGCCGTGCCCTTCCAGACGCCGTTGTCATCCTTCTTGAGCTCGCCGATGGCGGTATATCCGTTGGCCTCAAGGCGGCTCTTGGCCTGGCCTTCGGTGAAGCTGTTCGCTCCTGGAAGCGGAGCATTCGCATCCGCCGGGGCTGGCGCCGGAGCAGGTGACGTCGTCGACGTCTGTGCAAACGCTCCCAGCGACGTGAACGACGCGACTATCGCGGTGATGACGAGCTTTTTCATGTGTTCCTCCCGAGAACGCAGGCCTGAAGGCCGATGCCGCAGAGAACGGGGGCAGCCAAAATTAGTTCCAGTTCGGAGGTGGTTTGGACGCCGTCGGACGACGCGGAGGGGCGCTTCCCAGAGGCTTTGACGCGATCGCGTCTCAAGGGCCTTGCCAAATCCCGACGTCTGGAATGCCACGGAACAATTGCGGCTAGGCAGGATTGGATCACTGCCAGATCACGTTGGCCGCCCAGCGCTCCTGGGTGCAAATCGAACTCTCGAGGTTTCCCATGCGCATGACCGTTGCAACCCTTGGCCTGTCGCTGCTGACGAGCGCCGCTTTTGCGCAGTCGGCGCCGACATTGGCTCAGCCGCCCATGTTCACGGAGGTCAATCAGGCTTCAGCGCTTGGGAGCAGTCTCAAGGGCCTGAACGTGAAGAATGCAGGCGACGAAACCGTAGGCGAGATCGAGGATCTCGTTGTCGTCGGCAACACGCTCGCGTCGTACATTCTTTCCGTCGGCGGTTTCCTCGGAATGGGAACCCACTATGTCGCGGTCAGCCCGAACTCCATCGCCATTACGTGGAATGAAGCCGACAAAAAGTGGAATGCCCGGATCAACGCAACGAAGGATCAGCTGAAGGCTGCGCCCCAGTTCAAATACGAAGGCCGCTTCGCCAGATAGCGCTCCGCTAGTTGCTCGCAATGGCCCCGCTGACTCCGGTTGGCGGGGCTCTCTTTTGGGCCCGCCACGGGCCAAAGCCGCAGTCGATCGCGTCGGATTGATATCGGGAAGGTGTGCCACGCAGGTGGCCGTCACGGATCACATTCGACAGAAGCGAGCCCGTTCGGCAGCGATCGCCCGGAGGGCGTCGTGAGACCGTCGCAGCAAAAGCTCTAGGTCGGCGGTATTCCGGCCAAGGGACGGGCGTCGGGGAGGAACTGGCCTGTTTCACTGGGAGCGCTGAACGAAGGCGGGACGTCGATTAGGCGCCCCGGGAACGGCAGGCGTCGCGCAGCGTTGAATTGGCCAATGAGTGCGGTGCCGCTTCTGGCGCCGCCGAGCCGGGCAATTCAAGGAGATTGGCTGATGAAGGGGACCAAGCAATCCAAACCGGGAAATGCCGGTGAAACACATCAGACCGCAACGGGGCGTGAACAGCGGATCACGACGAACCATGGCGTACCGGTCAGCGACAACCAGAACTCGCTCCGGGCCGGCTCACGAGGTCCTAGCCTCCTTGAAGACTTTGTGCTGCGCGAAAAAATCCAGCACTTCGATCATGAGCGCATCCCCGAGAGGATCGTGCACGCACGGGGTTCGGCGGCCCATGGGTTTTTCGAGCTCACGGATTCGCTTGAGGAATTCACTCGCGCCAGGATCCTGACCGAAGTCGGAGCGAAGACCGAGGTTTTCACCCGCTTTTCGACCGTGGCGGGTGGCGCCGGATCGGTCGACACCCCACGAGACGTTCGGGGTTTCGCGGTCAAATTCTTTACCAAGGAAGGCAACTGGGACCTCGTTGGCAACAACATCCCGGTGTTCTTCATCCAGGACGCCATCAAATTCCCTGACCTGATTCACGCGGTCAAAATGGAAGCCGATCGGGGCTATCCGCAGGCCGCGAGCGCCCATGACACTTTCTGGGATTTCGTCAGCCTCATGCCTGAAGCAACGCACATGATCATGTGGGCGATGTCGGACCGCGCGATCCCCCGATCCTACCGCATGATGGAGGGCTTCGGGGTCAACACGTTCCGCCTGCTGAACGACCGTGACGAAGCTACGTTCGTCAAGTTCCATTGGCGTCCCAAGCTTGGGACGCAATCGACCTGCTGGGATGAGGCAGTCAAGATTGCAGGTGCCGACCCCGACTATCATCGTCGCGATCTATATGAAGCGATCGCTGCGGGCGACTTCCCTGAATGGGAATTCGGGGTCCAGCTCCTAAGTCAGAAGGATGCTGATGCATTGCCCTTCGACATCCTGGACGCAACCAAGCTGATTCCGGAAGAGCTCGTGCCAGTCCGGATGGTGGGCCGAATGGTCCTCAATCGGAACCCGGACAACTTCTTCGCCGAAACCGAGCAAGCCGCATTTCTTCCGACCAATATGCCGCCCGGCATCGACGTTTCCGAGGATCCCTTGCTGCAGGGGAGGTTGTTTTCCTATCAGGACACGCAGCTATCGCGTTTGGGTACGGTGAATTTCCACCAGATTCCGATCAATCGGGCGAAGGGGTGCCCTTTCCAGAACCTCCAGCGCGATGGCCAGATGCAGACGCAGGTCTTCGCCGGCCGCGCCAACTACGAGCCCAACAGCCTGAATGAAGCGGACGAGGAGAGCGGGCCTCGTGAAGACCCACGCGGTGGCTTTCGAACATTTGCCAAGGACCTCGATGGAGCGAAGGTTCGGCTCCGCGCCGAGAGCTTCGCCGACCACTATTCACATGCTCGGCTTTTTTTTCGCTCACAGACGGAGATTGAACAGGCCCACATCGCCAGCGCTCTGGCTTTCGAGTTGTCGAAGGTCGCTCTGGAGCACGTCCGAGTGCGCATGCTTTCCAATTTGCGGAATGTCGACGAAACCCTGGCCAAGCGGGCCGCTCATGCTCTCGGGATGCCGCTGCCGACGGCTTCTCAGCCCGCTCTCGCCCCACAGGACATGGAGGCGTCGCCGGCCCTTCGTATCATCGGAAAGTACCCGCAGACGCTGGAAGGCCGAACCATCGGCATCCTCGTTACCGACGGCGCCGATGGCGAGATGATAAATGCTCTCAAGACAGCAGTCGAAGCGGAGGGTGGCAAGATTAAGATCGTCGCGCCCAGGATAGGCGGCGTTTCGTTGAAGAAGGGCGGGAAGCTGAAGGCAGATGGTCAACTGGCCGGGAGCCCTTCGGTGATTTTCGACGCAGTTGCGCTCGTCCTGTCCGAAGAAGGCTGTAGTGACCTACTTGATGATGCCGCGGCGCTCGACTTCACCAAAGACGCCTTTGGCCATCTCAAAGCGATAGGCTTTAGCCCCCAAGCAAGGCCCCTGCTGGAAAAGGCCGGCGTCTTCGTCGATGCAGGTGTCGTTGCGTTGAGTGACGACCCAACCGCCATTATCGAAGCTTCTCGCACGCGGCAATGGGACCGAGAAGCCCGGATACGCTCACTGGCCTGAAGCAATGAGCCGGCGACTGGGATGAGCTTGCTCGCGGCCATCGCCTCTGGGCTTCCTCCTCGAGGCGCTTGGTTTTTGTCCCTGCTGCGCTGTGCCGTCGCAGCCGAACAGGAACCAGCGCTCTGGCAGCCGGTTATGTCGCCGTGAAGTCGGAGTATTGCACCATGACCAGAGATGCGGCTTTCGAAACGCTTCGACGGTTCGGCCAAGCGCCATCCACCGCACAGTTCTGGATGTCATCGACCCCGGCGAGAAATTTCAGCACCCTGAATGAATGTCTGCTGTTTCTCGCCGATGCGACTGAAGGCGAGCCCCTTCCGGATGTGCGCGTCCACGCTGAAACTGGCGACATCGCCTTAAACGGCCCAGAGCTGGAAAAGCTGATCTCAGCTGCCAGGCTGCTCCGCTCTCCCGCGTAGGATCTCTAATCGACAATTACCGGCTGGCCGTCGGGGAGTAGCTTTGGATGCGGTCTACAACTGGAAAGCCCATTATCGAGATCCCGGTCGTGAATGTCTCGGAGGTCGTCGTCAGTACGGATATGGGGGAGGGCGCGATGATCAAGCTAGAGACGGAAGCCGACGCAGATCTTTGGCTTGTCCTCACGCCGACGGTGCTTGTCCAACTGGAAGTCATGCTCGCGCGCGCAGCGCAGGAGCAGGCTAAAAAAGTGCCAAGGCAGTAGTCGAACCGTGCCGAGGTCGGCACTGGCCCGCTGCAAGCTCAGCCGCAAGCGGAGCACCACTGGCATCGCGCGCGCAGTGACCTGAAAGGAACCTGCTGTGGGTTGGGCGGTTGCTGCGTGGGGGGCGATGGAGGAACCCATGCGTGACGGTCACGGCAACAAGCTCTCCCCTGAAGAGCAAGAGCGGGCAAAGTCGATTCAGGGTGCCCCTGACAAGGACTCCTTGAACAAGGTTTCGATCGATCCGCACGCCGACAAGGATACTGGCGAAGCGGACAAGCCCGATGTGAAATCGGAAGATAAGCCAGCCGCCGGGCCAGGTGAATAAGGTGGGCCATCGATGCGGCATCAATTGCTTGCGGCGGTCAGGCCGGCTTTGAAGCATGGAACCGGATTGGCTGAGCGAGCAAGGCAGCCGAGAGCTTGCTATCTTCACCGCGATCGGCCGCCAGTTTCCCGAAGATCGATGAGCCGGCCAGGACCCTACGACCCGCTAGCTCCGAGTTCCCGCCTGTCCGGATTGTCGGAGACCACCGCAGAACTGTGTCTTCAGATTGCTTCAGCCAGGATGTCCTGGCGTATCAGTTGGCAGGGCTTGTCGGTCGTCAGGAATGCAAGGTCTGCGGCATCGCGCCCGTGCACGATACGGACCAGCCCCTCGATCGGAGCGAGCCTGGTCGGATCGACGAGCCACCATCGATTATCCAGAAAGACCTCCATGACCGCGTGAAAGTCAGGCGGCTGCAGGTCGACTGCGTAGGCACTGACCGCTCGTGATGGAATGGACAGCGCCCGGCAAAGCGTAATGCCTAGGTGGGTGAAATCTCTGCAAACGCCGGCGCGAACCGTGAATGTGTGCGCGGCGTCGGTCTCGGCGCTGCTGACGCCGGACACATAATCTACGTGTCGATTTATCCATTCCATGATCGACATGACCCGAGCGACCCCGTCCTCCGCCTGACCAAACTCGCGCAATGCGAAGCGCTGGAACTGGTCGCTGGGGCAAAAGCGGCTTGGAAGCAGATAGGGCAGAACGTCGGCTGGAAGTTCGCTCCAGAGGTGCTGCCGCGCGGCCGAGGGCAGGAGCGCGCGCGTGCCGTTGTCGACCACGGCGTCGTAGGAGATTGTCACTTCCCCGGACAGACAGGCCCGGAAGCTCCGCTCGCCGTCGGGACCGGTATCGCATGCCAGTTCTGTCGAGGGCATCGCCGAGAGTGCTTCGGACAGCACCGTTTGATCCGAGGACCGCGCTGCTTCGATCTTGCCAATCACCTGGGTTGGAAAGGCAAAGCCGTAGACCAGGGTCGTAGTCGTTCGGACTTGCATTCTGTCGCCTCGAATAGTGTCGCGCCATCAACCGTGACCGCCGACCAACGTTCAATCGGTAGTGGCTCGATGAGGAGCTTTGTCGCGAGCGCGGATTTCAGCGTCGTTGCAAATCACTGGCTCCGACCGCTGCCTCTCTCGAAAAGGATGTCGGTCCGGTCATGTAGAACGCTTCTTCCTACGGGCCTGCGATGAGGTTGGCTGGGCGGCCGACTTCGATCGCCGATTGGGCGTGACGTCCTTCGCTCGTCGGGCTCGGGCTTCGATATTCAAGCGATAGACCCCATAACCTATAGTACCGGCAACGAGAACGGGTGTCGGCAGACGAGATGCGAGCAACGTCAATGGCACTGCCATGTTCTCGGGGATCTCGCCGTGAGCAACATCGTGCGCTATCCACGCACCCGCTAGGCTAGAGAACGAAGCTTTGATCATTGCTTATCCTCTGCGCCGCCTGGTGTGACGGGAACCTGTTCAGCAACCGGGTCGCTCGCTGGAAAGGTGTCCTTCAAAGCCTTCTCCAGCTTCTGGTCGACCGTCATTTCGCGTTCTTCCTTGCGCTGAGCCTTCTGTTCCTGCTCGAGGCTTTTCACCGCGGGACTCTTCTTTTCGGTCACGTCGCCCTCCTGGGTACTCGATCTTAGAGGTGGCAACGCGAGGCGCGCGTCTGCGTTCCCGCGCCGGCCGATCCATCAACCTGCTCCAGGGCGGTAGCTAGCGACGTAGATTGGGTCCCCGCATTGCCGGAGCCACGAGCTTCTGGCGTCCCGAGGCGGCTGAACAAAACGACTCCTCACCCCGATATTGGTCGGTAGCTTACTCTTGAGGGTTGCGTAGCGGGCGAGCTACCTCGCTGAGATTACCGAGTATGCGCCCAGCGAGCAGGCGGTAATGTGCCATCTGGCCTGCCGCCCAAGACTCGAACTCCGATAGAAAGTCCGCCGAAACGACAACGCTCCGACCACCACGGTCGACGCTGAAGCAGCCGCGCCGTTCAGCGCTTGCGAGGATATTGCCGACGTGCTGGCGTGAGATTCTAAAACGCTCGGCCAATCCGCGATAGGAGAGAGGCGCCGGCGCCGCTTCGCCTGCAAGTGCCGCATAATGTGCCGCAAGAACAGCGGACAGAACTGGGTAGCCGCAATCCTGCCCGGTGATCTCGACGACATTGCAGAAGGGAGCGAAGTAGAGGTCCTCCTGCAGAAACATCTCGTAGGAGGCTCCGAGCCAATCCGCCAGTCCGGAAGCGTCAAACTGGAGCTTCGCAGCCATTGGCGACGCAGCCGGGTCCAAGCGTTCGGAGGCTTCGAGAAAAGCCAAGGGTGAGCGGCCGATTTCCTGAAGCAGCGTGATCGAAGGGCTCAACCGCAAAGCGCGTCGGTCTGCTGGGAGCCGGCTCGCAACGATGAAACTGCCCAACTTGAGCGTGCCGACCAGCTCCGCGATCTGCCGAGCGCTGGCTGGCGCGATACGCTGGAGCGCCGCGAGCGTCGGAGCCTCGCCGATATTCCGGCGCCAGCGCGCGTGGAGACCGATCAGAGAGAAAGCCACGAGATAGCGCAGCCTCTGCCCGAAGAATTTATCCGCTGGCCACGATGCTTCTGGCCGCTGGATCACCGCAGCGCAATACAAGCGCAAAGCGTTGCGAAAACCGCTGACACGAAGCAGGTTGGCAGCATAGGGCCAAGGAGCTCTGTCAACATGGCGGGCGATCGCACGGTGGAGGATATCGGCGCGGGTGACCGTTTCCGGCAGATCATGCATGACCGGATGCTTGCAAATTTTGGACTTTGCGAAGTGAGATCGGCATGGCCTTGATGCAGTCGCCCGACGACAGCTGGATTGAGCCACTAATAGCCGGCCATGCGAAGGACTGCTACTCGCTCAGAGGATCTCCGAGTCGTTCGGCCAAATGCCGGCAGAAGCCCTCATTTGATCGAAGCGAACCGTTCGAATTTCAATACAGCATTGCTTTTGGCGAGCCTGTTTATCGCGCTCAAGATTCTCGGATGCCAAGCTGCGCTTTCCCAGACGATTGGCAACATCGGCGGGCTCGCTCAAGTTTCGACTGATAATCCATTCCCTTACGATAGAGTGAGATTCATTGGAGCGGCAGGCCACATCCGTGCGCTCAACGATCTCAGCCTTGGCAGCAGTGTAATCACAGACACAGGGTCAATCGGCCGTATATCTGCTGCCGCCGGGCACTCCATGAATGCCTACTTTCACAGTTTTCTGACAGGGTCGACCATGTATTTCGGGTCGGCCTCGGATACCGGCAATATCAACTTTAATGGCTGGTACGGGACAGGTGGAATCAATCTCAATCTTGTCGTGGACGGAGGGACATTAACGGCTCTGACCGTTTCCCCCGGTGGTGTGGTCGTTCATTCGCTCAGTGCCGTGCTGAGCGTGGCTAAAGCCCTCACGATCAACAACGATGCAACGCTTTATCTATCGAGCGACGCGACCACCATCTCCCGTCTGGAGGGCAACGGTCAGATCGGCATTGCCGCTCCGCTTACGATCGGGGGAGGAACATTCTCTACCAGCATAACGGGGGCATCGCGCCTCATTTTCTCGGGGGACAGTACGTGGACCGGCGCCGGCGCCAGCATCGGTACGCTCGAAGTTCGTCCGGGCATGACGTTGACGACCAACAACTCGGCGGCAGTGGAGAGCTCAACCAATCTCCAGATTGATGGTACGCACCGGCTGAACTCTCCGTTGTCGGTGAACGAGCTCGGCGGCAGCGGACTGATTGCGCTCGGAGCCGGGACACATCTGACCGTAGGGTCACAGAATGCCGGCTCCGCCTTCAGCGGTTCGATCTCGGGCGACGGTGGATTCATCAAGCAGGGCATGGGCAGGCAAACGCTGACGGGCGCCAACACCTACACCGGCGGCACCACGATCAATGCCGGCACGCTCGCGCTGAGTGGCGCTGGCAGCCTTGCCGCGATCGGCAGTCTCAACCTCGCGACTGCAAGTGCCGAGTTTGACATCAGTGGGGCATCCGGCAACCGGACCGTCGGCGCCTTGTCGGGTGTGGCCAGTACCACCATTGCGCTCGGCGCCAACACGCTGATCTTCGGCAATGCGACGAACCAGGCCTTCGCCGGTTCGATCGGCGGCACCAGCGGTATCGTCAAGCAGGGCGCGGGCAGGCAGACGCTGACGGGCAGCAACACCTACACCGGCGGCGCCACGATCACGGCCGGCACGCTCGCGCTGAGCGGCACCGGCAGCCTCGCCACCAGCAGCAGCCTCAACCTCGCCGCCGCAGGCGCTGAATTCGACATCGATTGGGCATTGGGCAACCGGACCATCGGCGCCTTGTCGGGTGTGGCCGGCACCACCGTCACGCTTGGCGCCAATACGCTGACCTTCGGCAATGCGACGAATCAAGTCTTCGCCGGTACGATCGGCGGCACCAGCGGTATCATCAAGCAGGGTGCAGGCAGGCAGACGCTCAGCGGGACCAGCAGTTATGGCGGCACCACGACGGTCGCAGCCGGCGAGCTGCGCATCGATGGCGCGCTGACCGGCCTCGGTACGGTGACGGTCGCAGCCGGCGCGACCCTGTCCGGTACCGGCGCTATCGCCGGGGCTGTGACCGTGGACGGGACCTTGTCGGCGGGGCACAGCCCCGGCACGCTAACGGTCGGATCCCTCACGCTCAACAGCGGTTCGATCTCGATCTTCGAGCTGAACTCGCCGGGGGTGGTCGGCGGGAGCGATCCCGTCGCCGGGAACGACCTTGTCGAGGTCACCGGCAACCTCAGGCTCGGCGGTGCGCTCGACGCACGCGCTGCGGCCGCCGGCTATTATCGTCTTTTCGACTATGGCGGCACGCTCACCGGCAGCTTCGACAGCCAGAGCGTCACCTCGACCCGAGGCGGTTTCTCAATCGCCGATGCTCAGGTGGATACGGCCGTAACTGGACAGGTCAACCTCGTCGTGCTCGGCTCCGGCCAGACCATGCAGTTCTGGGACGGAACCAATACCTCCGACAACGGCATCGTCGACGGCGGAACCGGAACCTGGTCCGGCTTCGGCAGCAACTGGACCAACAGTACCGGCAACGCCAACGGCGGCTGGGGTGGCTCGGTCGGCGTGTTCGCCGGCACCGCGGGCGGTGCGGTGACTGTCGTCGGCGCAGTGAGCTTCGACACGCTGCAATTCTCGACCGAGGGTTATGCGCTGAGCGGCGGCACGCTATCGATCGCGCCCGCAAGCGGAACCGCCGGCACCTTCAACGTCGACAACGGCATCGTCGCCAGCATCGGCTCGACCATCGTCGATGGCAGCGGCACGGCCATCGAGAAGGTGGGAGGCGGCACGCTCATTCTTGCGGGCAACAACGGCTACAATGGTGGGACGACGATCGCTGGCGGCACGCTTCAGATTTCGGCCAATGCCAATCTCGGCGCGACCACAGGTGACCTGACCCTCGACGGTGGTACGTTGAGGACGACAGCGAGCTTCACCTCGGCCCGCAATGTCGTGATCAATGCGGCCGGTGGCATTTTCCAGACCGATGCTGACCTGTCCTGGTCGGGCGGCATCAGCGGCAGCGGCTCCCTGTCAAAAACCGGGATCGGCACGCTGGTGCTCACCGGAACGAACAGCCATGCCGGCGGGACCACGGTCAGTGATGGTGTCCTGCAGATCGGCGACGGCGGCACCTCGGGCTCGATCAAGGGAGCTATCGTCAACAACCGCACGCTCGCCTTCGACCACTCGGACGATATCGCCTTCGCCGGTGTGATCTCGGGCACGGGCGACATGCAGAAGCGCGGCGCCGGGTCGCTCACCCTGACCGGTGTCAACACCTATTCCGGCGGCACATTGATCGCGCGGGGCACGCTGATCGGCTCGGCTCGCAGCTTCGGCGTCAGCCAGATCATGAACAATGGCGCACTCGTCATCGACCAGGCGGTGGATGCAAGCTTCGCCAACACAATCAACGGCACCGGCTCCTTCACCAAGCACGGCGCCGGCAATCTTATCCTGAGCGGCAGGAGCGAGCTGTTCGGGGCGACTACGGTCGAAGCCGGCAAGCTCTCGGTCAATGGATCATTAGCCTCGTCGGCGATCACGGTGCTGGACGGCGGCACGCTCGGCGGCTCGGGCACGGTCGGCGGCATCGTCGCCAAGGCTGGCGCAACGGTGGCGCCAGGCAACTCGCTCGGGACGCTGACGGTCTCCGGCAATGTCGTCTTCGCCTCGGGCTCGATCTATCAGGTCGAGGTCACCGCGGCGGGCCAGAGCGACCGGGTCGTGGCCTCGGGCAGCGCCAGCATCACCGGGGGCACGGTGCAGGTGCTGGCCGAGAACGGCAACTACGCGGCGACGGCGAGCTACACCATTCTGACGGCCTCGGGTGGGGTGACCGGCCAGTTCTCGACGGTGAGCTCGAACCTGGCCTTCCTGACGCCATCGCTGAGCTATGGCAGCCAAAACGTTACCCTGACCATGACACGCAACGACACCTCGTTCGGACCGGACAACGGTGGCGGCGGAAGCTCCGGCGGTGACACCATCCCCAGCCCAGGCACGGGCGGCAGCTACATCGCCGCGAGCCGCAACCAGGGTTTGGTTGCGATCGCGGCCGAGCGGCTGGGCGTCGGCAACCCGGTCTATGACGCACTGATCTCGGCGACGGCGGCCGAAGCCCGCGCCGGCTTCGACCTACTCTCGGGGGAAGCGCATGCCCAGGCGGTCGGCGTTATGATCGACGAGAGCCGATTGGTGCGCGACACTATTCTGGGCCATCTGCGTGGCCCGTTGCTGACCGCGCCCTTTGGACAGGTCACGGCGAGCTTCGCCGCCGACCTACCAGCCCGCAAGTGGGCGGTCGTGATGCCTGCGCGAGTGCCACAGCCTCGCTATGCGCTCTGGGGCACGGCTTTCGGCAGCACAGGCGACATTGGTGGCGACGGCAACGCCGCCAAGCTCTCCCGCCGCAGCGGCGGCGCGCTGCTCGGGGCGGACCTGATGGTCCACGACGGGCCGGGCTCGTCGCTGAAGCTCGGCGTGGCCGGCGGCTATAGCCAGTCGCGTTTCGATCTCGATGCACGTCTCTCCTCGGGTAAGCTGAAAAGCGGCCACACCGCGCTCTATGCCGGGGCGCGCTTCGGCAATCTCAGGCTCGATGCCGGCGCAGCCCATAGCTGGTCGGAAAGCGACATCCGCCGCCAGGTGCAGATCCGTGGCTTCGGCGATCTCTTGCGGCTGCAGCGTCCCGGCTCGGTTACGCAAGGCTTCGCCGAGCTCGGCTATAGCTTCGCCTTCCACGACCTCGCGCTGGAGCCCTTCGCGCAGCTCGCCCTGATCCGGGTCTCGACCGACGCTGGCACCGAACTTGGCGGGGCTGCGGCGCTCAGAGTGCGCTCCTCCGACCAGGCGCTCGGTTTCGCCACGCTCGGTCTACGGGCCGAGGCGCGGCTGGGGGAGATGCCGCTCTTCGCCCGTGCCATGCTCGGCTGGCGCCACGGCTTTGGCGAGTTGGTCCCGCAGGCCCGCACCGCCTTCGTCGCCGGCACCGCGTTGGCGGCGGTCTTCGCCACTCCGATCGACCGCGAGGCGGTGGTAGCGGAAGCCGGTCTCGACTGGCGCATTTCGCAGGCAACCGCGCTCGGCCTCACCTACTCGGCAGCGATCGGTGAACGCTCCCGCGATCACGCCCTCAAGGGCAGGGTAGAAATGCGATTCTGAAGCTGGCGGCCAAAGCCAACATTCGCTCGCTGGCCTGTTCAGATGCAATGCGGACTTGGGTTCACTAGCGCCAATAGCTGTCATACGAGGTCTGCCCGAAAGCGGACATTTCTGATCGGGCCTGGATCACCTCGGTATCGAACGCCCCCGCTATTGCGTTCGGCACAGAGGCAGTCGGGTCTGCGCATCAGGGCTTCCCCGGAGCAAACGGATACTTGAGTGCGTTAAGAGCCCGCAACTTCGCCTCAATCTTCGCGTGAAATTGAAGCTCGGAGCTTCGGGCGTCGATCATTGTGTGGAACACCGAACGGCCTGTCTTTTGCTGTTCTATGAAATTCCAGAGATCCTGGTTTTCGACAGTTATTTCGACGTTCGCGAAACGAGCAGTGATACGGGCTAGGGCCTCTTCGTAAGCGGGCCGGATCACGTGCATTGCTTCGCTGAAGGTGCCCCAGAACAGCGGATAGGCGCTGTTCCAGACGCCCTGGCTGCGCATGTACCAGTCATCGATCGTCGGCAGGATGCCGTTCGCAAGGCCAACCTCTAGCCGCAAACGTAGAGCGTGGCCGTAGAACAGGCGGAATCTATCATCCTGCTCTTCACTCATCTCGGACCAGGCATCGTTATGGTCGATGTCCGTAGCCAACTCCTCGTAGATGCGGTGGAATGGCATGATCTCGCGCAGGATCGCGTCACTCGATCGAACGGCGAACCAAGAATCCAGGTAGCTGCGCAACGAGGCGATGCTGTCTTTAACGTCGCTTGTGTCCTCAAACCGGATCGATAAGGACTCCGCTTTCGCGCGAGGATGATGAGCTAGCGCGGGCGTCCAATAGATAGAGCGGCTTGTCGTATCCACGTGAAAAAGGATCGTGAGCAGCGGAGTAGCGCGCCAAAGATTATATGTTGCGACGCTGACCTGGACCGACTCCTCGCCATCCTCGAACTCGATCGTGCGGCTGGACTTAATCTGACACTTGATCAGCCGCCCAGTGACGAGATTGCGATCGACGATCTCGATCTCCCCGTCGATGCCGAAGTCTGAGTCGCCATCCTGACGACGAAAGATCCAGCCCTCCCGTTCGAGGCGCTCCTGAAGGACCGTTACCCCGAGACGCCCGGTCTGATTGGTGTCAGTGGCCTTGGGCAGCTTCGTCAACATCGAACTCCTTCGTAGGACTCAGGGGCTGCCGATGTGTTCGGCCCACATGCTGCAGTGCGCCGAGACAACCCTGAAGAACAGCATGGGTGCGACTTGCCAGAGAGAGCGGCATAAGCGGAATTTAGCCTAGTGTTCAAGAGCAGATTTAAAACGCCTGTCGCTTGAACACGTGAGTTGCTCGGCTATTGATGGCGGGATGAAACATTGAACTCGACCCAGTTCGTCCCTCCCGCAATGCTCAACGTCGCCCCGTCCGCGAGGAGCGGCGATGGGTCGAATTTTGCGCGAAGCCTTGAAGGTTTGATCGATGAACGGCCAATCCAAACTCAAAGCAGTAAAACCGTTGAAAGGGTTGTCAGTATCGTCGCGACCGATCGTGACGTGGTCCAGTCTCCGCGGTCAACGTAAGGCTTTGCGCGCGGAACGCCCCCATGACCAGTTCATGGCGTTAGTTCTGAAGGGCGCATTTAGAGTTGCGAGGGACAAAGAAAACCCAATTCGAGGTAACCTTTTCGCCGCTGCCTTGCGGGAATTGGTGACCCATGTCTTACACACACTCGCTCCTGACGACGAATTGAAGCGCTGCGGGTGGTATGCTCAGGAGAAAGGTACAACAGGACCAACACGAGCGCAGCGCGCCACCTACATCTCGCAAGGCGGTCTCCTGCCGAGATTTGTTGAGGAAGAACTCTCGCTTGATTTGAAAGCGACGATCAAGCCACTTACTGACGCTATGTCAAAGCTAAACGCTGTGACGCACGTTAAGTCAGATACCGTGCTCAATGATAGCCGCAAAGTCCGTAATTTAGGGGCCGACAGTCTCGAAGCTCTTCTGAATCTTTTCGAAGCTGCTCGTGAATGCCGAGCTGCCGTTGCGCGTAAACTCGCCGATCACGTTGATCAAGCTGTTCTGGACCGCTTGATCGGCGATGTCGTTCAGGAACTGGACGAGTTGTCGACTCACACCATCGTGGATGAACACCAATCCGAGCACCTTTCGGTGATTGAGATCGGAGCTCGTGAGGTGAAATTTGAGGTCCAAGGCACAGTATATGTGACCTTGCAGTACGGATCAGGTTCGGACCGGCGCAGGGGCGACGGTGCTGAAATCGACGACGCCTATCCCTATCGTGCGACGGTGACATCAAAAGCAATCACCCCAACGGTGTTCGCCACGGAAGCCGTTGATATCTGCGTCGACAATTCATCCTTCTACGCGTGAACTTCGGCGTGCCAAAGAACCAGAGCTTTGGCACTCGCGATCTTGAGAGAAGCTCGGCGAATGTCAGCTGCCTACCGATACCGTTGAAGAAGTCGCCGTTGCCGCGGCATGAAGTCCTGATTCAGTCTTCCTCGGATGGAGGACGGGCGCGACGATGGGCGAGTGGCAGGAGGCGCTGTTCTGCGAGATTAGCCTGGAGCGTCACGTCCCGGCCGACGCGCGGCGGCCGCTCGAATCCTACGGCGACCCCTTCCAAAAAGGTTCAGAAGGTCTCAACGCTGAGACGAGCGTTTGGACGGGCCAATTAGGATCGGCGCCACCACGCTTTCAGAGCGGAAAGCAGCAGGGACGCCTCTCTCTCTATTTTCTCGAACATCCTCCAGATCCAGCCCTGCGGCTTTGGCACATTTAGTTCCGCGTCGCGACGATCGCGCGCCTGAACTGCCTGAATGACCTCGGGGGCCATCGCTGTTGCCCATTGAACGCGGTTGGCGTTGATCCAGTAATGGGAGCGGCAGGGAAAGCTCCAGTTGCCGACCGACGGTGCCAGAGACACGGTGCCCGCACGTTCTGTAATCCGCCACTTTGCCGGGTTAAGAGGCGTCACGACTTCGCGCTCACACCCGCAGCAACACAGATGTGATGCGGTCGCGTATCGCCGCGAAATGTATAGGACGCCCGGTTCCAGCCGGTCCGGGATGAATTCGACGAATTCCGGCCTGAGGTGCGATGCGCCTGTCATTCGGCACCTTCGTGCACAATCTCCCCGGACCCGATCGAATAGCCGGTGTAAAAGTGACCGCGCGCCTCGCGATAGACCCCGAACAGCTGCTTCCACCGCATGACGGCAAGCGAAGCGTTGAACGAGTTCAACTCGGCGATCTGAATGTTCGTGGCGTACTCGTTGGCCCCGCCGTCATCATCGGCATAGGAGATGTGAGGCGCCGCTTCTTCGCGGGTTGCCGCCGTGCTGGTCGTCAGGCGCACGATGCCGCCGAGCTGCCCGTCATTGAGCAGTACGCCCATGCCGACGTCCACGAACGGGGTGCCGTTAGCCACCAGGCGATGAACGACGGCCCGCTTGACGGGGCCCCGATCGAGGCAGACGAACACAAAGTCCAGCCCGTCTAGCAGCGCGACATTCACCTCGTCCAGGAAAACATCGTGCGCGACGATACCCTTGTGCATGTTCGAGTACAGGGCCGCGAAATAGGAAACTTTCTGCGGCTTGTTCTCAAGGTCTCCGAGCGACGGTGCTCCCGGCGCGCGGAACGCGTTGTGTTGAGAGAAAACATCGCCGTCGATGATCCGGATTTCGGCCACGGCCGTCTTCGCGACAAGGTCCAGAATGTAAGCGCCCGTTCCGCCGAGTCCGGCGATGCCGATGCGCTGACCGGCGATCTTGCCGTTGACCGCCCCGATACCGGCGCGGCTCGTCGCCGTGTCGACATACCTGAAGACGCAAGTATCATCGTCCGCAGGAATGGCCGGATAGGTGCGCGCCCCCACGCTGTTGTCTAGCTTGTGGGCCTCGCCCGCAATGCGCGCGATGTAGCTCGTCATCTTGTGGTGGTAGTCGCGGTAATCCGCCTTCGCTGAAAACGTATGCTCGGCCCGGACGCCGTCGCCAAAATCCTGGGCGACGGAGCTGTTCTGGATGGCAGTGATCTTGCGGCCATCACTGTGACACGGGTGCGCGCCGGTCCAGTAGGCGACATGATCCGTCGGTTTGACGGTCTTGTCGCCGGACAGCTCCAGCCGCGAAATCAGAACACCCAGACGAATGGTTGCCGACGAGTCGACATACGGCACGTCCCTGACGAGCAGGTAGCCGCCCCGTATGTCGAGGTCGTAACCCTCGTTCTGAAGCCGGAGAAGGTCCGGACTAAGAGCGATTGGTCGACGTGACATCGAATTCCATCCCTTCCTTGATCTTGACGGATTGGCCTTCGACCAGCGTGCCCGCGGGCTTGTTGCCGTGGCCGCGCGTGTACTGGACCGTGTACTGGATGCCGTCGCCGGTCGGCGGGTTCTCGAAGGCCAGGGCGATGACCTCTTCAAAGGTCAGAACCTCCTTCTTCGGCAGCGTCTTCGGGCGGCCATTGACGATGATGGTGACGGTTTTCGGCCGTTCTTCGGGGCGCGGAGCATTCATGGGTTAGCCTTTCTGGCGGACAGCCGCCGGTGGGATGCTCGGTTGCAATTGCGATCTAGCAATCAATTTGATATTATGATCTTCAGAGCGAAATTGCAATATCGCAATCGGTTTAATTTTCGCAACGGAGAGAGCATGACCGACCGCTTTGACAGCGACGCCTTCTATGCGGCCCTCAACGCCGCGCGCCTGAGCCGTCAAAAAACCTGGAAGGACGTAGCCGAGGAGGCCGGGGTCAATGCATCCACCCTGTCCAGGATCGGTCAGGGCGCGAAGCCGGACGTCAACGGCCTCGCGGCGCTCCTGTCCTGGTCAAACCTCAAGGCAGAATTGTTCATCCGGGGCGGCGAGCAGCAGGAAGCCGAGCCGATCGCCAAGATTACAGCCCTGCTCCGCGCGGACCCGAAACTATCGTCGAACAATGCCAAATTGATCGAGGAGATCGTAATCAGCACCTACAATAACCTGCGGGATAAATGAGTTGAGCTGGCGACGCGGATTCAAAACGGAAGCTAATCGCATCGCTCTGCGGGTACGCGCGCAGATGGGCTTGCCGCCGGAAGCGCCCATCGATCCGGTGCTGGTCTACGAGCGCTATGAGATTCAGCTTATCAAGCTCAGTGAGCTCGACCGACAGTCGCCGTTCCTCAGAACCGACAGCTCATGTTTCTCCGCCGTGACGGTGCCTTGCGGCCTCAACACGGCGATAGTGCACAACGACTCGCATCATCCCTATCGCCAGCGCAGCAACATCTGCCATGAATTGGCGCACTGTTTTCTAGGCCACGAATGCACTCCGCCGCTGACCCCTGAAGGCGAACGCGCCCGTGACGGCAGCGTTGAAGCCGAAGCCAACTATCTCGCGGGCACGCTGCTGCTGACCAATGAGGGGGCATGGCACGTGATGTGCCGACAGCTTGTGGCCGAAGCGCAGCACCTCTATGGCATCAGCGGCGCGATGCTCAACTACCGTCTGCGCGTAAGCGGCGCGCAAACGCGGTACAGCCGTTCTGGTGCGTATCTGCTCGGCGCGCGCTAGGTTCTGACCGGAATTTCAATGACCGGCCGCAGCGGCTCCAACTGGGTCGCATATTTACGGACAACCTGGTCGTAAAAGTCGGCAATGCCCTTTGCCCGCACCGTAACCGCCAGCGCGTAGGGCAGCTTCTCTGCGGGCGTGAAGTTTCGGCCCTCCAGGCGGGCGTTATAATGAATGTCGAAACAGGGATTTTGCAGGCTCGACCCGCGAAACTTGCGGGTGGCGTGCAGACAGTTTTCCCACTTCCACGCGTCCCGCCGGAGCTCCTCCTCATCGCCGCCGGAACGGACACTTGAGAAAAAGCTCTTGGAATCGGCGTGCAGCTGCTCCTCGCTTTTATATTTCCCGTCATGAGGCCGGAACGTGACGTCCAGTCCGGCGCGAGTGTAGTTGCCCGGGTGGTGGGGATCGGTAAGGCACTTGTAGGACAGCGTAGCGGTGATTTCGGCGTTACCGGCAATCCCGCTCTCTGGCAGTGGGATCGGCGCCCGGATGTATTTCGTCGGCGAAATGTCGCCCTGGTAGATGACCCTGATCGTATCGTCATCGCAGACGACAATGTCTTCGAGCGTCTGCGCGACGCGGCCCCAACCTATCTCCCGGTGGGGATGGTCTGACGTTTCGGCCGAATGGATCAACAGCGTGCGCACGGCGAGCAGGCCGATGCCATTGCCAAAATGCGCTCTGATGCCAGCGCCCAAGCGCAATGTGCTGGGTGCTGCGAAGGATGTGCCGCCGGTGGCTTCAAGGGCAAGCTTGCTGCCGCCACCGACCACGAGGAACGGTCTTTGCAGCGATCCGCCGAACTGAACAAGGTCGGGTTTCATCAGGCCGGGGCTTCGTCCCGGTCCGACTGAACTGTAAGGCGCTCTGGCCCATCGCTCGCCCGGTGAATCGGCGGCACCCACAGCCAGCGCATTCACGCAATCAGACGGCACCTGCACGCGGTTCAGGCTCAGCTCTTCATCGCCTTCACCGTTGTTGCCGACCGCGACGGCGGCGAGCGTGTCCGCGCGCGCGAAGCGGTCATCAAGAACAGCGGTCCACGCGTGAACGTCATCGTCTTCGATGGTGAGAGACGGCCCGATGCTCAGATTAACGAAGTCATAGTGTTTTTGGTCCAGCGCGCTCGTTATGCGACCAAGCACTTCATACAGCTCGTGCAGGTTCTGGCTGGGGTCGCCGTCGAGGACCCGGTAGTGATCGACATTCGAATAGGGCTGCGGAAGCGGCTTCGACGGGTCGATCGAGCCGAACAAAAAGGCCGATGTCACCCCGGTTCCGTGATTGAGGAAATCGCCAACGGCAGGACCGGTCCCGATGATTTCGTAGGGGGATGCCCAGGCCGACAGCGGATGCGACGGCGGCAGGCCACCGTCGAAGATAGCGACGTTTATCGAGGGATCCATAGCGGCGACAGGCGGCAGCTCGACGGCGACGGAAGGAATGCCGGAGGTGCGGAATGCCGGTTGCAGGACACGCAGTTGCGGCATCTGCCGGACGGCGCGGACAATAGAGAACAGGGCAATCGATTCAGCGAGCGCGACCGGGGCCTCCAGTTCGATGAAGCACAGGCCGCCCGCATAGAAGCGGTGGTTCAGGCTGGCGTCGACGCCGAGGCCCTGCAGATAGTTGCTGAATTCCGGAAGCATGGCGCGCTCGCCGTCCATGCCCTCCGCATGAAGCACGACCTCGAAGACGGTATCGCCGCGCGCGGGGATGATCCCCTTGATTTTGTCTGCGACGCTCTGGGCCTCGATCGTCTCTAGCGTCATCAGATCCTTCGCGACCTGCGTTCCCTCCACCAGCCGCCCCATGGACGACTGCCAGTTCGCAAAGGCCTGCTTGGTCCCCATGACGAAGAGTTCGGTAGTTAGGGCTTCTTCCGGCGGTCGCCCTTTGGATCGCTGCGCGGGCGTGATGCGCCGTGGCTTGCTCCCGACAGGAGTTAGACCTGTCTGACGAAGCAGCTCCGACGGAAAATACGATTTAGCGATAAATTCGGGATTCAGCACAACAGCCGCGACGGCCTGACCTTGCGGGCAAGCCTCATCAGGCAGGCTTCTGATCTGCCGAACGGTGTTATCAAGCATGGGAGCCAGACGGCTGCGCGCCTGCTGGAACGTATAGGGCGTGACCTTCGGCCCTCCGCCCGAACGCACGACAACGTCCTGCGTGAGCCGCTCGCCCTTGCCGAGAAGAAAATTCTGTTTAGCCACGGCGCGCGACCCCGTTTATTTGGCTCGGAGGCTTCTTTGCAGTCCGGGCGCGAATGGTTTCCCGCGCCACGCCGGTGACTTCATGGGCCGCGCGCTGCGACAGAACCCCCGCGCTGACAAGCTCCGCCGCAAGCGCGATGCGATCGCTCTTGCTGCCCGACCTGCCGTCGACGAGCCCCACCAGATGATTGTCAAGTGGCTCACCCAATAGCGCAGCTTTGCGGCGCACTGACTTAAGCTCGCGGTCGATATCGCTGAATGATTGTCCTTCGAGCGCGATTGTAAGCACGCGCGCCCAGTTGTCTGCCTGCGCGCACAGTGGAGCGAGCGCGGACATCAGATAGGCACGGATTGCTTCGCGGTCCGGAAGCGGAAACTCCAGCGCGACGTCAAAGCGTCTCCATATCGCTGGGTCCAGCAGGTCCGGGTGATTGGTAGCCGAAACCAGCAGGCCCGACGACGGCCAGTCGTCGACTTCCTGGATAAGCACAGTAACGAGGCGCTTCAGTTCCCCGATTTCTCCGCGGTCGTCGCGACGCTTGGCGATGGCATCAAGCTCGTCCAACAGCAACACGCAGTCCAGCGTCTTCGCATAGTCGAGAACATGCCGCAGGTTGGTGCCCGTGCGGCCCAGAAAGCTGCTCATCACGGCAGCCAAGTCGAGAATTAGAAGAGGCCTGTTGAGTTCGCGCGCAAGCCAGCGCGCGGCAAGCGTCTTGCCCACTCCGGGAGCGCCTGTGAACAGAACAGTCCGGCTGGGTTCAAGGCCGGCCTTCTGAAGACTCTCTATACCTTTGCGTTCGGCCACGAGCGCATCAAGCGCTGCCTGCACAGTGCTGGAATATACCGGCTCGTGGTCCACGACCGGATGCTCTTCTATTCGCAACAGATGGAAGCGGGTATCAAGATCGACGGGAAGCACGGCCTCCGTCTGTCGACGTAATGGCGAGGCGCGCGTCGGCGATTCCCGCAACAGCGAGGCCAAAGCCGTAGCCATGGCAGGCGCGTTATCCCGATAGCCTTTGGCAAAGCGGTGGAGAAGCGTCATCACGTCCTGCGGCCGCCCTGACAGCGCCACTCGCGCCAGATGAACCATGTCTTTTTCGAGCTTGTTTTCTGCCGTTGCCACGCGCCGTCGCCTCCAAATGAGTGGCGTGCAACATACAGAGAAATGGAAGATTCTACAATATTTTCTTCCAGAAATCTTCCATACTTCCTACAAGTCATTGTATTTATTATATTTTTAATGGAAGATAATGAGTGTTGGGAATGGGTCAGTCTCGAGCTCGCTGCCCGGTGGCCAAGCCAAGCTGGACGAAACCGGCGTTGGCAGAGTCCGAAAGACCACCTTTCAGCAGCCAGACGGCTAGGCCATTGGACTGCCCGGAAGCAGACGTTCCAGACGTCGGCTAGGGGCCAGCTCCGGTCCCCTCGCAGTTCGTTATGCAGGCTAGCTACCAGCGCCCCGAGCCATACAAACATCGGGCGCGTAGATGGGGCATCTTGCTGATGTCAGGGTCTATGTGGCTCCCAGCTCGCTATCGCACTTGCGGTGTTGGCTGCCCGGACTGCAAGAAGCAGCCACGCTTACGCCTGGGCTCCAAATGAAGGTGCCCGGTAGGGAGCCGGGCACCTCATTCAATTGCGGAACTTTTTGTAAAATCGAGGAAACGTTGCCTTCGCGTTCACTAGCTCTAATCTGGCGCGACGTCTCCGGTCGTCCTCCTACACGTTTCGCATGTCGAGCAGGTACCGCTCCGCGCCAGTGACAATCTGGGCGCGCCGCGGTGACAGAATGCGCGTGTTGGTGACAAACTTTCTGCAGCTCGAGAAGTGAGCGCCGGGTGGTGCTCATCAGCACCTCATTTCAATCAATCGATTGATTGAAATGAGGTGTGGTGATATGCTCCCGCTATGGCACGCTCATCCATCATCAAGGATGCGGAGGGCACGCGGCTGGCGCTGATCCGGGCCGGGCTCGACCTGTTCGGGCGTAACGGCTTCGACGCGACCTCCACACGCGAGATCGCGCAGGCGGCCGGCGTCAACAGTGCCGGCATCGCCTATCATTTCGGCGGCAAGGACGGGCTCAGGAAGGCCTGCGCCGAGGCGATCATCGCCCGCATGCAGGGCGTGCTGGCAGGTGGCGCGCCGGCCGTCTCGATGGCGCTCGATGTCAGCGATCGCGACGCGGCGGCCGAGCAACTGCTCGCCCTGATCGACCGGGTCGTCGCCTTTCTGACAACGGTGCCGGAGAGCGAGGTCGTCGCCCGCTTCGTCGTGCGCGAGATGCTGACGCCGAGCCAGGCCTTCGAGGCGCTCTATGGCGGGCTGTTCGAGCCCGTGCACCGCCGGGCCTGCCAGGTCTGGGCGGCGGCGACCGGCATGGAGCCGGAGGCGCCGGAGACGAAGCTCGCGGTCTTCGCGGCGATCGGCCAGGTCTTCTATTTCCGCATCGCGCGGCCGGCGGTGACGCGGCGGCTCGACTGGGACGGAATCGGCCCCGACGAGGCGCGCCTGATCGGTGAGACGATCCGGCGTTCGGTTCGCGCCAGCATACTCGCCTGCAGGGGAGAAGCGTCATGATCCTCGGCTTCATCTGCTCCTTCGCCATTGCCGCCTCGCTCGGCATCTGCGCGCCGCCGACGACCCGGATCGTCGGGTATGTCGAGGGCGAGTATGTCCGGCTCGGGCCGATCGATACGGCCCGGATCGAGCGCGTCGCGGTCCGGCGCGGCGAGCGGGTGACGCCGGGCGCGATCGTCGCCGAACTGCAGGCCGACGATGCGCAGAACGCTGTCACCGAGAGCGAGGCACACCTTGTGCAGTTGCGCGCCCAGCTCGCCAACCTGCTCAGCGGCAAGCGCCCGGAGGAGATCGCGGTGATCGAGGCCAATGCGGCTTCGGCCCAGGCCCAGCATCGCGAGGCGGAGCGTGCGCTGGAGCGCCGGCAGGACCTGTTCCGCCGCGGGGTCTCGACCCAGGCCGATCTCGACCAGGCCCAGACGGCGCGCGACGTCGCCGCGGCCAGCGTCCGGCAGAGCGCGGCCAATCTCGCCGTGGCCCGGCTGGCGGCGCGCGACGAGGAGATCAAGGCGGCGCAGAACCAGGTGGCGCAGGCGCAGGCCGCGCTCGATCAGGCAAAATGGCGGCTCTCGCAACGGACATTGACGGCGCCGGCTGCCGGCATCGTCACCGATCTCGTGCGCCATCCCGGGGAGCTCGCCGGCCCGGCCGCGCCGGTGCTGACGATGCTGCCCGACGGGGCGGTCAAGCTGATGCTCTATGTGCCGGAGGCGCTGCTTTCGGGCACGATGGTCGGCAACCGGCTCGATGTGCGCTGCAATGGCTGCCCGCCCGGGCTTGCCGCTACGGTCTCCTATGTCTCGCAGGAGCCGGAGTTCACGCCGCCCGTGATCTACTCCGCCGATACCCGGCAGAAGCTGGTCTATCTCGTCGAGGCGCGGCCCGAGGCCGGCCCGGCCGCCCGGCTGCAGCCCGGCCAGATCGTCGACGTGGTGCTGCAGGGCCGGCGATGAGCGCCGAGGACGTCATCGCCGTGCGCGGCCTGACCAAACGCTTCGGCTCGCGCACCGTTGTCGACAATGTCGACCTGACCGTGCGCCGGGGCGAGATCGTCGGCTTCCTCGGTCCGAACGGCTCGGGCAAGACCACGACGATCCGGCTGATCTGCGGGCTGCTGACGCCTGATGTCGGCGAGGGCACGGTGCTCGGCTTCGACGTCCGCAGCCAGAGTGCGCAGATCAAGCTCCAGGTCGGCTACATGACGCAGAAGTTCTCGTTCTACGAGGACCTGACGATCGAGGAGAACCTGACCTTCGTCGCCCGGCTCTATGGGCTCAAACCCGTCGGCGAGGCCGTCGCCCGCACGCTCGACGGTCTCGGCCTGACCTCGCGCAAGGACCAGCTCGCCGGCACGCTCTCGGGCGGCTGGAAGCAGCGCCTCGCGCTCGCCGCCTGCATCATGCACGAGCCCAAACTGCTGCTGCTCGACGAGCCGACCGCCGGCGTCGATCCCAAGGCGCGGCGCGAGTTCTGGGACGAGATCCACCGCCTCGCCGGCGAGGGCCTGACCGTGCTGGTCTCGACCCACTATATGGACGAGGCCGAGCGCTGCCACCGCATCGGCTACATCGCCTATGGCCGCATGCTGGCGACCGGGACAGTCGAGGAGGTGGTGCGCGGCTCCGGCCTCTCGACCTATGTCGTCCACGGCGCGCTGAAGCCGGCCGAGATCGCGGCGCTCGCGCAGGCGGACGGCGTCGAGCAGGTCGCACCTTTCGGGGCGACCTTGCATGTCGTCGGTACCAACAGGGGCAAGCTGGAAGCGGCGCTGGCGCACCTGAAGGAGCGCCCCGGCCTCAGCATCGAGCCGGGTGCGACCAGCCTGGAGGATGTCTTCATCCAGTTCATGGCCCGGGCGCAGGCGGAGGGGAGGGCGGCATGAGCGCGCTCGCACGTTCCGGCGGGCGGCTCGGCGCCATGCTCGCCAAGGAATTCGTGCAGATGCGGCGCGACCGCATCACCTTTGCGATGATGCTGGTGGTGCCGATCATCCAGCTCCTGCTCTTCGGCTATGCGATCAACAACGATCCCAAAGGGCTGCCGGCCGCCGTGCTGGCGCTGGGGCAGGATCGCTACACCCGCTCGGTCGTCGCGGCGCTGGAGGTCTCCGGCTATTACCGCTTCGTCAGGCGCCCCGAGAGCGCCGCCGAGGCCGAGAGCCTGATGGCGCGCGGGGCGATCTCCTTCCTCGTCACCATTCCCAGCGATTTCGGCATGCGGGTCGAGCGTGGCGACGAGCCGCGCATCCTGGTCGAGGCCGATGCGACCGATCCTTCCGCCTCGAGCAATGCTGTCGGCGCCCTGCAGACCATCGCCGCCCGGGCGCTGACCCGGGCGCTCGGCACCGAGGAGATCGCCCTGCAGCAGAGCGAGAGCGCGCTCTCCTTCGTCGTGCACCGGCGCTACAATCCGGAGGGGATCACCCAGTACAACATCGTGCCCGGCCTGCTCGGGGTCATCCTGCAGATGACCATGGTGATGATGACGGCGATGGCGCTGACCCGCGAGATCGAGCGCGGCACCATGGAGAACCTGCTCGCCATGCCGGCGACGCCTGGCGAGATCATGCTCGGCAAGGTGCTGCCCTATCTCGCCGTCGGCAGCGTCCAGGTCGCGGTCGTGCTGTCGGCGGCGAAGCTGCTCTTCGGCGTGCCCTTCCTCGGCAGCCTCGCCTTGCTGCTCGCCTGCGTGCTGATCTTCGTGCTGGCGCTGGTGCTGCTCGGCTACACGATCTCGACCATGGCGCGCACGCAGCTCCAGGCGATGCAGCTGACCTTCTTCTTCTTCCTGCCGTCGCTGCTCCTGTCCGGCTTCATGTTTCCCTTCGCCGGCATGCCGCTCTGGGCGCAATGGCTCGGCGAGATCTTCCCGCTGACCCATTTCCTGCGCGTCATCAGGGCGATCATGCTGAAGGGAGCCGATCTTGGCGACATCGGCGCGGAGGTCTTCTACCTCTCGGTCTTCGTGCCGCTCTATGCCGGGATCGCGCTGCTGCGCTTCAGGAGCACGCTGGACTGACGAGGGAGCAAGCCTCCGTGTGAAATAGTGGCTTGCAAAAAGATAGTCACTGCGTTAGCGAGCCCGGGCCATGCAGCTCAAGCTCGCTCCGCTCGCCGAATGCCCCTGCGCCCGCGCGGTCGAGACCGTCGGCGAATGGTGGAGCATCCTGATCCTGCGCGATGCCCTGCAGGGGGTGACCCGCTTCGACGAATTCGAGCGCAGCCTCGGCATCGCGCCGAACATGCTGACGCGCCGGCTGAAGCATCTCACCGAGAGCGGGCTGTTCGAGCGGCGGCTTTATAGCGAGCGGCCGAAACGCTACGAATACGTCCTGACCGAGAAGGGGCGGGACTTCTTCCCCGTCGTCGCCGCGCTGATCGGCTACGCCAACCGGCATCTTGCGCCCGAGGGCGCCTCGCTGCTGCTGGCCGAGCGCGGGACCGGGCGCCCGATCACGCCGATCGTCGTCGATGCCACGACCCTGCAACCGGTCACTGCGGAAAGCGCCACCGTCATCGCCGGGCCGCGCGCCAGTAGCGACCTGCGCGAGCGCCTCGCAGCACGCCAGGCCGCCACCCAAGACAGATCGAACTAGGAGCCTGCCATGCGCCGTATCGTCGTCACTGGACTGGGCGTCGTCTCGCCCCTGGGCTGCGGCACCGAGCTCGCCTGGCAGCGCCTGCTCGCCGGCCGCTCGGGCCTGCGCCGCCTGCCCGACGCGGTTGCCGAGACCTTGCCGGCCAAGATCGCCGGCATCGTGCCCGGCAAGGCAGAGGACAATGAGGGCGGCTTCGATCCCGATGTGGCGATCGCGCCGAAGGACCAGCGCAAGATGGACCGGTTCATCCAGTTCGCGCTGGTCGCCGCCAAGGAGGCGCTGGCCCAGGCCGGCTGGCAGCCGCAGGACGAGAGCGCGAGCGCACCGCGACCGTGATCGCCTCGGGCATCGGCGGCTTCCCGGCGATCGCCGAGGCGGTGCGGACCACCGACCAGCGCGGCGTGCGCCGGCTTTCGCCGTTTACGATACCTTCCTTCCTGGTCAATCTCGCCGCCGGCCATGTCTCGATCGACCATGGCTTCAAGGGGCCGATCGGCGCGCCGGTCACGGCCTGCGCCGCCGGTGTGCAGGCGATCGGCGATGCCGCCAGGATGATCCGGGCCGGCGAGGCCGATATCGCGCTCTGCGGCGGCAGCGAGGCCTGCGTCGATCTCGTCGCGCTCGGCGGCTTTGCCGCGGCGCGCGCGCTTTCGACCGGCTTCACCGATGAGCCGGAAAAGGCGTCACGCCCGTTCGACCGCGACCGCGACGGCTTCGTCATGGGCGAGGGGGCCGGGATCCTGGTGATCGAGGCGTTGGAGCATGCGCAAGCGCGCGGCGCGACGATCCTCGCCGAGCTGACCGGCTACGGCACCAGCGCCGATGCCTATCACATCACCTCCGGACCCGAGGATGGTTCGGGCGCACGCCGGGCGATGGAGACGGCGCTGAAGCAGGCGGGGCTGAAGCCCGGCGATGTCGGCCACCTCAACGCGCATTCGACCTCGACGCCGGTCGGCGATCGCGGCGAACTCGCAGCGGTGAAGGCCGTGTTCGGCGAAGAGGGCGGTATCGCGATCAGCGCGACGAAGTCTGCGACTGGTCATCTGCTCGGCGCGGCCGGTGGGCTGGAAGCGGTCTTCACCATTCTTGCTCTGCGCGACCAGATCGCGCCGCCGACGCTCAATCTCGAGAACCCAGACGAGGAAGCGGCCGGGCTCGACCTCGTTGCGAAGGTGGCCCGGCCACTGCCGATGGATCACGCCATCTCGAACGGTTTTGGCTTCGGCGGCGTCAACGCCAGCGTGGTGTTCAGGCGCTGGCGCTGAAGACTTCTCGGGCGCTCAACTCAACGCGCGCAGCAGCAGCTCGTAGTTCCGCAGCCTGAGCGCGGGATCGTCGAGGAAGTCCTGGATCATGAACTCGTTGGCGCCGGTGAGTGCCGCCATGCGACGCAGCCTGCGGGCAACGCGCTCCGGCGTGCCGACGATGAAGGTCGGCCAGTCGGCATCATCGGCCGGCACCATGCCGTCCATGATCGCGACAGCGTCGTCTAGCTCCGGCAGGCGCTCGAGCATGATCCGCTCGGGCTTGCGGCGCTGGCGGAAGACGGCGCGGACCGGCATGGCGAGGCGCTCGGCCTCCTCCTGCGTTTCCCCAATGATGGCGCGCACCGCGATGAAGGCCTGCGGCGCGGCGATGCCGGCGGCATGGCGCGAAGGCCGGAAGGCCGACTGATAGGCGGCATAGGAGTGCGGCGCCTGCTCGGGCTGGTGGAAGGCGCTGCAGGCGAGGCCAAGGCCGAGTTCGGCGGCGCGGCGCGCACTGCCTTCGCTGACCGCGAGGATCCAGGGCAGGGGGCCGGCAGGCTCGTCGCGCATGATGCCGATCGCATGGAAGGGCGAGGTTTCCGGCAGGTCGTTGCCGAGCCAGCCGATCAGCTCCTCGACATTCGCCGCATGGTCGTCGGGGATCTCGGCGTCGCGCAGCCGCTTCAGCGCCCGGTCGGCGAGGGGGCCGGCGGTGGCGCGGCCGATGCCGACATCGATGCGCCCGGGGAAGAGCGCGCCGAGCGTCCGCAGCGCCTCGGCGACCTTGTAGGGGCTGTAATGGTTGAGCAGCACGCCGCCGACACCGATGCGGATCGTCGAGGTCGCGCCGGCGAGCGCGGCGGCGAAGACTTCGGGGGCCGGGTTGGCCTCGAAGGCGACGTCGTGATGCTCGACGATCCAGTAGCGGGCGAAGCCGAGGCGCTCGACCTCCTTCGCCATGGCGATTGCGGTGCGCAGGGCGCCGCCGGAGGTCTGGCCCTTGGGCACGACGAGAGGATCGAGGAGCGAGAGCTTCATGGTTTCGGCCGCCGGCGGGAGGGGTGGGCGTCCGCCGGGTGGCGAACGCCCCGATGGGATCAACGCAGGGTGAAGGCGGAGGGGGCGATCAGCGTCGCCTTGAGGTCGATCGCCTTGGCCTTCGGCAGCATGCCGGCCTCGATCATGAAGGCCTGGTCCTCGGTGAGGTTGGCGACGTCGGCATCGGTCATCGCCGGGGTGAAGTCGTAGAGCGGCAGCTGGGCGCGGGCGTCCTCGATCGAGATCTTCTGCTCCTTGGCGGCGATCGCCAGCGCCTCCTCCGGGTTCTTCGCCATGAAGTCGAGCGCCTTGTGATGGGCGGCGAAATAGGCGGCGACGAGGTCCGGGTGCTTCTCGAGGAAGGCGGCGTTGGCGCCGATCACCGTGGTCGGCTTGATCAGGCCCTCGCCGCTGGTCAAAGCGCGGCCGCCGGCCTTCTCGACCTGGGTGACATTGGCGCCCGCGAGCGTCGCGACGTCGACCTGGCCGGCGAGCAGCGCGGCGCGGGCAGCCGGCAGGTCCATGTTGATGTACTCGACATCGCTGAGCTTCAGGTTCTGCGAGGCGAGGGCGGCGACGAGGAGCTGGTTCAGCACTGTGCCCTTCGGGCCGGCGATCTTCTTGCCCTTGAGGTCGGCGAGCTTGGCCGGGCCGTCGGCGCGGGTCATCAGGAAATAGGCTTTCGGCGAGCGGGCATAGGCGGCAACGACCTTGAGCGGCACGCCGTTCGCGGCAGCGAGGATGGCAGAGGTGCCGCCGAGCACGCTGGCGATGTCGATCTCGCCGGCGGCGATCGCCTGCGTCTGCTGGGCGCCGGAAGTAATCACCGGGTTCTCGACCTTGATGCCCTTCGCCGCGAAGGCCTCGTCGAGGAAGCCTTTCTCGCGCATCACGATCGAGGGCACGTTGAAGGGCGCGGTCACATAGGTGATGCGGACCGTCTTCGGCTGGTCGGCCTTGGGCTTGTCGGTGGTCTGCGCCTGGAGGTGAGCGGCGGGCAGCAGCAGCGCGAGCGCGAGGCCAAGATAGGCGAGGGGCTTCTTCATGGTGGTCTCCTTGGAAAGCGAGTTCAGGCCGCGGCAGGCGTGGGCGTCGTCATCAGCCGAGCGAGGATCGCCCGGCGATGGAGGTTGACGTCGGGGTCGGTCGGATCGCGCGGATAGGGCAGGGCGATCTCCTCGCGGCCGACGATGCGGCCGCCCTGCATCTCCAGCGCCCGCTCGCCGAGCAGCACCGCCTCCTCGACGTCATGGGTGACGAAGACGATGGTCGGGCGCCGCCGCTGCCAGATCGCGACGAGCTCGTTCTGCATGGTCCGGCGGGTGAAGGCGTCGAGCGCGGCGAAGGGCTCGTCGAGCAGGAGCAGGTCGGGCTCCTGCACGAGGGCGCGGGCGATCGCGACACGCTGCGCCATTCCGCCGGAAAGCTGCGCCGGCATCGCGCCGGCGAAGGCCGAGAGGCCGACGAGTTCGATCGCGGCGGCGCAGCGCTCGGCGGCGACGGTGCGCGGGACCCGGCCCCGCAGCCCGAAGCCGACATTGGCGGCAACGTCGAGCCAGGGCATCAGCCTGGCTTCCTGGAAGACGACCGCGATGCGCAGCCTGCCGCCGTCGTTACGGCGGATCTCGCCCTCGCTCGGCCGTTCGAGGCCGGCGAGGATGCGCAGCAGCGTGGTCTTGCCGCAGCCGCTGCGGCCGACCAGCGTCGTGAACGAGCCGGCGGGAAAGGAAAGGTCGATATCGGCGAGGGCCGTGACCTCGCCTGAGCCGACGCGGTAGCGCCGGCCGATGCCGGAAAGCTCAAGCACGGGCCATCTCCAGATCGCCGGAGAGCCAGGGCGCGCTGCGGCGGATGGCGAAGCGCAGCAAATGGTCGGCGAGGAGGCCGAGCACGCCGATGACCAGGATGCCGGCGAGCACGATGTCGGTGCGGGCGAGGTTCTCGGCGTCGACGATCATGTAGCCGAGCCCGGCCGAGGAGGCGATCAGCTCGGCGCCGACGAGCGCGCGCCAGCTATAGCCGAGGCCGATCCGGAGGCCGACGACGATCGCCGGCAGGGCCGAGGGCAGGACGATGCGCAGCATGATCTCCGGCCGCGAGAAGCCGCAGACCGTGCCGACATCGATCAGCTTGCGGTCGACCGAGTCGAAGCCGCCGCGCACGCCGAGGAAGATCGGGAAGAAGCAGGAGAGGATGATGATCCCGACCTTCTGCGTCTCGCCGATGCCGAGCCAGAGCATCAGCAGCGGCATCAGCGCCAGCGGCGGGACCTGGCGCAGGAATTCGAGCAGCGGTTCGAAGAGCGCGCGCAGCCGGCGGCTCAGTACGAAGAGCAAGGCGAGCGGCACGGCGAAGGCGATGGCGAGGAGATAGCCGAGCGCGACGCGCCTCAGGCTGACGAGCGTGTGACGCAGGAGCTCGCCCGAGGCGATCAGCTCGCCCAGCGTTTCCGCGACCGTGCCGGGCCCGGGCAGCAGGAAGGCGCTGACCCAGCCGAGACGGCTGGCCAGCCACCACAAAGCAAGCGTGGCGGCAAAGACGGCGATGGTCGTGAAACGGGGCAATGCTTGCTGGCGCCAAACATGGAGGTGCCTCGCTCAATAAGCCGATGACCGAAATGCGCAAGCGTGCTGCAATGCCGCAGCAATGGTGCGGAATCACTTCAGAATTGTTCTAATTAAATACTTGGCTGAGGCGTTTGGCGCCGTGCGCGCCGCGCCGCACAGTTTACCCCGCTCACAGTGGGATATTGTCGTGTTTGCGCCAGGGTCGCTCGAGGCTCTTGGTGCGGAGCATGGCCAGCGCCCGGGCGATGCGGCGGCGGGTCGAGTGCGGCATGATCACCTCGTCGACATAGCCGCGCTCGGCCGCGACGAACGGGCTCATGAAACGGTCCTCGTATTCCTTTGTCTGGCGCGCGATCGTCTCGGCGTCGCCACCCCGGAAGATGATCTCGACCGCGCCCTTGGCGCCCATCACCGCGATCTGGGCCGAGGGCCAGGCATAGTTGACGTCGGCGCCGATATGCTTCGACGCCATCACGTCATAGGCGCCGCCAAAGGCCTTTCGCGTGATCACCGTGACCAGCGGCACGGTGCATTCCGAATAGGCGAATAGCAGCTTGGCGCCATGCTTGATCAGCCCGCCATATTCCTGCGCCGTGCCCGGCAGGAAGCCCGGCACGTCGACGAAGGTCACGATCGGGACCTCGAAGGCGTCGCAATAGCGCACGAAGCGCGCCGCCTTGCGCGAGGCGTCGGCATCGAGCACCCCGGCGAGCACCATCGGCTGGTTGGCGACGACCCCGACCGTGCGGCCCTCGATCCGCCCGAAGCCGGTGACGATGTTCTTCGCGTAGGCTTCCTGGATCTCGAAGAAATCGCCCTCGTCGAGCGTCTTCAGGATCAGCTCCTTGATGTCGTAGGGCTTGTTCGGATTGTCCGGCACCAGCGTGTCGAGGCTGGTGTCGACCCGGTCCGGCACGTCGAAGGACGGCCATTCCGGCACGCCCGCCGTGTTGTTGGCCGGCAGGAAGTCGATCAGCCGGCGCACCTGCAGCAGCGCCTCGACATCGTTCTCGAAGGAGCCGTCGGCCACCGAGGATTTCGAGGTGTGGACCCGTGCGCCGCCGAGCTCCTCGGCGGTCACGGTCTCGTTGGTGACGGTCTTCACCACCTCCGGGCCGGTGACGAACATGTAGGAGGTGTCGCGGACCATGAAGATGAAGTCGGTCATCGCCGGCGAATAGACGTCGCCGCCGGCGCAGGGGCCCATGATCACCGAGATCTGCGGGATGACGCCCGAAGCCTGGACATTCCGCTTGAAGACCTCGCCATAGCCGCCGAGCGCCGCGACGCCCTCCTGGATGCGGGCGCCGCCGGCATCGAACAGGCCGACGATCGGCGCGCGCATCTTCAGCGCCATGTCCTGGATCTTGACGATCTTCTGGGCATGGGTCTCGGAGAGCGAGCCGCCGAAGACGGTAAAGTCCTTGGAGAAGACGAAGACGGTGCGGCCATTGACCGTGCCCCAGCCGGTGACGACGCCGTCGCCGGGGATCTTCTCGGCCTTGTCCATGCCGAAATCGACGCAGCGATGCTGCACGAACATGTCGAACTCCTCGAAGGAGTCCTTGTCGAGCAGAAGCTCGATCCGCTCGCGCGCCGTCAGCTTGCCGCGCTTGTGCTGCGCCGAAATCCGCCGCTCGCCGCCACCGAGACGGGCGCCCGCGCGGCGCGTTTCGAGCTGTTCGAGCACATCCTTCATGGAGAAACCTCCCGGCGCGATCTCTAAGGGTCTTTCTTCCGGCTTAAGCGGCGATGCAGGCGAAGTCCATCGCGGCGCAAACGGCTTGCGCGCGGCGCCCTCTGCGCCGCCCCGCCGATCACGGGGTGACGCGGGTCGCAGCACCGCCGCCGTCGAGGAGCAAGGCGCGCAGGCTGGCGAGCGCGTCGGCGAGCGCGTCGATCCCGGGGCCGCCGAGGCTGAGCCTGACGCCGCTGGCCGGTGCCTGCGCATCGGCCAGGAAGGCCTCCGGGGCGGGCAGGAGAATGCCCGAGGCGGCGGCGCGTGCCGGCAGCGCCCGGGCGCGGTCCGGCGCCATCGGTAGCCAGAGATGGAAGCCGTTGCCCGATCTGATGGCGATCTCCGGCGGCAGGGTCGCGCGCGCCAGGGCGACGCGGCGGCTGGCCTCGTCGCGGATCGAGCGCGAGACCGAGGCGGCAGTGCCGTCGGCCAGCCAGCGTTCCATGATCAGGCAGGAGAGCAGGGGCGCGGTGGTGCAGGTCGCCGCGAGTTCGGCGAGGGCCGGTTCGAGCCATGCCTCGGGGACGAGCAGGGAGCCGATGCGCAGTCCCGGGCTCAGGACCTTCGACAGGCCGGAGACATGCAGGGTCCGCTCTGGCGCGAGGCTGGCGATCGGGATCGTGCCGGGCTCGGCCAGGGCGGCATGGATGTCGTCCTCGACGATCACCGCGTCATGGGCGCGGCAGAGACGCGCGATCTCGCGGCGCCGGACTTCGCCCATCGTCGCCGTGGTCGGGTTGTGCAGGGTCGGGGTGACATAGAGCACGGCGTGCCGGCCCGCCGCGGCCGCCCGATGCAGGGCCTGTTCGAGCGCCTGCGGCACGAGGCCTTGCTCGTCGATGGCGAGCCCGGCCAGCCGCAAGCCGCGCCGGCGGGCGAGGGCGATGGCGCCGGGATAGCTCAGCGCCTCGGTCAACAATTCGATGTCCGGCCCGCAGGTGATCGCCAGCGCGATGGCGAGCGCATGCTGGGCGCCATTGCAGATCAGCAGGCGCTCCGGCGCGGCAGGCACGCCAGTCTGCGCCAGCCAGCGGGCGAGCAGGGCGCGGTGCTCGAGACGGCCGGCGGGCGCGGCATAGGCGCCAAAACTGTCGGCATCGAGTCGCATCGCGAGATCGCCGAGGCAGGCGGCGAGCAGCCGGTCGCTGAGCGCTTGCGGCGGTACGTTGATGCTGAGGTCGACCATGCGGCTCGCTGCGTGCGTGATGCCGGCGACGAACATGCCGCGGCCGCGGACGCTGCGGACGAGGCCGCGGCGTTCGAGCTGGGCATAGGCCTTGGTCACCGTGCCGAGGCCGATGCGGAGCTGCCAGGCGAGGGGGCGGTGGGCAGGCAGGCGGGAGCCCGGCGGCAGCGAGCCGTCGGCGATGTCACGGGCGAGGGCCTCGACCAGCCGCTCGCCGGGAGAGCCAGCGCCATCGGTCAGCCGGGGCGTCCAGGGTGATGCCAGCAGCATGGCGCCTCGCAATTGTGTCACGATACACTTTTTAGTCTATGCAAAAAGTGTCACCTGAGCAATCTCCGGCTCCGATGTTGCCAAGCACCGGACCGGACATGACTCTGCAACTCCTGCTCGCCTTCATCGGCTATGCGTTCGTGACCTCGATTACGCCCGGGCCGAACAACACGCTGCTGCTGGCCTCCGGCGCCAATCACGGCTTTCGCGCCAGCCTGCCGCTGCTGTTCGGGATCAATCTCGGCTTCTGCGGGCTCGTCCTGGCGGTCGGGCTCGGCCTGGGCGGCCTCTTCACCGCCATGCCGGCCCTGCACGATGTCCTGCGCTATGGCGGGAGTGCCTATCTGCTCTATCTCGCCTGGAAGATCGCGCGCTCGGCGCCGCTGGAGCCGGGGGCCGAGGCGGCGCCACCGCTGAGCTTTCCGGCCGCTGCGGCCTTCCAATGGGTCAACCCGAAGGCCTGGATCATGGCGGTCGGGGCGGTTGCGGCCTACACGCCGACCGAGGGCTATTTCCTCAACCTCACGCTCGTCGTGATCGTCTACGCCCTGGTCAACGGACCCTGCATCGCCGTCTGGGCGATCGGCGGCACGTTGCTGCGCGGCCTTCTCGCCGATCCGACCCGCCAACGCGTCTTCAACATCGTGATGGCGCTCCTCCTCGTCGTCTCGCTCTATCCGATCCTGGTGAGCTGACGGGGGCGGACAAGCCGGCGGGTTGGTGGCCGCTTGCGAATCAAATAAGCGCATGCTTATGTTTCATTCATGGGTGAGCAGGACATCTTCAAGGCGTTGGCCGATCCGACCCGCCGGGCGATCTTCGAGAAGCTCGCTTCCGGCTGCATGAACGCCAGTGTCTTGCGCGAGGGCATGGCGATCAGCCAGCCGGCGATGTCGCAGCACCTTGCCGTGCTGCGCACCGCCGGGCTTGTGCGGGAGGAGCGGCAGGGGCGCTTCGTCAATTACGAGGTCGATCCGGGCGGACTGGCCTTAATCGCGCAATGGCTGGCGAAATACCGCGCCTACTGGCCGGCGCGCATCGATGCCCTCAAGAACCTGCTGCGGGACATGGACCAATGAGCGAAAGCGACACGCAGGATCGCACCAAGCAGCTGGTGTTCGAATACCAGCTCGATGCGCCGCCCGAGAAGGTCTGGCGGGCGCTCAGCATTCCCGCCTTCCGCGAGCGCTGGCTGCCGGCGCAGGTCGAGGCACTTTCCAGCGTGCCGGGCGAGGAAATGCGCTACCGGCTGAGGGAAGAGGAGCCGCCCTTCCTCGAAAGCGTGGTGACCTTCCAGCTCGCGCCGAGCGAGGGCGGCACCGAACTGCGGATCATCCATAGCCTGACCGATGCGAGGTTGATCGAGACGCCGGCGCCTGCCAACAGCAACCAGCCGCTGATGCTGCGCGCCGCCTGACGGCGCGGGCTAAGCCCGCAAACCAAACCAACAACATCCTGGAACTGAGGAGGTCGTCGATGCACGGCACGATGCAGCTCGTCCCCATGGTCGTCGAACAGTCGACCCGCGGGGAACGCTCCTTCGACATCTATTCGCGCCTGCTGCGCGAGCGGATCATCTTCCTGAACGGCGAGGTCAACGACGCCAGTGCCGCGCTGGTCTGCGCGCAGTTGCTGTTCCTGGAGGCCGAGAATCCGCAGCGGCCGGTTCATTTCTACATCAACTCGCCGGGCGGCGTGGTGACCAGCGGCCTCGCGATCTACGACACCATGCAATACATCCGCTCGCCCGTGCACACGCTCTGCATGGGCACGGCCCGCTCGATGGGCTCCTTCCTCTTGATGGCGGGCGAACCGGGCGAACGCGCGGCGCTGCCCAATGCCAGCCTGCATGTCCACCAGCCGCTCGGCGGCGCGCAGGGACAGGCCTCGGACATCCTGATCCATGCCGAGGAAATCCAGAAGACCAAGCGCCGGATGATCCGGCTCTATGCCGAGCATTGCGGGCGTTCGGAGGAGGAGGTCGAGCGCACGCTGGACCGGGACCGCTTCATGACCGCCGAAGAGGGCCGGGAGTGGGGGCTGGTCGACCGCGTGCTGAGCGAGGCGCCGGCGGCAGGGGCATGAAGTATTGGCGGGGATGTTGTTTCAGGACCTCCTTCCACGTGCTGGTCGTCCCGGGCGACCGCAGGGAGACCCGGGATCCATTCCGGAGCCTCGATCGAAAAGGCTCAGGAATGGATCCCGGATCGGCGCCGCTGCGCGGCTTGTCCGGGATGACAAGGAAAAGACAGAGGAGTTTAGCCGCGGAGGCCGTCACACAGAGGGCCTGCTGGGATCGCCGAGCTCGCGATTGAGCGCGACCGCGGCCTGGACGAGCCTCGTTGCGATCGCGGGATCGACCGCATCGCCCTCGCGCAGGACCATGGTGGCGAGTTCGAACTTGCCGCCGGGTTTCAGGCGCGGCTCGATTTCCCGCAACCGCTTGCCGCGCCAGAAGCCGAAGAGCACGCGCGCGGCTTCGGCGCGGATCAGAAGCACGGGGCCGTTCGCGAAATAGACTAGATGCGTCCACTTGATCCGCTCATCGAGCGGGGCGGCGGTCGTCACCGCCTTGCGCAGGGCCTCGACCGTCGCGAGGCGCCAGCCATCGAGCTGGGCGAGGTACTCGGCCGGGTTGTCGGCTTTTGGCGCGCCCGGTTGCATCGGCTCTAGCCCTGCATCAGCAGCAGCACGGCTGCGTCGTATTCCTGGCGCCTGAGCACCCGGCGTTCGGCCGCTTCCTCGTCCTGGCCCCAGATCCCGATCTGGTAGTCTTCGTCGAGATGGGCGGCTGCCCAGGCGGCTTCGGCGTCGATCAGTCCTTCGGCAAGGGCGAGCGTCAGGATGGTCGAGCCGGTCAGGGTCATAACGTTGTGGGCGCCGGCGAGGGCGACGGGGGCGGGGATCGCCGCGACGCGTTTTCCCACCGCGTCGAGCACGGCCTGCGGCTGCTCGGCGAAGACCACGCCCTGGGCCATGACGAAGCGGCCGCCGATGCGGGTTTCCAGCGCGGCGATCAGCGGGTTCCAGATCTGGTCCTGGCGCTCGACCAGCTCGCGCGGCTCGCCGGCGCGGTAGCAGAGCGCATCGCTGCCGGCATAGCGGACGATCTCGGCGCGAACTGCCTCGTGCTGGTCGGCGACGCCGTCGAGCGCCGAGTTGACCAGCCGGGTCATCGGCATGCGGGCCGGGTCGATCTCGCCCTCCTGCGCCTGCCATTCGGCGGCGAGCGCCTGCGCGACCGCGCGCGAGGCGACCGCCAGCGGCTTGCGGGCCGGCGTGCGGGCGGTGCGGCCGTCCAGCGCGACATGGAAGAGGCCGTCGCGCTCCAGCGACTCGGCCTTCTCGTAGAAGCGCTTCGGCAAGGGGTTGCGCATCGCCTGCTGCGCGGCGGCGACGGGGTCGGGCTGGCGCTGGCCGGGGGAGCCGAAGCGCGCGAGGAAATCATCGGTCGACATGGCAGCTCCATAGCGCATCCGCGCCCCCGCGCGAAACGGCTTCGTGCCCGTGCGCGCGCACTGCCGGCGTTGACCCTTGTGGAGCAGGGGGCTAAACGCCTTCTCCCCGGGCGCGATCTGCGTCCGCGAAACATGCGAGAGGGCATCGTGTTGGAGAGTGCGGGAACCCGGTGAGGTTTCGCTGAGGCGAAACCTGATCCAGCGCCGGGTGAAAGATCCAGACCACAGGGTCGGCTTTCGCCGAGGCGCTTGTCATGGTTCCATGCACAGGCTCTATCATCATGAACGTTTCGCGGGGCGAGCAGCGCGTGCTGCACGTGCTGGCCCGTGGCGGACAGATCCGCCATCTTCGCGGCGACAATGGCCGTATCCACCACATCGACTGCTTCACCCATGAGGGCTACGTCCTGAGCGATTGTACGCTCGCCGTCTTCGCTGCGCTCAAGCGAAAGCGGCTGATCGAATCGCGCGAGGGCGGTCCCTACCGGATCTCGCGGCAAGGACGGCTTGCCGTCCGCGCGCAGACCGACAACCGCTGAAGGCGGCGGGAGGGCGCGAGCCCTCCCGCCGTTCTGCCCTTGCCCCGGCTGACGTTGACGGCGGTTCAGGCCGCCTGGCGGATCCGTTGCAGGAAGGTGCGGACCTGGCTGTCGAGCTGCGCCGCCTGCGCAGCGAGCTTCTCCGCAGCCTCGGAAACGCTGCCGGCGGCGGAGCCCGTCTCGTTGGCGATGCCCATGACGCGGCGGATCGTGTCCGAGGCGATCTCGGCATCCCGGGCCGTGCTGCCGATGTTCTCGGCGATGCCGGCCGTGGCCTGGTCCTGCTGGACGATAGCGGCGGCGACCGAAGCCGAGACGTTGTTCAGCGAATTGATCGAGCCGCCCATCACCTCGATCGCGCGCACGGCCTCGGAGCCGGATGCGTGAATGGCGGCGATCCTTTTCTGGATGTCGGCCGTGGCCTGCGAGGTCTGGCTGGCGAGCGCCTTGACCTCCTGCGCCACCACCGCGAAGCCCTGGCCCTGCACGCCGAAGCGCGCCGCCTCGATCGAGGCGTTGAGGGCCAGAAGATTGGTGCGCTCGGCAATGGTCGAGATCAGCTGGACGATCTGCCCGATATCCTCCGCCTTGAGCGAGAGATGGTGGACGGTGCTCAGCACATTGTGGGCGCTGCTGGTGGTGAACTCGACGACTCGGCTGGTTGCTCCGACCTGCTCGCGGATCTCGCCGATCGCGCTGGCGAGCCCGCTGGTGGCGATGGTCGCCGCGGCGACGGCCGAGGAGGCATGGTCGGAGGAGGCGGCCGCGGCATGCGCGCCTTCCTGGACCCGGCGCGCGCCTTCGGACATCTGGGAGGCGGCCATCCGCAACGGCTCGACCGAGGCGAAGACCTCGCCTGCTATGCCGGCAACCTCCACTTCGAGATCGTCGGCGATTGCCAGCACCAGCGCCTGCCGTTCGAGCGCCGACTGCAGCGTCGTCCGGGCAAGATCGCGTTCGGCCTGCTCGGCGACGCGGCGCGCCGCATTCGCACGCTCGCTTTCCGCTTCCGCGTTGATGAAGGCGGCCCGCAGCGTGATCACGATCCAGATCAGGGCGCCGTTCTGCGCGACCACGATCACGGCATGGAGCATGACACGGCGGCCGTCGCTGCCGCCGGGAAAGACGCCTTCGGGATAGATCAGGTTCAGGCCGGCGTGATGCACCGCGATCGCGACCGCGGTGGTGATGAAGATGCGCCAGTCGAGCCAGCCGGCGGCGATCGCGAGCGCGGCGAAGAACGCCATATGGATGTCGGGCTGATAGGGATGGCCCGCGGTGACGTAGACCAGCAGCATGACCTGGCCGACGAGCGCGAGCGAGCTGACCTGGCGCGTCAGCCAGTCCGGTCCGCGCAGCCGCCAGAGAATGGTCGGGATAGCAGCGAGAACGAGCGAGCCGAGCGCAAGATTCGAGCCCGGCAGGCCGAAAGCCTGGACGCAGGCCGCGATCAGCAAGAATTGGAGCCAGAGGAGGGTGGTGAGCAGATAGCCGAAGCGCCGGCGGAACTGTTCGACCAGATTCATCGGCTGCTCCCTGAAACCGTGCGGACATCAACGCAGAGCTTGGCCAGGCTGGCGTCGAGCACGAGCCAGGCGCCGGCGGCGTAGAGCCTGCCGGCATAGTCCGTCGTCTCGGCCGTGCTGACCGAGACAGGACGGCTGGAACTCAGTGCCAGGACGGCGCCGCCCGCAGCGGCGATGGCGGCGATCATTTGGGCTTCGCCGGAGCCGGGCGGGAACAGGGCGACCACCGGCCGGCCTTCGACCGGCTGGCCGGCCAGGAGCAGGAGCGCCAGCGCCATCAGCGGACCGACGATGAGACCGAAGAGCAGTTCGCGCATCGTGCCTCCAAGCCGGAGAGCCGGCGCCGGCAGACGCCGCGGGCCGGGGGCGCGTTCGTCGCCTCAGGCCATGGCAAACCCTAGGTCCGAATCGTTGCGCAATCCTTGAGGTGGCGGGGCTGCGCGGCCTGTCCGGGCCGCGACGGCGCCATTGACACGAGGATGTGACCGGCGGCGGGCTTTCTCGCTCTTCGGCCGAGGGCGTTGGAACTTCGCGCTCGCCGCAGCGTCCTTTGGACATTACGATCTTGTCATCATCGCGCCATCGCGCCGTGAGGAGGTCTCGCTCAGGCTCCGCTCATCGTCTGCCGGCTTCGAGACCCGAGACAGCGAACCGTATGTGAATGAACACGGAGAGCTTTTCATGAAACGCATCGCCCTTATCGCTGCTTCAGGTGCTGCCGCCCTGGCTGCCACGCTGGCGGTGGCGCAGCCGCAGCCGATCCCGCCTGCGCCGGGCAGCCAGCAGTCGCAGCAGCGCGTCGGCGCCGAAGGCGAGCGTGCCGAACGTGGCGAGCGCGGCGACCGGCGCGAGGAATGGCGTCAGCGCCAGGCCGAGCGCGCCGCGGCGCGGCTCAATGAGCGCCTCGCCAAGCTGCGCACCGATCTGAAGCTGAAGCCCGAGCAGGTTGCGGCCTTCGAGAAGGTCGAGGCGCTGCTCAAGCGCAATGCCGAGCAGCGCCGCGAGCGCATGGGGCAGATGCGCGAGCAGCGCGAGCTCTATCGCGACGCCGACATCATGGAGCGGCTCGACATGATGGCGACCCGCCAGGGCGAGCGTGCCGCGCGCTCCAAGGAAATGGCCGACGCGGTCCGCCCGCTCTGGACGACGCTCACCGACGAGCAGAAGACCGTGGCGCGGCGAGCCGTGCGCGAGGTGATGGCCGATACCCGCGGCCGGATGATGGAGATGCACCGGCGCATGCGTGACCGTGACGACGACCGGCGCGATGACGATCGCGGCTCGCGCCGTTGGCGCGATCGCGACCATGATCATGATCGGGACCGCGGCTACGACAGCGACCGCTTCTGAGGTCAGTACGCGGCATAGCCGACTGCATTGAGAGTTCGACGGCCGGGCGCGAGCCCGGCCGTTTTCATTGTTCCGTCATCCTGCGCCAGCTATAGCCGGCGCTCTTGGCGGGAGCAGACGGTTGCGCTTCGTTCAGACCTTCGAACTCTACCCCTTCCTCGATTCCGTGGTCAGCCTCGCGGCGGCTTTCATCCTCGGCTCGCTGATCGGGGCCGAGCGCCAGTACCGGCAGCGTACCGCCGGGCTGCGTACGACCGTGCTGGTCGCGGTCGGTGCCGCCGCCTTCGTCGACCTCGCCATGCGGATGTCGGGCGCGCACGAGGCGGTGCGCGTCGTCTCCTATGTGGTCTCGGGCATCGGCTTCCTCGGCGCCGGCGTGATCATGAAGGAGGGCATGAATGTCCGCGGCCTCAACACTGCGGCGACGTTGTGGTGCGCTGCGGCGGTGGGAGCCTGCACCGGGGCCGACATGCTGGCAGAAGGCGTGCTCGTCACCTTCTTCGTCCTCGCCGGCAACACCCTGCTGCGGCCGCTGGTCAACGCGATCAATCGCATCCCGATCAACGAGCGGGCGTCGGAAGCGACCTATGAGGTCGTGCTGACGACCAACGAGGCCTCGCTGCCGGCGGTGCGCGAGGCGCTGGTCGAGCATCTCGAGGCGGCGAAGTATCCGACCCGCGACGTCAGGACGGTGGAACGCGGCGAGGACGCCGTCGAGGTCGTCGCGGTCCTGATCAGCACGGCGGTCGAGCGCAAGGAGCTCGACCAGGTCGTCGAGCGGCTGGAGCGGGTGCCCGGCGTCAAGCACGCCACCTGGGAAAGCAGCACGGCGGACTGAGCGACGGCCCCGCGGCCTGACCTGACGTCGTCGACCGGGCGGTGATGGGTGGCGCGGCGGCCGAGATCGGCTAGACATTGGGGTGCTGCCGGTTCCGCTGCGGAACCGGCCTTCGTTTCGCCGGGCCTGCGCGGTTGGTCCAAGGAGGAGGAGACGGCCTTGTATCGTTATCTCAAGCTCAAATCCCTGGTGCTGCTGGCGGCCCTGTTCGGTGGCTTCGTCGGGCCGATGGCGCCCGTCATGATCACGCCGGCCGAGGCGCAGTCCCGGGGCGGCCAGAACGTCAATCGCGGGCAGGTGAATCGTGCGCATAACCGGCCCCATGCGCGCCCGCATCATCGCCCGAACACCCGCCCGCAACACCGGCACGTGACGCGCCCGCCGCATCACCGGCCGCGCCAGAACGTCCGTCATCATTCGCGCAACAACATCGTCGTGGTGCATCCGCGCCGGCACTGGAACCGTGGCGGCGCGGTCGCGGCCGGCGCGGCGATCGGCTTCATCGCCGGAGCGGCTGCCGCCTCCTGGGCCGGGCCGCCGCCGCGTTCGGGCTATTGCTGGTACTATACCAACCGGGCCCGCACCCATGGCTTCTGGGACTGGTGCCCCCGCTGAGCGAAGGCTCTATCCGACTTGCCGAATCGATCGACGCCCGGCCGAGAGGCCGGGCGTCTTGCTTGGGCGGGCTGCGGCCTTGCGCCGCCGGTGATTGACTTGCCCCGGGCCGCCCCTACCGTGATTTTTAGAGGTTGCGTCGGGGGAATGATGCGTTTGCGTGCGGTTGCGTTGGTGCTCGTCGGGGCGCTTTCTCCCGGCTTGGCCCAGGCGCAGCAGGATCCGTATTTCCGCGCCGCGCAGGAAGCCTTTCTTGGCCTGAAGCCGGATACCCGCCTGTGGTTCCAGCTGGTGCTGACCAGCGCCGGGCATTGGCCGGCCGTGCCCAATATCGGTTATTCGCGCCGGCTCTTCGAGGCGACCAGGCAGTTCCAGCGCTCGCGCGGCGAAGCGCCGACCGGAATCCTGACGAAGCCCCAGGTCGAGCGCATCCTGGCGGCCGGCACCGAGGTCATGAATGGCTGGCGGCTGCGCTGGGTGCCGCATCCGACGCGCGGCCGGCAGCTCTGGGTGCCGATGGGGCTCAATCTGGAGGCGAAGAAGACCGATGCCGGCGTCGAGATGCGCGAGCCCGGCAACCGCTTCCGCCTGAAGTTCAACTACTACGCCGCGATCGATGTCGGCAGCGCCTATGCGGTGACGCTGCAGGAAATGGCGGGCAGCGGCGACAGGATCAACTTCAAGACCCTGAAGCCCGATTTCTTCGTCATCACCGGCAATCAGGGCCGCTACAGCCGCTATGTCCGCTACCACGCCGATGGCAGCGGCATCCTCGGCTTCGACATGTCGTGGTCGGATGACGACGCGCCGGTCTATGGCAACCGGCTGGTGACGGTGATCTCCGGCTCGCTCTGGGCGACGATGACGGGCGCGCCGTTCCCGGAGGCCAAGCGCGTGCGTTTCCCCTGGGAGGGCGGCGATGCCGAGGTCGCGAACGCGCCGCGAACGCCGCCGCCGGCTCCCCCGACGACGACGCCGGCCGCTGCGTCGAAAGAGCCGCCGAAGCCGAAATCATCGTCTGGTTCCGGTTTCTTCGTCTCGAAGGCGGGCCATCTCCTGACCAACGCCCATGTCGTCCAGGATTGCGCGACAATCACGGTTCGGCCGGACGGGGCGGTCGGCGTGCCGGCGCAGGTGCTGGCCCGGGACGCGATCAACGATCTCGCTGTGCTGAAGGTCGCCGGCCCGGCGGAGCGCACGCTGCCGATCCGCCCGAGCGTGCGGCTGGGCGAGGGCATCGCGGCCTTCGGTTTCCCGCACAGCGATCTCCTGGCGACGGCTGGTAATTTCACCCTCGGCAACGTCACCGCTCTGGCCGGGCTGAAGGACGACAGCCGTTACCTGCAGGTTTCGGCCCCGGTGCAGCCCGGCAATTCCGGCGGGCCGCTGCTCGACGGCGCCGGCAATGTCGTCGGTGTGGTCTCGGCCAAGCTCGACGCGATCAAGATGGCCTCCGAGCGCGGGGACCTGCCGCAGAACATCAACTTCGCGGTCAAGGCCTCGCTCGCCGGCAGCTTCCTCGACGCCAACCAGATCGCCTACGAGACCGGCGCGCCCGGCGAAAAGCTCGACCCGGCCGACCTCGCCGAGCGCGCCAAGAAGGCGAGCGCATTCATCACCTGCCGGTGAGAGAGGCCCTATCGGATCGATGGAGGCCGAGGAGGGCGCCTTACACCTTTGGCTAGAGGACACCCTAGGGGCCCATGGCAACCGAAAAGATGTGCAGCGAACTCAGCGCTACATTTGACCAGTCGCTACTGCGCGTTGAAGCGCTCAACGGTGCTCGGCTCTCGCGTCTGAGCGTCGAAATAGAATTTCGTATCGCCGAGCTTGAACCAGCACGTCTTCTTGTCCTTCGGATTGCAATCGCAATTTGGATTCGAGGGCACACACGCTTTGATGTCGATCGCCTTCGCCTGCTCTCGTCTCTCCAAGGTCCACGTTTGAGCGAACGCGGAACCAGCGTATAGGGCGGCGGTTACGACAACGAGAAATTTCATCGAGCCTAATCCTCATTCTGCGGATGATACGCTTGCAGGCTTTCGCGTTACCGCCGTAAATTTTATCGTTTGCACATCCTCGCGCGAAGTTTCTCCACTCAGATTGACGGTCACGGGAACCGCAGTAAATCCGATTGATCCGTCTCCATTTATCTTCTTTAGAATGCCGAACGATCGTGTGTAAGAGATTTTATCGTAAATCATCATTGGGTGACCGGCGGTTGTTACTTCAAGCTGGTCGCCAAATTCTTTAAGGTATGCCCTGATTCCTAGGCCCGGCGCCATGATGCCTGCTCCTGTCGAGGCGGTCGCTGCGTCGCAAACCGATAGGTCCGTGGCATACGGATTGATCAATATGGTATTCGTCGTATCGCTAGTCTCTGTCGTGGTTTGCGAAAATCCGATGCCAGCTGAAGCACTTCCAAATGGCAAGACGGTCGGCCCAATTTTAGTATTTACGCCGAATTGGTCAGAATTCACTGTCTTAAGTTGGAGAGTGACAACAAACGGCTTCTGAGCTTCCAGGAAACGGATTCGCGGCGAATCCCGGGCCTTTTCATCTTGAAAGTATCCGGCGATCTCGCACTTCACAGTGTTCAAGATCACCGCGACTGGAATCGGTCGACGATCCGAATTTTGTAAACCGGCGCACCCACCGACCACCAGGGCCGGCGCAGCAGCGCCTACAAGCAGACTGGCAACATTGCGGAGCTTCAATTTGCACCTCCCAGCCGTACGGTCGAGCTAAGCATAACCGAAGGTGCTGCGCTTCAACTTTTTGTTGAGTCGCGCTCGAGGTCTGCCGCTCCATGATCCCGCGCGGCCGTTCAGGTTTGCCGCTGAGCTTACCAATTAGGTGCTCACGTCCCCGGTAGACCCCGTGATGGCGACCTACAGGAAGCGCGAGGGTCACGGGAGGAAACTGCGAAAAGGCCCGGGAAGGGATGGCTGGGAGATTTTTGCGCGTGGATATTCCGCGCTTCAGCCTTGTGCAGCGGTACGGGCGGGGCGCTTAGCTTGTCGGTGTCGTGCGGCTATCTGATGCCGCGATTGGAGGTGATGAAAATGGACGCCGCATCGCTCGCTACGTCTCCTGTTGTTCCCGCCTTGGTCGGCCTCAGTGGGACCTTGGCGGCGCTCATCGTTCGTGATGTTTGGATAACGCCCTATTTGGCACGCAAAAAGCGATCTGAGGAGGTCTTTGATAGGAAGGAGGCAGAGGCGCGAAAGCATCATGATTTCGTGCGAACGTATGCTGACCCTCTCACTGATGCTACGGCAAGTCTGAGAGTTCGCCTTCATGAGATAATCGAAAAGAGGGACGCTCGATACCTTATCGCTAGTGCTCCAAAGACTATATTTCTAGAATATAAGAAGATCAGCACTATATATCGTATAGCTGCGTTGCTTTCTTGGATTAGGGCAGTTCGACGGGAGCGGAGTTATCTGGACCCGCACGAGGCTTCGCAGTCGGGCGAGATGTTAGCAATCGGCGAGCTTGAGAAAGCGTTGGCTGATGGGGGGCACGTCGAACATCAAAGGCTCGATGAGCTGTTGCTTCTTTGGCGGGTGCGGCCGGGGGACCAAGTCGCGATGGTACAGACTGCAAGGCTGATCGACGGTGAGCGGGCCGAGTATTTGTCGAGGAAGGGGGCGCTTACCGCTCGCGACCTTTTAGTTGCCGATCAAGCTGAGCTTGCAGAGAGATGCGCCGAGATTGTTCGAAAGACCCTCAGTGTAGATGTTCCCCGTGACTTGGTGTATGCATCTGTAGGTCAGGCAGCAGTCATATTCGGAATAAAAGAAGCGTACATTTATCGTGACTGGCAGACAGCTATCGGCGATTTGCTGCTGCAAGAGGACAAGGGCGGGGATCGGCGTTTCTCAGTTATGGGTTTTGGATCGTTCGAAGACATGTTCCTTCGGGCTCATTCAGAAGAAGCGCCTTCCAGTGAGAGGCGCTGGTTTGACCGCCTTCAGGCTCTTATCTACGATCTTGACGTAACTCGCGAGGGGATGTTTGACGCGCGACGCGAACAACTCCGCAAGCTCTACATATGCTGCATAGAACTTGAGAATGCACTGAGGGCTCGGAGTCGAAGCATTAAGAACTAGAATGGGCGTGGGCGTATGGGTTTAATGCCGCGCTGCTTCCGCCCCCTGCATCTCCACCTCGAACGCCACCAGCTGCCGGAACAGCGGCATCGTCCTGAAGTCCTCGTCGAAGCCCCGGCCGGCCTGCGCCTCCCGCTTCCGGCTTTCCAAGAGCCCCAGCCATGTCAGGGGGCGCAGGACCCGCGACACCATGGCGAACTCCGGCAGGTCATCGGCGGGAACCTCGAGCAAGGTCTCCATGACCGTGCAGGCTTCCATCAACGTCCCGGCGCTCGACCAGTCATGCGCGGTCACCGAGAGGCTCCAGAGGATCACGCCCATATGGTGCTGCGGCCAGAACTCGATCGGGTTCCGGTCGAAGTCCTGAAGATTCATCTTCCAGAACACCGCCTCGAACAGCGCAGCCAACAGGGCAGGGGCCGCTTCAGGAGCAAGCATGGCCTTGGCCGCCTTGCTCGCCTTCAGTATGCCTGAGCGCTTCCGCAGCAGCCCCGCGGCCTGCAAGGCGATCCTCGTGAAGAGAACACCATAGGCATCGTGCTCGTTGATGACCTTGTTCATCGCGAGGATGTCGGCCTTGTCGTATCCCGGCCATTCCGTCTGGTCTAAGACGTGCCTGACATCGACGCGCTTCAGGGCTCCGGCAGGCGTCAGGACGAGCCCGCCCTTCTCCGCGGCAAGTGCCAGCAGGAGGCGGGCGGCCCGGACCATGGGGGCCTGAAGGGCAGCCTCTGCAGGGACGTCGCAGGGCGTGAGGCGAAGCGCCTGCGGGACCTTGCCGGGCGGCTCCAGGAGCGCCTTGAGGGAGGCTGGCTCAAGATGAGCCCAGGCGGGAGGAATAGCGGTCACGCCGGAAGCCTAGGCGGGCGAGAGCAAAGGCTCAACAGCCGGGCCGCGGAAGTTTGAAAAAGCATGTGCGAGAGAAACGCAAGGCGACCGCGCCCGGACAGGCCGGCTACAGCATGCCCGCAAACGAAAAGGGCGGCTCCGAAGAGCCGCCCTTTCCCGATTTTGGGTTTTTCGATTCCTGCCAGAGGCTTGCGGCTCCCGGCTGAGAAATCGGATCAGCGCGAGTAGAACTCGATGACCAGGTTCGGTTCCATCTGCACCGCATAGGGCACGTCCGACAGGGTCGGGGTGCGGGTGAAGGTGGCGGTCGACTTGTTGTGGTCGGCGTCGATGTAGTCAGGCACGTCGCGCTCGGCGAGGGCGGCCGACTCGATGACGATGGCGAGCTGGCGCGAGCTCTCCTTGATCGCGATCACGTCGCCCGGCTTGACCTGGTAGGACGCGATGTTGACGCGCTTGCCGTTCACGGTGATGTGGCCGTGGTTGACGAACTGGCGGGCGGCGAAGACGGTCGGCACGAACTTGGCGCGGTAGATCACCGCGTCGAGACGGCGCTCGAGCAGGCCGACCAGGTTCTCGCCCGAATCGCCCTTCAGGCGGATCGCCTCGGCGTAGTAGCGGCGGAACTGCTTCTCGGAGATCGAGCCGTAATAGCCCTTGAGCTTCTGCTTGGCGCGCAGCTGCGTGCCGAAGTCGGAAGGCTTGCCCTTGCGGCGCTGGCCGTGCTGGCCGGGGCCGTACTCACGGCGGTTGACCGGGGACTTCGGGCGGCCCCAGATGTTCTGACCGAGGCGGCGGTCAATCTTGTACTTCGCCTCATGGCGCTTCGACATATCGCGTGTCCTCTTGGTTCGCGAGTTGAGGACCGCGCCCTCCTTCTCCCCGTTGCCGGGGCGACAGATCCGGCTCGAGAAGACGAGCGGATCACGGGTGCGGAAAAAGCCACGCGGCCCCGTGAGGAGCCGCGCGACGCCGGTGCCTATGCGGGAATTGGCGCGAGGAGTCAATGCGCCGGCGCGATATCGGGCGTGGCAGCAGCCAGCGGTGCGCCTCTTGCCGCCCGTCTCAGGCGGGCATCGCCTCAATTTCGACCTGGGCGAGACCGAAGCCGGCGAGCGCGATCCTGGCCGGGCCGCTCAGCCGAGTGCCTGCGGTGAAGACGGCGCGCGCCTCGCCGGCATCGGGCCGCTCGCGGGCCGGGCCGAGCAGCGCCGCGACGCGCCGCGCGATCGCCGGGGCGGGGTCGATCCAGTCGACCGACCAGGGCGCGAGCCGCCGCAGCCGCGCCAGCAGCAGGGGATAATGGGTGCAGGCGAGCGTCACCACATCGGTGCGCCGTCCTTCGCGCTCGACGAAACAGGGCGCGATCTCGGCAAGGACCGCGCCATCGTCGATCGCCTCGCCCTTCAGCGCCGCCTCGGCGAGCCCGGCGAGCCCGGTCGCGCCGACCAGCGTCACCTCGCAGCCGCCGGCATAGCTCTCGATCAGGCCGCGGGTGTAGTCGCGCGCCACGGTGCCCGGCGTCGCCAGCACCGAGACGAGGCCGCTCCTGGTGCGCTCGGCCGCAGGCTTCACCGCCGGGACCGTGCCGACGAAGGGAATCGGGAAGCGGGCCCGCAGCGCCGGCAGCACCAGCGTCGAGGCGGTGTTGCAGGCGATGACCACGAGATCGGGATGGAAGCGCGCGACCAGCCGCTCCATCACCGCGAGCACGCGCTCGACCAGCGCGGCCTCGCTCAGCCGGCCATAGGGAAAGGCGGCGTCGTCGGCGACGTAGACGATGTCGGCATCGGGCCGGGAGCGGACGACTTCGCTCAGCACGGTGAGGCCGCCGAGGCCGGAATCGAAGAGAAGCAGGGTCGGCCGGCGCTCCGGCATCATCGGGGGGCGATGGCTGGTTCCGGCGAGAAGATCGACTTGCATGGGAGTGTACCAGGAGGGGCCGGCAAACCTCGATTGGGCGCCGGCGCTGTTAAGAGAGGGTGAACGAGGCACGAGGAGGGCGGGGATAATTTAGTTGACTCTGTCCATTAATTGGCTTTTCTCCCAACAGGGAGAAGCGCCATGCCAGCCATCGATCCTCCGGCCGTCGCCGCCATTCGCCGTTTCAACCGCTTCCACACCCGCTGGGTCGGGGCGCTGGGCGGGGATCTGCACGGTTCAGGCTTTGGCCTGACCGAGGCGCGGGTGCTTTATGAACTGGCGCAGCGCGACGGCTGGCGCGCCGGCGAGCTGGCGCGCGAGCTCGGTCTCGACCCGGCCTATCTCTCGCGGCTGCTCAAGCGCTTCGCCGGATTCGGCTGGCTGGAGCGGGGCAGGGCGCAGGGCGACGGCCGCGCCTTCGAGCTGAAGCTGACCGCGGCCGGCCATGCCGCCTTCGCGCCGCTGAACGAGGCCTCGCGCAAGCAGGCAGCCGCGATCCTGACCCGGCTCGGCGAGAGCGAACGCTCCGCGCTGGTCACGGCGCTCGACCGGGCGCAAACGCTGCTGTCCGGCGGGCCGACGGTGCGGCCGGTGCCGCTGATACGCGAGCATCGGCCGGGCGATATCGGCTGGGTGATCTCCGCCCATGGCAGGCTCTATGCGGAGGAGTACGGCTGGGACATCAGCTTCGAGGCGCTGGTCGCCGAGATCGCCGCGAAATTCCTGCGCGAGTTCAAGCCGGGCAAGGAACACTGCTTCATCGCGGAGCTGGAGGCGGAGCCGGCCGGCTCGGCCTTCGTCGTGCAGGAGAGCGAGGAGGTCGCCAAGCTCAGGCTGGTGCTGGTCGAGAAGCGGGCCCAGGGTTTTGGCCTCGGCAAGACGCTGGTGCGGGAGGCGGTCGGCTTCGCCCGCGCTGCCGGTTACCGCCGGATGGTGCTCTGGACCAACGACATCCTGCATGCGGCGCGGGCGATCTATGTGGCCGAGGGTTTTCGGCTGGTGGCCGAGGAGAGGCACCGCTCCTTCGGCCAGGATCTGGTCGGGCAGAACTGGGAGCTCGATCTCTAGCTCTTTGTTTTATCGCATTTTCTTGACGCGAACCGGTACCCACTTCGCTTGAAGATGCTCAAGCTGCCGCCGGCCGCGCTCAGGCCTTGAGGCGCGCGACGGCCGCCGCCGCCATGCGGCCGGCCAGGGTCGCGCCGCCGGCGGTCATCGCGCCGCCTCCCGCGGTCGCTTCGCCGGCGAGCCAGAGGCGTCCGCCGATCGGCTCGGCCAGCACGTCGCGGGCGCCGGCATGGCCGGGTAGGCAGACCGAATAGGAGCCGCGCGCGAACGGGTCGGTCCACCAGGCCGGGAAGGAGACCGGGCCGGCGGCCTTGCGGAACTCGGGGCCGATCATGCTCACGAGCAGGTCGACGATATGGGCGCGGGCCGCCTCGGGGCCGGATTGCGAAAGCTCGCGGGCATAGTCGCCGCCGCAGAAGCCGACGACGAGGTCCTGATCGCCGGGGAAGAGGTCGAAATTCATCAGCCGGCCATTGGCGCCGGCCTCGAAATAGCTGGTGCCGGGCGCGATGCCGAAGCGGTTGCCTTCGACCTTGAGCGCGATCTTGGTCAGCGCGCCCATGCCGATGCCGGCGAGCGCGCCCTGCGTGCGGGCCGGCAGCGCCGGGGTGAAGCGGATCGCGCCGGCCTTGAGCACGCCGACCGGCACGGTGACGATGCAGGCGCGGGCGTTGAGCGTGCCGGACGCCGTGGTGATCGCGATGCCGGGGCCGTCCCAGCGGATCGCGGTGACCGTCTGGTTCAGCCGGATGTCGAGCCCGGCGCCGTAGCGCGCGACCAGATTGCCGTAGCCGCTGGGCACGACATAGTCCTCGCCGGCCCAGAGCCGCTGATAGTCGCGCGCCGAGATCCGGGCCGCCTCCTCGCCGATCGAGAGCAGCAGGCCGGAGGAGGCGATCGGAGCAAGGTCGGGCCCGAGATCGCCGAGCAGCTCGGCGATCGACATGTCGCGGGCCTTGAGGTCGGCGGTTTCGAGCCGCCGGTCGATCTGGCCGAAGGCGCCGCGCCGGCGCTGGCGGTCGCCTTGCGACATCGGCTGGCCGTTCTGGAAGAGCTGGAAGCCGCCGCCCCAGCTTTCGTTCGGCGTGGGAATGCCGAGTTCCTGGGCGATGGTGGTCCAGGGGTTGCGTTCGGCCCAATGGATGAACATTGCGCCGGCATCGTAGGACGGCCCGAGCGAGGAATCGGTGAAGGTGCGCCCGCCGAGGCGGTCCCGCCCCTCAAGCACGATCACCGCGCGGCCCGCCGCCTGCAACTGCCGCGCAGCGGCGATGCCGGCAGCGCCGGCGCCGATCACCACGACGTCGTGGTCGCTGGCCTGCGCCCGGCCGGAACTCGCTGAAGCCGCGGCCAGGGCCGCCGAACCCATCAGCAATTTCCGGCGGTCGATCATGGCCTGAGCGTCCCTCCGCATCTCGCACCGCATCATGCCAGCCGGCTTTCCCACCACAAAGCCATAAACCGGCGCGCGGCGCGGCGAGGCGATCACGAGATGGGGAGGCAGGAGAGGCTGGTCAATCGGGCCTCGGAAGGCCGGGAGCTTTGGTGAGGGACCCAGGCGCCCCGCGAGCGCCTGGGCACGTGGCCGCAGCGTGCGGGCGCATGAAGCAGATTGGCTAGATTAGAATTAGAGTAAATATCTAAGTCGTTTCAGTATTGGGAATCGTTTGACAGTCAAATATCATTTTAATAATCGCTGATGCCGAAATTAAGGCGATGTCCTTAGTTTAAAACGATTACAAAATGCCGAATGACTTCGTTGTGAAGCTTGCCGGCAAGTACGGGATCAGGGCGATGGGCGATTATTCCGGCAGGCTGCGATATGGCGTTGCGCTTGGGACTTTGATGCTGGCGATGGCGGCTCCGGCCGTTGCGCAACAGCGGTCGGCGCAAACCACGAGCGGCGATCAGCCGGTGACGCTCGATGCGATCGTCGTGCAGGGCGACGCCGCGGTCGCCGCGCCGCTGCTCCAGGGGCCGACGACGACCACGACCACCCGCGCCGAGCTCGACCGGCAGCAGATCCAGAGCATCACCGATCTGTCGAACCGGGTCGAAGCCGGCATCAGCTTCAACCGGGCCAATGGCAGCGTGAACATTCGCGGCCTCGACGGCGCGCGCGTGCTGACGACGGTGGACGGCATCCGCCAGACCTTCGTGACCGACAATCGCCTGAGTCAGGGCACGACCACGGCCTTCGACTTCGAGGCGCTTTCGACGCTCGACCTGCTGCGCGGCAATAGCGGCGGCGCGACGCTCGGTGGCGGCGTGCTGGGCGGCGCGCTCGCGGTGCGCACGCTCGATCCGAAGGACCTGATCAAGCCTGGCCAGAATTTCGGCGTCCTCGCCAAGACCGGCTATGACAGCACGGACCGGGCCTGGTTCGGCAGCAGCGCGGTCGCCGGCCGCTACCAGAACACCTATGTCCTGTTGCAGGGCAGCTTCCGCGACGGCCACGAGACCAACAACAACGGTGACATCAAGACGATCGGCGTGACGCGGACCGCGCCGAATCCGACCGATTTCACGCAGGTCGGCTTCCTCGGCAAGATCCACCACTATGTCGACGACGTGCACCGCTTCGGCATCACGGGCGAGTACTTCCGCCGCGAGGACCGGGTCAACCAGCTGACCGGCACCGGCGTTTCGCTGACCGGCAACATCCGCCCCTGGAACAACACGACGGGCGACGACGTCGAGCGCAAGCGCGTCTCGCTGACCTATGACTACAAGCAGCCCGGCGGCTTCTTCGACGAGGCCTCGGCGAATCTCTACTGGCAGAACACGACGCGCAACGGCCTGACGCGGACCTATCGCTACACCAGCGTCGTCGGTCCCTTCGCCCGCGACAACGAGATCGACGAGGAGGCGTTCGGCTTCAACGGCTACGTCATAAAGCGCTTCCAGACCGGCGCGCTGACCCATGGGGTCACGCTCGGAACCGAGCTGCGCATGACGACCATGGACCAGTACTCGAAGGGTCTGGACAGTTGCCGGCTGCCCTATACCGGGCTCTACGCCGCCTGCGGAAACCTGCACAGCAACCAGGCCGACACGCCCAAGGTCGACGGGCGCATGGCCGGCTTCTACCTGCATGACGAGATCGGCATGCTCGACAACCGCCTGCGGGTGACGCCGGGCGTGCGCTTCGACTGGTATGAGGAGAAGCCGCAGTACACCGCCTCGTACTTCAGCGGCGGTTCGCGGCCGACGACACTGCCGAACGACTCGACCGATTCCGCCTGGTCGCCCCGGGTTCGGGTCGAGTACGACATCCTGAAGAATACGCCCTGGTTCAAGGACGTGACCGTCTTCGCGCAGTGGTCGAAGGGCTTCCGCGCCCCGACCGTCGGCGAGCTCTATGCCCGCTTCGGTGCGGTCGGAACCTATCTGCGGACCGGCAACCCGGATCTGCGGCCCGAGACCAGCAACGGCATCGATGTCGGCCTCAAGTTCGGCGACAAGGCCTTCGGTGGCTCGCTGACCTATTTCCACACCAACTATCGCAACTTCATCGACGTCGTGCAGACCGTTCCGGCCGGTGCCAGCGCGCTCTATCCGTTCGGCGTCACCTCCTACCGGAACATCGCCCGTGCCGAGATCCAGGGCTTCGAGGCGAACGGGCAGTACGCCTTCGCGCCGAACTGGCTGGTGCGCGGCTCGTTCTCCTATATCCGCGGGGTCAACAAGGACGCGGACACCTTCCTGAATTCGACCCCGCCGGTGCAGGGCATCGTCGCCGTCGCCTACGGCACCGACGTCTGGGGTGCCGAGGTCTCGACCAAGCTCGCCGGCCCGCGCGACGACGTCGAGCGCGGCGCCAATGCCGGCTTCAAGGCCCCGGGCTATGCGGTGTTCAACGCCAGCGCCTGGTGGCGCCCGACCACGCTCTACGACATCGAGCTGCAGGTCGGTGTCTACAACATCTTCGACCGCCGGTATTTCGACGCGGTTTCGATCCCGACGGGTGCGCTGGTGCAGGCGCGCGACTACTACGCCGAGCCGGGCCGCACCGTGAAGGCGACGCTGAAGTACCAGTTCTGAGCGAAGGCGCTCCTTGAACAGAAGGGGCCGGCGTCCTGGACGCCGGCCCCTTTGCGTTTGCGGACGTGTCCTAGCCGCGCAGCGGCTTCAGCGCTCCGGCCCATTTCGCGAGCTCGCCGAGCAGGGCGGCGGCGCTCTGGCGATGCAGGTCGTTGGCGGCGAAGACCCCGTCCTTGATCGACTGGCCGACCATCGGGATCGTGACGGCCTCGACGATCGGCATCATCTTCAGCGCGGTGACGGTCTGCTTGGTCAGTTGCACGGCGCGCAGCCCGCCCGAGACGCCGCCATAGCTGACGAAGGCGCAGGGCTTGTAGGTCCATTCGGTGTAGACGTAGTTCAGCGCGTTCAAGAGCGCAGGCGTCGGCCCGAAATTGTATTCCGGCGTGACGAAGACATAGGCATCCGCCGCTTCGACGCTGGCGCTCCAGCGTCTGGTGTGCTCGTGGACGTAATCGCGCATGCGCGGATGCTTCGGCTCGTCATAGACCGGCAGCGCGAAGTCGGCGAGGTCGACGAGATGGGCGTCGAAGCCGGGATCGGCCTGCGCGACCCCGTGAAACCAGTTCGCGACCGCCGGGCCGACGCGGCCGGGGCGGGTGCTGGCGATGATGGTGTGAAGCTGAAGCGTCATGCATTTCTCCTGGGCAACGGCTTGCGCGAGAGGGCGGAGCCGGCAACCTGTCGCAGCGGACGGTGGCTGGCCGCCGGCGGCAGGAACCTTGCGGGCGCGCACCGGGAAGCGATTTTGATTGCGCTTTCTTGGATCGCGCAAGCCCGGCGGCCAGCCTCCCGAAATGCGGCGGCTAGCGGGCCAGCGAGCTGTCCCAGACGTGAAGCAGGAGGGTCTTGAGCTGTCCGAAACGATCGGGACCGAGCTCGGCGCTCCATTCGCGCTCGATGTCGCGTAGGACTTCGATCATTTTCGAGAACGCGGCGTGTCCGCGTTCGGTCAAGCGGATCACGCGAGCACCGCTCTCGCCCGGCATATCGGACCGGGCGATGTAGCCGAAGGCCTCAAGGCTCCGGAGCAACTGGTTCATCGCCTGCTTGCTCATGCCTGCGCGCTCGGCGAGCGTGCCTGGGCGAACTCCGTCGGGGCCGGGAAACTGCAGCACTGCCATATGCGGAAGTCGCAGTTCATCAAAGCCGCTGGCATTGAGTTCCTTGATCAGCCGGCGCTGGATCGCCTGGGCCGGAACGCGCAGCAGGGCGCCGATCAACATGTCCTCGGTCTTCATCGGCAGGCCTTCGGCGACAGGATGTTGACTTTCAGTAAATGAAGTTTACCAATCAAAGGGTAAATCTAGTTTACGGATGGAGCTTGCACAATGCCACAGCGTGCCATCGACACTCGCGTCAATCCTTCCGACGAAATCATCGCCACCAAGGGGCTCACGGTTCGCTTCCTGCTAACCGGGGACGACTCGAAAGGCAGCATCGCGGCCTTCGAGCTCATGGTCCCGGCTGCGCAGCGACTGCCAGCGCCGGCGCACAGCCACGACCATTATGAGGAGACCATCTACGGCATCGACGGGGTGTTGACCTGGACCGTCGACGGAAAGCAGATCGATGTCGGGCCGGGGCAGGCGCTGTGCATTCCGCGAGGCGCTGTTCATCGCTTCGACAACAATGGTGGCGAGGACGCGAAAATGCTCTGCGTCATCACGCCGGCTGCCATAGGCCCTGCGTATTTCCGCGAAGTTTTCGGGGTGGTCGACGCCGCGGCCGGTGGCCCACCGGACCGAGCCAGGCTGGCGGAGATCATGCGCCGCCATGGTCTGACGCCGGCAGTACCTCCGACATAGTCTGCCGCACTGGCGAGAAGGGCTCGGCTTCAGGTCTCCAGTGCCCGGCTGGGCCTCCATGGCAATGGCAAGCCGCAGCCTTATGCCTTGTCCGGGCGAGCCGCCATTGCCCGGGGCCTTTACGCCGCCGGCTCTTCCGGCCGCCGGCGGCGCGGGCCCTCGGTAAGAGACTTGAAGACGCCGCGCAGCGTGCGGGCCTCCTGCTCGGTCATTGCCAGACGGTGCAGGATGTCGCGCAGATTGGCGCTCATGATCGCCTTCTTGCCGGGCGGGAAGAAGCCGCATTGCTCAAGCTCGGCTTCGACATAGTCGAACATCGAGAGCACGGTCGCGCGCGTCGCCGGCGGGGAGGGGTTGTTCTCGCGGAAGACCGGCTCGCCGCCTGATGTCTTGAGCCACTCATAGCCGCAGAGCAGCACCGCCTGGGCAAGGTTGAGCGAGGCGAAGGCCGGGTTGACCGGGAAGGTCAGGATCGCGTCGGCGAAGCTGATCTCCTCATTGGTCAGGCCGATGCGCTCGCGCCCGAACAGGATGCCGACGCGCTCGCCGCCGCCGATCCGCTCGCCAAGGCCGGGCATCGCCTCGGCCGGGGTGTAGACCCGCTTCATCTGGCCGCGCTCGCGCGCAGTCGTCGCCAGCACATGGTTGAGATCGGCGATGGCCGAGGCGGTGTCCGGATAGAGCCTGGCATTGTCGAGGATATGGGTCGCGCCCGAGGCGGCCGAGGTCGCGCCCTTCTTGAGCCCGCCGCCGGTCGGCCAGCCGTCGCGCGGCGCGACGAGGCGCATCTCCGAGAGGCCGAAATTCGCCATGGCGCGGGCGCACATGCCGATATTCTCGGCGAGCTGCGGCTCGACCAGGATGACGATGGGAGCCTGCCCCGTGACGGGAGGGCGGGTGCGGTCGGTACCGGAGCCGGTCATGCGCGGAGTTTCCTGAAGCGGGCGCAGCTTTGCGCCTGCCGCCCGCGCGCCGTCAACCGGTCAGGGGGCATCGGGGCGCCGGAAAATACCGGCGTTTCCCCTGTTTTCTGCGCGCCCGCCGGTGTCGGGCGACTCAGCCGGCGGCCTGCTCCACCGCCCGCATCACCCGAAGCATGTTGCCGGAGGCAAGCTTGGCAAGGTTCGCTTCCGACCAGCCGCGGCGCAGCAGTTCGGCGATCACGTTCGGGAAGGTCGAGACATCCTCGAGCCCTTCGGGCACGGCGCCGCCGAAGAAGTCCGAGCCGATGCCGACATGGTCATGGCCGATGCGCTGCGCGAGATAGTCGAGATGGTCGCAATACTCGGCGAGCGTCGCCTTGGGCCGCGGACCGGACTTCCTGACGATCTCGGCCTCGGCCGCCTTGTAGTCGAGCCCGTCCGGCGTCTTGCCGTACTGGTCCTTGGCCGGCCGGTGCCAGTCGCGCGAGGCCTGGCTGATGAAGTCCGGCACGAAGGTCGCCATGACGACGCCGCCATTGCCGGCGACGCGGTCGAGCACGTCGTCGGGCACGTTGCGCGGGTGGTCGCAGAGCGAGAAGGCGTTGGAGTGCGACCAGACCACCGGCGCGCTGGTGACGTCGAGCACGTCATGCATCGCCTTCGGCGCGACATGGGCGAGGTCGACGACCATGCCGAGCCGGTTCATCCGGCCGATCACCGCCTTGCCGAAGGCCGAAAGCCCGTTGTGGCGCGGCGCGTCGGTCGCCGAATCGCACCAGTCATGGGTGCCGTTGTGGCAGAGCGTCATCAGGCGCACGCCGAGCCCGTAATAGGCGTCGAGCGCGTCGAGCTCGCCGTCGACGGCCGAGCCGTTCTCGATCGTCATGAACAGGGCGATCTTGCCCTCGGCCTTCGCGGCGGCGACGTCGTCGGCTGCGAGGCCCGGACGGAAGACGTCGGCATGGCGGGCGGTGACCTCGCGCATCAGCGCGATCTGCGCCAGGGCGAAGCCGGCCGGGTTCTTCTGGTTCGGCGGGACATAGGCCGCGAAGAACTGGCCGGCGAGTCGGCCGGCGCGCATCCGGGGAATGTCGGTATCGGTTTCGGCATGGACCCGCCCGAGATCGTAGGCGGCGACGTCGCCCTTGGCCGCGGCGTCAAGCCGCAGGACGTAGGGCATGTCGTTATGCCCGTCGATCAGAGCCACATGCTCCAGGAGCGTGAGCGCCTGCGCCTGCGCGGCGTCGGCGATGGGGGGCGAGGCGAGGGCCATGGCTTACCTTCGAAGGCAGGAATCGCGATGGCCGATGGTGGCAGGAGCGGACCTGGGGCGCGAGTGCGAAAACCTTCTGGCAGCCATCGATTTCGGGGGCTTTTCGCGCGCTATGCGTTTCCCTGCGTTTCGTATGCCCCAACCATGGTCGTATTTTGCCTCTCACGGCGCGCAATTATCTTGCGAGAGAGGCTGGAGGGGCCGCAAATTCGTCCGGTAATTGCATATGCAAAGGGGCGCAGATTGCTTTTGACAGAAATGTGGCCCGGGTGGATTGTCGGCAGCGCAGACGGTTGGTAGCTCTGCGTCGTGATCGTATCCCGCATGCGTCGACGTCATGTCGACTCCTAAGAACGGGCTGATTCGAGGGGACAGGCGTCGTCAATGGAAGTCTTCGTCCAGCAGCTCATCAATGGGCTGACCCTGGGGTCGATCTACGGCCTCATCGCCATCGGCTACACGATGGTCTTCGGCATCATCGGCATGGTGAACTTCGCCCATGGCGACGTCTTCATGCTCTCGGCCTTCATCGCGCTGATTTTCTTCATGCTGATCTCGGCCTGGCTCGGGGCCGGCCTGATCATCCTGTCGCTGTTCTTCGTGCTGATCCTCGCGATGTTCTTCACCTCGCTGTGGAACTGGACGATCGAGCGGGTGGCCTACCGGCCTCTGCGCGGCTCCTTCCGCCTCGCGCCGCTGATCTCGGCGATCGGCATGTCGATCTTCCTGATGAACTTCGTTCAGGTCGTGCAGGGTCCGCGCAACAAGCCGACGCCGCCGATGCTGAACAAGTCGATCCTGCTGATCGACAGCGCGACCTATCCGGTCTCGATCTCCTACAAGCAGATCATCATCATCGTCTCGACGATCGTGCTGCTCGCCGCCTTCTGGTTCATCGTGCAGAAGACCTCGCTCGGCCGGGCCCAGCGGGCCTGCGAGCAGGACCGCAAGATGGCGTCCTTGCTCGGCATCGACGTCGACCGCACGATCTCGATCACCTTCGTGATGGGCGCCGCGCTCGCCGCCGTCGCCGGCGTGATGTACCTCGTGCTCTACGGCGTGGTCTCCTTCCATGACGGCTTCGTGCCGGGCGTGAAGGCCTTCACCGCGGCGGTGCTCGGCGGCATCGGCTCGCTGCCCGGGGCGGTGCTCGGCGGGCTGTTGATCGGCCTGATCGAAGTGATGTGGTCGGCCTATTTCACCATCGACTACAAGGACGTCGCGGCCTTCTGCATCCTGGCGGTCGTCCTGGTGTTCATGCCTTCCGGCATCCTCGGCCGGCCCGAAGTCGAGAAGGTCTGACGCCATGGCCATGGACGCAACGACGCCGGCCAAGCGCCAGGCCGACATGATGGCGGCCCTGAAGGAGGCAGCCTTCGCCGGCTTGATCACGCTGGGCCTCTGCATCCCGATCATCTCCTGGGGCACCCGCCAGAACATCGAGAACCAGCTCGTCCTCGATCCGCGCTGGGACACGGTCGCCTGGGCCGTCGCGATCGTCTTCGTCGGGCGCTTCCTGATGGCGCTGCGCCAGCAGACGCGCGATCCGAACAAGCCGGCGGTCCGCCTCCTGCCGCATGGCACGATCGGCTTCTTCCAGCGTCATTCCGGGCTCTTCTCGCTGTTCGGTCTCGGCTTCCTGCTGGTCTTCCCGATCATCGCGATCACGCTCGCCGGCTGGGGCGGGGCGCTGAAATGGATCGACAATTTCGGCGTCCAGATCCTGATCTACGTGATGCTCGGCTGGGGGCTGAACATCGTCGTCGGCCTCGCCGGCCTGCTCGATCTCGGCTATGTCGCCTTCTACGCGGTCGGTGCTTATTCCTACGCGCTGCTGGCCAAGAATTTCGGCCTGTCCTTCTGGATCCTGCTGCCGCTCTCGGGGATCCTCGCCGCCTTCTGGGGGATGCTGCTCGGCTTCCCCGTCCTGCGGCTGCGCGGCGACTACCTCGCCATCGTGACGCTCGCCTTCGGCGAGATCATCCGCCTCGTCCTGGTCAACTGGACGGATTTCTCGAACGGCTATGCCGGCATCTCCGGCATTCCACGGCCGACCTTCTTCGGCATCCCGTTCACCGCTGCCGATAACGGCTTTGCCGCGGTATTCGGGCTGGAATTCACGCCGCTCTACCGGACGATCTTCCTCTATTACGTCATCCTCTGTCTGGCACTGCTTACCGCCTTCGTCAGCCTGAGGCTCCGGCGCCTGCCGGTCGGGCGGGCCTGGGAGGCGCTGCGCGAGGACGAGATCGCCTGCCGCTCGCTCGGCATCAACACCACCAACACCAAGCTGACGGCGTTCTCGCTCGGCGCGATGTTCGGCGGCTTCGCCGGCTCCTTCTTCGCGGCGCGGCAGGGCTTCATCAGCCCCGAATCCTTCGTGTTCATGGAATCGGCGATCATCCTCGCCATCGTCGTGCTCGGCGGCATGGGCTCGCTCTGGGGCTGCGCCATTGCGGCGACCGCGATGATCGGCGGCACCGAGCTTCTGCGCGAGCTCGACTTCCTGAAGCAGATCTTCGGCAATGATTTCGACCCGACCAAATACCGCATGCTGATCTTCGGTCTCGCCATGGTGGTGATCATGATCTGGAAGCCGCGCGGGCTGATCTCGACGCGCGAACCGACGGCCTTCCTCAAGGAGAAGAAGGCGATCTCGGCCGATATGGTCCAGGAAGGGCACGGCTGATGAGCGAGGCGATCACCCTGCTCAAGGTCGAGCACCTGACGATGCGCTTCGGCGGCCTGACCGCCGTCAACGACCTCTCCTTCGAGGCGCGCACCGGCGAGATCACCGCGCTGATCGGCCCCAACGGGGCCGGCAAGACCACGGTGTTCAACTGCATCACCGGCTTCTACAAGCCGACCGAGGGGCGGATGGCGCTGATCCATCCGCTGCCCGACACCGACCAGCTGATCGCCGACACGACCCAGCGCGGCGTCTCCTCGATCAACCGGGCCTCCGTCCACCTGCTCGAGCGGATGCCGGATTTCCGCATCGCCTGGGAAGCGAAGATCGCCCGCACCTTCCAGAACATCCGCCTGTTCAGCGGCATGACGGTGCTGGAGAACCTTCTGGTCGCGCAGCACAACCCGCTGATGATCGCCTCGGGCTTCACCTTCCTCGGGGTGCTCGGCATCGGCGGCTACAAGGCGCGCGAGAAGCAGGCGGTCGAGAAGGCCAAGTTCTGGCTCGAGAAGATCAACCTGATCCACCGCGCCGACGATCCCGCCGGCGATCTGCCCTATGGCGACCAGCGCCGGCTCGAGATCGCCCGCGCCATGTGCACCGACCCGGTGCTGCTCTGCCTCGACGAGCCCGCCGCCGGCCTCAACCCGCGGGAAAGCCTCGAACTCAACAACCTCCTGCTGTCGATCCGCGGCGATCTCGGCACGGCGCTGCTCCTGATCGAACACGACATGTCGGTGGTGATGGAAATCTCGGACCATGTCGTGGTGCTCGACTACGGCACCAAGATCGCCGACGGCACGCCGCAGGAAATCCAGGCGGACCCGAAGGTCATCGCCGCCTATCTCGGGGTCGACGACGAAGAGGTCGCGGCCGTGGAAGCGGAGGTCGGCCTATGAGCGAGGCACAGCCGTTGCTGCGCGTTCGCGGCGTCAAGACCTTCTACGGCAAGATCATCGCGCTGAAGGGCGTCGACATCGACGTCAACCAGGGCGAGATCGTCACGATGATCGGCGCCAACGGCGCCGGCAAGTCGACGCTGATGATGACGATCTTTGGCAATCCGCAGGCCCGAGAGGGCACCGTGACCTATGACGGGCGCGACATCACCAGGATGCCGAGCCACGAGATCGCCCGCCTCGGCATCGCCCAGTCGCCGGAAGGGCGACGGATCTTCCCGCGCATGACCGTGCTGGAGAATCTGCAGATGGGCGCCTCCGTCGCGGGGCTCCAGCATTTCGACGAAGACCTCGAGAAGATGTGCACGCTCTTCCCGCGGGTGAAGGAGCGCCTGCAGCAGCGCGGCGGCACGCTTTCGGGCGGCGAGCAGCAGATGGTGGCGATCGCGCGCGCGCTGATGGCGCGGCCGAAGCTGCTGCTGCTCGACGAGCCCTCGCTCGGCCTCGCGCCGCTGATCGTCAAGCAGATCTTCGAGGCGATCGCCGAGCTCAACCGCAGCCAGGGGCTCACCGTCTTCCTGGTCGAGCAGAACGCCTTCCATGCGCTGAAGCTCGCCCATCGCGGCTATGTCATGGTCAACGGCGTCATCACCATGAGCGGTTCCGGCAAGGAGCTTCTGGCCAATCCGCAGGTGCGCGCGGCCTATCTCGAAGGCGGGCGGCATTGAAGGCGCCGGTTTGGAGCGGCGCAGTCTGGAACGGAGTGCGATGATGCAGGGCATCCTCTACGAAGAGCCGACGATCTGGCTGTTCCTCCTCGTCACGGTAGTGATGGGGGGCTGGGCCGCTTGGATGACGGGGCGGGCGGTGGCGATCACCTGGCGGCCGTTCCTGCAACTGGTGCTCTACACGCTGGTTCTCGGCCTGGTGATCCGCTTCATCCATTTCGCCCTGTTCGAGGCGACCTTGCTGACGGTCCACTACTATCTGGTCGATACGCTGGTGCTGTTCGCATTCGGCCTCGCGGGCTGGCGCTACAACCGCACGCGGCAGATGACGACGCAGTATCGCTGGCTCTACGAGCGCACCGGCCCCTTCACCTGGAAGGCCCGGGAAAGCGCCTGAAAGGGGCAAAAACCACCACGAAAGTTCACGTCCTTGCCGCGTGACAGCATCCTGAAAAAGCGCAAGACTGCGCTTCACGGTGGCACCACGCGCCGAGACGGGCCGGCCCCTGGCCGACCCGTTCAATAGAAAGACAGGGGAGTCACGAGACATGAAGAAACTGCTCTTGGGCGGAATCGCCCTTGGCGCGGTCCTCGCCTTTTCCGGCGTTGCGAATGCGCAGATCAAGCTCGGCGTCGGCGGCCCGCTGACCGGCCCGAACGCGGCCTTCGGGGCGCAGCTGAAGAACGGCGCCGAGCAGGCGGTGGAGGACATCAACGCGGCCGGCGGCGTGCTCGGCCAGAAGATCACGATCTCGCTCGGCGACGACGTTTCCGATCCGAAACAGGGCGTCTCGGTCGCCAACAAGTTCGTCGGCGACGGCGTGAAATGGGTGCTCGGCCACTTCAACTCCGGCGTCACCATGCCGGCGTCCGAGGTCTATGCCGAGAACGGCATCCTGATGATCAGCCCTTCGGCGACCAACCCGAAGATCACCGAGCGCGGCCTCTGGAACGTCTTCCGGACCTGCGGTCGTGACGACCAGCAGGGCGGCGTCGCGGCCGAGTACATCGCCAAGACGCTGAAGGACAAGAAGATCGCGATCGTCCACGACAAGACCACCTATGGCCAGGGCCTCGCCGACGAGACCCGCAAGGGCCTGACCAAGGCCGGCGTCAAGGACGTGCTCTATGAAGGCGTCAACGCCGGCGAGAAGGACTTCTCGGCGCTGATCTCGAAGCTGAAGTCGGTCGGTGCGGACTATCTCTACTGGGGCGGCCTGCACACCGAAGGCGGCCTGATCGTCCGCCAGATGCGCGACCAGGGCCTGAAGACCGTGCTGATCTCGGGCGACGGCATCACCACCGACGAGTTCGCCACGATCGGCGGCCCCGGTGTCGAGGGCACGCTGATGACCTTCCCGCCGGACCCGCAGAAGCGTCCGGAGGCGGCTGCCGTCCTCAAGAAGTTCGAGGCCCGCAAGTTCAAGCCGGAAGCCTACACCCTGTACAGCTACGCCGCCGTGCAGATCATGGCCGAAGGTGCCAAGCGCGCGAACTCGACCGATCCCAAGAAGATCGCCGCGGCCCTGCAGGGTGGCGCGCCGGTCGACACGGTGATCGGCAAGCTCGGCTTCGACAAGAAGGGCGACATCACCCGCCCGGACTACACGATCTACACCTGGAAGAAGGGCGCCGACGGCAAGATCACCTATGTCGAGAACTGATCTCGACGGCTGATCGCCTCACGGCGTGAAGACGAGCCCGCTCCGGAGCGATCCGGGGCGGGCTTTTCTTTGCCGGGTATCGGTCGCATCTCCGTATCGTCAGCTCCGAGCTCGGTGGGAGGCTCCCCGGCATCGATTCCATGGTGAGGCCGAGGCCATGCTAGACTGGGCGAGGGCCGGTCGCTGGGTCTGTCACTGAGCATGGGCGGGCTGCCTGGTGCGACGCGTCCCGGAACGCGGAACAGGACAGGAGAGCCGAACGATGCGTGTCAGATGTATCGAACTCGTCGCTGCCGCTGGCCTGCTGGCGCTGACGGCGAATGCCGGCCGGGCCCAGACAGCCGAGATGACCTTCTTCGTGACGAGCGCCGGCTCCGGCAAGGGAGCCGATCTGGGCGGGCTCGCAGGCGCCGATGCGATCTGCCAGCGTCTCGCCCAGGCGGCGGGGGCTGGCGCCCGGACCTGGCGGGCCTATCTGTCGACGCAGGCGGCGGACGGAGCAGCGGCGGTCAATGCGCGCGACCGGATCGGCGCCGGGCCATGGCGCAACGCCAAGGGCACGGTAATCGCGAGCAGCGTCGCAGAACTGCATGGCGCCGCGGCAAGCCTAACCAAGCAGACCGCCCTCACCGAGAAAGGCGAGGTCGTCAATGGCCGTGGCGATACGCCGAACCAGCACGATATCCTGACCGGCTCGCAAGCCGACGGCACGGCCTTCGGCCCGGGCGAGGATCGGACCTGTGGCAACTACACCAGGAGCGGGAGCGAGGGGGCTGTGATGCTCGGTCACCATGACCGCTCGGGGCTCGACGACACGCCACCCTCGAAATCCTGGAACATGTCGCATCTGTCGCGAGGCGGCTGCAGCCAGGACGCGCTCAGGAGCACCGGCGGGGCCGGTCTGCTCTACTGCTTCGCCGCCAATTGAGGCGCTCCGTGGCAGGCGGCTGAGAGCGGGATGCGAGCCACCTCTCGGTGGATAGAGCCCGCGCCGGAGCGATCCGGGGCGGGTTTTTTGTGCGTCGCTGCCGCGCGGCTTGATATTTACCGGTTGCATTCCTTGCTGATTGCATCACGGTAGTTGTATTGGCCAGCTAACGAGCCGGTGCGCGCGATGACGGGCAAGAAGATCATCCTGTTCTCGGATGGCACTGGCAACAGCGCTGCGGCCTTGTTCAAGACCAACGTCTTCCGGCTCTACCAGGCGGTGGATCTGGCAAAGCCCGACCAGATCGCCTTCTACGATGACGGGGTCGGGACCTCGACCTTTCGGCCGCTGGCGATGCTGGGCGGCGCCTTCGGCCTCGGCCTGAAGCGAAATGTCATCGACCTCTACCTCCAGCTTAGCCGGACCTATGACGAGGGCGACCAGATCTATCTGTTCGGCTTCAGTCGCGGTGCCTTCACCGTGCGCATCCTGGCCGGGCTCATCCTCCGGCAGGGGCTGGTGCGGAAGAACTCCGATGCGCAGATGGAGTTCGACGCCTACGAAGCCTTTCGCGACTACCGGAAACGGTTCAAGCCACGGAGCGCGTTTTTCGGCGGCATCCTGAGCATGGCGCGCGCAGGCCGTGATCTGGCGTTGAGGGGGCTCGACAAGCTCCGAGGGGTGGAGCGCTTGCCCAGGCTCCCGCCCGCTCATCTCAGGATCGCCTTCATGGGCGTCTGGGACACGGTCTCGGCCTATGGCTTGCCGATCGATGAACTGACGCGCGCCTGGGATGTCTTCTTCCCGCTGTCGGTTCCCGATCGCGACCTGCACGAGCATGTCGAGCGGGCCTGTCACGCGCTGGCCCTCGACGATGAGCGCAACACCTTCCATCCCGTGTTGTGGAACGAGGAAAGGGGGCAGCACCAGCGCGACCCGCAGGCGCCGTCGTCCGCCCATATCGACGAGGAGCGGATCAGCCAGGTCTGGTTCACCGGCATGCACTCCAATGTCGGCGGCGGCTACCCGCTGGACGGCCTCGCCTATATCTCGCTCGAGTGGATGATGGATCAGGTCCGCCTGAACGGACCTCTCGGTTCCGGCGGCCTGCGTTTCAAGAGAGGCGAGCTGGACAAGATCAGGCGGCTCGCCGACCCCGATGCGCCGATCGCCGATTCCCGGCGAGGGCTCGGCGGCTCCTATCGGTACCAGCCGCGCAAGCTCGCCCTGCTCGCGGACGACAATTTCGGTGCGCTGGGTGCCAAGAGTATCGGCCGGAACTTCGTCAAGATCGACCGGATCAAGATCCATGAGAGCGTGCTCCGGCGGATAGGCAGCTGTGCGACCGGCTATGCGCCGATCGTGCTGCCGGGGCGCTACGCCGTGGTCGACCGCAAGGGGGCGATCAACGATCTGCCCGCCCCGGGGCACAAGCCGATCCCGATGCCCTATCCCATGGAGGACAGCGCGCAGGCGCAATGGCGCGCCCATGACCAGGAATGGGTCTGGAACCATGTCTGGCGGCGCCGGGTCTTCTACTTCTCCAGCATCATCCTGCTGCTCGCCACCGCCGCGATGCCGGTGCTGATGCCGGCGGCGGAAACCTGCATCGGGCCGGCCTGCTTCCTGCAGCCGGCGATCGACGGGGTCGGCTCGTTCCTCCCCGGTTTCCTGCAATTCTGGCTGGCGAGCTGGCGGACGCATCCGGCGAGCTTTGCCGTGCTGCTGCTGCTCTTCGGCGCCCTGCTTCTCGTCGGCGGCGTGCTTCAGACCCGGATCGGCGATGCGATGCGACCACGCTGGCGCGATCTGACCAAAGCGACGTTGAGGCCGCTTCTCGGCGGCGAAGGCGACGTCAAGGAAAGCCCGCTCTACCGGCTGCGGATGGCGAAGCCCTATCAGGCTGCTGTCAGCGTCCTGAAACGGAACATCACCCCGACACTGGCCGGATTCGCGGCGCTGTTCCTGATCGTGGCGATGCTCAGCCGGGTCGGTGTCACGATGACCTCGGCGCTGGGGGGCTATTGCGAGCCGACCAGGCCCAAGCCGGCCATCATCGAAGCGGCAGTGGCGCGCACGGATTTCCGGTCGGACTCGGTTTGCTGGGCGAGCGGGATCACGCTGGAAAAGGGGCGTCGTTACGCGATCGCCCTCCAGATCGATCATGATTGGCGCGACGGGCCGCCGCCGCAGATCGATCCGAAGGCTGCCGCAACCGATGCGGGCGCAGCAGCGAAGGACCCGTTCAAGGCCGATCTGCTCGGCTTCGAGGCCGGGCGCTTCCCCTGGTATCTGCGGCCCTTCGTCCTGTTCCGGAGGAAGCTCGACCAGTTCTGGTTCATGCCTATCGCCCGGATCGGCGCATTCGGCTGGGACGAGTATCCGCTCTATCCGAACGACTGGAGTCGACCCGGCAGGTGGCGTGACAACATGACGGCGGAGATCACCGCCAAGCGGACCGGCGAGCTCTTTCTCTTCGTCAATGACGCGATCCTGCCGCTGGGCCTCTACCAGCCCTTCTACGCCAACAACCGCGGCACGGCGAAGGTCACTGTGACGCCGTTGAAATGACGCTCAGGCTGCGCATGAAGCCGGCGAAGCGCAGCAGGCCGTCCGGCCAGGGGCCGTGGCCGGATTCGGTGTTGAGATGGCCGCTCTCGCCGGCATCGACGAATTCGGAGCCCCAGGCTTCCGCCAGCGCCTTGGCCTCCTCGGGGGTGCAGTAGCTGTCGTTGGTGCTGGCGATCAGCACCGAGCGGAAGGGCAGGGGCTTGTGCGGCAGCGGAATGAAGTCGGCCGCCATGCCGGGGATGGCGCGCTTAGCCCGCTCGGAGGCCGGGGCGACCAGGAAGGCGCCCATGACCTCATGCGGCTTCAGATGCTCGGCCGCATGTGCGACCGCGCTGACGCCGGCTGAATGAGCGACGAGGACGACCGGCTTGGTCGCGGCACGCACCGCCGCGACGATGCGGTTCGCCCAGGCGTCGCGGGCCGGCTTGTACCAGTCCTCCTGCTCGACGAGGCGGGCGCTGGAGAGCTTGGCAACCCAGCGGCTCTGCCAGTGGTCGGGCCCGGAGCCCGACCAGCCGGGGATGATGAGGATGTCGGCGTCGGAGGTTTTCATAATGGTCCCAGAATCGTGACGCCTTCTTGTCGTGCGGCCCTAACGAGAGCCTTGTCGACGGTGGCCAGCGGAAGCGTCAGGCGCAGAGCTAGTTCGAGATAGGCCGCATCATAGATGGTCAGACCGTGCTTCCATGACAACGGCACAGTTTGAGCGGCGACCTCTTGTGCGGAGGAGGCGTGAAGCGCGACCGGTACAAGAAGGATCCCGTTGAGCACCTCGTCTGCGCTCATGCGAGATAGTCCGCCGCGTCGGACTTTCCAGTGCAGGGCATTGGCGATCTCGTAGGGCAGGAGCGCCGGGGCGTTGCCGCCACCCAGCAGGTAGGGCTTGATGGCGTCGACCGCACCGGCAAGCGCTTCGTCGGGCGAGAACGAAGCGATCAAGATCGACGCATCGATGACGGCCATCAGCGGCGGCCCATGTCCCGCATCGCGATGATCTCATCGGCGGAAAAGCTCACGCCTTGCTCGCGCAGCTTCTCGCGGATGCGCGTGATCTCGGCGAGAATTTCGGCTGCCTTGGCCTCGCGCGCCTTGCGCTCGGCCGCCGTGTCGCGCTGGCCCTCAGGCACCATGCGAGCCACCATTTTGCCATGGCGGGTGATCACGACCTCCTCGCCGCGCTCGACTCGGTCGAGGAGTTCGGAGAGCTTGGTCTTGGCCTCGAAGGCGCCGACGGTGATCATGACCGCAATTTAAACTGGTCAACCAGTCGGTTCAAGCGTGGCCGGAAGCGAGGGGCGCCGACGAGGCGCCCCTGCGGGCTCAGGCCTCGCCGAACACCCGGCGGAAGATCGTGTCGACGTGCTTGAAGTGGTAGCCCTCGTCGAACATCGCCTTGAGTTCCGCCACCGACAGCTTCGCGGTGACGTCCTTGTCGGCCTTGAGGTTCGTCAGGAAGTCCTCGCCATGCTCCCAGGTGCGCATCGCATTGCGCTGGACCAGGCTGTAGCTTTCCTCGCGGCTGGCGCCGGCCTGGGTCAGCGCGAGCAGGACACGCTGCGAGTTGTGCAGGCCGCCGAGCCGGTCGAGGTTCTTCCTCATGTTCTGCGGGTAGATCAGCAGCTTGTCGACGACGCCGGTCAGGCGGGCGAGTGCGAAGTCGAGCGTCACCGTGGCGTCGGGGCCGATCATGCGCTCGACCGAGGAGTGCGAGATGTCGCGCTCGTGCCAGAGGGCGACGTTTTCCAGCGCAGGCGTCACCATGCCGCGCACCAGCCGGGCGAGGCCGGTCAGGTTCTCGGTCAGGACGGGGTTGCGCTTGTGCGGCATCGCCGAGGAGCCCTTCTGGCCCGGCGAGAAGTATTCCTCCGCCTCGTAGACCTCGGTGCGCTGGAGATGGCGGATCTCGGTCGCCAGGCGCTCGACGCAGGAAGCGACGACGCCGAGCGTGGCGAAGAACATGGCGTGGCGGTCGCGCGGGATCACCTGGGTCGAGACCGGCTCGACGGTCAGCCCCATCTTGGCCGCGACATGCTCCTCCACCTGCGGGTCGATGTTGGCGAAGGTGCCGACGGCACCGGAGATGGCGCAGGTCGCGATCTCGGCCTTCGCGGCGACGAGGCGGGCGCGGCAGCGGTCGAACTCGGCATAGGCCTGGGCGAGCTTCAGCCCGAAGGTGACCGGCTCGGCGTGGATGCCGTGCGAGCGGCCGATGGTCGGGGTCAGCTTGTGCTCGAAGGCGCGGCGCTTGATGGCGGCGAGCAGCGCGTCGACGTCGGCGATCAGGATGTCGGCGGCGCGGGCGAGCTGCACGGCAAGGGTGGTGTCGAGCACGTCCGAAGAGGTCATGCCCTGGTGGACGAAGCGGGCTTCGGGGCCGACGATCTCGGCGAGATGGGTCAGGAAGGCGATGACGTCGTGCTTGGTGACGCGCTCGATCTCGTCGATGCGGGCGACGTCGAAGACCGCGTCCCTGGCCTTGGCCCAGATCGTCGCCGCGGCTTCCTTGGGAACGACGCCGAGCTCAGCGAGTTTATCGGTGGCGTGGGCCTCGATCTCGAACCAGATGCGGAAGCGCGCCTGCGGCTCCCAGATCGCGACCATTTCGGGGCGGGAATAGCGGGGGATCATCGGCGGGCTCGCAACTCAAGAGGATTTCCTTTCGCGCTCGCTAGCACGTGCGGGCCGCAGACGGAAATGCCGACGGCCGCTGCTGACAGCTTCGGACCTTCGCCTTGCCTAGCGTCCGCGCCGGCTGGGCGGGGCGCTCTTCCCCCGAGAGCGCCGACAGACCCAAAGGAGGAAAACGCGATGTCCTATGTCGATGGTTTCGTTGCGGCCGTGCCGGCCGCCAATCGCGACGCCTATGCCGAGCATGCCCGAAAGGCCGCGCCGCTGTTCAAGGAATATGGCGCGACGAAGGTCGCCGAATACTGGGGCGACGATGTCCCGCGCGGCAAGCAGACCGACTTCTTCCGCGCCGTCGAGGCGAAGGAGGACGAGGTCGTCGTCTTCTCCTGGGTGGAATGGCCGAGCAAGGCGGCGCGCGATGCGGGCTGGGAAAAGATCATGGCCGATCCGCGCATGCAGCCCGGCGCGAACCCGATGCCCTTCGACGGCAAGCGCCTGATCTATGGCGGTTTCGCGCAGATCGAGCTTTGAACGTTCGACGCTTGGTAGGCTGACCGGAGCACAACGGCCTCATCCTGAGGAGGCCGCATCAGCGGCCGTCTCGATGGATGGTCGAGTTGGTTCTGGAGCCTCCTGAAGCATCCTTCGAGACGCCGTTCCCCCTTGGGAATGGCTCCTCAAGGTGAGGGTGCCGAAGAAATCTAGACCCAGTCGCCGCGCGCGGCTTCAGCCGCCTTGCGGATCGCCGCGATGTTGCCAGCGTAGGCCGAGGGGCCGCCCTTGAACACGGCCGAGCCGGCGACCAGCACATTGGCGCCGGCCTTCGCCGCGAGTGGCGCGGTTTCGGGCGTCGCACCGCCGTCGATCTCGAGCGCGATCGGCCGCTCGCCGATCAGGGCGCGCACGCGGGCGATCTTGTCGACCACCGAATGGATGAAGCTCTGGCCGCCGAAGCCGGGATTCACTGTCATCAAGAGGATGAGGTCGAGGTCGTCGAGCAGCGGCTCGATGGCGCTCGCCGGCGTGCCGGGATTGAGCACGATGCCGGCCTGCTTGCCCTGCGCCTTGATCGCCTGGATCGTGCGGTGCGGGTGCGGGCCGGCCTCGACATGGAAGGAGATCAGATCGGCGCCGGCCTTGGCGAAGGCCTCGACGTAAGGGTCGACCGGGGCGATCATCAGGTGGACGTCGAAGAATTTCTTGGTGTGCGGGCGGATCGCCTTCAGCACGTCGGGGCCGAAGGTGATGTTGGGCACGAAATGCCCGTCCATCACGTCGCAATGGATCCAGTCCGCGCCGGCTTCGTCGATGGCGCGGACTTCCTCGCCGAGCTTGGAGAAGTCGGCAGAGAGGATGGATGGGGCGATGCGGATCGTGCTCATGCGGCGGCGTTTAGCCTGTTTCCGAGGATCGCGAAACCACGTCGATGTCATCCCGGACAAGCCGCGTCAGCGGCGCCGATCCGGGATTCCTTCCGGAGCCTGTCCGAATGAGGTTCCGGAATGGGTCCCGGCTCGGCGCTTCGGTCCGCGGGACGACAGCGCCTTTGCTGTGAGGCGTAGACGCCGGTGGCTTCCGGCCCTACGCCCGCTTCAGCGGGAACGACAGGCGCCGGTCGGCTTCGGCGATCTCGACTGCGGCCTGGGCGAAGGCAGGCCGCAGCTTCAGCCGCTCGAACCAGCGCGACAAGCCATCGAATGGCGCGAGCGAAGGGCCGCCGAGGCGAAGCGAGAACAGCACGCTCATGAACAGGGCGATGTCGGCGACGGAGACGGCGTCGCCGAAGAATTCGCGGCCGGCGAGCCGGTCCTCGAGCACGGCATAGTGCTTCTCCAGCGCCTGCTCGGCGATCAGCGCGTCAGCCTCCTGCGCAAGGCGCTTGATCTGGTCGGTGTTCGGCGGGCTGGTGCGGTGCATCAGCGGCTTCAACGCCTGCAGCATGATCTCGTCGGCATAGAGCTCGTCGAGCCGGCAGCGGGCGCGGGCTCCGGGGCAGAGTGGAAAGAGCGGCGGCTCAGGGTAGGCGTCTTCGAGATATTCGAGGATGATGGTGGAATCGTAGAGCACGATGCCGTCATCGTTCAGGACCGGGACCTGCTGCTTCGGGTTGATGGCGACGACTTCGGGATGCTTGGGGTCGTAGCCCGTCGTCTGGTTGAACGGCACCATGATCCGCTCGAAGGGCAGCGCCTTCTCGCGCAATGCGATTTCGATCTTGCGCGAAAACAGGCTCAGCGGCCCCGAATAGAGGGTGATCATGGTCGTCGCTCCAATCTTTCTTGGAGCGACTTTCTCATTACTTCCGGTCAGGCGGAGTCAGCAGGGGTCTCGCGCCGCCTGATCCGCGCTGCGATGCCGCGCAGCAGCCAGGGCAGCAGATAGATCGGGAACTGGGCAAGGGCGAAGAAGAGATAGGTCGTCGGCGGCACGCCGGCGCCGAGCGCGGCGACGAGCAGGCCCATGTTCCGCTGCCCGGTGCCGTAGCCGATCATGAAGCGTTCCGAGCGCGGGAAGCGGCGCAGGGCGAGCCAGGCGCTGGCGAGCCCGATCGCCGAGATCAGGAAGGCGACGCCGAGGAAGAGCGCGACCTGGCCCGGCCGCTCGATCGCCGCCCTGGTCACGCCGTCCATCGCGGCGATGGCGAAGATGAAATACATCAGCACGCCGAAGCCATCGAGATTGGGCTTGAGCTCGCGGATGCGCGCGGCCCCGAGCCAGCGCCTGATGGCGGCGGCGACCACGATACCGCCGCCGATGAACAGGACGAGCCGCAAGGTCAGTGCCAGCCGGTCGAGCGGGACGGCGGCGCCGGCCAGAAAATCGACCAGGAGCGGCGCGATCAGCGGGCTGACGATGGTCGTAAGGATGACGCCGGCGATGATCAGCGACGGCTCGAAGCCGTAGAGAATCGCGACGGCCGGGGAAGACATGATCGGCGGAGCCGCCCCCATGATCGCGATGCCGAGCAGGAGACCGGGATCGAGCGCCTCGCGGCCGAGCAGGGCGAGGGCGCCGGCGATCAGCAAGGCAGGGACGAAGAGCAGCCAGAGGCAGGTTGCGACGAGCTTCGCCGGCCGCCGCACCAGCCCGGCGATCACCCCGAAATCCGCCCGCATGAAGACGACGGTGGTGAAGCAGAAGATCGTGACCGGCAGGAGCGGCCGGGCGGCCGCGGAGAACTGCGGCAGGGCCAGGCCGAGGAAGATCGACAATGCGAAGCCTTGCGTGCCGTAGCGGCCGAGCAGGGCGAGGGCGGAGGCGAGATAAGCGAGCATTGACGGCCGGAGCAGCAGGGCGGGGCGCCACACTGGCCGATCCCCGTGCCGGCGTCATCTCGCGGCGGCGCATCGCCGCGATGCGTCTGGCAGGAAATTGCGGGATATTTGGTTCTTTCTTCGCAAGGATGAATCAGAATCGAGAATTGGCGCAAAAATTACGAAACTTAGGCTGCATCTGCGCAAAATTACGCATCCGTGCTGACAGCGCCGAAGCGGGCGCTATTGTTGGCGGCTGGGAAGGGCTGGCGGAGTTGGCGCGATGCGCACGGATACTATCGTTCTCGGGGCGGGAATCGTCGGGATTGCGGTCGCGCTGCATCTGCAAAAGGCGGGCCGTTCGGTGCTGCTGGTCGATCGCGGCCAGCCTGGCGGCGAGACCAGCTATGGCAATGCCGGCCTGATCCAGCGCGAGGGGGTCTACCCCTATGGCTTCCCGCATGATTTCGGGGCGCTGATCCGCTATGCGATGAACAACACCATCGACGCGCACTACCACTGGAACGCGATCCCCAAGCTCGCGCCCTTCCTGTGGTCGTACTGGATGCATTCGCGGGCTTCGCAGCACGAGGCGATCGCGCATAAGTATGCGACGCTGATCGAGCATTGCGTCAGCGAGCACGATGCGCTGGCGCAGGAAGCCGGCGCGACCGAGCTCCTGCGGCGCAAGGGCTGGATGAAGGTCTTCCGCACTGTGCGCGAGCAGGAGGCCCGGCTGGCGGAGGCGGCGCGCTGGAAGCGCGATTACGGCCTGAACCACCGTGCCCTCGATGCCGCCGCGCTGCGTGCCGAGGAGCCGCATCTCGACCAGAGCCTGATCGGCGGCCTGCAATGGACCGACCCGGTGACGGTGATCGACCCGCTCGGCCTCTCCAAGGCCTATGTCGCGCTGTTCGAGAAGCTCGGCGGCCAGTTCGCGCAGGGCGATGCCGGCACGCTCAGCCAGAATGGCGAGCTCTGGAGCGTCGCGCTGGCCGATGGCGGCAAGGCCGAAGCGCGAGACGCGGTGGTGGCGCTCGGCCCCTGGGCCGACGTGCTGACCAACAGGCTCGGCTATCGTCTGCCGCTGGCGGTGAAGCGCGGCTACCACATGCACTACAAGCCGCTCGGCAACGCCGTGCTCAACCATCCCGTGCTCGATACCGAGCGCGGCTATTTCCTGGCGCCGATGCGCCAGGGGGTCAGACTGACCACCGGCGCCGAATTCGCCAATCGCGATGCGCCGAAGACGCCGGTGCAGCTCGCCCGGGCCGAGCCGATCGCCAAGACGCTGTTCCCGCTCGGCGAACGGCTCGATGCCGAGCCCTGGATGGGCTGCCGGCCCTGTACGCCGGATATGATGCCGATCATCGGACCGGCGCCGAAGCACCGGAACCTCTGGTTCTCCTTCGGCCACGCTCATCACGGCCTGACGCTCGCCGCCGTCACCGGCCGTATGATCGCCGAGATGGTGACCGGCCAGAAGGTCTTCGTCGACCCGACGCCCTTCGCGGCGGCGCGGTTCGGGTAGTTCTCCCGGATGCTCCGGCGACCTCATCCTGAGGAGCGGGCCGCAGGTCCGCGTCTCGCAGGATGAGGGCTTCGCGTTCGCCGTTCAGCCTCGCGCGATTTCCGTGGCGCGCCGCCTGCGCAGCAGGAGCAGCACGAAGAGCGTCGCGGTGACATACATGACCAGGCTGTAGATGCCCGGCACGACCGCGACGGTCGGGTTCTTCAGCACGTTGAGCGCGATGTAGATCGCCAGGGCGGCGTTGTGGATGCCGATCTCCATCGAGATCGCCACGGCCTGGCTGCGCGGCAGGCGCAGGGCGAGCGGCGCCAGATAGCCCGAGAACATGCTGAGCAGGTTGAAGGCGAGGCAGGCGCCACCGACGGCGACGATGCTCGGCAGCAGTGCCTTGCGCTCCATGTAGATCGCGATCGCGATCAGGCCGGCGAGGACCAGCACCGAGAACAGCTTGATCGGCTTTTCAGCGCGCAGGGCGAAGCTCTCCGCCCGGGCGCGGACCAGCATACCGAGCGCCACCGGGATCAGGATGATGGCGCCGACCTCGATGACCTTGCGATGCGGCGGCGGCACGTATTGTCCCGAGCCGAGGAAGAAATCGAGCGAAAGGTCGAGGACGATCGGCAACGTCACCAGGCAGAGCAGGCTGTTGACGGCGGTCAGGGTGATGTTGAGGGCGACGTCGCCGCGGGCGAGGTGGCTGTAGATGTTGGCGGTCGCCCCGCCCGGCGCGGCGGCGAGCAGCATCAGCCCGACCGCGTGGTCGGGCGAGAGGTTGAGCGCGATCGCGATCACGAGCGCGCCGAGCGGCAGGATGAGGACCTGCAGCGCGAGGCCGGAGCCGACTGCTAGGGGATAGCGCGCGACCCGGCGGAAGTCGTCGAGGGTCAGGCTTAATCCAAGGCCGAACATGATGATGCCGATGGCGAGCGGCAAAAGCAGATCGGTCAGGATCGATGCCTGCATAATACGTTCCCCCCTGTCGGCGTTACCGCCTTGAGGTCAGACTACTATGCAATATCGACGGCACGCTACTGATCAATTGTTCCGTTCGGGTCAAATTACACGGAAAAGTGGCGCGCGATGCAGGCCGGGGTTCTTACGAAATCCTTAATTCTTGTCCGCGAGCTGGAAACCATGGGCGAGCGGGTCGCGATCATCGATGAAGATGGTGTTGTAGCCGGTCATCCTCGCCCAGCCCTCGATCGAGGGAATGATCGCATCGTGCGGGCCGACCTTGGCCGCCGCCTCGACCCGGCCGCGGAACAGCGTGCCGATGATGCTCTCATGAACGAAGTCGTCGCCGACCTTGAGCTTGCCCTGTGCGGCCCATTGCGCCATGCGCGACGAGGTTCCGGTGCCGCAGGGCGAGCGGTCGAGTGCCTTGTCGCCATAGAAGACGGCGTTGCGGGCATGGGCGTCCGGCTTGGTCGGCGCGCCCGTCCAGAGGATGTGGCTGAGGCCGTTGATCGCCGGGTTCTCGGGATGGACGAACTGGTATTTGGCGTTGAGGGCGGCGCGCAGCTTCGGGCTCCAGCGCAACAGGTCGGACGGGTTGACCTCGGCGATGTCGCGGATCGCCTCCTGCGGGTCGACGATCGCATAGAAATTGCCGCCATAAGCGACGTCGACCATGACCTCGCCGAGTCCCTCGATCTCCGCGCTCAGCCCGGTCGCGTGCAGATAGGAGGCGATGTTGGTGATGCGGACGCTGTCGACATACGGGCCGTTCTGGACATAGGTCGCGGTGACGAGCCCGGCAGGCGTATCGATCTTCAGCACGCCCGGCGTCTTCGGCGTCACCAGCCCGCGTTCCAGCGCCATGGTGACGGTGCCGATCGTGCCATGGCCGCACATCGGCAGGCAGCCCGAGGTCTCGATGAACAGGAAGGCGATGTCGGCGTCGGGGCGCGTCGGCGGATAGAGGATCGCGCCGGACATCATGTCGTGGCCGCGCGGCTCGAACATCAGGCCGGTGCGGATCCAGTCGAACTCGGCGAGGAAATGGGCGCGCTTCTCGACCATGTTGGCGCCTTCCAGCCGCGGGCCGCCGCCGGCGACGAGCCGCACCGGATTGCCGCAGGTATGGCCGTCGACGCAGAAGAAGGTGTGGGTCGCCATGGCTGATCCTCAGAACGAAACACAGGCCGGCCGCAGGATGGTGCCGACCGATTGCTGGTGGAAGCGGGATTTGTAGGCTTCGGCGATGGCGGCTAGTCGGGTCCGGCCTTCCGGTTCGTCCTTCAGCACGATGAGCAGGAGCTTGCTCGGCTCGCGGATCAGCCTGCCGCTGGAGTCGCGATACTGGCCGCTCGCGTCGAGGACGGTCAGCCCGTCCGGAAAACGCGGCGTCACCTCCTCGCCGATAAAGCGGCGGAAGGCGGCTTCGCTGACGCCGAGACGCTCGCCGATCTTGCGGCCGAACAGCAATTCGGCGGTGAGCATCGCCTCCTGACCGGGGCCGCAGGCGAGAGGCGGCAGGGTGGTGCAGCTCGCCAGAAGGCCTGCAAGGGCGCCGAGAAAGCCGAGTCGGATCATGGCTTTGCATCGTCCGGCTGAGGATGTGATTCAGTCGGCTCAGAATCCGATTCAACCAGCGCCTGACAACGTTCGGCCAGGATCGCGGCCGCCTCGCCCGGCGAGAGAGTGCCGACATCGAGCTCGATCAGCGGCACGCCTTGCGCTCGCAGCAGACGGTGATCGGCGCGTAGCGAAGCCAGGATCGCAGGATCGGTCAGCTTGCGCTTTTCCGCTCGCCCGGCGGCGACGAGGCGCTGCGCATTGATCTGCGGCGCACAGTCGAGCACGACCGCGACGAGACGGGCGCCGCGTCTTTGCGCCAGTTCGCGGTACTCGTCGAAGAGCGCGCTGTCGAAGGCGTCGTCGGAGATCGCGTCGGTCAGGATCAGCACGCCCGGCTGCATCCGCGCGACATGGTCGAAGATCGCGGCGCGCAGGGCCTTGCGGAGCGAGCGGTTGAGCGGGTCTCGGCGCTCGAACAGCGCCTCGGCCGGGTTGATGATGGTGTGGTTGTCGAGCAGGCGGGCTTGCATCAGCCCGGCGAGCTCGCGCGCGATGGTGAGCTTGCCGACGCCCGGCCAGCCATTGATGTGGATGATCAGGCCGCCGTCCGCCATCGTCGTTCAGAAACGCTGTGGGCTGAAATGGCCGAGATCGATCGCCGGCTCCCGGTCGGCTACCAGATCGGCGATCAGGCCTGCCGTCGCGGTCGACTGTGTCATGCCGTAATGGCCGTGGCCGAAGGCGTAGAGCACGTTGCGGTTCCGGCTCGCCCGGCCGATGACCGGCAGCGAATCCGGTAAAGACGGGCGGAAGCCCATCCAGAGCCGGCCGCTGTCGAAGGCGGGCAGGCCGTCGACCAGCGTCGTAGCCTTGTCGTAGAGCGCTCTGGTGCGGGCATGGTTGGGCGGCGCCTGAAGGCCGCCGAGCTCGACCGCGCCGCCGATGCGCAGGCCGCTTTCGAGCGGCGTCATGACGAAGCCGTCATCCTTGAAGCCGATCGGCCGGCTGGTCAGCCCGGTGACGCCGGGAAAGCTGACATTGTAGCCGCGCTCGGTCTCGAGCGGGACGTTGTCGCCCATCGCCGCGGCCAGCGGCTTCGACCAGGCGCCGGCGGCGATGACGACGCGGTCGACGACGCGCTGCCAGCCTTCGGGGCCGACCAAAGCAGGGCGCTCGCCCAGCGAGATGTTGCTGACCTCGGCCTTCTCGAAGGTCGCGCCGCGGGCCAGGGCCGTGTCGAAGAGCGCCATGGTGAGGGCGAGCGGGTCGCTGATATGGGCGGCGTCGGGATGGAAGGCGGCGCCGGCGAAGCGATCCTTCAGGGCCGGCTCCATCTGGCGCAGCTCCTGGGGCGGCAGCATGTCGACGGCGATGCCGGCGGCGCGCTGGCGCCGGGCGAGGGCTTCCATATCGGCCGTGTCACGCGCGTTGCGATAGGCGTAGAGCGCGCCGCGGCGGTGGATGAACCCGGCGATCCCGGCCTTATCGGCGCGCGTCAGCCAGGCCGGCAGCGCGAGCTGCTGCAGGGCGACGAGCCCGGTGATCGAGCGCTCATAGGCGGCCGGGCGCGCCGCCAGGAGGAAGCGCGCCAGCCAGGGCAGCATTTGCGGGAGATAGCCGAGGCGGATCGCCAGCGGCCCGAGCGGATCGAGCAGGAAGCCCGGCACCTTGCGCAGCATGCCGGGACTGGCGATCGGCAGGATGTCGGTATGGGCGATGATGCCGGCATTGCCGCGCGAGGGGCCGAACGCCGGCCCCTCCCTGTCGAGAATCAGGACCTCATGGCCCTCGTCCAGCAGGGCATGGGCGGTGGCGACGCCGACGATGCCGGCTCCGACGATCCCGACCTTCATGCGGCGAGCTGCTTGAGAGCGGCAGGCTGCTTGACCTCGATCTCGATGAAGGCGATCGGGTGGGGCGAGCCGTTCATGACGTCGTGCTGGATGCCGGCTTGGCGCATATAGGCCTGGCCCTGGACCAGAGGCACGTCGGTCGCCTTCTCGCCGTCATGGATACGCAACGTGCCGTCGACGAGCATGACGACGAAATAGGGCCAGCCATGGCTGTGCCAGCCGGTGACGGCGCCGGGTTCGAAATCCCAGCGCGTGATCCGGATCGCTTCGTCATCCTGCTGCAGCGTGGCGACGGCGGGGATGGTGCAGGTGAAAGCCATGTCTTCTCCAGTTCGACAACCGGGCCGTGTCGCCCTCGCATGCGTGCCGGCCGGCTGCGCTCGCGGTTCGACCGCCAGAAGTTGGCCCAGCGGCAAGGAGGCGTCGAGATCGCGAGGCGGGAGCCGGCAATGCGCCGGGCGCCGTCGATCTTGCTCGCGACCTGCCTTGCGCGCGGGCGGCTTTCGGCAGCAGACAGCGGCCGGCTGCCCTTTTCGACAGGATTTCGAGGATTTGATATATCAATGAGGCGAGCAGCGTCAAACCTTGGTTTCCCGCGAGCAGGAGCGTCGATGTGAACCGGTCCGGTGTTGTCGAGATGGATGGCGGGGAGGCGGCGGAGCGCTCGGCTCCGGCGAGCCTTGCCGATCTCGCCTATCGCCGGCTGGAGGAGGCGATCGTGACGCTGTCGCTGCGCCCCGGCGCGATCCTGAACGAGGCGCAGATGACCGGGCTCGTCGCTCTCGGGCGTACGCCGGTTCGGGAGGCGTTGATCAGGCTGGCGCAGCAGGGGCTGGTCGAGATCCTGCCGCGCAAGGGCATCGCGATCACCGACATCAACGCCATCGATGTGATGGCGGCGCTCGATGCACGCGAGGTCTTGGAGCGCCTGCTCGCTTCCGAAGCGGCGCGCCGGGCCGGGCCCGGCGAGCGTATTGCGATCCTCGGCAAGGCACGGGCGATGCGCCAGGCGGCCGGGGATGGCGACGTCGACGCCTATATGCGGCTCGACAAGGAATTCGATGCGCTGATCGCCGCGGCGGCGCGCAGCCCCTATGCGGTGCGGGCGGCCGAGCCGCTGCAGGCATTGATCCGTCGCGCCTGGTACTTCTTCGAGCGGCAGGACGATCTCGTGCCGGCCGCCGGCTACCATGTCGCCTTGGCGCAGGCGCTGGCCTCCGGCCAGTCGGAGGCGGCGCTCGAGGCCTGCGACGCGCTGATGCGCCATCTGCGCGCCCGGCTGCTCGCGACGCTTGGGCGGGAGTAAGCCGGCGTCGCGCAAGAGCGCGGCGAAGACGTGATATATCTATCCTTGCTTCCGCTGCCTCGCACTTTGCCGGGAGCGATCTGGCCATGGCGCGGCAAAGTCCGTAAATGAGCGGCATGAACGCTTCTTCGCCAGATACGGGCCGATGACCAAAACCCTTGAGGCGGCGATGTCCGCCGCCGTGCCCGAGGCGGCCGCCTTTCGCGATGCGATGGCCGAGGTCGCGAGCGCTGCCCATCTCGTCACCACCAGTGGTCCCTCCGGGCGGGCCGGGATGACGGCGACCGCGATTGCCTCGGTGTCCGACGCGCCACCGACCCTGCTCGCCTGCATCGAGGCCGGCAGCCGCACGCTCGCCGCGATCGAGGCGAGCGGCTTCTTCTGCGTCAACACGCTGTCGGCGCTGGATTACGAGCTGGCCGGGGTGTTCTCCGGCCGCGCCGGCATCTCCGGCGAGGCACGCTTCGCCAGGGGCGAATGGATCACGCTGGCGACGGGCGCTCCGGTGCTGAAGAGCGCGCTCGTCTCCTTCGATTGCCGGCTGGTCGCGGCCCATCCGGTCGCGACCCACAAGGTCCTGATCGGCGAGGTCGTGGCGCTCGGCGGCGGCGGTGCCGGCGAGGGGCTGGTCTACCGCAAGCGCCGCTTCGGCGGCTTCTGAAGGTCTGGTCGCCAATTCCCTGAGCCCTCATCCTGAGGAGCCATTCCGAAGGGAATGGCGTCTCGAAGGATGCTCCAGGAGGCTCGGGAACCAACTGGAGCATCCTTCGAGACGCTGCTGCGCAGCTCCTCAGGATGAGGCACGATTTTCGTGTCAGATGTCCTTGGCCTCAGCCCTTCGCCTTAGCCCTTCGCCTTCTCGGCCTCGATTTCGGCGATGACGCTCGCGGCCTCCTTGAAGGCGTGGTTGGCAGCGGGCACGCCGGCATAGACGGCCGCCTGGATCAGCAGCTCCTTGATGTCCTCCTGCGTCAGCCCGTTGTTGAAGGCGGCGCGGACATGCAGGCGGAACTCGCCCCAGGCGCCGAGCGCGACAGTGATCGAGAGCACGATCAGCGAACGCTCGCGGCGGGTGAGGCCGGGGCGGTTCCAAATGTCGTTCCAGGCGGTGCGGGTGATGAACTCCTGGAAATCCCGGGTAAAATCGGTGATCCCGGCCGTGGCGCGGTCGACATGGGCGTCGCCGAGCACGGCGCGGCGGGTCTTCAGGCCGTTCTCGTAGCGGGTCTTCTCGTCCATGGTTCAGCCTTTCAGGAAGTCGGTGACGGCCCGGCCGAAGGCTTCGGGCTGTTCGAGATTGGAGAGATGGGCGGCGGCGAACTCGATGCGCTGCGCGCCGGGGATGGCGTCGGCGATTTCGTAACCGGTCGCCGGGGGAGTCGCCGGATCGCGCGCGCCGATGACGACCAGAACGGGATTGCGCACAGCGCGGATCGTCTCGCGCTGATCCATGTCGCGGATCGCGCCGCAGCAATTGGCGTAGCCGAGCGGCGGCGTGGTCGCGAGCATTTCGCTGACCTTGGCGACGGTCTCCTTGGCGCTGTCGCGGAACTCAGGCGTGAACCAGCGTTCGAGCGTCGGCTGCACCAGCACGCTCATGCCGTGCTTGCGGACGGTGTCGATGCGGCCGTCCCAGAGTTCGGGCGGGCCCATCCGGGCGGCGGTGTTGGCGAGCACGACGCGCCCGAGCCGTTCGCCATGATGCGTCGCCAGCCACTGGCCGACCATGCCGCCCTTGGAGAGGCCGCACCAATGCGCCTTGTCGATGCCGAGCGTATCGAGAATGGCGAGCGCGTCATCGGCGAGCATGGCGATGGAATAGGGCTTGTCCGGCGCCGGCGAGAGGCCGTGGCCGCGGCTGTCATAGCGAACGATGCGGAATTGCTTCGACCATTCCGGGATCTGCGGGTCCCACATCGAAAGATTGGTGCCGAGCGAATTGGAGAGCAGCAGCACGGGCGCGCCCTCGTCGCCATCGATCCGGATATGGAAGTCCTCGCCCCTGACCTTCAGCATCGGCATCGGCGTCGCTCTCCTAGGCTGTTGCAGTGCTGATCGCACCATCCGTGGCAATCGAAAGCCGCTTTCCGGCGAGGCCGGCCTGGAGTGCGGCGGGAAGCTTCAGGGCAGGGGGCGTCGCCCAGCCCATCTCGCGGGCGACGACGAGGCCGAGCAGCAGGATCGCGTCCGGCTCGGCGATCAGGATCGCGGCGGGCGCCTTGCCGGCATGGACGAGTTCGAGCAGCACCGCCGAGGCTGAGGAGGAGCCGATCGTGCCGGGCAACGCCAGCACCATGCCGGCGACACTCCGGCCGCGCTGCGGATGGCGGGCGTCGATGATCTCGCCGCTGCGCGGGTCGACGCCGCCCCAGAAGCTTATCGGGGCGGTCAGGGCAAGGCAGGGTGCGGTGACCGTTTCGCCCGGCAGCAGGATCTCTGCCCTCACGTCCATGCCCGTCACGCCCATGTTCTGGGCTCCCTGACCAGCCTGCCGGCGACCGCGCTCTCGACGCATTCCGCGAGCGAGCCATAGGTCACGGCATAGCCGGTATTGCCCGGCGCATAATGGGCGAACTTGCCGGAATTGGTCATCAGCACCCCGCCTTTCAGCTCCGGCAGGATCGGCGTCACCACCACGCAGGTGTCGACGACGAAGACGACCCCTGCCTGTTCGAGGGCACGGCGCCGGCCCTGCTGCTCCAGCGGCTTCAGGACATGGCGGCCGGTATTGGCATAGAGCGGTCGTGCGAGCTTCCGCCCGGCAAGGCGCCGTTCGAGCGCGTCGATCTCGGCGAGCGAAAGATGCGGCGAGCCGATCGCGACCGCGTCGACCTGGTCCGTGGTGCCGGAGGTGGAAAGCCGCGCCAACTCGGCGGCGACGCGCTCCGGCGTGACGGGCAGTGAGCGTTGCGGGGCAAGCCCGCCGAGCGCGGTCGCAAGGTCCGGCGCTTCCGGCGTCACCCCGGCGACATGGAAGAGGCCGACGCCGCCGGCCGAGGCCGCCGCGGCGCCGAGCGCCTTGAGCTTGTCCTCGTCGGCGAGGCCCTGCAGCCCGTCGACCACCACGATCGCGCTGCCGGCCTCGCGGCCGAGCAGGGCGCCGAGCACGGGATAGAACACCTCCGCGCCGCGCAGCGCCTGCGACAGGCCGGAGACATCGATGACCAGCGTCGCGCGCCGGTTCTCCTCTCGGTGCAGGCCGTAATCGGGCGCGCGTCCGGCAATGGCGCAGGCGATGTCGAGGAAGTCGCCATAGCGGTTGGTGCGGGCACCGAGCACCGAGTTGCAGAAGACGACGGCATTGGATTCGCCCCAGGCGACATCCGTGCCCAGTCTCGGCCGGTGACCGGCCTGATAGGGCGCGCAGGTCCAGCTCGGCTCGCAGCCCATCGCCTCATAGGCGCGCATCATCCGCGCCGCCATGGCGTGCTGGTCCGGCGGCAGGCGGGTCGCGATGCAGCCATGCGGGGTCAGCGCGCCGACATTGAGGGTCGCGCGCACCGCGACGCGGGCGCCGCCCGCGACCAGCTTTTCGGCGAAGAGCGTGCCGGAATCGCCATGGTAGAGCGCGCCATCGATATGGGCCGAGGCGACCGGGATCAGCCCGGGCGCGCCCATCAGGCGTGCGGCTTCCGCGACGATGCGCATCGCCATGCCAGCGCCGTCGCCCTGCGCGCCGCCTGCGATCGCCCGTTCCTCGGCGGAGAGCTCAGGCATTGCCGCTCATGTACTCGCGCTCCTCCTCATAGAGCACGAGGATGCGGTCGATGATGGCGTCGGTGGCGCCGCGATAGGTCGTGGGATCGAACAGGTCATCCAGCTCTTCAGGCGAAAGCTTGCCGGCGAGTGCCGGGTGATCGGCGAGGACGTCCCTGAGATGGCGTCCGCTGGCGATGCAGTCGCGGCTTGCCTCCTCGAGCAGATGATGGGCTTCGCCACGGCCGATGGTCTGCGCGAGCGCGAGCGAGACGCGTTCGGCCATGACGAGCCCGTTGGTGAGATCGAGATTGTACTGCATCTGCTCCGGAAAGACCTGGAGCCCCTCGATCAGCGTCACGGCCTGGTTCAGGGCAGCGCCGGCGATCAGGAAGAGCTCGCGCAATGTCAGCCATTCCGCGTGCCAGCCGCCCATGGCCCGCTCATGCTCCTGCGGCATCGCGACGAGCATGGTCGAGACCAGGCCGGGCGCGCGCTTCGCGGCGGCGAGGATCAGCGTGCACAGCACCGGGTTGCGCTTGTGCGGCATCGCCGAGGAGCCGCCCTTGCCGGGCGCTTCGGGCTCGGCGAGCTCGCCGATCTCGGTCTGTGCCATCAGCGCGATATCCCCGGCCATCTTGCCGAGATGGCCGAGCAGCAGGCCGAGTTCGGTCGCGATCCGGGCGGGACGCCGGCGCTCGCTGTGCCAGGGCACGCGGACGGCGCCGATCGAGGGCATGATGCGGGCAAAAGCTTCCGACACCGCATCGGCCTTGTCGCCGAGCGAGGCGAGGCTGCCGGCGGCGCCGCCGAGCTGATGCGCGGACTGTCCCCAGATCATGAAGTCGTCGTGGAAGGAGACGATGGGCCCGAGCCAGTTGGCGGCCTTGAGCCCGAAGGCGATCGGCACCGCATGCTGCAGGAAGGTGCGGCCGATCATCGGTGTGCGGCGGTGCTCGCGGACCAGGCCGGCCAGCGCGTGGGCGAGACGGGCCGAGCGGGCGAGGATCAGCTCCTGCGCCGAGAGATATTGCTGGGCATGACCGGAATCGATCACGTCCTGGCTGGTGGCGCCGTAATGCACCCATTTCGCCGCGTCCGGATCGGCCGCGGCGACGCGGGCGGTCAGCGCCTTGACCAGCGGGATCGCCGGATTGCCGGCGAGCGTCGCGGCCTTCCCGATGGCGGCGATATCGTAGAGCCCGGCCTCGCAGGCGTTCGCGATGGCGTCGGCGGCCGTGGCGGGGATGACGCCGACCTGCGCCTGCGCCCTGGCGAGCGCCGCCTCGAAATCGAGCATGCCCTGCAGACTAGCCCGGTCGTCGAAGAGGGCAGCGAATTCCTGGTCGGCGAAGAGCTCGCCGTAAAGGCCGGCGGGGTCAGCCATGCCGGCCCGCGAGGGTTGGCAGCCTGTGGTTCGGGGCGTGCTCGACGGCGTGCAACCTGGCCTCCCTCTGTCGCCTCCGGCCTTGGCGAATGCCGGCGTTCCGTTCAAGGATGAGGCGTTGGTTTCTGGATAGACCCGAGGCGAGGGCGGCCGCAACCTGCTGCGGCGTCGGACGGGCCATGAGGATGGGAGTGACGCCATGGCGATGACCATGAACGGAGAGGCGCTGCTGCCGGCCGCCAAGGCGGTCGTCTGGGCCAAGCTGAACGATCCCGAGGTGCTGAAGGCTGCCATTCCCGGCTGCGAGCAGCTCACCAAGGACGACACGCATTTCTCCGCGGTGGTCAAGGTCAAGCTCGGCCCCGTGAAAGCGACCTTCAAGGGCAAGGTCGAGTTGCAGGATCTCGACCCGCCGAACGGCTATCGCATCGTCGGCGAAGGCGAGGGCGGCATCGCCGGCTTCGCCAAGGGCGGCGCCAGGGTCATGCTCGAAGATGCCGAGGGCGGCCAGACGCTGCTGCGCTACGAGGTCGAGGCGCAGGTCGGCGGCAAGCTGATGCAGCTCGGCTCGCGCCTGATCGACTCGGTCTCGAAGAAGCTGGCCGACGAGTTCTTCGCCAATTTCGCCAAGGCGGTCAGCGAAGGCTGACCCCTTCGTCATTGCGAGGAGGCTTCAGCCGACGAAGCAATCCAGTTGCGGCAGAGGCCTGCGAGCCTGGATTGCTTCGCTGCGCTCGCAATGACGGGCGGAGTCACGAAGCCTTGCGCAGGGCGGCGAGCGCCTCGCTGACCGTCGCCTCGGCGGCGCCGACCTGCTGGGCGATGTCGGCGGCGGCCGCATTGGCGCGGCCGAGCGCCTTCTCGGTGGTCTCCAGGCTGTCATTGACGCGGTTGGCGCTGCCGATCGCCTCGTCGGAGCTGCTGGCGACATCGGCGGCATCGCGCGAAATGCCGGTGGTGACGTAGCTCTGCTGGGCGACGGCTTCCGAGATCGCCTCGGAATCGGCCTTGATCTCGCCGATCGTCATGCCGATCGAGGCGGCTCGCTCGCTGCAGGCCGCGGCACTGGCGGTGAGCTCTGCGATCTGGCTGGAGATGTCCTGCGTCGCGTTCGCGGTCTGGGTCGCCAGCGTCTTCACCTCGGCGGCGACGACGGCGAAGCCGCGGCCCGACTCGCCGGCGCGGGCGGCCTCGATCGTGGCGTTGAGCGCCAGGAGATTGGTCTGCGCGGCGATGTCGGCGATCATGCCGACGACGGTGCCGATATTGCCGGTGACCTCGCGCAGCTTGGCGATCGCCTCGTTCATCGCGCTGGCATCCGCCACGGCGCGGTTGGCGATCTCGAGGCTCTGGCGCGCCCGCTGGCCGATCTCGGCGATGTTGACCGCCATCTCCTCGGAGGCTGCTGCGGTCTGCATCGCCTTTTCGCGGACCAGCATCGAGGTCCGGGCGACCGAGCCGACCTGGCTCTTGATGAAGCTGCTGGCCTCGGCGGTCTCGCTGGCGGTCGCCATGAACTGTTCGACGGCGCCGCTGATCCTGGTGTCGAGCTTGCCGATCCGCGAGGTCAGCGTGGCCGCGACCTCGTCGAGCGTCACGCCGCGGCGCTGCGCCTCGGCCGCCTCGAATTCGCGGTCGAGCGACATGGCGGTGTTGACGTCGTAGGTCAGCACTCGCTCGATGATGAAGAGGTCGCGCGGGATGTCGCGCCGCGAGAAGACGAGCCGCGTCCGGCTCTCCTCCAGGAAGATCCGGAACAGGGTGAAGGCGATCGAGGCGCGGGCACGGGCGCCGACGCCGGCACGGCGCTCCAGCACGGTCAGCCGCTCGAGCGAGTCGCAATAGCGCTGGTCGAAATCGCCGTCGAAGGTCAGGCGGAAATGATCGGCCTCGGCGAGGTAGAGTTCCGCAGAGAGCGGCTCCACGCCTTCGCGCAGGCGCGGATGGATCGAGAAGGCGCGGTCGAAATCCTCCTCGACGACCTTGCCGATGACGCGCTCGACGATATCGCGATAGCGGCGCAGGCGCTTTCTCTGCGCCTCATCGTAGCCGATCGCGCCGAGCCGGCGCTGGACGTGATCGAGAAGCGTAGCCAATGGCACGATCCGTGATGGCGACGATCTCAGGTCGTCGTTCGACAGCCGATCCTGCGCAGGCGAGGTTAAGAAACTCCAAAAACAGCCGCTCTAACCGAGTTTGCGAGAGGATTTCCGCGGCAAGCCGCAAACAGCGTGAAAACGTCGCAAAAACGGGGCTCCCGGCGGCCCGTCTCCCGCTTGACCGCGGAAAATCCCGGGTCCACATTCAATTTGAAGTTGTTCCAAGGAAAAATCGTCTTCGGCGCAGGCGCGCCGGAAACGCGAATGGGCCGGCGGTCGAGTTGTCTTCCGCCAGGCTGCGAAAACAGGCTTCTGGAGGGAGTGCCCCATGGCCAACGTGACCATGACGGTGAACGGCAAGGCCGTCACCGCGAATGTCGACCCGCGCACCCTCCTGGTGCAGTTCCTGCGAGAACATCTTCGGCTGACCGGCACGCATGTCGGCTGCGACACCAGCCAGTGCGGCGCCTGCGTCGTGCATCTCGACGGCAAGGCGGTGAAATCCTGCACCACGCTCGCGCTCGCCTGCGAAGGCGCGTCGGTCACCACCATCGAAGGGCTCGCCAGCGGCGGCGCGCTGCACCCGATGCAGGAGGCATTCCGCGAGCATCACGGCCTCCAGTGCGGCTTCTGCACGCCGGGCATGATCATGTCGGCGGTCGACATGGTGAACCGCCGCGGCCACGCGCTCGACGAGAAGACGATCCGCGAGGATCTCGACGGCAATATCTGCCGCTGCACGGGCTATCACAATATCGTCAAGGCGGTCGCTGCCGGCGCCGAGGCGATGGGCAAGGGCACCGCGCCGGTTCGCCAGGCTGCCGAGTAACGGTTTCCGGAAGGCCGGGACCGGCAGGACCGGCGCGGCCTTCTTCCGATGCGATCCCCGAAACATGCTTGGAGCGCCCGCCAAGAGGCGCCACGCCAGGAGGAATCCATGTCCGCCACCGGAATCGGCGCTCCCGTCCGCCGCAAGGAAGACCACCGCTTCATCACCGGCCAGGGCCGCTATACCGACGACATCAACCGGCCGGGCCAGGCCCATGCCTATTTCCTGCGCTCGCCGCACGCGCATGCGACGCTGAAGAAGATCGACACGAAAGCCGCCGCGGCGATGCCCGGCGTGCTCGGCATCTTCACCGGCGACGACCTCGCCGCCGACAAGATCGGCGGCCTGATCTGCGGCTGGATGATCCACAACAAGGACGGCTCGCCGATGAAGGCCGGCCCGCATCCGGCATTGGCGCAGGGCAAGGTCCGCTATGTCGGCGACCATGTCGCTGTCGTCGTCGCCGAGACGCTGGCGCAGGCGCGCGACGCGGCCGAGGCGATCGCGGTCGACTATGGCGTGCTGCCGGCGGTGGTCGAGACCGCGACGGCGGCGCAGGCGAAGACGCAAGTTCATGCCGAGGCGCCGGGCAATACGGTGTTCAACTGGCATCTCGGCGACAAGGACGCGACCGAGAAGGCCTTCAAGGCTGCCAAGCATGTGACGAAGCTCGATCTCGTCAACAACCGGCTGGTCCCGAACGCGATGGAGCCGCGCGCGGCTGTCGGCGATTACGACCAGGGCGAGGGCGCTTTCACCCTCTACACCACCAGCCAGAACCCGCATGTCGCGCGGCTCGTGCTCTCGGCTTTCATCGGCATCGCGCCGGAGAACAAGCTCAGGGTGATCGCACCCGATGTCGGCGGCGGCTTCGGTTCGAAGATCTTCATCTATGCCGAGGAGACGGTCTGCGTCTGGGCGGCGAAGAAGGTCGGCCGTCCGGTGAAATGGACCTCGGACCGCACCGAGGCCTTCCTCTCCGACGCGCATGGCCGCGACCATGTCACCCATGCCGAGCTCGCGACCGACGCCGAGGGCAAGATCCTCGGCATGCGGGTCAAGACGACCGCCAATCTCGGCGCCTATCTCTCGACCTTCTCCTCTTCGGTGCCGACCTATCTCTACGCGCCGCTGCTGTCGGGCCAGTACGACATCCCGGCGATCTATTGCGAGGTCGACGCGGTCTACACCAACACCGCCCCGGTCGACGCCTATCGCGGCGCCGGGCGGCCGGAGGCTACCTTCGTGGTCGAGCGCCTGATCGAGGTCACGGCGCGCCAGCTCGACAAGGACCCGGCCAAGTTCCGGATGCAGAACTACATCAAGAAGTTCCCGCATCAGACGCCGGTGATCATGATGTACGACACCGGCAATTACGGCGCCTCGATGAAAAAGGCGCTGGAGATCATCGACTACAAGGGCTTCGCCAAGCGCAAGCGCGATTCCGGCCGCAACGGCAAGCTGCGCGGCATCGGCTTCTCCTCCTATATCGAGGCCTGCGGCATCGCGCCTTCGGCGGCGGTCGGCTCGCTCGGCGCCGGCGTCGGCTTGTGGGAATCGGCGGAGGTCAGGGTCAATCCGATCGGCACGATCGAGGTGCTGACCGGCTCGCACAGCCATGGCCAGGGCCATGAGACGACCTTCGCCCAGCTCGTCTCGGACCGGCTCGGCGTGCCGCTGGAGAACGTCTCCATCGTCCACGGCGACACCGACAAGGTGCAGATGGGGATGGGCACCTATGGCTCGCGCTCCGGCGCGGTCGGCATGTCGGCGATCGCCAAGGCGCTCGACAAGGTGATCGCCAAGGGCAAGAAGGTCGCCGCCTATGTGCTGGAGGCCGACGAGGCCGATATCGACTTCAAGGACGGCAATTTCCTGGTCAAGGGCACCGACCGGAAGCTCGATTTCGGTTCTTGTGCGCTGCAGGCCTATGTCGCGCACAAGTTCAATGGCCAGGATCTCGAACCGGGGCTGAAGGAAGGGGCGTTCTACGACCCGACCAATTTCACCTTCCCGGCCGGCGTCCACATCTGCGAGCTCGAGATCGATCCCGACACCGGGGTGACCCGGATCGAGCGCTGGGCCGCGGTCGACGATTTCGGCAACGTCATCAACCCGATGATCGTCGAGGGCCAGGTCCATGGCGGCATCGCCCAGGGCGTCGGCCAGGCGCTGCTCGAAGGCGCCCGCTACAATGCCGACGGCCAGCTCGTGACTGCGAGCTTCATGGATTACTGCATGCCGCGGGCGGACGATTTGCCGTCCTTCCAGGTCGGCATGACGGTGACGCCATGCCCGTCCAACCCGCTGGGGATCAAGGGCTGCGGCGAGGCGGGCGCGATCGCATCGCCCCCCGCCGTGATCAACGCCATCACCGACGCGCTCGGCCATGAGGAGATCGCCATGCCGGCGACGCCGCAGGCGGTCTGGCGCGCGGCGCAGAAGACGCTTTCCAGGATGGCTGCTGAATAATCTCGCGGTCATCCCGGACAAGCCGCGAAACGGCGCCGATCCGGGATCCATTCCTGAACAGTTCAGGCATGGACCCCGGCTCTCCGCTTCGCTCCGGCCGGGATGACCATCGTGGATGTGATGAAGGGATCAGGTCCGATGTACGCTTTCACCTATCACCGCCCGACCAGCGCCCGGCAGGCCGCCGGCCTGCTCGCCAAGAAGGAAGACGCCAAGCTGCTCGCCGGCGGGCACACCCTGCTGCCGACGATGAAGCAGCGCCTGGCCTCGCCGGCCGCGCTGGTCGATCTTTCTTCCTGCGCCGATCTCAAGGGCATCGCCCGCAAGGGGCGCAACATCGTCATCGGCGCGATGACGACGCATGCCGAGGTCGCTGCCTCGCCGGATGTCCAGGAGGCGATCCCGGCGCTGGCCTATCTCGCAAGCCATATCGGCGATCCGCATGTGCGCCATCGCGGCACGATCGGCGGCTCGGTCGCCAACAACGATCCAGCGGCCGATTATCCGGCGGCGCTGCTGGCGCTCGGCGCAACGATCGTCACCAACCAGCGCAAGCTGACGGCCGCCGAGTTCTTCACCGGCCTCTACGAGACGGCGCTGGAGGAGGGCGAGATCATCACCAAGGTCTCGTTCCCGCTGGCGTCGAAGGCGGGCTACGCCAAGTTCCGCAACCCGGCCTCGCGCTATGCACTGGTCGGCGTCTTCGTCGCCAAGCGCGGCAGCGAGATCGCGGTCGCGGTCACCGGGGCGGGCGAGGGCGGCGTCTTCCGCTGGCCGGAGGCGGAGGCGGCGCTGAAGGCGCGCTTCACCGCGAAATCGCTCGACGGGCTGAAGCATCCCGCCAAGGGCATCAATGCCGACATGCATGCCGACGCCGAATACCGCGCCCATCTGATCGGCGTGATGGCGAAGCAGGCGGTGGCGCAGGCGACCGGGAAGGCGTGAGCGGGCCAACCACTCCCTTCCGCTCCCTTCTCCCCTTGCGGGAGAAGGTGGCCCGAAGGGCCGGATGAGGGGTCGCTCAGGTCTTGAGGGCTCTGAGGAATGCTGCGCGGCACCTGTGGCCAGCGTTGCGCGACCCCTCACCCCAACCCTCTCCCGCAGGGGGAGAGGGGGCAGGTCGCGGATCGTCTTTCGGGCAGCTTCCTTTCAATAAAAGAACCGCTCCTCGGCGATCTTGCCGTTCTTCACCGTGTAAAGTCCGACCTCGTGCATCTTGCGGCGCTCGCCGCTCTCCTTGACGGTGACGTCGAAATAGAAGGTCACGGCGAACTGCTCGCCGTTGAGATAGGGGCCTTCGGTGGTGAACTCGTGCAGTTCATGGCTGGCGATCCACCACTCGCCCTTCTGCCGGACCGCGTCCTTGCCGCGGCAGACTTCCATCGGGCCCGGCATGTTCTCGTAGCTGACGATGTCGTCGGCGTTGTAGGCGCTCGCGGCCTGCTCGTGCCGGCCATCCTTGAGCAGGGCGACGAAGTCGGTGGCGAGTTCGGCTGTGCTGGTCATGGTCCTGTCCTCCGCCCGCGATCCTGCAGAGCTTCGGGCCAGAAGCTGTCAGCAGAGTGACGTCGACCGAGGCGACAAGAGTCCGCTTCGAAACACCCTGACGCCTCATCCTGAGGAGCAGCCGTTGGGCTGCGTCTCGAAGGATGTTCCAGTTGTCTCCGGAGCCTCCTGGAGCATCCTTCGAGACGGCCGCTACGCGGCCTCCTCGGGATGAGGGCTGAGTTTCCAAACAGGTGCTCAATGCAGGTCGCGCGTGTAGACGAATTTCGGCATGCTCCAGTTGAAGCGCAGCGCCATGATCCGCAGCACCAGCCCGACGGCCATTGCGAGGATGGTGACGAGGTCGTGCGGCAGCTCGACCCTGAGGCCGCCGACATAGATCAGCCCGGTGATGACCGAGACCGTCGCATAGAGCTCGCTGCGGAAGAGCAGGGGAATGTCGGCGCAGAGCATGTCGCGCAGCACGCCGCCGACGCAGCCGGTGATCAGCCCGGCGGTGATTACGATGATGAAGGGCTGCTGCATCTCCAGCGCGACATTGCAGCCGATCACGGTGAAGAGCACGAGGCCGACAGCGTCGAGCAGCAGGAAGATCTTGCGCAGCCGGTACATGAAGCGGGCGATGAAGATGGTGAAGAGGGCCGCGGCCACCGTGATTAGCAGGTAGTGCGGATTCTTGACCCAGCTCAGCGGGTAGTGGCCGAGCAGCATGTCGCGCACCGAGCCGCCACCGAGGGCGGTTATGCTGCCGAGCATGCAGACACCGACCCAGTCCATGCTGCGGCGGCCGGCCGCCAATGCAGCCGACATGGCTTCGACGATGATCGCGACGATGTACATTGCGCCGAGCACGCCGGAATCTCCGCTCGCTATCCTTGAAGTCCCTTAGGGACTAAGGATCGTGACAGGTCAAACCGGCCTTGCGAGACTGGTGCCGCTTCGACATCTGCCAAGACCGGGACCTCATGAAGCCTTCGCTGCCGACTTCCATCGACGAAACCCTGACTTTGCTGCAGGCGCAGGGCTATGTCGCCGACCGGGCCCTGGCGACGGTGCTGTTCCTGGCGCTCAGGATGAAGCGGCCGCTGCTGCTGGAAGGCGAGGCCGGCACCGGCAAGACCGAGATCGCCAAGGTGCTGGCTGCCGGGCTCGGGCGCCGGCTGATCCGCCTGCAATGCTATGAGGGGCTCGATCTCGCCTCCGCCGTCTACGAGTGGAACTATGCCGGCCAGATGATGGCGATCCGCCTCGCCGAGGCTGGCGGCATCGCGGGCGATCGCGAGCGGCTGGAGAGCGACCTGTTCTCCGAGCGTTATCTCGTCAAGCGTCCGCTATTGCAGGCGCTGGAACCGCAGGAAGGCGGGGCGCCGATCCTCCTGATCGACGAGCTCGACCGCACCGACGAGGCCTTCGAGGCCTTCCTTCTGGAAGTGCTGGCCGATGCGCAGGTGACGATCCCCGAGCTCGGAACGGTCAAGGCAGCCGAGCCGCCGATCGTGGTCCTGACCTCGAACCGGACCCGCGAGATCCATGATGCGCTGAAGCGGCGCTGCCTCTATCACTGGGTCGGCTATCCAGACGCAGCCCGAGAGCTTGCCATCCTGAAGGCGAAGGCGCCTGCCGCGCCGGCCAAGCTGGCGAAGCAGGTCGTCTCCTTCGTGCAGGCGATCCGCAAGGAGGAGTTGTTCAAGGCGCCGGGCGTCGCCGAGACGCTGGACTGGGCGAGCGCGCTCGTCGAGCTCGACGCCGTGGCGCTCGACCCCGCGATCGTCTCCGATACGCTGGGCGCGCTCTTGAAGTACCAGGACGACATCCAGGCGATGCAGGGCTCGAAGGTCGGCGAACTGCTCGACCAGGCCAAGCAGGCGGCGCGGGGGTAGCGCATCGTCATGGTCGGCCTCGTGCCGGCCATCCACGTCTTTCCCTTCATTCACGACGCAAGGCGTGGATGCTCGGGACAAGCCCGAGCATGACGGAGTGAGCGATGAACGACGACATCAAGGCGATCGAGGCGGCGACGCAGGTCTATCTCGACGGGCTCTATGAGGGCGATGTCGAAAAGCTCGCCTCGGTCTTCCATCCGACCAGCGCGCTGACGCAGTCGCTCGACGGCGAATTGAAGGTCGTGCCGCGCGAAAACTGGTTCGAGGCGGTGCGGGGCCGCAAATCGCCGAAGGAGGCCGGGCTCGAGCGCGGCGACCATGTGCTGGCGATCGACCTCGTCGGGCCGTCCATGGCGCTGGTCAAGGTCAAGTGCCAGATGCCGCCGCGCTATTTCACCGATCTGCTCTCCTTCCTCAAGGTCGACGGCAAATGGGTCGTGGCGCAGAAGGTGTTCATGACCGAGACGGGGGCGTGAAGGTCACCGCCGGAATGAGAGGCGCGGGGAACCCCTCTCCCGGGTGGGAGAGGGGCAGGGGTGAGGGACCGCGGGTGCTCGTCGGGGCGAGGCGGGTGCCGCTACGCCTTCTGCGGCAACGGCAGTCCCTCATCCGGCGCTCCGCGCCACCTTCTCCCATCCGGGAGAAGGAAAGCCGCGCGCCCTTCAGGGGACGCTGAACAGTGACCGGCAAGCTGCCCGAGAACATCGCCTATTTCGCCCGCGCCCTGCGGATCGCCGGCCTGCGCGTCGGGCCGGGCGCCGTGGTCGAGGCGGTGGAGGCGCTGGCGGACGGCGCGCTCGGCGGGCGCGAGGATGTCTACTGGGCGCTGCATGCGATCTTCGTGAAGAAGCACGAGGATAGCGCGGTCTATGACCAGGCCTTCAGGCTGTTCTGGCGCCGGCGCGGGCTGATCGAGAAACTGATGGCGCAGATGTCGCCGGTGACGCCGCGGGTCGATGCGCCGCCGGAGAAGCCCGAGGCGGGAGCCTTGCGCGTCGCCGAGGCCTTCGCGCCGCCGCCGGCGGAGGAGGAGCCGCCGCCGGTCGAGCTGACGGAATTGTCGGCGCGCCTGACCGTCTCCGAGCGCGAGACGCTGAAATCGCGCGACTTCGCCCAGATGAGCGCCGCCGAGATCGCGAGGGCGCGCCAGCTCATCGCGGAACTGCGCCTGCCCGACGATGCCGTGCCGACGCGGCGCTTCCAGGCAGCGCATGCCGGCGCGCGGATCGATCCGCGCCGCACCTTCCGTCGCTCGCTGCGCGGGGGCGGCGCCTCGATCGACCTTGCCTTCCGCGAGCGGGCTGAGGTGCATTCGCCGCTGGTGGCGCTGGTCGACATCTCCGGCTCGATGGCCGAATACTCGCGGATCTTCCTGCATTTCCTGCACGCCATCACCGAGCAGCGCCGGCGCGTGCATTCCTTCGTCTTCGGTACGCGCCTGACCAATGTCACCCGCAGCCTGCGCGCCCGTGATCCGGACGAGGCGCTGGCGCTGGCGGGCAAAGCGGCGCCGGACTGGGAAGGCGGCACGCGCATCGCCTCGGCCCTGCACGCCTTCAACCGCACTTGGTCGCGCCGCGTGCTTTCAGGCGGCGCGGTCGTCCTGCTCTTCACCGACGGGCTGGAGCGCCATCTCGATGACGAGCTCGGCTTCGAGATGGACCGCCTGCAGCGCTCCTGCCGCCAGCTGGTGTGGCTCAACCCGCTCCTGCGCTATGACGCCTTCGAGGCCCGGGCGAGCGGCATCAGGGCGATGCTGCCCCATGTCGACTCCTTCCGGCCGATCCACAATCTCGCGGCGATGGCCGATCTCTGCGCTGCGCTTTCGCCCGATGCGCGGCAGGCCGGCGATCCGCGCCAATGGCTGAAGAAGGCGGGTTAGAGAGCAGTCGCTTCGGTTGCCTCGGTGGCGGCGTTCGCTCTTTCGAACCGTCCATGCGCCAGGAAATGCAGGACCTGCCTGATGGCTTCGCGGTTGCGCATGATCAGCGGATGAGTGGCGTGCACGGTGATGTGATCGCTCATGCCAGCGACCTGCGTGCGCTCCACCGAGACCCGGCCGTCATTCGGACCCGGCAGGAGCAGCGAGGACAATGGATAGAGCGAGCGGTCGCCGGCGATCACACCGAGCGGATAGTCGATTGCGCCCAGCAAGCCTTGCAGTTCGTCCGGCCGCGCCGTGACCAGCTCGGCGCCGGCCGGGCCGAAGAAGGCGCGGTAGAGCGGGTTGCCACGCAGCAGGTCGGCGATCTCGCTGCCTTCATTCGGGGGCGCCAGCATCACGACACGGCCGAGACGTCCCGGGCGGCGCTGCGCGATAAGGGCGCGTGCAACCAGCCCGCCCATGGAATGCGTGACGAAATGCAGCCGGCCATCCATTCCGTCCGCGAACGCTGCGATCGGCTGCTGCAATTCTTCCGCGATCTGCCGCAGGCCGGTCTGGCGGGCCGGGTAGTCGAGATTGAGGGTCGCATAGCCCGCCGACTGGAGATGGCGTTCGAGGCTGGCGAGCGAGCCCGAGCGTCGTGCAATGCCGTGCAGAAGAACGATACCGTCCATGGAATGTGCCATCTTCGGTGCAGGGAAGGCCAGGTGCGAGCCGGGGCCCGGGATACGAAGGTGATTTCGCCCATCGCATGCTCGAAAGCCGCGGCGGGTATGCTTAAGTAGCTGAGTCTCGTTGCGCGCCGGCGCGTATGATACGGGCAATGTTTCAAGCTGCGTATAAGGGCGCCGGGGAGGGGTCGACAGCATGATCAGCACCGACACGGACATCCTCGCCACCGCCGAGGCTTGGGCCAAGGCCGGGCGCGGCGTCGCGCTCGCCACCGTGATCGAAACCTGGGGCTCGGCCCCGCGTCCGGTCGGCTCGCATCTCGTCATCGACGAAGAAGGCAATTTCCTCGGCTCGGTCTCGGGCGGCTGCGTCGAAGGCGCAGTCGTCGAGGAAGCCGGCGAGGTGATCGCACAGGGCACACCGCGCACGCTCGAATTCGGTGTCGCCGACGAGGCCGCCTGGAAGGTCGGCCTCTCCTGCGGCGGGCGCATCAAGGTCTTCGTCGAGCCGGTCCGCGCCAAGGAAACGAACTGATGGCCTCCTGGGAAACCCTCGCCGCCTTCGCGACGCTGACCTTGCTGGTCGCCTACTTCCCCGGCCCGGCGCTGCTCTACACGGCTGCGCAGACCATCGCCCATGGCCGCAAGGCCGGGCTGATGGCGATGCTCGGCATCCATCTCGGCTGCTATGTCCACGTCTTCGCCGCGGCCTTCGGCCTGTCGGCGGTGTTCAAGCATGTGCCCGAGCTCTACCTTGCGGTGAAGATCGCCGGCGCGCTCTATCTGGTCTGGCTCGGCATCGGCATGATCCGTTCCAGGCTCGGCTCGGCCGCGGACCAGCCGGTGGCGCCGCCGAAGACGGTGAAGCGGGCGCTGGTCGATTCCTTCATCGTCGAGATCCTGAACCCCAAGGTCGCGCTGTTCTTCATCGCGCTGCTGCCGCAGTTCGTCGATCCCACGGCTTCGCTGCCGGTCTGGGCGCAGTTCCTGATCCTCGGCACGATCGTCAATTTCGCCTTCTCCTCGGCCGATCTCGTCACCGTGTTCGGCGCCTCACTGGTGATGAAGACGATGAAGGCGAGCCGCGCCGGCTTCGGCATCGGGCGCTGGCTCGGCGGCGGCATGATGATCGGGCTCGGGGTCAAGCTCGCCGTGGACAAGGGCTGAGCCATGGAGCTGTCGCTGCTTTCGGCGCTCAACGCGGAGCGCGCGGCGCGGCGCGCCGCGGTGCTGGTCACCGAGACCGGCTCGGGCGCGCAAAGACTGGTCAAGGCTGCCGAGCTGCAGCAGGACCCGCTGGCCGAGCTGATCGACAGGCAGTTGCGCACCGGCAAGAGCGGCTCGGTCGAGGTCGACGGCGCCGCCTATTTCCTGACCGTGCAGGCGCCGCCGCCGCGCCTGATCGTTACCGGCGCGGTGCATATCTCGCAGGCGATGGCGCCGATGGCGAAGCTGCTCGATCTCGACGTCACCGTCATCGACCCGCGCACGGCCTTCGCGACGCAGGAGCGCTTTCCCGAGGTGACGCTGCTGGCGGAATGGCCGGACGAGGTGCTGAAGCGCCAGCCGCTCGACGCCTACACGGCGTTCGTCGCGCTGACGCATGATCCTAAGATCGACGATCCCGGGCTCGTCGCGGCGCTGAAGTCCGACTGCTTCTACATCGGCGCGCTCGGCAGCCGGAAGACGCATGGCCGGCGCCTGGAGCGTCTGGCGGCGGCTGGCTTCGGCGAGGCGCAGACCGCGCGCATCCACGCCCCGATCGGGCTCGACATCGGCGCCGTCTCGCCCGCGGAGATCGCGCTCGCGATCCTCGGCGAGATCGTCGCTACCCTGCGCGGCCCGCGCCGCAAGCCTGCATGATTGCCCCTATGAGTGCCTGCCCATGAAGTTCGGTTCCATCCCGATCGCCGAAGCGGCGGGCAGCGTCGCGGCCCATACGGTGCGCGCCGGCGACGCCATCGTCCGCAAGGGCGCGACGATCAGCGTGCAGGACGCGGAAAAGCTGGCGGCGGGCGGGCTGACCGAGATCGTCGCCGTCCAGCTCGAGCCCGGCGATATCGACGAGAACACCGCCGCCGAGCAATTGGCGCGGGCGATCGCCGGACGGGCGGTGGTGACCGAGGCGCCGTTCACCGGGCGCGTCAACCTGTTCGCGGCCGCCGCCGGCGTGCTGACGATCGACACCGCGCTGATCGACATGCTGAACGGCATCGACGAGGCGATCACGGTGGCGACGCTGCCGGCGCTGAAGGCGGTCGTCGCCGGCGAGATGGTCGGCACGGTGAAGATCATTCCCTATGCCGTGCAGGAACGGCAGATCGTCGAGGCCCTGGAGCGGCTCGGCACCGGCAAGCCGATCGCGGTCACCGAGTACAAGCTGAAGTCCGTCGCCGTCGTCTCGACCCTGCTGCCCGGCCTCAAGCCCTCGGTGGTCGACAAGACCTTGCGGGTGATGGCCGAGCGGCTCGAGCCGGCCGGCGGCGAGATCGTGCTGGAGCAGCGCGTGCCGCATGAGAGCCCGCCGCTCGCCAGGGCCATCCGCGAGGCCGCTGCCGGGCCGGCCGATCTCGTCGTGGTCTTCGGGGCGTCGGCGATCACCGACCGGCGCGATGTGGTGCCGCAGGCGCTGGTCGAGGCCGGCGGGCGCATCGAGCATCTCGGCATGCCGGTCGATCCCGGCAACCTGATGCTGATCGGCGAACTCGACGGCAAGCCGGTGATCGGGGCGCCCGGCTGCGCCCGCTCGCCCAAGGAGAACGGCTTCGACTGGGTGCTGCAGCGCTGCCTCGCCGGCATGCCGGTAAGGCGCGCCGATATCCAGGGCATGGGGGTCGGCGGACTCCTGATGGAGATCATCTCGCGGCCGCAGCCGCGCGCACCCGGTCATGCCGCGGTCGCGCCGGTCGCCGGGCTGGTGCTCGCCGCCGGCCGCTCGACCCGCATGGGCGCCGACAACAAGCTGCTCCAGCCTGTCCGCGGCGAGCCACTGGTGCGCCACGCCGTCAAGGCACAGATCGCCTCGCGGGCCATGCCGGTCCTCGTCGTGGTCGGCCACCAGGAAGCCGAGATCCGGGCGGCGCTGGAGGGACTCGACGTCCGTTTCGTCCGCAATCCCGATTTCGCCGACGGTCTCGCGAGCTCGCTGAAGGCCGGCATTGCGGCCCTGCCGGCGGAGGTAGAAGGCGTCGTCGTCTCGCTCGGCGACATGCCGAACGTCACGCCCGGCGTGATCGACCGGCTGGCCCAGGCCTTCGCCGACCGGCCGGACGCGGTCGCGGTGGTGCCGACGCTGCTCGGGCATCGCGGCAATCCGGTGCTGCTGTCGCGGGCGCTCTTTTCCAGGGTGGCCGGGCTCTGGGGTGACGAGGGCGCGCGGCGCCTGCTGGAGGCGGCGGGCGATGCCGTCGAGGAAGTCCCGCTCGATGATCCCGCGATCGCGATCGATGTCGACACGCCCGAGGCGCTGAAGGCTCTGACCTCGTCGCGCGCTTGAATTGGACTATTTGTTGGACTAGATTTCAAGCGATATTGAGAGGGCGCGATGACCATCTCGGTAAGCGAAGCCAAGGCCCAACTGACCGAACTCGTACGGCGTGCCGAGGCGGGCGAGGACATCGTGCTGACCCGGCATGGACAGGCGGTAGCTCGGCTGGTGCCGGTGAAACCGGCTTTCGACCGGGCTGCCCGCCGCGCCGGCATCGCGGCAGCACAGGCCGTGGCACGCGGCAAGGCCTTGCCCGGCCCGGGCGCCGCCCGTAGCCAGGATTTCCTCTACGGCGAAGACGGCTTGCCGGAGTGATCGCGCTCGATACCTCCGCGCTGATGGCGATCCTGCTGGACGAGGCCACGGCCGAACCGTGCAAGGCCGTCTTGGAAGAAGAAGCCGATGTGGTGATCTCTGCGGGCACGCTGGCGGAGGCCTTGATCGTTGCGCGCAGCCGCGGTCTGGAAGAGGCGATGAAACTGCTACTCGACGGGATCGACCCGACGGTGATCCCGGTCACGGCAGCCGAAGCCGGCCGCGTCTCCGAAGCCCATGCCCGCTGGGGCAGGGGCTCGCATCCTGCCAAGCTGAATTTCGGCGATTGCTTCGCCTATGCGGTCGCCATGCAGCACGGCTGTCCCCTGCTGTTCGTCGGCGATGATTTCGCGCGCACGGATGTTGTCGCGGCGCTGCCCGGCTGAGCCTGGCGCGACAGTGCGGAAGCTCTCTGTTCGAGCAGGAAGACGGGCGCTTCAGCGCTTCCAGTGGACGCCGAGCGTAGCGTAGGCCGCATTCGGCTGGTCGCTGGTCTGCTGCGCCCCCGCGGCGATGCGCCAGCTCAGGCCGAACAGCCTGAATCCGGTCAGGTGCAGGCCAAATCGCAGCTTGTGATAGTCCTGCTGGCGGTAGAGTTCGATCTCGGGGCCGAGATAGAGGTCCGGTTCGAGCTTCCAGCCCGGCGAGAGCCTGAGCCAGAAGCGCTGATCCAGCGTCGCGGCATAGGCATTGGCCTGGAGCAGCAGGTTCTCCAGCGGTGTCGCCCAGAGATCGAATTGCAGCCGGCCGCCGATCCGCTCGCTGAAGCTCGTGCGGTTCCGCGTCTCGCTGAAGACCGCCTCCAGCTCCGGCCCGGCCGACAGGGCGACGAAGAGGTCGCCGATGCGCCATTCATAGCCGAGCATGGCGTGGGCCTCGGTCTTGACCATGCGCCCGCGGGCCGGGCTGTGCTCGGCCGGCTCGATGCTCTCGCCCCATTTCAGGCCGAGCCGGAAACCGCTGGCGTCGAGCCCGCCCTGTCCGAAGGCGCGCTTGAAGCCAACGGCGCCGTGGCTCTTGCTGCGGTCGGTCTCCAGCGAGGCGAAGATCACCATGGAGAGCGGGCTGCGCTCATGCAGGGCGCTGTCGGCTGCAGCCGGTGCGGAGCCGAGGGCTGCCGTCACGGCCATGACGGACCCTGCAAGCCTCCTCGCCCCCTCGGCGACGCCCCACGCCACGCCTACGCCCCCTCGGCTCTTGAAAACGGCCGATCACGCTACGGAGAGGAAGTCTGGCAGCAGATGAAATTCTTGCAAGTTTTTGTTAACTATGGCGGCGCAGCCTGATGACATCGGCCAGCCTTCTTTTCGCAGAGGAGTGCATCGTGTCATGGCATCCAAAGATTTCATCCGCCAGCTCGCCGGCTACGGCCTGACCACCGCGAACATCCTCTACCGCCTGCCGGACCATCCGGCTTTCCTGCAAAGTTACATCTGGCAGGAATACGATCTGGCGCCGCGCTTTCCCGAGCTGCGGGCCTTCCTGGATTTCTGGCGGCGGGAGCTGGAGGGGCCGCTGCATTCGGTGACCGTGGCGCATTCGCGCCTGATCCGGCCGGCCGAGATCGTCAGCGTCAACGGCGTGCTGACCCTGCATTGAAGCCGTGCGCCGCCGCGGGGTTGTTGGGCCGGCGCCCGCCATGCTAGGCCGCAGGACCAGCCCTTCGCCCGGCGACAAAGCTTGTCCTCTCCACTGCGCACTTCCGGCCTGCTGCACGCGCTCGCCAGCCTTCCCGGCCCGCGCATCGCTGTCGGCGACATCGTCGCGGCACTGCGGGACCGGGCTTATGCACTGCTCGTCGTCCTGCTCGGCCTGCCGAACTGCCTGCCGATGCCGCCGCCGATCCCGCTCGTCTGCGGCCTGGTCCTGGCCTTCATCGCGATGCAGATGCTGATGGGCCGCACCACGCCATGGCTGCCGCAGCGCCTGCTCCGGCGCAGCATCGCCCAGGCCGATCTTGCGCGGGCGGTCGGGCGCGCCCTGCCGCCGCTGATCCGGCTCGAGCGCTTCTCGCGGCCGCGCCTGATGATGCTGGGAGGGCCGGTGGCGCTGGCGTTGCTCGGCGTACTGCTGCTGATCCTGGCGCTCGGGCTCGTGGTCGCGGCGCCCTTCATCGGCCAGATTCCGCTCGGCCTCGCGGTCTGCCTGGTCGGACTCGGACTGGTCGAGCGCGACGGGGTGCTGATCGTCGGCGGGGCGGTGGTCGGGGCGATCGGCCTCGCGCTCTCGGCCGGCTTCGCCTATGCGCTGGTGGCTTCGATCGCCAGCCTGTTCTGAAAGCGCTTCGGCTCCCGCTCAGGCGGCGAGCTGCTTCTCGAAGGGCAAATCCAGCGCCAGCAGCCTGTCGATCTCGCGGGGCGGGACGCCCTTGGAGAACAGGAAGCCCTGCAGTTCGTGGCAGCCGACGGCCTGCAGGAAGCGGTGCTGCTCGGTGGTCTCGACCCCCTCGGCGCAGACGCGCAGGCCCAGCGCACGGCCGAGATGCACGACCGAATGCACGAGGATCGCGGATTCGCCGGTCGTCTCCATGTATTCGAGGAAGGAGCGGTCGATCTTGATCTTGTCGAAGGCGAAGCGCCGCAGATAGATCAGGCTCGAATAGCCGGTGCCGAAATCGTCGAGCGCCAGGCCGATGCCATGGGCGCGCAGGTCCATCATCGCGTTCTCGGCAGCGTCTGCGTCCTCGACCACGACGCCCTCGGTCAGTTCCAGCTCGAGCCGGGCAGGGTCGAAGCCGGTCTCGTCGAGGATGCGGATCACGCTTGCCACGAAGTCCTTGTGGCGGAACTGGATCGGCGAGACGTTCACGGCGAGCTTGATGCCCGGCCATTTCAGCGCCTGCTCGCAGGCGCGGCGCAGCACCCATTCGCTCAGCGGCATGATCAGTCCGCGTTCCTCGGCGATGCCGATGAACTCCGAGGGCGGGATCATGCCGTGCTCGGGGTGGGGCCAGCGCACCAGCGCCTCGACGCCGACGATGGTGGCGCCGTCGATCGAGACCTGCGGCTGGTAGTGCAGCAGCAGTTCGTCGCGGTTGATCGCGTTGCGCAGGTCATCCTCGACCATGCGCTTGACCTGGAGCGCCCGGTTCATCTGCGGCTCGAAGAAGGAGTAGCGGTTCCGCCCTTCGTTCTTGGCCTGATACAGGGCGGTGTCGGCGAGGCGCATCAGCGTGCCGCGATCGGCGCCGTCCTGGGGCGCATGGGCGATGCCGATCGAGCAGCCGATGGTGACGGCGACGCCGGCGATCTCGAAGGGGGCGGTCAGGGCGTCGAGGATGCGCTGGCCGAGCACGGCGCTGGCCCCGGGCTCGTTCATATGGGTCTGGATGATGCCGAATTCGTCGCCGCCGAGGCGGGCGACGGTGTCGCCGAGGCGCAGGATCGTGGTCAGCCGCTTTGCCACCTGCCGGATCAGCTCGTCGCCGGCATTGTGGCCATAGGTGTCGTTGACGGCCTTGAAGCGGTCGAGGTCGAGCATCAGGACGGCGAGCGCGCTCTTGGTGCGGCCAAGCTGGGCGAGTTCCTGGTCGAGCCGGAGGTCGAAGGTGCGGCGGTTGGGCAGGTTCGAGAGCTCGTCCTGCCCGGCCAGGCGCTGGATCTGCTGCTCGCGAAGGGTGATCTGGGTTCCCGCGTGGCGCAGACGGAAGAAGACGTAGGCGAAGATTCCGATGAAGAGCAGTCCGACTCCGGCCAGGGCCCAGAAGAACTGCCGCATCATCGTGTCCCCAGGCCGGTCCGGGGTCCAGGTCAGCCAGGCCCTGACGGCACCGTCGGGCGAGGCGATGTCGCGGCGCAGCAGCGCATCGGGTGGCTGCTGGGTGACCACCCGGACACCCGCGATCCGGTACTGGCGGGCCAGCTCGTCCATCAGCGGCTGGGTGGTGCGGCGATAGCCGACAATGTAGGCCGCGCCGTCAGGGGCGAATGCCTTCTCGCCCGGGACGCTGCCGGCCCTGATGTCGGCGACGATCAGTCCGAGCGTTTCGTGGCCGTCATGACTGAGAAAGGCCCGCAGCGGCCCGTTGGTCGCGGCCGGCTCGTGTGGCTTGGTGACGGCCGCCGCTCCAGGCAGTTCGCGGGAGAAATGACGCAAGCCTTCATAACCGGCCTGACCCGCCGAAACGCCGCCTTCGACGCCTGCCAGCACCTCGCCGGACGCGCTGACGAGATAGACGCCGTCGAGATCGAGGAAACGGTTGGCGAGCCGGGTGAAGGCCCATTGTAGCGCCGGGCGTGGCAGGCTTGCGTTGAAGATCGGCTGGAGCAGCCCGGCATCACGCAGATTGTCGAGGCGCTGCCGGCGCAGGCGAACCTGGTTCTCGATCGCGGCCTCGATACGGTCACGCTGCCTTTCGGCCTCGAGGTGGTTGGCGTCGAGCGTGATGGCGAGGATGACGCTGATCGCGGCCGCAGCGGCAAGCGCGAAGGCGCAGGCCAGGGTCGCCACCGTGCCCGTCAGCATGCGTGCAGACGATTCCGAATTCGGCAATCGAGCAAAAAGCGGCAAAATGCTCCACCTGTCCGGGCGCACGCAGATGGTCCACTTTGTCAGGCGAATCTTGCCATCCGGTTTCCATTGGCGGCACGAATTCACAAGATTCCGTGCCGACGGCAGCTAAAACACGCTGCGGCGGCCTGAGCAGTGCAGGCCGCAGCGGGGATGGATCCTGGCTCCGCCACCTACAGGAAAGCCAGATATGTATCTGGTTTTGTGAATATTTTTGCCAGGCGGGCCAGCCGCCGCCTGCCAGCGTCGGACGCGTTCAGGTATCCGAAGGTTCGTAAGGCGGGCGCGGGATCGCCATATGCGCTGCGCGCAAGGCCGCCGACCAGCGTTCGCGCAGGTCGTGGAAATAGGGCTCGCCGGCCTCGATCCGGCGGTTTAGCTCCGGCCCCTGCGCGTCCCGGCGCAGCACGATCATGTCGATCGGCAGGCCGACGCCGAGATTGGAGCGCATGGTCGAGTCCATCGAGATCAGCCCGACTTTCAGCGCATCGTAGAGATGGGTCTTGAAGGTCACGGCGCGGTCGAGGATCGGCTTGCCGTATTTGTGCTCGCCGATCTGCAGGAAGGGCGCATCCATCCCGCATTCGATGAAGTTGCCGGCCGAGTAGATCATGAAGAGCCGCATCGGCTGGCCGACGATCTGGCCGCCGAACAGCAGCGACATGTCGTATTTGACGCCGGCCTCGCGCAGCGCTTCGCCATCGGTCTCGCGCACGATGCGCACCGCGCGGCCGACGAGCTGGGCGGCGCGGAACATCGAGGGCGCATTCTGCAAGGTCTCGGGCTCGCCGGTTTCCGGATTGGGCACGCCCTCGTGCAGCAGGCTGACCACCGACTGGGTGAGGGAGAGATTGCCGGCGGTGGCGAGCGCCACGGTGCGTTCGCCCGGCCAGGAGAAGATGTGCAGCTTGCGGAAGGTCGAGATGTCGTCGAGCCCGGCATTGGTGCGCGTGTCGGCGATCATCACGAGACCGTCCTGGACGAGTATGCCGGCGCAATAGGTCACGACTGAACTCCGCAGCACGCCGACGCGGCGTGCGAGGCTGGTATCAGGCCGTCATGACAGCGACAATGCGATGCTGCGACTATGATGGGCCATATCGCTCACAGCCGCCGCATTATTCCGGCACGCGCTCCATGGCAGAATCGCTCCGGATACGAATCACATAGATTGGACCCATCTCGGGTGGGCGGAGCGGACATTGCTGCTGGAGAAGTGGTATGGCGACTGGATAGGCCCGGAGGGCCCCCACGTCTTGTACAGTGCATCGCTCGCTCTCGGTCCCTTTGCCGTGTCGTTTGATGGAGGGTATGCGCCTGATCGACCAGCGCGCGGACGTTTTCGCTCCGGGAGAGAGCCTCTTCCGATGTTGGTCGACGGCACATTGAGGTGGCCGGTGGACGATGGGGTGGTCGTCTGGGAGGCCGCAGCGTCTCGTGCCATGACTCTGGGCGCGATCGGTCGTGGTGCTGTGACCTGGGATGTCGTCGTCCCCGCGGGCAGGGTGACCGGGGCCGGAATCCCTCCTGGACAGATCGGGTATGCCGAGCGGCTCGTTCTGCGGGTTGCCCCGTGGCGCCTGGGGATCGAAACCCTGCGATGGGGCCGCTTCTGTGGCTACTCGTCGTCGTTGGCCTGGGTCAAGTGGGTGGGTACGGACCCCGTGTCGGCCTCGCTGCTGGACGGCCGTCCAGCTCGTCTTTTTGAAGCCTCGTTCGAGCGCGTCGTTGCCGATGACGTGGAATTGGTGATGGAGATTGCCCGGCCTTTCGTCGAATGCGCGCTCGGCGATGGCTTGCTCCGCAATATGCCATGGCCCAGTCGCATCATGCCGCATGCCTTCCTGTCCGGTCATGAACGGAAATATGCGGGACGGGGCCTGCTATGCCGGAAAGGCCGTGTTCCGGAGGAAGGGCAGGTGCTGTTCGAGGAGGTCTGCTGGTCGCGATGAACCCAGTCCTCGGCAAGATCCTTTATGGGGCGTTGTTTACAATTGCGTGGCCCGCCGCCCTGGCGCTCTTTGCTGCCAGGCTCGACGCGTTGGGCTTCGTAACGTGGCCTATCCCGTTTCCGCGTTGGGTTTGGATTTGCCTGTGCCTCCCTGGGGCCGCCCTCATGGTCTCGGCAATGATCATGCTCGTGCGGCATGGCGAAGGTCTCCCCATGAACGCCTATCCGACGAAGAGACTCGTGACAGGTGCGGTCTATCGCTGGATGACACACCCGATCTATGTGGGGTTCGTTCTGTGTGTGCTCGGCGTGGCTGTCCTTGCGGAATCGCGCGCGGGCTTCTGGTTCGCTGCACCGCTCGCCGGCCTGGCCGCGGCCGCGCTCGTCGCCGGATGGGAGGGGCCGGCGCTTCGAGCGCGATTTGGTGAGCGTCCCCGCCCGGCGGTGCTCGGTTTGCCGGCTGAGGGGGACGAGCGGGTCACCCTGGCCAAACGCTTATGGATATGCGTTACAACACTGGGCGCGTGGTCCTTCACCTATACGCTCTTTGCAACGATGCCGGCACCATCCGGGGCAGCCTCGCTGGACACGCTCATCGATGGCCATCTGCCTCGACCCGCCGTGGCCGTGTGGGTCTATTCGTTCGCCTATCTCTACGCTTTGGCTGGCCCCCTGGTTCTTGCAACCGGTGCCGAGCTGAGGCGTTTCTTCGCGTCGGCCTGGATAATCAATGTTGCTGGCTTCGCCATAATGCTCCTGTTGCCGGGCTTGCATGCGTTCCCGGCGAATTCGTATGAGGGCGTTACCGGCTGGTTGATGGACCTGAACCAGACCATCGATGCGCCATGGCTCGCCTTCCCGTCGTTCCATGTCGCATGGACTGCTCTTTCCACCGCCTGTCTGGCGCATCGCTGGCCGAAATGGCGGCCCATTTGGGCTGTGGTTACGCTCGCGGTGGCCATCTCGTGCCTTGCTACCGGGGCACATGCCCTGGTGGATGTCGTCGGCGGATACGTTCTGGCAGCGGCCGCCTGGAGACATGCTGAGATCTGGGCAGGTTTGGTGCGCACGAGCGAGCACCTGTCGAACTCGCTGACAGCTGTCGAGATCGGTCCGGTACGTGTCTTGAGCCACGCCGTCTGGAGCTGGCTTGCGGCGTTCGCAGCTGTCCTCACGGTCGTTCTTCTCGCCGGGCCGGGCGAAGCACTGCGTGCTTTGGCGGTCTTCCTCGTCGGCCTCCTCGCTGCCGGCGCTTGGGGATACTGGCTGGAGGGTGGGACGAGGCTATCGCGTCCGTTCGGCTATTTCGGTTTCCTGTTGGGGGCTGGTGGATGCCTTTGCGTGCTCTGGCTAATCGACCCGGCAAGGGGCGGGACCCTTGCCGCGGCGTTCGCCGTCGGAGCGCCGCTCGCGCAAGGCATCGGCCGGGCAAGGTGCCTCGTCCAGGGCTGCTGCCACGGCCGGCCGGTGAATGGAGGTGCGGGCATCCGCGTCGTCAACCCGCAATCCCGCGCAACCCGGCTCGCCAGGCTGGCTTGCGTCGCCATCCACCCGACACCCCTCTATTCGGCGCTCGCAAACGCAATCATCTTCGCAATCCTGCTTCGTCTCTGGTCCGTCCAGGCTCCGGCAGCGCTTATCGTCAGCGTCTATCTGACGCTCAGCTCGCTCGCACGCTTTGTGGAAGAAGAGTTCCGGGGCGAGCCCCAAACACCGAGCTTGGGGAGCCTCAACGTCTACCAATGGATGGCGGTCAGCGGCCTGCCGCTAGGGATGGTCGTCATCGCGCTGCCGAGCGTCCCGCTTCCGGCACCGGCCGGTGTCTCGCTCGCTGCCCTAGGGGTAGCCGCTGTCGCCGGAACGGTGGCAGCCATTGCCATGAGTGTCGACTTGCCGAGATCGGCTCTGCCATTCTCGAAGCTTACGGTTTGCGAGAGGCTGGTCGATTAGTCGGACAGGCAGGAGCCGGACGTCGAGCAGCCTCGAGTTTCGGCTCCCTAAGTTTATGCTGGAGCCATTCGGCATAAACGGCTGGGGTAGGTATTGAACCCGCAATAAATCTACCTCGTGGCATCTTGCGATCGCCGCGAGTTACTGCCCCTGCAGGCGCGGTTTCGCCGCCTGGGCGCGGACCTCGACCAGCAGGCTCTCGCCATTGCCGCCGGTGCGGGCGCCGCGCACGGGCGCTGCATCGGCATAGTCGAGCCCGGCAGCGACGCGGATATGGGTGTCGATCGGGCAGAGCCCGTTGGCACAGTCGAAGCCGATCCAGCCATAATCGGGCAGATAGGCCTCGGCCCAGGCATGGGCTCCGCCGGCATGGGGCAGCGTTTCCGATTCCGCGACATAGCCGGAGACATAGCGGGCGGGCGCGCCGAGCGAGCGGGCGCAGGTCATGAAGACGTGCGCGACGTCCTGCGGGATGCCTTCGCCCGCTTCGAGGCAGGCGCTGGCGCCGATGCCGACGCGCTCGCCGGTCGGCACGCAGGCGATCGTCTCGTGCACCGTCTCCAACAGTGCGTGCAGGCGCGAGAGGTCGCTGCCGCCCCTGGCCCTGACCTCGGCTTCGGCAGCTAGATTGCGCAGCGCGGCGCTCGGTTCGGTCAGCCTGGTGTCGCGCATGAACACCGCCGGCGGCACCTTCTCGGTGACGCCGCGGATCACGCCCGCGAGATCAACGGTTTCGACCATGCCTTTGATTTCGATCGCATAATTCTCGATCGGCCCGTCGGCCGAGAAGTCGTGGACGAGATTGCCGAACGGATCCTGGCTGGAGCGCAGCCGGCCGTCGATGTTCGGCTCGATCCGCCAGGACATGACATGCTGGCCGTCATGGTCGCGGGGCGTCAGCCGCAGCACCTGCCGGAGCTGGCGCACCGGCTCGGCATAGGCATAGGCGATGCTGTGCGAGATCCGGATACGCATGGCGGCTGCTGGAGGTCCTCGGTTCCGTCGGTGGCGGAAAGCCTATTGCAGATACTGGTCGACGATGATCGCACCAAGGCGGTTGTTCTCGGTGATGAAGTCCTCGATGAATTCGTGCAGCCCGCGCTGGATCACCGCGTCTATCCGCATGTTCGACAGGCTGGCCAGGGTCTTGCGGGCCTGGCGCTGGGCCGGACCATGCCGGTCATAGGCATCGCCGAGCGAGTCGAGGAAGCGCGAGATGCTCTCGTAGCAGCTCGCCAGCGAGCGCGGCATGCGCTTGTTGAGGATCAGCAGGTCGGCGATCAGCACCGGCTTCACCGCCTCGCGGTAGACCCAGTGATAAGCGGTCAGCGCCGAGACCTCGCGCAGCATCGTCGTCCACTGGAAGTAGTCGAGCGAGCCGCCGACCTGCTCGGTCTCGGGCAGCAGCAGATGATACTTCACGTCGAGGATACGGGCGGTGTTGTCGGCCCGCTCGACATGCACGCCGAGCCGCGAGAACCAGTAGCCGTCGTCGCGCAGCATCGTCCGGTAGGCCGAGCCGTCGAAGACGAGCGAGACGTTCTTCACCCAGTCGAGGAAGCGGGCGAACTCCTCCCGGTCCATGCGCTTGCGCTCGAAGCGCTGCAGTTCCAGCCAGGCGCTGTTGAGCGCGTCCCACATCTCCGACGTCAGGGCGGTGCGGACCGCCCGGGCGTTCGAACGGGCGAGCGCGAAGCAGTTGCGGATCGAGGACGGATTGTCCGGGTTGAAGGTGAGGAACTCGCAGACATTGCGCTCGTTCGCCTCGTCATAGGCGAGGGCGAAAGCATCCTCGCAGCCGGCGGTCGCGACCGCGCTCTGCCATTCGGTGCCGGCGCCGCCATAGGCGGAAGGCAGGTTGGTCAGCCGGGTCGTGGCGTCGAGGATACGGGCGAGGTACTCGGCCCGTTCGACATAGCGCGAGACCCAGTAGAGGCTGTCGGCGGTGCGCGAAAGCATGGTCAGGTCCGGGATTCCGGGGAGAGGCGGGGACAGGTGAAAGCAGGCTGCCTCATGCGTCGAGCACCCAGGTGTCCTTGGTGCCGCCGCCCTGGCTCGAATTGACCACCAGCGAGCCCTCCTGCAGCGCGACGCGGGTGAGCCCGCCGGGGACGCACGAGATGCCGTTGGCGCCCGAGAGCACGTAGGGCCTGAGGTCGACATGGCGGGGCGCGACGCCCGACGCGACGAAGGTCGGGCAGGTCGAGAGCGCCAGCGTCGGCTGGGCGATGAAGCCCTCGGGCTGGAGCTTGAGCTTCTGCCGGAAGGTCTCGATCTGGGCCTTGCTGGCATGGGGGCCGACCAGCATGCCATAGCCGCCCGAGCCGTTGACCTCCTTGACCACCAGCTTTTCGAGATTGTCGAGCACATAGGCGTTGGCCTCGGGCTCGCGGCAGCGATGGGTCGGGACGTTCTTCAGGATCGGCTCCTCGCCGGTGAAGAACTTCACGATCTCCGGCATGTAGCTGTAGACCGCCTTGTCGTCGGCGACGCCGGTGCCGACCGCATTGGCCAGCGTGACATTGCCGGCCTTGTAGGCGCCGATGATGCCGGGCACGCCGAGCACGGAATCGCCGCGGAAGACCAGGGGGTCGATGAAATCATCGTCGATGCGCCGGTAGATCACGTCGACGCGCTTCGGTCCTTGCGTCGTGCGCATGTAGACGACGTCGTCCTTGACCAAGAGGTCCGAGCCCTCGACCAGCTCGACGCCGAGCTTGTCGGCCAAAAACGAGTGCTCGTAGAAGGCCGAATTGTACTGGCCCGGCGTTAGCAGGCAGATCGTCGGGTCGGAGGAGGCGGTGCGCGGCGCGACGGAGCGCAGCGTCGCCAGCAGCTGGTCCGGATAGTTGTCGACCGGCGCGACGCGGTGGGTCGCGAACAGCTCCGGGAAGAGCCGCAGCATCACCTCGCGGTTCTCCATCATGTAGGAGACGCCGGACGGGGTGCGGGCATTGTCCTCCAGCACGTAGAAGGTGTCGGCGTCGACGCGGACGATGTCGATGCCGGCGATATGGCAGTAGATGCCGTGCGGCACCTGGAAATCGACCATCTGCAGCTGATAGCAGGCATTGCGATAGACGAGGTCGGCCGGGATGATGCCGGCCTTCAGACATTCCTTCGGGCCATAGACATCGGCGAGGAACATGTTGAGCGCGGTGACGCGCTGGCGCAGCCCCTTTTCCAGCTTGGTCCATTCCGGCTTGGTCAGAACGCGCGGGATGATGTCGAAGGGGATCAGCCGCTCGGTCGATTCGTCGTCGCCGTAGACGGCAAAGGTGATGCCGATGCGCCGGAAGAACAGCTCGGCCTGCGAGCGGCGCAGGGCCAGCACTTCCGGCGGCGCTTCCTTCAACCAGCGGTCGAGCTCGACATAGGCCGAACGCAATCCGCCATCACCCCCCGTCATCTCATCGAACGCCGGCATGCAGGCTTCTTCCCCTGTTTCAGGTAGCCTATGCGCATTCGAAGCCGTTCGGAAAGGGGCCTGTTGCCAAGCACTTTGGCGAGGCTTGCCTGTTTCTTGGGCAGGGTCCGGGAGGCGGACCCTCGATGGCCCGGCCGCATCCTCGATGCGGCCGGGCCATTTCAGTGGCTAGTCAGAGTTCGCGCAGCGCGCGTTGGCGCGAAAGCAGGGCTTGGAACGCCGGATCGCCGCTGAGCGTCCGAAGCGCCCAGAACTCCTCCAGCCATTCGGCCTCGCCTTCCCAGCCGCTCTCGATCAGAAGGCGTGCGCTCTCGAGCGCCTGTTCGTCCTCGCCGGCGAGCGCCCAGGCTCCCGCGGCATGGAAGCGGCACCAGTTGATGGCCTCGCCCGCCTTCTCGAAATGGCGTGCCAGCTCCAGGCAGTACCCTGTGTCGAGATCGCCCGGGTTTTCCGCAGGCAGGCTGCAGCTGTGAGCGACATGACGGTCCAGCTCGACCAGGCCGACCGCGGCAGCGACCGCCAGGGACCCCCGGTTCGAGGTGTGGCTGTGCCATTCGACGGCATGCAGGCCGCGTCTGACGCATTCTGCGAGCGTTGCCGAGGTCACCACGCGTCCGAGGCCCAGCCTGCGGAATTCCGGCAGGGTGCCGACCCCGACCTCGCAGCGTGTGCCGCTGACGCTGTCCGTCAGGCCGTGGCTGACGATGCGTCCATCGTGGAGCGCGCAATAGCCGACCGCGGCCTCGAAGAAGGCGTCGGGAGATCGCCAGCCTTCGACCTCGTCTTCCAGCCCTTCCAGATTGCCGGGTCTTCGGTCGAACAAGGTGCGATCGATCGGCACGAGCTCGAATCCCGCGGGCGGCAGGAACGGCTTCACCGGTGCATTCAGGGCAAGCCCCATGCGGACACGCGGGTGCCGGATCGCGAACGCGCTGCTCCACACCCGGCCGAGATGCGGAAGCCAGGGCGCCTCGACGAAGAGATAAGCCCAGTCAGGGATGATCTGCCGAAGGCCCGCCAGGGTTTGCGCGGAGCAGTCCGCATCGCCCGCCAGGAAATATGTGTCGCCATTGGCGACGAGCGCGACTTCGGGCTGCGTCTGTCGATCCAGCCACACCTTCCCGTCGATCGTTCCGTCCAGCACGGACGCGATGGCGACGTGGGTGGTGGCCAGTTCACCTAGAATAGTTTGAGCGACCGAATAGGTCTCTTGCTCGATCTCGAACATGAATATGCGATCCTTTGGCCGCAGCGCCTCGCGCCTGCGCCATTGGTGAAGACATCGAACGCGGATTGCGTTCCGTAGAAGTCCGGCTTCTGCCCGCCGGTGCACGGCACGGTGTCTTTCGCCATCTTGGTACCTCGCGTTCTGGTTCGTTTCGCCGCGGCAGATCGCCTGCGGATCGGTAGTTCATGCTGCGGGATTGCAGGTGGATTGCGCCGAGGGGCTTGTCAGGGGGAATGCCGCTTCTGGTCGCCGCTGGCCGTGCTCAGATCAGCCCGAGCCCCTTGAAGCTGGCATGGCCGTCGCGGCCGACGATGATGTGATCGTGGATGGCGATGCCGAGCGGCTTGGCGATGTCGACCAGCTCCCGGGTCATGCGCATGTCGGCGCCGGACGGTGTCGGGTCGCCGGATGGATGATTATGGACTAAAATCAAGGCCGTAGCCGAGAGTTCCAACGCCCGGCGCATCACCTCTCGCGGGTAGACCGGGGTATGGTCGACGGTGCCGGTCTGCTGCACCTCGTCGGCGATCAGAGCGTTCTTCTTGTCGAGGAAGAGGATGCGGAACTGCTCGCGCTCGGCGAAGGCCATGGCGAGCCGGCAATAGTCGATCACCGCAGACCAGGAGGACAGCACCGGCTTCTTCGCGACCTGTCCCTTCATCGCCCGCTTCAGCGCGGCCTCGACGATCTTGAGATCGAGCGCGACGCTCTCGCCGATGCCCTTGACCTCGGTCAGCCGCGAGACCGGCGCGCCGATCACCTCGGCGAAGGAGCCGAAATGCTGGATCAGTTGCTTGGCCAGAGGTTTGACGTCGCGCTGCGGGATCGAGCGGAAGAGCAGCAATTCGAGCAACTCGTAGTCGGGCAGGGCGCTGTCGCCGCCTTCGAGGAAGCGCTGGCGCAGCCGCTCACGATGGCCGAGATGGTGCGGCTCCTGATTGTCGATTTTATTGTCTTGCAGTTTTTTTGACACGTGACGCAACGTCTGGTTGGCTTTTGCCAAAGCAATACCAGAGGGCGGGCAATGGCAAGGAAGCTTCTGCTGTCGCGTCTCGTTGCGCAGGTCCAGAATGGCGAGCTCTCTCGCGAGGAGGCCAAGCGCTATTTCGTCATCGACCCTGCGGCGGGCTCGCCTTTCCTGCCGGGGCTCAAGCTGAACAGCCGGACCGTCGACACCGTCGGCCTCGCGCAATCCGCCAATGCCATAGCGACCGCGCTGGCGCGCGATATCGACATTCTCGACCCCTTGCGGGCCGCGGCCGCCGGCGCCTTCGCGCACAAGGCGACCACGCCGAAGGGCGCGGTGGCAGCCGCCGCGGCCGGCGCGACCATCCTGGCCGAGGGCGATTCATGGTTCGACCTGCCGCTGGTCTATCCACGCACCCTGGTCGACTTCCTCGGCGAAAGGCACAAGATCGTCACGCTCGCACAATGGGGCGACACGCTCGAGGACATGGTCGCGTCAGCCCAGTTCGTCGAGCCGCTGAAGACGAAGGCCTTCAAGCATTTCCTGTTCTCGGGCGGCGGCAACGACATCGTCGGCGGCGGCCGCATCCAGGACTTCGTCCGGCAATACGATGTCGGCCATCCCGCGCCGGGCGATGCGGCCTGGTACGTCAAGGACGCCTTCGTCGACGCGCTCGACCGCGTCATGGCGCTCTACCGCAAGATCGCCACGATCGTGAAACGGACCTCGCCCGCGACCAAGCTTGTGGTCCATGGCTATGCCTGCGTTCTGCCGCAGCCCAACGGCACCTGGCTCGGCAAGACCATGGGCGAGTTTCTGGGACTCGATCCCGTCCACAAGGCCGATCTCTGCCGGGCGATCGTCAAGGTCATGCTCGACGCATTCAACGTCCGGCTGAAGCAGTTCGCCAACAGCTCGAACGGCGCCATCGTCTATGTCGACCTGCGCAAGGCGGTGAAACCCGACGAATGGTATGACGAGCTGCATGCGCGCGAGGTCGCGACGAAACGGTTCGCGCGCACCTTCGAGACGACGCTGGGGCTGTAGCCGAGCGTCCGGCTAATGCGCCCGGACCGCGCTATCGCGGCGCGAGCGGGTTGTCCCGGCCGGCCGGCGAGAGCGTGAAGATCTCGCAGCCATCGTCGGTGACGCCGACCGTGTGCTCGAACTGGGCCGAGAGCGAGCGGTCGCGCGTCACGGCGGTCCAGCCATCGGAGAGCACCTTCACGCTCGCCTTGCCGAGATTGATCATCGGCTCGATGGTGAAGAGCATGCCCGGCTTGAGCTCGGCGCCTTCGCCGGGGCTGCCGTAGTGCAGGATGTTCGGCGCGTCGTGGAAAACCTCGCCGAGGCCGTGGCCGCAGAAATCGCGGACCACCGAGCAGCGCTCGCCCTCGGCATAGCGCTGGATGGCGAAGCCGATGTCGCCGGTGGTCGCGCCCGGGCGCACGGCGGCGATGCCGCGCAGCAGGCTCTCATAGGTGATCTCGATCAGCCTCTCGGCCTTGCGCGGGATGTCGCCGACGCCGAACATCCGGCTGGAATCGCCGTGCCAGCCATCGAGGATCAGCGTGTAGTCGATGTTGACGATGTCGCCTTCGCGCAAGGGCTTGTCGTCGGGAATGCCGTGGCAGACGACGTGGTTGATCGAGGTGCAGATCGACTTGGTGTAGCCGCGATAGAACAAGGTCGCCGGATAGGCGCCGTTGTCCATGGCGAACTGGAAGGCGAGGTCGTCGAGGCGCTGCGTCGTCACGCCGGGCCGGACCTCGTCGGCGAGCATGTCGAGGCCCTGCGCGACCAGGCGCCCGGCCTTGCGCATGCCGTGAAAGGCCTCGGCGCCGTGCAGCTTGATGGCGGCTTCGCGTCTCACGCGCGCGATCGATTCATCGAGGGTCATGTCGAAAGGGGCTCCTTGACACCCTTATCTATTGGGTTTGGCCGAGGGTGCAAGCTGGCGGGTCGCCGCGGTAATGCTGGCGCCGGACGGGTTTGCCGTGTACAGCGCGCCAATGGCACTCAATGACATTCAGTCGGGCGAGGAACAGCCCTACGGAACCTTTGCGCCGCAGGGGCTGGTTGCGCGGATCATCGCGCGCACCCGCCGCGCCTCCGGCTCCTTTCTCGGGCGCAAGTTCGCCTTCGCGCTGCGCCGGCTCGGCCTCCGGACCCTGAAGGGGCGGCCGGTCGACATCGAGGCGCTGGGCGCCCAGATGCGCCTCTATCCGGACGGCAATGTCTGCGAGAAGCGCGTGCTGTTCACGCCGCAATATTTCGATGCGCAGGAGCGCGAGCTGCTCGCGGCGCGGATCGGCGAGGGCTTCTGCTTCATCGATATCGGCGCCAATATCGGGGCCTATTCGCTGTTCGTCGCCGCCAGGGCAGGGCGCCGCGCCCGCATCCTCGCGGTCGAGCCGCAGCCAGAGATCTTCGCACGGCTGACCTACAACATCGCCCGCAATCCGTTCGGCACGGTCAAGGCGGTGGCCTGCGCGCTTGCCGACAAGCCGGGCGAGCTGACGCTCTTCCTCGATCCCGCCAACAAGGGGGAATCGAGCGTTCGTCTCCTGCGCTCCAGCACCTCGACCTCGGTGCGTGTGCCGGCGACGACCCTGCTCGCACTGATGCAGAGCGAAGGCTATGAGAAGCTCGATGCGATCAAGCTCGATGTCGAGGGAGCCGAGGACCTGATCCTCGAGCCGTTCCTGCGGGATGCGCCCGAGGCGCTTTGGCCCGGCTTCATCATCATCGAGGATTCGCGCGCCCGCTGGCAGGTCGATCTTCCCGCCCTGCTGGAAGCCAAGGGGTACCGCCTGCTGGCCCAGACCCGGCTCAACCTCGTCTACGAGCGCAAGGCGTCCTGATCCACCTTTCGGCGCATGGCGGTTCCGTCCCGAACGGCGCTTGAGTGGCCGGGCGCAAGGCGCTTAGCTCATGGCCGCGCAGGCGGCGCCATTCTCCGCTTCGATACTGAAGGAGTCTGCCATGAGCGCGCCATCGAACAAGGCTTTCGAGCCGCCGGTCACCGCCGCGATCCTGGTCATCGGCGACGAGATCCTGTCGGGGCGCACCAAGGACAAGAACATCGGCTACATCGCCGAGTTCCTGACCAATATCGGCATCGAGCTGCGCGAGGTTCGGGTCGTGCCGGACCTGATGGACGAAATCGTCTCGGCGCTGAACGCGATCCGCTCGCGCTACACCTATGTCTTCACCACCGGCGGAATCGGCCCGACGCATGACGACATCACGGCCGATGCCGTCGCCTGCGCCTTCGGGGTTTCGATCGACTACGATCCGCGCGCCGTCGCCATGCTGTCCGAACGGTTCCCGCCCGACCAGCTCAACGAGGCCCGGATGCGGATGACGCGCATCCCCGCCGGGGCCGACCTGATCGCCAATTCGGTGTCGAAGGCGCCGGGCTTCCGCATCGGCAATGTCCACGTCATGGCCGGGGTGCCGGCGATCATGCAGGCCATGCTCGACGTCGTCGCGCCGACCCTGAAGACCGGCGTCAAGATCCTCTCCGAGACGGTGCGCGCCGGGCTGCGCGAGGGAGATATCGGAACGCCGCTCGCGGCGATCGCCGCCGCCCATCCCGATACCACGATCGGCTCCTATCCGTTCTGGTCGGAGACCGGGCCGGACACCAATCTCGTCGTGCGCTCGCGCGATCCGGAAAAGCTGATGCAGGCTGTCGCGGCGGTACAGGCGATGGTCGAGACGGAGCGCGCCCGGCTGAAGGGCTGAACTCCCGCGAACGACGCAGGCCGGAACAGTTGCCGGTTGCGCAGGGGAATGGTCTCCCCCGTTAACGTATAAGGCGATCTTGTGTCGGCTGGCGCGCATGTTTGCGTGTTGTTTAAAGTCTTTAAAATCTGCAATTCTCTCGCTTGGTGCGCGATTGTCTTTATAGCGACCATGGCAGCGGTGCGGTGAAGTCTCGTTGTATTTTATAGTTGGTTTCGTCTCGGTTTGCGTTTGGTGTTATATTTACTTTGCATTCTGAAGTATTTGTTCGATCACGATTTGGTTATTGCGTTGATTTCCGAGTCCCTTAGCTGCCCGTAAACCGTCGTCGTCTATCCTCTATTTTCGCGGATCGGGGTCCGCGGTGCTGAATGCAAGGGGACGGGCATGCGGCTAAATCCATTCACGGGCGGCGCTTCGCGCCGCGAGCTCGAAGGTGAGATGGCGGCGCTTAGCCGCTCGATGGCGGTGATTTCATTCAAGCTGGACGGAACCATTCTCGACGCCAACGAGAACTTCCTTGCGGCGGTGGGATACACGCTGGAGCAGGTGCGCGGGCGGCACCACAGTATGTTCGTGACGAAGGAGGAGGCGGCCAGCGCCGACTACAGGGAGTTCTGGGCGAAGCTGGCGCGCGGCGAATACCAGGCCAGCCAGTTCCTGCGGGTGGCGGCCGATGGCGGCGAACTCTGGATCGAGGCAAGCTACAACCCGGTCCTCGATACCGGCGGTAGGCCGGTGAAGGTGATCAAGTTCGCGACTGTGATCACCGCGCAGAAGAACCGCGAGGCCGACATGGCCGGGCAGCTCGGGGCGATCCGCAAGGCGATGGCGGTGATCGAGTTCTCGCTCGACGGCACGATCCTCGATGCCAACGAGAATTTCCTCGCCGTCACCGGCTATTCGCTCGCCGAGATCAAGGGGCAGCATCACGGCATGTTCTGCGAGCCGGCCTATCGCAATTCGCCGGAGTATCGCGCCTTCTGGCAGAAGCTCGGCCGCGGCGAATACGATGCCGGCCAGTATCTGCGCCTTGGCAAGGGCGGCAGGGAGGTCTGGATCCAGGCGAGCTACAATCCGATCTTCGACGCCAAGGGGCAGCCGACCAAGGTGGTGAAATACGCCACCGACATCAGCGAGCAGAAGGCGGCGCGTCAGCTCGCCCAGGCGGTGGCAGAGGCACAGGCCGTGATCGGCCGGGCGAAGGACCGCGACCTGACCCAGCGCATCCCGATGGCGGGCAAGGAGGGCGAGGTCGCCGATCTCTGCAACGGCATCAACGAGCTCCTCGACAACATGGCGCAGGTGATCGGCGCCGTCGGCGGGATTTCCGGAAAGGTCGCGGCCGCCGCCGACCGGATCGCCTCTGAAAGCGTCAACCTCGCCGAGCGGACCGAGGCGCAGGCGTCGAGCCTGCAGCAGACCGCGGCGACCACCGAGGAGCTCGCGGCCTCGATCAAGACCAGCGCCGGCAATTCGCGGCAGGCGGCGGCGCTGGGCGACGAGGCCAAGACCGTGGCCTCGCGCGGCGGCGCCATCGTCGCCGATGCGGTCACGGCGATGGGCCGGATCGAGCAGGCCTCGACCGCGATCGCCGACATCATCTCGATGATCGACGAGATCTCGTTCCAGACCAATCTGCTGGCGCTCAATGCCGCCGTCGAGGCGGCCCGCGCCGGCGATGCCGGCCGGGGCTTTGCCGTGGTCGCGTCCGAAGTCCGGGCGCTGGCCAAGCGTTCGAGCGAATCCGCCAACGGGATCAAGGAGCTGATCGGCAATTCGAGCGAGCAGGTCCGCTCCGGCGTGAAGCTGGTCCAGCAGGCCGGCAAGACGCTGGAGGAGATCGTCAGCGCCGCGACCCGGGTCGCCGGTACGATCGCCGACATCTCCAGCGCCGCGGTCGAGCAGGCGAATGGCGTCGACGAGATGGCGCGGACCGTCGCCCATATGGACGAGATGACCCAGCAGAACTCGATGATGGCCGATGCGAGCTCCCGGCTCTCGCGCGAATTGCAGGGCGAGACGCAGGCGCTGGCGGCGCTGGTCGGGGCGTTCCGGCTCGGCGCGCGCAGCCCGGCCGACGAGATGGCGGCGAATCTGCGCGCCATGCTGCCGGCCGCGAAGCCCGCGGCGGCCCCGACGGCGAGGCCGCTCGCCCGCACCGCGGTGCGGGTCGGTGGCGGCGGCGCCGACGGCTGGGCGGAGTTCTAAAGGCCCGGAGCGGCCGGGTCAGCAATCCCGGCCGGCAAGGATCGCACCCCGCTGCGGCCATCGCAGCGGGGACAAGCGACCGGTTTGCTCTTGCGCGCGCCGGCCGGATGCGCTTTGCGGAAAAACCAGCCACGTTTTCCGCAGGACCGCCCCGCCATGGCCGAACCGACCAACAAGGCTTTCCCCGTTTCCTGGGACCAGTTCCATCGCGACGCCCGCGCGCTCGCCTGGCGCCTGGCCGATGCCGGCCCGTTCGAGGCGATGGTCTGCATCACCCGCGGCGGGCTCGTGCCGGCGGCGATCATCTGCCGGGAGCTTGGCCTGCGGATGATCGAGACGGTCTGCGTCGCGAGCTATCACGACTACAAGAACCAGACCGAGCTCAAGGTGATGAAGGAGATCGCGCCCTCGATCCGCGCCATCGGCGACGGCAAGGGCAAGGGCGTCCTCGTCGTCGACGACCTCACCGACACCGGCAAGACCGCCCGCGTCGTGCGCGAGATGCTGCCGAACGCGCATTTCGCCACGGTCTACGCCAAGCCGGCGGGCGTGCCGGTGGTCGACACCTTCGTCACCGAGGTCAGCCAGGACACCTGGATCTATTTCCCCTGGGATATGGCCCTGTCCTATGTCGAGCCGATCGCCAAGGGCCATAAGGGCTGAGCATTTTCAGCCCTCATCCTGAGGAGCCGCGAAGCGGCGTCTCGAAGGATGTTCCAGATGCCTGCGGAGCCTCCTTAAGCATCCTTCGAGACGCGCTCGATGAGCGCTCCTCAGGATGAGGGGGAACTGCCTCAGCCCGCGCTCGGAGCCCTGAGCGCCACGACCATGCCGGTGATGGCGATGGCCATGCCGGCGATCTCCTGCGCCGAGGCCTTCTCGCCGAGCAGGACGAAGCTGGCGATCGCGGTGACCGCCGGGACCAGCGGCAGGAACAGCGCCGCGCCGCCGGCACCGAGCGTCGCGACCGACTGGGTGTAGAGGAACAGCGCCAGCGCGCCGACCAGCACGCCCTGGTAGAAGGCCTGCAGAGCGACGGCCGAGAGCGGCACCTGCATCAGGTTGACGGGCTGCACGAGCGCGAGCAGCGGCAGCAGCAGGAGCGACAAGAGGCAGGTCGCCATGGTGACCTCGACCGCATCCGCCCCCCAGCGCCGGCAGAGCACGCCGAACACCGACCAGAGCAGCGCGATCAGCACGAAGAGCAGGTCGCCGATCCAGGCGCCCGCGCGCGTCGGCGTGTTGGACAGGGCCTCGAAGGCGAAGACCGCGATGCCGAGGACGAGCAGGCCGAGGCCGATGAGCCGGGCCTTGCCGGCGCGCTCGCCGAGCACGAACCAGGCGAGCACTGCGGTGCAGACCGGGATCAGCCCCGGCGAGATCACCGAGGAATGCAGCGCCGGCGCGAAATGGGCGCCGCCGACCAGAATCAGGCTGTAGGCCGGGCCGACCAGGCCGGTCAGCACCAGCGCCCGCTTCCAGCCGAGCCTGCCGACCGGGAAGGGCTTCAGCCGCTTCAGCGCGAAGGGCAGCATCACCAGCGAGGCCGCGAGGAAGCGCAGGATGGTGACGTCCCCGGCCGAGAGCCCGTCGGCGACCGATTGGCGCGAAACCACCGATTGCACGCCCCAGATCACGGCGCAGAGCAGGCCGCAGGCGAGGCCGAAGGCGGGCCGCGAGGTGAGGGGGATGGTCTTGGTCACGCGGCGGCTTTCGGGCGAAGAATGCCGGCTCTATGCGCGGGGGCGAGGCGGGCGGCAAGGGCGGGCAGGCGAGGGCGCTGCTCGCTGAGTGCATGGACGCAACGTCATGCGCCGCCGGCGGATGACGGGCGCGGGGAACCCTCTCCTGCAAGGAGAGGGCAGGGTGAGATGTAGGCCATTTGACCAGTGGCGCGAGCGCCGCCAGCGCGGCCGGGTTCAGGCCAATAATTCAGCTTTCGAACACCTCACCCCTGCCCCTCTCCTTCCAGGAGAGGGGGTCTGCGTCGAGGTTCCGCCGCCGTCTCACTCCACCGCCGCGACGAGCCGCTCCAGGAAACCGTCGATCGCGGCCTTGTCGATCCAGCGCAGCACGGCAACGAGGTCGTGCTGCGGGTCGATCCAGATCAGGTTGTTGCCGGCGCCCTGGGCGCTGAAGCTGCTCGCCGGCAGCTTCGGATTGGCGTTGAGCCACCAGAGGAAGCCGTAATTCGCCAGGGTCGGCGAGGGCACGAGCGACTGTTCCAGCCAGGCGGAGGGGATCAGCTCGCGCCCGTCCCAGACGCCCTTCTGCGCGACGAGCTGGCCGAAGCGGGCATGGTCGCGGGCGCTGATGAACAGACCGCCGCCCCAATGGCCGCCGCCGGGGACCGACTGCATGCGCTCACCGTCGATCTCGAGCCATGAGGTCTCGTAGCCCTCCCAGCGCCAGCCCTGCGAGGCGCCGATCGGGTCCATGATGCGCTCGCGCAGGACCTGCGGAAGCGGCCGGCCGAAGCGGCGCAGCAGCGCATAGCCGAGCGCGTTCACCCGGACGTCGTTGTACTCGTAGAGGCTGCCGGGCTCGCCGAGCTCGCGGCGCTGGCCCTTGCGGCTGTTGTCGGCGCCGACGCCGATCTGGCGGAAATGGTCGACCTGGTCGGACTTGCCGAAGATTTCGCCCTGCCATTCGCTGTTCATGTTGAGCAGATGGCGCCAGGTGATCTTCGCATTATGCGGGCTGGAGAAATGCGGCCCGTCGACGCTCTTGCCGACCGGCTCGTCGATATCCGCGATCAGCCCGTCGGCGACGGCGAGGCCGGCGAGCACCGAAAGATAGCTCTTGGCGATCGAGAAGGTCATGTCGGCGCGCTCGACATCGCCCCATTCGGCAGCGACCCTGCCGCCCTTCAGCACGATGCCGGCCGGCCCGCCGCGCGGCTCGACCGGGCCGACGATCTCGGTCCACGGCCCCTTCTCGTCCCATTCGCGATTCCCGACATAGGCGCCGTCCGGATAGAACATGCTGCGCGGCCAAGGCGATTCATGCGCCTGCGCAAAGGCGACGGCGTCCTGGAGGCGGGCGGAGGAGAGGGAGCTGGGCAAGGCGGGGACTCGGGCGAGTGGAGGGCTGGTCGGGCGGGTTTAGCATTGCTGGTGGGGGGCGTCTTCGACACTTGACCTATGCCGCATGACTGTTTCTTTACACTTGGATAAATATTTTCTCTATTTTATCAAGTATTAATAAGTGGTCTTGGGTTCGGAGTGGCGCTGACGAGAAGTATAAATTTGATGAAAATGGATGATTTGCTCGCCTTTCAAACCTAAAAGGATTTGGGCCGCCGGCTGTTGGGTCGACTCTGAAATCAAATCCGCCGAATCGAAAGTTGCGATCATTGTCTCTATATGATTTCATCATACTGGAGAGCGTGTTTGTAATTTCGTTGAATCCGCTCAGGCGAGATTGAAGGTCAACGTTGCTCTCCAGTTCAAGATGGCTGTTAAACATGCGTGGGTAAGATAGGCTTTCGTGAAATGAAAGGCCTAGTGCCGATGGTGTCCATGAGATTAAATCATCTATAAAATCTTCGCAGTCTTTAGTTGTGCTTGCGGATTCTACCGTAATTCCGTTATTGTATATCTTTAGTTGATCTATTACTATTCTATTATCAAAATATCCATGTAGAAAAGATATTCCTTTCTCAAGTATAAATTCTTCTGCCTTGGCTGGTACTTCTATGAATCCGTATCTTCCTTCAAGAGCTCTCACTAGGTGCTTGCCATAAACGGCGAGCTGACTGGCTGTTCTGATTTCACCAAAGCGGATCGTCTGAGCCCATAGAGTTTTAGAAATTTTCATTGGCCTAGCGCTCCCAGCCTGGGTCTGCGTTCGGTGATGGATTGCGGTGCAAGCTCAGAAATGCCGGCGAGGTGCGAATGAGGCTCGCCTTGGTGCGTTGCCCACCGAGGGAGCGTGTCATTTCGCCTATTTCGGTCAAGAACTGGCAGGGCTGCCATTTCGAGTTCCTCGCCAGCGATCCCAAGTAGTAAATCACTTGCGGTGGCAAGTCTCCAATTCCCTGGCGATGAGAAAAGTCTTGTAACGATCTCAGGCTTTCGTCCGATCCGTCGAGCCAACTCAGCTCTCGTCAAGCCCTCTTCTTTTGCTTTGGTTTCGAAGCGCGACATGACAAAATCATAAAGGCGCGCCTGGAGCCGTGACTGAAAATAGGCAAGCTTTTCTGGTGGGATCGGCTTGCCGTCGCGAATCTCAGATAGGAATGAAGTTGTCCGAGACGTAGTCATGATGGTCAACTCCGTGGTGTGGCGGATAGGTATGAAACAGCGCTCGCCAGCGGGCTTTGCAGTCAGCGATTGCATCGCGAAAAGCTTTAGAGGATCGGTCTGCTAAAGGCGGTCGATCGAGCCATGGGATGGCTCTCGACCGAGGCCAGCACGTTAACGCGATAAACACATCTTGCTCGGCAAACCGGCCAAATATGCGTAGCGCGGGCGAGCGGACAGCCCGGAAGTCCCACACCTCGTCACTTGGTCTGTCCAGTCTGCCGAACTCCGCGTCAGCTGCTTTGAATGGTGTCAAGCAGATCGCTATTCGATCCCCCCTGACAAAACGCTCCAGTTCCGCCTGCAGAACGAGCGCTCGCGCGCGGCATGCAGGGCTATCGTCGAGGCCGTTCAAGATAGCCCGAACTTCCTCCGATACATACATGTGTCGCCTGACAGGGTCGCTATCGAGCATGGGGTGCAAGAGCGAAAGCCTGCCCTCGCTGACGCGGTGATTGATTTCATCGCGTATTGACATATAAGTCAAACATGGTCGGTTGGCCAGACTTGCGACAAGATGTCCAGTCTATGTGCGGTCTGGAAATGCGCAACCGCTGGTTGTCCGAATCGGAAGTTGGCCGATGGTAGCCGGCATGGATGCGCTAACTCGCGAGCCAACATCGGTCTATCGACCGGCGACCGTACCGCCTGATGGGCATCGCTTTGGCGCTCGTGAAGCATAATCAGACGTGCGGTGTATCTCGGCCTCTCACTCCTCCATCATCGTCTCGACGAACGTCGCAGGGTCCGCGCAGAACTCGCGCATGATCCGGAAATGCTGGGTCTGTTCGATCGTCACGGGATCGAGCCCGTATTTGGTCAGGCCGAGCAGGCGGGCGCCGGGATAGGCCATCAGGATCGGGGCGTGGGTCGCCATGATCACCTGGCACTGGCCGAGCCGGTCCATGCGGCGCAGCAGTTTCAGGAACTCGATCTGGCGGGCCGGGGAGAGGGCCGATTCCGGCTCGTCGAAGATGAAAATGCCGCGGCGCTGGCAGCGCTCCTCGAAGAAGCGCAAAAAACCCTCGCCATGCGAATGGGAGAGGAAATCGGGCGGTGCATGGCCGGAGGTGCGGGCCGCATGGTCGAGATAGCGCGCCACCGAGAAGAAGCTCTCGGCCCGGAAGAACCAGCCATCGGTGACCTTGGGCAGCCAACTCGCCTTCAGTGCGCCCGCGAGCCGGCCGCCCATCGCCTCGACGGCTTCGGTATGGTCGACCGGGCGATAGCCCTTGCCGCCGCCGGCCTCGTCATAGCCGGCAAGCGCCGCGATGCCTTCGAGCAGCGTCGATTTCCCCGTGCCGTTCTCGCCGACGATGATGGTGATCGCCCGGTCGAAGGACAGCGCGAAGTCCTCGCGCAGGAAGGGCAGGCACCAGGGATAGGCCTCCGGCTCCGGCACCGCGGCGCGGTCGAGCCAGATGCGCCGGAGATAGGGCGCGGGCAGGCGGGGCGGGCTGCTTCGTTTCATGGGGGCTCGGGCGTGGGCAGTCGGTGGGTTGTCCTTCGTGATGCAACCCGGGTCATCCCGGACAAGCCGCGAAGCGGCGCCGATCCGGGATCCATGCCTGGGCCTTTCCGCAGGAGGTTCGGGCATGGGTCCCGGGTCTCCCTGCGGTCGCCCGGGACGAGCGGCGGTCCTTGCTCAATCATGCCTTGCGCAAGCGTGAGCCTTGTCGGTACGCGATGCGCCCGGCCGGCTCCCGCTCGTCGCAGCCGTCAGGAACAGGCTCCGGCCGCGACCACCTTCGGCAGCAGGAAGCTGGCGAAGGTGGTGTGGCCCTCGGCGCTGAAATGCAGGCCGTCCGGCAACTGATCGGCGCGGGCGAGCTGGCCGGGGCGATCGAGCATCACCAGGGCGATCTTGCGGTCGGACAGAGTGCGCTCGATCTGCGCGATCGCATTGGCCCGGTCCGGGCCGCTGTCGTTGCCGCCGGGCTGCAGGATCACGACCCTGGTCTGCTTGGTCAGCAGCTTCGGCAGGCGAGCCGCCATGCCGGCGGGCGTGTCGCCGGCGACACCGGCATTGACGACGCGGACCTTGCAGCCCTGCTGGCTCAGCATCGACTGGAGCTGCGCCGGATAGGCCTGGGAGCGTTCGACGCCGCCATGGCCCGCTCCCTTGCCGCGCCCCAGCGTATTGCTGGCGCCGAGCGCGACGATGTCGGAAGCGAGCGTCGATGTGGGGAGGAGAGCCAAGAACAGGCAGAGGGCATAGGCGCGCAAGTTGCGGTCCTTTACTGTAATTGCCACGATGTTCGCACCAAATTCCGGGGGCTGCAATAGGCAGTCACAAGCATTCGCCTGTCGTCGTGCCGCGTTCTGCATGGTGCCGTGCCGCATGGTGGCTGGGAAGCGAGATCTCCTTCGCATCCGGGCGAGCTCGCTTTCCGACGGTTTTCGTCCGGAGGGAAGAAGCCGGCGAAGCTGCGCCTGCCTCGCCGGCTTTCGCCGCGAGGGTCTGATGGGAAAGCCATCCGAGGGAGGGCGCGGGCCGGGCGGCGTCGCAGTCGACGGCTGCGTGCCGAATGTCGATGTCTTCTGTCGAAGCAGCGCCATTGGCCGCCTCCCGGTCCCGCGCCGCGGCTCTCTATGGTGTCTTCGTCGTCTGGTTACGTCCGGCAGGACTGGGAGGGCCTCTCCCATCGACGAAAACCCCTCCGCGGTGGAACAGGCAGGCCGGCCGCAAAGGTGGATCGCACCTTTTCGGAGCGCGCTCGCTCGGGCTCGCAAGGCCCTTTCGCCACGAAGACCGCTCTCCCGCCCGGCCTCATGATGCCTCGCGAAGCCCCCTCGGTTCGGGCGGGACGGGGAGAAGCATAAGCGAGGTTTTCGGGGCGGGGATTGTTTCGCGGGTTGTCCCCGGTGGCCACCGCTGCGCGCGAGGGAGAGGCGCGGGGAACCCTCTCCTGGAAGGAGAGGGTTCTGCGTCGAGGTTCCTGCGCCTCGCGGCAGCCGCTGCTGCAGTGCCGCAACGCTTTTCGCGGTTGCGGTAGAATTGGAATCCTGCTCACCTGCGAGCCGCCTCATCAAACGATTTAAAAAGACGGAGAGCGGCGTGGCCGGTGCGGAGGAATTGTCGCCAACGGCGCTGGCGAGCGAATTGTCGGCGGCGATCGTGCAGGCGCGCTCGGATGCGCGCGAGGATCCGTTCGGCAATCCGGTGCTGCGCGTCACGCTCTGGCTGACCCGCAAGATGGATCGCGGCGAGGTGACGCTCGCCGACACCGCGGCGCTGATCCGCCAGCTCGGCCGCGCCGCGCTCGCCGACCGGGCGGCGCGCGTCGCCTCCTATGTCGGGCTGGAGCGTGAAGAGGCGGAAGCCTATGCGGCGCTGGCGCGGCGCGTCGGCGAGGAGGCGAGCGCTTCGGCCCAGCCCTTCGAGGCCTATGGCGTGGCGCTGGCCCGTGTGCGCTTCGCGGCCGTGTTCACCGCGCATCCGACTTTCGGGATGAGCCGGGCGGTGGCGCATGCGTTGGCCGAACTCGCCTCGAACGAGGGGGAGGCGGCGGTGCTGAGGTCGGCCGATCTCTCCTTCCGGCCGGATGCGGCGATCACCCTGCAGGACGAGTTCGAGCAGGCGCGCTTTGCGGTGCGCAACGCCCGCGACGCGATCGACCGGCTGAACGCCGCCTTTCTCGCCGAGGCCCGGGCGCGCTGGCCGCAGCGCTGGCGCGAGCTCAGGCCGCGCGCCCTGCAGCTCGCCTCCTGGGTCGGCTCAGACACGGACGGGCGCACCGATATCGGCTGGTGGGACACGCTGCGCTACCGCCTGGAATCGAAGCGCGGCCAGTTCTTCCGCCTGCTGGAGAAGCTGCCGGAAGCGCCGGCGGCCGCCGAGGTGAGGGCGCTGGTCGAGGCTGCGCTCGCCGCTGTCGAGCGGCAGCTTGCGCTCTGCCCGCCCCTGAACAGCAAGCCCGAGATCGCGGCCTTGCAGGCCTTCTCGCTGTCGCTGGTCGGCGAGCGCGAGGCGGCTCTGCCGGAATCATCGAAGCTGCTGGCGGCGCTCGACAAGGCGATCGTGCTGGCCGAGGACGAGCCGACGGCGGAGGCACTCGTGCTGGCGCGGGCCGGGGTGATCGCGCATGGCGTCTCGATCGCCCTGCCGCATTTCCGGCTCAACGCCTCGCAGCTTCACAATGCGATGCGCGGCGTGATCCCGCTCGACGAGGACCCGGCCCAGCCGGCGCAAAGGCGCGCCTTCCTCGCCGCCGCGAACCAGGCGCTCGCCAGGGCGACGCCGACGCCGGTCGATTTCGGCGCGCTCGCGGTCGAGCGCGCCTCGGCGGCGCGGATGATGATGATGGTCGCGCAGATCGTGAAGCATGTCGACGGCTCGCGGCCGGTGCGCTTCCTGATCGCCGAGACCGAAACCGGCTATACGCTGCTCTCGGCGCTTTACCTGGCGAAGCGCTTCGGCATCGCCGACCTCGTCGAGATCTCGCCGCTCTTCGAGACCTCCGACGCCCTCGAACAAGGGCCGCGCATCATCGACGAGGCGCTGCGCAGCCCGCATTGGCGCGATTATCTCAAGCGCCATGGCAGGCTCTGCGTCCAGTTCGGCTATTCCGATTCCGGCCGCTATATCGGCCAGGTCGCGGCGACCTTCTGGGTCGAGCGGCTGCGCAGCCGCATCCTCGAACTGCTGCAGCGCTATGGGCTCACCGAGATCGAGCTCGTGATCTTCGACACCCATGGCGAGTCGGCGGGGCGTGGCGCCCATCCCGACAGCCTCAAAGACCGGCTCGCCTATCTCGATCCGGAATGGCCGCGGCGGGCTTTTGCGAAAGCCGGCGTCAAGGTCACCCGCGAGACCAGCTTCCAGGGCAGCGACGGCTATCTGCTGTTCGGCACGGGCACGCTCGCCGGGGCGACGGTGGCACGCATCGCCGAGGCCGTGTTCGCCGATCCGGCGGCGGGCGATGACGATCCGATCTATGCCGAGCCGGATTTCGCCACCGAGTTCTTCCAGACCGTGCGCGAGGAGATGACCCATCTCGTCGAAGATCCCGGCTATGCGGCGCTGATCGGCACCTTCGGCCCGTCTTTGCTCGACAAGACCGGCTCGCGCCCGGCGGCGCGGCAGAGCGATGCCGGCGGGCCGGCGGTGATCCGCCATCCGCGCGAGCTGAGGGCCATCCCGAACAACGCCATCCTGCAGCAGCTCGGCTGGCTGGCGAACAGCGTGCACGGCATCGGCCAGGCGGCGGGGCGGGCGCCGGAGCTGTTCGCGAGCATGCGCGAGAGTTCCGAGCGCTTCGGCCGGGCCTATCGCCTCGCGGCCCATGCCATGGCGAACAGCGATCTCGACGTGCTGCGCGCCTATCTCGACACGCTCGATGCCGGCTCCTGGTTCGACCGGGCAAGGCGCACGGAGAGGGAGGGGCGGCGCGACGAGTTGCTCGCCGTCGCCGAGGCGCTGGCGCGGCTCGACCTCGCGCCGGCGTTGCGGCGGCTGTTCTGGCGCTTCGCCTCCGACCGGCTGAAGCTGAAGGAGGCGGCGGGCGAGCCGCCGGCGATGCCGGTGCGGCTGGTCGCGCTGCATACGCTGCGGCTCGCGCTATTGCACCGGATCTGGCTCTCGGCGACGCATATTCCGGATTTCCGGCCGCATGCCGGCGTGACGCGCGAATTGCTGCTCGAACGCATCCTGCGGCTCGACATGAACGGTGCACTCGTCCTGCTCGGCGAGATCTTCCCGCTCAACCCCGATCCGGCGCTCGGCCTCGATTTCGGCGAGCCGCCGGGGCCACGCGAGGGCGGCGCCTATGCGGCGCTGCATCGCGACGTGATCGAACCGATGCGGCAGTGCTTTGCGCTGCTGCGCGAGATCTCGGGCGCAATCCAGCACGAGATCGGAGCGTTCGGCTGAGATCGCCTGCCCGTCAGCTCGCCCTCGTGGCGGGCATCCACGGCTTGAAAGCCGCCTGCGACAGACCGGGCAAGGACGTGGATGGTCGGGGCGAGCCCGACCATGACGAAGCGGGGTAGCGCTTGCTGTCTTGAGGCCGTCAGTCCTGCGCGAGGGTGCCGCGCAGCGGGCGGGAGGGCGGCATCAGCGCCGCGATGCGGGCGTCGCCCTTCGGCGGGGTGAGGAAGGCTTGCGCGGGCTTGCGGGACATGCCGAGATCGTAGGGACGGCTCGGCGGCAGCGTCGCATTGGCGACGACATAGGAGGCCGAACTCGTGGCCAGGGCGATCGCGGGCGCCGGCGCGGCCGGGGCGAAGGCGAGCGGCGCGCTGGCGAAGGAGGTCGAGGCCGAGGAGGCGCTGGTCGCGAGCGGCGCGGGCTCGGAGAGCGCGGCGACCTGCGAGCTCGGCTCCTCGATACGGCGGCGCTCCGGACGTTCGCCCTTGACGTAGAAGGCGTTGCCGCCGGCCACCGTCACATAGTGCATGTTGGGGTAGGAGAAGCGCATACCCGCCATGTGGAAATGCTTGGCGTTGCCGACGGCCTCGTTGCGCTTGCCGGCGAGGATGGCTTCGGCGGCGGCCTCGGCCTTGGGCAGGTCGCGCGCCATCATCGGGCGGGTCAGCACGCCGGAAGCGAACTGCTTGGGGGCGCCGACGACGCCGCAGATCGTGTCGTGATAGCGCGGCGCGCCGACGCGGTTCATCACCACCGTGCCGACGCCGAGCAGGCCGGATTCGCTGGAGCGGTTCGATTCGAAATACATCGCGCGGACGAGGCATTCCTTCTCGCGCGGATCGGCCTTGGCCAGCGCGATGGCGCGCTTGCGGATCTCGTGGCTCTGCTTCGGCCCGGTGCTCGGAGCCGCGGTCGACGCGGTTTCGACCGGCGTCATGCTGCAGGCGCCGAGGACCGGAGCTGCCAATGAAACCAGGAGCGGGATCGCCTTGCGACCGTGGCGGCTTTTGCCGGAGAGACGGGTAGCGTTTGCAGCGATCTCGGTCCGCTTCATGCGGCAACCTCCTGATTACGGGATCGGGGCTGCCTCAAGCGGCGGTCCGTCATCTCCGGCAAGGAATCCCCATCCTCTTACCAGAAGGTTAATTTCGGAAGGAAGAGGCAAAGTTGTGCGGCGCGAGATGACGGTGGCTCACGCTCGAAAAGCTGTGGCGGGTTGTCGGAAGCTGCCCTGGCCGTTCGTCCTGCGGCTGCGGGCGCCTCACATGAACGCATGAGGCAAATAGTCGGGAGCCAGAGGATGACCGCGACCATCACCGCCTTCGAACGCTCGCCCGACCGGGGCCGGGGGCTCGCCCGCGACATGCGCGTGCGCTGGGCTCTGGAAGAGGTCGGCCAGCCCTATGAGGTCCGACTCCTGTCGTTCAGGGCGATGCGCGAGCCGGCGCATCTGTCGCTCCAGCCCTTCGGGCAGATCCCGAGCTTCGAGGAGGGCGACCTCGCCCTGTTCGAGTCGGGGGCGATCGTGCTGCACATCGCCGAGCGCCATGGCGGGCTTCTGCCGGGCGATCCGAATGCCCGCTCGCGCGCGATCGCCTGGATGTTCGCGGCGCTCAACACGATGGAGCCGCAGATCTTCGACCGCTCTCTCGCGACGATCCTCGAGCGTGATCAGCCCTGGTACGAGCAGCGGCTGCAGGCCCTGGAGAGCATCATCCGCAAGCGCCTCGGCGACCTCTCGCGGCGGCTCGGCGAGGCGGACTGGCTCGACGGCGCCTTCAGCGCCGGCGACCTGCTGATGGTGACGGTGCTGCGCCGGCTGCACGGCTCGGGCCTGCTGGAGGAGCATCCGAACCTTGCCGCCTATGTCGCCCGCGGCGAGGCAAGGCCCGCATATCGGCGCGCCTTCGCGGCGCAGCTCGCAGTCTTCGCCGCCGCTTCGGCGGGCTGACGACGGCCCGCCACTGGGTAGGGGCGGGCGGCCGCCCGTCATGCCATCCGCATCTTGGCTTCGCGGCTTGTCGGCACGCCATCGTCGATGAGGTCGCGAAGCAGCTCCGGCATGCCTCTCGTCGGCTTCAGCGGCGGATCGTCGGCACGCAGGTCGAGATAGAGTTCAATGGCCGCCTCGATGGCATTCCTGACCGAAGAGGCCTCGTGACGCGCGACGGTGGCCGCCAGCCTGCCATGCCCGTCGAGGCCGAAGGCTTCCAGGCGCCTGACGCCCCGCTGGTTCCTGCCGGCGCGGCGGCAGAGCAGCGGACCGAGGATCTGCTCCCGGAAAAAGCCGAGCATGCCGATGGCTTCGTAGAGCTCGCCGCGGGCAAGCTTGGTCGCCGCATAGTGCAGCCAGATCCAGGCGCGGGCCTCGAACCATTCGGAGGTCAGGTTCGGCCATTCGACGCTGCCGTCCCGGACTCTTCTTTCGATCGCGGCGGGGGCCCGCGCGAACAGAACCGCCCGCCGTTCGATCTGCCGGTCGAGGTCGGCAGCGAGGACGAATTTCAGGTCGACATGCAAGAGCGGTGGGCCGTAGAGGCAGATCAGCAAGCGCGGCTCGCCGACATGCTCGCCGGTGAAGGCACTGACGAGTTCGCCCAGCGTATCGGCAAAGGCGAAGCGCGATGCCATGACCTCCGCATAGCTGTCGTCCTCGACGACGATGACGAAGTCGAGATCCGAATGCTCGTCGAGCCCGCCATGGATGTATGAGCCGCCAATCAGAAGGGCGCCGAACCTCTGGTCGCCGGCAACCGCATTGCGGGCGCGCTCCAGAAACTCCGCGTGAGGGCGGGGAAGTGTGCTGGGCATATCGTTCTCCTGGCCAGCACTTCAGAATGCAGCAAGCGGAGGCGTCCGCGCAACTCGCGCCGCGTGACGCCGGCCTTCCCGGTCGTCAGCGATGCGGCCGGTGCCGGTGCGCAGGCTTCCGGAACCTGCACGGGGGCGCAGATGTTGCTTTGCCGGCCCTGGCGGTCAAATCCGAATGCGAGGTCACGATGAAACTTTCCGGTGGCTGCAATTGCGGGCAGGTCCGCTACGAACTCGACGGCGCCCCCGTCCGTGTCGGCATCTGCCATTGCGAGACCTGCCGGAAGAGCTCCGGCTCGGCCTTCTCCTTCTTCGGGATCTGGCTGCGGGCCAGCGCAACGCTGTCGGGCGATCTCGGTTGCTGGCAAAGCCGCGCCGGCGGCGAGCGCTTCTGCCCGCGTTGCGGCTCGCCGCTGTTCTGCTGGGAGGAGGGCTCGGACCAGATCGAGATCAAACTCGGCACCCTCGACAGCCCGCCCAGCGCGCTGGTGCCTGCCTACGAACTGTGGACCGTTCGCCGGGAGACGTGGCTGGCGCATCAGAAGGGCGCAGAGCAGCATATGCGCGATCGCGAGGGGATGGGCCCCTAGCGCTTGGCGAGCGTCCGCGGAGCTGGCGCCGCCTCACGCGGGAGGAACGGCCCGCTCCAGGAACCCCATGACCCGCGCCGTCTGGTCGGGAAGGAAGTGATAGCCGTCCTCGATGAAGCAAATCTCGGCCTGCGGGGCGTTGCGCCGCAGCCGCTCCCGCGTATCGCGGGAATCGAGCAGGGTGTCCCGGCCGCCGATGATCGCCAGAACCGGCACGCCGAGCCCGGCAAGCTGGGCGTCGCTCAGGCGGGGGATGGCGACGATGCGCGGCCGGACGACCCTGCCGATATGCTCCATGAACTTCGCGAGCGGCCGCACCGCTTCCGGCAGGACCTTCGGAAAAGGGCCCAGCACCAGCTCGCGCGCCTTGCGCTTGCCCCATCGGCCCAGCAGCAGGAGCGGCAGTGCCTTCAGGAGGAAGTTCTTCTGGCGGCCGATGCCGGCGGGGCAGATCAGTGCCAGCGCCTGCGCAAATTCCGGTCTCCGGCTGGCGTAGTCGAGCGCCAGCCAGCCGCCCAGCGACATGCCGACGAGCGCCGCCCGCGACAATCCCAGCGTCTTGAAGACATCGTCGAGCCAGAGAGCATGGGCTTCCCCGATCAACGCCGGTCTGACCGGCGCGCTGAGGCCGGGCTCGCCGATCATGTCCACCGCGAAGAGCCGGAACTTCGTCGACCAGAGCGGGACGTCGAGCATCCAGGCCGCCGAATTGGCCTGGGAACCATGGAGCAGCACGACCGGAGGCGCATCCTCCGGCCCGCAGGCGAGGACGAAGGTCGATCCCTCGCGCGTCGCGACGTGCAGCTCGGTGACCGGCACGGGCCATTGGTCGAGAATCTGCCGGTAATGCGCCTGCACGGCCGCGGCGGTGTCGGCGTTGCGATAGACGCCGCTCACGGCCGTTTCCCCATCTGCAGCTGCAGCATCTCCAGAATCCGGCCGACATCCGACGGATTACCGATCAGCACCACCTTCAGCTTCGCGGTCTGCGGGTCGAACACGGTTTCGAGATGCAGGGGCGGCGTCTCGGCGTCTCCGGTCAGCGCCACGGCCTGCAGGAAGGTGGCGATTCGCTCAGCCCGCTCGAGGGCGATGTCGGGGATATCGACGATGCAGGTCGCCCGCGCTTCGGCCGCGGCGCCCGGCCGCCCGTCGGCGATGCCGGCGAAGGCATCGAGCCTCGAACGCGCGATTCGATAGGACTTGCCGACCCGGGTCGCGGGCAGGCGGCCTTCGCGGATGTAGCGGAGCACGGTCTTGGGATGGAGGTTCAGCTCCACTGCCGCCTGCTCAACGGTCACGAGACTTTCGGACATTGAATGTTCCTAATCGATCCGAATTTAGTATGCGGTAGGGAATTATTGAGAGCAATAGGGAGTTTTCTATCGAGTGGGCAGGAACTGCAGGAGGGCGATGACGGCCGTGCGATTGGGTGGTGCCGATTGGCTCGATGGCGACTTCCGTCGACCCGGCGAGCGCTTCTGAAGACACGCTCGGCAGTCGGCTTCGGGGCCAGAGGCGAGGCCCCGGCCGCCCGGTCGAAACGAGGGGCCGCTGCCGGCGGGGAGCCGGCAGCGGAGCAACCAGGCACGCAGCGCTTCGATATGCCGAGCTCAGCTTCCGCGTGCCCCTGGCTCAGACTAGTCTGAACACCCTCGCAGGGAGGCCAGCAGCGTGGCGAAGATCGTTTTCGGCATGAACCAGTCCCTGGACGGCTATGTCGATCTCCACCCGGAGATGCAGGTGGGTCCGGTGCTGTTTCGTCACTGGACCGAGCATGTGCGCGGCCTGGCCGCCAGTATCTACGGCCGCCGCATGTACGAGACGATGCGGTATTGGGACGAGGACGATCCTGCCTGGAATGCGGAGCGGCGCGACTTCGCGACGGCGTGGCGGACGCAGCCGAAATGGGTGGTCTCGCGCTCGCTGAAATCCGTGGGCCCGAATGCGACGCTCGTCGAGGGAGGCCTTGCGGCGGTGGTCCGTGGCCTGAAGGCGCGGCTTGCCGGGGAAATCGCCGTCTCCGGGCCGGAACTGGCGCAAGGCCTGACCGAGCTCGGCCTGATCGACGAGTACCGGCTCTATCTCCACCCGGTCGTGCTCGGGCACGGCATGCCGTTCTTCGCCGGCCCGCGGCTACCGCTCCGCCTCGTGGCAAGCCAGCCCGTTGGCGAAGATGTGATCAGGCTGAGCTACGTTCCGGCCTGAGTGAGGTCTGCGCGGTTCAGCGCGCGCTTTCGGAGACCTCGACCGTCGTCATCGCGCCGTTGCTCTTCATGATCTCGGCCGGCTCCCAGATCGTGTGGGTGTCCAGCGGCGTCGAGACCATGTGCTTGAGCTGCTTCTTGGACCGTTCGGAGAGCAGCCGGCTGTCCTTGATCGAGAGGAAGCTGCTGTAGCTGCGCTCGCCGCCGTTGAAGACGACGACGCGGCCGTCGAGCACGATGATGTCGCCCTTCTTCAGCGTCGGGTCCTTGAGATACCAGAACGGGTCGCTGGCATATTCCATCGGCGCGACGCGCGGTGTCGGCGGCGTATCTTTGGCCGCGACGCCGGGCTTGCCGTCCCTCTGAGCCCGCGGGCGCACGGTCATGTGCAGCGGCTCGCGTTCGGGCACCGGCGCCACGACCTGCCGCGGCGCGATGCCGAACAGGGTTTCGAGAAAGTTCGCCTGCGCCGGAGCGGCACTGGTCAGGGAGGCCGCGGCGAGGGCGATGAGGGCGGTGAGGCGGTTGCGATCGGCGGACAAGGCGGCGTTTCCCAGCTCTGAGCATCAGGAGATAGCGAGCGGGCAGGGCGATCTCAACGTGCAAATCGGCAAGTGCTGAATCGCTTGTTGGCAATCTTCGCGGGGGTGTGCGTTTTGTTTCTCGAAGAGATTGGTTTTATTCGGGTTTTTGACAGTTTCTCGGTTAATTTCCGGGGCGCGGCGGACGATGCATCGCCGCCATGCGCCGTTCGCCAGGACGGAGCCGAAGAACGGACCAAGCGGCGGCAGCGTGGAGGCGCTCATTCGGCCCGGCGAAAGCTTCGGGGCCGAACCGACCGTTGACCGCGGCGGAAAGCCGAGACCATGATAGGGCGGAGCGGGGGGATCAAGCATGCGCAGAGCGTCGTCATACCCAGTGGCGGAGGCGGGCCTGTCGGAAGACGGGGATTGCGCTGCAACTCATGTGAGGGCGCTCAGACGCAGGGCAGCGACGGGCGCCTGCCTGTTCGGGGCTGCGCTGCTGCTCGCGGGCTGCGGCTCGACGAGCGAAGGGCCGGGCACCGGCATTGCCGCTGCGGGCGCCGCGGGACCTGCCACCATTCCGCGCGAGCGGCTGATCGGCCGCTGGGGCATCGCCTCCTTCCATACCGAGAAGGACCGCAAGCGCACCGAGGCGCAGGCCAAGGCCGGCTGCTCCCAGCCCTACACCATCTCAAAGGGGCCGACCGACGGCGTGATGATGCATGTCGCCGACGACCCCAAGCCCTATGAACTGCGGCTGAAGGGCGGGCCGGGCGGCCGGAACTTCCTCGGCTTCGAGGCGCCGGCCGGCGACCCGCAGGACCGCGAGATCCTGTCGGCGACCGATACGATGCTGACGATGCGCTTCGTCGATCCCGATGCGAACCGCCGCTACGGCACCTTCATCTACGTCCGCTGCGGCGCCTGAAACCAGCGAGGCTAGGCCCTGTATGAAAAAGCCCGGTACGACACGGATTCTCGGCGGCCTCAGCGCCGCGGCACTGCTGCTGGCGCTGGCCTTTCCGGCTGCCGTCCAGGCGCAGGGCAAGGGCATGACGCCCCCGGCCGAGACGATGGACATCGGCGACGAGCCGGGCCGGGTCTCGACCGAGGAGGTCACCATCACCGAAGGGCCCTATGCCCGGCAGATGGTGTTCTTCCGCTCGAACGAGGCGCCGGGCACGGTGGTGATCCACAGCGCCGAGCGCTTCCTCTATGTCGTGCAGCCCAACAACCGGGCGCTGCGCTACGGCATCGGTGTCGGCCGCGAGGGCTTCCAGTGGTCGGGCCTCGTCCAGGTCAGCCGCAAGGCGGAGTGGCCGGACTGGCGCCCGCCGCCGGAGATGCTGCAGCGCCAGCCCTATCTGCCGCGCTTCATGGCCGGCGGTCCGGGTAATCCGATGGGGGCGCGCGCGCTCTATCTCGGCTCGACGGTGTTCCGCGTCCACGGCACCAACCAGCCGGAGACCATCGGCCAGTCGATCTCGTCGGGCTGCTTCCGGCTCGCCAATGGCGACATCATCGACCTTTATTCGCGCGTTCCGCTCGGGACCAAGGTCGTGGTCCGCCACAAGGCGACGATCTGACCAGCCCATAGGGCCGGACGCCATTCATCAATCAGGAGAGCGGTTCCCATGCCAGGCGCGTTCCGAATTCGTCTCCAGCCAGCGGCGCTCGCCGTGCTCGCAGCGAGCCTCGTCACGCTGCCGGCCGCTGCCGGCACGCTCGACAAGGTCAAGCAGCGCGGCACGCTGGAATGCGGCGTCAGCGAGGGGCTGCGCGGCTTCTCCGAGAAGGATGCGCAGGGCCGCTGGGCCGGGTTCGACGTCGATTTCTGCCGGGCGGTCGCCGCGGCCGTGCTCGGCGATGCCGGCAAGGTCAACTTCACGCCGCTCTCGGCCGGCGAGCGCTTCGAGGCGCTGAAAGCCGGCAAGGTCGACCTGCTCTCGCGCAATTCGACCTGGACGCTCGGCCGCGAGGCCGAGCTCGGCCTCGCCTTCGCCGGCGTGACCTATCATGACGGGCAGGGCTTCCTGGTGGCACGCTCGCTCGGCGTCGACGGCGCGCTTTCGCTCGACAAGGCCAAGGTCTGCGTCGAGGCCGGGACGACGACGCAGCTCAATCTCGGCGACTTCTTCCGCGCCAACTCGATGGATATCGAGGAGAAGGCCTTCCCGAGCGCCGCCGAGGCGCTCGCCGCCTTCCAGTCCGGCCAGTGCAATGTGCTGACCCGCGACCAGTCGGCGCTCTATGCCGAACGGCTCAAGCTGTCGAAGCCGGGCGATGCGGTGATCCTGCCCGACGTGATCTCGAAGGAGCCGCTCGGCCCGGTGACCCGCTCCGACGATTTCCCGTGGTTCACCATCGTCAAATGGGTGAACTTCGCGCTGGTCAATGCCGAGGAGCTCGGCGTCTCCTCGGCCAATGCCGACCAGGCGACCGCCTCGACCAAGCCCGATGTGCGCCGCCTCACCGGGGCGGAGGGCGGCTTCGGCAAGTCGCTCGGCCTCGATGACGCCTGGGCGATCCGGGCGGTGAAGGCGACCGGCAACTATTCCGAGATCTACGAGCGCAATCTCGGGGTCAACTCGCCGCTCGGCATTCCGCGCGGGCTGAACCAGCTCTGGAACATGGGCGGCGTGCTCTACGCCCCGCCGATGCGCTGACAGAGCTCAGTCGTCATTGCGAGGAGCGCAGCGACGAAGCAATCCAGAATCGTAGAGCCTTACCCCCTGGATTGCTTCGCTTTGCTCGCAATGACGGTTCGACCAGGACGGAAATCGCTCCCGCCAGACCGGCTGTTTCCCTCTCAAGCCATCCCGCCCTAGGGTGGCGGCCACGGGAAACGGAGCCTGGAGCAGGACGAGGCATGGCGGCTACGGAATTCGGGGCGCAGCCCTTCGACGTTGAAGGGGCGCGGACCACGCTGTTCTCGGCCCTGCTCGCCGCCGTCGCACGCCATGGCAGGGCAAAGATCGCGCTCGAAGATCCCGAGCGCCAGCCGATCAGCTTTGGCCGCCTGGTGCTCGGCGCTTTCGTGCTCGGCCGCAAGCTCGCGGCGCAGACGCAAGCCGGCGAGAAGGTCGGGCTCCTCCTGCCGAACATGCAGGGCATGGCCGTCACCCTGTTCGGCCTGTCGGCCTATGGCCGGGTGCCGGCGCTGCTGAACTTCACCGCCGGGACGAAGAACCTCAGGGCGGCCTGCGAGGTCGCGCCGCTCTCGACCATCGTCACCTCGCGGCGCTTCATCGACCAGGCCAAGCTCGACGAGGCGATCGAGGCGATCGGCCAGGGCCGGCGGGTGATCTATCTCGAGGATGTCCGCAAGGAGCTGACCAGCCTCGACAAGGCGCTCGGCGCGCTTGCCTCGCTGGTGCCCGGCCTGATCCACCGGCGCTACGCCGCCGCCCCGGACGATCCGGCGGTCGTGCTGTTCACCTCCGGCACCGAGGGCAAGCCCAAGGGCGTGGTGCTGAGCCATGCCAATCTGGTCTCCAATGCGCGGCAGGTCTTCCAGCACGCGCAGGGCGCCATCTCCGAGCGCGACATCTTCATGAATCCGCTGCCGGCCTTCCACTCCTTCGGGCTGACCGCCGGGATGCTGGTGCCGCTGCTGCACGGAATGAAGGTCGTGCTCTATCCGAGCCCGCTGCACTACAAGCAGGTGCCGCGGCTGATCGCCGAGACCGGCGCGACCTTCCTGCTCGCGACCGACACTTTCCTGCAAGGCTATGCCCGTGCCGCGGGCGAGGGCGACCTCAAGAGCGTGCGCTATGTCGTCGCCGGCGCGGAGCGCGTGAAGCCGGAGACGCGGGCGCTGTGGCAGCCCTATGGCACCACCATCCTCGAAGGCTATGGCTGCACCGAATGCGCGCCGGTGCTGGCGGTCAACACGCCGAGCGCGATGCGCGAAGGCACGGTCGGGCGGCTCCTGCCCGGCATCACCGCGAAGCTGGAGCCGGTCGAGGGCATCCAGGAGGGCGGGCGATTGATGGTGAAGGGGCCCAATGTCATGCTGGGCTATCTCAACGCCGACAGCCCCGGCACGCTCGCCCCGCCCGAGGGCGGCTGGCACGATACCGGCGACATCGTCGCGATCGAGGACGGCTTCGTCAGCATCCGGGGCAGGGCGCGCCGCTTCGCCAAGCTCGGCGGCGAGATGGTCTCGCTGGCGGCGGTCGAATCGATGATTTCGGGCCTGTGGCCGGGCTTCAACCACGTCGTCGTCGCCTTGCCGGATCTGCGCAAGGGCGAGCAGCTCGTGCTCGTCACCGAAAAGCCGGACGGCGACAAGAAGGCGCTGCAGGACGAGGCGAAGCTCCAGGGCTTCCCGGAATTGTGGATGCCGAAGGCGCTGCTCGTCACCCGCGCCATCCCGGTGCTCGGCAACGGCAAGATCGATTATGGCGCGACGCGCGAGCTCGCGATCACGATGCGGCCGCTGCTGTAACGCCACAATCGCATGATCTCAGAGGGGCCATGCTGCTGTTCCTTCCCGCCGCCATGATCAGGATGGCCTCGCTGTTCGCGTTCGGGCTGGCGCTTTCGCCGGCCGATCTCGCGGCGCAGGCTGTCGGACAGACCTATGTGCGCCGCGACGAGTGCATCGAGGCGGGCAAGCTCTCGGCCGAGCAATGCGAGTTCGCCTATCGCAATGCCCGCGCCGAATTCGAGCAGAAGGCGCCGCGCTATGCCTCGCGGGCGCTGTGCGAGCGCGCGCACAAGCGCTGCGGCGCCCAGGTCTCGACCACCGGCGGCTGGGATGCGCTGGCGCGTGGCGGCGGCGGGGCGACCTATGTGCCGCGCTTCGTCGGCATCCGCGTCAGCGGCGAGGGGGCTGCCAGCAAGGCGCTGCCGATCGTCGAGGGCTCGGCGAAGATCGCCTTCTCGGCCCGGCAGGTCGCGGCGCTCGACGACAAGGTCGCCGGGCGGCGCAGTGTCATCGGCGGCGGCGATGGCTCGCGCGGCCACGCGCAGGCGAGCGGCCCCTATATCCGCCGCGGCGACCGCGACGACACGGTGCGCGTGCCGATGGAGGAGAAGAAGATCGGCTCCGATGTCGCGCCCGGGCTCTATGTCGATCCAGACGGCGTCGAATGGTACAAGCCGAGCCGCCGCCGCTGACGCCGCCCTTGTGGCCGCGCGCGCGGAAGGCTAACCGTGTCCCGGCGCGGACGTGGCGAAACTGGTAGACGCAAGGCACTTAAAATGCCTCGCCAGAGATGGTGTGCGGGTTCGACCCCCGCCGTCCGCACCAGCCTGATCGTGATTCCCCATTCCTACAGCTGAACTGGCCAGGCGCCGTCGCAGTGCCGGCGCTGTCGTCGCTGCCTTGCGTTCGCGGCGGGAGCCCCTTGCCGAGTTCGCATTGCGAAGCCGGGCGCCGGATGCGCACAGATGGGCGCGTTGCATTGCAAGGGGAGGAATCGGATGAGCGGAGCAAGCGGGCTGAAGGCGCGGATCCAGTCGGGCGACCTGGTGGCGGGGACGATGGCCCTCGAATTCTTCGTGCCGGGTCTGCCGGCGATCGCGGCGGCGGCCGGGGCGGAGTTCATCCTGCTCGATATGGAGCACGCCGCCACCAGCTTCGAGACGATGCGCATGCTCTGCGCCGCCTGCCGGGGACTCGCGATCGCGCCGATCATCCGGGTGCCGACCACCGAATACAGCCTGATCGCCCGGGCGCTCGATGTCGGCGCACATGGCATCATGGTGCCGATGGTGAACACCGAGGAGCAGGCGCGGTTGATCGCCTCCTGCGCGCATTACCCGCCGAACGGGCATCGCGGCGCCGCTTTCGGGGTGGCGCATGACGACTATCTGCCGGGCTCACCGATCGACAAGATCGCGAGGGCTGCTGCCCGCACGGTGATCATCGCGCAGATCGAAAGCCCGCAGGGTGTCGAGAATGCCGAGGCGATCGCGGCGGTGCCGGGAATCGACGTGCTCTGGGTCGGCCATTTCGACCTTTCGAACTTCATGGGCATTCCCGGCCAGTTCGACCATCCCGATTTCGAGGCGGCGCTCCGCCATGTCGGGCGCAGCGCCCGGGCCCATGGCAAGGCGGCCGGGCTGATGGCCGGCGATCTCGGCTGGTCGAAAAGGGTGCGCGAGCTCGGCTATTCGGTGATCGCGCAGGGCGTCGACGTCGCGCATTACCAGAACAGCGTCGCGGCCTCCCTGAAGACGCTGCGCACGCTCTAGCGTTGGTTGGATTCGCGCGGAATCACCGCGTCATCCCGGACAAGCCGTGAAGCTCTGGGATTCATCGAAGGGCATCAGCGCTCGACGATGGATCCCGGCGCTCCGCTTCGCTGCGGCCGGGATGACGATGGACTTCTTGACCTGAAACAGCCCGGCTCCGGCTGAGCGCCTTCGCCATCGCCGCGCGCGGCGTCAGGACAGCCGGCGATCGCGGATGTCGAGGATTCGCTCGAAGATCGCCTGGTGGTCGGCGAGCAGCGCCTGGAGCGGACCGATCGGCCGGAAGGCGCGCATGTCCTGCTCGTCCTCGCCCGCTTCGACCCAGGCGGCGATGGCCTCGTCCGCGGCGGCGAGCTCGTCCTCGGTGGGCGAGGGGCGTGCCGGCGCGCCGTTCTCCGCCGCGATCTGCAGGGCGATTCTCCGTCGCAGATCCTGCTCGAGCGCGATCAGCGGCTCGAGTTCATCGGTATAGGCCATGAGCAGGCCCTCCCATTCTTTCCCGGCTCAGCCTCTGTCGGCGAGCGCTGGGCGGTGATTCCTTCGTCGCCGAGCAGCGGACTGCTGCACCGGGCGCCGATCGCGTCCCTTGGCGATGCTTTCCGGGCTGATAGCGCATGGTCCCGCACAGCCCAAGCCGCAGGGCGCGATTCCCGTTCGCCGGAGCCTTCAGGCATTCGGATTCGCACCGCGGGTTCCGGCCCGGATCGGGGAAACGAGATTCGGCTGGCATGCGCCTGCGGCGGCTTGTCACGCCGGCTCCCGACGCACGCTGCCGAAGCGTCCGCGAGGTGGCGCCGAACGGACCGGGCGTAGCCAAAATGCGGGGTTTGGAGCGCCGAAAGGCGCTCCTGCGCCAAACAGAAAGGGCTTAGCCGATCTCTCAGCTAAGCCCTTGAAACTGCTGGCTCCCGGAGCAGGATTCGAACCTGCGACCAATCGATTAACAGTCGATTGCTCTACCGCTGAGCTATCCGGGACCGATGGGGGGCGTATAGCGACGACGCTCGCCGGGTGCAAGCCCTTTGCGACGCAACATGCCGGCAAATCGTCATCATCGCCTCGCGCCGCATTTTCGCTGTGGTTGCCGTGTCGGTTTCGGTTGCGGAGGCGCGCGCCATGTGGTTATAGGCGGCGTCATGGAGATCACGCGAGCGTGATCTCCCGGAAGGCCTCGTGGCGGAGTGGTTACGCAGAGGACTGCAAATCCTTGCACCCCGGTTCGATTCCGGGCGAGGCCTCCAACAATTTTCTTCAAGCACTGATCAACCTGCGGTTCCGGGACAGATTGTCCCGGCCGGCCTCGTGCTGCTCCGCTGGCGCGGGCTCGCCGTGGTGACCTCCTTGTTCGCGGTCGCCACCGCCCGGCTTCAGGATGACTGCGTCGCGCGGCGTCTGAAATCAAAGTGCGAGGGCGGGGCTCAAGGGGAACTCTTCTCCGACGTCATCGAGATGCCGCGTCTGCGACCTCCCAAATGGGGGCTGAAATCGCCTCTCATCTCCGCAAGTCTCGGGCAGGGGAGAGCTGGGTATGGCAATCGCAGTGTTCAGCGTCGCTGTGGCGGCGTTCAGTGGTTTTGCGTTGGCGGCGCCGGAGGCGGGGGTAGCCCTCGGACTCTTTTCGTTTCTCGGTCTGTGGTTCGGCAAGCGCGCGTTTTCGGGCGCCTGATCGGCCGCCGGCCTTGACCGGTGGTCTTGAGCGTTGCGCCAACTGCGGGCGAGCCCTGACAGGGGAGCGTAGCGCTGCCCGGCGCGCCCTTGCCGGCAGCGTACCCACAATGCGCCTGCCCGGACGGCCTTGCCTTTTGCGGCGGCCTCGCCCAAAACCCGGCTGCCGGCTGCGTGCCGTCATTCGGAGATTTTGAGCATGTCGAGCTTCGCGGATCTGCGTCGCATGATGGTGGACTGCCAGCTGCGCACCTATGACGTGACCGACCGTGCCGTGCTCGCCGCAGCCGACAGCGTGCCGCGCGAGGTGTTCTTTCCGGGCGATCTCGCCCATCTCGCCTATCTCGATCAGGCCGTCGCCCTGCCGGGCACGACGCGTGCGCTGCCGGCGCCGATGGTCGTCGCCCGCATGATCCAGGCGCTCGAGCTGAAGGCCGGCGAGCGCGCGCTCGAATATGCCGGCGGCTCGGGCTATGGCGCGGCGCTGATGGCGGCGATGGGCGCGCAGGCGAGCCTTTGCGAGCCCGACGCGGCTGCGCTGGCTCTGGCACGCGTCGCCTTCGGCCAGGCCGGCGTGCCCGCGGTCACCGTGATGGCCGAGCTTCCGGCCAAGGCGCAGTTCGACGTCGTTCTCGTCGGCGGTGCCTGCGAGATGCAGCCGAGCAGCCTGTTCGGCCATGTCGCCCCCGGCGGGCGGCTGATCGCGATCGAGGGCCTTGGCCGCGCGGCGCGCGTCGTCCTGTACCGCCATGCCGGCGATACGCTCACCGGCCGTCCGGTGTTCGACGCGGCGGCGCCGGCCCTGCGCGAGTTCCGCAAGGCCGAAGAATTCGTGTTCTGAGCCGAGCATGCACTTCGAAGCCGCCGGCTCCGGAACGCATGAAGCGAATTTTGTGCCGCCCTCCCGGCGCCACATCCAGGAACGTAAGGGGTGTCTCATTTTTACGGCACTCGGGAACTGAAAGGCGTCGAACTCCCCCATGGCGTTGGCGATATCGCTCGGCGCGCATATAAATTTGAAACGAGTGCCGAGGCTGGGGCGATGCCTGGGCGTGACAAGAGTCCGCTACAAGAGGCGTCCGGTGACTGAAACGATAGTACTCCTGAAAAAGTCCGCGAGCCGTCTGGCGCTGGTCTGCGTCCTCGGTACGGGCTTGGCAGCACCGGCTGTCGCACAGACCATGGAATCGGCGCTGTCCCGCGCCTACTCGGGCAACCCGACCCTGAACTCCCAGCGCGCCGCCGTCCGCGCCACCAACGAGAACGTTCCGCAGGCGCTCTCGGGCTATCGCCCGCGAATCAACGCATCCGCCGATATCGGCGCCAGCATCACCGAGAGCAGCATTCCGTCCGTCCCGCGGAACGGAACCTTTCACAACAACAATACCGCGCGGCTCAATCCGCGCGGCGTCGGGCTCCAGATCGACCAGAACATCTTCGACGGCGGCAAGACCCGCAGCTCGGTGAGCCAGGCCGAATCGCAGGTGCTCGGTGCCCGCGCGACCCTGCTCAACACCGAGCAGAACGTGCTGCTCGACGCTGCGACGTCCTATATGAACGTGCTGCGCGATACCGCGATCCTCAACCTCAACCGAAACAACGTCGAGGTTCTGGAAGAGCAGCTGCGCCAGACGCGCGATCGCTTCCAGGTCGGCGAGGTGACGCGAACCGACGTCGCCCAGGCCGAGGCGCGCCTCTCACAGGCGCAGTCGCAGGCGATCCTGGCCGAATCGAACCTCAAGACCTCGATCGCTCGCTTCCGCCAGAACATCGGCGTCGAGCCGAAGCAGCTTTCGCCCGGTCGCCCGGTCGAGAACCTCTTGCCGAAATCGCTGCCGGCGGCGCTCAACACGGCGCTGACGGGGCATCCGGCGATCATCGCCGCGCTGCACGGCGTCGACGCCGCCGAGCTGCAGGTGAAGGTCACCGAGGCCGATCTCTATCCGGTGCTCGGCGTGCGCGGCATCGTGCAGCAGCGCTACGACAACACGCTGTTCGGCGACAACCGCTCTTCGGCCACCGCCGTCGCGACGCTGACGATCCCGATCTACGAGGGCGGGCAGGTCTATTCGCGTACCCGTCAGGCCAAGGAAACGGCCGGGCAGCGGCGCATCGACGTCGACACCTCGCGCGATACGGTCCGCGCGGCGGTCGTCTCGGCCTGGGGCGCGCTCGATGCGGCCAAGGCGCAGATCACCGCGGCGCAGGCCCAGGTGCAGGCAGCCGAGACCGCGCTCGCCGGCGTGCGCGAAGAGGCCAAGGTCGGCCAGCGCACCACGCTCGACGTGCTGAACGCGCAGCAGGAACTGGTCATCGCCCGCTCGACGCTGGTGACGGCGCAGCGCGACCGTGTCGTCGCGTCCTATGCGGTGCTTTCTGCCACCGGCAAGCTCTCGGCCGACACGCTGAGGCTGAAGGCCGAGCGCTATGACGCCCGCAAGCACTACGACCAGGTCAAGGGCCTGCTCTGGGGCACGCAGGTGCCGGACGGCCGCTGAGCAGAGTATTCCCGGCGCCTGGTGCGCCGGGGCTGCCTCCGGGCAAATCTCCAAACCGGGCTCGTAGGTTGCGGCGCTCGCTCATGCGCCGCGGCAACACTTCCGATTTCTCCTGTGGGCCGGCGTGCCGGCGCCTTGCCTGCCGGTTCGGCGGTGAAATACTCATGAAGCGGGGCCGCACTGATTCCTTGGGCGTCCCCGGTCGAGCGGTCCGGATCCAGCATGAGCGCGCAGCCCAAGCAAAATGAACCTTCGATGGAGGAGATTCTCGCCTCCATCCGGCGGATCATCGCGGATGACGACAAGCCGGCTGCGCCTGCCGAGGCTGATGCTGAGGTCGCGGCCGAGCCTGTGGCGCTTGCCCCTGTTCCCGAGCCGGAGCCCGAGCCCGTCGCAGAGCCCGAGGACGACGTTCTCGATCTCGGCACCGAGGCGAGCCGCGTCGAAGACCCTGCGCCCGTGGCCGCCAGCGACGATGTCGATTTCGCCGAGCCGGTTGTCGCCCAGCCGGTGCCAGCGCCCGAGCCGGAGCCCGTGCAGCCCGCCCCGCAGCCGATCTCCTTCGTGCCGCCGCCGCTGCAGCCGGCGCCGCAGCTCGACATGGCGTCACTGATTTCGGATCAGGCCGGCGCTGCCGTGCACAACGCCTTCGGCGCTCTCGCCAATACCGTGCTGAGCAACAATGCCCGGACCCTCGAGGACCTGGTCAAGGATATGCTCAAGCCGATGCTGAAGACCTGGCTCGACGACAATCTGCCGGGCATGGTCGAGCGGCTGGTGCGCGCCGAGATCGAGCGCGTCGCCCGCGGCGGGCGCCACTGAGGCAGCCTGCCGGACGGGCTTGGCGAGGCTAGCGTCGCCTTGGCGCTCGTGCCCTGGCGCGCGGCGCGGGGCGAGGACGATAGGCGTCGAAGACGCCGCCTTCATAGAGTCTCTGGATCGTGTAGCCGGCGAGGGCCATCAGCGCCGTCGGCGGGCCGAGTCGCGAAACCAGCGCCCCGAGTGCCAGCGAGAGCGGGCGGGGATAGCGGCCGGAGGCCGCTTCGGCAGCGACCCAGGCCCCGACGAGATGTACGAATAGTCGCATCAGCTTCCTCCCCCTTTCTCAGAGAACGACCTTGCGGTTCGTGCCGAGATCCGGCCGCGAGCCGGTGACCGCAGCGGCCACCATCTTGACGCTGGTGACGATCTTGCCCGGGCTGTCCCAGAATTCGGCAGTAGCCGGGCGCACCCGCAGAATCCGGATGTTTGGATCGTCCTTGCTTTCCCAGAAGGCGCGGGCGGCGGTCGACCAGAGCTCCTCGACGCGCGGCCGGTCGTCGAGCACGTTCGCGGTGCCGCTGACCGAGACGTATTTGTAGGCGGCGTTGTCGGCGAAGGTCAGGCAGACGTTCTCGTTGATCTCGACCTCGTCGTCCTTGTGGGAGCGCTTGTCGGTGAGGAAGTAGATCGCGTCCTCGTCGCGCCTGGCATGAGCGCTCATCGGGCGGGCGTGGAAACGGTCGCCGGTGCCGTCATGGCTGACGAGCATGCACAGGCCGATCTCCTCGATCAGCTCCCAGACATGATCCTGGTCGGTGTGGCGGGGCATTTTCGGGTCCTCCTTGATCTGCCTTTCCCAACGGGCGGAGGGCGCGCGAGTTCCTTTCGCCATGTCGATCGCCGCTGCCAATGTCTGTCGCTTGCCGCGGTCACGGAACGGGCCCGGCGCTCATGCGTTTGGAGAGCGTTGTCGCTCTCCCCTCCGAGGAACCCGCCATGAAGAAGCCCGCTTCGCGCATCGACCTGCCTTCCAACGCCAAGAACGAGGTGATGGGCCTCCTGAACGAGCGATTGCAGGATGGTATCGATCTCGCCCTCGCGACGAAGCAGGCCCACTGGAATCTCAAAGGGCCTGGCTTCATCGGCGTGCATCTGATGCTCGACGGCTTCCGCAAGGAGCTCGACGGCCATGTCGACACGGTGGCCGAGCGGGTCGCCCAGCTCGGCGGCATCGCGCTCGGAACGACGCAGGCGGTCGCCGCGGGCAGCGATCTCAAACCCTACCCGACGGAGATCGTCGCGGTCGCCGATCATCTCGCCGCGCTGATCGAACGCTATGCGGCAACGGCCAACAGCGTCCGGGAGGCGATCGACAAGAGCGACGAGGCCGGCGACACCGGCACCGCCGACCTCCTGACCGCCTATTCGCGGATGCTCGACAAGGCGCTCTGGTTCCTGCAATCGCAGGCCGCCTGAGGCTCACCGGAGCCCGATGCAGGGCTGCGTCGCGTCGAAAACGTTGACGCGCCGCCCCTGCATGCGCTCTTAAGGCGGCAGACCTTTTGGCTTTCGTTATTCAACGGCCGGGGCAGGTTCCCCGGCCTTTCGGCGTTCGAGCAAAGCGATGATGGACAAGACATTCGAGCCGGCCAGCGTCGAGGCGCGCATCAGCGAAGCCTGGGAGAAGGCCGACGCCTTCAGGGCAGGGCGGGGCGCTGCGCCCGGCGCCGAGCCCTATTGCATCGTGATCCCGCCGCCGAACGTCACCGGCTCGCTGCATATGGGCCACGCGCTCAACAACACGCTGCAGGACGTGCTCTGTCGTTTTGAGCGCCTGCGCGGCAAGGACGTGCTCTGGCAGCCGGGGACCGACCATGCCGGCATCGCGACGCAGATGGTGGTCGAGCGCAAGCTCGCGGCCGAGAACAAGACCGATCGCCGAACCATGGGCCGCGAGGCCTTCGTCGCCGAGGTCTGGAAGTGGAAGGAAGAATCGGGCGGCACGATCGTCAACCAGCTGAAGCGCCTCGGCGCCTCCTGTGACTGGTCGCGCGAGCGCTTCACCATGGACGAGGGCCTGTCGGCCGCCGTCCTCAAGGTCTTCGTCGCCCTGCACAAGCAGGGGCTGATCTACCGCGCCAAGCGCCTGGTGAACTGGGATCCGAAATTCCAGACCGCGATCTCCGATCTCGAGGTGCTGCAGGTCGAGAAGACCGGCTCGTTCAAATGGCAGCGCGGCGGCGAGGAGGCGTTCGACGCCGCCAAGCTCGACAAGGCGCTGGCCAAGGACCCGAACGGCCATCTCTACTATTTCGACTACCCGATCGAGGGCGCGGTCTACGATCCGGAAGACGCTTCGACCTACATCACCGTCGCGACGACCCGGCCGGAGACGATGCTGGGCGATACCGGCGTCGCCGTGCATCCCGAGAACGAGAAGCTCAAGGGGCTGATCGGCAAGAATGCCGTGCTGCCGCTGGTCGGCCGCGTCATCCCGGTCTTCGGCGACGACTATGCCGATCCCGAGAAGGGCACCGGCGCGGTCAAGATCACCCCGGCGCACGACTTCAACGACTTCGATGTCGGCAAGCGCAATTCGCTGAGGATCGTCAACATCCTGGACGGCGAGGCTCGCATCCTGATTCAGGAGAATGCCGACTTCCTGGAGGGTGCTGCGCCCGAGAGCGAGACGCTGGCGCTGCACGGATTCGATCGGTTTGCGGCCCGCAAGGCGGTGGTCGGCCTGATGGCGGCGCGCGGCCTGCTGCGCAAGGTCGAGCCCAACACGCACACCGTGCCGCATGGCGACCGCTCCGACGTGGTGATCGAGCCCTGGCTGACCGACCAGTGGTATGTCGACGTCAAGCCGCTGGCCAATCGCGCGCTCAAGGCGGTCAAGGACGGGCGGACCAAGATCACGCCGGAGAGCTGGACCAAGACCTACAACGACTGGCTCGAGAACATCGAGCCCTGGTGCGTCTCGCGCCAGCTCTGGTGGGGCCACCAGATCCCGGCCTGGTACGGGCCGGATGGCGAGTGCTTCGTCGCGGAGTCGGAAGCCGCCGCGCAGGCGCAGGCGCTCGGCCATTATGGCGGCCCGGTCGCGCTGACGCGCGATGCGGACGTGCTCGACACCTGGTTCTCCTCGGCGCTCTGGCCGTTCTCGACGCTGGGCTGGCCGGAGGAGACGGCCGAGCTCAAGCGCTACTACCCGACGGCGACGCTGGTCACCGCCTTCGACATCATCTTCTTCTGGGTCGCCCGGATGATGATGATGGGCCTCAACTTCATGGACGAGGTGCCGTTCAAGGACGTCTACATCCACGCCATCGTTCGCGACGAGAAGGGCGCGAAGATGTCGAAGTCCAAGGGCAACGTCATCGATCCGCTGGTCCTCGTCGACAAATACGGCGCGGATGCGCTGCGCTTCACGCTCTCGGCGATGGCGGCGCAGGGGCGCGACATCAAGCTCTCGACCGCGCGCGTCGAAGGCTACCGCAACTTCGCGACCAAGATCTGGAACGCCGCCCGCTTCGCCGAGCTGAACGGCTGCGTGCGGGCCGAGGGCTTCGACCCCGCCAAGGTCGCGCTGCCGCTCAACCGCTGGATCCTCTCCGAGGCGGCACGCACCGCGGACGCGATCGCCGCCGGCATCGAGAGCTTCAAGTTCAACGAGGCGGCCGACGCGGCGTATCGCTTCGTCTGGGGCCAGTTCTGCGACTGGTATCTCGAACTGTCGAAGCCGGTGCTGCAGGGCGAGGGCACGGACGCTGCCTCGCTTGCCGCCAAGGCCGAGACGCAGGCGACGGTGGCGCATGTCATCGACCTGATCTGCCAGCTGCTGCATCCGTTCATGCCGTTCCTGACCGAGGAGCTCTGGGCGCAGAAGGCGGGTGACGGCGCGCCGCGGCCGGTTCCGGCCGGGGAAGATGCGCTGGTCTGCCTGACGCGCTGGCCGCAGCTCGGCGCGCTGGTCAACGAAGCGGCCGAGGCCGAGATCGGCTTCGTCGTCGATCTGATCTCCGATATCCGCTCGGTCCGTTCGGAGACCAATGTTCCCGGGGGGGCGCAGGTGCCGCTGGTGCTGGTCAAGCCGAGCGCCGCGACACGCGCCGCCGTCGAGGCCTGGGCGCCGATGATCGAGCGTCTGGCGCGGCTCTCGGTGATCCAGTTCGCCGATGCGGCGCCCGGCCAGTCGGCCCAGATCATCGTGCGCGGCGAGATCGCGGCCCTGCCGCTCGCCGGGATCATCGATCTCGGCGCCGAGCGGACGCGGCTGGAGAAGGAGCTCGCCAAGCTCGACCAGGACATCGCCACGGTCGAGCGCAAGCTCGGCAATGCCGACTTCATGGCGCGCGCGCCCGAGGAGATCGTCGAGGAGAACCGCGAGCGCAAGGCAGCCGCCGAAGCCCGCAAGCTCAAGATCGGCGAGGCGCTCGAGCGCCTGTCCTGAGACGAATGTCGGGGTGGTTCTTTCAGGGCCGCCCCGACCATTTGTCGTCACGAAACGGTCGCGCTGCTGACATTCGCCTAAGAGAATTCTGGCGTCCGGCCGCAGGATCGCGTAGATGCATGCGGCGCACAGCATCCATGCGCCAGGGGCGAGTCCGGGAGCGGTCGAACACTACATGCTGAAGCGTGCTTACGACTGGTGCGTCTCCTATGCGTCGCACCCCGCAGCGCCCTGGCTGCTCTTCGCCATCACCTTCGTCGAAAGTTCGGTCAGCCCGCTGCCGCCGATCCCGCTCCTGATCCCGATGTGCATCGCCCGTCCGGACCGCGCCTGGTTCTATGCCGGCGTCTGCTCGCTCGGCGCCGTCACCGGCGGCTATCTCGGCTATGCGATCGGCGCGCTGCTCTATGAATCGGTCGGCGCCTGGCTGATCGGCATTTACGGCCTGCAGGAAAAGGCCGCGCATCTGATCCACACCTCGCAGGACTACTGGTTCTGGGTGCTGCTGACCAAGGGCCTGACGCCGATCCCGTTCAAGATCGTCACGATCATGTCCGGCTTCCTGCATTTCGATCTCTGGAAGTTCACCGTCGGCATGGTGATCTCGCGCGTCACCTTCTTCGCGATGATCGCGGTGGCGCTGCGCTATTACGGCGACGACATCCGCATCTTCATCGAGAAGCACCTGCCGATGACGGCGCTGGCGCTGGTCGTGGTCGTCGTCGGCGGCTTCTTCGTCCTGCCCATGGTGCTGTGACGGCGGCACCGCCGCGAAAGCGCCGCACTAGCCGACAATCCTCCTGAGAAGCTACGCTGGCCGCGCTATCGGCAGCCGGCGTGGCCGACACCGGCCTGCCGTGCGCGGAAGGCCGGCTGCAGTCTTGGCAGCGGAGGCAAGGAGGCGGCGGGCCATGAGCATGCGGCGCCCCGACCTGACCGGTCGTCTCGATTTCGCGACCTTCGCGCGCGAGTTCAACCGTTGCCTCGAACAGGACCGCACGATCGCCGTGCCCTATTGGCAGAGCATCGTCGCGGCGGTTCCGCCAACCCTGCAGGACTTCCTCTGGCGCGTCGTGGAGACGCGGCTCAGCCCGCGCGCCGAGGCCCGGCTACGTGCTCTGCCGGCCGCGCGCGACCTCTACTCCGAGATCCTGAATGTGCGCTTCCGGCGCCCGGCGGGCCTGCGCCCACAGTTCCGGACCCCGAAGCAGGAGTTCGATTCCTACGCGGCGATCTATTGGCGCTTCGCCTCGCCGGCCGCGCGGTTCGACCTCAATTTCGGGCGGCTGGTGATGCTGTCGCTGCGCACCGAGAGCAGCACGCTCGCCCATCGCGGCAAGGGCTCCTATGACGACACGCTGGTGATCATGCGCCGCTGTGGCCGCTTCCGGCATCTCGCGATCTTCCCGATCTGCACCGAGCCCGGCGCGCAATATTCCCAGCGGGCGAGCACCACCACGGACAAGCGCTACCGGGGCGTGAAGTTCAGCAAGACCGAAGGCAACGACATCGACAAGGACGGGATCCGGGATGCCGGACGCCTGACCGAGGGCACCTACCAGTATTTCGAGAAGAGGGGCGGCCATCTCGGCAACCGCGCCTTCATCGTCGGGATCGACCAGATCGTCGAGCGCGACACGGATGGCGATGGCCGCTTCACAGAGCAGGACAGGAAGCGGATCGATCCGAAGGGGGCCGGCAAGACGATGTATATCCATCAGGGTGGCGCCGACACCGTGCTGGAGCCCAACACCTGGTCGGCCGGCTGCCAGACCATCCCGAAGAACCGCTATGCCAACTTCCTGAAGGCGGTCGGCAAGCCGAACTCCTTCTACTATGTGCTCGTCAATGCCGCGGCCTGAGCGTCGCCCCACGGCCGGGAGGCGCCGGGGCATCGCCATTGTCACGCTGGCCCTGGCTGTGGGCGCCGCCGCGCCGGTGCTCGCGCAGTCCGGCGCACTGTCGCCGCCGGCCGGACAGGCGCGCTGCTCTTTCGGCGCCTTCGTCAACGAGACCGACCCAGAGGGCCTCAATGTCCGCGCTGGTCCCGGCGTCGGACACAAGATCATCGGGCGGCTGCCGCCGGTGACGCAGAGCAAGTCCGATCCACCGATCCGGGCGATGGTCGAGGTCGAGGTCACGGCTGGCAGCGATGGCTGGTTCCAGATCCGCAAGGCACGCGACAACGAGGCGCTGACCGAAGCCGCGGCGCGGCCGATGTTCAAGGGCAGCGGCTGGGTGAGCGGCCGCAAGCTCACCGTGAAGTCACAGGCCGATACCGGCCGCGAGCGGCCGGATGCCAAGGCCCCGGTGATCATCGCGGGGCGGGACGGCATGGCCTTCGACAGCGACGTTTTCATCCAGAACGGGCGCCTGCTCGGCTGCAGCGGCAAATGGGTGCTGGTCGAATACGGGCCGCTGCCGGCCAGCAGCGACGTGCTGGAGGCGCTGGAGGTCAAGCCGCCGGCGCGTGCCGGGCTGGAGGCGGGCCGCTTCCGCGCCTGGCTCGACCGGATCTGCGCGGTGCAGGAGACCAGCTGCGACGGCGGTTGAGGACTGTCCTATCAGCGCTTGCGGAACACCACGCTGAGATTGTTCGCGGGCATTGTCGTGACCTCTGGCGGCCCGAAGCTCGCGGCGGCCGCGAGGGCTGCGACCTCGTCGAGCTCGCGCAGGCCCCAGCGCGGGTCACGGCTGCGCAGGCTTTCGTCGAAGGCGGCATTGCTGGGCACGAGCGGCACGTCGCTCTGGCGATAGGGGCCGTAGAGATAGAGCGGTCCGCCAGGCGGAAGCAGCCGCGCCGACTCGGCGATCAAACCTTGCGTCGCCGCCCAGGGCGAGATGTGGATCATGTTGATGCAGATCACCGCATCGGCGCGGGCGAGCGGCCAGCCCGGCGTCGAGGCATCGAGGGCCAGGGCGGGCAGCAGGTTCGGCAGCGCGGCTTCCTTTGCCCAGGCGTCGATGCTGGCGCGCGCCCCGGCATTCGGATCCGACGGCTGGAAGGACAGGCCGGGCAGGGCGGCCGCGAAGTGCACGGCGTGCTCGCCGGAGCCGCTGGCGATCTCGAGCATCAGCCCGCTCGCCGGCAGGGCCTCGCGGAGAACGGCAAGGATCGGATCGCGATTGCGCTGGGCGGAGGGGGCGAACTGACGGGTTTCGGCTTCGGGCAAGTTGCGGTTCTCCCATCGCGTGCGCCGGAGAATGCTTCAAATCATGCCGCATGGGGGCAGAAGCAATCGAGCGCGAGAAACTGTGATCGACTCGCCAAGCTTAGCGCATCGCCCGTGCGAAAAACCGATACATACATTCTCGCGCGATGCTCTATAAGCGCTGGCGAAGCAGGCCGATAACGAGTGCGGCCCTGCAGCCTTCGAGCTGGTGTTGTTAACCGAGATTTTGATCGTCGTCGTCCTCACCGTCATCAACGGTGTGCTCGCCATGTCGGAACTCGCGGTCGTCTCGTCCAGACCAGCAAGGCTCAAGGTTCTCAGCGATCAGGGCAGCCGCGGCGCGGCGACAGCCCAGCGCCTCGCCGACAATCCCGGCCGCTTCCTCTCCACCGTCCAGATCGGCATCACCCTGGTCGGCGTGCTTTCCGGCGCCTTCTCGGGCGCGACGCTCGGCACGCGACTGTCCGACTGGCTGCGTGACGAGCAGGGCTTTTCCAACGCGGTCGCGGATGGCGTCGGCGTCGGCACGGTCGTCGTCGCGATCACCTATCTCTCACTGATCATCGGCGAGCTGGTGCCGAAGCAGATCGCGCTGCGCGACCCCGAGCGCGTCGCCGCCCGCGTCGCTCCGGCGATGGCGCTGCTCGCCAAGATCGGCTCGCCGCTGGTCTGGCTGCTCGACATTTCCGGCAAGACCGTTCTCGCACTGCTCGGCCAGAAGGGCGAGTCGGAGGAGAAGGTCACCGAGGAGGAGGTCCGCACGATCATCGCCGAGGCCGAGACGGCCGGCGTGCTGGAGCGCGACGAGCGCGAGATGATCTCGGGCGTGATGCGCCTCGCCGACCGTTCGGCGCGGGCCTTGATGACGCCCCGGCGCGAGGTCGAGCATCTCGACCTCGCCGACAGCCCGGCAGAGATCAGGGCGCAGTTGCGCGCGACGCGGCGCTCGCGCCTGCCGGTGCAGGATGGCGAGGCCGACTCGATCATCGGCGTCGTCACGGTCAAGGACATGTTCGACGCGTTCTCCGACGGCGATGGCCGCGAATTGCGCAGCATGGTCCAGCAGACCCCGGTGGTGCTCGACACGACCGGCGCGCTCGACGTGCTGCGCGCGATCCGCGCCTCGCCGGTGCACATGGCACTGGTCTTCGACGAGTACGGCCATTTCGAGGGGATCATCACCTCCAGCGACGTGCTGGAGGCGATCACCGGCGCCTTCCAGGAAGAGGACGACAGCGAGCCGGCCGTGGTGACGCGCTCCGACGGCTCCTATCTGGTCGCCGGCTGGATGCAGGTCGACGAGTTCTCGCACGAGCTCGGCATCCATGTGCCGCGCGATGCCGACTACCAGACGGTGGCGGGCTTCATCCTCGCCGAGATGAACCGCCTGCCGAATGTCGGCGAGAGCTTCGAGAAGGGCCATTGGCGCTTCGAGGTGGTCGATCTCGACGGCCGCCGGATCGACAAGATCCTGGTCACCCGCGTCGACTGAGCGGCGGGCAGGGATTTTTCTTCTGGAGCCCCCTCATCCTGAGGAGCCGCGAAGCGGCGTCTCGAAGGATGTTCCAGGAGGCTCCGGAAGCACTTGGTGCATCCTTCGAGACGCCATTCCCAAGGGAATGGCTCCTCAGGATGAGGGGTGAGACGCAGCGTCCCTACGCGCTGCGAAGCTGCGTTCCAGGGGCCGTTGACGCCCACAGGTCGCCATGGTCTAAATTCCGCAGGGGTTCATTCGCGACGACCCCGTGAGGCGTCAGCCCAAGGATCGCGTCCAGTCTCCTAGATTTCCGGGAGGGACGCCATGTCTTCGAACATTCAAATCAGCGCTGCCCAATTGTCTCGGCTCGTCGGACTGCCCGATGCGCCGGTCCTGATCGATGTCCGCAACGATGAGGACTTTGCCGCCGATGCGCGGCTGCTTCCGGCCTCGCAGCGTCGCCGGCATGACGAGGTCGCCGGCTGGGCCGGGGCCTATGCCGGCAGCAAGGTCGTCGTCTCGTGCCAGCGCGGGCTGAAGCTCAGCGAAGGCGTCGCGGCCTGGCTGCGGCATGAAGGGATCCCGGCGGAAGTTCTTGTCGGCGGCTTCGAGGCCTGGCGGGAAGCCAGCCTGCCGCTGGTCGACGCCGGCAAGCTCCCGGCCCGCGACGACGCTGGCCGGACCGTCTGGGTGACGCGGGCGCGGCCGAAGGTCGACCGCATCGCCTGTCCCTGGCTGATCCGCCGCTTCGTCGATCCTGCGGCCGTCTTCCTGTTCGTGACGGCCTCGGAGGTCGAGGCCGTGGCCGAGCGTTTCGGCGCGACAGCCTTCGACATTGACGGCGTGTTCTGGAGCCATCGCGGCGAGCGCTGCAGCTTCGACACCATGATCGAGGAGTTCGGCCTCTCGCTGCCGGCGCTCGACCGGCTCGCGGCGATCGTCAGGGCGGCGGACACCGCCCGGCTCGACGACGTGCCGCAGGCGGCCGGATTCCTGGCGGCGTCGCTGGGATTGTCGCGGATGTTTCGCGACGATCTGGCACAGCTCGAGGCCGGCATGCTGCTCTATGACGCGTTCTATCGCTGGTGCCGCGATGCCACCGAGGAAACCCATAACTGGCCGTCCGTGCCGGCAGGAGCAGGGGGACGGCCATGACGATCGCGACCGATGAGGCAAGCAGGCCCGCTGCTGCCGAAATCCCCTCGCTCGGCGAGGCGACCCGCGTCTGGGCGAAGATCGGGCTGCTCTCCTTCGGCGGCCCGGCCGGCCAGATCGCGCTGATGCACAAGGAGCTGGTCGAGGAACGCCGCTGGATCGGCGAGCGGCGGTTCCTGCATGCGCTCAACTACTGCATGCTGCTGCCCGGCCCCGAGGCGCAGCAGCTTGCCATCTATGTCGGCTGGCTGTTGCATCGCACGCTCGGCGGCCTGATCGCCGGGCTGCTCTTCGTCCTGCCCGGCGCGCTGGTGATGCTGGGGCTCTCGCTGCTCTACGTGCTCTATCGCAGCGTGCCGGTGGTCGATGCGGTGTTCTTCGGCGTCAAGGCCGCGGTGCTCGCCGTGGTGATCGAGGCGGGCCTCAGGATCAGCCGCCGGGCGCTGAAGAACCGGGCGATGATCGCGATCGCGGTCGCCGCCTTCCTCGCGCTCTTTCTGTTGAAGCTGCCGTTCCCGCTGGTGATCCTCTGCGCCGGGCTGACCGGCTGGCTCGGAAGCCTCTACGCGCCGGCGCTGTTCGAGGCCGGCGGTCATGCCGGCAAGGGGGGCGCGCCCGAGTTCAAGGGCGTCGTCGACCTGATGTTCGAGCGCGGCGAGCTGGAGCACGCCAGGCCCTCGACCGGCCGGGCACTGCGGACGCTGGCGCTCTGGCTGCCGCTCTGGCTCGGCCCGGTGGCGCTGCTCTGGCTGCTGGCAGGCGGGAACAATGTCTTCACGCAGATCGGCAGCTTCTTCAGCGCCATGGCAGTCGTCACCTTCGGCGGGGCCTATGCCGTGCTGGCCTATGTCGCGCAGGCGGCGGTCGAGGGCTATGGCTGGCTCGTCGCCGGCGAGATGGTCGACGGGCTCGGCCTCGCCGAAACCACGCCGGGGCCGCTGATCCTGGTGCTGCAATTCGTCGGCTTCCTCGCCGCCTGGCGGGTGCCGGGCGGGCTCGATCCGCTCGTCGCCGGCAGCCTCGGCGCCCTGCTGACGCTCTGGGTCACCTTCGCGCCCTGCTTCCTCTGGATCTTCCTAGGCGCGCCGTATGTCGAGGCGCTGCGCGGCAACCGGGTGCTCTCGGCCTCGCTGACCGCGATCACGGCGGCGGTGGTCGGCGTGATCATGAATCTCGCGCTCTGGTTCGGGCTTCATGTGCTGTTCGGTATCGTCCGGCCGGTCAGCTTCGGGCCGCTCGCACCGGACCTGCCGGTGCTCTCGACGCTGGACTGGCGGGCCGCGCTGCTTTCGGCGGCGGCGATGCTCGCCATGCTGCGCTTCAAGCAGGGGATGATGACGGTGCTCGCCGGCTGCGCGCTCGCCGGCGTTGCCCTGCGCCTGCTGGGATAGCGACTGTTTCGTTCGGCGGAATTCTGAACTGCCCGGCTCGGAAATTGTGCTCAGGCGAGGGAATGATCATTTCTTTGGGTCTGGAGGCTTGCGCCATGACCCATCGTTTTCTCGAGATCGCGACGACGCCTGCCGTCAGGGCGGCGCAGGAGGCGCAAGGCAGCCGCCGCGCCTATGCCAGGCAGGAGGAGGGCGCGCCGCATCACGATCGGCTCGGCGGCAGCGAGGCCGCCTTCATCGGCGCCCGCGACTCCTTCTACATGGCGAGCGTCTCCGAGACCGGCTGGCCCTATCTGCAGCATCGCGGCGGACCGCAGGGCTTCCTGCGGGTGCTCGACGAGACGACGCTCGGCTTCGCCGACCTGCGCGGCAACCGGCAATATCTCAGCCTGGGCAATCTCAGCACCGATGACCGGCTCTGCCTGTTCCTGATGGACTATGGCAACCAGGCCCGGCTGAAGATCTTTGGGCGCGCCCGCTTCCACGATCTCGCGGCGGAACCGGAACTGGCGCGCCGCCTGATCGTGCCGGGCTACCGCGCCGTGCCGGAGCGCGGCATGACGATCAAGGTCGAGGCCTTCGACTGGAACTGCCCGCAGCACATCACCCAGCGCTTCAGCGAGGCGGAGCTGGCGCCGGCGCTCGCGCCGGTGCGGCAGCGGCTGGAGGAGCTTGAAGCCGAGAATGCCCGGCTGCGGGCCGAGCTGGCCGTGCGCGTCCAGAGCTAGAGGTCAGCGCCGCTCGTTCGTCTCGATGACGCGATATTCGGCGTCGACGATCTCGCCCTGCGCGGCGCCTTGCTGCGGCTGGCCGAAGGGGTTCTGCGGATCGATGCCGGCGGCGCGCATGCGCCGGCGCATCTGCCAGGCGGCGACGGCGCCGCCGATCAGCACGACCGGGATCAGGATCAAGGCGAGGCTGGCCGCCACCAGGAAAAGCAGGACGCCGAGAGCAAAAGCCCCGGCCATGATGAGATAGCTCGCCCAGCGTGGCAGGCGGCCCGTACTCTGGTTGAGGCGGCTGTTCAGGTCGATGCGGATCATGGCTCGTCGTTCGTTCGGTTGGCGCTAATCTAGGAAGCCAATGCGGCGTTGACGAGGGCGGCAGGCGTAATTTCAGCCGGGCAGGGGCCAGTCATAGACCCAGGCATAGCGCTGGCGCAGGCCTTCGGGGCCGAGCCGGCGCAGCACGATGTCGCGGGCATAACTCCAGGGCCGGCCGAGATGGTAGGAGCGGGCATTGTCGCGGCTCGCCTGCTGGACGCGCGTCGCCCGGCCCTGCCGCGCCGCGGCATAAGCGGCGAAGGCGGCGGGAACCGAGGCGGTGCCGTCGGCCTGCAAGGCGCTCGCGAGTTCATGTGCCAGCACGGCCGCATCCTCGATGGCGAGCGCTGCACCCTGGGCCAGGAAGGGCAGGACCGGGTGGGCGGCGTCGCCGAGCAGCGCGATACGGCCCTTCGCCATCGCCGCCGGCTCGCGGTCATAGAGCGACCAGACCTGCCAGGCGGGCGCAGCCTCGACCAGATGGCGCAGCGAAATCGGGGCGCCATTGGCGATGCCGGCGATGTCGCTTGCATTACCCTCGCGCGACCAGCCCGGGCGGGCCTCGCGCGCGGCGCGGATCAGGACGAGATTGATCTCCTTGCCGCCGGCCACGGGGTAATGGACGGCATGGCGGGCGCTGCCGAGGCGCAGCGAAACCGTGGGCTGGCGCAGTTCGGACGGCACTTCCGCCGAGGGAATCAGCGTCCGCCACGCCTCCCAGCCGGTGAAACGCGGCTCGCGGCTGTCGCCGGTGAGCTGGCGGGCCTGCGACCAGAGCCCGTCGGCGCCGATCAGACCCATGGCCTCGACCGTCTCGGTCTGGCCGTTCTCGGCGACGAGCGTCGCGGTGATGCCGGATTCGGTCTCGGCGCAGGCGAGCAGGCCGCGGCCGATCAGCCAGCGGATGTTCGGCAAGGTACGGGCGCCATCGAGCAGGATCTGGTGGAGATCGGCCCGCTTCAGCGCCCGGGAGGGCGTCGCGCCCGGCGCAGGCGGCGCATAGGGCATCTCGAGCAGCGGCGTCTCGCTCCGCCAGCGGCTGATCGCGAGCGATTCTGGCCGGACGGCGGCACGGCGCAGAGCGATGCCGAGATCGAGCGCCTCAAGCACGCGGCCGGCATTGGGCGAGATCTGGATACCGGCGCCGGCCTCGGCGAAGCGGGTGCGCTTCTCGGCGATGGCGACGGGAATGCCGCGGCGCGCCAGCGCAATGGCAGCGGTGAGGCCGCCAATGCCGGCGCCGGCGATCAGGATCGGAGACATCGCTTCAGCCGTTCACGTCCCGCCGCGCCCCCGGCGGGAAGCGCCTCAAGCCGCCTTGGGGGCGTCGTGGTACTCGCATTCGGCCGGCTTGCCGTGACCGGCGCCGAGCGAAGGCTCGTATTTGAACAGCGTCGAGCAATAGGGGCAGATGATCTCGTCATCCGACCCCATGTCGAGGAAGACATGCGGATGGTCGAAGGGCGGCTTGGCGCCGATGCACATCAGCTCGCGCGCGCCGACATGGATGACGGCGACGCCGGGATCGTTGTGGAAATGCGGTGTGCCGTGGTCGGCCATGGTCGCTCTCTGTCGTCTCGATTTGCGGCGCACGATAATCGTTCGCCCGCGGGCGCGCCAGTGCGCGGGGGCGAAATCACGGGCCCGCGGCTTGCGGCGTCCTGTCCCGGTCAGCGGGCCCGGGCGCAGGCGAGGCCGATCTCGCGGGCGCGCTCGGTCTGCTCCGGGGTGAGGGCGTCGGCGAGCACGCGGCTCCAGAGCTCATCACGCTTCAGCCCCTCCATCGAGCAGGAGCAGACGCGCTCGCAGGCCTCCTTCGGCGTACCCGTCGCGACGCAGCTGCGCTGGCAGGCGGCGAGGAAGGGCACGGCGTCGGCGTCCGGCAGCTTGGGGCCGGAGAGCTGCATGAAGAGCATGAGCGCGCCGATGAAGAGCGGCTGGTGGACGAGATAGACGAACAGGCTGTTGCGGCCGCCGAGCGCGACGAGGCGGGCCGGGGCCGATCTGGCGCGCCAGAGCGTCCAGCCGCCTTCGGGCGCCTTGGCCAGGGCGAGCTTGCCCAGCGCCATGCCGGCGAGGACACAGGCGAACCAGGGGAAGAGCGGCACGAAATCGGCGGTGTAGGGCCAGGGGCCGAAGCCGAGCCATGACAGCCATTCGCTCTCGAAGACCTCGCCGCCGAGGATGAAGGGCAGGGCGAACCAGACCGCCGCGATCAACGCCAGAGCGAGGGCTGGCAGCCGCAGGAAGGGCAGCGCCAGCAGGCTCGCCAGCGCGATGTGGTGCAGGATGCCGAAGAAGATGAAGTTCTGCGGGATCGCGAACCAGGTCCCGACCGTGACCAGCAGCGCGGCGCCGGCGACCATGGCGAAGCGCTTCGCATAGGCCTGCCGGTTCAGGCCGTTCCGCGTCGCCAGGATCAGGCTGAAGCCGACGATCGTCAGGAAGGAGCCGGCGATCAGGCGGGCGAAGAGGCGCCAGCCGGGATCGGAGACGACATCGACGCGGATCAGCCGGAAGAAGGAGAGGTCGTAGGCGAAATGGTAGACGAACATGGCGAGCAGGGCGATGCCGCGCGCCAGGTCGAGCAGTTCGATGCGGCCTCGGGCCGGGGTGGAGGTCTTTGCCGGGGTGGAGGTCTTGGCCGAGGCCGTGGCTTGCTCGCTCATGGGGTGAACTCTTAGGCGGTGAGCAGGGGCTGGGGAAGGGGCGTGTACCTGCGGCGCCTAGCTTGTTCAGGTCGTCCCGGTCGGAGCGGAGCGCAGAGCCGGGACCCATGCCGGGACGGTTCAGGCATGGGTCCCGGGTCTCCCTCCGGTCGCCCGGGACGACCGGAGCTTTCCCGCAAGCAAGAGTCGTTCGAGCCCTCATCCTGAGGAGCCGCGTCAGCGGCGTCTCGAAGGATGTTCCAGGAGGCTCCGGAGACCGCTGGACCATCCTTCGAGACGCAGCCTTCGGCTGCTCCTCAGGATGAGGGCTGAAGATGAGGGCTGGAGCTGGGTGGTCGGCGCGCAGCAGGGACGCGGCTGCATGCTGCCATGCCGACGGGTGCGGCTACCAAAACCCGCCCCGCCATGGCACAGCAGACGCGACAATTTGCGAAAGAACGGCGCGACGACATGCAGCGATTCGATTCCGACGGCGTCAGCCTCGCCTATCTCGACCTCGCCCCGACCATCGAGGGCGGTTCCGGCGATCCGATCGTGCTCGTCCACGGCTTCGGCTCGAGCCATATGGTCAACTGGGTGAACACCCAGTGGAGCAAGACGCTGACCCATGCCGGCTACCGGGTGGTGCTGCTCGACAATCGCGGCCATGGCCAGAGCCAGAAGCTCTACGACCCCGAAGCCTACAACTCGAACATCATGGCCGAGGATGTCCGCCGGCTGATGGACCATCTCGGCATCGGGCGCGCCGACGTCATGGGCTATTCGATGGGCGCCCGCATCTCGGCGCATCTGGCGCTGGCGCATCCGGAGCGGGTTCGCGCGCTGCTGCTCGGCGGGCTCGGCATCCATCTCGTCGAGGGCGTCGGCCTGCCGCTCGGCATCGCGGATGCGATGGAGGCGCCCTCGCTCGCCGACCTGACCGACCCGATGCAGCGCATGTTCCGCGCCTTTGCCGAGAACACCGGCAGCGACCTGCGCGCGCTCGCCGCCTGCATCCGCGGCACCCGCCAGACGCTCACGGCTGAGCAGGTCGGCAAGATCGCGGTGCCGACCCTGATCAGCGTCGGCACCAAGGACGATGTCTCCGGTTCCGGGCCGGAACTCGCGGCGCTGATCCCGGGCGCGGAGAGCTTCGACATCGTCGGCCGGGACCATAATCTGGCGGTCGGCGACAAGACCCACAAGCAGGCGGTGCTGGAGTTCCTCTCGCGCCGGGCATGACCCATGGTCCGGAGAATAACGTTCTCCCGCAGGAGAATATTATTCTCCATCAATGACTTGCATGCGACCCTTCGCATTTCGAGTCTTGTCCTTCACGGCTTGATTCAGCTAGAAGGCAGGCCCATCTCCTTCTGCGCGACGCCGTCGTGCCGGAATAATTGCTCGCCGAGCGCACCGTAGCGGAGAACGCCATGCCATCGGGACGCCCGAACGTCGATGCCCGTGATCCCGCTACCGGGCTCGATCGGGTCGATCCCGTCTGGTCGCGGCTGCGCCGCGAGGCCGAGCAGGCGATCGCCGCCGAGCCGGCGATGACCAGCTTCATCCTCTCGACCGTGCTGAACCAGCGCAGCTTCGAGGAGGCGGTCTCGCATCGCGTCTCGGCGCGTCTCGCGCATGGGGCGGTTCCGGCCGAACTGATCGACCAGGCCTTCGAGGAGGCGCTCGCCGCCGATCCCGAGATCAGCCAGGGCTTTCGCGCCGACGTCGTCGCCGTGCTCGACCGCGACCCGGCCTGCTACCGGCTGCTCGAGCCGGTGCTCTATTTCAAGGGCTTCCACGCGCTGCAGACCCACCGCCTGGCGCATTGGCTGCACCAGCAGGGCCGGCGCGATTTCGCGCTCTATCTGCAGAGCCGCTCCTCGGAAGTCTTCCAGACCGACATCAATCCGGCCGCGAAGATCGGCAAGGGCGTCTTCCTCGACCACGCCACCGGCCTCGTCGTCGGCGAGACCACGGTGATCGAGGACAATGTCTCGATGCTGCAGGACGTCACGCTCGGCGGCACCGGCAAGCAGGGCGGCGACCGCCATCCGAAGATCCGCAAGGGCGTGCTGATCGGCGCCGGCGCGAAGATCCTCGGGAATATCGAGGTGGGACAATGCGCCCGCGTCGCGGCCGGTTCTGTCGTGCTGGCGGCGGTGCCGCGCAACACCACGGTCGCGGGCGTGCCGGCCAAAGTGGTCGGCGAGGCCGGCTGCGCCGAGCCCGCCCGCTCGATGGACCAGATCCTGACCAGCGATTGCGGCGGCGGGATCTGACGCGCCGCTAGAGGCTGTCTGCCAACCATTCCATGACCCGTGCCCGCAGCGGGTGCGGCTTGCTGGCCGGCGCTGGCAGGATCGTCAGCTGGTCGCCGCTCGGCATCGCAACAGCGAAGGGCGTGACCAGCCGGCCCTGGGCCAGGAGCGGCGCGACCAGGCTCGCGCGGCCGATCAGGATGCCGGAGCCGCCGAGCGCGGCATCGAGCGCCAACGCATAGAGCGAGTAGGACGGGCCGCGGCCGGCATCGATGCCGGTCACGCCGGCATGCTTTAGCCAGCGGGCCCAGTCGCTGCGCCAGACCGCATCGTGCAGCAGGGTCTTGCCCAGGAGATCGGAGGGCGTGCGCAGCTGCTGCGCCAGATGCGGCGAGCAGATCGGGGTAAGGCTGTCTTCGGCAAGGGCGAGGGCGCCCGGCGGCGGCTCCGCCAGATAGAACAGAGCGAGGTCGAAGGCCTCGCGCGGCCCGCTCGGCGGCGCCTCCATCGCCGAGATCGAAATCTGCAGCTCCGGGAATTCCTGCTGCAAGGCAGGCAGGCGCGGCGAGAGCCAGAGCTGGGCGATGCAGGGCAGGGCGGCGATGGCGAGCGCCCGGCCGGCATGGCTCGCGCGCAGATCGTGCACCGCGAGCGAGAGCGCCTCGAAGGCCGCGCTGAGGCGCGGCTGCGCCTGCCTGCCAGCCTCCGTCAACGCGACACCCTGGGGCAGGCGCCGGAACAGGGGAAAGCCGAGGAATGCCTCGAGCTGTCGCACCTGCTGGGCGATGGCGCCGGGTGTGACGCCGAGTTCCTCGGCGGCGCGGGCGAAACTGCCGAGCCGGCCCGCCGCCTCGAAGGCGCGCAGCGCGTTGAGCGGCGGCATGGGCGGGCGCGGCGGTGCGACAGGCATGGATCGGGTTCGCTGGTTCAGGCCTAGATTTTCTAGGCCTTCCGGCGACGATAACTGGTTTGCGCGGGGCGCGCCAAGCCGTTCCAATGGCGCGACGAAACACAGTTTGGGGCAGGGCAGGCGGATGAGCGCGAAACTGGCGAGGCGGGACTGGGTGCCGGCGGCGAGCGAAGACTATGTCCTGCGTGTCGCGGGAGAGATCGCCGGGCAGGACCGGGCGGCAACGGAGGCGCGACTCGCCGGGCTCATTGCCGAGAACCGGGCGATCCATGAGCGCGACTGCGTCAATCTCAACCCGGCGACCAATGTAATGAACCCGCGCGCCGAGGCCGTGCTTGGCCAGGGCATGGGTGCGCGGCCCTCGCTCGGCTATCCCGGCGACAAATACGAGATGGGGCTGGAGGCGATCGAGCAGATCGAGATCGTCACCGCCGAGCTCGCCGCCGAGGTCTTCGGCGCGGGCCATGCCGAGATCCGGGTGCCATCCGGCGCCATCGCCAATCTCTATGTCTTCATGGCCGCGGCGAAGGCGGGCGACTGCATCATCGCGCCGCCGCCTTCGATCGGCGGCCATGTCACCCATCACGGCGCCGGCGCGGCCGGGCTCTATGGCATCACCACCCATCCGGCCCCGGTCGACGCGCAGAACTACACGGTCGATCTCGACAGGCTGCGGGCGGACGCGCTGCAGCTGAAGCCGAAGCTGATCAGCATCGGCGGCAGCCTCAACCTGTTTGCGCACCCGATCCGCGAAATCCGCGCCATCGCCGACGAGGTCGGCGCCATCGTGCTGTTCGACGCGGCGCATCTCTCCGGCATGATCGCCGGCCATGCCTGGCAGCAGCCGCTGGCGGAGGGCGCCCATGTCATGACGATGAGCACCTATAAGAGCCTGGGCGGGCCGCCCTCGGGGCTGATCGTCACCAATGACGCGGAGATCGCCAAGAAGCTCGATGCCATCGCCTATCCCGGGCTGACCGCCAATTTCGACGTGGCGAAATCGGCCTCGCTCGCGATCACGCTGATGGACTGGCAGGAGTTCGGGCGCGACTACGCGCAGATGATGGCGGCGACGGCCAAGGCGCTGGCAGAGGCGCTGGTCGAGCGGCAGGTGCCGGTTTTCGCCCGCGAGCGCGGCATGACGCAGTCGCACCAGTTCGCCATCGAGGCGGCGCCCTATGGCGGCGGCCAGGCGGCGGCGAAGCGGCTGCGCGCCGCCAACATCCTGAGCTGCGGCATCGGCCTGCCGATTGCCGAGGTGGCGGGAGACGTCAACGGGCTCAGGCTCGGCACGCCGGAGATCGTGCGCTTCGGCATGAAGCCGGAGCACATGCCGGAACTCGCCGGCTACATCGCCGACGGTCTGTCCGGCGCGCGCCCGGCCGAGACGGTCGCGCAGGAGGTCACCGCCTTCCGCAAGCGATTCTCGAGCTTGCACTACATGCGCTGAGGGGTGCCGCACGGTCGGCACGGGTAGAAAAAGCCCCTCATCCTGAGGAGCAGCCGAAGGCTGCGTCTCGAAGGATGCTCCAGCTGCTTCCGGAGCCGCCTGAAGCATCCTTCGAGACGCCATTCCTGTCGGAATGGCTCCTCAGGATGAGGGCTGTGGGAGATGGGTAAGCCAGCTCCGAACGACTGCTCCGCTAGCCCTCTACCAATTCGATCGCCGAGCGGATGGCGGTGGCGTAGCCGCGGGCGCCGAGGCCGGCGATGATCGCGGTCGCGGCGAGCGAGACATAGGATTTGTGATAGTGCGCCTCGCGGCGGTGGATGTTGGAGATGTGGAGCTCGATGATCGGGCCCGGGAACATCTTCAGCGCGTCGAGGATCGCGATCGAGGTGAAGGAATAGGCTGCCGGGTTGATGATGATCGCGCTGCCTTCGTCGATCGCCTCATGGATCCAGTCGACCAGCTCGTATTCGCGGTTGCTCTGCCGGAACTCGACCGGCCAGTCGCCAGCCGTCTCGCGGCACAGGGTCTCGACCTCGGCGAGCGTGGTCTTGCCGTAGATATGCGGCTCGCGCTTGCCGAGGCGATTGAGGTTCGGCCCGTTCAGGACATAGATCGGCTTGTTCACGGCAGCACCTGTTCGTGGTTTCCGTTCATCTGCGCTCAGCCCTGGTAGCCCATCAGGCGGGGCAGCCAGAGCACGAGCTCGGGGATGAAGGTGATGAGGGCCAGCGCCACCAGCATCGCCCAGAGGAAGGGCATGCATTCGCGGACGATGTCGCGCAGCGGGACGCCGGTGATGTTGGTCATGACGAAGAGCAGCAGGCCATAGGGCGGTGTGATCAGGCCGAGCATGATGTTGACGACCACGACGACGCCGAAATGCACCATGTCGATGCCGAGCGCCTTGGCGGTCGGGATGAAGACCGGCACGACGATCAGCAGGATCGCGGTGCCTTCGAGCAGGCAGCCCAGGATGAGCAGGATCAGGTTGACCAGGATCAGGAAGCCGATGGGCGAAAGATCCCAGCCGGAGAGGAAGAGCTTCAGGCTCTCCGGGATGTTCTCGATGGTGACGACGTAGTTGAAGACGAGCGCGCCGGCGATCAGCATGCCGATCGAGGCGGTGGTGCGGGCGCTGTAGGCGAGCGAAGCGTAGAAGGCGCGCAGCGAGACGCTGCGGTAGAGCAGCACCGAGATCGCCAGCGCGTAGGCGGCCGCGACCGCTGCGGCCTCGGTCGGCGTGGTCGCGCCGCCATAGATGCCGCCGAGCAGCACGACCGGCATCATCAGCGCCGGGAAGGCCCGCCAGGTGATGCCCGGAAGCTCGCGCAACGGCACCGGAGCCTCGACCGGGAAATTGCGGCGGCGGGCGGTGGCGCCGATCAGGCTCATCTGCGCCAGGGCCATCAGCAGGCCGGGGATCACGCCGCCAAGGAAGAGGAAGCCGATCGAGGCATCCGAGACCAGGGCGTAGAGCACCATCGGGATCGAGGGCGGGATGATCGGCCCGATGACGGCGGTGACCGCCGTCAACGCCGCGGCGAAGCTCGGCGGGTACTTGCCGTCCTTGGTCATCATCGCCTGCATCATCCGCCCCGTGCCGGCGGCATCGGCGATGGCGGAGCCGGACATGCCGGCGAAGATCACGCTCTGGACGACGTTGACCTGGGCGAGGCCGCCGCGGAAGCGGCCGACCAGCGCATCGCAGAAGCGCAGCAGACGCTCGGTCATGCTGCCGATGTTCATCAGCTCGGCCGCCAGGATGAAGAGCGGCACGGCGAGGATGACGTAGTTGGTGTACATGCCGTTGAGCAATTGCTCGGCGGCGATGGAGAGATCCTGGCCGGCCAGCAGCAAATAGAAGATCGAGCCGGCGATCATGGCGTGGCCGATCGGCAGGCCGAGCAGCGACAGGGCGACGATCGTCGCGATGCAGAGGGCGAAGGGGCTCATACGCCGGAGCCCGCCTTGGTCGGGTCGAAGGCCTCCGGCGCCTTGCCGCGCAGCGCCTGCGTGCAGAGCCAGAGATAGCGCACGATCGCGGCGACCGCGAAGGCGATGTAGATCGAATAGACCCAGTTGAAGGGCAGCTTCAGATAGGCGGTGCGCTCGACCTTCATGAAGGAGACATAGTCGGCCATCGCGGGCAGCGAGATCGTGTAGAGCACGATCAATGGCACGGCGGTGAGGACCGCCATGATGCGCCGGGCCTTCGGGCCGACCGCGCCATAGATGATGTCGAAGCGGATCTCGTCGCTCTCGCGGGTGACGAAGGCGGCGCCGAACAGCACCAGCCAGAGCCAGAGCAGGACGCTGATCTCATGTGTCCAGCCGATCGGAAAGTTGAAGACGTAGCGGAAGACGATCTGCACGAGGAACACGGCGAACATCGCGCCGAGCATCAGCACGAGGACATTCTCGGCGCGGCGTGCAAGCCAGGCTCCGAGCGGTTTCAGCGAGCGCAGCATCGGTCCTCCCTCGAATTTCGGCCCGCCGACCCCTCAATCGGCGGGCCGCGCCGGCCCCAAGAAGCCTGGCGCAGAAACTGGATTGCTCGGCCACTGGCCGAAGGCGGTGACGACAAAGCCCGCGCCGGTCAGCCCGTTGAGCAGGCTGATCGGATCATGCGTTCCCCATCAATGGTTCAAAAGGTGGAGCTGCCGGCCGGACCCGTTTCGACCCGGCCGGATCGGCTCAGAGCGCGTTGATCTTGTCGAGCATGCCCGGCGTCCAGCCCTTGGCGAGGTCGGATTCCAGGTACTTCTTCTGGGCGAAGTCGCGGAAGGCCTTGAGATCGGGCGTGTAGACCTCGAGCCCCTGCTTCTTGAAGAAGTCGGCGAGCTCGACCTCCTTGGCGAGGTGCTCCTTGGTGCTCCAGTCGATCGCGGCGTCGGCGGCGGCCTGGAAGGCGGCCTGCTTCTTGGCATCCATGCCGTCCCAGACGCGCTTGGTGACGCAGAGCAGGTCGAAGCCGACGAGATGCGAAGTCAGCACGATCTGCGAGGAGACCTCGTAGAACTTCATGTTCTGGACGTTGGGCAGCGGGTTGTCCTGGCCGTCGATCGCGCCGCTCTGCAGGCCTGTATAGACCTCGGCATAGGCCATCGGCGTCGGGTTGGCGCCAAGCGACTGGCCAAGGAACTGCCAGGCGTCGCCGCCAGGCATGCGCAGCTTGATGCCGGCCATGTCGGCGGGGGTGTTGATCTTCTTCTTCGGCTTCAGGCCGACCTGGCGGGCGCCGAAATAGGTCGGCCCGAGGATTTTGATGTTGAGCTTGTCCTCTGCCATCTTCTTGAGCTCGGCGCCGACCGGGCTGGCGAAGACCTTCTTGAGATGGTCGGCGTCGCGGAAGAGATAGGCGGAGGTGACGATCGACCAGGCCGGGATCTGGTTCGAGACGTCCTGTGGCGCGATGTTCCCCATTTCGAGGTTGTTGCGCTGCATCGCCACCAGCTCGGTGCCCTGCTTGAACAGGTTGCCGCCGTAATAGGGCTGGAGCGTGAAGTCCTCTTTGATGGCCTCGCCGAACTTCTTCATCATCTCGGCGCGGATGTCCTGCTCGGAGAACACCGCGGAGAAGCGCAGATTGGGCTTGCCCTGGGCCATGGCCGCGCCGGTGAAGCCAACCGTCGCCGCGGCGGCGCCGCCAGCGAGCAGAGCGCGCCTGTCGAGCTTGAATGTCATGCCGATCCCTCCTGCATGGCGACTTATGATGCCGCCTGTCGGGGCGCACTATCGCCACAGCTCGGCGCAGGCGCAACCTCGATTTTTAGTTTCGTATGATGTTTTTGATTTTGCCAGACGATTGTGCAATCTGCCGGGGCTGCGCTAGCATTGGCCGGCGGCACGGGGCGGGAGCCACGGCGCCGGCATGATCCGTTCACCCGCATCGAGGCCGTGAAGATGCTCAACATCGCCCCGCCGGACGCGTCTGTCGGAGAGCTGGCCTATCGCCGCATCCGCGCCGACATCATCTTCGGCAGGCTGGCGCCCGGGCAGAAGCTCAAGCTGGAGGTGCTGCGCGAGGGCTATGGCGCCAGCGTCAGCACCTTGCGCGAATTGCTGAATCGGCTCGCCTCGGAAGGCCTGATCGCGGCCGAGGGCCAGAAGGGCTTCATGGTCGCGCCGGTCTCCGCGACCAATCTGCGCGAACTCGCGGCGATGCGGCTGCTGCTGGAAGGGCATGCGCTGGCCCAGTCCTTCGAAGCCGGCGACATGGAATGGGAGGGGCGCGTCGTCGCGGCCCATCACAAGCTCGCCCAGATGGAAAAGCGCATGCTCGACAAGGACCGGGCCGATGCCGAGCTCTGGAAGCGCTATGACTGGGAGTTCCACCACGCGCTGATCTCGGCCTGCGGTTCGCAGGTGCTGCTCGATACGCATGCCGCGATCTACGACAAATATCTGCGCTACCAGATGGTCGCGGTGATCTTTCGCGGGCAGATCGCCGCCGAGGAGCACCAGATCCTGCTCGACTGCGCGCTGAAGCGCGATCAGGAGCGCGCCGCGGCCGTGCTCGATGTCCACGTCAATGCCTGCGTCGAGCACACGCTGGCGCTGGGGATGCTCGGCTAGGTTTCGACGGCCTGATCGTCGCCTGCGTTGTTCCTCCGTCGATCCGCGCCGTCATCCCGGACAAGCGGCTTCAGCCGCGCCGATCCGGGATCCATACCGGGGCATTTTTTCGGGAAGGCTCAGGCATGGGGCCCGGGTCTCCTCGGGTCGCCCGGGACGACTTCTGAAATCGGTCTGAGCGCTTCGCTTCAGCTCTCGGCCCGGCCATAGCGCTCAAGCATTTCGGCGCGCAGCGCGTCCTCGCCGATCGCCTCGCCGCCGCCGAGCCAGACCGAGGTGACCTTGCCCGCTCCGTCGCGGACGAGCCGCGCCGGCTCGCCCGGGCTGTGGAAGGCCGAGGCCTTGACGATGCGGCCGTGATCGGGAGCCTCGACCGTGATCTCCGGGGCATCGAGGAAGGGCGTGAACAGGGCGGGATTGGCGCAGAGCACCTTGCTCTCGCCCGGTACGAGATCGCCTGCTCCCCAGATCGTCCACCAGCGCCCGGCCCAGTCCCGCGTTACCTCGGAGGGGGCGCCGTGGCCGGAGAAGGTCTTGAGGATGTGGACGACGCCGTCGAGCCAGGGATGGGCGAGGCCGTCGATCGCATTGGTCAGCACCGAGACGGTCAGATCCTGCTCGGGCAGGATGACGGTGCGGGTGATGAAGCCCTGGAAGCCGCCGGAATGGCCGACCCAGTGCCAGTCGCCTTCGCCGCCGGAGATGGTGCCGAGCCCGTAATGCCGGCCGAGGTCGCTCTCGCTGTCCGGCCAGAGCCGGCGCGTCATCTCGCGCCGGCTGAGCGGCGAGAGGATGCTGGTCTCGGCATGCGGCGAGAGCTGCGCGAAGTAGCGGGCGACGTCGGCGGCGGTGGCGACGAAGCCGGCGGCCGCGGTCATTGCGTTGCCGGGATTGTCGGCGGGGATCATCACGCGCCGGCCCAGCGGCTGGGTGCCGCTATGGCCCTTGGCCATCGGGCCGGTCCACAGGCCGATATCGGGCTGCGTCTCGCTCAGGCCGGCAGGGGCGACGATCTCGCGCAGAATCCAGTCGGGATAGGCTTGGCCGGTCACCGCCTCGATCACCAACCCGGCGAGGGCGAAGCCGTGATTGGAGTATTTCAGGCGCTGCGCCGGCGGGTAGACCGGCGGCCGGGCGAGGTCGGCCAGCAATTCGTCGCGGCGGCGATAGGGACGACGATCGAAGAACTGGCTGGAATCGGCGCCGTCGCGAACGAGGCCGGCGCTGTTGGAGAGGAGCTGGGTGAGAGTGACCTTCGCGACGTCCTCGTGCAGGCCCGGCACATAGGCGCCGACCTCATCGTCGAGGCGCAGGCGGCCGGCTTCGGCGAGACGCAGCAGGCCGGCCGCGGTGAAGCTCTTCGAATGCGAGGCGATGCGGAAGCCATGGCGCGGCGTCAAGGCCTCGCCGCTGGAAAGATCGGCCTTGCCGAAGGCCGCCTCGAGCACGATCTTGCCGCCGCTGGCGACGGCTACGGCGCAGCCGGGCTGGTCGTGATGGCGACGCTGGAAGGCGAGCCAGCTCGCGATATAGTCCAGGGCGGGAGGCAACCAGGGTTTCATCGCAAGACCTATCCTTCGAGCCGGTTCAGCGGGAACATGTCACGCGCGGCGCCGTTGCGTCAGGTGCTCCGGCGGATGGGCCCATGCAGGTTGCGCTCGTCCGGGGGAGATGCCGTTTCGCTTGCTCTCGCCGGCCTCGCATGGCATCCGTCCGCCCAACGCAAAAGGATCGCCCACGTGGACAAGACCGAACTCGCCAAGCTCGAAGCCTATCTTCGCCGCACCTTCTCGAACCATCAGATCAGCGTGCGGGCGCGGATGAAGAAGACCGATTCCGCCGAGGTCTACCTCGCCGACGAGTTCATCGGCATCATCCACGTCGACGACGAGGATGGCGACCGTTCCTTCAACTTCACCATGGCGATCCTCGACGTCGATCTCGACGACTGAGGCTCCTAAGGCTCCGTGGAAACGCGATTTTCCGCTGAGCCAAGCTCGTCATTCCGGAGACGCGGCGAAGCCGTGCAGCGCCGGAAACCATCTTCGAACGCCGGAGTCCTGCGATGGATTCCGGCGTTTCGCTTTGCTCGAGCCGGAATGACGGCCTGCTGGTGCCGGGCGGTCCTAGCGCACCAGCCGGTCGACGGCGCGGCGGACGCCGCCGAGCATCAGTTCCCAATCGGCGATGATGGCGCGCGGGAAGCGGATGTTCACATCCATGCCGCGATGGCGGAAGGTCACGCGGCAAAGCTCGTCGAGCCCCGAGGCCGGCACCGCGATCGGGCAGCGCGCCGCAAAGCCGCGACCGTCGGGCACCGAGACGAACAGCTCGTCGCCCTGATAGGGCGAGCCCTTGCGGAAGCCGCGCACCACGAGCCCGCCCGGATTGGACCAGACCGTATTGGTCAGGAAGCGGGCATAGACCGAAAGCTGCGTCGCCGGCTCGTTGACCTTGTCCTGCGGGCTCAGGGTCACCAGCAGGCGGCTGCGCGTCTCCGACGTGACCGGGCCGAGGCTTGGCCAGTCCAGCCGCAGCCGCGCCATGCCGACGAGGCGCCCTTCCTCCGAATCCGCGCCGGTCAGGTTTTCGGGAATCGCCAGCACGGTGTCGCCGACGCGCGTCGCCTGAAGCTCGTGGCCGGTGTCGGCCGGCGTCCGCGTCGCCAGCAGGGCGAGGCCGGTTCCGGCAAGACCGAGGAAGAGCACGGCGGCGGCAAGGCGCAGCAGGGCCCGGTCGCCGCTCGGCAGCACGGGAGCCGGTCGACGCTGCAGACGGTTGCGGATCAGCGTCGCGACATCGGCGGCGCCGTGACCGGGGTAATGGCGTTCCGGGGTGGCGTGCAGGCTCATGATCAAAGCATCCGGGATGGCGGCCGCTGCGGCCTTGCCAAGACTGAATCAGAGCGCGCTTAACGGCGCGTAAACCATGTCGGCCGGGCGCGGGTCTGAGCGGGCAGGGACGTCATGGTTAACCAAAGGTTACGATCCTGCTTTCCGCTTTCGCGCGCTTGCGGCATGGTCGGGCATCGCCAGTAGCGTAAGGTCCGTGTCCCCGTGTCGCTCGAACCCGCAGCCGTCGAGGCGCTGAAATCGCTGTTCATCGGCTTCGCCTTCGCCGGGCTGCTGGCCAGCGCCTTCGAGCTGTTCACGCAGCGCCGCGCCGGCTTCGAGCTGCTCGAGACCGGCGGGGTGAGGGCAGTGGCGAGCGTACCGGTCGTGGTGTTCAGCGCGCCCTTCCTGATCCTGCGCAACACGGTGCGCGGCCGCCGCATCGAGGGCCGGCCCTTCTTCTTCGTGATGGCGGCGAGCATGGTCGCTTCGCTCTGGAGCCTGATCAGCGGGCGCGTGGTGCTCGACCTGCTTCTGTTGCTCGGCGCGGCTTGACGGCAGGGTCGCAGGGCCGGCATTCCTCCTCGCCAGTCAACGAGGAACATGCCGATGCCGCTCTACTCGCTCGATGGAACCGTGCCGGAAACCCCGGCGGAGGGGGAATGGTGGCTGGCGCCCGACGCCCATGTCATCGGCCGGGTCCGTCTCGGCCGCGATGTCGGAATCTGGTTCGGCTGCGTGCTGCGCGGCGACAATGAGTGGATCGAGATCGGCGAGCGCTCGAACATCCAGGAAGGCTGCATGCTGCACACCGATATGGGCTTCCCGCTCAGCATCGGCGCCGGCTGCACGATCGGCCATCGCGCCATCCTGCATGGCTGCACGATCGGCGAGAACAGCCTGGTCGGCATGGGCGCGACCATCCTCAACGGCGCCAAGATCGGCCGCAACTGCCTGGTCGGCGCCAATGCGCTGGTGACCGAGGGCAAGGAGTATCCCGACAATTCGCTGATCGTCGGCTCGCCAGCCCGGGCGCTGCGCTCGCTGGACGATGCCGCCGTAGAGGGGTTGCGCCGGGCCTCTGCGGGCTATGTCAAGAACTGGAGGCGCTTCGCCGCCGGCATGAAGCAGGTCGGCTGAAGGGCAGACACCCGCCAAAAACGAAGCGGGCCGGCCCCCGGGGAAGGGGCCGGCCCTAGACGTCGCCCGGTCGGGGACGGGTGGGTGGGGACGTGACCGGGCCGCGCCATCTTTCCGGCGGGGCCGGCGCCTCGAACGGGCCGCCGCCGCCGTCTTTCTCGACCTCGCCGGACCCTGGTCCCCGTCCGGCGCGGTTTGGTTCAGTTCAGCGCAGCGACGCCACGGTCGGCGTCGACAGGCCGCCAAGCGAAGTCCATCCGACACGGGCCTGGGATTCGCGCTTCACATAGGTGTAGCCGGTCTGGCTCCAGGGCAGGATCGCGTTGCGCTTGTTGTCGAGGATCAGGTCGCCGCGATCGGTGCGGATCATCAGCACGGCATGGCCGGCATTGTCCTCGTCGATCACCACGGTGACGCGCATGGCCCGGCGCGGAACGCCGGCCTCGGCGAGGCGCTTGCGCTTCAGGAGCACGTAATCCTCGCAGTCACCCTTGCCGTCGGTCGGGATGTCCCAGCGATCGACGACGCCCCAGTGATCCTGGTCGGTGACCGCCTCGATCTCGCGGTTGGCCTTGAGATTGGTCGCGACGATCGTCTTCCAGAGCTTCGGCGTCAGCTCGACCGTATCGTCTTCCTGGGTGTTCACGGCGCATTCCGAGGGGGTGCGCTTGCAGAAATCCGTCCAGGCGTAAGGCGCCCTCGCATCGCCGTTGGCGATGATCGGCGCGCTGGCGACCGGCAGCCCGGCGCTCTGCGACTGGGCCTGCGCCGCCGTCGCTGCCAATCCGATTGCAGCGGCGATCAAGCAGCTGCGATATCCCCGAACTTTCGAAAGCATGTCGTCCCCTTTCCTGTCCCGGGGATGACTTTGACTTGCGGCCATAGAGATCGCTTGAAGTGAAAGCGAGCAATTTTATCTAAATCGGCTTTTCTTCTGGCGGCGGATTTCAGTACAAACCAAGTATAAAACTCATTGTAATAATTTTGAGCGCTCGTGCAAGGATTTGTTAACCAGCCGCGGGAGGTCGGCGGCGCGAGGCCGGCACGGCGGAGGCGATCGAGATCTCAGGGGCAGAGGCGAGGCCGCCAGCCGTCGACCGCCGGAGTGCGGCCCGGCGAGGTCGCGCGCGTGGAACGCAAAACGTCCTGCCGGACGCGGCCTGGCGATCTGATGTTCTCTCGGTGGCGGGATTTGGAGCGATGCGGCGCGGCGGGCCGCGGCCGATCAGAGCTCGAGATTCTCGTCGAGCAGGTCGGCGGAGAGCGGCATGCGGAATTCGGCGGCGTAGCCGCCGTCGAAGCGCCGGACGATCTTGGCGGCCGTGTTGCCGAGGCGCACGGGTGCACCCATGGTGAACTGATGGTCGGAGGCGAAGGCTGCGCCGGAGAGCGAGAAGTCGATCACGCGCACGGAGTGCTCGGTGCCGTCCTCCAGCGTCACGACGCAGCGCGGATTGCGCGGCACGACGCGTTCATGGCGGCGATCCTCGGGCAGGCCGAGCTCGTCGCGGTTAGCGAGCCAGGTCAGCTGCGCCGTGAATTTCTCGCGCTTGCGGCTCGTCGCGGTGATCGTCATGGCGAAGCCGTCCGGGGTATTGCGGACAGCGTGGCCCTCAATGCGGCCGAGATGCTCGAGGTAGATGATGACGCGGTCGCCGGTCGCGGGCTTGGCCGGAGCGGTGACGTGCAGGCCGCCGGGAGAAATATCCGTGGTCTGGCAGGGATATTCCATGCGGTTCGGCAGCATGTAGCGGCCGAGCAGCACGACCTTCATGCGCTGATGACGCCTGCGTTCGACAGGCGCGGCCGCTCTCCTCTGATTGTTCGGCGCGGTCAGCATGAGGGATTCCGGTTCTTAACCGGAGTTACCCTAGAGGGTCGCTGGTTAAGAGTTGGTTAGCCTTTTCAGGCACGCCCGCCGGGCAGCAGCATCAGTTTCGGCCGCTTGTCGGCAATAGGCGCCTCGACATGGCGGGGCGACGGGGTGCCCGGCCAGATCATCCTGAGCGAGATCATCCGCATCGAATCCAGCGTGTCGAGGCCGAGCCATTCCGGCGTCACCGCCGGGGAGAGGGCGCCCAGCACGCGGGCATGGGTGCGGCCGCGATAGCGCAGCGGCAGCAGCAGCAGTTCAAGATGCACGCTCGCGCCGCCGATGGTCTCGGCAGAGAGGCCGGCGACCGCGCCTGCGGTCTCGTCCATCACGGTCTGGACCAGGCGACGCATCTCGCCTTGAGTCTCGACATCCGGCCAGAGCGCGGCGAAGGCCCGCCCACGCTGCTCGCGCCCGAACAGGGCGCAGAGCCTGGTGCCGGCGAGCCGGAAGACCGGACCGATCGGCTCGTTCTCCAGAACGAAGGTATCCGCCAGCGCGTGGCGCAGGGCGCCGGGCTCGATCTCGCCGCGCTCCGGGGCGTTGCGCTCGCCGCGCAGCTCGTCCCAATAGTTAAAAACCAGGCGGGTGCTCGGGTTCTTCATAGCATTGTCCAGTCGGGTCCTGCGTCCTCCGATTTGTGCGGGTTACGTCCCAAATCGGGGCGCATCCGTACGAATCAGAGACGTTTGAGTCCTTGGCTGAGCGAGGGACGCAGAGTGCGTGCCGTCTGGCCATCGTAGCGTGGCGAGATCGGCCGGTGGGGGTCTGTTAGGGTTAATAAAGCGTTAGGATTGTGGATAACCGTGTAAAATGCGATCTATCTTGCATGCGGAATTCGCCGTCGCGCGGTGCGTGTCGGCATCCGGCTGACGGGGTGGCGTGGGGACGCGACCGGCCAGGGGGCAGGAAAGGGGAGGGCTCGCGCTCTCCCCTTTTCCTTTGCCGACCTTTCCGATTGCCTGGAGCCCGCGCTTGAGCCAGTGAAGGGCCCGATGTCCGTGAACCCAGACGACCGTCTTCGGCCCCCTCCGAGCGAGCCCATCCTCAACCTGCCGGCCGCCGTGGTCTGGCTGATCGCGGCGCTCGTTCTGGTGCAGGGCGCTCGCGAGCTGCTCAGCGCCTATGACGACTTCGTCGTGATGTCCTGGCTCGCCTTCGTACCGGCGCGGCTGACATTGTGGCTCTCGCCGGAGCGTCTCGACGAACTCGCCCAGTCACTCGGCACCGCCGGCAGCGTCGAGTTCGGCCAGCGCCTGCAACTGGTGCGGCTGCTGCTCGCCGATGGCGGCGCGCATCTGTGGACCCTGCTGACCTACGGGCTGCTCCATGGCTCCTGGCTGCACCTGATCTCGAACGTCGTCTGGCTCGCCGCCTTCGGCAGCCCGGTGGCGCGCCGGCTCGGCACCGGCCGCTTCCTCAACCTGATCGCGCTTTCGACCATCGCCGGCGCGCTGCTGCACTGGTGGTCGCGCGAGCTCGACGTGCTGCCGCTGGTCGGCATCTCGGCCGGCGTCTCCGGGGCGACGGCGGCGGCGATCCGCTTCGTCTTCTCGCCCGGCGTGCATTTCGGCGGGCTCGGCCATGACGAGGCGGTGCGGGCGATCCCGGCCGAGCCGCTCGGCAGCCTGTGGCGCAATTCGCGGGCACTCCTGTTCATCGTGATCTGGTTCGTCACCAACATCCTGTTCGGTGCCGGGCTGGTGCCGATCCTCGGCGAGGAGACAAGCATCGCCTGGGAGGCGCATATCGGCGGCTTCGTGGCCGGATTGCTGCTCTTCCCCTTGCTCGACCGCGGGCCGGTCCGCCGACGCTGAGTCCTGCAACCCCTGCGGGTGTGCGCAGGACCGCCTTGCCGTCGCCGCAGAGTTCGCTCACATTCGAACCGATCCAGCGTAGCGCCGGATCGCAGATGGGGGCGACCTGTCGGCTGGCGGCGTTGCAGTGGTTCCAGTGGCCTGTGCGCGCCCTTTGTGGCGCCTATCGTCGGAGGAATACTCGATGAACGTCGCTCACATCCTCGGAAACAAGGGTCACGAAGTCGTCTCGCTCCAGCCTCATCGCACGCTGGGCGAAGCTGCCGGCACGCTCGCCGAAAAGCGCATCGGCGCCGTGGTGGTGACCGGGGCCGATGGCAGCCTGCTCGGCATCCTCTCCGAGCGCGACATCATCCGGGCGATCGGGGCCAGCGGCGCCGAGGCGCTGGCGAGCCCGGTCTCGCGCGCCATGACCGCCAAGGTGGTGACCTGCCGGCGCGAGACCAGCATCGACGAGCTGATGGAGATCATGACCTCGGGCCGCTTCCGGCATGTGCCGGTGATGGAGGAGGGTCGCGTCGCAGGAATCGTCTCGATCGGCGACGTGGTCAAGCACCGGGTGGCCGAGATCGAGGCCGAGAGCAAGGCGATGCGCGACTATATCGCGATGGCCTGAGGGGCGCGGCTCCCCTTCTGATCGAAGGCTCCTGATCGCTGCCGCCGTGGGTCGTCCCGGGCGACCGTAGGGAGACACGGGCCCCATGCCCGAGCTTTGATCGGAAAGGCTCCGGAATGGATCCCGGATCTCCGCTTCGCTGCGTCCGGGATGACAGTGAGACAGCGCCTTGGCTGTGAAGCCTCAGGACAGCGGCACCCGGTTCGCCGCGATCACGGCGGCGATCTCGTCGAGCGCGCGCTCGGTCGCCTGGCGCCCGAGCGCGATCGCCTCCTCGGCGCGGTGAAAGTCGAACAGGCCGACGCGGCCGAGCTTGGGACCGATCATCACATCGGGCGGGTCGCCGGCGAGGCGCGAGCGCGAGATCCGGTCCTGGGTGATGTTGAAGGCGTCGATCATCACGCCGGCGAGTCCGGGCTGGTCGTTGTTGCGGCCGACGAAGCCGCGCACCCGTTCCTTCATGCCACCGAACCAGCCGGAGACCGGCGGCGGCTGCTCGGGATCGAAGGTCTCCGGGTCCGGGTCGGCGCCATGCGACTGGATCACGGTGCCGCGCCCGCCCATGTCGGTGTTCAGGTTGACGCAGAGCACGACATCGGCGCCGAGCGCGCGCGCCGCCGAGACGGGCACGGGATTGACCAGCGCGCCGTCCATCAGCCAGCGGCCGCCGAGCTTGACCGGGTCGAATACGCCGGGAAGGGCGTAGGAGGCACGCAGGGCGTCGACCAGCGAGCCGCGCGTCAGCCAGATTTCGTGGCCGGTGCCGAGCTCAGTCGCGATGGCCGCGAATTTCTGCGGAAGATCGGCGATCTGGATTCCGGAGAGATCGCGCTCGAGGAGCCGCTTCAGCCTGCCGCCGCCGATCAGGCCGGCGCCGCCGATATGGAAATCCATCAGGCCGACGACGCGCCTTTTGGTCAGGCCGAGGGCGAATTCGGTGAGCTCATCGAGCTTGCCGGCGGAAAAGCAGCCGCCGACGACCGCGCCGATCGAGGTGCCGGCGATCACATCCGGCGCGTATCCGGCTTCAGCGAGCGCCCCGATCACGCCGATATGGGCCCAGCCGCGCGCCGCGCCGCCGCCGAGCGCCAGTCCGATCCGCGGCCGGCCATAGCGCAGCCCGGGTTCGATGGTGAGATCGTTCATCGCAGCTCCACCGCCGCCCAAACCGAAAGCACGCCTGGCGATGTTCTCCAGTATCATCGGCACGGTCCTCCGTGGAGGTTCCAGAATCGTGCCAGCCGATGAGCGCAAGGTGAACGGCGCCGAAGATCACAGCGGCTATCGCCCGCTTTTGAAATAAATATGAAAGCTTGGTTTAAGGATTGCCAATACCCAGCCTCAGGCGAAGGCCAGGGGCGCGCCGGCTTCATGGCGCAGGGGCACCGAGCGATAGAAGCAGCTGCGCCGGTGGGTGTGGCAGCAGCCGCCGTCGCCACCGACATTGACCTTGATCCAGAGCGCGTCCTGATCGCAGTCGACGCGCATCTCGACGATGGTCTGGACCTGGCCCGAGGTGTCGCCCTTGTGCCAGAGCTCGCCGCGCGAGCGCGACCAGTACCAAGCCTCGCCGGTCTCGATGCTGCGCTTCAGCGACTCGGCGTTCATATGGGCGACCATCAGCAATTCGCCGGTCTTCGCATCGGTCGCGATGCAGGTGAGGAGGCCGTCGCGGTCGAATTTCGGCGCGAGCACGGCGCCTTCCTCGATCTCCCGCTTGTCGGAAAGGCTGGGGTAGGCGGTCATGCTGGGTTCCTGGGTGGGCTGGCTCTGTCGCGGTCGCCGTCATTCCGGGCGAGCCGCGCAGCGGCTACGATCCGGAATCCATCAAAGGGCGGCGGCACTCTACGATGGATTCCGGGACTGCGCTGCGCTTGACCGGAATGACGGGAGGTCAAAGCCCTGGGGACTTCACCATGGTGAAGAAGCGGACCTGTTCCGCCGCGTCGCGGAAGCGGCCGGTATACTGCGTCGTCAGGGTCGAGGAGCCCTGCTTCTGCACGCCGCGCATCGACATGCACATGTGCTCAGCCTCGACGAGAACGGCGACGCCATGCGGCTTCAGCGACGTCTCGATCGCATGGGCGATCTGGGCGGTCATCGTCTCCTGCGTCTGAAGGCGCCTTGCGAAGACATCGACCACGCGGGCGAGCTTCGACAGGCCGACGACGCCGCCATTCGGGTAGTAGCCGACATGGACCTTGCCGACGAAGGGCACCATGTGGTGCTCGCAATGCGAATGGAACGGGATGTCGCGGACCAGGACCATGTCCTGGTAGCCGTCGACCTCCTCGAAGACCCGGTCGAGAATAGCGCCGGCATCCTCCTGATAGCCGCGGTAGAGCTCGCGATAGGCCTTGGCGACGCGGGCCGGGGTCTCGAGCAGCCCTTCCCGCGACGGATCGTCGCCCGCCCAGAGAATCAGGGTGCGGACCGCATCCTCCGCCTGGGCCTGCGTCGGCTGCTTGATGATGAACTTGCCTGCGGAGGGGCTGATCGCCCGCTCTACGGACAAGGACTTAACCACATTGTCCATGTGGAGCCTCCCGTTACGGTTTTGCCGGCCTGCTCATGCGGGCCGGCGTGACAGACAAGTTCGCCCTGCTCGTCCAATAGACCGGACGCCCTCCCGGAAAGAGCGCCGGCACTCTATATTGGGTGCGAAAGCCGGCAACTCCAGACCCGGCCGGGGCGGCCGATGCTGAACGAAGTCTATAACAAGCGTATCCTGGAATTGGCAGGAAACATTCCGCTGCTCGAGCGGCTTCCGGAACCGGACGCGACCGCGACGGCCCATTCGCGCCTGTGCGGCTCGACGGTGACGGTCGATCTCACCATGGCCGGCGACGTCGTCACCGGCTTCGGCCACGATGTCCGCGCCTGCGCGCTCGGGCAGGCCTCATCCTCGATCATGGCCCGGCATGTCGTCGGCTCGACGGCGGCGGAGCTGCGCGAGATCCGCGAGCGGGCGCGGGCGATCCTGAAGGAGAATGCCGAGCCGCCGGACGGCAAATGGGGCGACCTTGCCGTGCTGGTGCCGGTGCGCGAGTTCAAGGCCCGCCATGCCTCGACCATGCTGACCTTCGACGCGGTGGTCGACGCGATCGGCCAGATCGAGGCGAAGCGGCGCGAGATGGCGGCGGGTTGAGCCGGCTATTTCAGGCCGAAGGCGAGGCGGATCTCCGGCAGCGTCTCATTGTAGCGCACGCGGAAGGTCGGGTCGGCGAGCAGGGCCTTGCCGACGACGCGGCCGATCTTGTCGCCGGCCTCGAGGTCGCTGCGGAAATGGAAACCGCAGACGAGCCGGCTCTCATTATAGGATTTGACCCGCGCCTCGAACTTGTCGGCGAGCTCGGGCACCGCTTCCGAGAGCAGGGTCGCATAGAGGGCGGCGGTCGCGGCATGAGCCGAGGGGAAGGAGGTGCCGCTCGGGCGCCCGCCCGGGCAGGGCTTGATGCGGACCTTGCTCCACATCAGGAAGGGGCGGGTGCGGTTGGTCAGGCGGTTGACGCTCTTCAGGAGGATGCTGAGCTCGATCTGCGCCTCGCGCATCAGGAGCCGCACCTCGCGGTGGGTGTTCTCGACATAGGCGTGGTCGATGCCGTTCAGGAACGCGTTGAGTGTCTGGTACTGGTCGGCGATGGCCGCCTTCTCGCGCTCCGGCGTGCGGGCGGCGGCGATGGCCTGGACCTCTTCGAACTCGGCCTTGGCTTCGGGGCTGTTCTGGCCCGGCGGCAGGCCGATCACCTTGGCGACGTCGATTTTGGCGGCGTCGAGCCAGATCAGGTAAGGTCGCTGCTGGGCTTGCGCCGGTGCGGCCGCGGCCAGGGCAAGCATCAGCCCGGAGAGGGCGAGGGTGTTTGCGAAGGAGCGAGCGCGCATCATGACCACTATTACGGAAGGCGGAATCGGGTGACGGTGAAGCCGCTTGAGGCAAGCCATGTCATACTTGCCTAAACATGCTGAAAAAAGCCTTTCATGGCGACGCATGATTGCGCGAGCCCCGAGGCGAGGCGCGCACCTGCTGATCCGGGGCTACCAGCTCAGCCTTTCCATGCTGGTCGGGCGGGGTTGCCGGCACTGGCCGAGCTGCTCGAGCTATACCGACGAGGCGATCCAGCGCCACGGGCTCTGGGCCGGCGGCTGGGTCGGTTTTGCGCGGATTTGCCGCTGCACGCCGCTCGGCACCTCCGGCATCGACCTGGTCTGCGAGGAGCTGCCGCCCCAGGGCGCCTGGTACAAGCCCTGGGCCTATGGCCGCTGGCGCGGAGTGAATGCGCCACCAGTCGAAACCGCCGAAGACGGCGATCAGTTGCCGCGCCGCTGAGTCTTTGCGATCTGCAGCGTCGCCACGCAGTCGGCGGAGAAGGTGGCCTGCTTTGCCCTGAAGCAGGCGGCGAGGCGGCCGCCTCCCGGCTGGACGCCCTGGCAGTGCTTCTGGAAATCGGCTGCACAGGCGTCCCGGATCGCCTTGCGAGCCGGGGCCTGGGCGAAGGCCGAGCTCGGCGCCAGCATGGCGAGGGCGAGAAGCAGGACGAGGCTACTGGGCATGGCGCGGGTTCCGGTTTGGCGGGGCCGCGATGCTGGGCGAGCCTGCTTTGCCGCGACCTGACCGGAATGTGACGAAACGGACAGCTTGGGCAGGAAAAGCCATTCGGCGATTGCCTGCCTTCTCCCGCTCGTATAGGCGAGGCCGGCGCGCGCCGATCCGGCTGCCGGCCGCGCCCCTCAAAGGCAGCCGGCCTTGACTTACGGGGCTCGTATCCCCGAGTGAGCAGGAGCGCGATCGATGACGATCTCCCTGACTTTTCCTGACGGCGCCAAGCGCGAATTCCCCTCCGGCATCACCGGCAAGGAGCTCGCCGGTGGCATTTCCCCCTCGCTGCTGAAGCGCACCGTCGCCATGGCGCTCGACGGCACGATCGTCGATCTCGCCGATCCGATCACCGCCGATGCCAGGATCGAGTTCCTGACCCGCGAGGATCCGCGCTCGCTGGAGCTGATCCGGCATGATTGCGCCCACGTCCTCGCCGAGGCGGTGCAGGAGCTCTATCCCGGCACGCAGGTCACCATCGGCCCGGTGATCGAGAACGGCTTCTATTACGACTTCTTCCGCAACGAGCCGTTCACGCCGGAGGATTTCGCGCCGATCGAGAAGAAGATGCGCGAGATCATCGCGCGCGACAAACCCTTCACCAAGGAAGAGTGGAGCCGCGACCGGGCGAAGCAGTTCTTCCGCGACAAGGGCGAGGCCTTCAAGGTCGAGCTGGTCGACGCGATTCCGGAAGACCAGACGCTGAAGATGTACGCGCAGGGCGACTGGATCGACCTCTGCCGCGGCCCGCACATGACTTCGGTCGGCAAGGTCGGCAACGCCTTCAAGCTGATGAAGGTGGCCGGTGCCTATTGGCGCGGCGACTCGAAGAATCCGATGCTGACCCGCCTCTACGGCACGGCCTTCGCCAAGCAGGAAGACCTCGACGCCCATCTCAAGCAGATCGAGGAGGCCGAGAAGCGCGACCACCGCCGCATCGGCCGCGAGATGGACCTGTTCCACTTCCAGGAGGAGGGGCCGGGCGTCGTCTTCTGGCACTCCAAGGGCTGGCGGCTGTTCCAGGAGGTGCTGACCTATATGCGCCGGCGCCTCGCCGTCGACTATGAGGAGGTCAACGCCCCGCAGGTGCTCGACAAGTCGCTCTGGGAGACCTCGGGGCACTGGGGCTGGTACCAGGACAACATGTTCGCGGTGAAGTCGGCCTCGGCCTTCGAGAACCCGACCGACCAGGAGCGCGACCACAAGGTCTTCGCCCTGAAGCCGATGAACTGCCCGGGCCATGTCCAGATCTTCAAGCACGGGCTGAAGAGCTATCGCGACCTGCCGATCCGGCTTGCCGAGTTCGGCAATGTCCATCGCTACGAGCCGTCGGGCGCGCTGCACGGGCTGATGCGCGTGCGCGGCTTCACCCAGGACGACGCGCACATCTTCTGCACCGAGGAGCAGCTCGCTGCCGAGTGCATGAAGATCAACGACCTGATCCTCTCGGTCTACGAGGATTTCGGCTTCACCGAGGAGCTGGTGATCAAGCTCTCGACCCGGCCGGAGAAGCGTGTCGGCTCCGACGCGGTCTGGGACCACGCCGAAGACGTGATGACCAGGGTGCTGGAGACGATCGCGAAGCAGTCCGGCAACCGGATCAAGACCGAGATCAATCCGGGCGAGGGCGCCTTCTACGGGCCGAAGTTCGAATATGTCCTGCGCGACGCCATCGGCCGCGACTGGCAGTGCGGCACGACGCAGGTCGACTTCAACCTGCCGGAGCGCTTCGGCGCCTTCTATATCGGCTCGGACGGCGAGAAGAAGCAGCCGGTGATGGTCCACCGCGCCATCTGCGGCTCGCTGGAGCGCTTCGTCGGCATCCTGATCGAGCACCATGCCGGGCATTTCCCGCTCTGGCTGGCGCCCGAACAGATCGTCGTCGCGCCGATCACCTCGGACGCCGACGCCTATGGCGAGGACGTCACCATGGCGCTGCTCTCGGCCGGCCTGCGCGCCCGCGCCGACCTGCGCAACGAGAAGATCAGCTACAAGGTGCGCGAGCACTCGCTGGCCAAGGTCCCGGTGATCCTCGCCGTCGGCAAGCGCGAGGCCGAGGAGAAGACGGTGACCGTGCGTCGCCTCGGCAGCCAGGCCCAGACGGTGATGAGCCTCGAGGCCGTGATCGCGGCGCTGACCGAAGAGGCGACGCCGCCGGATCTCGCGCGCATCAAGAAGGCGCGGGCGGGCTGAAGCCAACCGCTTGATCGTTGTCGGCCTTCTCCCCTTGCGGGAGAAGGTGCCGGCAGGCGGATGAGGGGTCGCGCGTCGCTTGCAAGCGGGCCGTGGCGATCTCGCATCCGGATGGGGCGGCGCGACCCCTCATCCGCCCCTTCGGGGCACCTTCTCCCGCAAGGGGAGAAGGGAAGAGCCCGCGCGCTTGGCGCTCCATGCGACCGCCCTCGCCAAACCACCTCTGACCGTGCCAAATGGCTGGCGATGCTGACAGGTTCCTATCGCAAGCGGCTCGATGCCGATCTGATCCGCTGGGTGGGCGAAGGCCTGGTCAGCGCCGAGAGTGCCGCCACGATCCGCCGTTCGCTGGCGCAGGAGGGCGGTGGCTTCCGGCTTCCTGCCTTGCTCGGCCTGTTCGGCGGCCTGTTGATCGCCGCCAGCGTCTCCGCCTTCGTCGCGGCGAACTGGGAGGAGATGCCGCGGCTGGTGAAGCTCGGCCTCATCCTTTTCGGTCTCGCGGGTTCGTTCGCCGTCGCCGCCCGGCTGGAGAGCCGCGGCTCGACCGGCGGGGCCGATGCGGCCGCGACCTGTGGCACGCTGATCTTCGCGGCCGGCGTCGCGCTGGTCGGGCAGATGTACCATCTGCCGACCGACTGGCCGGGCGGCGCCCTGCTGATCGCCATCGGCGCGCTGGTCGCCGCCTTCCTGCTGCGCTCGAACGGCGCGCTGGTCATCGCCCTGGTCGCGATCTGCGCCTGGGCCGGCGGCCGCTGGTTCGAAGGCGACGGCCAGGTCCATTTCGGCTTCTGGCTCGCCTTCCTGCCAGCCTTGTGGCTGGCCTGGACGCGGCAGAACCGGCTCGTCCACCATGCCGCCGTGCTTGCGGCGCTGCTCTGGTTCGCCTCGCTGCCCGGAAGCTCCAGCTTCATCCTCTTCGATTACGGCCTGCTCGCCTATGGGCTCGCGCTCTCCGTGTTGTTCGTCACGCTCGGCGCCTTCGCGCTCGACCGGGGCGGGCCGGGCCTTTTGACCGCCTGCCTGCCCTGGGGGCTGATCGGCCTTCTGGTCACGCTCAATGTCGAGCTGGTGCGCATCCTCGATGCGCATGAGGCGCGGCCGGGCACGGCGATCTCGCTCAACTACTTCGCCTATGCGCTCGCGGTCCCGGCGCTGACGGGGCTTGCGCTGCTCGGGCGCGAACGGCGCTTCGTCTGGCCGCTTTCGCTGGCGCTGCTGCTTTCGCTGATGGTGCCGGTGGTGTTCTGGAGCGGCAGTGTCGTCGCGCTCCTCGGCAAGATCGCGATCGCGACGCTGATCCTGGTGATCGCCATCGCGCTCGTGCTCGCGGGGGCCGGCGGCGGGGTGCGCCGGCTGACCATCGCCGGCTCCGGGCTGTTCGCCGTCGCCGTGCTGATCCTGCTCTGGCAGACGATCGGCACGCTGCTCGACCAGTCGCTGTTCTTCCTCGCCGCCGGCGCGATCCTGATCGGGCTCGCCAGTGGCGCGCGCCGGCTGCTCGCCAAATTCGCCAAGCCGACGGAGGCGATGCCGTGATCCGCCTTCCTGCCGCAGACCAGCTCGTCGGCCGCGCGCCTGTGCTCTGGCGGGCGCTCGCCGCGATCCTGATCCTCGGCGGCCTGATCCTGCTGCTGGTCGAATCGCGGGCCCGCATCCTGCGTTCGGGCACCGAGGTCCGGCTGGCGACCGCGCCGGTCGACCCGCGCGATCTGTTCCGCGGCGACTATGTCATCCTGAACTACAAGATCAGCACGCTCGACCCGGCGGCGCTCGACGGCGAGAAGGCGCTGACGCGCAACCAGATCGTCTATGTCCGCCTGGCGCCTGGCGCCGACGGTTTCGCCGAGGCGAAGGGCATCTATCTTGCCAAGCCGGCGCTGGTTCCGGGCGAGAGCGTGATCGAAGGCCGCGTCACCTCGACCGGAAGCTGCCTCGCCCGCGCCGATGGCGAACCGGACTGCAATCTCGGCACCCGCGCCATCCGCGTCGCCTACGGGCTCGAAAGCTATTTCGTGCCGCAGGGCGCGGGGCTCGCGATCGAGCGCACCGATCGCAAGCGAATCGAGATCATCGCCGCGGTCGCTCCCTCGGGCCAGGCTGCGATCAAGCGCCTGCTGATCGACGGCAAGCTGGTTCACGCCGAGCCGCCATACTGACAGCGCGCCGGAACGCTCCGGCGGCCCCTGCGTTCATCTCCCCAAGCACAGTGTTGTGAACGCCGCCGGCGGAGCCTTGGCGGTGACACAATGTTAAGATGAACGTCAGATGAACGAGGCGCTGACGGCCTCCCGATTCAGCCTGTGACGGAGCGGTGTTGACGTGAGCGGTTTCTGGCGCCTGATGCTGTTCGGAAAGGGGCCGCGCGAAGCAGCTCTGCCCGGGCGCGATCTGCGCATCGACGCCATTCGCGGCCTGATCCTGCTGATCATTTTCGTCAATCACATGCCGGGCAACGTCGTCTCGGGATGGATGCCGTATAATTACGGCTTCTCCGACGCCGCCGATATTTTCGTGCTGCTCGCCGGCGTCTCGGCCGCCTTCGCCTATGGCCGTCTGATCGACCAGCGCGGCATGCTCGTCGGCTCGCTCAAGGTCGGCGCCCGGATCTGGACGCTCTATATCGCGCATCTGGCGCTGTTCGTGCTGGTCTGCGGCATCATCGCGACCGCGATCGTGCGCACACAGAACTCGCTCTACATGGAAGCGATCAACATCCAGCCCTTCTTCAGCGACACGCCGGCTGCGGTGATCAACGCGCTCGGGCTGACCTACCAGCCCTATTATCTCGACATCCTGCCGCTCTACATCGTGCTGCTGGCGCTGTTCCCGCTGATCTATGTCGCGGCGCGCACGAGCCCGCTGCCGACCGTGATCTTCTCGCTGGCGATCTGGCAGGTCGCGACGCATTTCGGCCTGAACCTGCCGAACCATCCGGGCGAGGCCGGCTGGTTCTTCAATCCCTTCGCCTGGCAGGTGATCTTCGTTCTCGGCGTCGTGCTCGGCCGGCTGGCGCTGGTGGGCGCGACGGTGCCGCGGCTCGTCGTGCTCGACCTCCTGGCGGTTGGCGTGCTGGTTTTCGCCGCGGCGGTGAAGCTTTCCACCAGCAACTTTCTCGCCGGCGTCCCGGTGCTCGGCGAGTGGGTCGACGGACTGCAGATCGGCATCGACAAGACCAACCTCGCGGTGGTGCGGGTCGTCCACCTGCTGGCGCTGGCCTGGCTGGTGCTGCGCTATCTGCGGCCGGGCGCGGCGCTGCTGCGCAGCCGGATCGGCGGCGGGCTCGCCGTGATCGGGCGCCATTCCCTCGAAGTCTTCTGCGCCGGCATCGTGCTCGCCATCGCCGGACAGATCATCCTGGCCGAGACCTCCTTCGTCCTGTGGGTACAATTGCTTGTAAACTTCGCAGGGATTACGATCCTGGCCGGGCTAGGAATGTTTCTGTCGTGGTACAAGACGCTTACGGCTCGCGCCGCCGGCGCCCCTCGCGAGCAGCCTGTCGCGGCCTGATCGCCGCCGCCTTCGCACTTGCCTTCGCGCCGGTGCTCGCGGCGCCGAAGCCGCTTGCCCCGGCGAATGATGCGCGCTGCCGGGCCGGCGCCAGCCAGCACCCGTTCGCACCCGTCCTGCCCGCGGCGAAGCGGGCCCTGACCGAGACCAACCAGCTCGTCATCGTCGCTCTGGGATCCTCGACCACCGCCGGCTCCGGCGCGAGCGAGGCCAACAACAGCTATCCGGCCGTGCTGGAGGCGGAACTGCGCCGGCGCCTGCCGGGCCGCGAGATCAAGGTGATCAACAAGGGCGTCGGCGGCCAGTCGGCCTATGACATGCTGCTGCGCATGGAGAGCGACGTCATCGCCGAAAAGCCCTCGCTGGTGATCTGGCAGACGGCGGTGAACGATGCGATCCGCGATATCGGCGAGGAGAAGCTGGCGAAGATCCTGAAGAAGGGCATCCGCCAGGTGCAGGGCGCCGGGATCGACCTCGTGCTGATGGACCTGCAATGGCTGCCGCGCGAGGGCCGTTATCCGAAATACGACGATTACCGCGCGGTGCTGGCCAAGACGGCGGCCGAGAACAATGTCGCGGTCTTCCCGCGCTACGGCATGATGCGGACCTGGTCGCGCAGCAAGCAGTTCACGCCAGAGGAGCTGGTCGGCATGGATGGCGACCTGCATCTCGTCGATGCCGGCTATCGCTGCCTCGCCGTCCGTTTGGCGGACGGGATCGCGGCGGCCCTGACCGGGATGCGGCCGGACGGCAAGCCGACCAATTGAGGCCGCGGCGAGCCCGCGATCAGCGGGCGATCACCTCGATGTCGCGGTCGCGCCCGGCCTCGACCTTGAACTCCCGCGAGAAGACCTGTCCCTCCTGGCGGGCGATCAGCACATAGTCGCCTTCCGCCAGGATGACCTGCGGGAAGGCGCCGATCGCCTCGCGGATGACGTCGCCACCGGGGGTGAGCACGCTGAAGGCGGTGCCGGCGAAGGCCTCGCCGCCCGGCCCGGCGACGAGCTTGAGCGTTACCATCGCGGCGCGGTGATGCAGCGTCGCCTGCGTCACCTTGCCGGATTCGACCCGGACGTCGGAGCGCTGGATGGCGTTGGAATCACCATAGGTCGAGACAATGTGATAGGTGCCCTCGGGCAGCCGGATCAGCTCGCCGGCCTTGGCGTTGTTGACGACGAGGCGGCCTTCCGAATTGCCCTGGAGCGGCACGAAGATCGAGAAGGTGAGCTGGGCCGGCGGGATCGGCGTCTCCCCGATCGAGCCGGCGAGGGACAGGGCGCCGGCGCTGATGCTGATCCTGTCGCTCAGCCCCTGCGGGCCGAGCGTGACGCGCTTGGTGCCGCTGGCGAAGCCATAGGCGGCGTGCAGCAGATAGACGCCGGGCTCGAGCTGGAACACCGGCTCGGCATCGTTGGAGCGTGCGACGATGCGCGGCGGGGTGCCGTCCGCGGTCTCAACCAGGACACGCCAGACCAGGCCGGAGCGGATCGGCTTGCGGTCGGCCGAGAACTGCGCGCTCAGCGCCAGCGCCGCCTGGCCGGCGCGCGTGCCGAGGAAGCTGTTCGCGGCCGGAGCCGGAGCGGTGGCGGGCGGCGCAGGGGCCTGCGCCTGCGCGAGCGCGGGCAGGGCGACGAGAGCCGTGAGCAAGGCGACCGCGCAGCTGCGGGCAGCCCGCCGGCCGCCAAATTTGAACTCTTCGGTTTGAAACATGCGCCGTGCCGTCATCGTCCTTGCGCCGGAGAAGGAGCAGGCTCGCTTGTCCTCATCATGGCAAAACCTTAACTCAGGAGCGGCCGCCAGCGGCGTTCGCCCTGCCATCCTCTCCTGCCTGGATCGTTCATGACCGACACGCTCGCCCTGCTCAAGCTCCGCCGCTCGGTTCCGCCGCAATTTCTGGCCGCACCCGGCCCGGATCAGCGCCAGCTTTCCGAACTCCTGACCATCGCGGCGCGGGTGCCCGACCATGGCAAGCTCGTGCCCTGGCGCTTCATCGTCTTCTCGGGCGAGGCCAAGGCGAAGGCCGCGGCGCTGGTCGGCGAGATCTTCCGCAAGCGCAATCCCGATGCGCCCGAGGACAAGGTCGCTTTCGAGGCCAAGCGCCTCGCCCATGCGCCGGTCGTCATCGCCGTGGTCTCGCGCGCCCGCCAGCACGAGAAGATCCCGCTCTGGGAGCAGGAACTCTCGGCCGGCGCGGTCTGCTTCAACCTGCTCGTCGCCGCCGAGGCGATGGGCTTTGCCGGCTCCTGGCTGACCAACTGGTTCGCCTTCGACCGCGACGTGCTCGACGCCTTCGGTGTCGCGGCGGACGAGCGCATCGCCGGCTTCGTCCATCTTGGCACGGCCGACACGAAGCCCGCCGATCGCGAGCGGCCGGACCTTGCCGCCATCGTCAGCCATTACGGGCAGTGAGCGCGGCGATGATCTATTCGAGCAGCGGCGAGCCGCATGACCTCAAGCACGACCCGTTCAAGGCGATCGTGGCGCCCCGGCCGATCGGCTGGATCAGTGCGGTGAGCGCCAATGGCGAGGTCAATCTCTCGCCCTACAGCTTCTTCAACGCGATCTCCTCACGTCCCAACATCGTGATGTTCTCCTCGGAGAACCGGAAGGATGCGGTCGCCTTCATCGAGGAGACCGGCGAGTTCACCTGCAGCCTCGTCACCCGGGCGCTTGCCGAGCAGATGAACCTGACCTCGGCGCCGCTGCCGCGGGGGGAGAGCGAATTCGCCCATGCCGGGCTCGCAATGGCGCCGTCGCGTTTCGTCAGGCCGCCGCGCGTCGCGGCAAGCCCCGCCGCGCTCGAATGCAAGCTGCTCTCGGTGCAGCAGCTGCGCGATCTCGACGGGCAGGAGGTGCCGCGCTGGATGGTGCTCGGCCAAGTGGTCGGCGTCTTCATCGACGAGGCCTATGTCCGCGATGGCCGCTTCGACACGGCCGGCGCCAATCCGATCGCGCGCTGCGGCTATGCCGACTACGCCGAGGTGACCGAGCTGTTCTCGATCGCGCGGCCGCCCGGAGGCTAGGCGGGCATGACGCCGCCGCCCGATGACGAGCAGGACCCCGACTGGCGCATGACCGTCAACCTGCTCGCCATCGTCGCGGTGCTGGCGCTGCTCGGCCTCGGCTTCTGGCTGCTGCGAGAGCTGCATCAGGCCGGGAAGGCGCAGGACTGCCTGTCCTCGGGTCAGCGCAGCTGCCGCCAGATCAGTACGCCGTGACGGCCTGCCGGGGCAGGGCGAGGCAGGGATCGCAAGGCCGTGCCGCGATCGCCAAAGCCTGAATCTTCGGAATCGTTTGGCGCTCGCGCTTAATCCGCCTTGCCAGCCCGCGCGGCCGGCCGCAGCCGGCGTAGCGTCGCGCCGCCGGGACCTTGCGCGGCTTCGCTGATCAGCCGCCCTAGCTCGCGGGCGCAGGGCGTCTTGCCTCCGGGCGACCAGATCAGCGCGAATTCCAGGTCCGGCAAGGGCGGCAGGCCATAATCGGACCCGAGCACCTTCATGCCGGGTTCCAGCTCGTCATCGGCGATGATGGAGGCGCCGAGCCCGGCCAGCATCGCCGCGCGCAAGCCGTGCAGATTGGCCGAGGTGAAGCCGGTGTGCCATTCGACGCCGGTATCCGCGAGGGACTCGATCGCGACCGCCCGGCAGAGGCAGGGTGGATTCGAGAGCGCGAGTGGCAGCGAGGCGCCCGGCGGGACGGCGAAGTCATCGGAAGCGGCCCAGACGAAGCGCTGCCGCCGCAGCACGGTCCCGCCGCTCTCGCCGGCCCGGCGCATCGCCACCGCAAGGTCGAGCTCGCCATTGTCGATCCTGGCGCTGAAATCCTGGCAGACGCTGACCGAGGCTTCGAGGCGCACGGCCGGGAAGGCGCGGGCGAAGCGGCACAAGAGCTGGGGCAGCTCGTCGCCCAGGAAATTCTCCGGCACGCCGAAGCGGATCGAGCCGGCGAGCGCCGAGATCTGGAAGCGCTGGGCCAAGGCGGCATGAGCCTGCAGGATCTGCCTGGCATGGCGCAGGAAATCCTCGCCATCCTCGGTCAGCGCCAGCTTGCGCGTCGTCCGCACGAGAAGCGGGCGGCCGACCTGCTCCTCCAGCCGGCGGATCTGGTGGCTGACGGCCGACTGCGTCAGGTGCAGGCGCTCGGCGGCGCGGGTGAAGCCGCCGGCCTCCTCGACTGCGACCAGGGCGCGCAAAAGCTCGGGAGCGAAATCCATGATGGAGATTTATTATCATAGTCACTGAAAGGCGAGAAATTAAATCATTTCTGTCATGTCAAGGCTGCCCCTAGACCAGTGCCTCCATCGATCCCGCCGCTGCGGCGGATCGCGAAAGGTGCTTGCGATGACGATCTCCTCCAATGCGCGAGACAGGGCGGCGCTGGCCGGCGTCTGTCTCGCCTCGCTGATGTTCGGCCTCGAGATTTCCAGCATCCCGGTGATCCTGCCGATCCTGGAATCGACGCTGCCGGCCGATTTCCGCGCCCTCCAATGGATCATGAACGCCTACACCATCGCCTGCACGGCGGTGCTGATGGCGACCGGCACGCTCGCCGACCGCTTTGGCCGCAAGCGCGTCTTCATGGCGACCACGGCGGCCTTCGGCCTGACATCGCTGGTCTGCGGGCTGGCGCCGAACGCGCCGATCCTGATCGCCGGCCGGTTCCTGCAGGGCATGGCGGGCGGTGCGATGCTGACCTGCGCGATCGCGATCATCTCGCATCAATTTCCGGACGGGCGCGAGCGCGGCCGCGCGTTCACGCTCTGGGGCGTCGTCAGCGGCGTCGGCCTCGGCTTCGGCCCTGTGGTCGGCAGCATGCTGACGGCGCTGGCGGGCTGGCAATGGGTCTTCCTGATCCACGTGCCGCTGACCGTGCTGGCGCTGGTGCCGGCCGCGATCGGCATCCGCGAATCCAGAGATGCCGAGGCGAAGGAACTCGACCTTGCCGGCATCGCGACGCTGACGTTGGCGGTCTTCGGCTTCGCCTTCGTCATCACGCAGGGAACCGAACTCGGCGCTGCCGTGGCATCCGGCCTTGCCGGCCTCGCTTTGGCCAGCTTCGTCGCCTTCCTGTTCGTGGAGAAGCGCGCGCCGCAGCCGATGTTCGATTTCTCGGTGTTCCGGATCCGCCGTTTCAGCGGCGCGATCATCGGCTGCGCCGCGATGAATTTCAGCTACTGGCCCTTCATCATCTACCTGCCGATCTACTTCCAGAGCGGGCTCGGCCTCAGCGCCGAGGCGACCGGGCTGCTGCTGCTGGCCTATACCGTGCCTTTCATGGTGATGCCGGTGATCTCGGACCGCCTGCTGCAGCACCATGGTCCGCAGCTGGTCGTTCCGCTCGGCATGCTCACCATGGGCGCCGGCTTCATCGCGATGTGGCTCGGTAGCGGGAGTGCCCAGCCGGGCTGGCTGACCGTGCTGCCGGGCGCGCTGCTGGCCGGGATCGGGCTCGGCCTGACCAATACGGCGGTGACCAACACCACAACCGGCGCGGTGCCGAGCAACCGAGCGGGCATGGCCTCCGGTATCGACATCAGCGCCCGCCTGATCGCGCTGGCGATCAACATCCCGGTGATGGGGCTGATCCTGGTCGAGGGCATCCGCCGGTCGCTGCCGGCGGGGCTGTCCGGCGTCCTCGACGCTTCGCAGCTGCAGGCGCTGGCGACCTCGGTCGCCGCCGGCAATCTCGGCGCGCTGCCGCAGAGCTATCCGGTCCTGGCCCTGCACGATGCGTCCGGCGCCGGGGTCCATGCGGCACTGGTCGACGGCTTCGGCTGGGTGATGCTCTATGGCGGCATCAGCGCCGGCGTCCTGGCAGCGGTCAGTCTGCTGATCTTCGGCGGCGTCCGGCTCCGGGCGGAAGGCGGCGCGGTCGTCACCTGCGCCGCCTCCGCCGAGCCGGAGGGCTGACCCGGCTTCGGGTCAGCCCAGCTTGTCCGCGCGCGCCTTGAGCCTGCGCGCCCGCATCAGATGGGGGCGGTCGAGCATCTCACCATCGAGGCCGATGACGCCGAGGCTGGGATCGGCGTCGAACAGGGCAATGATCGCCTCGGCGCGGGCCAGCGCCTCGGGCGAGGGCGAGAAGACCTCGTTGATCACCGCGACCTGGGCCGGATGGATCGCCATCTTGCCGGTGAAGCCGTCGCGCCGGCCGGCGAGGCATTCGGCCCGCAGGCCGGCCTCGTCGCGGAACGCCGTGAAGACCGTGTCGATTGCGTCGACCTGCGCGGCGGCGGCGGCGAACAGGAGCAGCGAGCGCGCCATCCGGTAGGGATCGGCATAGTCGCCATTCTCCAGACGGTTCGTCTCGGCGCCGAGGTCGGCCGAGAGATCCTCGGCGCCCCAGGTCAGGCCGGCGAGCCGGTGGCTCGCGCCGGCATAGCTGCCGAGCGCGAAGATGCCCTTTCCGGTCTCGGTGGCGATCGCGATGATCCGGGTCGCGCCGTCGGCAAAATCGGATTCGGCCTCGCGGACCGCGATCTGGGCGGCGAGATGGGTGAGGTCCGGCCCGCCCTCGGCCTTGGGCAGCATGATCGCGTCCGGCGCGCCGGGCATGACGGCGTCGAGATCGGCTTCGGTCAGGCCGGTCGAGAGGGCGTTGACCCGCACGATCAGGCGCGGGCGGTGCGCCAGCGCGCCGGCCTCCTTCAGGAAGTCGCAGGTCAGCGCGCGCGCCTGCGGCTTGCCGTCAAGCGCGACCGAGTCCTCGAGATCGAGGATCAGCGCATCGGCGCCGCTCTCGAGCCCCTTCTGCAGCTTCTTCGGGCTGTCGCCGGGTACGAACAGGAGGGACCGCATCAGACCTGCTCCCCGTCGACCGGCCGCTTCTTCATGAAGGCCTGGCGGCGGCACTGCGCCACCAGCGTGCCATCCTGCTTGTAGGCGCGGTGATGGAACTCGACGATGCCGGCCTCGGGACGCGAGCGCGACTCGCGCTTGGCGACGATCTCGGTGACGCAATTGATCGTGTCGCCCTCGAAGAGTGGGGCGGGGAAGGTCACGTCGGTCATGCCGAGATTGCCGATCGTGGTGCCGACCGTGGTGTCGTTGACGGAAATGCCGATCATCAGGCCGAGCGTGAACAGCGAGTTCATCAGCGGCTTGCCCCATTCGGTCTCGGTCGCGCAGAAATGCGCATCGATATGAAGGGGTTGCGGGTTCAGGGTCATGTTGGAGAACAACATGTTGTCCATCTGCGTGACCGTCCGGGTCAGCCCATGCTCGATCGAGGTGCCGACCGTGAAGTCCTCGAAATAGAGCCCGCCGCGCCGGTGTCGTTTCGGTTCCGTCATCATCCTGCTCCCAAGGCGTTTTCTGCGTCCGCCAGCCGGCTCACGGCCGGCATTTTAACGGTTCGCTTACCATAATTGGTCCAGTCTTCTCAGGTGCTTCCGCCCGACCGGAGCGGCAGCAGCCCGAGTGGTTCTTCATGTTCCTTTTCAGCACGCCGAGCGCCCGCGAGACAACGCCTGCCAATCCGGTCGTCAGCGCCATCAAGGAGGGCGCCGACCGGACAGGTGTCGGTTTCGACTATCTGCTGAAGACGGCGCAACGTGAATCCTCGCTCGAACCGGATGCCAAGGCGCGCACCTCGAGCGCGACCGGCCTGTTCCAGTTCATCGAGCAGACCTGGCTCTCGATCATGCGCCAGGAAGGCCCGAAGCAGGGCATGGCCAATTATGCCGGCGCGATCAGCGAGGGCGAGAACGGCCGCCTGACCGTCGCCGACCCCGCCATGCGCGAAAAAATCCTGCAGCTGCGCAACGATCCGCAGGTCGCCGCCGTGATGGCCGGCGCCCTGACCCAGAAGAATGGCGAGCAGCTCGGTGCGGCGCTCGGCCGCCAGCCGCATGCCGGCGAGCTCTATATCGCGCATGTGCTCGGCGCGCGCGGCGCCAGCGACCTGATCCGGAGCGTGGGCAGCGATCCCGGCCGCTCCGCCGCCAGCCAGTTTCCGGAGGCGGCCGCTGCCAACAAGGCGATCTTCTTCGACAAGAGCGGCCGGGCGCGCAGCGTCCAGGAGGTCTACGGGGTGCTCGCCGCCAGCCATGCCAATACCCAGGTCGCAGCCTCGACCGGCGCGATGCTGGCACAGGCCCGTCCGAATGGGACGAGCGCGACGGCCTACGCGTCGGAGCCGGCGGTGGTGCCGATTGCCGCCGCGCTGGCGCCGGGGCGCGCCAAGGGGCTGATCGGGCTGTTCTCGACCGAGGGGCCGCGCACGCCGGTCTCGAAGGCGGTCGCCAATCTCTGGACGACGCCGCGCAGCGGCGAGGCCTCGCGCGCCGTCGATGCCGATCCTGCCGCCCGCTATTTCCCCCGCCGCGGCGCTGCGGCGGAGGCCGAAAGCGCCGCCAAGCCGGTCGCTGCCGGCGCGACCCAGGCTTCTGCCCAGCCACCTGTCGCGATGCGCGCGCCATTGCCGCCGGCACGGCCACGCGAACTCGCCGCCGACAGCCAGCCGGCGGTCGCGACGGTCGCTGACAAGCCGGCTCGCGCCTCGTCACCCCGCCGCGGCCCGCTCGATCTGAGTGCTTTCATGACGCATGGCAGGCGCGGATGATCGTTCGTCGCTTCCTTCTCTGGGCTCGTACGGCTCCGGCCGAGGCGCGCGCCGCCGGCGCTGCGGCCCTGGCCGGCGCCTATCTCCGCTCGGCGATGTCGCCCGAGGACCGGCGCGAGGCCGAGACGGCGCTGATCTCGCTGGTCGACGATCCCTCGCCATTGGTGCGACGGGCGCTCGCTGAGGAACTTGCCGGCGCGAGCGGTGCACCGCGCACCCTGGTCCTGGCGCTGATCGCCGAGCAGAGCGACATCGCCGCCCTGCTGCTGGCGCAGTCGCCCGTGCTCGGCGAGGCCGATCTCGTCGATGCGGCAGCGGTCGGCGACGGGCTGGCGCAGCGCGCCATCGCGCAGAGGCCACATCTGCAGGTCAGCGTCGCGGCGGCGCTGGCCGAAGTCGGTGTCGAGGAGGCGCTGCTCGCGTTGCTCGCCAATCCGACGGCCGAGATTCCTGAATTCTCGCTGGAGCGCATCTTCGAGCGCGAGGGCGAATCCGGGGCGGTGCGCGAGGCGCTGCTGGCGCGGCTCGACCTGCCGGCCGGCCTGCGCCAGTCGATCGCCGCCAAGGTTTCGGACGCGCTTGCCGCCTTCGTCAGCGGCTGCGGCTGGCTCACCGAGGAGCGCAGCGCGAGGCTCGCCCGCGAAGCGACCGAGCGCGTGGCGGTGGCGCTCGCCGCCGGCGGCGAGGACAGCGACGCGCCTGCGATCGTCGAATGCCTGCGCGAGAACGGAAGGCTGACGCCGGGCGTCATCCTGCGCTCGCTGCTGAGCGGCGAGCCTGCTCTGGCGGAAGCCGCGTTCGCGACGCTCTCCGAGCTGCCTCTCGGGCGCGTTCGGGCGCTGCTCTGGGACAGGGGTGGCTCGGGGCTGAAGGCGCTCTATCGCAAGGCTGCGATGCCGGCCGTGCTGCTGCCGGCCTTCGCCGCGGTCGTGGCGGCGCTGAAGCGCGGCGACTACGCCGCCGCCTCCGGTGCGAGCGGCATCAACCGGGCGCTGCTCGCCGAGGTGCTGATCGCCTGCGATGGCCTCGAAGGCACCGAATCGCATGCATTGATGGCGCTGCTGCGCCGGCTCGATGCGGAAGCGGCGCGCGAGGAGGCGAGGGGGCTGGCCGATTCGCTCGCCGACGACGCCGCCCTGGCGCTGCTGGTCGAGGCCGACCCGCAGTTCCTGGTCGAGCTCGACCTCGGCGATCTGCGCGAGGTCGCGTAGCTGCGAGCGCGTCACGCTCGGGCCTGACCCGAGCATCTCAGGCCGGAAGTGGCTCCGGCCTGCGCCTTGCCTTCCCGAGACACCCGGGTCTGCGCTGCGCTTCGCGCGGGAATGACGGCAGCCTCAATACCCGAACTGTTCCCGCAGGATGCGCTCGTCCAGGCTGTGGCCGGGATCGTGCAGCATGACGAGGTCGAGCGAGCGGTCGATCGCGATCGCGACCGAGGCGACGTTCTCGATCTGGATATGATCGGCGACGGCGCTGACCGGCCGCTTCTCCGCCTCCAGCACCTCGATCGTCACCTGCGCCTGATCGGGCAGCAGCGCACCGCGCCAGCGCCGGGGTCGGAAGGGCGAGAGCGGCGTCAGGGCAAGGAGCGGCGCGTCGAGCGGCAGGATCGGGCCGTTGGCGGAGAGGTTGTAGGCGGTCGAGCCGGCCGGCGTCGCCAGCAGCACGCCGTCGGCGACGAGTTCCTCCAGCCGGACCTGGCCGTCGACCGAAAGGCGCAGCTTCGCCGCCTGATAGGAGCGGCGCAGGAGCGAGACTTCGTTGATGGCGCGGGCCTCGACCTTGTGCCCGTCGCGGTCGATCGCGGTCATCACCAGCGGATGCACGACGCTGCGCTGCGCCGCCTCCAGCCGCTTGCGCAGGCCGCGCTCCTTGAACTCGTTCATCAGGAAGCCGACCGAACCGCGATTCATGCCGTAGATCGGCTTGGCGGTGCCCATGAAGCGATGCAGCGTCTGCAGCATCAGCCCGTCGCCGCCGAGGGCGACGACGATGTCCGCCGCCGCCGGCTCGGCGTCGCCATAGCGCTCGACCAGCTTGGCGAGTGCGGCCTGGGCCTCCGGCGTCTCGCTGGCGACGAAAGCGATGGTTCCGCTACGCTCGGTCATCGCTGGATCATTGCAGTAGGGCGCAAGGCCTGCGCGAAAATCCGTGCCATTCCTCGCGCCATCCTCCCGGTCGCTGGTCGAGCCCGTGCCATAGCACGGGCCGGTCCGGGATCGCGAGCCATGGTGCCAAAAGAAACGGCCGGGGCGCTGGCCCCGGCCGGGAAGCTTTGGCCGGACCTGGCCGGCTCTCGGCGATCTCAGATCGCGCTGCTCCACTGCACCGGAACCAGCTCGAAACCGTTGCCGTCCCGGGCGATATGGCCGGTGGCGGGGAAGGGCGCGTGGTAGAAGGCGACCTGCATCTTATCGGCCGAGACCATGTCGAGCAGCTTGCGGCGCGTGGCGGCAGCCTGCGGGCCGTCCATGTCGAAAACCGCCGACCAGTCGGGGTTGCGCACGAACAGCGCCGGGTGGTTCGTGGTGTCCGACATGATCATCAGCTTGCCGGAGCCGGAGGCGACGGCGAAGACGGTGTGGCCGGGCGTATGTCCGGGGGCGGCGACCGCCGTGATGCCGGGCAGGATCTCCTTGCCGGCCTCGAACTGCTTCACATCCTTGGCGACGGGGCCGAAGACGCGGCGCACACCGGCGAAGGCGCCCTTCATCGCGTCCGGGGCCGCATTCATCTTGGCGTCGTCCATCCAGAACGCCCATTCGGCCGCCGGGACCATGACCTCGGCATTGGGGAACATCGCGGTTCCGTCCTTGAGCCGGAAGCCGTTGATGTGGTCGCCGTGGAAATGGCTGAACACCACCGAGGAGACGTTCTTCGGGTCGAAGCCGGCGGCGCGGAAGTTCTTCAGCCAGGCGCCGGAGGTCGGCGCGCCGGAATCGCCATTGCCGGTGTCGATCAGGGTGAGCTTGTCGCCGGCCTGGATGGCGAGGGTGGTGAAGGTGATCGAGAGCGCGTCGCTCGGCAGATAGGCCTGTTCCATGGCCTTCTTGACGTCGGCGAGCTCGGCATTGCGCACGAAGCCTTCGAGCGGGCGCCTGGCGAAGCCGTCATTGATGGCGGTGACGGTGATGTCGCCGACCTTGTAGCGATAGAAGCCGGGGTTCTGGTTCACGGGGGCTCCTTGGGCCTGGGCCGGGGCGATGCCGAGGGGCAGATCGAGCGAGGCCGCTGCTGCGAGCGCGCCGGCACCCGCCATCAGGGTGCGGCGCGAAAGGTCCAAACGGGTCATGATCGGGCTCCAACCGGTGGGCGAGGATGCGCTGCCCCGGTGACGCTGCCCGCCAGCCGGTATCACATCCTGGGCTGGGCTCAGCCTGTGCAGCAAACTAGCGGGCCGGGCGATGGCTTCAACCGTCGCCGGGTGGCGCAGGGTCAACTTTCCGTGATTTTGCCGCCACGGGCCGCAAACGCCTTGAGCAGGGCGGCGCAGAGCGCGAGCGAGGCGAGCGCACCGTGGCCGCTCGAGCCGGCGACGAGCGCCTCGAAGGACTGCTCCTCGGCGACGATGGAATGCAGGCTCCAGTTCCAGTCGGGCGCCTTTTGCCGGAGTACGCTGACGGCGACGTCGATCTCGGCGCTGATCTTGCCGATCGCCTTCCAGAGCGCGCCCTGCTGATAGATGCCGCCGGGTGGCGTGCGTGGGCCGGCCAGAAGCGTGGGCTTGCGGCGGACGGTGAAGCCCAGCGCCTCGTAGATCTCGGTGTCGAGATTGCGGTCGGGGCGACCGGTGGTTTCGCATTGCTGTGCGAGAGCCAGGAGCTTCTCGCGCCGCTCGGCAGAGGTCATCGTTTCGAGCGCTCCGTTCTTGCCGCGCCAGGGCTGTGTCGGCCGAGCAAGTTCCGGGCCGATTCAGCTGGACCCTATGGCCCTGCGGCTGGCGCGCCAAGCCGCGGCTTCGTCGATTGCGCGATTCCGTGAACGCGCCGCGCCTGCAAGGCGAAGGTTGTCAGCCCTTGTCCGCTGCAGCCTTCTCGAGCACGGCGACGACGTCCTCCAGGCTTTCCTTGACGCCGAGCATGAAGTCCTTGCCGAAGCCGATAATGGTGTCGGCTGGCACGCCCTTGTGGACATAGACGACGCTGACCCGGGCCGGATTGACGTAGACGGGCTTGCCGTCGATCGGCGAGGTGAACTTGCAAAGCTTCGGCATGGATCGGTCTCCGGGCGATTCGAGCGGCAGAGCTATACGACGGCGCGCCTTGGCAGCGAACTTTGGCAGCCCCGCGATGAAGTCCTGTGCCGCATGCAGGGGTGCCCCGACGACCGAACGAGGCATGCGCCGAGGTACCCATTCCTGTTCCGGATGCCGCCCCGCTACCCCGTTAGAGCCGTCGGGGATGCTGTCGGCGCCGTGGTGATCGTATTGGCCAATCCGGGCAGAGAAATCATGTCGTGCCCTGCGTTATCGCCGAGGCAATTCGGTGCTGCGGATGCTTCCAGGGTGCCGTTTTAGGAAGATGTAAATTTTTCCTGTTACCTCCAACGAGGGGGTTCCGTTATTCGATCGTCCTACTATCGTGAATAGTCATCGGGTTCCCGGAGGTCGTCTCGCTCTAATCCTGTGCAGCTGAACGGTCGACGTCGCTGCCTTACCCTACGCATGAGGGCTATTCGCAACACTGCGCAAGCAATTGCGCGGCGTGCTGTTTTTACGGTTGCGTCAAGGTCGGGCGCTGTCGGAGAAGTAAGTATCAGGAGGAGCGCCCATGCCTTCAACTCGATCGAATCGCATGCTTCGTCGCAAGGAGCTGCGGCTCGTGCTGTTGGCGGGAACGGCGTTGAGCCTGGCGCCGATACAGGGCGCCCAGGCGCAGAACGCGACATGGCTGGCCGCTCCCGGTACTCCGGAACTGTCGACCGGGACGAATTGGAGCCCGGCTACGGTTCCGACCGGCACCGGAATTTTTGACACATCGAACGCGACGGCGCTCACCAACGCTGGCAACACCACGCTCGGCGGCTTCACCTTCAACGCCGGGGCCGATGCCTATACGATCACCAACAACAACAGGCTGATCTTCACCGGCGCGGGCATCGTCAACAATTCGGCCCAGACGCAGAACTTCGTCAACCCCACCGTCGGCGTCAGCGTCATGGAGTTCCAGGTGGCGGCCAGTGCCGGCACCGCGGTCATCACGAGTGGTGGGAATTTGAACTTCCGCGGCACCGCAACGGGCGGAAATTCGAACATCACCAATACGGGGACGATGCACTTCGTCGACTCGACCACGGCCGGCAGTGCCACCATCAACAACCAGCAGTTCGCGGATTTCTATTTCTCGAGCAATGCCGGGAATGCGAACATCACGAATTCGGGCGTCATGATCTTCCATGACACCAGCAGCGCGGCGAACGCGACCTTCACCATCACCGGCGCGGGCCACCTGCAATTCGATCAAGCGAGCACGGCCGGTAACGCCACGATCACCAACGGGTTTTTTCTCACCTTCTTCACCAACAGCACTGCCGGTAACGCGCAGATAACCAACAACGCTGGCCAGACCGTTGCGTTTCGCGACAACAGCACCGCCGGAAACGCAGTCATCGTCAACAATGGCGGCCTGAATTTCGTCCAGTTCGCCACGGGCGGCAATGCGACCCTGGTGACCAATGCCGGCGGGATCACCGATTTCTCGCCCAGCACCGGACCGAACAATGACGGCAAGCTGAGCGCGGGCTCGATCGCGGGTGCGGGTTCCTATGTGCTCGGAACCAACGAGCTGACGGTCGGTGGCAACAACAGCTCGACCACGGTCAGCGGCGTGATCAGCGGCAACGGCTCGCTGGTCAAGACCGGCACCGGCACGCTGACGCTTTCGGGCACCAACACCTATGCGGGTGGGACCACGATCACCGGCGGGGCCGTCAGCATCGCGGCCGATGCCAATCTCGGCAACGCGGCCGGAGCGCTGACGCTGAACGGCGGCGTGCTGCAGGTCACCGGCACGACGCTGACGCAGCTTGCGCGCAACGTCGTCCTCGGCACCGCTGGCGGCGGCTTCGACATCGCCGATGCCGGCAACAGCTTCACGGTGACGCAGCCGCTCTCCGGACCGGGCGCGCTGTCCAAGGCTGGGGCGGGCACTTTGGTCCTAAGCGGCGCCAATACCTATGCCGGCGCGACGACGGTCGCGAGTGGAACGCTGCGGGCGGGCGCGGCCGGCTCCTTCTCGGCGGCCTCGGCTGTCACGGTCGCCTCGGGTGCCACGCTCGACCTCGCGGGCTTCAACCAGAGCGTCGGCTCGCTCGCCGGCGCCGGGGCGGTGACGCTCGGCGCGGGCACGCTGACCACCGGTTCCGATGGCAGCTCGACCGCCTTCTCCGGCGCGATCAGCGGGACCGGAGGCCTGACCAAGGCCGGGGCCGGCATCTTCACGCTGAGTGGTGCCAACGCCTATGGCGGTGCGACGACCGTTACCGGCGGGACGTTACGGGCCGGGGCTGCCGGCGCGTTCTCGGCCGCGTCGGCCTTCACGGTCGCCGCTGGGGCGGTTCTCGATCTGGCAGGGTTCACCCAGAGCATCGGCTCGCTCGCCGGGGCCGGCTCGGTCACGCTCGGCGCGGGCACGCTGACCACCGGTTCCGATGGCAGCTCGACCGCTTTCTCGGGCGCGATCACCGGCACGGGCGGCCTGACCAAGGCGGGGGCGGGCACCTTCACGCTGAGCGGCGCCAACAGCTACACGGGGGCGACGACCGTTGCGGGCGGGACGCTGCGGGCCGGGGCGGCCGGCACCTTCGCTGCGGGTTCTGCGTTCACGGTCGGGGCCGGCGCGGTGCTCGATCTGGCGGGCTTCAACCAGACGGTCGCGTCCTTGTCCGGCGCCGGGACGGTTGCGCTCGGCGCGGGCACTCTGAGCACCGGCGGCGATGGCAGTTCCACCACCTTCTCCGGGGCGATCAACGGCACAGGCGGCCTGACGAAGGCCGGTTCCGGGACCTTTACGCTCAGCGGAACCAGCGGTTATTCCGGCGCGACGACGATTGCGGGCGGCACGCTGGTGGTGAACGGCTCGATCGCCAATTCGGCGGTGACGGTGGGCGGCGGCATTCTCGCCGGTACCGGCACGGTTGGCGGCATCGCGGTCGCCGGGGGCGGCACGGTGGCGCCGGGCAATTCGATCGGGACGCTGAACGTCGCCGGCAATGTCGCTTTCGCGTCTGGCTCGACCTATCAGCTCGAGATCAACGCCGCCGGCCAGGGCGACCGGATCAATGCCAAGGGGATGGCGACGCTGTCGGGCGGCACGGTCCAGGTGCTCGCCGCGGCCGGGAATTATGCGGCGGCCACGAGCTACACCATCCTCACCGCCGCGGGCGGAGTCAGCGGTCAGTTCGCCGGCGTGTCGTCGAACTTCGCCTTCCTGACGCCGACGCTGGTCCACGGCGCGCAGGATGTGGTGCTGACCATGACCCGCAACGATACCGGCTTCGGTCCGGACGGCGGCAATCGCCCCTTCGTCGCGGTCACCCGCAACCAGGGCTTCATCGCCAATGCGGCGGAGCGGCTGGGCGTCGGCAACCCGATCTACGACACGCTGGTCTC